>CAVWYW010000014.1:0-248392 GCA_963759345.1 uncultured Alphaproteobacteria bacterium
AGAGGCCGCCATGACTTTCACGACGCTGGTCTACACGACGAACGGTCCCATCGCGACGATCACGCTCAATCGTCCCAATGAACTCAACACTATCGTGCCGCCGATGCCCGAGGAATTTGAATCGGCGATCAATCTCGCGGTCAAGGACCCATCCATCAAAGTCATTATTCTGCGCGGCGCCGGACGCTCGTTCTGCGCCGGCTATGATTTCGGCGGCGGATTTCACCTCTGGGACGAGTACATCACGACAAACGGCGCATGGGATGCGGGCAAGGACTTTGCCTGGGCGACAGCGCAGGGATTAGCTCCGACACAAAAGTTCATGAGCATGTGGCGCGCACCCAAGCCGGTGATCGCCCAGGTCCACGGCTGGTGCGTCGGCGGCGGCAGCGATACCGCGTTATGCGCCGACATCGTCATCGCCAGCGAGGATGCGCGGATCGGAACGCCCTATTCGCGGATGTGGGGATGTTATCTGAGCGGCATGTGGCTGTATCGGCTTGGACTGACCAAAGCCAAAGAATATGCCCTGACCGGCAAGCCGCTTTCCGGCCGCGAAGCCGCCGACGTCGGTCTCATCAATCGCGCCGTGCCATTCGCCCAACTCGAAGAAACCGTCCGCCAGATGGCGCGGCAGCTTGCTTCGATCCCGCTGTCGCAACTGGCAGCGATGAAACTCGTGGTCAACCAGGCCTACGAGAATATGGGGCTCAACAGCACACAAACGCTCGGACCCATTCTTGACGGCCTGATGCGCAACACACCGGACGCGATCGACTTCATTCGCCTAGCCGAGCAGGACGGCGTGCGCGCCGCAATTGCCGCGCGCGACGGTCCCTTCGGCGACTATAGCCAGGCGGGCGCCGCTGAGCGGCCCAATCCCGACCACGTCATTGAGGTCTGAGGTGACGTCGACTTGGTCTTGCGTGCCGCGGCAAAAAGCCGGGGACAGCGTGCGGAAAATTATTGACTCCAGAACTCTCGACAAATCACCGCGCATCGATTCTTATCAGCATGATTCGGAAAGAGATGCGGCACATCCTTCCGATCGCGGTGCAGGGGACCGTCCGAACGGAGGCAGGCAATGGCGCGCGCCGACACGGCGAGTGCGTCTTTACGTTCCGATTCGATTCAGGGGTTGGCAAAATCGATCGCCAAACCCGCGTATCGGCGCCTGCTCAGCGCGGAGCCGCTGTTACGCCGCGCCGTCCCTGTTCTCATCATCGCCTTTCTGATCACAGTGTGTGTCGGCGCGGCGGTGCAGGTGCTCGAGCAGCGCCGGCAGGCAATCGTTGAAGTGCGGCAGGCAATCGAGGCGCTCGCCGATGAACTCGCCCTTGAGCTTGATCGCCAGGCGAGGGACACGAGAGGAACTCCCGGCCGCACTGCGGCGGCGATTGAGCAGGCACTGCCGGTATGGGCAGCAAACGGAGATCGGGCGGTCCTGGTCGCCGATGCCGATGGCAGGATCGTCGCCAATATACCGAACGATCCTCGGCAGGTCGGACGATCGCTCCTCGATGTGCTCGGACCGACTCAGCCGTTAACCACCTTCGGCGCCGCCGCCGGCACACTGGAGATTACCTTACCGGATGGCGCGTCCGCATTCGCCACCGTGCGGTCATTGCGGAATCCGCTCGGCGTTGTTGCCGTCGTCGAGACAGCATCGGGTGCGCTTGCGGGCTGGCGCTCGAGTACCGCGCTCACCGTTACGCTGTCGGCAACGACCGGCTTTGTGGTGCTTATTCTTGGCTTTGCTTTTCATTGGCAGGCGACGCGCGCACGCGAAGCTGACCTCATCCACGACACCGTGCGCGACCGCATCGACACAGCGCTAAACCGTGGCCGCTGCGGCTTGTGGGATTGGGACCTGGCGCGCGGCCGGGTGTTCTGGTCGCACTCGATGTTCGACATCCTCGGGCTGCCGGCCAAGAACGATCTGCTCACCTTCGGCGAGCTTAACGCACTCGTGCACGAGGGTGATATCGACCTCTACGAGCTTGCCCGGCAACTCGCGGACGGCGAGCTCACCGCGATCGATCACGCCTTCCGCATGCGCCATGCCGACGGCCGCTGGTTGTGGTTGCGGGTGCGCTGCGAATTGGCGCGCCAACAAGACGAAGCGGGCCTGCATCTGATCGGAATAGCCGTCGACGTCTCGGAGCAGAAGAACCTGGTCGAGCGGACCACGGCGGCGGATTTGCGGCTGCGCGATGCCATCGAGACCATACCGGAAGCCTTCGTACTCTGGGACGCCGATAATCGCCTGGTGTTGTGCAATTCGTATTTCCAGGAACTGCATCGGCTGCCGGACTCGGCCGTGGTGGCGGGCACGCCCTACGAGACGGTCGTCGCCGCCGGCAAGAAAGCCATCATTCGCACCACCATGGCCAACGGAGACGCCCAGACGCAGGGCGCACGCACCTTCGAAGCGCAACTTACCGACGGGCGCTGGATGCACATCAGCGAGCGCCGCACCAAGGACGGCGGCTACGTGTGCGTCGGCACCGACATCACCAAGATCAAGCAGCATGAGCACAGGCTCATGGAAGGCGAGAAACGGCGGATCGCGACCATCAACGATTTGCGCCAATCACAGCAGGCGCTGGAGCGCCAGACCGACGAATTGGCCGACCTGGCGGAAAAGTATGCCGAGGAAAAGAACCGCGCCGAGGAGGCAAACCAGACCAAATCGAAGTTCCTTGCCAATATGAGCCACGAGCTGCGCACGCCGCTCAATGCCATCATCGGCTTCTCCGAAATCATGGAAACGGCGATGTTCGGGCCGCTCGGCGCCGACAAATATCGCGAATATTCCAGCGACATTCGTGAAAGCGGCCAGTATCTGCTCGACGTGATCAACGACATTCTCGACATGTCGAAAATCGAAGCCGGCGGCATCCATCTTTGTCCGGAGGTCGTGGAGCTCGACCGGATCGTCGCCAACTCCGTGCGTGTGGTGCTGGGGCGCGCGAACGAAAAGCGTCTGACGCTACGTTCCGACATCGCGCCCGGAATTGCGCTCAAAGCCGATCGCCGCGCGCTCAAGCAGATTGCGCTCAACCTTCTTTCCAACGCGGTAAAGTTCACGCCCGACGGCGGCGCCGTTACCGCGCGCGGGCGGGCGCGCGGCGGCCACGTGACAATAGCCATCGAGGATAATGGCATCGGCATCCCCAAAGATGCGCTGCACAAGCTCGGCCGGCCGTTCGAGCAGGTGGAAAGTCAATTGACCAAGCGGCACCAGGGATCTGGGCTCGGTCTCGCCATCGCCAAATCGCTCGCCGAGCTGCACGGCGGTCGCATGCGGATTCACTCGGTACTTGGTACCGGTACGATGGTCGTGGTGCGGCTGCCGCTGGGCGCGCGCGTCCCCCGTGCCGTGGATATAACGGAGGAAAATATCAGAGTTCCGCTCCCAAAATCCGGGTAAAGCACTCGCGCACCTGGCGCTGGGTTTCCACGACATAAGCGTTAAGCGCCGGGAAGTCCGGTAAATCGGCTGCGCGCGCAAGCAGGCCGAGCACGCCGGCGTTCGCCGTTTTTGGGTCGAATGGGCCCTGCAGGCAGAGCCGGAGGTTTTGCGTAAGGTCGTGAAACAGCCGAACCGCCGGCCGCAACACGGCCGCGTCCTCGGCCTTAAGCACACCGGCACGCGCCGCGCTATCCAGCGTGCGCGCCGTCGAAGTATCGAGAATTTCGGGCAACGCAGCAGCGTGCACGAGCTGTAAATATTGGGCGATGAATTCGATATCGATCAACGCGCCGGCGGCATTTTTGAGATCCCATGGATCGGCATCGCCCTTTTCCTTGGCGATCGCGGCGCGCATCTCGATTACGTCCGCGGCGATCAACCGCGGGCCGCGCTTGCGGCAGAGGACATCGTGGATCGCAGCTTCGACGCGCGCGGCGAAAGCTGATGAAGCCGAGACCACGCGCGCCCGGGTCAGCGCCATATGTTCCCAGGTCCATGCCTCGCGCTCCTGATAACTAATAAAGCCGCCGATCTGCGTCGCTAGCGGGCCCGAACCACCGGAAGGACGCAACCGCATGTCAACGTGGTAGAGCACACCGTAATTGGTCTGCACCGTCAGCGCGCTGATGAGGCGCTGCGTCAGCCGCGCGAAATACTGGGCACCATAAAGCGGACGCTTGCCGTCGGAGTTCGGATGCTCGGCGTCAAAGTCGTAAATCACGATGAGGTCGAGGTCCGAGGTCGCCGTCATTTCGCGCGCGCCAAGCCGTCCAAGGGCCAGGATCGCTGTTTCCTGGCCGCGAATGCGGCCGTGGGCGGCGATAAAATCGGCTTCCACGCGAGCGTGCAGGGCGCGAATGAGCACGTCGGCGAGGCCGGCGAATACCTCTCCCGCCTGCTCGGCCGCTACCGATCCCGACAAGATGCGCGCGCCGATCAGAAACATGTGCTCCTGACCGAACAAGCGGATGGCGTCGAGCATGTCTTCATAACCGCGGGTCTCGCCGAGAGCGCGCGCCAGCTCAACTTCAAGGCGTTCTTCCTCCGGCAACGCGGCAAAGGCATGCGGCTCGATCAGCGGATCGATGACGTGGGGGTGTTGCGCCAAAATATCGGCGAGCCGCGGCGCAGCCCCGAGGATGAGTGCGATGAACCGGACCAGATCGGGATTTTGCCGCAGCAGCGAGAGGAACCGGCCGCCGCCGCGCAAGCCGGCGAGGAAATGGTCAAATGCGGCAAAAGCCACATCCGGATTTTCTGCGCGCGCGAACTGATCGATGATGACCGGAATCAGCTCAGCAAGATTGTTTCGGGCTTGCTCGCCGCGCAAGGCGCGGTAGGTAGGCGCATGCCAACGCCGCACCGCGGCCGTCACCTCCCGCGGTTGCCGAAAACCCATCTCCGCGAGCCGATCGAGCGTCTCCCCTTCGTCCGCCACCGTTCCCAGCGACAGGTTCTGCTGCTGGGCAAGCAACGCCGGCGCGCTTTCGAACAGCCTGACATAATGTTTCTCGACCGTGCGAAGTTGCGCCAACACGGCGACAGCGAAATTGTCCCGGCTCGGGAAACCAAGAAAGCGAGCGAAGGCATCGAGCGCATCGGGATCGGCCGGTAGAGTGTGGGTTTGCTCGTCAGCCATCATTTGCAGCCGATGCTCGACGCGGCGCAGAAAATCGTAAGCAGCCGTCAGCTCGTCGCGCGTCGCGGCATCGATCCAGCCGCCGGCGGTGAGCGCGTCCAGCGTCGCTACAGTCTCGCGGCCGCGCAACGCAGCGTGGCGTCCGCCGGCGATGAGCTGCTGAGTCTGCACGAAGAACTCGATCTCGCGAATGCCGCCACGGCCGAGCTTGATGTTGTGTCCCTCGACGGCGATCTCGCCGTGGCCGCGGTAGGCGTGGATCTGCTGCTTCATGGCGTGGACGTCGGCGACCGCGGCGTAGTCGAGATATTTGCGCCACACAAAAGGCGAAAGCTCGCGGAGAAAACGGTCGCCGGCTTCGCGATCACCGGCACAAGGCCGCGCCTTTATCAGCGCCGCCCGCTCCCAGTTCTGTCCGCGGCTTTCGTAATAATTGAGTGCCGCGTCCGTTGAGATCGCAACCTGAGTGGAAGACGGGTCGGGGCGGAGCCGCAGATCGACGCGGAAAACGTACCCATCCGGCGTGCGCTGCTGCAAAAGCTTCACCAGTTCGCGTGTGAGCCGCGCGTAGAACGGTGCGGCTTCAATATCGGGAGACAACGCCGGCGCACCGAGATCGAAAAAGATCATCAGGTCGATATCGCTGGAGAAATTCAGCTCGTGCCCGCCCATTTTTCCCATCGCCAGCACGATGTAGCCGGAGCCGTTTTCCGGATTCTGCCGGTCGGGGACGCGAAGCTTGCCGCCGCGCACCGCATCGGCGAGCAGCCAGCGGACGGCAGCACCGAGTGCGGTCTCAGCTACATCGGTAAGTGCCGAAGTCACACGCCCGAGCGGCCAGACGCCGCCGATGTCGGCAAGTGCAACGAGAAGCGCCGCGTCCGCCTTCATGCGCCGCAGAATGCGCATGACCGCAGGAGGACTCGGCGCTTCAGCGGCCTCTTTGCGTGCTTTGGCCAGTAGCTTGGCGATTTCTTTGTCCGGGTCGTGGGTGAGCAGCCTGACAAAGCGCGCCGGATCGGCGTGCACCAAGTCCCAGAGATACGGCGCTTCCGCGGCTATGCCGCCCAGCAAACTCGCCAGTGGCTGATGCCCTTTGAGCAACGATTTCAGCGCCTTGCCAGCGGCCGTTCGCGCGATACCTTCGAGCCATTCGGCGGCCCGCGCACGGCCTTCGGCCGATGCGAATGGCAGTCCCCACCCCACCCTTCCACCGCGAGAAGAACCGGCCAGTCGCCGGACCAAGGCCGCCTGATCAAGTGTCCTGGCTGGGCGTTTGCCGGACGCGGGCCGCCGCATCACGCGACCGCCGGCCCGGCCCGCGGCAATGCGATGATGCTCTTCAACCCGGGATGATTGTCTTCAAACTTGAGTTCGCCGCCGTGTAGTCGCGCGACGGCGGACGCAAGACTTAAACCCAATCCCGACCCCGGCTCGGAGCGGCTTTGCTCGAGACGCACGAAACGCTCGACGACACGGCCGCGATCGGCTTCGGGAATGCCCGGCCCATGATCGGCAACCGTCAGCGTGATGCGTTCGCCGTCGGCGCCCGCGCCGACCACGATCTCAGCGGTAGCACCGTTAGTTTTGCTCGTCTCCGGTCCGGCATATTTGATGGCGTTGTCGACCAGATTGGCCAAGGCCTGGCTCACCAGCTCGCGATTGCCCCGCACCGGCGCTGTAAGCGGCGCTTCAACCTTGAGCGCAAGCCCCTTTTCGTCGGCGAGCGGTTCGTATAGTTCGCCGACGTCGCGCACGATCTCGGCCGCGTCGAAATCGACCATGTTGTCGCGTGCATGCCCGGCTTCGGCGCGCGCGATCATCAACAGCGCGTCGAAGGTGCGGATCAGTTCATCCAATTCCGCGATCGTGGCTTCCAGCGTCGCGCGGTAATCGAGGTCGCGCCGGGCGCCGCGCAGCGCCTGCTCACAGCGATTGCGCAGCCGCGTCAGCGGCGTTTTCAGATCGTGGGCAATATTGTCGGAGACCTCCTTGAGGCCGCGCATGAGCGCTTCGATGCGCTCCAGCATGGCGTTGAGGTTCTCGGCGAGGCGGTCAAGCTCGTCGCCGGTGCCGGCCACAGGCAACCGGCCGCTGAGGTCGCCGGCCATGATGGTGTGCGCTGTTTCCGTCATCGCGTCGACCCGACGGAGCACGCGGCGGCTGACAAAAAATCCACCGGCCAACCCGAGCACGACAACCAGCGCGAATGACCACCGCCCGGCGTTGGAGATGATGGCGTAGATGCGTTCGCGCTCTTCAAGATCGCGGCCGACCAAAATGCGGAAGCCGCTCGGCAGCTCCACCACCCGAACTAGCGCGCGATGTTGGGACTCATCCGATGCTTCGGCCCGCCGATACGAGAGTTCGAACCATCCTGGATGATCGAGAATCCCCGGTTCCAGGGAGCCAACGTTTCCGGCAAGCTCCTCGCCGGTCGGCGTCGTCACCATAAGAAGGTTCGAGCTCGGTCGCCGTGCGCGCTGATCGATGATGGTCACCAGTCGTCTGATACCGCCTTGCTCGTATTGCTCGCGCAGCACATTGACTTCCAGATTGACCCGGTTGGTGATCTGCTCGGTAATCAGCCGGCGCGTGTTCAGCGCGAAGTAGCCGAGAAGGGACACAGCGAACACAATGAAGACCAACAGATAAACCAGCGTCAGTTGAAACGCCGTCGTTCGCAGGAGCTTGCCGAGCGCGGTCACGGATGGAAGTCTCTCACGCTGTGAGCCCGGAACAGCGACAGCGCCGTGGCGTCGTCCGCGGTCATTCCGATCTCCCGTTGCGCAGCTGGCATTTTTCGTCAGATCGGCCGCGTAACTCCAAGATGAAATACGCTTTTTCAGTTGACAACAAGTTAGGCGCACATTCCTCTTTGCCTGACCCTTTGCCAGAACAACTGCCCAAACGCCAATGAAAAACCGGAAAGGTTCGCAACTGAGGCAACCATGAGCGAGCAGCCGGAGCCGATACCTAATTGGCGACTAAAAGGCGACTGGTTCGATCTGTGCAGCTGCAATATCGGCTGTCCCTGCCTATTCGGCGCCAAGCCGACGACGGGGACCTGCGAGGGGGTGCTGACCTGGATCATCCGCGAGGGAAATTATGGCGAGGTCCCGCTCGACGGGCTCAATGCCATCATCATCAGCGCCTGGACCGGGGCCGTCACCGAACGCAATCGGCATTTCGGCTTCCTGATCGACGATCGCGCCGACCCGCGACAGCGCCACGCGCTCGAACTCATTTTCACCGGCCAGGTTGGCGGCCATTTTGCCGCCTGGCGCGATCTCACCGAGGAGCAGATGGGCGTCCAATTCGTGCCCATCAACGTCACCTTCAGCGACGAGCAATGGAAAGTGGAAGTGCCGGGCATGATCGACGGCGAAGGCGGCCCCTACCGCAACCTGATGGTGCCGGACGGCAAGGTCTGTAAGATCTCGAACGCGCCGCGGCCCGAAGTCGGCCCCGGCGACATTACCGTCGGCCAGGCGAAGAAGAACGTTTTCGAAGGCTTCGGCCTGAAGTGGGATTGGTCGTCGCTGTCCGCCAAGCACATTCCCTTCGAGCATCTCGGCCCCGGCAAATTCACCTGGCAGAAACCATGGGATCGCCAGACGCAAAACTAGGACGCGCCGCAGTGCTTTCGGCCACGGAACGAACTGTCATTTACGCTGCGCTGTCGTTTGCGACCGCTGCGGCGTGGTCCGTCACCTGGCTTCAATCGTCCGGCCCTCCGGCATGGAGTCCGTTCCTGGCGCAGGCGTTGTGCGGTGTCCCTTGGACCGCGGCCGGAGCTGCCTCTTCTTTGTTGATGTGGATCAGCATGATGATGGCGATGATGCTGCCAGCGACTGCGCCGGTGATCGACGCGTACGCTACGATTGCGCGGCGCAGGCGAGCGCGGCACGAGCCGTATACGCCGACATTGGTTTTCATCACCGGATACTTCCTGGCGTGGTCGGGCTTCAGCGCGGCAGCGGTCATCGCCCAATGGGAGCTTTATCGCGGTGCTTTGCTCGCGCCGGCGATACAAGATGCAAGCCCGGTCATTACCGGAATAGCGCTGCTCGTTGCCGGCCTTTATCAGTTCACGCCGGCGAAGGCGGCGTGCATGCGCGGCTGCCGAAGCCCGTTGACCTTCATCATGGCGGAATGGCGCGAGGGTTACGCCGGAGCTTTGCTGATGGGCCTTCGGCATGGCGTGCTCTGCGTCGGCTGCTGCTGGGCGGTGATGTCGCTGATGTTCTGCGTCGCGGTGATGGACCTGCGCTGGGCGGCGGCGCTTGCCCTCTATGCGGCGGTTGAAAAATTCGCTCCCGGCGGCGACACCGTGATTGCACCCGCCTTCGGTTCGGCGGCTATCTTGGGCGGCACGGCTTTGCTGGGGTGGACGTTACTCTAAAACCGAACTGTCGTCTTGGCTCAGTTTTCCGGATGGAAGATGGGACCGCTCGCAGGCTTCCGTATTGTTGAATTCGCCGGTATCGGGCCCGGACCGATGGCGGCGATGCTGTTCGCCGACCTCGGCGCGCGCGTCATTCGTGTCGATCGCCTCGCAGCGAGCGATCTCGGCATCGCCATTCCGACGCGCTTTGGATTGCTGGCTCGCTCGCGCCCCTCCGTCGCGGTCGATCTGAAACATCCCGACGGCATTGCACTTGCCGCGGATCTCGCGGCAAATGCCGACGGCCTGATTGAAGGATTCCGGCCGGGCACCATGGAACGGCTCGGGCTTGGCCCCGACGTTCTCCTGGCACGCAACCCGCGCCTGGTTTACGGGCGCATGACCGGATGGGGGCAGACTGGCCCGCTGGCGCAAGCCGCGGGTCATGACTTGAACTATCTCGCTTTGGCTGGAGGCCTGCACGCCATTGGCCGCGCCGGAGCCAAGCCGACGCCGCCCCTCAATCTGGTCGCCGATTTCGGTGGCGGCGCGCTTTATCTCGCGTTCGGCATGGCCTGCGCCATGCTCGAAGCCCAGCTTTCCGGGAAGGGCCAGATCGTTGATGCGGCGATGACCGAAGGCGCTGCCTCGCTGATGACCATGTTTTACGGCTTGTACGCAGCGGGACGGCACAGCCTCGAGCGCGGAACCAATCTGCTCGATTCCGGATCGGCGATCTACGATGTATACGAATGCGCCGACGGGCGGTTCGTTTCGGTCGCCGCGATCGAGCTGAAATTCCGCAAAGTGCTGTTCGAACGGCTGGGACTGCCGTACACGACCGATGAAGGTCCTGAGCTGCGCGAGAAGCTCGAAAAGCTTTTCAAGACACGGACCCGGGACGAGTGGTGTGCGCTACTGGAAGGAACGGAGGCCTGTTTTGCACCCGTCCTTTCCATGGCCGAGGCCCCGCATCATCCGCACAATGTCGCCCGCGGTTCGTTCGTCGACGTCGACGGGGTGACACAGCCGGCCGCCGCTCCCCGCTTTTCTCGAACGCCAGCCGCCCGGCCAACGCCGCCGGAGGAAGTCGGCGCCGACACACAAACCGTACTGCGCGGATGGAATATTCCGCAGGACAAGATCGACGCTCTACTGGCAAGCGGCGTGCTGGCAGAGGCGAAGAACGAGCCCGAACCGGCAAGCTGAATTCGCAAGCCCACAACGGCGCGCAGAATTTTTTACTTCGAACTCCTCGCGGATCATATATCCGGCACCGCGCACGGTATGCAGCAGCGGCTGGGCAAAGCCTTTGTCGATCTTGGAACGCAGCCGCGAAATGTGCACGTCGATGACGTTGGTCTGCGGGTCAAAATGATAATCCCAGACGTTTTCCAGGAGCATGGTGCGGGTGACGACCTGGCCGGCATGGCGCATCAGATATTCGAGCAGGCGAAATTCGCGAGGCTGCAATTGCAGCTCCTGACCGGCGCGTTTGACTTCGTGCGACAGCCGGTTGAGTTCAAGATCGCCGATCCGATAGACGGTCTCTTCGCCGCGACTGCCGCGGCGGCGCGCCAACGCCTCGATGCGTGCCAGCAATTCTGAGAAAGCGTAAGGCTTGGCGAGATAGTCGTCACCGCCGGTGCGCAATCCCTTGACCCGGTCATCGACCTGGCCGAGCGCGGAAAGGATCAGCACCGGCGTTTCCACCGACTTGCCGCGCAACGCTGCAATGATCGACAGCCCGTCCATTTTCGGCAGCATGCGGTCGATGATCATCACGTCGTACTGACCGTCGAGCGCAAGGGCGAGGCCCTCCTCTCCATCGGTTGCCCGGTCGGCGACATGGCCGACTTCGCGGAAGGCCTTGACCAGATAGTCGGCGGCCTCGCGGTCGTCCTCGATGATGAGAAGGCGCATGCGTGCCGCTGTGCTCAGGAGGCCGGCTGGTGGACCAGATGGACTGCCTATCGCCGGATCATATTGACTCATCATATCGCCTCTCCAACCACTCCCGGCAATATCGTCGCCGTCTCAATCCGGGTCCACGCCACCGCTAAAGTAAAATGAGAGGGTGGCGAGGGTTACCCGCCACCCCCTCGACCGCTGCTCCCCGGCCGGGGGCGACGGGTGCCGGGACGCAGAGGTGGTGTTAGGAGGGGACGGACCTTACGGCCCGTCCCCTCGGGTACGCCCGCCAGCGGGGGCGACGGATGCCGGCGGATCGCCCCATTACTGATCAGGCGGTGCCGAGCGGCAGTGCTACGAAGCGCGTGCCCTCATGCGACTTCACCCGAAACAACAGGGCGTGCTTGCCCTCTTTGCGCGCCTCGGAAAGTTGCTTGCGGACATCGCCTGGATTCGTGACCGACTTGCCGCCAACGTCGAGGATGACGTCGCCAACCTGGAAGCCGTGATCGGCGGCAACGCCGTTCGGGTCGACCGAGGTGACGACCACGCCGTTGCCCTCAGACCCGGACACCTGGCTGCTCGGAGCTAGCGTCAAGCCGAGTTTCGGCATGGCGTTGTCTGAGCCTTGGTGGTCGTTCTGGTGGTTTGCGGCCTGGTGCTCGCTGGGCAGCGTGCCGAGCGTGAGGTCGACGCTCTTCTCCTGACCCTGACGGAACAGATCGAGCTTGACCGACACTCCCGGCGCCATCGTCCCGATTTTGCGAGCAAGTTCGCGTGCATCGGCGATGGACTTGCCGTTAACCGCGGTGATGACATCGCCGCTTTCGATTCCGGCCTTGGCGGCAGGGCTGTTTGGCTGCGGTTCGGAGACGAGAGCACCGGCGGCCTTCTTCAAGCCGAGGCTGTCGGCGAGGTCGGGAGTAACCGACTGAATCTGGACGCCGATCCAGCCACGGGTGACGCTGCCTTTGTCGCGCAACTGCGCAATCACGGTCTTCACCGTGTCGGCAGGGATATCGAAGGCAATACCGACCGAGCCGCCCGACGGCGAGAAGATCGCCGTATTGACGCCGATGACATTGCCATCAACGTCGAAGCTCGGGCCGCCGGAATTGCCCTTGTTGACCGGAGCGTCGATCTGGATGAAGTCGTCGTACGGGCCGGCGCCGATATCGCGGCCGCGGGCGGAAACGATGCCGGCAGTCACGGTGCCGCCAAGTCCGAACGGATTGCCGACCGCGAGCACCCAGTCGCCGATCCGCGGCGTCGCTGTCGGCAAACTTCACATAGGGGAAGTCCTTGCCGTCCACCTTGATCAGCGCGAGGTCGGTGCGCGGATCGGTGCCGATGACTTTGGCAGCGTAGATCTTGCCATCGTCGGTCGTGACCTGAACATTCTCGGCTTTTTGTACCACGTGATTGTTGGTCACGGCGTAGCCGTCAGCGGTAATGAAGAAGCCAGAACCCTGACCGGTAATGACCTGGTGGCGGCCTTCACCGTTCGGCATGCCGAAGCGTTTGAAGAAGCGCTCGAACGGCGAGCCGGGCGGGAAAGGCATCTCGTCGTCGCTCATCCCGGCGCTGGGAGTAGATTCCTGCTCCATCTTGACGCGCACGGAGATCACCGCCGGTTTCACCTTGGCGACGATATCGGCGAAGCCGACGGGATGCTGCGGAAGTTGCTGGGCCTGTTGCGACAGGTTCTGTGCATGCGCCGGGGCCGCGAAGAACGCGGCATCAGGCGCTAGGTTCGGCGCGACGAAGAAAGCCGCTGCGCCGAGGCCGGCGACAGTCGTCGCCAAGAGCCCGATACGCCGCATGGATAGGATGCGGCCTGGGCGTTGTGTAGTACCGTTCATCATTGTCTCCAACTCGGTTGACCGTCTCGCTACGGTGAAGCCCGAAACCCCAACCGTAACGCGCAATGTGGGGCGGTCCGCCTTACGGCGCGCTGTCGGGCCGATTAAAAGTTTGTAATGTGGAAAGGGAACTTTTACGGCGCCGTCGTTAACGGCAAAGTGCGCCAACAAAACACGACGCTAGCTCACCGCCGGTCAGCCCTGCCGCCGCAATAATTCGGACAGCCGGGCTTCTTCGGCCGCCGTGAGATTGACGGTCTCAGGTGCCGGCGCCCGCCGGCGTCGCCTGATCACAACAACAATCGCCACGATCCCGATCAACAAGACGGCCGGAGGCACGCCCCACAGGGCGGCGTTGTGCCAGGCGAAGCGGGGCCGCAGCAGCACAAATTCGCCGTAACGAGCAACCAGGAAATCGAGCACTTGCGTATCGCTGTCGCCGGCCTTCAGCCGCTCGCGGACGAGCACGCGCAAATCGTGGGCGAGCGGCGCCTCGAAATCGTCAATCGACTGGTTCTGGCACACCATGCATCGCAACTCCTTCGACAGCGTGCGCGCGCGGGCTTCGAGCGTCGGATCCGCGAGCATCTCGTTGGGCTCAACCGCGCGCAGCGGCAACGCCGCCACCAACAACAAAATCAGCGCGGCAAATAACGATCTGAGCGGCGTGATTGCGCGCGAATTTCTCACGCAGTTCACTCCGCCGCTTGCAGCGCCGCCTGAGCCTTCGACGGCCGCGGGGCGCCAATGCGCAAGCGCCGATCGGATAGCGACAGGGCGCCGCCAACGAACATGATCACGGCGCCGAGCCAGATCATCAGCACCTGCGGCTTGAAGTACAGACGGACCGGGACCGTGCCGTCAGGATTCGGATCGCCGAGCGACAGATAAAGCTGGCTCACACCGCGCCGCATCAGCGCCGCCTCGGTCGTCGCCATATTGCGGGCGGGGAAGGTGCGCCGGCTCGGCTCCATGATGCCGAGCAGATCGCCGTTGGTCCGGCGCACAATGAAGCGCCCAACGAGCTCGCGATAGTTCGGTCCGGGGCGGTTGAACAAGCCCTCGAACGTGAGCCGATAGTGCGCCACGTCGACGGTCTCGCCGACCTTAAGCGCGGCAATGCGCTCGCTTCCCCAAGCCGTCACGACAACGATGCCCATGAGCGTTACGCCAATGCCGAAATGGGCAAAAGCGGTGCCCCACGCTGAACGCGGCAGCCCGGCGGCGCGCCGCAACGCCGCGCCGAGCGGTATGCTGAGAATCATCGTCCGCTCGGCAATGTCGACGACGGCGCCGGCCATGACGAAGATCGAAAGGCCGACCCCGAAAGGCGCCAGCACCGGACCGCCGTGCAACAGCGCAAAGCTCGCCGCAATGGCGACCGCGGCGAGCATCGCCGCCGCCATCAGACGCTGGGCAGCGCCGAGAAGGTCGCCGCGTTTCCATCCGAGCAGCGGCCCAAACGGCATGACCAACAACAGCGGAACGAACAGCGGACCGAATGTCGCGTTGAAGAACGGCGGTCCGACCGAAATTTTGGCGCCGGTCAAAGCCTCGAGTGCGAGCGGGTAAAGCGTGCCGACGAAAACGGTCGCGCAGGCCGCTGTGAGGAACAGATTGTTGAACACCAGCGCGCCTTCGCGCGAGATCGGCGCGAACAGGCCGCCCTGTTTGAGGAGCGGCGCGCGCCAAGCGTACAGCGACAGCGCACCGCCAATGAAGATGATCAGAATGGCGAGGATGAAAATGCCGCGCGTCGGATCGGTGGCGAAGGCGTGCACCGACGTGAGCACACCCGAGCGAACCAAAAACGTTCCGATCAGCGAAAGCGAAAAGGCAACAATCGCGAGCAGGATGGTCCAGACCTTGAGCGCGCCGCGCTTTTCCATCACGACTGCCGAATGCAGCAGCGCGGTCCCAGCGAGCCACGGCATCAGCGAGGCATTTTCAACCGGATCCCAAAACCAGTAACCGCCCCAGCCGAGTTCGTAATAAGCCCAG
The DNA here is from genome assembly GCA_963759345.1 of uncultured Alphaproteobacteria bacterium. Classification (GTDB taxonomy): domain Bacteria; phylum Pseudomonadota; class Alphaproteobacteria; order Rhizobiales; family Xanthobacteraceae; genus BOG-931. The sequence goes on from CAVWYW010000014.1 coordinate 15,276, forward strand.
TATGAGCCGCCGGCGATACCGAGCGTCAGACACATCCATGCGCCGAGCACCCACGGCCGCACCCAGCGCGCCCAGGCGGCATCGATGCGGCCTTCGATCAGCGCTGCGATTGCAAACGAGAACGCTATCGAGAACCCGACATAGCCGAGATAGAGCAGCGGCGGATGAAACGCGAGGCCCGGATCCTGCAGGACCGGATTAAGATCGCGGCCCTCGAACGGCGCATCGGCAATGCGCAGAAACGGATTCGACGTCACGAGAATGAACAGATGAAAGGCGGCGGCAATCCAGGCCTGCACCGCGAGCGCAGTGGCTTTGAGACCCAGCGGCAGATTGGTGCCGAAGGCGGCGACTAGAGCGCCAAACAACGTAAGGATGAAGACCCACAGCATCATGGAGCCTTCGTGGTTTCCCCAAACGCTGGTGAGCCGATAAATCAACGGCATCGCCGAGTTTGAATTCTCGTAGACGTTGAGTACCGAGAAATCGGAGGTGACGTAGCAGACGGCGAGCGCGCCGAAGGCGATAGCGACGAAAGCAAACTGGGCCAGCGCCGTCGGCGCCGCCATGCTCATGAGCACCGGATCATTGCTGCGCACGCCCACTATCGGCATCGTGCCTTGGATCAAGGCCAAGCCCAGAGCCAGCATCAACGCGTAGTGGCCGAGTTCGGCAATCACTTCGCGGCTCCTGCGGCCGGCATCGCCGCCCGCTGTCCGTAGTCGTCCTTCCAATGCCCGGTCTTCTTCAAGGCATCGGCAACTTCCTTGGGCATGTAGGTCTCGTCGTGTTTGGCGAGAATCGTGTCGGCATTGAATATGCCCGAACCGTCAAGCGCGCCTTCCGCCACGACCCCCTGCCCTTCGCGAAACAAGTCGGGCAGTACGCCTTGATACGCGACCGCCATCTCATGGTTACCATCGGTCACGTCGAAACGGACTTTCAGGTTGTCACTGCGCACGAGGCTGCCGGTTTTCACCAAACCACCAAGCCGGATGCGGGTGCCAGGACCTATATGTTTCTCAGCCAGGTCGCTCGGTGAATTGAAGAACACGATGGAATCGCGGAACGCGTTGAGCATCAATGCAACGGCAATCGCCAGCACGCCGAGGCTGCCGCCGATCAGAACCAGACGTCGCTGCTTACGGGTCATGCGGTTTTCCCGGCGTCATCATTCGCCCGTTAGCCCTCGAGCCCGAGACCTTTGACCAGATCGTCGATCCGTTTGATCTGGTCGGGATGCTCGGCAAGCGCACGCTTGGCGTCGGCCGCAGCGCCCTTGGCCTTATCGCGGTCGCCGAGAACCGTATAGGCCCGCACGAGCCGCAACCAGCCTTCGACATCGGCGCCGTTGTCGCGGAGCCTGCCGGCGAGACGGGAGACCATCCCGCGGATCATGCCGCGGCGCGCCTCCTCACTCATGTCAGCCGAAGCCGCCACATCGTCGGCGCTCGGTCCGGACGCGGAAATCTGCTCGCCGCCTGCACGTGCGAGCGCATCGCCAACAAATTTGATCCACGGAGCGCCGGTCGGCGCGTCAGCAAGGAGCGCGCGCCACATTGTCCTCGCCTGCACGACGTTGCCATCCTGCTCGGCCGCGAGACCGAGAAAGTATCGAGCCTTCGCTTCGCGCGGATCGTGTGTAACGGCGCGTTCGAACGCAGCCTTGGCATCGACGGTGACGACGCCATCGGCCGCGGCGGTCAGCGCCTCGCCAAGATCAGCCTGCCGGGTAGCGTTGTCGCCGTTGAGCGCCAGCGATTTTCTTCGCGCCGCGACGGCATCGTCGAAGCGGCCGAGCCGCATATAGACCGGCGCGATCACTTCCCAGCCGGAACCGTCGTTGGGATTGCTGGCAAGGTGGGCCTCGACTTTGCTGACCAGACTGCCGATCAATTCGCGGCCCTGAGAAGTATTGACGCGGGCGAAGGCTGGTTCCCACGGAACATTTGGCGAGCCAAGCGCAATGTAAAGGCTTGGCGGGCCGAACGGCAAAATGATCAGTGCCGCGATCGCCACCGCGCGGCGCCGGCGCAGCATCGGCGGCGTAGCCCTCGCGGGAGCCGCTGGGCGTCTGGGAGTCAGCCGCGGCGAGAAGCCGACGCGACACCTCAAGCCTTGCGGTTTCGGCTTCCGCTTCTCCGATCAGGCCGGCCGCGCGGTCGCGGTCGATTTCCTGAAGCTGATCCTTGTAGACAACGAGGTCGCTGCCGCCACCGAGCTTCCTCGGCGGTCGCCCCAACGGCCATGCCACCGCGAAGATTGCCGCGGCCGTCATCAACGCGAATATGCACCACAAAATCATGGTCATCATTCATCCGCGGAACGGGGGAAGCCGCAGCTTGGGAGCGGCACGCCATCGGGCCGCGCGGTTACATCATCACGGCGCCATTGCGGCGGCAATGGGAGCACGGGCGCGGCAATTGCGCGCGATGCGGCAATAACCGCGCACGGTCATCCGGACGCGGGTTAAGCGCGCGCCGATTTGCGCTCTGCCGTGGCCGACTGGATCGCAATTTCGGCCGCCTTCGCCAACAGCCCCGCATAGTCTGCTCCAAACACAATTCGGCAAAAACGAATCGCGGCATCGAGCTGCGATTGCCGGAACGGTCGATCCGCATCGCCGGCGTGACGCATCGCGTCAAGCAGCACCTTGGTGCCGGTTTCAAGGTAGTGTTGCAGTTCGGAAAAGCTTCGCGTGGTTGCTTCGTTGACGGCGAGTTCGCTTGCATAGTTGCGGCAAGCGCCCACGAATTCGACCAACATTTCAGTGTCATTGACGTCGATGGCATCGAGCATGGACCCGGGTGTTATTTCCTTGACCGGCCGCGGCCGCAAGAGCCGGCGCACGTGGCCTGGTGCCAACTCGATTTCGGCTTTCAGCAAATTGGAGACTTCGGTGCGGACGTGGACCAGCTGACGGCTCCACGGCGAGTCGACCGAGAGGTCCATTTCCGTCCGCACGCCGCGCACCGCATCGTGGATGGCCTTGAGCAGCGAAGTGACCGGCCGGTGCGCTTTGAGCTCCGCGCGCAGTTCGCCGACCAGGCAATCGATTTCGCCGAGCACGATGGTGACGGCAACCGCCCAGGGCGTCTCGGCGATGCGGGCGGTGTCGTCAGTCTCGGCGACCAGCGTCGCGATGCGGACCAGCTGCCACGGTGCCGCCAGCCGGCCCAAGACCAGAACCAAGCCGTAAAGCAATGGGTCCACTTTATTTATCGCGACCGCCGTGGACGCCTTCTTTGCGGTTGGCACATCGAGCCAGGCCTTGATGGTATCGACGTGCTCACGCTCGAGCGCGCGGATGTGGCTCGGCAGCCGCCGCGCCAATTCGGCCAAGGCATCACGGTTGCCGAGGATGGCGGCGAGTGTTCCAAGATCGTCGAGTGCCCGAGGCGTGCCGACTTGAACGGCCAGGCGCCGGCGCGCTTTGTCGTCACCTGTCACCGCGGCCACGGTTTCGCGGATGCGCATGATCGCCCGGTCGTGCAGAGCCCGCGTCAGCTGCTCAGCCTTGACGCGATCATCGTTGTATAAAGCGCGATTGATATCTTCGCTCAGCGCCTTGACCTCGGCGGGGATCAGGTCGCGGCCCAACCAGTCCCAGATCGGCGGCAGTGATACGCGCGCCATGCGCCCAAGGCGCTTATGATCGGCAGCATCGTCGATGAGGAAAGGCTCAAGCGGCGCGAAGAACAGCCGCCCGGCGTCGCCAATGCGGGCGACCGGCTGTCCGGCGGCGCGGATCGCGCGGCGTAATTCCTGCAGGATAAGTTCGCTGCCGGCGGCTTCCTCGCCGCGCAGGATAGCGCGTTCCAGCTCGGCAACCAGCAGGCCCTGCGCCTCCGGTGTGAGGTTCTGAAGATAGTCGCGCAACCGTTCGACGGCCGGCCCGCCGCTCGTCATAGGGCACACCAGTTTTGGGCGCACCGCTTTCGGACGCACCACTTCGCCCGAAGGGTACCGCACACTTTTTAGTCAAGCCGCGCTTAAGAAGGAGTTACGCAAAACCTCGGAAATTCAGGGTCATGTGGCCCGCTTTTGGGCTGGCGCAGCCATATCTCTCTTAACGACTATCGAAAGACCGCCGAACCGGTTATCCCACAATCGTCCAGGTCCCATCCGGATTGCGGCAAGCGGTGCCCCGGCCGATCTGCGGCCGGCCCTCGGCGTAGATCGCATGGGTAAACTGCCGGCATGGAACCCCGTTACGCTCATAAACGGGACCCGGGACCACGTTGCCGTAGCGTCCCGAGTTCGGGTTGCGCCAGGCTACGGGCACTCCCGAAGGACCCAATTCCAAAGCCTGCATCTCCGCCTGGTAAGCGCGACGACTATCCTCGTCGTCGAGCGCCGCGCCACTGCGATTGCCAAGAAGGCCGCCGAGCGCGTTGTCGATCGCGTCGCCGGCCGCGGCGCCGCCGACCTCTCGAGGTCCGGGATCTGGCGAGCATGCCGCCATGCTCAGCCCCACCAGCGCCAATGTGACAAATCTGATCGCCGGCATGCCGCCCTCACACACACGAGTCGGCAGCATAACACCCGCCGGTTACCACGACCTCATCGGCGCGACGATTAGGGCGAAACTCTGTCTGGTAGCAATCACCCCGCCTTCTTGACATCAAGGCATCAAGCTAATTATGTCTTGATGCATGCGCACCACATTGACCATTGAAGAAGACGTGGCCGTCCAGCTTGCCCGCCTGCAACGTGAGCGCAAACAGAGCTTGAAGGACATCGTCAACGACGCACTGCGCCGGGGATTACGCGAGCTCCAGGCGCGGCCGAAACGCCGCAGAGAATTTCACACGACGACCCACGTAATGGGGCCCTTTCTCGTCAACATCGACAACGTCGCCGAAGCGCTTGCCCATGCGGAAGGTGACGACTTCAAGTGATCCTGCTCGACGTCAACATTCTCCTTTACGCAACAAACCAATCCGTAAGCCAACACGCCACCGCCCGCGAATGGTTGGATCGGCAGCTTTCCGACAGCCACCGCGTCGGACTGCCATGGGCGACGTTGCTCGCGTTTCTGCGCTTGTCGACCAGTGCGAGAGTCGCAGCGCGTCCGCTCACCATGGATACGGCTTGGAAGAACGTGACCCAATGGCTTGAATGCGAGCCGGTGTGGATTCCCCTTCCGACGGAAAGACACGCCGAGGTGCTCGGGACGTTGCTCGCACAGCCCGGCGTTCACGGGAATCTTGTCCCCGATGCGCATCTTGCCGCGCTCGCGATCGAACACGGCCTCACGCTATGCTCGACCGACGGCGACTTTGCGCGGTTTGGAGAACTTAACTGGATCAACCCGTTGGCGCGGTAACTCTACCCGCCTGGCAGTGCCAGTTCCGCACGCAAACCGCCGATCGGTGCGGTGCCAAGCGTCAGCACGCCGTTGTAGAGGCTCGCGAGCTCAATGACGATGGAGAGACCAAGTCCGGAACCGGGCTTGCTCTCGTCGAGCCGCTGCCCGCGCAGCGCTACCTGCTCGCGTTCGGCGGGTGAAAGTCCCGGTCCATCGTCGTCGACTATGACACGCACTTTCGGCTCGGCATCGCTGGCGCGGGCCTCGGCTGCGACTTCAATGGCGACCCGCGACTGCGCCCACTTGCAGGCGTTGTCGACGAGATTGCCGATCATTTCCTCGAGGTCCTGTTGCTCGCCGCGAAAGCGCGCGTGTTCCGGTACATCAACCGCGATGGCGATGTCCCGGTCGCGATGGAGCTTCTCCATGGTGCGCGCCAATGCGGTCACGACCGGCGGAACGTCGATCAGCGTCCCAACTACGGTGGAACGCGCCGCGAGCCGCGCGCGCTCCAGCTGCCGCGCCACTTGATCGCGCATGATGTCGGCCTGTTCCAGGACCTTTTGCGCCAGCGGATCATTGCCCCGCGCCGCCGCCTCATTGACAATGACGGACAGCGGCGTCTTGAGCGCGTGGGCAAGATTGCCGACATGGGTGCGCGCACGCTCGACGATCTCGCGATTGGCCTCGATCAGCGCATTGGTCTCACGCGCCAGCGGAGCGATCTCGACTGGAAATTCGCCCTCCAAACGCTCGGCCCGTCCGGAACGGATCGCGGCGAGACTCGCGGAAATTCGCTTCAGCGGCGCAAGACCAAAGCGCACCTGCAAAACCGTGGTTATCAGCAGCGCGACGGCAAGACCCGCGAAAATCGCGCCGATGATGCGGTCGAAGCTCAGCATCTCGTCGTCGATTTCGGAGGCGTTTCCCGCGACCGCGATCAGATAACGCCCGTCGTCGCCGAGGTCGATGTTGCGCTCAACCAGCCGCAGCCGCACATCCTCGGGACCCGTCGTGTATCCCTTCCGGTACCCGCCAGATGCGGCGGGATCGTCTTTGTTTTCGGGCAAGCGCGGAAGGTTGGAATCCCACAGAGACCGCGAGGAATGCACGTCCTGTTTGGGCGTGTCGAGCCGCGTGACCTGCCAATACCAGCCCGACAGCGGCAGTTCGAACAAGGGCTCGCCGATCGATTGCGGGAATTTCTCGTTACCTTCCTCCGGAGAGGCGATGTCGGCGACGAGCGTGCGAAGATAGACGTCGAGCCGCCGGTCGAAGGCACGCTCGACGGCATTGCGATAGAGCGTGGACAACGCGACCCCGGTGATAATGAGGACCATAACCGTCAGGCCGGTCGCCCAGAGGAAGAGACGAAACGCGAGTGAATTAGCGCGCATCAGGCGGAGTGAGCAGATAACCGAGACCGCGCACGGTCTGGATCACGTCCACGCCGAGTTTCTTACGGATGCGTCCGACGAAGACTTCGATCGTGTTTGAATCGCGGTCGAAGTCCTGATCGTAGAGGTGCTCGACCAGTTCAGTCCGCGACACCACGCGGCCGGTATGGTGCATGAGGTAGGAGAGCAGCCGGTACTCGTGCGAGGTGAGCTTCACCGGATTGCCATCGACCGCGACCCGCCCGGTCCGGGTATCCAGACGCACCGGGCCGCAGGTAAATTCGCTTTTGGCGTGTCCGGTTGAGCGGCGTAACAGGGCGCGCACCCGCGCCAGCACTTCTTCGACGTGAAAGGGCTTGGCAACATAATCGTCGGCACCGGCATCAAAGCCTTGCACCTTGTCGCTCCAGCGATCGCGCGCGGTCAGAATCAGTACCGGCATTGCTCGGCCGGTGCGTCGCCAGGATTCCAGCACCGAGATGCCATCCATTTTCGGCAACCCGATGTCGAGAATGACGGCATCGTAAGGCTCGCTCTCGCCGAGATAATGACCTTCCTCGCCGTCGAAGGCCCGATCGACGACGTAACCGGCGTCGGTCAGCGCGGTGGTGAGCTGCCGATTTAGATCGGGGTCGTCTTCAACAACGAGAAGGCGCAAAAAATAGCTCCGTTCAGCGCTCGCCGATCAGTGTGCCTTTCACTGCATCCACGGCTACGTGCGTCACTTTGCCGTCGAAGGCAAGCAGTGTCAGCATGTAGGCAAGACCTTCTGGACGGCGGCAGAGGCGAGCACGTACGAGAATACCAGGCACCCTGATATGGACGGAGCGGAGGACAGCCACAAGCCGGAGCACCGCGCCACTCTCAACCAACGCTCGGCGCTCCAGCGGATTTAAACATCCGCGCGGACGCTCGATTCCGGAGTAGATCGGGCGAAACCCCTCCTGTGCGCGCGCCGGGGTATGCGCAATAGCGCCAGCAAACAACGCGACAATGAGCACTCGTGCGAGGGCACCCATGCGGGTCTCCCGGAGCGACAAACACTTGACGCTCCAGCGGTAAGTGGAGGGCCATACGCCGTTCCACCTTCCCAGCCATGATCTAGGCACTCGGCCGTGAACAAGACCTGAACGGCCAACGCACATTGCTTGCAGTTATGTTCCGTCCGATACGAGGCTGACCGCACGCTCTAAGGCTACTCCGTTACAGTATCCGCTTGACGGAGCGGCCCATGCAGCGGCCGCTCCTCGACCAGAGCCAAAGATGCGAGCGCGACGGCCAGGAACGCCGCCGCCGCGATGAAAACCCAGCCGAATGTCGGAGCAAAATCGGCGTGACCCGCCAGCGCGGTGAGCGTGGTCACGCCGGTGTGGCCACCGGTATTGCCGAACACGATCGCTCCAAACACGGCGACGATGATCGCCCCGCCCAGCAAGCGGAAGAAGTTCAGCGTTCCGGTAGCAATCCCCATCTGGTGCGGCTTGACCGCGTTCTGCATGAGAATGGTGCTGGTCGGATACATCTGCCCCATGGCGGCGCCCAAGACCACGAGCAACAAGGCGAAGCCGGCGAGCGGCAGACTGGCCGGCTTCACGGCAAGGAAGCCGAGCACGACGATGGCAATGAGGAGGCCAATGATCGGTACCCGCCGGTAATGCGTCAGACGTACCAGCAACCGGCCGCTGATCAACGAGCCAATCGTGGCGCCCGCCATAAATCCGATCAGCGCCAACCCCGAAATGCTCGCCGACGCACCGAGCACCATCTCGCAATAGAGCGGCGTGACAATCGTGATCCCAATGATGGTGCCGATGCTGAAAAATGCCGCGCAGGTGATGGCGCTGGTCACTCGGTCCCGCAATATCGCAAGCGGAATGAACGGCTCACGCGCCGTGAGCAGCCGGACAGCAAATGAGATCCACAGCATCACGGAGACAGCCGCAAGGCTCGCGATCTGCCACGAGGTCCAGGCGTAACGGGTACCGCCCCAATCGAGCGCCAGCAGGACTGCGACCGACGCGGCAACGAGGAGCACAATGCCCGGAACATCGAGCCGGTGCGGGCGATCGTGCCGCGGCAACCGGCGCAACGCCCGCCCGGTCATCACCAGCGCAATCGCGCCAAGCGGCACATTGATCCAGAAAATAAAGGACCAGTGCAGATGGTCGGTGAGCAATCCGCCAAGCACTGGACCAAGAATGCTGGCACTCAAGAACACTACTGCCGTGTAGCTCTGCACCATCGGCCGTTCGCGTGGCGAGAGGATGTCGGCGATGATGGTCTGCGCGATCGGCAACAGCCCGCCGCCGCCAAGCCCCTGCAAGGCGCGGCCTAAAACCAGCACCCAAATTGTCGGCGCCACCGCGCACGCGATCGAACCAACGATGAAAATCCCGATCGCTACCAGCATGATGGTGCGCCGGCCGTGGATATCGGTAAGCTTCCCAAACAACGGTGTCGCCGCGGTCGCGGCGAGAAGATATGCCGTCACCACCCAGGAAAGATCATCGAGATCGGCGAGACTCTTCCCGATTGCCGGCAAAGCTGGCGCCACGATAGTCTGCTCGAGCGCCGAGAGAAACATCGCCAGCATGATGCCGACGAGGATGGTTCGGATTGCGGCATGATCAAGCGGCGGCAAGACGCCGGCATCCTGTTTTCCCCGAGCGAATGCCAGCGGAAGCGTCCTCGGCAAAATCCGGGGCAATGCTGTGGGCGTCATCGGGGCTGATATCGCGAGGCAGATTCTCGGTCATGTCGCGTTCGTGATTTCCGAGAAATCCTTCCCCAGATTGGCCGCTGCCGGACCGCTCCCGCCCGTCATCATTTGGTATCACTTGGCTTGGACGATAGGTGAAAGCAACCGCTTTGGCCGCAGAGCTGGGCTGTTGTTTAGTTAAATGGCGCCGGCAGATTATTTGAGCGCACCGTCGGAAATATCGCAGGTGGATCGCCTATTCGCTATTGACCTTAGCCTTCCGCCGCCGGGCTCCTTTCGGCAGCTTTAATGGCCAGCTTACGATGTAGTCTTCGAGCATATCGTCAGAGACATGCGTCTCGCTGGCGCTCACCCGGCCGCGTACCGAGACGCCGGCAGCGTGGACGGTGTCCGGGTCTCCGGAAACCAGTGGATGCCACCAATAGAGATCCTTGCCCTCGGCGAGCAGCACATAGGCGCACGAGGGCGGCAACCAGGTTATGGTTTTCAGGCTTTCGGGCGTCAGCTGCACGCAATCCTCGACCTGCTCGAGCCGATTCGAATAATCACGGCAACGGCAGGCCTGGGTGTCGAGCAGGCGGCACCCGACGTCGGTATAAAAGGTCCGGTCGGTTCCCTCTTCTTCCAGCTTGTTAAGACAGCAGCGGCCGCAACCGTCGCAGAGGCTTTCCCATTCGGGATCCGTCATCTCATCCAAAGACTTACGCTGCCAAAAGGGGACGTCACTTGAACCTTGTTCGGCCATATCGCTGATCCCGGGCCGGCGCGGAAACCGTGTTGCCAAAACCCGATTAAGGTCTCCGCCGCTTGCCGCCAAAGGTCTTACGCCCAATTTGCCCCCAATTTCCATTCACAGTGTCCTGTTAGCGTCATTGGCCGCAGCCGCTGGCTCGGCTAAATCCTGATGGGCTGGACACACGACGGGGATGGCCCCGTCCCGGGAGTGGTTAAAGCGTGACTGACTGGTTTCCCGATCAGCGCGACGATTGGCGGGTCAAGCTCAAGCGGCTTTTGCTGGATCTCGACGCGCGGATTGATTTTGCCGTCTTTCAAAGCGGCAAATGGGCGCGCGAGCTGTACGAGCGGTTCACCGCGATCATGGATCGTTTCCACGTCGCGGGCTGGCGCCGTTGGCTTATCGTCGAGCCGCTATCGGAAGCCGCGACATGGGGCACCTTTGGTCTACTTTTGATGTTGGCGCTCGCCATCCCCTCCTTCCGCGAAACCTCGGACGAGGACTGGCTGAAGAAGTCGGAACTCGCCGTCACTTTCCTCGACCGCTACGGCAACGAGATCGGTAATCGCGGCATCAAGCACAACGATTCGGTACCGCTCGAGGAGATGCCTGACCATCTGATCAAGGCCGTGCTAGCCACCGAGGATCGCCGCTTTTACGAGCACTACGGCATCGACTTCTACGGCACGCTCCGCGCGCTGATGACCAACGCGCGGGCCGGCGGCGTCGTGCAGGGCGGATCCACCATCACCCAGCAGCTCGCCAAGAACCTGTTTCTGTCTAATGAGCGCACCATCGAGCGCAAGATCAACGAAGCGTTTCTCGCCAGCTGGCTCGAAACGCATCTTTCGAAGAAAGAGATCCTCAAGCTTTACCTGGATCGCGCCTACCTCGGCGGCGGCACCTTCGGAGTCAACGGCGCCGCGCAGTATTATTTCGGCAAGTCGGTGCGCGATGTGACATTGCCGGAAGCCGCGATGCTCGCCGGCCTGTTCAAAGCGCCAAGCAAATATTCCCCGCTCGCCAATCTGCCCGCGGCGCGTGCCCGCGCCAACGTCGTGCTCGACAATCTGGTCGACACCGGCTTCATGACCGCGGGTCAGGTCTATGGCGCTCGCCGCAATCCCGCGACCCCGGTTGATCGCCGCGAGGATTACGCGCCGAACTATTACCTCGACTGGGCCTTCGACGAAATGCGCAAGCTCGTCGACACGTTCCCGAAGTCCGTCAACGAGAGCTTCTTCGTGGTGCGGACGGCGCTCGACCCAAATCTGCAGCGCTACGCCGATCGCGAGGCGGAATCGATCTTACGCCAATACGGCCACGATTACGGCGCCAGCCAGACGGCTTTGGTGATCGCCGACATCGACGGCGGCGTGCGCGCCATGGTCGGCGGCCGCGATTATGGGGAGAGCCAGTTCAACCGCGCGGTCGATGCGCTGCGCCAACCGGGGTCGTCCTTCAAGCCCTACGTCTATGCGACCGCCTTGGCGAATGGCTTTACACCAACCTCCATCGTCGTCGATTCACCGGTTTGCATCGGCAATTGGTGCCCGCACAATTATTCAGGCGGCTATTCGGGCTCATTGACGCTGACGCAGGCCATCACCAATTCGGTCAACATCATCCCGGTCAAACTTTCGATTGCGCTCGGCGACGGCAACCCAAAGCTCGGCCGCGCCAAGATCATCCAGACCGCGCGCAATTTCGGCATCTACACGCCGCTTCCCGACACGCCATCGCTGCCGATCGGCGCCGACGCGGTCAACGTGCTCGAGCACGCCGTCGCGTACGCGACCTTTCCCAATCTCGGCAAGGCGGTCGCGCCGCACGCGGCTCTTGAAGTACGCAGCGGCACCGGCCAGCTGATCTGGCGTTTCGACCGCGACGGCAAGCGTCCGGAACAGGTGATTTCGCCGCAGGTCGCGCTGGAAATGATCGGGATGATGAACTCGGTCGTCGAAAAGGGCACGGGTAAGCGGGCGCAACTCGACGCCACCAGAGTTGGGGGAAAGACCGGGACCACCAACGGCTACCGCGACGCCTGGTTTGTCGGTTACACGGGAAATTTCACCGGCGCGGTTTGGATGGGCAACGACGATTATACCCCGACCAAACGCATGACCGGAGGCACCCTGCCCGCGCTGCTCTGGCACAATGTCATGACGTATGCGCACCAGAACATTGAATTGCGGCCGCTGCCCGGCTTGCCGCCGATTCCGCCGCACGCCCCTAGTGTCGCCGACGCCGCGCTTCTTCAGAATAACCCCGCCCCGCAGCAGATCTTGCTGACGCGGAAGGCGGCTGACGCTCTCATTCGTATCGAACATTCGCTCGACGATGCCACCCACGCGCTTTCTGTTGAGGCGGCACCGGCGCGAACGCTAGGCTCGCTCGGCGGTGGCGAAGCCGGCGGCAGTACCGTGACAGTCGCCAGCGAACTCAAGCCTGCGGGGATTTCGGGCGGCAATTAGCTGCGCATTCGCTGCAAGCACACCACCTGATCGGGTCGAACGTGCGCCTGTTCTTCGGTTCCTGTTTCACACTGCTTCTCGCTGCTGTCATCGGGCTGAGCGCAACCTGGCTCACGGTGACGCGCGGCGTCGCGTTCGGCTCGCTGAAGATCGGCGCCTGGACGGCGTGGCCGCGGAGCGGATCGGTGGACATCGATCCCTATGCCCGGGCGATCGTCGCCCGCAGCGGCGCGCTGCCGATTGGCACCGGCGACGGCGTCGCTTTCTTCGCGCGCACCGACGACGCGGGTAATCCGTTCGACGGACGCTGCACGTTTGTGCTCAGCGGCATGACGCCTTCGGCCCGCTACTGGACGCTGACGCTCTATGACGCGGAAGGACGGCTGGTTGCGAATACGATCGACCGCCACGGCTTTACCAGCGCGGAGCTGCTGCGCGACGTCGGCGGCCGCTTCGCCATCAATGTCGGACCACGGGCGCGACCGGGAAATTGGCTGCCGAGCGGCGGCATCGAAAAATTCGTTCTCGTGCTGCGGCTCTACGATACGCCGATCGGAGTCGCCTCGATGACGTCAAGGGAAGGGCCGATGCCGGCGATCGTGCGGAAGGCTTGCTCTTGATCCGCCTGGCGTTTTGGCTCCTCGGTGCGCTTCTGCTTGGCGGCATCGTGCATCTTTCTACCGTGCTGGCGATGCCGCAGGCGGCTACACAGGATGCCTATTCGCGGCTGGCACGGCTCGCACCGGTCAACAGCTTGGTGCCGCTCGCTCCGCCGACTGCGCAGGACGCAATCATGCCGTTCATGGATCCAGCCTTTGCGGTCGCGGTGTGCCGCTATGATCTTTCCGCAGGGACGCTCAAGTTCAACGCGCCGGTGAGCCAGGCTTACACGTCGGTCACGTTCTACACGCGCAAAAGCGTGGCCTATTACGCGATCAACGATCGCGCGGCCGGCCGGCGCGCAATCGAACTCGATCTGATGACGCCGGAGCAGCATGCGGACTTGCCGGAAGAGCAGGACGTGACGGCCGCCGACCGCTTGATCATCGACTCGCCCACAACGACCGGGCTGATCGTGCTGCGGGCGCTGGCGCCGGAGCCCGGATTAATGGCGATGGCGCGCCGCGCGCTCGCCGATGCGCGGTGCCGCGCGGTGCCGTTGCAACAATAGGCGGCTCTGATTCGCGCCTGCGCTACTTGACGATCGGCGGCGGCGTTGCCGCAGCACCGCGCGGTAAAGCGGCAAAGCGCGGATCAGGGACCAACTCGTTCGCCGCGAGTTGCTGCTGCAACAACGCGAGCGCTATGTCCGCCTGAGCCGCCACGTTCTCCGGTTCCGCGACCACCAGGTGATCGAGCGCAAACCGGTAGCCGGCGCACCGCTGCGCCAGCGAATTCTGCACCCACACGATGGTCAGAGTATTCTCGCCGATGCGCGCCAGTGCGCTGAGCCGGTCCGGTGGAGAAATATCGGGGAGATAGTCCAGGCTTTCCCGGCGGCGCCGGTCCAGTTCGACAACGCGTCGGGCGATATCGAAGAACGGAGGGATGCGAACTGCATCGTTGCGAATATCGTCGATCAGCCGGTTGTAGCGCCCGGCCGTCGAACGATAATCGGCGCCCTGTAGAGCCCGGTAATAGGCAGTCGGGTCGACGATCCACAATGAGTTTCGGAATTCGCGCTTGACGCCATATTCGTACAGTATGGCGTCCCAACGCTGGCGGCCGTAGGGCGGCACGATCAGCGGAAACGCCAAGTCGCGCAGCGTGCGCTCATCTTCGGTCAGATTGTCGAACGAAATTAGTGCGCCGGCGCGGCCGGCGGCCTCTTGGCCGACCCAGTCGTGAATGTTGTCGGTAACGAAAGGCCGGTCCAGCCGGCCGAAATCGCCGATGCTGGTGCACCCGGCAAGCGCCGGGAGAACCAAGAGAATGAACGACAGCCTGGTCTTGTGACGGCGACCAACTCGCGGCGACATCGGTGCGCCCCGCGTTAGCGGCGCCTCACGCGTCGGCGACCGCCATTGTCCGCCGGCGGATGAGTGCGCGGTTCCGCGTCCTCGCCGCGCGGCTCGTCGTATCGTTCGATGCGGACGACCGGAAGGATAATGACCGTCGCGGACTCATCGGCCATGTCCGCACGGCCGAATCTCACAATCCGCCCCTCATCGGGGAACTTAACAATGGTACCCATATTGGCGGCCAGCCGTAGTCCTCTGCCTGTCCGGACAGCGGACCCCCTGCCCCGATGCACGCGCATCGGCGTCGCTGTAACTAAGCCGTATGCAGGGTTAACGCTCCGCTAACGGCGACAACATAGGTTTATGAGACGGTTCGATTGGTGCGATCTGATATCGCCCCCCGGTCCGCTGTAGTGAGTGAGTACGGACAATGGCTAGGCAGCACCTTTCCGGCCTGGATGGGCTTACCGAACTCGGTATCCGGACCGGCGCCGACATGCGACCGACGCTGCTGCGTGTACTGACCGACCTTTACGTCCACCGGCTTAGCCATACGCCCGATGAGGAACGCCATTACACCGAACTGGCGATGCGCCTGCTCGAAGCCGTGGACGTGTCGACGCGGGCCGCCGTTGCCCGGCGGTTTGCGGGCTACATGTCGCCGCCGCTGCGAGTCTTGCAATGGCTCACCCGCGATTTAGCCGGAAGTCCGCGCGCAATTGCGTTCGCATCCGCTGCTGCAACCGTCCGCTCCGCTTGGACAGCCGGCATCTCAATCACCGCCGATCCCGGATCCTGAAGATACCGCTCCGCACCGCGAAGCATTGGCTCCGTCAGCAACGATCGCCCCGCTTGATTCAACCATAGCCGCCGAACTAACCGAGCTGTTCTTTGCCGCCAGCGCGATCGAGCGGCGCCTCATTCTACTTAACCTCAACGTTGTCGCACCGGTTTCCCCTGGAAGCATCCGGGTGATGCGCGATATTTCGGTCAGCCAACGCCTGGAAGCCGCGGCACTTGGCGGCAACCGGGAAGGCTTCGCACAGGACCTGGCGCAAGCGCTGCAAATTCCGCGCGAGCATAGCAAGACGCATCGTGCGTGACGATCTGGGCGAGCCGGTCGTAGTGGTGGCAAAGGCGCTCAACATGCCGCGCGAGGTGCTCTACCGCGTGCTGCTGTTCGTCAATCTAACCGTCGGTCACTCGGTCGAGCGCGTCCATGCGCTCGCTGCCCTCAACGACGAAATGACACAAGCGGCGGCCGAAGGCATGGTCGTCATCTGGCAAGCGCTGCGCCAGCAGGACCGGGTCGTGACCGCGCGCCAGCCGCCCGCCTGGAACGACGAAACGCGACAGCGCGCGCGGCCGGCCATCGCCGCAGTGCCACGCCTTCCGGTAACGCAGCGAACGAGCGGCCGCCGGAACGCTTCTTAAGCCGGCTTTAGCCGGCAACGACGTCGAGGAAATTGCGGCCCTCGCGGTCCTCGACCTCGACGATCCAGGCATCGGGATCGAATTTCAGTTGCCGCGCGAGATAAGCCTCGACGTCTGCATCGGGCGCTGACTGAGTGGCGAGGCTCGGGGTAAACGCGCGCGATGTTTCTGCCGCCGCATCGAAGGCGCTCTGGGGTGCCGGCCCGAACAAATCCGACGTGCCGTCGAGCTTGCTGATGCGAACGAACACGGCGCCAGCTTCTTCCGCCCCGCGCCGCCGCACCACGGCGAAGACGCCCTCGACATGGCAGCGCCGCAAATAAGCGGCAACCCACAGCCCGGTCTTCAGACGCATGATTGTCATTCCTGGTGGCCTAGAGGCCGGCCCGGGATGCATAACCACAAACCGCGAAGTTTGCGACGGTGTTAGGCGCCAGAACGATGACTATTCGATTGGACGACCGGTCATGGCGCCAAGTTCGCTCAGGAGGTGGTCCGAAAGCCGGCCGGTCACCGGTAGTTTGTGGTCGCTCTCGAATTTCTCAATCGCCACCTTGGTCGGCTCGTCGACGACGCCGGACGGCCTGATCTGGCCATAGCCAAACTCCGAGAGGACGCGCTGCACGGCCATGACGCGCGACGGCGCGGGCATGGACGAGCTGATCAATTCAGCGATGGGGTCGTGACGATGGCTGGCGACAGGCTGCGGTGTTGTCCGCATAGCGACGGTGTGACGCGCCGGAGCAAGTTCCGCCGACTTGGGCGCTCCTATGACCGGGGCGACGGAGCGGCTTTCGACTGCCCGAGACGGCGGGGTCGGATTGGCGACAAACGGCGCCGGATGGGCGCGCGATTGCAAGTAAAGCGCGTTGACGACGATGACAAGGCTCGCCACGACAGCGCCGACTATGGCCAGCGAATCGACCGGCCGGCGCGCTGCCTTCGCCAACAACCACAGTATGATCGAAGCGACAGCACCGAGCAGCCGCATTCCGCGAAACCAAGCTCGCGCGTTGTCGTTGCAGCGCTCACGCACTTTTCTTCACCCGAATGTTGGTCAGGAGCCGGCGCTTCGCGCACCGCCGCAGGCGACTGCCCCGCTGTATTGGTCGGCGCCGGTGGGAGGTAGCGTGTCACGTTGGTCGCAACTTGAGCGGAATCCTGCTTGGCCAGACGTCCGCGCTCGCAATCGAGCGGCAGGCGTACGCTGACGCGCGTGCCTTCGCCGATCCGGCTCTGGATCGTGACCTCGCCGCCATGCAGCCGCACCAGACCTTTGACAATGGACAAGCCGAGCCCGGTGCCGCCGTGACGACGATCGTACGAAGCGCGCGCCTGAAAATATGGCTCGCCGACCCGCGCGAGATCCTCGTCGTCGATGCCGACGCCGTTGTCCTCGACCACGAAAATGACGTTTCCCGCCTCTGCGCGAGCGCCAATTGTCACTTTGCCGCCGCGGTCGGTGAAGCGGACCGCGTTTGACAGAAGGTTGAGCAGAATTTGATGGAGCGCCCGCTTATCGGCGACGATTTCCGGGAGTTCACCGGCGGGCGCTCGGTCGAGCGCAACGCCCGCCTCGTTCGCGCGCAATTCCAAAAGGCCGCAGCAAGAAGCAATGACTGCCGCCGGCGAGAACGGCTTCGGCGTGATCACGAAATTGTCGGTCTCGATTTTTGACATATCGAGAATGCCGTTGATGACGGCGAGCAGGTGGTGCCCGGAATCATTGATCAGGCCGGCGTATTCCTCGCGGCGGTTGGCATCGAGGCGCAGCGCCGCCTCTTTCATCAACATGTCCGAGAAGCCGATGATGGCATTGAGCGGCGTGCGCAGTTCGTGGCTCATGGTGGCAAGGAACCGGCTTTTCGCCGTGTTGGCGCGTTCGGCTTCGGCGTGCGCGTCCTCAAGCGCCTGCTCTTGCCGCTTACGCTCCGTCACATCGCGAAGCACGGCAACGACTTCGCGGCGGCTGCCAGCCTCGACCGTAGCCTGCTCAAGGGGCCGGCAACGCATTTCGATCCAGATGAACTGCACCGCGGGCTGGCCAGCGTCAGAGCAATCGCATCGGACACGGAATTCGACCGAACGGCCCTCGCCGAGCGCCGCGGTATCGCCGAGCGCGCTCAGGTAGGCGGGTCGATCGGCGACGTGGACGCGGCCGAACAAACCTTGCCCATGCAATTCGGCGACGCCAGACCCGAACAAAGGTTGCGCGGCTGGTGATACGAACAGTACGGCGCCATCACGGCCGTGCCGTGTGATCACGTCGGTCATGTTGCGCGCCAGGAGCCGGTACCGGTCCTCCTCGGCGTACAACAGCCAGAAACTCGTGCGCGACAGCGCCTCGGCACCGAGCGCGAGCCCAGCCGCATAGAGCGCCGCCGAAACAATGCCGAGCGCCGCAAGCGTTCCATGTCCGCCCGGCACCGGGGCAGGCAACAGCTTGAGCCCACCGACAAGTACCAGAAAGCCAACGGCTGCAAGTGCGAAGGTTGAGGCGACCGCGACGACGCGTCGCGACGCCGAGAGCGCGGCCTCAAGCGGAACGACGACGAGCCAAATAGCGGCAAACGAAGCAATACCGCCGGTCGAGACCGCGACTACCGTCACTAGGCCGGTCAAAGCCAGCGACGACAGCACGTGGGCGCTTTCGTAGCGGCCGGTGCGGGAGAGAAAGTAAGCGGTGAGGATCGGAGCGATGAGCCACGCAAACACCATCAACTCGATCACTGTTGGCGCGCCGCGCACCAGCAGGTAGACCGGGAAGGATGCCAGCGCCACCACGCTGCCGAGGAGTCGCGGGGCGATAAAGGCGCGGTGGCGGGCCGCCGTCAGCGCATCGTGCTGCGCCGACGGGTGCACAAGCGATGCGATATAATCTCGTACCGGCGCGAAGAGACCCACGTTCCCGATCGCACGTCCGGACTTTGCCGACGCGCTCCCCTTTTTCTATCGGGTGATCGTGTCAGACCCCGCTTAAGCGAACCCTAAATCCACGGACACGCAGCGCGGCCGTACATCGGCGCCACGCGTTGTGCGCAAGCGAACTCGCTGGAATCGCCGATCATGGTGAACGGGTCGTTGCGACGAAAATTCGTTGGTCAGTTACCGACTTATGCGGCGTGCAGAAAATGCAGACCCGCACGAGTGCAGGCTTCTGGCGCGAGCGGGGCGAAAAGCACGCGTGCCGCGTCCGCTCAAATTTTAGGTAAATGATATTTTTTCAACTTGAGCGAAAATTTGCAGCGTATTCTGTTCGATTATGGACAAAAACGTCTCGGCACCGCCAACGTGGCCTTCAAGGCTGCCTGCTAGGTTGCAGCCACGTGCGGCACTCATGGCCGCCGGGGACGTGGGCGTTATGTTCTTCCTGTTGCGAATGGCGTTTTGGCTCGGCGTCGTACTGCTGCTGTTGCCGACTGGCGCGGCGCCGCGAAGCCCGTCAAGCAGCGAGATCAGCGCTTCCGAGGCCATCTCAGCAGCGTCGGCGACCGTCGGCGATGTACGCGGATTCTGCCAACGCCAGCCCGACGCCTGCACGGTCGGCTCTCAAGTGGCGACGGCCATCGGCTATAAGGCCCAGGCTGGTGCAAAGATGCTTTACGAAGTGTTGAGCGAGGCGATGGCGCCGCGCGAAACCGGCACGGTACCCGCCACACCGTCGCGGCACATAGCCGGCACCAAGGCTGCGTCGGAGCGATCCGCGGTCGAGCGTACTTCGCAGAGCACCTTGACGCCTGCCGATCTCGTGCCGTCCTGGCGCGGGCCGCCGCCGCGCAAAGACGGCAAGCACCCAGCGTAGCGAAAAGAATGGCGGTCGTAGCGAAGCGAAAAATGCCTCGCAAGGATGCCGTTACAAGCATCGACCTCGTTGACTCGGCGCTCTATATAAGGGGCGACGAGGAACCCCTGCAGCGATGGCAGATATCGACGAGATCATCGAGAATTTCTCGACCCTTGACGTTTGGGACGACCGTTATCGCTACCTGATCGAACTGGGGCGGGAACTGCCGCCGCTGTCGCCGGCAGCGCACAACGACGCCAACAAAGTGCAAGGTTGCGCGAGCCAGGTATGGCTCGACACTAGCGTGCGGCCAAACGGCGCCGGCGGGCCCGTGCTCACATTCGCCGGCGACAGTGACGCCCACATCGTGCGCGGACTGATTGCAATTCTGTTTGCGATATTTTCCGGCAAGCCGGCGAAAGACATCCTTTCGGCTGATGCACTTTCATTATTCGAACGGATGGGGTTGCGCGAGCATCTCACGCCGCAGCGGTCAAACGGCTTCCGCGCGATGGTGGAGCGTATCCGCTCCGACGCCCGCGCCGCACTCGCCACCGCAGCCGTGTGAACCTTTGTGACAGGCGACGGCGCTGTGGCCACCGAGGGAACTGTGGCGACTCCAGGAGTCGTGATGTAAGGTTCCTGCGGCCTGCAATCATCGCCACAGTGGCGCCGGGAAATTCAACGATGGCTGTTAGTTCTGCCGGCGTCATCGGCGCTTTCAACAATCAAAAGTTCCGCAGCAGATTGACCGACGTGTTCGCCGGAGTGATCTGCAGCACGCTGTCTATTGCCTATTGTCTGTCGTACGCGGCGCTCATTTTCACCGGCCCGATCGCGCATCTGCTTGCTTATGGAGTGGCGGTGACGTTCCTGTCCGCTGCGATCGCCGGAGCGGTTGTGGCGCTGCGCAGCTCGCTTCCTTTCGCCGTTGCCGGCCCGGATGGTTCCATTTCCGTCGTCATCGCGGCCATGGTCGCAACGGTCGTCCAGCGCATCGTCGCTCACGGCGGCGGCGCCGATCTTCTCGAACCCACGCTCATCGTCATGTCATTGGCGACGGCGTTTACCGGGCTCGTGCTTTGCGTCCTCGGGTTCACGCACGCGGGGCGCGCAATCCGGTTCGTGCCCTTTCCTGTCATCGGCGGATTTCTCGGCGCTACCGGCTGGCTGATGATCATGGGCGCGACCCAGGTCGTTACCGATCAGCGGCCGGAATTTAGAAACCTCGGTGCTTTCGCAGACGTATCGGTCATCAGCAAGCTAGCAGCCGGTGTCATCGTCGCAATCATCCTGCATCTCCTGCTGCGGCGCTCAAAAAGCCCTTTCGTGTTGCCCGGCGTGCTGCTGGCGGCATTCGCGGCCACTTATCTCGTCCTGATTTCGAGCGGCTCGTCGCTTGGCGCAGCACAGGCCGATGGCTGGATGTTTCGCCCGCAGCCCGTCGCCGCACTGACATTGCCGTGGAGAAGCGGCGCACTTGAGAGTTTTTCCTGGACGTTACTTCCTTCGCTCGCCGGCGATTTTCTCGCGATTCTGTTCGTCACGATCAGCACCTTGTTACTTAACACCACAGGTATCGAAATCGCGACCCGAAGCGAGGCCAATATTGAACGTGACTTGAAGGTCCTTGGACTCGCCAATTTGTTGACGGCAGCGCTCGGCGGATATGTCAGTTGCACATCCTTGAGCCGCTCCATTCTCGCGCGCACCGCCGGCGCCACCAGCCGATTATCCGGACTGACGGTCGCGGCGATCTCGGCAGCGATACTGATCGCTGATCCGTCTTTCGTGGGCTATGTCCCAAAGTACATCCTCGGCGGATTGCTGATCTTTCTTGGTTGGGGGCTCGTCTACCAATGGATCATTCAATCGTCGCGACAACTGCTCCCGATCGAGTGGGTTTCGCTGCTCGCAATCGCGCTTTTGATCATCAATTGGGGTTTCGTCGCCGGCGTGTTGATCGGCGTGGTGATCGGTTGCGCCACGTTCGCGCTGAGCGCCAGCCGCGTCAGCGCGATCAAATTTAACTTTGACGGGTCGGAATATCGCTCCTCGCTCGACCGCGGACCGGATGAGCTGGCTCTATTGGCGGATCACGGACGCCAGATCCAGGGCATGGCGCTGCAGAGCTATCTGTTCTTTGGGTCGGCAAACCGGCTCTATCAGCACGTCAAAACGCTGCTGGTCCGGCAGCCGGACTGCAGGTTTCTGATGTTCGATTTTCGTAACGTGACCGGTATCGATTCGTCGGCGACGCAAAGCTTCGCCCAGATCAAACAAGCGGCGACCGAAGCCGGCGCCCGGATTGTGCTGGTGAACCTTACACCGGAACTGGAACGGCCGTTTCGCAGCGCCAAATTCATTTCCGCCGACATCATTGTTGCCGCCGATCTGGACCGGGCGCTGGAATCCTGCGAGCAGACGATCATCGAGGCGCATCGCAGCGAAGGCGGCGATTTTCGATCTTTGCGTGCCTGGCTGACCGAAGCGCTCGGCAATTCGCAGCTTGCCGATAGCCTGGCGCAGTATTGCCGGCGTCTCGAGGTTCAAGCGGGCGACATCATTGCGCGGCAAGGCGACCCGGCAGCCTCGATGCATTTCATCCTCGAGGGGCGTGTCGGCATCATTGTCGACCTACACGGCGGACGCACTACGCGGGTACGAAGCCTCGGCCCGCACACGACCGTCGGCGAAATGGGCCTGCTCACCCGGGCGCCACGCAGTGCAACCATTCAGGCCGAAGCTCCAAGCGTCCTTTATGAGCTCGATGCGGACGCCTTTGAGCGCATCAAACGCGAACATCCGCCGCTTAGTCAGGCGCTGCTGGCCTACGTCATTGCGGTGATGTCGGAGCGGCTCAGCTTTGCCAACCGGGTAATCGGCGTCCTGCAGCGGTGAAGCTCCTCCGCTTCGCCTGGTCAAACGAAGCAAAGGTCAGCCGCGGTCCCGGCGCCGACGGCGCTGCTGGCCGAGCCCCATCTGTTTGGCAAGCCGAGAACGCGCTTCTGCATAGTTGGGCGCGACCATGGGGTAGTCGGCAGCCAATCCCCATTTCTCGCGATATTGCTCCGGCGTCATATCGTATTGCGTGCGGAGGTGGCGCTTGAGCGACTTGAACTTCTTACCGTCCTCCAGACAAACGATATATTCCGGCGTGATTGAGCGCTTTACCGGAACAGCCGGCTTGGGAGGCTCGCTCGGCGTCGCTACCTGTCCGTTTGTGACCCGGAGCAACGCGGAGTAGACCTGACCAATCAAGTTAGGAATTTCCGCACTAGCGACCGTATTGTTGCTCACGTAGGCCGACACAATATTCGCGGTCAGTTGAATATAACTGCTCTCCCCTAAAGTTCTCAGCCATTGTTCGGCCTATTCTCGCAAGAGTAGCCGCCCCCCGACGTGCTGCGCCCGAGTGAACCGTACTTGCGAACAGTTCTAAACACTATGATACTTGGAAATTCAAAACAATCAACTAGGAGCACGCAACTTTAACTGGAATATACAGGAGAGGTCTTCGCTGTATACAGTATATCAGAAATTGTATTTGAATAGACTCATACAACTATTACCAAAACAATCTTCAACTGTTATGACAAAACGTCAGGGAAAGGGCGCACAACTTCCTGTCGGCAAATCAAAGTTTTGCATGCTTTTGCATACAAAATCTAAGCCGAAGTGACTAAGCGCCACTCTCAATGTGATTGCGCAGCGCGGCGATAGAGCCGAAACGCAACGTGCCTTGCGGTAGCTCGGCTTCGATCGACCCGTCCGAGTAGAGTGTATAGGCCATCCCTTCGACTACGCCGGATTTGAGGATTGAGATTGGCGCTGCCGCGGCTGGCTCCACGCTCACTGGCCGCGCGGCCGGAATCGCCTCAGTGACGGGCGCTGGTGCTGGCGGGAGTTCAGATACTGGCAAAGGTGGTGGCTGTGGCGCGGACACTGCGACTTCAGCGGACGCCAACTGGGCACCACCTCGTGACTTCGCCGGCCAAAATGCATTGAAGGTCGCACCCTTCGCCTTATCGGCCGCGGCGAATTGGCGCGTTTTCGCAACGACGCGGGGCACCGGGCGAAATGGCGTGGCCCCATTCGCGCCTCGACCAATCACCGCGCCGTTCTTGACCTCATGGATTGCTTCCTGAAAATGAGCTGGCGTCTGCGGCATCAACGCTACGTTGGCCTCCTCGACGACCGGCGCGCTTTCGAGCGGCGCGACGACCGGGAATTTTGCAGATTGAGTCTCAAATGCGGCAACTTCGGCCGGCGCCAACGTTGAGGTTGCGGCCGGAGGTGGCGGTGGCGGACCGGAGCTAGCCGGCTGCGTCTTTGACGGAAACGGAAGACGCACCGTAGCGCTCGGCGACTTCGAGCCGAGGACGACAGGCGCTTCGGTCGGCAGCGCGGGGTCGCGCCGCAAGCGCCCGTTCGATGCGCTGCAACTGGCGAACGGCAATCGCGATGCCGACCAGCAGAAGGCCACCGACTGCCGCGATCGTGCCAGGGGTGACAACTTCAGTGCCGAAGGTACCCTCGGGAAGGATCACGCCCGATGCTGCAAGGACCAACCCGGCCACGGCGGTCGCCGCACCCAAAACCAGCAAAAACAGCGACATAATGCGAATTCCCGCACCCGTAAGGTGCCCACAGGTACCCTACACCCACTCCATTTTGGCCGTCGTCCGACTACGGCGCAAGGATAAATAGCAGCAAGGTTAGCAACGTCAGCCGGGAGGATACCGACCACTGTTCGCCCGCCCGACACCGTTGCCCAGACCGGGCCGTGGGCCTATTTAGACGAAACCTTGTCTTGCCGAGGCGGTTTTATCGACGTGCCCCCAAACCAGTTCCGATTTCACATTGAGGAGTAGAACCAATGGCATTCACCCTGCCCGATCTGCCGTACGCCTACGACGCGCTGACCCCGTACATGTCTCGCGAGACGCTCGAATATCACCACGACAAACACCACCAAGCCTACGTCACCAATGGGAATAATCTCGCTAAAGGCACCGAGTGGGAGAACAAGCCGCTCGAGGAAGTCGTGAAAGGAACGTTCGGCAAGAACCCGGGCCTCTTCAACAACGCCGGCCAGCACTACAACCACATTCATTTCTGGAAATGGATGAAAAAAGGCGGCGGCGGCGACAAGCTGCCCGGCAAACTGGAAAAGCAGATCACGACCGACCTCGGGTCGATCGCCAAGATGAAAGAGGATTTCATTCAGGCCGGCGTGACCCAATTCGGCTCCGGCTGGTGCTGGCTTGCGGTGAAGGACGGCAAGATCACGATCATGAAGACCGCGAACGGCGAGAGCCCATTGGTGCATGGCGCCTCGCCAATTCTCGGCTGCGACGTATGGGAGCATTCCTACTACATCGATTATCGCAACCGACGCCCGGACTATCTCAAGGCCTTTGTTGATCACCTGATCAATTGGGACAATGTGGCCGAGATGTACGAAGCGGCGATGAAATAATTCCGTCGCGGCGATCGGCGTGAATGGAAAGCGGGGCCATATGGCCCCGCTTTTTTTGCGACGCGCGGCCACGATCCGCTGTAGGCGACAGCGCGATACCGTCGCTGTTGGCCGTCAAAGGCTCCGATTCCTGGCCTTGGTCACGCGGTCGCGTGGGCAAAATCCCAGTACAGTTCGCGTGCGCGCCGATAGATCGGACCGGGCTGCAGGTTGCGCTCATCGACGCGGATGATCGGCGATACCTTGGTG
Source organism: uncultured Alphaproteobacteria bacterium (assembly GCA_963759345.1). GTDB lineage: Bacteria > Pseudomonadota > Alphaproteobacteria > Rhizobiales > Xanthobacteraceae > BOG-931. Next base: position 40,823 of record CAVWYW010000014.1, read on the forward strand.
TAGTTGCCGGTTGAAAACACTTCGTCCGCCGACTGGAAATCGGAATAGCGCAGGGTCGTTTCCACGACCGTAACGCCGGCCTCGCGCAGCAACGCTATTACCCGCGCCCGCGTGATCCCGGCAAGGAACGTCCCGTTGAAGACGGGCGTGAAAGCAACACCGTCCTTCACCATGAAAATGTTGGCGGTGGCAAGTTCGGCAACGTTGCCCAGCATGTCGCACATCAAGCAATTGTCGAAGCCGCGCGAGTGCGCTTCGGTCATGGCGCGCGCATTGTTCGGATAGAGGCAGCCGGCTTTGGCATCGACTGGAGCGGATTCGCGGGTCGGGCGGCGGTACGGCGAGAGCGTGATGGCGGTGCCGGTTGGCTTCGGCAACGGGGCGACGTAAAGCGTCAGGCACCAGCGGGTGGTTTCAGGGTCGGGCCGCACCGCGCCTGAGGCCGCGTCCTCGGGCCAATACATCGGCCGGATGTAAAGCTCGGCATCGCTCTCGAACCGCTTTAGTCCTTCGCGCACGAGACCGAGCCAGGTTTCTACTTCGACGACCGGCTTCAGCCCCATTGTCTTGGCGAATTCGTTGATGCGCGCGCAGTGTAAATCGACATCGGGCGCGGTGCCCTCGAAGGCCCGCGCCCCGTCGAACACCGACGTGCAAAGCCACGCCGCATGCGTGCGCACGCCCATGATCGGCACGTTGCCTTCGTGCCAAGCATTCTCGAAAAAGGTTAGGGTTTTCGACCAGGTGACAGGCCGGCTCATCGAATCATCCTTCCACGAGCTCCCATTGTCCCATGGGCGCTCCTTTGTCACCATGACCGCCGCAAGGAGACAAGAGCATGAGGACCTACGTATTTGACGCCTACGGCACGCTGTTCGACGTCCACGCCGCGATTGCGCGCCATCGCAGCGCGGCCGGCCCCGAAGCGGAACGGTGTTCGGAGATCTGGCGAACCAAGCAGCTCGAATACACCTGGACTTTGACGCTGGCGGGTCATTACATCGATTTTTGGACGCTGACCGAGCAGGCGCTCGACTATGCGCTGGCTCGTGTCCCGTCGGTCGATCGCGCGCTGCGGCCGAAACTTCTCGATGCCTATCTCAAGCTCGATGCATTTGCTGAGGCCCGGCCTGCGCTCAGCGATCTCAAAGGGAGCGGCGCGCGCCTTGCCATCCTCTCCAACGGCTCGCCGCGGATGTTATCCGCCGCCGTTGGTGCGGCCGATATCGGCGGGCTTCTGGATGCTGTGCTGTCCGTCGAGGCCGTGCGCGCCTACAAGCCGCGGCCGGAGGTTTACGCGCTGGTGACCGAGCGTTTTAACGTCAAGCCGGAAGAGGTGGTGTTCGTCTCTTCCAACCGGTGGGACGTTATGGGCGCGTCTTCGTTTGGTTTTCGCGCCGTGTGGCTCAATCGTGCGCGTTTGCCGAACGAGTACGAGCGGTTCGCGCCGCTCCACGAAATTTTCGATCTCGCGCTGCTTTCCGGGCTCGATTACTGAGAGCCACTCGGCCGTCCTGCGAGAAAATTGCCGCCTCAGGCAGCGTCGTGGTGCAAGTCGATGCTCTCTGGGTTCTTCAGCGCCGTCACAATCTGCTGCTTCGTCAACCGCGTGCCGTCATCACCCTCGATCAGCAGAGCAACTCGTCCGCTGCTGTTGATATGCCGCGCCCAGCTCATGGCCTCATCGAGAACGCTGAACTCCTTGAAGAGATGGCGATCCTTCTCCAGGGGAGAGATGGACTGCGAGCCGCGCGGTCCTGAGTAGACGCGATAGGTCATCGTGGACCTCCTGTTGGAAGCAACATCATCCAGGGTCCAACTAATATTGGTTCGAAATGCGCCGCTCCCGAGCCCGGGCGCCGCGGCGCGTTGACGCGGGTGGCGGTTACTTCTGCGGTGCGAATAGCTGGTCGCTGTACGGCAGCGCTGTCGGACGCTGGATCACGATAAAAGCGCGATCCAGCAAATGGTGGCAGCTGTTACAGCCCGCCGTAAGGTTGTCGAACGCGTTGGCAAAGGCCGCGCGATCCTTCGCTTCCACCGCCTTCTCGACTGAAGCAATCCCACCGCCCACCGCCTTCTCCACGGTGTCGCCGCCAAGAACCTGATTCAAATCGTCAAAACCCTCCTTAAGCTCATCGATCTCGTAATCGGCGAGCGGCCAGTTACCGCCGGCTGCCGGCAAACCAAAGCTTGATATGGCGCAATTGCTGCAGCGCCATGATTTCGCCGATCTTGGGCGCGGCGGGCTCGACTGCCCCAGGCGATGCCGCCGCCTGCTCGGCGGTCACCTCTCGCGCACCTGCCCCGACCACCACCAAGACCATCAAGATGGCCAACATAAGCTTCATCACACCCTCCTTCTGGCGATGCCGCGCCCGCGCTGACACGCGAGTGTCTTCGCAAAACGTCAAAGCCAAAATCAGCGCGCCGGAATCAGCAATTCACTGCACTCCTTGGGATGAGCGTCCCGGCAAGTCTGATATAGCGTTGGGCAAGCTTTTGCCGCCGCGAGTGCGGCCTCGATGGTCTTGAGCCGGTCGCCGGCGGCACGCATTTGGCCTTCATAGGTGAGCACCGCATCGGCGCGCTCCACGCCGCGATTGGTCATCAAAAAACGCTCGGCGCCATTGAGGAAGGTTGTCGCGGTCTTGGTCGCTTCGTTGAGCTTCTTGGTGAACTCCGCATTGGTGGTCGGATCGGGCTTGACCACGCGGGCGTGCACGGCGACATCGGTATAAAGTGCGTTCAGCTTGAAATAGATGCCTCCACACTGGGCAAGCGCCAGCCAATACGGCCGCCCGTTAAACGGGCCAGGCGCGGCTATGACGTTGTCGCGGGCATCGACTGGCACGGCGGGAACCGCGGGCTCGGCGGTGCGTTGCTGACGTTTCTGGCGCGTGGTCTGCGCCTCCGTGGTGCTCGCGGCAACGACGAGCGCAAGCGTGACCAGAGCCGCCTTGGCAATCGTTTGCCCGCATAGCGCGAGTATAGCGGCGCTTGGTGCTGAAACTCAAAACCGCTCGACCCACGGGCGCAGCTCGATCTCCCAGGCCCAGGCACTGCGTTGCTGCCGCAGGAGATCGAGATAGGTTTGCGCGATAGCATCGGGGCTGAGCATGCTGTCGGGCTTGTCCGGCGGCTCGGCGCGGCTGTGCTGCGGATACCACCGTCGATCACAATGTGGGCGACGTGAATGCCGCGGGGCGACAGCTCCCGCGCCATGCTTTGCGCCAGTCCGCGCAAAGCGAACTTGCCCATGGCGAAGGGCGCCGATTGCGCGTAGCCCTTGACGCTTGCGGACGCGCCGGTGAACAGGACTGCCCCGTGGCTCGCCGGCAACATGCGCTTGACGCCTTCCTGCGCCACCAGGAACCCGCCGAATGCACTGACAATGAGCGTCTTCTCCACTTCGGCCGGATCGAGTTCCACAAACGGGCCTCGGGTGCGATAGCTGGCATTGTAGACGACGACATCCGGGGCGCCGAACGCAGCTTCGACATCGGCGAACAGCTTCGAGACCTGCTCATGCTTTGTCGCATCACACGCGAAGGCCTTCCCGCCGATTTCCTTTGCGAGCGGCGCGAGATCGTTGGCGCGGCGTGCGGCGAGCGCGACCTTCATGCCTGCTTTGGTAAATGTCCGCGCCACTGAAGCGGAAAGGCCGCCGCCAACCCCAACGACGAGCGCGGTCCGGTATGCCAACTCCGCCATGCGAGCCTCCGTTTCCATTTTGTAAGTTCTCGACGCGGATAGAGCGGCCAATAGGCGCCTTCGTCAAGCAGACGTGTCGAAGCCGTCTACTCTCTCAATCGACGACCGCGACCGCGTTGATCTCGACGAGACATCGCGGATCGGTCGCAAGCCGCACTACTTGCACGGTGGTCGTCGCCGGTTTGGCGTCGCGAAAGTACTCGGCCCAGGCGCGGTTAAGCGCATCCTGATCCGTAAGATCGGTCACAAAGCGGTCGGCGGTGACCACGTCGGCGAACGTCGCGCCGACGGCTTCAAGTCCGCGCTTGAGATTTTCAAGCGCTGCCCGCGCCTGCCCCGCCATGTCGTGCGGCATGGCGTCGAACTCCTCCGGTCGATGCGGATGATGATGATACACCGGCGCGGCGGTAACACCGGCGAGATACACGGTCGTACCGCCCCTCACCTTGATCGCGGGCGCATACGGCATCCACATATCCGGCGCGTCCGGCCAGTGAATGTGCTCGATCGTCTTGGACATGGCCGTGCCTCCACTTGCTCGCACACCAGTTTATCGTATATACACTAACGTTCAAGATGGCAATTACCAACGATCCCGTAAGCGTCAATGGACGTTGCGGGAGCGGAGACGGCTCGATTTGGAGGATCGGCGAGCGGGTGTTTGCCGGCCGCGATCATCGGCGATCGGACGATCGCTAAGACACGGTGAAATCCGCGTCGTCACAATCGGCTCATGCGGGATCGCATGGTTGTGCGTTGTATGGACGCCTCGCGGAGCGCACCGGCACATCGTTTCAATGAGGAAAGCAATGAGCGAGAAAAAGCGCGCTACGGTCGGGAGTTCGAACGGGGTCGGAAGCGATCTAAAGAAAGTGGACGAGTATTTGCTTGGTCCTAAGGATAATGAAGAGATTCCAGAATTGACCGACGAATGGTTCCGCAGCGCGGATTTGTATGAGGGTGGTAAACTTGTGCGGCGTGGCCGGCCGCCTTCGCGCAATCCCAAGCAGCCAGTGAGCTGCGGCTCGACCCCGAAGTAGTCGCGCATTTCCGTCGCAGCCGGCCGGGGCTGGCAGAGCTGCATTAACGCGGCGATGCGCAAGGTGGCGAAGCTGCCGGAGAGGAAGCGGAAGAAGGCGTGATGACAAGGACGATATTAAAAGCAAGAATCCGCCCTTTGGCGTCACTGCGGACACCGACCTGCGGCTTGCGCGGTACTTCGGCATGTCGGAAGTGATTTTTTATCGGGCTGCAGACGGATTATGAGCTGATGGAACGCAAGCGCACAATCGGTGACAAGCTCAAGGCCATTAGGCCAAGAGCGGCGTGAATTTGGCGACGGTTCGCCGTCGCTAAACGGCTCACTCTCAGCTTCACATCCGAAACACCCCGAACTTCGTCTCCGGGAATCGGCGCGTTAAGCGCGGCGGAAAAACACAGCGCCAGCACGCGGCGGGTTTCGGCCGGTGTGATGATCCCGTCGTCCCACAGCCGCGCGGTGGCGAAATAGGGATTGCTCTCGGTATCGAATTGGTCGCGGATCGGCTTCTTGAATTTTTCTTCCTCTTCCGCCGGCCAGGTTTTGCCCGCAGCTTCGATATTGTCGCGCCGCACCGTCGCCAGCACGCTCGCCGCTTGCTCGGAACCCATCAGCGAGACGCGCGCATTCGGCCAGGTGAACAAGAACCGCGGGTCATAGGCGCGGCCGCACATGCCGTAATTGCCGGCGCCATAGGAGCCGCCAATCACCACCGTGATCTTCGGCACCTGCGCGCAGGCAACCGCGGTCACCATCTTGGCGCCGTCCTTGGCGATGCCGCCGGCCTCGTATTCTCGTCCGACCATGAAGCCGACGATATTTTGCAAAAATAGCAGCGGAATACGCCGCTGGCAGCACAGCTCGATAAAATGCGCCGCCTTGCGCGCGCTCTCCGAAAATAAAATCCCATTGTTGCCCAGAATGCCGACCGGCATGCCGTGAATGTGCGCGAAGCCGGTGACCAGCGTGGTGCCGTAAAGCGCCTTGAATTCGTCGAATTCGGAGCCGTCGACGAGGCGCGCGATCACCTCACGAACGTCGTATTGCTTCTTGAGATCGGCCGAAACGATGCCGTCGAGTTCGCTCGGCGTCATATTTCGGCTCGGCCGGCTTGGCGAGCACAATGTCGTCCGGCTTTTTCGTATTCAGAGTGCCGACGATGCGGCGGCATAGCGCCAGCGCATGGCGGTCGTTCTCGGCGTAATAATCGGCGACGCCCGATTTTTTGGCGTGTACGTCGGCGCCGCCAAGGTCTTCGGCCGAAACCACCTCGCCGGTTGCCGCTTTCACCAGCGGCGGGCCGCCGAGAAAGATGGTGCCCTGGTTGCGCACAATGATGGTCTCGTCCGACATCGCCGGTACATAGGCGCCGCCCGCGGTGCACGAGCCCATAACCACGGCTATCTGGGCAATGCCTGCCGCCGATAAAGTCGCCTGATTGTAGAAGATGCGGCCGAAATGCTCGCGGTCGGGAAAGACATCCGGCCATTGCGGCAGATTGGCGCCGCCGGAATCGACCAAATAGATGCACGGCAACCGGTTCTCGCGCGCAACTTCCTGTGCCCGGAGGTGCTTCTTGACGGTCATCGGATAGTAGGTGCCACCCTTGATCGTCGAATCGTTGCAGACGATCACGCACTCGCGCCCGGCGATGCGCCCAATGCCGGTGATAATCCCAGCCGCGTGAATGGCGTCCTCGTACATGCCGTTGGCGGCGAGCGGCGACAGTTCGAGGAACGGCGAACCCGGATCGACGAGCGTCATCACCCGTTCGCGCGGCAAAAGTTTCCCGCGCGACAGGTGACGCTCGCGGGATCGGGGCGGCCCGCCTTCGGCAGCTTGGGTGCGGCGCTCTTGCAGCTCCGCAATGAGCGCGCTCATGGCCGTCCGATTGGCTTGGAACTCCGGTAACGCAGTGTCGACGTCGGATTTTATTGCGGTCACGAATCCCCCTCGTCGAGCCCGATTTGACTATGACGCGAGCGCTGAGGCAACGCGCCCCGCGCAGTTGGATTATTCCGTCGGGCCTGGGAAAAAAGGCAACGCACGCCGAGGGCGACTTCTGCCCGCTACGCGCGCACTTCCTGACGCTGGAACGTCACGTAGCCGATAACGAACAGCAGAATGGCGCTCGCGATCATGCCGACCGTCTGGGGCCAAACAACCTCCAGGCTCTGAAGAAGCGGCAGTGGCGCGCCCGGGATGGAGCCCGGCTGAAGCAAGGTCGAGCCCAGAGACGCGAGAAGCGGCTGCTGAGTAGATCGAATCGTGGGGTCAAGCAGTACACCCACAATTTCGCCGAACAAAGCTCCTGGCGACAATCGAGCGAACGCTTCGCAACACAGCCAAATGGCGTTAGCAACTCACTTGGCGTCGTCACCGTATCGGATGGCGCAAAGATTGCAGCTAAATACGGCGAAAGAAGCGGCCAAAGGACTGTTAGAAAAAGCCAAAGTCCGAGGGCCGCGAGGGCCGCGGTGGCCGCCGATCGGAATATAATTGAAAACAACAAAGCAAGCGCGAGCCACACTCCGGCATAAATAACCGTTACGACCAACATTGCGACCGCGCGCGCCACTTCCTCTGCCCCAGGAGGGAGCCCCAAAGTTAGTATCCCGAGACCGATCACCATCAACCACAAACTCACCAGCATGATTGTAATCGTGAATAATCCAGCTAAAAACTTCCCGAACAGCAATGCATCACGATAGATTGGCTGTGCTAAAATACGCGAGAGAGTTCGTTGATTGCGCTCACTATTGACCAAATCGAAGCCAATCCCGATGGCAACGAGCGGAACGAGGAAAGACAACACGGAAACGAATGAAGGCAAGCCTTCTCCCGCTCGCGTGAAAAGGCGCAAGAATAGAAATGGATCTTCCGCCGAAACCTCACGAATTTGCTGAATGCCGGTGTAGACGACTCCAAGGGCCATCAATACCACCAACCACTCTAACACGATCATGCGGATGCCCGTGAGGTGGTCCGAAAGCTCCTTGAGCACGACCACCCCGAGACCGGAGAAAGCCGAGCCCTCACGCCGCATGGCGGGTCTCCTTGGTCGTCATTTCCGCGTCGGGTTTTTTCTCGAAATAGCGGGTGTAGATGGCATCGAGGCTCGGCTCCTGAACGCCGAGGAATTTGAGACGGCCCTGCATGGCGACAACTTCGACCGCCGCCTCCGGACGCACGTCACGGTCGGCATGCAGGCGCAGCTTGCCGATGCCGGTGCGTTCGACGCCGCTCACGCCTGGAATGAGCGCAAGCCGCTCGGCAAGGCCGGCGCCGTCAGCCTCGATGTCAACCACGTAGCCCCCGCCCAGAACCTCACGGCCGAGATCCGACACCGTACCCATCAGAGCGATGTGGCCGCCGGAAAACAGCGCAACCCGGTCGCAAATGCTTTGCACGCGTTCAAGCAGATGCGAGGACAGGAGGACCGAAACGCCCTCCGCCTTGAAACCGCGAATGATCGCAAGCAGCTCCGCGGTCGCCTGTGGGTCGAGCCCAGTCGTTGGTTCGTCGAGGATGGCGATTTGCGCGCCCTTCATCAGGATCTCTGCAAGCCCAAGACGCTGGCGCATGCCGCGGGAGAAGGTGCCGACGCGCTTCTCAGCGGATTCGGCAAGGCCGACGCGCGCGAGCGCATCGGCAATTCTTTTTTCGCGCTCGTCTTTTCTGAAGCCGATCAGGCGGGCGGTGTAGCGCAGATTGTCGGCTGCGGTCATCTGATCGTAGAAGCCGACCGTATCAGGCAGGTAACCGACGCGACGCTTCACTGATAACGGCTCGCGCGCCGGGTTGAATCCAAGCACGCGCACCTCGCCGCCGGAAATGTCTGTCAACCCGAGCAGCATCAGGATGGTGGTCGTCTTGCCAGCGCCGTTGGGCCCGAGCAATCCGAAAATCTCCCCGCGCCCTACCGTGAAGGAGATGTGATCGACGGCGACCGCAGGCCCGTAGTTTTTGGTGAGGCCCTTGGCCTCGATGACAATGTCCTCGCTCATCGCCGGCCAAACCTTGCCACCGCCCCGACCATCACAAGCAGCGCAATGCCAATGATGCCGACACCCGCAATGCCCCACATTGTCGACGTCGTCACCGTGACGCGGAAGGTGGTGGAAGCCAATTCGCCGCGCGCGGAGGCGCGGATCGTCGTGACATAGTCGCCGGCGATGGCCTTCTCCGTCGGCGTGATGAGCGCCTGCACTTCCTTGTTCTCATTAGGTGCGATGCGTTCGACCGACTTCGGATCGAAGGTGATCTTCCAGCCGCTCGGCGCCGAACCGCTGAGTTCGACGTCGTCGGCCGGCGCCGTACCGGTGTTGGTGATCACCACCGGCACGGTCGTCTCCTTGCCCGCCGAAGCGCGCGTCGAAACCAGGCCTTCGCGGCCGCTGATATCGAGTTTCGGCTGGCCGGTAATGTCGAGCGTAAGATCAGCGGTCGCGGTAGCATCCTCGGCGGCGATCCGCGCCATGATTTTATAGCTGCCGGCGGCGGCAGTGTTCGGCGGCCGCACTTTGAGCTTCACGTCTTTGGTCTGGCCAGGCTCGATCGGCACTGCATTGAGCTCTTGGCTGCCGTAATTCTCGGTGAACGAGGCGTCGAAATTCTGCGGCGCCTGGGCGGACAGACTGACGGTGAGTTTCTTGCCGCTGTCGTTCTTGATGCCGAGCTGATATTCGAACGTCGACCGCGACGTGCCACGCAACTCGGGAAGCTGCGGCGTCAGCGTCAGCTTGGCTGGCAGATCCTTGGCAAGCGTCACCGCGATCGGCAGCTCCACGTTCGTTGAACCGCCGGCCGCAGAGACAGTCAGCGTTTGGGTGCCAACCGCGGCATTCTTCGGTACATCGAGCCGCAGTTCGAGCGACACACTCGAATTGGTCGCCGGCATTGCCGCGGCAACGGGCTGACCGCCGCCCATCAGGGTTGCCGTCCATCCGGAAGGAACGCCGGACACCGACAACGCCAGACGCTCGGGCGGCAGTTCGTAATTTCGCAGTTTAAGACTGATCGAAGACGTTTCGCCCGGCCGCAACGTCACGGCGGGATAATCACTCATCAGATAAAGGCCCTTGACGTCTTTGGGGTTATCGTCAGCCCTGGCAATCGGGGCGAGCGAGGCCGCAACGGCGGCAAATGCAAGAGCGGCGATAAATTGATATCGCATTGGCGTTGGCTCCCGTTCAGGAAATGGTTAGCGGCCCTTCTGCGGCGCGCTCAAGAGCGTGGGCGAAGTGGCCGGCATTGTGGGCGTAATCGTGACAAAATCATGCAGACAACGGCCTATTTAGCAAGTCCTGCGGTAGAGAGCCGCAGTTTATAAGGTAAATGCGCGCATGCGTCGCAGGGCGGACATCAGCGCCGGTCTATTGGCTTTTCGGCGCGGCAGCGAGCTCGAGGTTCTGCTGGCGCACCCGGGCGGCCCGTTCTGGGCCAAAAAAGACGACGGGGCGTGGACGATCCCGAAAGGTCTTGTCGAACCCGGCGCCGATCTTCTTGCCAATGCTCAGCGCGAATTTACCGAAGAGACGAACCTCACCGCCGTCGGCGAGTTCATTCCGCTGACTGCAGTCAAGCAAAAGGGCGGAAAGGCAGTGCACGCCTGGGCGTTTGAAGCGGACTTCGATCTGACGACGTTCGCCAGCAACACATTCGAGATCGAATGGCCGCCAAGATCGGGCCGTAAGCAACACTTTCCGGAGGTCGACCGTATCGCCTACTTCACCCTGCCGAGCGCGATGGTGAAGATTGTCGCGTATCAGCGTCCGTTTCTTATCGAACTGCAGCAAATCGCCGCGGCGTCATAGATTCACAGCACTGACAGGGGCTTTTGGCCTTGAATGGCTTTTCAGCCAGTCAAGGTGCGCCGATGCATGAACGGACCGCCCTTATCTCCGGCATCGGCATTGCCGGCGCTACGCTCGCCTATTGGCTTGGCAAATTCGGATTTACGCCCACCCTCGTCGAACAAGCGCCGCGCCCGCGTACTGGCGGCTACGTTATCGACTTTTGGGGCCGCGGCTATGACATCGCGGAGAAGATGGGGTTGGTGCCCGGGCTCAGGGCCAAGGGTTATCACATTCGCGAACTTCGGATCGTCGACGCGAACGGTCGCAGGATCGGCGGCTTCGGCGTTGACGTCTTTCGCGAGCTGACCCGCAGCCGCTACGTCAGCATCGCGCGCGCCGACTTGGCGAGGTTGATCTACGGCAGAATCGAGAACCGGTTTGAAACGATCTTCGGCGACAGCATCGTGCAGATTGCCCAGGACGATGACGGCGTGGACGTCAATTTCAAACACGCCGCGCCGCGGCGCTTCGACTTCGTGATCGGCGCCGACGGCCTGCATTCCGCTGTTCGCAAGCTGGTGTTCGGCCCGGAAGACCGGTTCGAAAAATACTTGGGTTATTACGTCGCCGCTTTCGAGGTCGACGGCTTTCCAAATCGCGATGAACAAATCTATGTCAGCTATGAATTTCCCGGAAAACAGGTTGCGCGCTTCGCGATGCGAGAGGGGCGCACTTTGTTCCTGTTGGTGTTTGCCGCGGACAATCCGCTGCCAATCAATCCGCGCGATACCTCATCGCAAAAGACGCGGCTCCATACCGAGTTCGACCAAGGCGGCTGGGAATGCCCTCAAATCATGGCCGAACTCGATTCCTGCGACGACCTTTATTTTGATTCGGTGAGTCAGAATTCGCATGGACTCGTGGTCGCGCGACCGCGTCGCGCTCGTCGGCGACGCCGCGTTCTGCCCGTCGCTGTTGGCGGGCCAGGGCTCCGCCCTCGCCATGGTCGCTGCCTACGTACTCGCGGGCGAGCTGGCGGCTGCGGACCGAGTGCAGACGGCGTTTCTTCGCTATGAACAGTTGCTGCGGCCATTCATGATCCGCAAGCAAAAGGCCGCCGAGCGGTTTGCCCGCTCATTCGCGCCAAAAACGCAATTCGGTCTCTTCGTGCGGAACCAAATTACCAAGGCTTTTGCGATTCCCTTTGTCGCCAGCCTGACGCTGGGACGGTTGGTCCGCGACGCAATCGATTTGCCGAGCTATCCAGTTTGACCAACAAGAAAGATTCGCTTAGCCCTCGTCTCGCAGCACCTTGGGCCAATCGACCTCGTCGTGCGGCAGCACCCAGGGCTCACGGCGTGCCGCCTCTTGCCATTCGTTCCACGCCGGCAGCGCCATGAGCGCGTGCATGTAGGCCTGAGCGATGGCACTCACCTCAACGGCATAGGTGCGGAAGCGCCAAACGACCGGAGCATACATGGCGTCGGCCGCACCAAACGCGCCATACAGAAACGGTCCGCCAGCCCCGAAGCGCGAACAACACTCGTTCCAGATCGCATCGATGCGTGCGACATCGCCGATCGCCTCGGCGTCGAGCGCACGCGGCAATACCGGCCGCCGGATATTCATCGGCAGCTGCCGCCGCACCGCGCCGAATCCGGCGTGCATCTCCGACGAAATCGCCCTTGCATGGGCGCGCGCCGCTGGCGGTTCGGGCCATAATGCGGCGGCGGGAAATTTCTCCGCCAAGTATTCAAGGATCGCCAGCGACTCCCAGACGCAGGTGTTGCCGTCGATCAGCGTCGGCACCCTGCCGGCACCGCCCAACGCCGTCACCCGTTTCTTGAAATCGGGAGCTTCGAGCGAGATCAGGGTTTCTTCGAATGCAATTCCGGCGACCTTCATCGCCAGCCAGGGCCGGAACGACCAGGACGAGTAATTCTTATTGCCAATGATCAGTTGAAGTCCCATAGCGCATCTGCTCGCAGCTTATCTGCGGAGAGATGAGCACGGTGTTCTCGCGCGGGCAAGAACGCGGCAGATCAAACCAGGCCGATCACCACAGCGAGAGACGACGCCAAAAAAACCGCCGCCGCGGCAAACAATGCGACGAGAGCAGACTCAATCCAAGGGCGCGCTACGGCTTGGGTATGGTCTCTTTTCTCAGCCGCCTCGCGCGGAAGCGTGATCGGCAGTTCGGCTAGTGACATGGTGGTCCTTCCCCAAAAGGACAGCGGACAGAAACGCCCGGCACCATGCGACAATTGGCAAAACGAACCACTCGCGCCGCAAGCAATAGCATCCGCGTCACCGCGTAAGTACCGCGCCGCCCGTAAAAGATCGGTGAATTAGAGGGCTTAGTGCAAGCCCTTACGGGCCGGGAAACAGCTCCGCCGTCTTGCCAGCGAGCCGGTAAGCGAAAAGCCCGACCCACTCGCGCACTGCCGTGTCGGTCCGGCGCAGTCCGTCACTAAGTGAAGCGAACGGCCGCAATGCGTCGGTCGGCCCGCGGGTACGCCAATCGACGGGGTAGGCCTCGACAGCGAACCCGGCGGCCCGGAACGCGGCGATCGAGCGCGGCATGTGATATGCCGACGTCAACAGAAGCCAGCGTTCGCCCGGTTTCGGATCTACAAGACGGCGGGAGAATACCGCGTTCTCGATGGTGTTGCGCGACCGGTCCTCCGCCTTGATCCGCTCGGGAGCGACACCAAGATCCTCCAACTCGCGCACCGCGAACACGGCCTCCGGACCTTCGTTGAATATCAGCGCATTGCTGCCCCCCGAGAACAGGAGCCGGGCATGCGGATAGCGGCGCGCCAATTCGGCGGCGACCGTGATGCGCTCTGCGGCTTCATCGAGCGCCACCGCCCCGCGAGCCGCCGAAACATCCGGCGAAATCGAGCCGCCGAGGATGACAATGCCGTCGGGCGGTCCGCGCGAAGCGTCCCACGGCGGAAAACGCTGCTCCAGCGGCAATATCAGGGCATTACCGAGTGGCGATAACCCACAGAGCGCGATCAGCACGAGGCTGGTAACGACCAGCCAACTGGCTAGCCGGGTAAATCGCGTGCACAGCAGAACCAGACCGACAAGGCCGACCGTGATGATGAGATTCGACGGCAACGCGAAGAAGCCTAGAATTTTGGAGAGGATGAAGAACATCCAGTGCTCCCGGCGTCTAACGGCTTCTTACGCTTGTGAGGGACGCGCTGGCTTCACGAACGCGATTTGCGCCACGCGGCGTAGCGCGCTTTGGCTTCATCGTTCGGCGGATAAAGGCCGGGCAGTTTCACGCCATTCTCAACTTCGTGGAACACCCAACTTTCATAAAGCTCGTGCTCGGCGCCCTCGTGGGCGACGAATTCCAGCAATGCCTGGGGAATGACGATGGCGCCATCGTCGTCGGCCACGATCACATCGTCGGGGAAAATTGCGCAGCCGCCGCAGCCGATCGGCTGTTGCCAGCCGACAAAGGTCAGCCCGTTGACCGATGCCGGCGCTGCCGTACCGGCACACCAAACCGGCAATGCGCTGGTCAATACGCCGGACCGATCGCGCACGACGCCGTCGGTCACGAGCGCGGCAACGTTTCGCTTCTTCATCCGTGCGCAAAGAATGTCGCCGAAGATGCCGGCGCTGGGCACGCCCATCGCGTCGGCAACGACGATAACGCCCTCGGGCATTTCCTCGATGGCGGCGCGGGTCGATATCGGATGACCCCAGCTTTCCGGGGTCGCAACATCCTCACGCACCGGAATGAAACGCAGCGTGAAGGCTCGACCAATAACCCGCTCGCCGTTCGGCGTCAGCGGCTTTGGCCCGTTCATCCAACAGCGCCTGATGCCCTTTTTGAGGAGCATCGTGGTAACCGTCGCGGTGGTTACCTTGCGCAGAATTTCGAACAGTGCGTCGCTCATCATCCGCCTCGTTCGGTCGCATTCGATCTCAGCCAATTGCCGATACGATCGACCGCTTCGAACATATCGCTGCGCCCGCCGGCGTAACACAAACGCAGATATTGCTTGCCGCGCAGCGGGTCGAAATCGACACCGGGGGTTGCCGCCACGCCTGCCTCCTCCAGCATGCGCGTCGCGAAGGTAAAACTGTCGGTCGAGAACCGCGAGACGTCGGCATAAAGGTAGAAGGCGCCGTCGGCCGGCAAAAATGAATCAAGACCCGCGCGCGGCAGTCCTTCGAGCAAAATCCGGCGATTTTCCTCGTAGCCGTGCCGCACTTTTTCAAGCTCAGCGCGCCCCTCGAATGCCGCTTCCGCGGCAATTTGCGCAAGCGTCGGCACTGAAATTGCGAGGTTCTGTTGCAACCGCTCGACGGCCCGCACCAGCGGCGGCGGCACGACCATCCAGCCGATCCGCCATCCGGTCATGCAGAAGTATTTGGAGAACGAGTTGACGATGATGGCGTCGGACGAAATCCGCGCCGCGCACTCGGCGGCAAAAGTATAGTCGAGGCCGTGATAGATCTCGTCGGAGATGACGATGATGCCGGCGTCTTCGGCGCAGCGGATCAGATCGCGAAGCGCAGACGCAGTCATCATCGTGCCGCTCGGGTTAGCGGGAGAGGCGACGATGACGCCCTTGAGCGGAGTACTCCGGTGCTGCGCGAGCAAGGCTTCGCCGGTAATCGACCAACGCGTTGACCCGCTTGTTTCGATGCCAACGGGCTCGCAGCCGAGCGCCGTGAGGATGTGGCGATAAGGCGGATAGCCCGGAAGCGCCACCGCGACGCGGTCCCCTGCTTCGAAGGCGGCGAGAAACGCCAGAATGAAACCGGCCGAAGAGCCGGTAGTAACGACAATGCGACTTGGATCGATATCGATATCGTGCCATTCGGCATAAGCGCGCGCGATACGCCGGCGCAGCGAGGGAATGCCGAGGGTCTCGGTATAGCCGAGTGGGCCAGCGGTCAGCGCAGCACGGGCCGCAGCGATCGCAGTTGCCGGCGCGCCTACGGCTGGTTGGCCGACTTCCATATGAATGATACGGCGTCCCTGTGCTTCGAGACGAGCTGCCGCGGCCATGACATCCATCACCATGAATGGCGGCACGTCGCTCCGTGCTGACGGTCGCAGCAGATGTTTCGCCCGCTCAAGCATCAAGCCACCTCGGCCGATGGCTGGCGTTGCGGAAATCGCCCCGGTACCGCCGTATTCGCCGGGCTTTGTGGACTTTGGCTTCGTCTCGGCAACGCGGCGCGCTGTGTTGACCGTAACCGGTTACATTCATAGCTTGGGCCCCGGAGCGGGACCGCATACTTTGTCCCAAATGACTGCTGCGAGACCTCCTAGCAAGATGCGCCCTGCGGGACCAGCCTCTCGCGCCATAGCGCTCACCACAGCAGCCGCGCTTGCGCTCGCGAGCCTGCCGGCGCGGGCCCAGACCGGCTCCTCCGCCGGCATTCCGATGATCCGCGATGCCGAGATCGAACAATTGCTGCGCGAATACTCGCAGCCGATTTTGCGCGTTGCCGGACTGGGCTCAGCAGAACGTTAAGATCGTCATCATCAACAACAACTCGTTCAACGCGTTCGTGATGGACGCGCATCGCATCTTCATAAACTCCGGCGCGCTGATGCAGGCGACTACGCCGAACCAGCTGATTGGCGTCTTCGCGCACGAGACCGGTCACATTGTCGGCGGCCATCTGTCGAAGATGCGCCAGGAACTTGCCAACGCCACGACCGCGTCGATCGTCGCCATGCTGCTCGGTATGGGCGCCATGGCGGCGGCAGCGAAATCAAGCAACTACGGCAACAGCCTGGATATGGGCAGTATCGGCGGCGCGGTGTTGAGCGCGCCACAATCCTATTTGCAACATACGCTGCTCGCCTATCAGCGCGCCCAAGAAGACCAGGCCGACCGCTCCGGCGTCCGGTTCCTGACCATGACCGGTCAGTCCGCCAAGGGCATGTACGATACGTTCAAGCGCTTTGCCGATGAGATGATGTTCACGGCGGCCTACGTCGATCCTTATGTGCAGAACCACCCGATGCCTGCCGAACGCATGGCCGCTTTGGAGGCGTTGGTTAAGACCCCGTATTGGGACAAGAAAGATCCGCCTGAACTGCAATTCCGCCACGACATGATGCGCGCGAAGCTGTACGGCTTTACCGAACGGCCCGATACCGTCCTGCGGCGCTACCCAGCATCGGACGCCAGTATGCCGGCTCGTTATGCGCATGCGATCATTGCCTATCGTTTCGGCGACATTCGCTCCGCACTCACCCAGATCGAGGGCCTGATCCAGGCCATGCCCAAGAACCCCTATTTCTACGAACTTGAGGGCCAGGCGTTGCTTGAAAACGGCCACGCCAACGAGGCGATCCCGCCGTTGCGCCGCGCCGTCGAGCTTGCCCCCAATCCCGCGCTCATTCAGATACTGCTGGCACAAGCCATGGTCGCCACCAAAAATCCCAAGATGGCATCGGAGGCGATCCCGCTGCTGCGAGCGGCGCTGGTCAAGGAGCCTGAATCCGGCGACGCCTATGAGCAGCTTGCCATGGCTTACGGCCACAACGGCAATCTCGCCGAGGCCGATCTTGCTTCGGCGCAGGCGGCCTTCGCGCGCGGCGACAGCAAGACCGCGCGCGAGCTTGCAGGACGCGCCAAGACACGTTTTCCCGTCGGCTCGCCGGGATGGGTAAGGGCCGACGACATCGTGGCTTTCAATAAAGGCAAGAGCCCACTGCTATTCGGTCAATAACCGCAAAGGAAAGATAACGATAATGACATCGAACACACGCACCGCCCTTCTGATCGCGGCCGCCCTGTCGCTGGCGTCGCCGGCCGTGGCGACCGCGCAGACGTTTTCCGCCGATCAGCGGCAGGAGATCGGGACCATCGTCAAAGAGTATCTCCTGGCGCATCCCGAGGTACTGCAGGACGTGATGGCCGAGGTCGAAAAGCGGCAAGCGGCGGTGGAAGCCGAGAAACATCGCGCGGCGGTCGCAGAGAACAACGCCACCCTGTTCAGTTCGCCCCACCAGGTCGTGCTCGGCAATCCGCACGGCAACGTCACGATGGTCGAGTTCTTTGATTACAATTGCGGCTACTGCAAGCGAGCGATGTCCGACATGCTCGATCTGATAAAGACCAATCCCAATCTGAAATTCGTGCTGAAGGAATTCCCGGTGCTCGGCGAAGGCTCGGTCGAGGCGGCTCACGTCGCGGTCGCCGCGCGGATGCAGGACACCACCGGCAAAAAATATATCGAGTTTCACCAGAAGCTCCTGGGCGGCCGCGGTCCGGCCGACAAGGCGCGGGCCCTTGCCGTGGCCAAGGACGTCGGATTCGACATGGCTCGCATCGAAAAGGACATGAGCAGCGATGAGGTCAAGAAGACCATCGCCGAAAGCATGAAGCTTGCGGAGGTGCTCGGTGTTAACGGCACGCCGAGCTACGTCGTCGGCGGCGAGGTCATTGTTGGAGCGGTTGGTCTCGATGCGCTGAAGGAAAAGCTCGCCGCTGAGCGTAAATAGCGGTTCGACTTATCCCCTAACCCGCGCTACCGCCCTTTCAACAAGCGTCGCGGCACCGGTTCCCGTTTTCTTAACGGGAACGGCGGTATTGCTGGTGGTTGCGTGGGGTGCCTCCCGCTTCCCCTTTGCTGGTGGCTTCCCTATAACCAGCCCCGGCACGGCGGGCGACGCCCGCAGCAAGTGACCGCCGGGTAGCTCGCAAAATGCCGAAGACCATCTATGTCCTAAACGGGCCCAATCTCAATCTGCTCGGCACCCGCGAGCCCGAAATCTATGGCCGCGCGACGCTCGCCGACGTCGAGAAACTGTGCCGCACGACGGCCGAACGGCACGGGCTCACAGTGGTTTTCCGCCAGTCGAACCATGAAGGGGAAATCATCGATTGGATTCAGGAAACGCGCAGAGAAAAGGCGGCGGGGCTTGTTATCAATCCCGCAGGTTACAGCCATACCTCCGTCGCGATTCTTGACGCCATCACCACGCTCGACGTGCCTGTCATCGAGGTGCACATCAGCAATATCCACGCCCGCGAACAATTCCGCCGGCGCTCCTATGTGTCGCAAGTCGCGCGCGCGTTGGTGTGCGGCTTTGGGACCGAGGGCTATGCGCTTGCGATCACCGGTCTTGCCACCATGATCGCCAAGGATTGATCGTGGCTCGCAAGCCCGGGAACCCGCAAATGCCCAAGCCGCCCGTGGTTAGGACGCCCGCGATCGATCACGATGTGATCCGAGATCTGGCCAAGCTGCTCGATGAAACCGGCCTCACCGAAATCGAGTATCAGGAGGACGGCGTGTCGATCCGCGTGGCGCGCAATCTCAATGCCTCCGGAGGCCGGGCACCGACGCAGACCACGACCACCGCCGAGGCGATCGCGGTGCCGGTCAAGGCCCCGATCGAGCCAATGGAGCACCCGGGTCTGGTGGCTTCGCCGATGGTGGGAACCGCTTATCTCGGGCCTGCACCGGGCGCGCGGCCCTTCGTCGAAGTCGGCGCGCAAGTGAAGGCCGGTGAACCGCTGATCATCATCGAAGCGATGAAGACGATGAATCAAATTCCCGCACCTCGCTCGGGCACGGTCATACAAATTTTGATCGAGGACGGTCAGCCGGTCGAATACGGCGAGCCGTTGATGATCATCGAGTGAGTGATGGCGAATAGCGAGCGTCGAGTGGCGGGTGAATGTACGCGGACACGCTCCTCGCCATTCGCCATTCGTTGTTCGCCATTTACTGCCTCAATTGGCTGCCATGTTCGATAAAATCCTCATTGCCAATCGAGGGGAAATCGCGCTGCGCGTGCTGCGGGCGTGCAAAGAACTCGGCATTCCCACGGTGGCGGTACACTCGACGGCGGACGCGGACGCGATGCATGTACGGCTCGCCGATGAGAGCGTCTGCATCGGCCCGCCGCCTGCCAAGGACAGCTACCTCAACATTCCGGCGTTGCTCGCAGCCTGTGAGATTACCGGCGCAGACGCCGTGCATCCGGGCTACGGATTTCTCGCGGAAAACGCCCGCTTTGCCGAGATTCTCGCCGAGCATAACGTGCAATTCATTGGTCCCCGCCCCGAGCATATCCGCCTGATGGGCGACAAGATCGCCGCCAAGCGCTCCGCCATGGAGCTGGGTATTCCGACTGTTCCCGGCTCCGGTGGCGGTCTCAGCTCCGACGAAGAGGCGGAACGGTTGGCGCGCGAGGTCGGCTTTCCGGTCATGCTGAAAGCCGCCGCCGGCGGCGGCGGCCGCGGCATGAAAGTTGTTCGGGGAAAGAGCGAACTGGCTTCGGCTCTTGCCACGGCGCGAGCGGAGGCGAACGCGGCTTTCGGCGACGACACGGTCTACCTCGAGAAATATCTCGAGCGGCCGCGACACATCGAGATCCAGGTGTTGGGAGACGGCAAGGGCCGCGCCATCCATCTCGGCGAGCGCGACTGCTCGCTGCAGCGGCGTCATCAGAAAGTTTGGGAAGAAGGCCCCTCACCCGCCCTCAACACCGCGACGCGCAACCAGATTTGCGAGACGGTCGCGAGGGCGATGCGCGAGATCAAATATCTCAGCGCCGGGACCGTCGAATTTCTGTACGAGGACGGCAAATTCAGCTTCATCGAGATGAACACCCGCATTCAGGTGGAGCATCCGGTGACCGAGATGATCACCGACATCGACCTCGTCGCCGAGCAAATTCGGGTGGCGGCAGGCAATGATCTTGCGCTGGCCCAGAACGACGTGAAGTTCCATGGCCACGCCATCGAGTGCCGCATCAATGCCGAAAATCCGGTCTCGTTCCGCGCCTCACCGGGAAAAATCGTACATTATCACCCACCGGGCGGATTGGGCGTGCGGATCGATTCAGCCGTCTACCACGGCTACGCGATCCCGCCGTTTTACGATTCGCTCCTTGGCAAGCTTATCGTTCACGGCAAGACCCGCGAAGAATGCCTGATGCGGTTAAAGCGCGCTCTCGACGAGTTCGTTGTCGATGGCATCGAGACCACGCTGCCGCTGTTTCGCGCGCTGGTGCGGGAAGCGGAAATCATCGATGGGGATTATCACATCCACTGGCTCGAGGATTTTCTCGCGCGCGGCGCGATGGAGCAGTAGCGCTTCACGCCGGTACGCGTTCCGCGGTCGCCTTCACGGCGTTAGCCAGGACCCGCCCAATCAGGCCGGGGACATAGGGTTTTGGCACAAAAGCGGAGCCCGGCACGCACACCTGCGGGTCGAGCATGTTGACGCGCCCGGAGGCGTAGACCACCGGCAGGTCGGGCCGTAACTCGCGGGCACGACGCGCCAGTGCGGTTCCATCCACCCCGCCCGGCAGGTTGATATCTGTGAACAGCACGTCCACCAGCTCGGCGTTGAGATGCCGCAGCGCCTCCATCGCATTCGTTACCGTGTAGACTGCGAAGCCCTGTTCCTCGAGCGATTCCGCGACCCATTCGGCGATCAGCAGCTCGTCCTCGACGAGCAGGACATGGATCGGCCGGACGTCGTTCGCGATTGCATTCATGACAGCGGGCTCCGATCTTGCCTCTAGCGGCGTAATAGGCTCCACGGCAATTGTGTTCAAGCTGGTGAAAATTTTATGGAAACCTTAGTTTACAGGCGCTTAAGGCGATCCGCGCGTGACGGGGTAATCGCGATAAACCGGGAAGTCCCGTGCACTTGAAGAAGCCGCCTGCTGTTGGCTAAACGAAGCGCATGGCAAGCCGCGAGTCCGCCCTCGTCGACATCACACCGGAAGTGCTGCTGAAGGCGTATGCCTGCGGCATTTTCCCGATGGCGGAGAGTGCCGAAGACCCGGCGCTGTATTGGATCGAGCCGGAACGCCGCGGCATCCTGCCGCTCGACCGGTTCCATGTACCGAGCCGCCTCGCGCGCACGGTGCGTTCCAGCCGCTTCTCGGTCGTTGTCGATCGCGATTTTGACGGCGTGCTCGACGGCTGCTCGGAGCCGATGCCCGGACGCACCCGTACGTGGATCAACACCCGGATCCGCAGCCTCTACCGCAAACTTTACGAGCGCGGCGACTGCCACACGGTCGAGGTTTACGAAGGCGACGAACTGGTCGGCGGCCTTTACGGGGTTAGCCTAGGGCGTGCCTTTTTCGGCGAGAGCATGTTCCACCGCGCCCGAGATGCCTCGAAGGTCGCGCTCGTCCACCTGGTAGCCCGGCTTAAGGCTGGACATTACCGTCTCCTGGATACCCAATTCGTCACCGAGCATCTGCGCACGTTCGGCGCCGTCGAGGTTTCTCGCCCCGCCTACCACAAGCTGCTCGACGCCGCGCTGGTAGGTGAAGGAAATTTCGGCGCGCTCGCACTCGACCGGCCAATTTCCGGAACCGTCGCGCTCGCGCGCCTTGGCCCGGCCTGATCTGCCTTATTGCGGCTGTACTTGAACGGCGGGCGCCGGCTGCCGGTGCGGAGGCGCGGCTTGGCGAGTGCGGGAGCGCGCCGGCGGAGCTACAGCCGCCGCCGGCGCGGGCGGAGTGGCCGGTTCGGCGACCTTGATCGGCGAAGCGCAATCGTTCAGCCAAACATCGTAAATTGGATGCTCGACGGCGTGCAGTCCCGGACTGGCGGCGAACATCCAACCCGAAAAGATGCGCTTGACCTCGCCCTGCAGCGTTACTTCGTCCACTTGGACGAACGCGTCGGTGTTGGTCGCCTCGGTCGGTGGCCGCGTGTAGCACACGCGCGCCGTCACCTGGAGCGCCCCGAACTGTACCGTTTCGCCGATGGCGGCATCGAAGGTGATGATGCGGCCGGTGATCTTGTCTAGGCCGGAAAATACCGCGCGCGAATTCTCGATTTTTTGCGTCGGCATTTCGGTGATCACCGTATCGTCGGGCGGCGGTGAAGTATCCAGCGGTTGCGGTGGCGTAGGATTGGCGCCCGGCGGCGTCAGGCGCGCACCCTGATCAAGCGGCGCCGAGGTCGCCCCGGGAGGCGGCGGCAGAGGCTCCGCCTGGATGGTGGATGGCGGAGGCCCCGCAGGCGGTGGCAGCGAAGATTGAGCAGGGAATTGCGCCGGCGGACGGTTCGCGACGGGCGGCGGAGGCGAGGACTGAGCTGGATATTGCGCCGGTGGGGGCGCAGCGGATGGCGGATACGAAGATTGGCCGGGGTACTGCACCGGCGGCGGCTGCGGGGGAAACGATCCGTTCGGGACATTGGCCGGCGGGCGCGGTGGGGAATCGCCGAATATTGCTCCCAACTGCGCCTGCGCTGATCCCGCAGCGAGCATTGCGCCGAGCACGGCCAGTAGGACAGCGATACGATGCATGGAATCCGGCAGCGCGATCAGGTTTGGCGCATCATCGCGGTTCGCCGGGTTAACACGGGGAATGAGGCACTGGAAGGGCGAGCGGCTTCTTGGGAGTTCCGCTAACCGCCTGGCGCCCAAGGCTTGTAATCACCCGTTGCTTTCGGCCGACGACCCTGCGCCAACGTCGAACCGCTTGGTCGATAGGCGCCGGGTGTACCGGTCAGATTGGGCCGGTGCGGCTTCTCCCAGGGGCGCGGCTTAACCTTGTCCTCAGTCGGTGCCACGTCGACGATATGGTGCAGCCAGCCGTGCCAGCTCGGCGGCACGGTAGAGGCCTCGGCTATCCCCTTGTAAATTACCCAGCGCCGCTCGATGCCAAGCGTTGGATCGATTTTGCCGTTCCTGTTGCGGTAGTAGCGATTGCCGAATTCGTCTTCGCCGACGAATTCGCCGTAAAGACTCGTCCACACTTGGGTTCCAAAGGTCTGGCTGTTCCACCAGGTAAACAAGCGCAGCAGGAAGGTCTTCATCGCCGATCGCGGGTTTGGTGCTGACGGTCTGTCGGGCGCCTTGATGCCACCGCGCCGACATGCTGTCCAGCGCCGCGGATCGAAACCGGACGTTTTCTCAAGCGCTTCGACACTGTACCTTTCGCAACATGCGGCAAGACATTACGCGACAACTGCAGTCGGTATTCAGCACGCTAGCCGACGCGCTCGGGTTTGCTCCGGCATGGGCGGTATCGTTGCTCATCCTCGCCGGCGCACTGATCGTCGCCTGGATTTTGCACGCCGCGATACTTGCGCTGCTGGAGCGGCTGCTCCGCGAACGGTCGTACTGGTATTCAATTCTCAAGGCGACCAAGGAGCCGACACGTCTTGCGTTTTTGCTGGTAGCCTTCGCGGTTGCATTGCCGACCTCTCCGCTCGATCCGGGCACCAAGGCCATCTTCGCCCGGCTGCTGGGCCTCGCGACTATTTGTTTGCTCGGCTGGATGGCGATAACCGCGCTGCACATCGCCGCCAACATCTATCTCATGGGCTTTCGAACGGACGTCCAGGATAATGTGCTGGCACGCAAGCACATCACCCAGGTGCGCGTCCTGCTTCGCGTCATGGACACGATTATCGTTCTGGTCACCGCGGGCTTCGCCCTGATGACTTTTGATGCGGTGCGTCAATATGGCGTCAGTCTGTTTGCCTCGGCTGGGGTCGCCGGCGTGGTATTCGGTCTCGCCGCGCAACCGGTGCTCAGCAACCTCATTGCCGGCGTTCAACTTGCGATCACCCAGCCGATCCGAATCGAAGATGCGGTTACGGTGCAGAACGAGTACGGCTGGATCGAGGAAATCACCGCCACCTACGTCGTGATCCGCTTATGGGACCTGCGGCGACTGATCGTGCCGCTGAATTTTTTCATCCAGCAGCCGTTCTACAACTGGACGCGAGAGGCCGCGGCCACGATGGGCAGCGTTCTGCTCTATCTCGATTACGCCGCTCCGGTCGACGTCGTCCGCAAGAAGGCCGCCGACCTGGTCGCCGAGACAAATAAAGACAACGCCAAGGTCGTGAGCGTTCAAGTGACCAATACCAGCGCCGAAGCGATCGAGGTACGAATTCTGGTGAACTCAAATTCCGCCGCTACTACCGGCGACGTGTGCGCCGACCTGCGGGAAAAGCTGATCGCGTTCCTGCAGGAGCAGCATCCGGAAGCGCTGCCGCGGCGGCGCAACGAGATCATCGACCCTTCGGCGCGTAAGGCGGGCGGATCTCCTGCTCCACGGCCGGTTTGACGGCGGCGCGGGCTACCACCATCGCTGCGGCCGGAAGTGTCCGGCGGCCTGCTCGATGACGGCGCCAACAGCAAACAAAGTCTCTTCCTCGAACGGCCGTCCGATCACCTGCAAACCCAAGGGCAGCCCCTGCGCATCGAGACCGCTCGGCACGGAAATGCCCGGCAGACCGGCCATGTTCACCGTAACCGTGAAGATGTCATTGAGATACATCTCGACCGGATCAGCGCTACCCTTTTCACCTATGGCGAAGGCGGCCGAAGGCGTCGTCGGCGTCAGAATGGCGTCGACGCCGGCGGCAAAACACGTTTCGAAATCACGCTTGATCAGCGTTCTCACCTTCTGCGCCCGCAGATAATACGCGTCGTAATATCCGGCGGAGAGCACATAGGTGCCGACCATGATGCGCCGGCGCACTTCCTTGCCGAAACCCTCGGCGCGAGTGCGCTGATACATTTCGATGACATCACGGCCGGGAACGCGCAGTCCATAGCGGACACCATCGTAGCGCGCGAGATTGGATGAGGCTTCGGCGGGGGCCACAATGTAGTAGGCTGGCAGCGCGTGCGCAGTATACGGCAGCGAAATGTCGACCATCTCCGCGCCTGCGTCTTTCAGCCATTGCGCGCCGCGCTGCCACAATTCCTCAATCTCGGCGGCCATCCCTGGCGCTCGATATTCTTTCGGGATGCCGATGCGCTTGCCCTTGATCGAGGCGCCGACGGCCTTTTCGTAATCGGGCACCGGAAGATCGACGCAGGTCGTGTCGCGCGGAACGGGGCCGGCCATCGAGCGGAGCAAGATGGCGCAATCGCGCACGGTGCGGGCGAACGGTCCGGCCTGATCGAGCGAAGACGCAAACGCGACGATGCCCCAGCGCGAGCAGCGGCCGTAGGTCGGTTTCACTCCAACGACGCCGCTAAATGCCGCCGGCTGGCGGATCGAACCGCCGGTATCTGTGCCGGTCGCGCCGACGCATAGATTGGCGGCGACGGCCGCCGCCGAACCGCCTGACGAACCGCCGGGCACGATCTTTGTATCCGAGCCGCGCCGCCGCCATGGCGACACCACCGGGCCGAAAAAAGACGTCTCGTTGGACGAGCCCATGGCGAACTCGTCGTTGTTGAGCTTGCCGAGCAGGACCGCGCCGTCCCGCCACAGATTAGCGGTGACGGTCAATTTATAAGTGGGAACGAAGTTTTCCAGGATATGCGAGCATGCCGTCGTACGCACGCCCGCGGTGCAGAACAGATCCTTGATGCCGAGTGGTAGCCCTTCAAGCGGGCCACCCCCGCCTTTTGCCAGTCGTTCATCTGCGGCGCGCGCCATGTCGCGCGCGCGATCCGGCGTTTCCAGCACAAAGGCATTGAGAACGCGCGCCCGCTCGATGGCGGAAAGATGCGCCTTGGCGAGTTCGGTTGCGGTGAAGTCTTTATTTCGCAGCGCGTCGCGAGCCTGTGCCAACGTCAACGAGGTGAGATCGGTCATCCAACCTTCGGATCGTCGCAGGAGAACTCGCTTTTTTCCGCAGATACGGTGGCGCTGTCCGGTTTCTTCTCGTCCTGAGCTTTAGCCGCCGCCTGAGCCGGCTCCGACTCGATTGGATCAGCGAGGAACGGTGGCTGCTCCACCAAATATCCCTCGGGCGTGATGAGGCCGCGCCTTTGCAAATAGGCGAACCAGAGAGCGTCCTGTTCACATGCAATGCACATCATTCCACCACTTTGGGCACAACAAAGAAATGATCTTCCCGCGCGGGTGCGTTCGCCATGACATCGTCAGCGATGCCCCCGTCGGTCACTCGGTCCTGCCGCATCTTCATCGCCATCGGCGTTACCGAAGTCATCGGCTCGACGCCCGTGACATCCACTTCAGCCAGCCGCTCGACGAACGCGAGCATGGCATTGAGCTCGCCGCGAAGATGCTCGACCTCATCCTCGGCGACCGCCACGCGCGCGAGATGCGCGACCCGACGGACGGTTTCGGCGTCAACGGACATTGCGGCAACCTTTGCTTCGCCTAGCAGATGCGCGACGCCTCGCCTATAGCAGAGGGCCAATATGCCGCCAACTGCCAGCCGGCCGTTCAGTCCTTCCTATATCGCCCGCATTGTGCCTCCAGCAGACCCCGCCTAACTTTATGCCGTGATGCGCTCATCCCAACCTGTTCACATTATCGGCGGCGGCCTCGCCGGTTCTGAGGCGGCGTGGCAGCTTGCACGCCGCGGCCTGCCCGTGGTGCTCCACGAAATGCGGCCTTTTCGCTCCACCGCAGTGCACAAGACAGGGAATTTCGCCGAGCTCGTTTGCTCGAACTCGTTCCGTTCCGATGACGCGCAAGGCAGTGCCATCGGCCTCCTGCACGAGGAGATGCGTCGGCTCGGCTCGCTGGTGCTGCGCGCGGCCGACGCCCACATGCTGCCGGCTGGCGAAGCGCTTGCCGTCGACCGGGATGGCTTTGCCGCCGCGGTAACTGCGGCGATCGAGGGCGAGCCGCTGATCGAGGTCAGCCGCGAGGAAATCCTGGAACTCCCGGACGAGTGGGACAGCGTGATCGTAGCCACCGGTCCCCTCACCTCGCCCGCGCTCGCCGAAACCATCCGCGCGCTAACCGGCGAAGCCGCACTCGCATTCTTCGACGCCATCGCGCCGATCGTGCATCGCGATTCGATCGATTTCGACATTGCCTGGTTCCAATCGCGCTACGACAAATCCGGACCCGCTGGATCCGGCGCCGATTACATCAATTGCCCGCTGACGCGCGCGCAGTACGAAACCTTCGTCGATGCTTTGCTGGTCGCCGACAAGACCTCATTCCACGAATTCGAAACGGCCACGCCCTATTTTGACGGTTGCCTGCCGATCGAAGTGATGGCCGAACGCGGCCGGGAAACGTTGCGCCATGGGCCGATGAAGCCGTTCGGCCTGACCAATCCACGCCGGCCGTTGGAAAAGCCTTATGCCGTGGTGCAACTGCGCCAGGACAACAAACTCGGCACGCTGTTCAACATCGTGGGGTTCCAGACCAAACTGAAGCATGGTGAACAGGCGCGCATCTTTCGCACCATTCCGGGCCTCGCCAACGCCGAATTCGCCCGACTCGGCGGACTGCACCGCAACACCTTCCTCAATTCGCCGAAGCTGCTTGACGAGACGCTGCGGCTCAACGCAATGCCGCGGCTGCGCTTTGCCGGCCAGATCACCGGCTGCGAGGGCTACGTGGAGTTGGCAGCCATCGGCCTTTTTGCCGGCCGCTTCGCCAGCGCCGAGCGGCTGGGCGAAAGGCCGAGCCTGCCGCCGCCGACAACGGCGCACGGAGCGCTCCTGGCCCATATCGTCGGAGGGCATATCGAAACGATCGATGCCGGCCCGCGCTCGTTTCAGCCGATGAACGTCAACTTCGGATTGTTCCCGCCGCTCGGCGGTGGCACGGCGCGTAGCGCCAAAAAGCCGGCGCTCTGCGCGCGTGCGCTCGCCGACCTCGATGCGTGGATCGGCGCGGCGGTGCCGGATGCCGCCGAGTGATCGTGCTACAAACGCCGCATGGATGAGCGTGAAGATCAGTCGGTGTTGGCGCAGGCGTGGCGCAGCAGCGTCCTCCTCAAGCGCGACATCTTTTCCACGATCGAACGCGGCCATTTCCGCACCGAAGCCGGCGAAGTCGAAGCGGTGCTGCGCCGCCTCGACGAGGTGCCGTGGTTGAGCCGGCCATTGGCGCAGTTGTTATTTCGGCGCGAACGCCGCGCGCTCGGCATCGCCGGATCGCTGGGAATTTGCCCGCCGCTGCTCTTCGCCGGGAGCCGCGCGTTGGTTCGCGGCTGGATCGACGGCGTGCCGCTGCACATCGCCAAGCCCCACGGCGATGCCGCCTACTTCCGCTCCGCCAAAGCCGCGCTGCGGGCGCTGCATCATGCCGGAATTACCCACAACGATCTCGCCAAGGAACAAAATTGGCTCTATGCCAAAGGCCGCGCCTACATCACCGACTTTCAGCTCGCCTCGTGTTTTCGCCGCCGCGGCAAGTTGTTCCGCCTGGCGCGCTATGAGGATTTGCGGCATCTGCTCAAACACAAGCGCCGTTATGCTCCCGATGCGTTGACCGCTGCAGAACGCCGCGTGCTGGCGCGCAAGACGTTGATCACCCGCGTGTGGATGGCGACCGGCAAGAAGATCTATTACGCCATCACCCGCGGCATCGGCGTAACCGATCGCGAGGGCCGCGGCATGCGTTTTGTTCGCGAGGCGCCCGAGATCGCCGCCCGGCTGAAAACCCATCCGCAGGTTCGTGACGTCTCGATCGTCGCCTTTCCCGACCGGCGGACCGGTACCGGCCTCTACGCCTTCGTTGAAGGCAGCGCCAGCGAGCGCGAGCTCGGCGATTTTCTCGGCGGCGCAGGCCCCGAACGCCTGCAGATCGTGGAGGCGCTGCCTCGCGATGCGCAAGGCGAAGTCCGCAGCGAAATCCTCGAACTGGTGGCGATGAATCAGCTCGACCTTATCGGTTCGCTGATCAAGAGCGATGCCGAACGCGCGCTGGTCGGGCGCCTCGTCTCCGGCCGGCGCAATCTGCGCGACCGTTTCGCGTTCTAACGCCCTTCCGCCGGATCCAGCGATCAAGCCACGGCGCTAGCCAGCGCTACGCGCCGCACCTTCATAAATCGAACGACACGCTGCGCCGCCGAGACGTCGATTGACTCGTAATCCGTCTGCTGGACAGCCTCATTGGGCTGTTCGTCCACGATCTTTTGCTTTTTCAGGTTGAGGAATCCCTCGACAAGGGGCCAAGGTAGTTCGATCGAACGCAGCAACAATAATGCCGTCTGAACCGGCCCCTTGGCAAAAAGGCCAAAGACATACCCGGCATCAAGATCCAACATCGCTGCGAACACCGACACGACGCACAACAGTTGCTTTGCGCGAAGGGTCTCCCTCACAACGTCTTCTAGTCGAAGGTGGCCCTCGCGGATGCCTTTGATATGGGCCTGCGTCCGGGCGATATTGTTCGAATGGTCCTTCATCCAACCGGCAACATGCGACCCGATCGCCGCCCGATCGATTGCGATCGGTCGATTCTGCAGCCTGGTCGCGAGCTCCTCGGAGACTTTGGGCAGCAATATTCCGATCGCCTCAAGAGACAGGTCGGCGCGGTCAACCAATAAGCCCTGCAGCTCGATATCCTTGTCGGATTTGTAGGCCAGTGTCCGCATGCCGACGCTGGAGAACTGCGCTCCCTGGTTGGCGGCAAGCTTCCGGACCGTCTTTCCGTCGCCCCGTTCCACAACAATATCGGAGACGGAGGGGCTGACGACCGCCCTGCTCACAATGGAGCGCAAATGTTCCTGCGAGCCGTCTCTGGCTACGGCAAGGAGTGTCTTCTCCGACAGCGCCTGATAGTTCTCCACCATCGGCGCGGCGACCTTGATGTCGCGATCGGTTGCCAGACGATGCGCCAAGGACTCTGGAATTTTGGTCATGACGGAGAATTGCGCCGAGGCCTCCGCTCGAGCGTCCGCGTTTATTTCGCCGAGAATGCGCTCCACAAGTTCGTCGAACAGATATTGTGCTGCAGGGACCGATTGCTCTGCGGAGTTCAGATTGACGTCGGTTATCCGCCGCAGCAATTTCAGTCGTTTTTCCGAAGAATGCTCCGCAGCCAGTTCGACAAGGTCTTGTGCCAGACCTTGCGGCACTCTTTTGAATTGTGATCCCACGACACCTCACTGAGATGCCTTTGTGCATCTTTTTGATGAGGCCCCAATTTGGCGTCACCGCTAGTTAAAAATACAACGCTCAGCGTTTAAGGAGGGTAAATCGGGTCGCTAAAGCAGCGAGACATGGGTAATTTAGGCAACAATGGTCGGGCAAAGTGCTAATCCAAAACAATGCAATTTGAGAGCACGGCCGCTATATGGTTAAAAAAGCAGCGTGCATTCCCCTCCAAGCCATCATTTATGGAGCCAAAATCTGCGCTAGTACCTCTACAAGCGCGGCCGGCGCGGTGACGTTTGGGCTGTGGCTGGCGTCAAGTTCATAGAGCTGCCAACCGGCCCGGCCCTTGGCACGGTTCGCGAACTGGGCGAACGGCTTTATGTCGGCGTATCGCGTGCAGTGAATATAGACGCGCGGCAAATCAAGCTCGGCTTGCAATTGCAGCGGCTGCTCGAAGCATTTAACCGATTGCGGCATCCTGAACTTTCCAATCCACTCCAGATCCTCGGCCGACGTATCGGGCGGCGTCGGGTTCGGCGTGACTCGCCAACCGTCCCCGGTCGCAACGCTGCCCAGCAGTCCCTGCCGTTCCGCGGGCGGCACCAAATCGATCAAAGCTTGGCCATTCGCCGGCACAAAGGCGTCAAGATAGATCAGCCGGCTGATGCGATCGCGCGCTCGGTCAGCCACGCCCGTCGCAACCATGCCGCCGTAGCTGTGACCGACAAGTACGACGTCGCGGAGATCTTCGAATTTCAGCACGCCAAGCACATCGGCAATGTGCGTTTCGAGGTCATTTGACGGGCTCGCCAGATGCGCTCGCTCGCCCAGCCCGGTGTAGGTCGGCGTGAAGAACTGATGCCCGGCCGCAGCGATCAGGGGCCGCACTTTCTTCCAGGCCCAAGCCGCCGACCAACCGCCGTGAGCAAGCACGATAGTCGCCAAGGTCGTCCTCCCTCGTTGTTCTTGCGCAACTTATCGCTTGCGGGAATTTTGCACGCAAGCACGACGCATGTGCAGCGCTTGGAGCCCGCGTTCCGCCGTCGATCCTTTATCGCGTAATCCGCGCCGGGTTGCGGGCGGCTCGCCAGATCAGCCATTGCCGCCGCCACGGTGGAATTTCTGTGGGCGCAAAAGGATCGCTCCTGTTCAGCCGGTCGAGCGATCTGCCGACGAGTGCGAGCGAAAGCAGAGCCGGCACCGCTTCCGGCGGCAGCGACTCCATCAAAGTTGCCGCGGCTTTGAGATGGCGGCGCGCGAGGTCACGCAAGTCCGCGAGCGCTGCCTTCAGGCCGGCCGACGACCGGCCGGCAAATAAATCATGCAAGCGGACCTGATGATGCTCCAGGAGATCCGTCGGCACATAAAGCTGACGCCGGGCAGCGTGTTGGGGAAAGGCACGCAGCAGCCCCGCGACGCCATACGCAATACCAGCCGGCAGGCAAGCAGTCACGGCGTCCGTGCCCGCAAGAATTTGAGTGGCAAGAGCAAACATCGCCGAGGATGTTCGTGTCGTGTAGGCTTCGAGATCGTCAACACTGGCCATCGGGTCGTCGTAGAGGTCGAAGCGATGCGCCTCAATCAGATCGATAAGCGTGGCCAAAGAGAGTTGATGGCGTTCCATTGTGGAAAGCAACGCCGCCGCGACGGGATTAGCGCGCGCCTCATCGGCCCGTTCGCCGCTGATGACGTCGCTCCACCATTGCAGGCGGATTTCGCCGGGTAGTGCCGCGTGCGCCACGTCGCGCACGCGCGTCACCTCGGCATTGAAAGCATAGAGTGCGTGCAGCGCGCCGCGACGTTGCGCCGGCGCGAACAACGCAGCGATAAACCGATCCCGATCGGCAGTCCGGACCAGCTCGGCGCAGTAGGCGAACACATCCTGCATGCAGCCAAGCTTAGCATTCAATCCACCGCAATCAGACCGGCGCCGACGCGGCGACTTTCCATCAGCATCACGTTATAGGTGCGCACAGCGGCGCCGGTAGTCATGGCATCGAATGAAATATGCGCGTTGCGGAATCGCGCGCGCAAAGGTTCCGGTGCGACCCAGGGGACGGAGCCGGTGCCGAGAATAAAAAAGTCCAACGCGGCGGCGCGATCAAACACCGGCGATAACGCCTCATCCGTCAGTCCATCCGGCGAGGCTACCGGCCAGGCCCAAATGCCGTCAGGCAGACAAAGGAGCGAGCCGCGATGGGACATATCCGCAAAGCGGAAACCGCCTCCGCCATGCGCATCGATCACCACCTGGCGCGGCAGATGGCGCGCTTCCACTAACGGCGCGCTCTCGTCCGCCGTGGCGCGAGCGTGGGCGCCGTAGGAGCCGTTGGCGGCGCGAGCGGCGTCTCGGCCTCAGTATCCTCCGGCCCGCCCTGCCGGGTGCGGCCGACACCGAGATAGATCAGGATCGGCGACGCAACAAACACCGACGTGTAGGTGCCAACCAGCACCACGCCGAACATCATCGTCGCGGTGAAGCTGCGGATCGCCTGGCCGCCGAACAGCAGCAACGCGAGCAGCGACAGCGACACGGTGAGATGGGTGACGATCGAGCGCGACAGCGTGGCGTTGATCGATGCGTTGAGCAGATCCGGCATCGGCATGCGCTTATAGCGCCGCAGCATTTCACGGATCCGGTCGTAGATCACCACCGTGTCGTTGAGCGAGTAGCCGAGGATGGTGAGCAACGCCGCGATGCTGGTGAGATCAAAGTCGATGTGCGTCAGCGACATGAACCCGACCGTGAGCACCAAGTCGTGCACGTTGGCGATCATGGCGCCGAGCGCGAACTGCCACTCGAACCGGAACCAGAGATAGATCAGGATGGCGCCGATCGCGAGCACGAGCCCGATGGTCCCGTAAGACAAAAGCTCGGTCGACACGCTCGGCCCGACCACTTCCACACGCCGGTATTCGACTTCGCTGCCGAGGGCGTCGCGAACCTTCTGTACCGCCTGCTGCTGCGCCGTGTCGCCGCCCGGTTGCTCAGAAATGCGGATCAGCACGTCGTTCGGCGCGCCGAATTCCTGCAGCTGGAAATCGCCGAGCCCAAGCGACCCGATGGTGCCGCGCATTTTGGCGATATCGGCGGGTCCGGCCTTGGTCTGCACCTCCATCAAGGTGCCGCCGACGAAGTCGATGCCAAAGTTCAGCCCGTGGATGAAATACAAAAGGATCGCCGCGATCGACAACATCGCCGATACCGGAAAGCTGATGCGCCGGAAGCGCATGAAATCGAACTTGGTGTCATCGGGAACGATGCGAAGAAGGCGCACGGATATGCTTTCGTAACGATTCAGATCGGGACCACGCGTGGCCGCCACATCCGCACCCAATACGCCACGATCAGCCGCGTCAGCGTGAACGCGGTGAACAGGCTGGTGAGAATGCCGACGCCCAGCGTCACGGCAAAGCCGCGGACCGGACCGGTGCCGATATAGAACAGCACGGCCGCGGCGATGAATGTGGTGATGTTGGAATCGAGGATGGTCGCAAGCGCCCGGGAAAAGCCGGCATCGATCGCGTTGATCGCGCTGCGGCCGGCGCGAACCTCCTCACGGATGCGCTCGTAGATCAGCACGTTGGAATCCACCGCGATGCCGACCGTGAGCACGATGCCGGCGATGCCCGGGAGCGTCAGCGTCGCGCTGAGCATCGACAGGACGCCGAAAATCATGGCGACGTTGATCGCGACCGCGACGTTGGCGAACAGCCCGAACAGGCCGTAGGTCACCAGCATAAACACGATGACGAGAGCCGCGCCCACGTAGGCGGCGTGCTCGCCTGCATTGATGGAATCCTGACCGAGGCCCGGCCCGACCGTGCGTTCCTCGATCACGGTCAGCGGCGCCGGCAAGGCACCGGCGCGTAACAGGATCGCAAGATCGTTCGCCTGCTGCACGGTGAAATTGCCGGAAATCTGCCCGGAACCGCCAAGAATCGGTTCGCGGATGACCGGCGCCGAGATCACCTTGTTATCGAGAATGATGGCGAACGGCTTGCCGACATTCTGCTGAGTAGCTTCGGCAAATTTGCGGGCGCCCGCGGAATTAAAGCGAAAGCTGACGATCGGCTCGCCGTTGCGCTGGTCGAGGCCGGGCTGGGCGTCGACCAGATCGGCGCCGGAGACCAGCACGCGCTTCTCGATCACATATTTCTGCCCGCCCTCGCCGTCGAGAATTTCCGCGTCCACCGGCGGATGGGTCGCGATCGCCTGCTCCGCGGTCATCGATTGGTCGACCATGCGAAAGTCGAGCTTTGCGGTCTTGCCGAGAATTTCCTTGAGCCGCGACGGGTCCTGGAGGCCAGGCACCTGGACGAGAATGCGGTCAGCGCCCTCACGCTGAATGGTCGGCTCGACCAGCCCGAGTTCATTGACACGGCGCTCGATGATCTGGATCGACTGATCGACCGACTGACGGATGCGCTCGGCCAGCGCCGCGTCCGAGGGCGTCAGCGTAATCAGGCCGCCGTTCTCCGATATATCGACGCTGCGCTGTCCCGTAGAGCCGATTATGCCGGACAAGGGCTGCGACAGCTCACGCAGCTTGCCGACCGCATTGTCGACGTCGCTTTCGCGGGTAATGCGCACTTCCACGCTATTGCCGTGGATGGAACGGCCCGTGAATGGAATGCGGGCTCCGCGCAGAATGCGCAAAACGTCGTCGGCAATCCCCTGCAGGCGCTCCTTGCGCACCGCATTGGTGTCGACTTCAAGGAGCAGGCTCGATCCGCCCTGCAGGTCGAGACCGAGCACGATGTGGCGCTGCGCCCAGGACGGCCATTTGCGGACCGTGCTATCGGAGAAAAAATTCGGCAGCGCAAACAGGCACACGACCAGAGCCGTGATCAGGATGCCGGCCACTCTCCACCGCGTGAAAAACAACATCGATATTGTAACCCTTGCTTGCGATCGCGCCGCGCGCGATCAGCTCGCGCTGTCGTCTTTGACCGGCTCGCCCTTGGCGCGCACTTCGGAGACCATCGAGCGCATCTGCCGCACCCGGACGCCGTCGGAGATCTCAACCTCGATCTGGTCGTCGTCGACCACTTTGGTGACCTTACCGACGAGCCCGCCGTTGGTCACCACGGTGTCGCCCCGGCGCAGCGCCTTGACCATCGACTGATGGCTTTTCACCCGCTGTTGCTGAGGACGCAGCACCAGGAAATACATAATCACGACAATCAAGATCAGCGGCAGCAGCGATGTTAGCATGCCGCTGCTGTCGCCGCCGAATAGGCCGCTTAGCGGATTGCCTTGCGCAAATGCAGGCGTGATAAACATGGTCCCTCCGGTCCGCTTACGCGACGCGCCGCCCTTAAGGACTAAGGACCGATTTTGCGCGGGAAATCGGCGCGGACTATAGCTGCCGTTGGCCTAATTGCAATGTTGCGGCTTGCCTCCGGGCGCGCTAGCGAGGGCGTTCGCATCCCGCTCGGGGGATGGGCGCAACCCGGTGCAAACATGGGTAAATCTCCACGACGCGGACAAAAAATAGCGGCGAATAAGCGCACCGGAGGCAGGCCAAAAGCACAACCTCGCGGCGACACCGACCACAAGGTTCTGCATCGGATCGCCGACGCTCTCGAACGCTTAGCGCCGCGCGCGCCGTCCGGTCCGGATTTTTCCGCGGCTGAAGCATTCGTCTGGCACCCCGAAGGGCCGAACGCTCGCCCCCGTGCGCCACATCAACCGGGTCGAGATGTCGCTACTCAAGGGCATCGATCGGGTGCGCGATCTCCTGGTCGAAAATACCGAACGGTTCGCGCGCGGCCTGCCAGCGAACAATGCGCTGCTGTGGGGCGCGCGCGGCATGGGAAAGTCGTCGCTGGTCAAGGCCGCCCACGCCGCAGTCGGTGCCGCGCATCGCAGCGCCGCGCTTCGGCTCATCGAGATTTACCGCGAAGACATCGAGCTCGCTGCCCGAACTAATGGGGCTTCTGCGCAACGCGCCGCAACGTTTCATCGTGTTCTGCGACGATCTATCGTTCGAGGCCGAGGACACTTCGTACAAAGCGCTCAAGACCATGCTCGAAGGCGGCATCGAGGGACGGCCCGAGAACGTCATCTTCTATGCCACCTCAAATCGCCGTCATCTGATGGCCCGCGACATGGTCGAAAACGAGCGCGCGACTGCAATCAATCCCGGCGAGGCGGTCGAGGAAAAGGTTTCGCTGTCCGACCGGTTCGGGTTGTGGCTTGGGTTTCATCGCTGCAGTCAGGATGAATACCTCGCCATGGTGGATGGCTATGTCGCGCGCTATCAGATTCCGCTTCGCCGACGCTGAGCTTCGACGCGAAGCGCTCGAATGGGCGACCACGCGCGGCGCCCGTTCGGGTCGCGTCGCTTGGCAATACGTGCAGGATTTGGCTGGACGCCTGGGCGTCGCGCTGCGCGACTAGCGGCGGCTACGCGCCGTTGAGGTACTGCGCCGGA
Source organism: uncultured Alphaproteobacteria bacterium (assembly GCA_963759345.1). Taxonomy (GTDB): domain Bacteria; phylum Pseudomonadota; class Alphaproteobacteria; order Rhizobiales; family Xanthobacteraceae; genus BOG-931. The sequence goes on from CAVWYW010000014.1 coordinate 77,584, forward strand.
TCGACCGGTACCGAGCCCTTGCGGATCTCGAAGTGCAATTGCGGCGACGTGACGGTTCCGGTCTGTCCGGACTTTGCGATCACTTGGCCCCGTTTCACGACGTCGCCCTTCTTGACCAGAAGTTCGCTCGCGTGCGCGTAGGCGGTGACGAAACCGTTGCTGTGGCGCACCAGCACCAGATTGCCGTAGCCCTTGAGCTCATTGCCGGCATAAGCGACGACACCGTCGTCTGCGGCCTTGACTGGCGTGCCTTCGGGCACTGCGAGGTTGATGCCGTCATTCTGCAGGCCGTTCGGCTGCGGGCCGAAGCCGGTGATGACCCGGCCGCGCACCGGCCAGCGGAACGACGCCAGCGCGCCGGCGGGCTCTGCGCTCTTGAGCGGGCCCTCTTGGCCAGACGGGCCAACCGGGGTCACGACGCGAGCGCTGTGCGGCGAATTTGCCGTCGCGAAATTCTGATTCACCGGCGGCGGCCCCATCGCTTCGGCGCGCGGCGTGGTGGGCGGCGGCAGCGTGGCCGATCTGGCACCCGGAATAACGATCCGCGCGCCGATCCGCAGCTGCGTATCGGGCGGGATGTTATTGGCCTTGGCGAGCTCCAGAACCGGCTTGTGATACAGCCGGGCAATGCTGTGCAGGGTTTCGCCGGGCGCCACGACATGGACGGCGCCAGCCGGCGGCGGGGCGCTTCGTGGCGGCGGACTGGCCGGAATTGTCGAAGGCACCGATGAGGCGATGCGCGTCTGCGGCGCCGAAAGTGCCGTCGACGGACCGCGGTAACGCGGAATAACCAGACGCTGCCCGGGGTGGACGTGCGCCGGGCTGGTGATGTTGTTGGCTTCCATCAGGGCGGCAACGGGGACGCCATGCCGCTTCGCCAGCATTTCAAGCGTTTCGCCGGGGGCAAGAACGACAGCCGTACCGCCTTCCCAAGTCCAGGCTCGGGGGCGGCGGGGCGGCCGGTGGCAGCGACCCGGTGACGTCCGCATTGCCGGGCTGATAAGAGCCCATCCCGCGGCCACCGCCCGAGACTCCGTCCGTGGAATTACCAGCGAGGTGCGGGAGCGGTCTGCTGTCGACGTAACCGGTGCTCGGCGGAATTGAGCCGGTCGTCTCGCTGCGCGGGGTACTATCGGTGCCGAAAAGATCGGAGAAGCGGTCGGAGTCGCTGCTGCAGCTGGCAACGCCCAGCCCGATTAACGTAACAACAACGAATTGCGGCCCAACGGCCAACCAACGCGATGCGCACATGGTTACTCGCTCGCACGCAACTTCAGCTACGAGCGAATAGACATCGTTGGGGTAAACAGGGCTTTAAGTATTGGGACAAAAATCTAATGACGCCGGAAATGTGGTGAAATGGTTACAATTCTCGTGCTTGCCCGTGGAGGAGCGGCACAAATCTGACCGCGATCAGATTTTGCCGCGTCAGTCCCGATGCTGTTTTGGTGAGCTTGACAATGTGCTGGGCGCCGTCGCGTGGGCCGAGCGGCAACACCATCTTGCCGTCCTCGCCGAGCTGATCGACCAGCGCGTCAGGAATTTGTTCGGCGGCCGCGGTGACGATGATGCGGTCGAACGGCGCCTTGTCCGGCGCGCCGGCAAAGCCGTCGCCGGCGAGCACGGTGACATTGCGTATAGCCGAGCGTCTTGAGGCGGTCGCGCGCGGTATCGGCGAGCGTCCGATAGCGCTCGATGCTGACGACCTCGCGCGCCAGCCGCGAAAGAATGGCGGCCTGGTAGCCTGAGCCGGTGCCCACTTCCAGCACGCGATGGTGCGGCTCGACCTCGAGTTTTTCGGTCATATAAGCGACCACATAGGGCTGACTGATGGTCTGCCCGCAGGCAATTGGCAGCGCATGGTCGGCGTAGGCGCTGTCGGCGAATTCGGATGTAACAAAGTGCTCGCGAGGCACCGCGTCCATGGCGCGCAGTACCGCCTGGTCGCTGATGCCGCGGCGGCGCAGCGTCAGCTGAAACCCCATGCGCTCCACGTCGTCCGCTTCAGTCCCGGGCACGACAACCTCGCCGATGCAACGCCGCCCCCTTTTTACCACTATGGCGGCGCAGCTTACATTGCGATGTCGGCGTTCTCCCCCGGGGAACCAGCTGCGAGGCTTCGGCATTGGGACATTCGGCATGGGGATACAGGTCCAGCCGCCTCCGGGGCCGTTGCAGCAGGGCGGGGTCGCTCGTATTCTCGAAAAATATTGTCGGTTATCTCGTCGACCCGGTATTTCGGATGACGTTCGAGAACAATTCGACCGCCGCTAAGCGCATTCTCGTGGTCGAGGATGAGCTTATGATCCGGATGCTGCTCCAGGATATGCTGACCGACCTCGGCTATACGCTCGCCGGTGAGGCCGGCCACATCGAGGAAGCGTTGACGCTCGCAAAGCAAAGCGAGTTCGACGTCGCCATCCTTGACGTCAATCTCAATGGCGAGCCGATTTCGCCGGTGGTTGAGGTGCTGGTCGAGCGCGGGCTGCCTTTCGTATTCGCCACCGGCTACGGCCAGCACGGCGTGCCGGAGCTCTACCGGACGTCGCCGACACTGCAGAAGCCGTTCCAGGCCGACGCGCTTGCCGAAGCGATCGAGGCAGCGGTGCCGAGCGTTCGCATCTAATTTTCGTCAAACAACGCCGCGAGCTTCGTCATATAAGGCTCGTCGGTCATGTCGAGCTTGAGCGGCGTAACCGCGATGCAGCGCTCATCGAGCGCGGCGAGGTCGGTGCCTTCGGGCGCAGCGAGAAAACCCTGCCGCACATAGGTGATCCAGTAATAGGGATTGCCGCGGCCATCCTTGCGCTCATCGATTTGCAGCCGCTCCTGGCCGCCGCGACGGCCTTGCGCGGTGACGGCAATGCGCTTGACGCCGTCCGGCGGACAATCGGGAAAATTGACGTTGATCAGCACGTCGCGCGGGATGCCTTCGGCGATGACGCGGCGAATGATGTCGGGGCCGTATTTGAGGGCGGTGTCCCAAAACGGCGGGCGGCTGAGCCGCGAAGCGTACGCTTGCGACAGCGCCAGCGAGGGAATGCCGATTACGGTGCCTTCGACCGCGCCGGCGACGGTGCCGGAATAGATGACGTCCTCGCCGGCGTTGCGGCCGCGATTGACGCCGGAGAGGATCAGATCCGGGCCCCTTGCCGTTGAGCAGATGGCGCGCGCCCATGATCACGCAATCGGTCGGCGTGCCGCGCACCGCGAACCGGCGCTCGGCGACTTGGCGCAGCCGCAGCGGATCGTTGAGCGACAGCGAGTGCGCCACGCCCGACTGGTCGTATTCCGGCGCGATCACCCAGACATCGTCGGAAATGGCGCGGGCGATCTTCTCGCACACGTCGAGCCCTTCCGCATGGATGCCGTCGTCATTGGTGACCAGGATGCGCATCGCTACAGCAATTCCCCTCCCCCTTGTGGGGAGGGGTTAGGGGTGGGGGTCGGGAGGCTTTGCGGAGGCAAAGACGTGCGTTCGCACATTCGTCTTTGCGGGTGCCTTGCCTCCCGACCCCCCACCCCATCCCTCCCCCACAAGGGGGGAGGGTGCAGCGCGCGTCTCGCTCACAAATCTGCTCATTGTTTTTCGATCTTTTTGATGCCGCCCATATATGGCGCAAGTGCCTCCGGCACCGCAATCGATCCGTCTTCCTGCTGATAGGTTTCCATCACCGCGATCAGCGCACGGCCGACGGCAACGCCGGAGCCGTTAAGCGTGTGAACGTGGCGGACCTGGCGGCCCTCCTTGGTGCGATAACGCGCATTCATGCGCCGCGCCTGGAATTCGCCGCAGATCGAGCAGGAGGAAATCTCGCGATACATATTCTGCCCGGGCAGCCACACCTCGATGTCGTAGGTCTTCTGCGAGGCAAAGCCCATATCGCCGGTGCACAACGTCATCACCCGATAGTGCAGACCGAGCCGGCGCAGAATTTCCTCGGCGCAGGACAGCATGCGCTCGTGCTCGTCCTTGCTTTGCTCCGGCGTGGTGATGGAGACGAGCTCGACCTTGGTGAACTGATGCTGGCGGATCATGCCGCGCGTGTCCTTGCCCGCGGCGCCAGCCTCGGCGCGGAAGCATGGCGTGCAGGCGGTGAGGCGCATCGGCAACTGCGCTTCATCGATGGATGGATTCCCGAACGAGATTAGTGAGTGGCACTTCGGCGGTTGGGATGAGCCAGAGCCCACCGGAGATCTGATCTAAACTCGCGTGCTCAAGCATCACTGAAATTGCATCAGAGCGCGAACATCAAGGCTTTGTGCGCAGTAGCTTCACCTAGCCTCAACCTTTCTCCAATCTCGCCGTTCCGTCAACAATCGAGTTGCTTGAAACTGATCAACAGCAAATTTTGGCAATTGCGCCGTGCCAAACATGACTTCATCGCGCACGAGAAGAGGCGGCGCGACTTCGGTGTAGCCGTGCTCGCTCGTGTGCACGTCGAGCATGAATTGCCCGAGCGCACGTTCGAGCCGGGCGAGGCCGTTCTTCAGAACCACAAAGCGCGCACCGGAAAGCTTTGCCGCGGTCTCGAAATCCATCTGGCCGAGCGCTTCGCCGAGATCGAAATGCTGCTTGGGCGTGAACGCGTATTCGCGCTTCGCCCCGAAGCGATGACGTTCGACGTTGTCGTTTGGCGTCCTTGCCGTCAGGAACGTCGTCCAGCGGCAGATTGGGAATTTCCGCAAGCGCTGCATTGCAGTTCTTCGTTAGCTGCCTTCTTCTCCTCAACCTCCATCGCTGGGATCGATTGCCTTGAGTGCCAGCGACTTCGCCGAGCAGGCTTTTGGCTTTTTCCTCGTCCTTGCTCTTCTTTGGCTTCGCCGATTTCCTTCGACGCCGCATTGCGGCGCGCCTGCGCGGTTTCGAGTGCGAGAATTTTCTGCCGCCGCTTCTCGTCGAGCGCGATCAGCCGCTGCGCCCCGCCAGGGAGTCCGCGCGCGCTTGAGCGCGCGGTCGAACGCGTCGGGATTTTCGCGGATGAAGCGGATGTCGTGCATGTAGTCACTCTGTTCCGCGTCATGGCCGGACTTGTTCCGGCCATCCACGTCTTCATTGCAGCGACGCTCAAGACGTGGATGCCCGGGACGAGCCCGGGCATGACGAATCAAGTCCAATACCCCTGAACAATACGTCAAATCACTCCGCGGGCTTGGCCGCGGCGGCTGCGGCAGCAGCGGCGCGATCAGCGGCGGCCCGCCTCTCGATCCAGCGCACCGACAAGATCGAGCCCTCATAGAGCGCGACCAGCGGCAGCGCCAGCGACATTTGGCTGAGCACATCCGGCGGGGTGAGCACCGCCGCGATCACAAAGGCGACGACGATGAAATAGCGGCGCTTCGACTTGAGCTGAGTCCGAGGTGATGATGCCGACGCGGCCAAGGAGCGTCAGGATCACCGGAAGCTGGAAGGCGATGCCGAACGCGAGAATGAGCTTCATCATCAGCGACAGATAGTCTTCGACTTTCGGCAACAGCTCGATGGTCGCCTGGCCAGGGCCGCCGGCCTGCTGCATGCTCAGCGAAAAGCGCGCCAGCATCGGCCAGACCACGAAATAGACCACCAGCGATCCCATCACGAAAAATGATCGGCGTGGCGACGAGGTAGGGCAGAAATGCGTGCCGCTCGTTGCGATAAAGCCCCGGCGCGACGAACATGTAGATCTGCGTGGCAATGACCGGAAACGCGATGAACGCTGCGCCGAACATCGCGAGCTTGAGCTGGACGATGAAATACTCCAGCAGGCCGGTGTAGATGAACTTCGAATTCTCCGGGCCGGCCACCCATATGTAGGGCCAGGTCAGCACGTTGTAGATCTGCTTGGCGAAGAAGAAGCAGACCACGGCCGCAATAGCGAACGCCGCGAGCGCCTTGATCAGCCGCGAGCGCAGCTCGATCAGGTGATCCATCAGCGGCGCCTTGGTCGCCTCGATCTCCTTCTCTTCGTCCTCGCGGGTTGTCATCCAGCGGGCCTTGTGGTGTCCGGCTCGACGGCGGCCTCGGCGGCTTGTGGCGCAACGGGAGCAGTAGCCGCAGCAACGGCGTCCGTCGCGCGTGAATCGACCACGGCCTGCAGGAACAGAAGGTTCCAGTCCAGAGTTTTCGACGGCCTCCGGCGCAACCGGACCCGTAGCAGCGGCGACAACGTCCGTTTCGCCAAGCTCAGCCGCGGCTTCGGCGATCGGCAATGCGGCCGTGGGCTGAGGCGCCGCATCATCGGCCGTGGTCGAGGTCATCAGCGGCTGCTGCAGCGAACTCTGAATATCCCGGCCCGCAGCCTCAACATCGGCGCGCACGTCTTTGAGCGGATCGTAGTTCTTGATGTCCTGCGCGATGTCGTCGACCTGCTTTTTCAGGTCGGCCATTTCGGCTTCGCGCATCGCCTCCTGGAACTGGCCCTGGAAATCCGCGGCCATGCTGCGGACCTTGCGCGTCCATTGCCCCATGGTGCGCATCACCGCGGGCAGTTCCTTCGGCCCGATGACGATCAGCGCCACGACGCCGATCAGCAGGAACTCGGTCCAAGAGATGTCGAACATGGAAACTCCCGGCCGGCTCAACCGCCCATTGCGCGCGTCAACCGCCGGCCAGATTTATCCGCCGGACACCAGCCGCAAGGGTCCGTCAGGACACCTTGGTGCCGGCCTCGGCCCGCGGTTTGACCGCTTCGGCCTGGTGGTCGATCGACTTGACCGGGGCGTTGGACTTGCCGGCATCGGCTTCTTCCTCGGCCATGCCTTTCTTGAAGGACTTGATGCCCTTGGCGACATCACCCATCAGGTCCGAAATCTTGCCGCGCCCGCCGAAGAGCAGAAGCCCGACGACGAGGACGATCATCCAGTGCCAGATGCTCAGAGACCCCATAAAAACCTCCGTGCGCGGGATACGCCTGCGCTCGCCTAAGACGCCGATTTTAGCCAGAAACTAGGCGCGAGCGGGGGCAAAAACAAGCATAACGGAAAATGCCGTTAAGCCGCAGGCGCTTCACGCCGAAGTGACAGCCGAAAGCTCAGCTTTCGGTGCGCTCCGGCGGCGGCGCAAGCCCCAAATCGAGGTCGCCGGGCTCCAGCGGGTCTTCATCGTCCCGCAGTTCCGGATCGTCGGACGGGATCGGTATGGTAAAGCCGGCCGGGATCGCCTTTTCGACGAGACCGGCGCCCTTAAGCTCATCAAGGCCCGGCAGATCGGTGATTGCGTCGAGCCCGAAATGCGACATGAAGGCCTCTGTGGTACCGTAGGTCACCGGCCGGCCGGGCGCCTTGCGGCGGCCACGCAGACGTATCCAGCCGGTTTCCAGAAGCACATCGAGCGTTCCCTTCGAGGTGACTCACTCCGCGAATATCCTCGATCTCGGCCCGCGTCACCGGCTGATGATAGGCGACAATCGCCAACGTTTCGATTGCGGCTCGCGAGAGTTTCTTGGTGACGACGGTCTCGCGCGTCAGCAGCCAAGCGAGGTCGCCCGCGGTGCGCAGCGACCATTTGCCGCCGACGCGCACAAAGTTCACGCCGCGCAGCGCATATTCGTTTTGCAATTGCTGCAGCAGCGCGCGCACGTCGACGCCGGCCGGCAGCCTCGCCGCCAAAGTCTTCTCGTCGAGAGGCTCGTCAGCGGCAAACAGCAAAGCTTCCAGGATGCGCAATTCCTCGGCTCGTTCGTTTGCATCCTTGTCGCCAACAATCACGCGCATCTCCGCCACGTTCGAAATCATCCCAGCCTCCACGTCAAGCATTCCCGGACTCAACTACCGCAGCGCCGCCGTTGTCCGCGTCCGACCGCTTACGGACGTAAAGCGGAGCAAAGGCCTCGTGCTGATGCACTTCAAGGCGGCCCTCGCGCACCAATTCGAGCATTGCCGCAAAGCTCGAGGCGCGCACCGTTGCGGCCAACGACGGTTCGACCACATAGGCGATCAAATACTCATCGAGGACGCACCAATCGGTCGATCGCGACCAATCAGCCGCTCAATAGCTTCGCGCGCTTCAGCGAGCGACCAGACTGTGCGCTTAGGCACGTGCACAATAGCCCGCGCCTGCTTCTGCCGCTGCCCCGCATAGGCTGAAAGCAGATCGTAGAGCGTTGCGGTCCATTCGGGCCGCTTGATTTCCGCGATCGGCTCCGGCTGGCCGCGCTGAAACACCTCGCGGCCAAGCTGCGGCCGGTTGAGCAATTGCTCGGCCACTTGCCGGATCGCTTCGAGCCGCCGCAGCCGCAGCGCCAGCGCGGTCGCCATGTCCTCGGCACTGAGACCGTCGGGCTCGTGTTGTTCGGGCAGCAGCAGCCGCGACTTCAGGTAAGCGAGCCACGCCGCCATCACCAGATAATCGGCGGCGATCTCGAGCCGCAGTTTGCGCGCCGCTTCGATGAAAGCGAGGTACTGATCGGCGAGCGCCAAGATCGAGATCTTGGCAAGATCGACTTTTTGCTGGCGCGCCAGCGTGAGGAGCAAATCGAGCGGCCCTTCGAAACCTTCAACATCGATCATCAGCGCGGGCTCGTCCGTAGCCCGCTCCGAGAAGTCAGTCACGAATTGCGGATTTTCGGCGCTCATGCGTACCCCTGCGCGGGCTGCCACGCGCCGGTCATGAGCCGAAGGAACTCGGCGCGGCCGGCAACAAGATCGATCGGTGCCGCCGGTTTCTTCATCGCCAGCGCCGCCGCGGCGCGGCGTGAAGCTTCGCCGGCGAGCACCGGCGCCTCCGCCGCAACGGCGAGCATTTCCGGCATATCGCCGTTGCAGTGAAGCACCACGTCGCAGCCGGCGGCGATGGCGGCGCGGGTGCGCTCGCCGACCGAGCCCGACAGGGCGCCCATGGAAATATCGTCGGTCATCAAGAGGCCTTGGTAGCCGATGGAATCACGAATCACATCGCGCACTATAGTTGCCGAAATCGTGGCCGGCGCGACCGGGTCGATCGCTGTAAACACAACATGCGCGGTCATCGCCAGCGGCAGCGCCACCAGCGGACGAAAAGCGGCAAAATCCGTCGCCTCGAGCTCGGCGCGGCTGGCGCTGACGACCGGCAGCTTCTGGTGGCTGTCGGCAGTCGCGCGGCCATGGCCGGGAATGTGCTTGAGGACCGGCAGTACGCCCCCCTCCGCCAGCCCTGCCGCGATGGCGCCGGCAATGGCGGCGACCTTGGCGGGATCATTTCCGTAGGCGCGGTCGCCCACCACCGGATCGGCGCCGGCGACGGGGACATCCGCGATCGGCATGCAGTCAACATCGATGCCCAGCGCGGCAAGATCGGCAGCGATCAGGCGCGCGCCCAAGCGTGCCGCGGCGAGGCCCGCGTCCCGGTCGCGATCGTAAATCGCACCGTAGGCGGCGCCGGGCGGATAAGCCGGCCAGTGCGGCGGACCGAGGCGCTGCACCCGGCCGCCTTCCTGGTCGATCAGCACAGGGGCGGCGCGGCCGAGAGTCGTCCGGACATCGTCGACCAGGTTTCGCAGCGCTTCTGGGCTCTCGACATTGCGGCGAAACAGAATAATGCCCCACGGCGCCGCCTCCCGGAGAAAAGCGTCGCTCCTCGTCGGTCAGCGCAGGTCCGGAAATGCCGGTGATAAACGCACGCATCGGCGCCGCTTAGCCCGCGCGCGGCAAAACGGTCAAGCGCGACCCGTTAGTTGCGCTGGACCAGACAGTTACCGCCGGCTGCTTTGAGACTGCTGCAAACACCGGCCGCCTCTTCCATTGAGGCGAACGGACCGACCATGGCGCGGTAATAGACCCCCTTGGCGCCGAGATCGGCACGGCGAATGATTGGCTCGCGTCCGCTGAGTTGATTGGGGAACTTTGCCCGCAGCTCCTTGAAGCTCGCTTTGGCATCGGCCTCGCTGTGCTGTGAGGTCACCTGCACGGCGTATCCGCCCGAACGCGCACTCGCCGCCGGCACGGCTTGGCCGGGCTCGGCGCTGGCTAGCGCGACTGGCGCCGGCGCAGCAGCTGCCGCACGCGAGCGCGCCGTCGCGACCGGGGCGGGAGCGATAGGCGCCGGTGCGGCTGCCTCGCCGTCGGCCCCGGGCATGATCGACATTGGAGCATTAGCGCCGGCCGGAGCCGGAGCAGCAGATGCACTCGCCTTGGCCGCTGCAGAGCGTGTGCCGCGCGGGGCGGGCGCGGCCGCAGGTACTGGCGCAGCGGGCTGCGCAGCTGTGGCACCGGACTGGTCGGCGTGGATGAGGACTGTGTGAACCTTTTTGGGCTCGGACGGAGCTACTGCCGGCGCGGGAGCGGCTGGTTGGGCTGGTGCTGTCGTCGGCATTGGCGACGGCGCAGGTTGACCACCGTCGGGCGGCGGCATCAACGCCGTGCCGGCTGATGCCGTGCTATATGACGGCGCGGAGCCGTCAGGGGCGGCCGGAGCAGGCGCAGCCGCAACCAGCGGAGGCGGCATTTGCCCGGCGCCGATCGGAATGGTGGCAACCACCCGAGAGCCGACTTTCGGCGGCTCCATATTGACCGGCTGCTCTTCGTGCGAGACGAGCTTATCGGAACTGGCTTGAGCCGATGTGCCGGATTGAGCGGAATTGTCGGCTTGGGCGTCACCGTTCTTCGGCAGGATTTTGTTCGGGGTGATGCTCGCTTTGATGATCGGCGGAAGGCCGGCGAACACAGCGCCGCCGAACATGTTGCGATACGCGAACGCGCCGGCGGTCCCGACAATCACCAGGCCGAGCACGGCCATCATCACGACGAAGCCGCGCCGGCGAGGCCTGGGCGGCTCGTCGTAATACTCTTCGGCATAGTCGCCGTAGTCTTCGCCGGCCTCTTGTGCGCGGTCCGGTTCTTCGGCCTCGTAAGGGCCGACCGGCGCGGCCGACATGAATGCCGGCAGTTGGCGGGAGGATGAAACCGGCGCCTGCTGGTCCGGTTCGTATGGACCTGCATCAGCGCCGAAACCATTGAACTTCCCAGCCGAGCCGGAAAAATAGCGACCGCCAGTCGGGGACTCGTCCGTGTAATCCTGCTCGTCGTGGGCATAAGTGGAATAAGAAGCCGGCGGTAGCGGCGGCGGCGCATGGTGTTCTTCCGCGCGACCGCCCTCATCGGCATAGTCTTCGTTAGCCGCCCAATCAAACCCGGGGGCTGCTTCATCAGCCGATTGCCGCGCGCTACGCTCGGCATAGGGGTCGCCCTGACCAATCAGCCGAGCCAATTCGGCGAGCGGGTCATGGGCGCTTTCGCCGCGCGCCCGGCCGCTGCGGCCGCTACTAGAGCGGAAATTATCGTCAGCCATCGAACTCGCCTCGTTCAGGCGTTTAAGCTATCTCGATCAGCCTTCCCGGCGGTCGCTGCCGCATCCCTAACGGCAACAAAGGGAATTACCGCATTTCGTCCGGCGCCGCGACACCAAGAAAGCCAAGCCCCGACGCGAGAACCGTGACCACGCCTCGTATAAGCACCAACCGGGCCAGGGTCAGTTCTCGATCATTCTGGATAATGAAGCGTAAATGTGGCGATGCATTGCCGAGCGTCCAAAGAGAGTGAAACTCGCTGGCTAAATCATACAAATAGAAGGCTATTCGGTGCGGTTCATGCGCCGCTGCAGCCCCCTCGACCACCCGCGGATAAAGCGCAATTTGCCGCATCAAAGCGAGTTCCGCCGGCTCTGAGAGCCGATCCAGATTCGCCGCCTCGAGCAAATTAATCATATCCGCAGGCAAATCGGGAAACGCTTCGCGGGCGTTTCGGAATACCGACTGGCCGCGGGCGTGGCCGTACTGGACGTAAAAGACGGGGTTGTCCCGGGACTGCTCGATCACCTTGGCGAGGTCAAAATCGAGCGTCGCGTCGTTCTTGCGAAACAGCATCATGAAGCGGACAGCGTCGCGCCCAACTTCATCGACGACTTCGCGAAGGGTGACGAACTCGCCCGCCCGCTTGGACATTTTGACCGGCTCGCCGGCACGGAGGAGCTTCACAAGTTGCACGAGCTTCACATCAAGCTCGGCCTTGCGATCGCTCAGCGCGGCCACCGCCGCCTGCATGCGCTTGATGTAGCCGCCGTGGTCGGCGCCCCAGACATCGATCAGGGTACGAAAGCCGCGCTCGAGTTTGCTGCGGTGGTAGGCGATGTCGGAGGCGAAATAGGTGTACGAGCCATCGGATTTTTTCAGCGGCCGATCGATGTCGTCGCCGAACGCGGTCGAGCGGAACAGCGTCTGTTCGCGGTCCTCCCAATCCTCCGGCAGAGCGCCCTTTGGCGGTGGCAGGCGGCCTTCATAGACATAGTCGCGCCACCGCAACCAATCGATCGTTGCCGCTACCAGATCAACACGGCCTTCGATCAGTGACCGTTCGGAATAAAAAACATCGAACTCGATGTTGAGGGCGGCGAGATCGGCGCGTACCGACGCCATCATCATCTCGATCGCTTTTTTGCGCACGAGCGGCAGCCAATCGGCTTCCATCTTTTTGGTCAGCGCATCCCCGCATTCGGCCGCGAGCGCCACTCCCACCGGCTTCAGATACTCGCCGGGATAGAGCCCTTCGGGTATTGCGCCGACATCTTCACCGAGGGCTTCGCGATAACGCAGATACGCCGAGCGAGCGAGCTGATCGACCTGAGCGCCCGCGTCGTTGACATAGTATTCGCGCGTGACCTTGAAGCCAGTGAAGGCGAGCAGATTTGCCAGCGCGTCACCAAAGACGGCACCGCGGCAGTGGCCGACGTGCATCGGCCCGGTTGGGTTTGCCGAGACATATTCGACGTTGATCGGCGCGCCGGCGCCAATGTCACGCTTGCCGAATTGCGCGCCCAATTCCACTGCGCCGCGCAGGGTCGTGATCCAGGCGGACGGCTTGAGCGTGAGGTTGATGAAACCTGGCCCGGCAATATCGACTCTGGCGACCAATTCGTCCGCGCGCAGCTTTTCGGCCAATGCGCTGGCAAGCTCGCGCGGCTTCTTGCCAGCATCCTTTGCCAGCACCATCGCAGCGTTGGTCGCCATGTCGCCATGAGCAGGATCTCGCGGCGGCTCCATCGTTACCCGCGACAGATCGATGCCAGCCGGCAGAACGCCCGCAGCAATCAATTCGTCGGTTACGCGGCGAACGCGGTCGAGCATTTCGGCGAAGATGTTGTGCGCGATCATTAATAAACAGCTGGAAGGCCAATGTGGAGCGTCGCGCGCCTAACGCAATTCCGGAGTCGAGTTCAAAAAGCCGCGCATGCTCGGCAAGCGCGTAGCGGTCGGTCATCCCGGCAATAAAGTCGGCGATGTGACGAACGCGCGCGGCCTCGTCGCAGCCGGCGAGTCCTTCCTGCCATTCCGGCGGCAGGTCGTCGGGGTGAGCGCTATAACGGGCGAACAGGTTACTCACGACGTGAGCCGCTTCACGCATCACCCGTTGCACGCGTTCATGACGGTACATGCGGGTCCTGAGAAACTCCTTGATGGCGCCTTCGGCCTCCGCCATCGCCGCCGAGAATCCGGCGACGCCTGACGGCGCCTGCCGCACGTCGTCGGCTGAGCGCGGGGCCAGCGCCGCGACGCGGCGCTGCGTTTCGGCGGTGACATCCTCGATGAGAAGGCCGATCAGCCGCCGGATGAATTCGTGCACGCGACGAGCTGAATCGAGCGTGGGAAAGGCCGCGCGAATGTCGCCGATGATCGTGCCTGGCAATGCCACCGCGGCAATGTCCTCGAGAGTGAACAGGTCGGCACGCAAGCCGTCGTCGATGTCGTGCGCGTCGTAGGCGATATCGTCTGCGATCGCAGCGACTTGCGCCTCGGCGCTCGGGAAGCTCCATAGCTGGAGATCCTGCCGTTGGGTGTAATCCGAAATGGTCTTGGGAATGCCGTGTGCGCAATAACGCCCGACTGGCTTGCCGCCGCGGTCGGTCAGCGGACCGTTATGTTTGACCAGACCTTCGAGAGTTTCCCAAGTCAGATTGAGCCCGTAGAAGCTCGGGTACCGGCGCTCCAGCGCCGTCACCACGCGCAAAGTCTGCGCGTTGTGGTCAAAGCCGCCGAAGGCGGAAAGACATTCGTCGAGCGCCCGCTCGCCGGCATGTCCAAACGGCGGATGACCGAGGTCATGGGCGAGAGCCAGCGCCTCAGCCAAGTCCTCGTCGAGACCAAGCGCGCGGGCGAGCGCGCGCGCCACCTGCGCGACTTCCAGCGTGTGGGTGAGCCGCGTGCGGTAGTGGTCGCCTTCATCGAACACAAAGACCTGAGTCTTGTGCTTGAGGCGGCGAAAGGCGGACGAGTGGATGATGCGATCGCAATCGCGACGAAAGGCGCTCCTCCCCTTGCTCGCCGGCTCCGGATGTAGCCTTCCCCGGCTTCGTACCGGATCGCACGCATAGGACGCGCGAATCGTCGCCGCATCGATCGCCATCGGCCTGCCCGGGCTGCGCAATTGACCTTCGTCGTGGCCGCACTTAACTATCGTCATTATGCCGTGGCAAATGGGCACTATTGCCCGGCCGGAGAAGACGATAGTGGCGAATATCACTGTTACCGAGCGCGCGGCGCGCAAGATCGGCGAAATTCTGGGGCGCGAGCCCGCCGGCACCATGCTGCGGGTCAGTGTCGCGGGCGGCGGCTGCTCCGGCTTTCAGTACAAATTCGACACCGACCGCGCCAAGGCGGACGACGACATCGTGATCGAGCGGGCCGGCGCCACCGTGCTGATCGATCCGGTCTCGGTCAATTACATGGCGGGATCCGAGATCGATTTCGTCGACGACCTGATCGGCTCGGCGTTCAAGGTGCATAATCCCCAGGCCACCGCCTCGTGCGGCTGCGGCACCAGCTTCGCCCTCTAATCTGTTCGCCGAACCGGGGCGTCAGCCCGTGCGCATCGCTACTTGGAACGTTAACTCGATCAAGCAGCGCCTCAACGTGATGCTGGCGTGGCTCGCCGAGCGTCAGCCGGACATTGTTTGCCTGCAGGAGACCAAATGCGTCGACGACGCTTTCCCGCGCGAGCCGTTCGAAGCGCTTGGCTATAACCTCGCAGTGCACGGCCAAAAGACCTTCAACGGCGTCGCCCTGCTCTCGAAGCTGCCGTTCGACGAGGTGACTACCGGCCTGCCCGGCGACCACACCGACGATCATGCGCGTTTCATCGAAGCGGTGGTGTCGACGGCGAACGGCGCAACGCGCATTGCGAGCATCTACCTGCCCAACGGCAATCCACCGGACACCGAGAAATATTTGTACAAGATCAGCTGGATGAAGCGGCTTTTTGGCTACGCACGTGAACGGCTTTTGCTCCAGGAGCCGCTGATCCTCGCCGGCGATTACAACGTCATTCCGGCGGCCGCCGATGCGCGCAGTGCGGAAGCCTGGCGCGGCGACGCCCTGTTCCTGCCCCAGACCCGCCAAGCGTTCCAGTCGCTCATCAATCTCGGACTGACCGACGCGGTGCGTGCAACGAGCGAAGAGCCTGGACTCTATACGTTCTGGGACTACCAGGCGGGTGCCTGGCAGAAGAACAACGGCATCCGCATCGACCACGTCTTGCTCTCGCCCGAAGCCGCCGATCGGCTAACCGAGCTCGGCATCGACCGCCACGTGAGGAGCTGGGAGAAGCCGTCCGATCACGTACCGGTTTGGGTCGATCTGGCGATTGAACGGCCCCATTAGCCGAATATCCGTGCGTGGAGAACCGCGACCGGCGTCCTGACTTAACCCTATTTTCACCATGGCGCCGGATAGTGCCGCGGCCTACCGAACCTCCGGCTCCGAATGCGATGGCTTGCTCTAAAACGCTGGGAAGATGTTAGTCCGGCGCCGGAACCACAGAGCCCGTTACGGCTCCCCGCCGAGATAGAGCAGACGCCTCAAGTCGGCGGCATCCTCGAAACAATCGATCTTCTCGAGTCGGATCTGGGCGCCATGATCGGCCTGGTCCATCGCGCTTGCGAACGGGTCTGCCATGAAGCGGAAGATTCTGCGGTTGCCACCTGCAAAATCATGCAGAAGACCGACAGCCTTGTCCAGCAATCAGGCATCGCCACTCGCGACCTGACCCAATTGGCGGCAGCGATCGAGGAATTGGCGCGGTCGTCGGAGGACATCGGCCTTCAGGTACGCAGCGCGGACGATCTCACCCGCGAGGCCAATGCATCGGCCGAACTGGCAGGGCGCGGCGTCGAAGGGCTCAAGACCTCGTCGACCCAGATCAGCCATGTCCTGAGCCTCATTTCCACGGTGGCGCGCCAGACGAATTTGCTGGCACTCAACGCCACCATCGAAGCTGCTCGTGCCGGCGACGCCGGCCGCGGTTTCGCTGTGGTCGCCGCCGAAGTGAAAAAGCTTTCGCAAGAGACGCAGCAGGCGACCGAAGAGATCGCGCAAAAGATCAATGCGCTTCAGGGCGACGCCGCGGTCTGCTTTGAAGCGGTTCAACGGATTGCGGACGTGATAACGGCGCTCCACCCGCTATTCGCCGACGTCGCATTGGCGGTGGAACAGCAGAGCGCCGCGACGGCGAACGTTGCGCGCGGCGCCACCGAAACACTGCGATTTACCGGCGCCGTCGCAGAAGGCGCATCCGAAATCCGCGACGCCGCCACCAGCGCCAACAGCCACGGGAAATCCGTGGAGCAGCACGGCAAAAGCGTCATCGCTCTTGCCGAAAAGCTCAAGATGCGGATGACGATATTCCTGCGTCAGAGCGAGGCCGGCGATCGTAGGCGGCACGACCGCCTGCCATGCGAACTGAACGCCGAGCTGCGGACCGATGCCGGTTCAATTCGCGGCCGAACAGCCGACCTTTCGGAAGGCGGCGCGCTTGTTCGCGTCGACAATCCTCAGCCCATCGCCGTGGGTGCCATCCTTGAAGCGACCATCGAGGAGATCGGCACGACGCGGATTCGCGTCGCCAACAAATCGCCGCTGGGATTGCATCTCGAATTTTCGGAAATGGGATCAAGTGCGCGCGCCAACCTCGAACGCAAACTCGCATCGATACGCGAGGAGAACCGCGAAATCATTTCACGTGCGGTCGACGCTGCAAACGACATTTCGCGGCTGCTTGAGAGTTTGATCGAACGGGGAAGCCTGAGCCGCGAAGACCTATTCGACAACGACTACACGCCGATCGACGGCACCGATCCGCAGCAATATCGCACCCGGTTCCTTGCAGCCCTGGAGGACGTTTTGCCGCCGATACAGGAGCCACTGCTAGCGGGCGACGCGCGGATGGTATTTTGCGTGGCGGTCGATCGAAACGGCTACCTGCCGGTCCATAACCGCAAGTATTCCTTGGCCCAGCGCCCCGGCGAAACGGCCTGGAACACCGCGAACTCACGCAATCGCCGGATCTTCGACGATCGCGCCGGCCTCGCTTCGGCGCGCAATGTGCGTCCTTACCTTATTCAGATTTATCCGCGCGACATGGGCAACGGCGTCACCGTGATGGTGCGCGAAATTGATGCGCCAATCCGTGTGTTCGGCAAGCACTGGGGCGGCTTCCGAACCGCCTATACGCTGTGAGCCGCCGCTCGCGCTTGCCGCGCGCCTAATCGCGTCGGCCCCTGAGCCAGCCTTCGAGATAGACCAGCGCCATGGCGCGTTCGTCGTCGGTCGCGCGATGGAAGGCGCTGTCGTACAGCGGCTTAACCCAAGGCTCCTCGGAACCGGCGCAGTCCTTGCTGAGCGTGAGCCACATCAGCCCGCGTGCGGCTTGCCGCGGCACTTTCGAGCCTCGGAACAGCATGTCGCCCAACACCGCCTCGGCGCGGCAATCGCCCTTCGTTGCAGAGAGCAGGAGCCAGCGCGCCGCCTGGTGCGGATCGCTGGGCGTGCCGTCGAGATAAAGGCGGCCAAGCTGATATTGCGCGTCGGCATCGCCGAAATACGATGCGGCGTAGGCGAACAACTCGCGGGCGCGGGTCGTATCCGGCGCGACGGTCGAATTGGGGATGCCCGTCAGGTAATAGTGCCCAAGTGCGACGAACGCATTGGCGACAATCCGCGCCTGCGCGGTGCCCGGTGTCTCATCCGGATGGGTGTTGGCGATCTGGCTGAAATAAGCGAAGGCGCGCTGGTCGTCCCGCGGAACGCCATCGCCGGCAGCATACATGCGGCCAACTTTCCACTGGGCAGCAATATGTCCCTGGTCGGCCGCGTACTGAAGCGCGGTCAGCGCTTTGGCTTTTTCTCCGCCCTCAGGCAGTGCGCCCGGGGTACGCAATCCATCGTTCGGCGTGAGCAACGCTGTGTTGGGCGTGGTCGTTCCGTCGAAGGCAAAGGCCGATCCGGCCGCAAGCCCAAGCCCACAAATCGCCGCGGCCAGCAAGCCGCGTGTTGCGACACGCGAAAGTTTGTCAGATGTCCGCATAGCACGCTTTCTCGACAGACCCGCCTGGATGGGTGACGGCGCCGTGGCGCGCCGGCCCAACCTGCTGGGCGTATTTCCACAAGTAACCGGAGGTAAATTCGTCGGGGCGCGGCTTCCACTCGCGGGCACGCCGTTCGAGCTCGCTCTTCGTCAGCTTGACGTCGAGAATCGCGTTCTCAGCGTCGAGTTCGATGATGTCGCCGTCACGTAGCAACGCGATCGGTCCGCCGACCGCCGCTTCCGGCCCGACGTGGCCGACACAAAAACCTCGCGTGGCGCCGGAGAAGCGGCCGTCGGTGATAAGAGCAACTTTGTCGCCCATGCCCTGACCGTAAAGCGCGGCCGTCGTCGACAGCATCTCGCGCATACCGGGACCACCCCTGGGGCCTTCGTAGCGAATGACCAGCACGTCGCCTTCTTTGTACTTCTTGTTCTTCACCGCCTCGAAACAGGCTTCCTCGCCATCGAAACAGCGCGCCGGTCCGGAAAAATGCAAGCGCGCCATTCCGGCAACCTTAACGATCGCGCCGTCCGGTGCGAGGTTACCTTTGAGACCGACGACGCCACCGGTGGGAAGCATCGGCTTATCGGCCGGACGGACGACGTCCTGGTCCTTATTCCATTTCACGGACTTGAGATTCTCGGCAATCGTGCGGCCGGTGACGGTCATGCACTCGCCATGCAGGAAGCCATGATCGAGCAGCGTCTTCATCAACAGCGGCACGCCGCCAGCTTCGAACATGTCTTTGGCGACATAACGGCCGCCCGGTTTCAAATCCGCGATGTAAGGTGTCTTTTTGAAGACTTCGGCGACATCGAACAGATCGAATTCGATACCGCACTCGTGCGCGATCGCCGGCAGGTGCAACGCCGCGTTGGTCGAGCCGCCGGTGGCGGCGACAACCGCGGCGGCGTTCTCCAGTGCCTTGCGGGTCACGATATCGCGCGGGCGGATATTCTTGACGATCAGATCCATGATCATCTCGCCCGCCAGCATGCAGAATTTATCCCGCATCTCGTACGGCGCCGGCGCTCCGGCCGAATAGGGCAGCGCCAACCCAATCGCTTCGGACACAGTCGCCATGGTGTTGGCGGTAAATTGCGCGCCGCAGGCGCCGGCCGAGGGACAGGCATTCTGTTCGAGCGTCTCGAGATCGGCGTCCGACATGGCACCGACCGAGTGTTTGCCGACGGCCTCGTAGACGTCTTGAATGGTAACCGGCTGACCCTTGAAAGTCCCGGGCAGGATCGAGCCACCGTAAATAAAGATCGACGGCACGTTGAGCCGGCACATCGCCATCATCATGCCCGGTTGGGACTTGTCGCAGCCGGCGACACCGACGATCGCGTCGTACGAGTGGCCGCGGATGGTCAGTTCGATGGAGTCGGCAATCACTTCGCGCGAAGGCAGCGAGGCCTTCATTCCGCCGTGGCCCATGGCGATGCCATCGGTAACCGTAATGGTACAAAACTCGCGCGGAGTACCGCCGACCGCGGCGACGCCCCGCTTCACCGCCTGGGCTTGCCGCATCAGCGCGATGTTGCAGGGAGCGGCCTCGTTCCAGCAAGTCGCGACGCCGACAAAGGGCTGATGGATCTCTTCTTTGGACAAACCCATCGCGTAGTAAAACGCCCGGTGCGGCGCCCGTTCAGGGCCTTCCGTCGCGTGCCGGCTCGGCAATCTCAGTTTCAGATTGGTCTTGGCATCCATCGAACACTTTTGGGCCTACAGGCCCCCTCGCCCCCATCCGATCTCAAGAGCAAAGTCGCCTTGAAAATCGAAAGCGCCGCAACGTTTTGTACCGCCAGCCCTGATTGACCCGCATCGTGTCGAAAAATCCTATGGCCAAAAAGCGGCGCTTTGCACGCGTGCACTGCGGCATGGTCAAATGTTCCCAGCCTGTTGCGCCGGAGCCACAGATTAAAGGCCGGATCTGTTGATCTTAAACGCGCGATTTACCATAGGCGGCAATGCCTGCGACCATGGGCGCCATGCCGCGCCGCCTGACCCGAGCGTTTTTCAGCCGAAGCGTGCACGAGGTCGCCCCGGATCTGATTGACGCGACGTTGTTATTTAACGGCGTCGGCGGCCGGATCGTCGAGCTCGAGGCCTATGACCACACCGACCCCGCAGCGCACAGTTATCGCGGGCCGACCTCCCGTAACGCCGTGATGTTCGGCCCGCCGGGCTACGCCTACGTTTATCGCTCCTACGGCATTCACTGGTGCCTGAATCTCGTCTGCGAGCCCAAAGGCTCGGCCAGCGCGGTGCTGATCCGCGCCCTTGAGCCGACCGCCGGGCTTGCGGCCATGCGCCGGCGCCGAGGCGTCGCCGACGACCGGCTCCTCTGCGCCGGGCCGGGACGGATTTGCGAGGCGCTTGGCATCACAGACGCCCAATACGGCCTGGCACTCGACAAGCCGCCGTTTGAGCTTTTGGCCCGCTCGGAATCCGTGGACGTGGTGGCCGGCGTCCGGATCGGCATCACCAAAGCCGCCGCCCTGCCATGGCGTTACGGCCTGAAAGGCTCGCGCTTTCTCAGCAAGCCGTTTTCGCAGACTGCTACCCTGTTACCTCGCGAGCGATAGGCACCGGCCGACCATCTTGCGATAACTCCATTTCGTAGCTACACTTGATGCGCTTCGAATGGGACTTGGCCAAAGCACGCGCGAACGAGCGCAAGCATGCGGTGAGTTTTGAGGAAGCGGCTTCGGTTTTCCGTGGCTTCTGCGTTCACGAACCGGATACACGCCGAGACTACGGCGAAGTTCGGTTTGTCGCCCTAGGCCGCGACAGCAACGGAGTGGTGCTCAACGTGGTTTACACGATGCGCGGTGACGACATTCGGATCATTTCGGCGTGGAAGGCATCAAGAGATGAGCGTGAAACCTACGCGAAAGCGCAGCCGGATCGTGCGTTATAAAGTCTCCGACGACATCCCGGTCAAACCGCTCAATCGCAAGCTAATCGAAATGACCGACGAAGAGGCCGAGCGCCGCGCGGCGGCCGATCCGGACGCCGGTATTATTCCGCCCGGCTTCTGGGATAACGCGACCGTGTTCATGCCCCAGCCAAAGCAGCAGATCACGCTGCGCCTCGACCCCGATGTCATTCGCTGGTTCAAGCGCACCGGCAAAGGCTACCAGTCGCGCATGGGCGCCGTGCTACGAAGTTACGTCGAGGCGAAACGCAAGCGTAGCGCGTAGGCCAAATCGGAAACTGTAATACTGCAACGCAACCGCGCGTATCACTTGAGCCTGAACGCGGGATCGAAGCCAAGCTCCCTGCGTGCCTTGTCGATCGTTACCGCCCCATCCTCCTCGGCAATGTTGTAGGCACACGGCGATCCCCGCGTGACAGCCAGAAACGCAGCATGCGCGGCAGCATCGACGTGAAGCGGCGCCCGCGCGTTAGGGGTGTTCCAAGTGTCCGGTCCGTAAAGCCGCCCGTAGCGCAGCACGATGCCGTCGATCCCGGGGGTGTTAAGGACCGCGTCTTCCAGGGCACGCACGCCGCGAGCGGTAGTCACGCCCGGCGCATCGCCCTCGATGCGGGGCGAGCGGATCGTCCTCCCCGTGCGGCTCGGGGCCGGCGGCATAGGCAAACGCAATGCTCTGCGCGATCAGCCTGCGAGTGCCGGCAGCTTGCGCGGCGGCGACCAGATTGGCGGTGCCTTCAATCCGCAGACGCGAGTTGCGCGTCAGCCAATCGGCGAGATGCGCCGGATCGAGGATGTCCGGCAAATCAGTCAACTGATGAATAACCACCTCCGGCCGCGCCCGGACAACGGCGGCCAACACGGCGGCGCGATCGAAAACATCCACGACGACCGGTTCAACGCCGGCCGCTTTCAGCTCTCCGGCTTTGTCTTTGGATCGCGTCGTGCCGGCGACCGCATGGCCCGCGGCCAGCAGCAACGGCACGAGCCGCTCGTCCGATCGTGCCGCTCGCTCCAGCAAGGAAAATCCGCACAACGACCGTCAGTGATACGCGACGATGAATTCGCAACCGGCCTCGGTCGGGAAAGTCCGCTTGATTTGGCCGGTCTTGAGCTCGAACTCGAACACCACCGCGTCATCGTGGCAGCACACATAGGCGTGCTCGCCGTCGGGCGCGAAGCCGAAGCCCATCGGGCTCTTTTTGGTCGGGAATGACGCGATCCGCTTAAGCCCGTCGGCTGCGTAGATCGCTGCGTGCTCGCCTTTGTTGGAGGAGACCACGATATAACGATTGTCCGGCGACACGCGCACGCGCCGCATTTGCGGGTTGATCGGATTTACTTCGTCAATCGCAACGGTTTGCTTGACGGCGTGGGTCTTCGCATCGATCACGTAAAATTCGGGCGCCGTTTGCGCGCACACATAAAGCGTTGCGCCGTCGGGCGAAATGGCGAGCCCTTCGGTGATCTGCGGCACCTTGATCCGATCGATCACCGCGCGGCGGGCGACATCGACCACGACGATCTCGTCGCTTTTGACCGAAACAAACACCTTGCCGGTCGCGTGGCTGATTGCGACCCAATGAGCGGTGTTGCCGACGTCGAGCCGCTGCACCTTGTCGGTTGCGGGATCAATCACCAGCACGGCATTGCCAAGTTCACCCGAGCACCACACCGCGCCGTTCTCGTCCATCATGACGCCGTGCGGGGCGTAGATGGCGCCGAGGTCGATGACGCGGGTCAGCGATTGCGACGGTAGGTCGATGACCACGATGCGCCGGTCCGGTTTCACGCGCTTGATGAAAATGCCATCGCCATAGACCGAGCCGTAGGCGGTGCGCCCGTCGGCGGACAACGCGAGTTCGTGGGTCGAGCCGGGCATGTCGATGGTCTTCGAAAGCGTCAGCGTTTCGGCATCGAGAAAATGCACCTTGTGTGCGGTCTTTGCCGTGACAATCAGGTTCGGGCCGCCCGGCCGGTTGTTGAGATCGATCATGTGCGGACCTCGTTTCCGTATGCTCTGGTCATTAATCTAGGCCGAAGCCCGCAGACGCTCCAGTGCTTCGGCGATTTTGGCCTTGCGCGCCTGCGCCTCCTCGCGTTTTTCGCGTTCGCCTTCGACCACGTCCTCGGGCGCCCGCTTGAGAAAATCGGCGTTGCCGAGTTTTTGCTCGACGCGGGCGATATCGGCATCGCACTTGGCTATTTCCTTGGCGAGGCGCGCACGCTCGCCGGCAAGATCGATCACGCCCTTGAGCGGCAGCTCCACGACCTCGCCGCGCACAACGAGCTGTGCCGCGCCCGGCTGATGCACAGGCGCCCTGCTCACATCTGAAATTTTAGCCATTCGCTTTATAAATTCAGACCAGCGCTGCGCCCTATCCCAAACGTGATCGCCCACCCTCACCATAACAAGCGGCAGCGGCACATTGACGTTCATCTCTGCGCGTACCGATCGGATTGCAGTAATAAGGTCAATCACCCAGCCAATCTCGGCTTCCGCCTTGGCGTCGCCGATGCCTTCGAGCGAGGGCCATTCGCTGAGGGCAAGCATGGATTCGCGCTTCGTCGAGGCAGTAACCGTCCACAATTCTTCGGTGATGAACGGCATGAACGGGTGCAGGAGTTTCAGGATTTCGTCACGCGCCCAAGCGGCCATAGCTCGCGTTTCGTTCTTTGCGGCACCGTCAGGCCCGGTGAGTAAAGGCTTCGCGAGTTCAAGATACCAGTCGCAATAGATATTCCAGACGAAACGGTACGCCGCAGCCGCCGCATCGTTGAAACGGTAGACCGTCGATCGCCTCGGTAATCTCCGCCGCCGTCTTTGCGGTCTCGTGCGCGATCCAGCGGTTTAGAATTTCTTTGGCCCCGCGCGGATCGAAACCTTGGATCGTGCGCGCAGCCGTTGATCTCGGCGAAGCGCGCGGCGTTCCAGAGTTTGGTCGCGAAATTGCGATAGCCGGCGACGCGTTCCGACGAGAGCTTGATGTCGCGGCCCTGCGCCGCCATGGCGGCAAGCGTGAAGCGGAGCGCGTCGGCGCCGTATTCGTCGATCAGCTCCAGCGGATCGATGACGTTGCCCTTCGACTTCGACATCTTGGCGCCGGTGGCGTCGCGCACCAGCGCGTGGATGTAGACGGTCGGGAAACGGCACCTCCTTCATGAAGTGCAGCCCCATCATCATCATCCGCGCGACCCAGAAGAAGATGATGTCGAAGCCGGTGACCAGAACGCTGGTCGGATAATAGCGCTTCAGCTCCGGCGTTTGGTCGGGCCAGCCCAGCGTCGAGAACGGCCACAGCGCCGAGGAGAACCAGGTGTCGAGCACGTCCTCGTCGCGATGCAGATAGTCGTTGGCAAAGCGCGCACGCGCGCTCGCGGATCGTGCGGCGATGTCGTGCCCATCCATCGACGCGTGATCTCTCTCGATGCTCCTCGTAGTGCGCGAGAGCGTCGGCGCACGAGCGTCCTCCTCGTTCTCGGCGACCAAGACTTTGCCCGTCCGGCCCATACCATGCGGGAATTCTGATGACCCCACCAGATTTGCCGCGAAATGCACCATGGCTGGATGTTCTCCATCCAATTGAAGAACGTCGCTTCCCATTGTGTTGGCACGAACGCGGTGCGGCCTTCGCGCACCGCTTCGATCGCTGGCTGCGCGAGCGTCTTGGCGTCGACATACCACTGATCGGTGAGATAAGGCTCGATCACCGCGCCTGAACGGTCGCCATGCGGGACGGCGTGCGTCGTCGGTTCGATCTTTTCAAGGAGACCGCGCGCCTCAAGGGCTCGACAATTCCTTTGCGCGCCTCGAAGCGATCGAACCCATGCAGCGCCAGCATTTCGTCGAGCTGGCCGACGAGGGCCGGCACGTGCCATCCAAAAACGTACGTTGCCTCGCAGTCGAATCGCCTTCGACATCAAGCACATTGACCAGCGGCAAGTTGTGGCGCTTGCCGACTTCGAAATCGTTGAAGTCGTGCGCCGGCGTGATCTTCACCGCGCCCGAGCCTTTTTCCGGATCGGCGTATTCGTCGGCGATGATCGGAATGCGTCGGCCGACCAGCGGGAGGATCGCGGTCTTGCCGATCAGGTGCTTCAGCCGCTCATTCTGCGGGTGAATGGCGACGCGCGGTATCGCCGAGCATCGTTTCAGGCCGAGTTGTCGCCACCACGACAAACTCGTCGCTGCCTTCGATCGGGTACTTGATGTACCAGAGCGAGCCCTTGGTCTCGACCTGCTGCACTTCCAGATCGGAGATCGCGGTCTTGAGCTTCGGGTCCCAATTGACCAGCCGCTTGTCCTTGTAGATGAGGCCGGCGCGATAGAGCTCGACGAACACTTTCACCACGGCGCGCGACAGACCTTCGTCCATGGTGAAACGCTCGCGCGACCAGTCGCACGAGGCGCCGAGCCGTTTTAATTGGCCAATGATCGCGCCGCCGGATTCCGCCTTCCATTCCCACACCCGCTTGATGAACGCCTCGCGTCCCATTTCGCGGCTGCCGGGCTCCTGGCGCTCCATCAATTGCCGCTCGACCACGGCCTGGGTGGCGATGCCGGCGTGATCGGTGCCGGGCTGCCAGAGCACGTCCTTGCCGCGCATGCGCTCGAAGCGGCAGAGAATGTCCTGCAAGGTGTTGTTGAGCGCGTGCCCCATGTGCAGCGAGCCGGTCACATTCGGCGGCGGAATGACGATGCAATAGGGCTCGGCCTTGGCGCGCTCGGGCCGTCCGGCGCGGAAGGCGCCGGCCGCCTCCCACGCGGCGTAAATGCGGCCTTCGACCGCGGCGGGCTGATAGGTCTTGTCAATCGTCATGGCATTGCTTCCCGCCGCACGGTCGCTCGCTGCAAGGCGGTCATTCCAGAAAACGGGTTTCCACTGGCGCGATGGTGCCCTAAGAAACCCGCGCCGCGCGCAGTGTCAACGCCAGTGTTCCCGCGCCGCTCCGGCCCACCCGTCTGGCTTGAGAGTTGCTCCGCGCCGTGCTGTCCCCGCTGCAAACGGCTCCCGCTTCGGCGCAGAAAGTCCCGACGCGCTCGATCCTGCTGCTGGCGGCGGCGGGCTTTGCCGCCCAGGCGCAGGTGCGCGTCACCGATTTGCTGCTGCCGCAAATCGCCACCGATTTTCAGACCACCGTGGGCGTCGCCGCCATCGTGGTGACCGCCTATGCCATCACCCACGGGACGATTCAGTTCGTAGTCGGGCCGGTGGCCGACCGCTTCGGGAAATATCGCACGGTCGCCATCATCAGCGTGCTTGCCGCCGTGCTGGTCGCAGTCTGCGGCACCGTATCGACCCTGCCGCAACTCGCCCTTGCGCGGCTCGCGACCGGCGCGGCGGCCGGCTGGGTGATCCCGGTTTCGATGGCGTATCTCGGCGACGTGACGCCCGCACGATCGCCTGCAGCCGATCCTGGCGCGCTACGCATCGGGCTACATTTTCGGCCAGCTGTTCGGGCAAGCCGCGGGCGGCGTGCTCGGCGATCTATTCGGCTGGCGCAACGTTTTCTTCGCACTCGGTGCCATGTTCGCGATCGCGGCGGCAGGTCTCGTAGTCGAACTCATCATCAATCCGCAGACCCGCGCATCGGGCAAATCGGTCGACTCCCGAAGCTTCGTCGGCAACTACTCCGCGGTCCTGTCCAATCCGTTTGCACGCATCATCATCGCAGTCGGGTTCGTCGAAGGCGGACTGGCGTGGGGCGCATTCGCCTATATCGGCGCGAGCCTGCATCTGCGGTTCGGGCTGAGCTACACGCTCATCGGGATTACCGTCGCATTCTTCGGCGTCGGCGGATTGATCTATTCGGGACTGGTCCGGCTGTTCATGCACCGGCTCGGACAGATCGCACTCCCCATCGCCGGCGGACTTGTCATCACCGCCGCTTACGTCGTGCTGGCGTTTCAGTCGGTGTGGTGGCTTGCGCCGATCGCGGTCACCGCGATCGGGCTCGGCTTCTACATGTTCCACAACACCTTGCAGACCGTGGCCACGCAAATGACGCCACAGGCGCGCGGCACCGCTGTCTCGATCTTCTCTTCCGCGCTTTACCTTGGGCAGACGGCGGGCGTTGCGATCGGCGCGCTCGTCATCGATCGCGCCGGCGCGGTGCCGATTTTCCTCGGCACCGCGGTCGCATTTCCCGTGCTTGCGGTATGGTTTGCTTACGAACTGCGCCGGCGCCCGGCGCAGTAACGGACTTCCTAGACCTTCACTAGCGGCACCTTCGGCACTGAGCCGCGGCGCGGCGGCGAATTGCCGCCAGGACCGCCGCCCGGCGGCTTGCGCCGTGGCGACGCGCGGCGCTTCTTGGCGCGGCGCGGTTCGGGCAGCTTTTCGGGCCGCGGCGTCACCGGGCCGTCGAGGTATTCGAAACCAAGCTCGCTCTTGCCGTGCTCGTCAGTCTTGACGACAACCCGCACATGGCCGCCCGATTTCAGCCGCCCGAACAGCACTTCGTCGGCGAGCGGCTTCTTGATGTGCTCCTGGATCACCCGCGCCATCGGCCGGGCGCCCATCAGCTCGTCATAGCCATTGGCGATCAGCCATTTCGACAACTCGTCGGTCAGCTCGATGGTGACGTCGCGATCGGCGAGCTGCGCTTCGAGCTGAAGCACGAACTTCTCGACCACCTTCGCGATCACTTCCTCCGACAAATGCGCGAAGGTGATGATCGAATCGAGCCGGTTGCGGAATTCCGGCGCGAACAGCCGCGTGATCGCCTCCATGTCGTCGCCCTCGCGCTTGCTGCGCGTGAACCCGAAGGCGGCCTTGGCCATGTCGGCGGCGCCGGCATTGGTGGTCATGATCAGGATCACATTGCGGAAGTCGACCTGCTTGCCGTTGTGGTCGGTCAGCTTGCCGTGATCCATGATTTGCAGGAGCACGTTGAACAGATCCGGGTGCGCCTTTTCGATCTCGTCGAGCAGCAGCACACAATGCGGATGCTGGTCGACGCCGTCGGTCAGCAATCCACCCTGGTCGAAGCCGACATAGCCGGGGGGAGCGCCGATCAGCCGCGATATGGTGTGGCGCTCCATGTATTCCGACATGTCGAAGCGGATGGTTTCGACGCCCAGCGTGGCGGCGAGTTGCCGAGCCACTTCGGTCTTGCCGACGCCGGTTGGGCCGGAGAACAGATAGCAGCCGATCGGCTTTTCCGGCTCACGCAGGCCGGCGCGCGCCAGCTTGATGGAAGCAGCGAGCGCCTCAATCGCCTTGTCCTGCCCATAGACGACGCGTTTGAGAGTCGACTCGAGATGGAGGAGCACCTCGGCGTCGTCCTTCGATACCGCCTTCGGCGGAATGCGGGCCATGGTGGCGATCGTCGTCTCGATTTCCTTGATGCCGATGGTGCGCTTGCGCCGGCTTTCTGGGAGCAGCATCTGCGCGGCGCCCAACTCGTCGATCACGTCGATGGCCTTGTCGGGCAGCTTGCGGTCATGGATGTAGCGTGCCGACAATTCGACCGCGGCCTTGATGGCTTCGTTGGTGTAGCGGAGCTTGTGATAGTCCTCGAAGTAGGGCTTAAGCCCCTTGAGGATTTCGATCGCATCCGGAACCGACGGCTCGTTGACATCGATCTTCTGGAACCGGCGCACCAGTGCGCGATCCTTCTCGAAATACTGCCGGTATTCCTTGTAAGTGGTCGAGCCGATGCAGCGCACCGTGCCGGAGGATAAAGCCGGCTTGAGCAGGTTCGACGCATCCATCGCGCCGCCGGAGGTGGCGCCCGCCCCGATCACGGTGTGGATTTCGTCAATGAACAGGATCGCGCCGGGATAAGCCTCAAGCTCCTTGATGACCTGCTTGAGCCTTTCTTCGAAGTCGCCGCGGTAGCGCGTGCCGGCAAGCAGCGTGCCCATATCGAGCGCGAACACGGTCGCGTTGCGCAGCACATCGGGAACTTCGCCATGGACGATGCGGCGCGCCAGCCCTTCGGCGATCGCGGTCTTGCCGACGCCGGCATCGCCGACGAACAGCGGATTGTTTTTCGACCGGCGGCAGAGGACCTGAATGGTGCGGCTGATCTCGGCGTCGCGGCCGATCAGCGGATCGATCTTGCCGTCGCGCGCCTTCTTGTTGAGGTTGACGCAGTAAGCATCGAGCGCATCGCCCTTTTTCTTCGGCTCGTCCCCGCTCTTGGAATCGTTCTCCTCGTCGGCGCCGCGCACCGGGCGCGCTTCCGACATGCCGGGCCGCTTGGCGATGCCGTGGCTGATGTAATTGACCGCGTCGTAGCGCGTCATGTCCTGCTCTTGCAGGAAGTACGCGGCGTGGCTCTCGCGCTCGGCGAAGATCGCAACCAGCACGTTGGCGCCGGTGACTTCCTCGCGGCCCGATGACTGAACATGAATGACGGCGCGCTGGATGACGCGCTGAAAGCCGGCAGTCGGCTTGGAGTCTTCGGCCCCGTCGGTAACAAGATTGTCGAGCTCGGATTCGAGGTATGCGACCAGACTGCGGCGCAGCTTGTCCAGGTCGACGTTGCAAGCCCGCATCACCGCCGCCGCATCCTGATCTTCGATCAGCGCAAGCAGAAGGTGTTCGAGCGTGGCGTATTCGTGGTGGCGCTCATTGGCGAGCGCCAGGGCCCGGTGTAGCGACTGTTCGAGACTGCGCGAGAACGTGGGCATTCAGTGTCTCACTTCCTTTGTATAAGTCGTTTCCCCCGGAATCACTTCTTCTCCATGATGCACTGCAAAGGATGCTGATGTTTGCGGGCAAAGTCCATGACCTGCGTCACTTTGGTCTCGGCCACCTCGTACGTAAACACGCCGCATTCACCGATCCCGTGCTGGTGCACGTGCATCATGATCCGATGCGCCGCCTCGTGGTCCTTGTTGAAGAAGCGCTCCAGTACGTGAACCACGAACTCCATCGGCGTGTAGTCGTCATTGAGCAGCAGGACGCGATAGAGGTTTGGCCGTTTGGTCTGCGGCTTGGTCTTGGTAATGACCGCCGTACCCGGACCGCCCTGATCGCTTTTGCGCTTGCGGTCATCGTCCGCCGCGCGGACCGGGTAATTTATGCTGGCGTCGCCCCTTGGCTGCATTGCTTCGTCTATCGCTTAACTAGTTGCGGCGGCGATCAGCGGTCCCTCGCACCGCGAGGGCGTCGAGCCCGCCGAACTCTACACACTATAAATACGGAATCGCCTGCTTTCCAGATCGCCAAAGTAACCACTCACCTCAGAACCCCCCATGGCCAGCCTGCACGTTCCGCGTCCGCTGACCACGCGGATAACAGCGTGCACGGCTAGCCTTGCTTGCAGGTTTGGTGCCAACCCGCGACGCGGGCATTCATCGTGTCAGTGCGACAGGGAGACAAAAATCGTCGACCCCGCACGCCGCGCTAAACTGATGCGCGAGCTCAACCGGGACTTCGTGCCCGATCATGACGCTTCGAACATGCCCTCAGGCGACAAACTGCGGCCTTCGCGGTCGAACTTATCGCCTTCCGGGTAAGTCGGATCGGGCAAAGCCTCGCCGAAATAGCGGGCATCATCGAGGCCGCGATCTCGAAAGCGCGACCTTCGACCGGGCACAGCGCGAGGAAGGACTCTACCGCCCCCGCGCGGCGCGCAGAACTTCACTTCATTCCTGAAGCCTTTGCCATCACGCCTTCGAACGGCTTGTAGGCCTCCTTGGCGAGATCGGTGTAAAGCTCGCTGAGCTTAGTCGATTGGACGACGAAATCCTCATACGACGACTTGAGGTACTCGTTCTGCACTTCCATCGCCTTCTCCAGGCTCTTGGCACCCATGAGCTTTTCCCAAGCGGCCGCCGAGCCTTCGAACGACTTCTTCGAGTAGTCGGCAACCTCGGTGGCGATGGCCTGCGCGTTCTTGCTCAATGCGCCAAACGAAGCCATCGCCATGTCCATGCTGTCCTTACCAATTTTCTGCATCTGTTCGGTATTCATAAGATCCTCCCGGCGGGCTGATGCCGCACGGTGCTGAAGGTTGAAATCGAGCCCGGCCCTTCGCCTCAAAAAGGCCTTCCGCGAACGCAATTGTATTATAGTGCGCTGCACAAAAAATACAACTGGAGTCGAATGCAGTGCACAATCAGGTGGCGACTAGCCGTCGGGGTGATCCGTGAGGTTAACGCTTTCGCAATGGCGTTCGCCTAGCGTGTTCCAACGTGTCGTCCGGGTGACGGCAGCTCCCTGATCTGGGAGCACCTCGCCATCGGTGGGCGTCGGGGGACCGAGCCGGCCGCCGACGGCCGAAGTCTGGCGGACCCTGAGGAGCCAACAGGGGTGGCTCCCCTCGGGAGTTCTGTGCGCGTCAGGGACGGGGTGAGTAATAAGTCGCGTGCGTTCTGAAGCCTCGTATGGGCTTCGCCTTTGCGTGCTAGGTCTTGCCGCCATCGCAGCGGCCTCCACCATCACCACCAATTCGGCCGACGCGGGATACCGCCATCGCTATCGCGTATTATTGATACGCGAAGCGGCCAGGAGTCATCGCCACGCCGACACCGAGAGTTACTCGCCGCTGTTTGCCTCGATCGTTGTCGACGGCAACGACGGCGAGGTCCTCCACGCGACCAACGCCGACGCTCCGCGTCATCCCGCCTCTCTCACCAAGATTATGACGCTCTACTTGCTGTTCGAGCGGCTCGAGGCCGGCAGGATCAGGCTCGATACGCAGCTTAAGGTATCCGAGCACGCGGCCGTTCAAGCGCCGACCAAACTCGGTCTTCGACCCGGCCAAACCATCGCCGTTGATGATGCGATCAAAGCCGTAGTCACGAAGTCGGCGAATGATGCCGCCGTGACGATTGCCGAGAACCTCGCCAGCGACGAAGGCGAGTTCGCCCGAGCTAATGACGCAAAAGGCCCGTGCGCTCGGCATGAGCCGCACGACCTACGTGAATGCCTCCGGCCTGCCGGACGATGACCAGATCACGACCGCGCGCGACCAGGCGTTACTCGGTCGGGCGATCCAGGAGCGCTTTCCACGCTATTACAAATACTTTTCAACTCCCGAGTTCGTCTATCACGGCCGGGAGATGCGCAATCACAACCACCTGCTAGGCGAAGTCGGCGGGGTCGATGGCATCAAAACCGGATACACCCGAGCCTCGGGTTTCAATCTCGTCACCTCGGTTCACCGCGATGGCCGCTACCTCGTCGCCGTGGTCCTCGGCGGCCATTCGGCCGGCGAACGCGACGCGCGCATGCGTGAATTGATCAGCGCTCACATCAGAGAGGCGTCGTTGCGCCATATCGCGCCGCCCGTGATGGCAATGGCCGAACCACCGAGAGAGCCGCAAGCCGTGCCCCTAGCCAAAGTCCAAACGCCGCCCGCACCGCGTGCCGACTCGGCGCTCACGACTGCTTCGACCGCCGGAGCGCCGCCCGGCTCCAGCGACCCGATCCAGCCAATCCTGGTGCGGACCATCACCTATCGCACGGCGCCGGTGCAGCCGTCTGCGTTCGCCCCGATGCCCGCGCTTGCTCCAGTTGTGACGCCCTCACCGTCCCGGCCCGTGGCACCCGCGGCGGTCCCGGTGCAAGCGGCAGCTGTTGCAGTTCAGGCGGCACCGGGCGCGCTGTCAGAGGAAGAACCGAGCGACATTGTTGTCGCGTCAACCGAGCCCGCGCATATCGTAACGAGCCCGAAGGCAGAAACGGCCAAGCCCGTTGTCGCGATGTCCGAACCGCCGCAGCGGCGCGCTCACGCGCACGGCGAATGGCTGATCCAGGTCGGCGCCTTCGAAGACGAAGGCGAAGCCAAGCAGCATTTGAGCGCCGCTCAGCTCAAGGTCCCCGCCATGCTTGCCGCCGCGGACCCATTCACTGAGCGGGTCCAAAAGGGCGACAAAGCTTACTACCGCGCGCGCTTTGCCGGCTTCGACAAGGCCACGGCCGAGGCTACCTGCAAGCTGCTCAAGCGCAGCGATATCGAGTGCATGGCCCTCAAAAACTGAACCGCGAAAAAAATCGCTTCAAAAAACCGAGACCGGATCAACCGGAACACGCGACGGGGACGTCATTCACGGATGGGATGCTACGCGAAGGTTCGCGTAGGGAATTTCAGCGATGGCGGCGAAGCAAGACCTCCTTGGCCTCATTGACGCGGGCAGCGAGGTACGTCGACCCCCCCTGGTCGGGATGCAGTTTCTTCATCAGGAACCGGTGAGCGCGCCCGATCTCCTCAGTATTCGCTCCGGGCTGAAGGCCAAGGATCTGATAAGCCTCCTGTTCCGTCATTTTGCCGCTGGACGCCGCGCTGCTCCCATTCCCAGATGCCGCATTACCCTCCGCGTGCTCACGCCAGCGGGGCTCCCGGCGGTCAAGATAAGCCATCAATAGCTGGCGGCTGTCGTTGTCGATCTCGCCGAGCAAACCGATCAGGGTCGGCGGATCGAGCGCATCGAGCGAAACACCTTCGTATTTGCCGGCCAGAATACGTCCGCGCATCGCGCCGCTGTCGTGATCAAGCTCCATTTCAAGGAATGCCGAACGCACGCGCGAAACCTGTCCCGGGCTCTTCTGCGTGCGGCCGCCGAAGCCCGCCGGCCATAGCGAAATCCAGCCGAGCAATCCAAGCCCAACGGCACCGACCGTAATCGCCACCCCGATTTCGCCACGGAACAGAAGAAATGCGGCAAAGATCAACGCGGCGGCACCGCCAATGGCGCGCAAAAGCTTCGCAGCCTGCTTGGGGTCGGCCTTGGAGAAGGCGTTGACGGCCCACAACAGCAGGATCAGCACGACGACGCCGAGAATAAGCGGCATGATTACTTCAACTGCTCGAGCAGTCTCGCCGCGCCCGTCGAGTGCCTCGCTTGGAGATCGGCAAGGGCTTTCATGCCGCCAGCGGCGTAGGCCGCCGCCGCGCGCAAAAGCTCTCCCAGCTCATGCGCGGCGCCCGGCGCGAACCGGCAATAGGCTCCGCGGGAGAGCCGCGCCAGCTCGCGGAAAGCCTGTTCGCAAACCGGATCGTAGCCCTCCTGGAACATAAACGCCGGAACGCTGCGCAGCCCAAGCTCGCCGGCGCCGGCGCACAGGTCGTCGAGTGATTCTTCCATGGCGTCGCCGACAAAGACCAAGGCGCCGATCTTAGCCTTGTCGTTTTCGCGCTTGGCATGGGCAAGGATTTTTGCAATCTGCGTGTGCCCGCCGCGGCAATCGATCCGGGACATCAGCGCACCAAGCCGGTCCGGCTCGGCGACCCATGGTGAAGCGCGGCATTCCGCCAGCCCGCGATAATAGATTAGCTGGATATCGAGACCGCCGGCGGCGGCCGCCTCGCGGAACATCTCGGCTTGCAGCACACACGCCTGATCCCACGTCGGTTGCCGGCTCATTGTGGCATCGAGCGCGAAAACGAGCCGACCGCGAGCGCCCGCTTTGACCGCAGGACCGAGCGCTTTGACTTGGGTGAGAAAGGCGTCAACCTCTGAGCGTGAAGATACCGCCGGCGCCCGGTCGGACGCCCGGGAGTGCGCACTCTCAGCGCTTGACGCCGGCGCGTGGACAGACCGGTCGTTGCTCATCGCACAGCTCTTCGTGGCAAAGGGGGCTAGTACCTCGCCCTAAAGGTGGCCTCGTCGTGCAAACGGCGCAATGGGCTGTCGAAGCCGAGATTGAGGCCGGCGCGCATGGCCCAATCACGGCGGTTTTCGACATAGTGCGTGAAACTGCTCCGATGGGCGTCGAGGTCGACGGTGGCGACACGCTGGCCGGCCTGCAGCAGCGCGACAGCAACGTGCATGGCGATGGTTGACTTTCCGGAACCGTCCTTCTCGTTACCCAGGACGATGACATGCGCCGAACACGGCTTGCCAACATCCGCCTGCATCAACATGGGAACGCAGCCTCTGAGTGGCGATCCGTTGTCTGGCTTGCAAAGCTGTTGGGTGAAGATACAGCATGGAGCGGTCTAGGTTAATCATTAGCCACGCGGCGCGTGTCGAATGCGCTCAGTGTGTGCTCGCACGGCAACGTATGTCCCGAAGTTTTTCAGCAACGAAGCAGCCACAGCCGCGGGTCATCCGCACCTTGCCGGCACTAAAGCGCGCGCTTGTTGTTTGGCGCGCCCGGCGCGAAACGATTGCGCTGGTGCCGACGATGGGGGCATTGCATGCCGGCCATATTAGCTTGGTGCGACTGGCGCAGCGACGCGCCGATCGCGTCATCGTTTCGATTTTTGTCAATCCGTCACAATTTGCACCGGGCGAGGATCTTAAAACTTATCCGCGAACGTTTGCCGCCGATCTTGCTGTGCTCGCCGGCCTGAGGGCCGATCTCGTCTGGGCACCGTCGGTGAACGTGATGTATCCGTCCGGCTTTGCCAGCCGCGTCGTACCGGAAGGCGCGGCGACGGTCGGTCTGGAGGACGCCTACCGCCCGCACTTTTTCGCTGGCGTCGCCACCGTCGTCGCCAAGCTTCTCATTCAATGCGAACCCGACGTCGCGATATTTGGCGAAAAGGACTACCAACAGCTCAAGGTCGTAACTCAGCTTGCGCGTGACCTTGGCGTGAAAGCGCGCATCGTTGGCGCGCCGGTGGTCCGCGAGTTTGACGGCCTCGCCTTGTCGTCGCGCAACCGCTACCTGTCGCCAAGCGAACGCGCGGCGGCGCCGATACTTTATCAGGTACTCAAAGCCTGCGCGGTCGAGGTAGCCGCCGGCGAACCGATCGGGGGGGTGCTCAAAAAGGCGCGAACGGCTGTTACCGATGCGGGCTTTGCGCTCGACTATTTGGAAGCCCGCGGGGCCGAGACGCTCGCGCCAATCACCTCGCGCAAGCGGGGCCCGATCCGGCTACTGGTTGCTGCGCGGATCGGCAAGACGCGGCTGATCGACAACGTTTCAGTCTAACGTCCAATCCCGGTTTACTTGGACCCGCCCTTCAATGGATCCTTGACCGCTTCGTAGGTCGCGAACTCCATGCTATAGAGTTGCCCGTTCACCTTCTCGACCTTGCGGATGTAGATGTTCTGCACGATGTCGCGGGTCTGCGGATCGATCGAAATTGGGCCGCGCGGACTTTCCCAGGCCATGCCCTTCATCGCCGCCAGCAAGGCATCGCCGTCGGCGTTGCCATTGGTCTTCTTGAGCGCCTCGTAGATCAGATGCATGCCGTCGTAGCCGCCGACCGAGACGAAGTCCGGCCGAAAGCCGCTCGCCTTCTCGAAGGCGGCAACGTACGACTTGTTGAGCGCGGAATTGTGCGCCGCCGAATACGAGCCGGCCGTGATGATGCCGAGCATCTGATCGCCCATGGTGTTGAGATCGTCGTCGTCGGTCAGATCGCCGGGCCCGATGATTTTGATGCCGGAACTCGCCAGGCCGCGCTCGGCGAATTGTTTGGCGAAGATGCCGGCCTGCGTGCCGGGAAAATAAATAAAGGCCGTGTCCGGATTGATGTCGCGGGTGCGCTGCAGGAACGGCGCAAAGTCCGGATTGGCGAGCGGAATGCGGATCGATTCAATAATTTCGCCGCCGGCCTGGGTGAAGCGGGTCTTGAATGCCGTCTCTGCTTCAATTCCTGGCGCCCAGTCATTGACCAGCGTGACGACGCGCTTGCTGCCGTTCTTGAACGCCCATTCGGCCATGATCCACGACTGCTGACCCACCAAAAAGCCGGCCCGCACCATGTAGGGCGATTTCGTTACTGTGATCGAGGCGCCCGAGCTCAGGACCAAAGCCGGTATCTTGGCCTCAGTAATGAGCGGAGCAACAGCCAGTGAGACCGGTGTGGTCCCGACGCCGATCAGGTTCACTTTCTCGCTGACGATCATTTCCTGAATGATCCGGCGCCCATTGTCGGCAACGCCGCCATCGTCGCGGATTGTAAGCTCGAGCTTTCGCCCGGCCACGACGTTGCCGTGTTGTTGCACGTAGAGCTTGATCGCTGCGGCCAGCTGCCGGCCGACGGCATTGAAGCCGGCACCGGTCAGGGGGATGCTGATCCCCATCTTGAGGACTTCTTCGGCGCCTGCCCGACCGCCAAGTAATGCCGCGGCGGCACCCGCCGCCGCGCCCTTGAGCATCGTTCTTCGCAACATCGCGTTCCTCTCCCCAATTTTATCGACTTCTTTTTCCGTGCCTGCTTGGTCGCAGGCATCGGTCACGCAGGAACGTCAGGCCGGTTCGAGGTGCGGAATCTGCGGCCTCTCGCCCTCGGCCTTCCCGGTAATCGGCGCCCGCGGCAGGCGCGCAGTGCCGGCTTCCATGACGAAGTTGTGCGTGAGCGAATACCATGGCGGCTTGACGTCGGCGGCCGGTGCCGGCCCCTCGTCGTGGCGGACAAAATTACCGAGCAAATGCCGCGTGACGCCAAACTGCACGTCAGTGTCGATGTACTTGTCGTCCGGCGGGTAGATCTGCGAGACTAGCGTTTTGAAGCCGGACTTATACGCCAGGAAGTGCAGGTGCGCGGGGCGCATGTTGTGCCGCCCCTGGGCGCGCAACAGGTCGCCAACCGGGCCGTCGATCGGAATTGGGTATCCCGCCGGCTTTACGCTCCGGAAGCTCATATGGCCATCCGCGTCGGTGATGAACTTGCCACGCAGATTCATGTCCGATTGGGTCGGATCCTGATTCTCGTAGAAGCCTTCCGGCGAGGAGTGCCACACGTCGACTTCGGCGCCCTCGATCGGCTTGCCCTGCGCGTCACGATAGTAGGCGTCGACAAACAGAGCCGGCCCCGGCGTTGCCGAGCGCACGATCGAGCCGCCGTTCTTCGTCAACGGCGAGTTCATGCGCCAGAACGGCCCCAACTGACTGGCATCGGTTTCGGTCTGACCATGATCGCCGTTGTTGAGGAGGCAGACCAGCGCGGAGAAACCGAGCGTTCCGGCCATCAGCACCGCCTCGTTGTGGTTTTCGTTGGTGTGCTTGCCCAGCGCGTTGATGTATGCGGTCGCGGCCTGGAACTCCTGTTCGGTCAGCTTCACCTCGCGGGCGAAGTCGTGGAGGTGGCGAATAAAGGCAGACATGATTTCGCGAAACCGCGGATTGGGCGCCCGCGACAATTCGCTGAGCACCGCCTTGGTAACGTCCGCCTGGGTTTCGATGATCATCTTCCACTCCGCATCTGCATCTATTTCGTTAGCGGCGGAGTTTACGTGATCGCCAAGGCCAGCGCCACGCAGGATCGCGGGGGGTCACATCAGGCCGAGTTCGCGCAGCTCGCGGCGCATTTTTTCCGGCATGGCGGCAGCGCCAGGTGCCACCTTGTCGAGATCGCGCGGCGCATCCGTGACCGCGAGGTAACGCCAGCCCTGGAAGGCGCGAAACGGCCGCGGCGCTACCAGCACCGCCTTGGGGTCGAGCACGATGCCGCAGCGGCCGACCCCGTCCTTGTCGCGAAACGGCCTGATGTCGCGAATGCGCTGGCGGCACGCGATCTCGCCGCGGATCACCCAGTAGAGCGACCCACCGTCGACCAACTCCGCCGCGCGCTTCGGCACCATGCGCGTGCGGTGGATGTGCTCCGGTTTTTCACCGCGTTTGCGTTTGTCTTTGAGCCTTTGCTTGATCCAGTCCTCAAGATCGCGGACCGAGTCCGCACCGACACACAGCTTGATGAGATGAAGGGGCATCCTTCGATGTTATCCTCCCGCGGCCGGTTCGATCATCATGATCTTTCCGCCTTCCACAACTTGAACGCCGTCAGCTACTGCAACCTCCCGCACAATTCCGGCAAATGGTGCACGCAGCGTGTGTTCCATTTTCATCGCCTCGATCACCGCCAGCCGCTGCCCGCCGGCAACCGCGTCACCCAGGCTGACGAAGAGTTCCAGCACCCTGCCGTGCATCGGCGCCTTAATGATGCCGTCGCCACTACCCGCTTCTGTCGCGGCGACTGAGATGTCCTGCAACCGGACCCGCGTTTGCCGGCCGTTATGCACGACATAGGCGTCATCTCCGGCGACGAAAGTCCTCGCATCTGGCGCCGGTGCTGTTCCGTCGATGACGACCTTCATGCCATCTTTGCCGTAAGTGACGGTTGCATTGGCGCCGTCACCGTCAATCACGACGGGAACCGTAACGGAGCGATGGCCGCCGAGTTGAAACCCATCACGCGCCGCCCAGGGCGAATTCGCTTCTCCGGCAGCAGTGTCTTCGCCGGCAAGGAGGCTTGCGGCGCCGGCGGCCGCAGCACCGCGATCAAGGCTGTGCGGCACCGCGCCGAGCGCCGCCAAATTGCGATCGATGAAGCCGGTATCGACCTTGCCCTCGCGAAAGCTTGGCGCACGACACAGCGCGCTTAGGAACGCGACATTGCTACGCACGCCGGCCACAAGCGTGTGGTCAAGCGCAGTTGTCATCCGCTCGATCGCCGCATCGCGCGACTGCGCGTGCACGACGAGCTTTGCGATCATGGGATCGTAGAACGGGGTTACCTCGCCGCCCTGCTCGACACCGCTTTCCACGCGGATATCCGCAGGGAGTTCCAGGGCTACGATCTTGCCGGTTGACGGCAGGAAGCCGTTCTCCGGGTCCTCGGCGTAAACGCGCGCTTCGATCGCATGACCGTCGAAGCGGATTTGCCCCTGTTCGAGCGGAAGCTTTTCACCGGCGGCGACCTGGAATTGCCAGGCGACCGAGTCGGTGCCGGTGACTTCCTCGGTCACCGGGTGTTCGACCTGAAGCCGCGTGTTCATTTCGATGAACCAGAAGCCGTCGGCGCGCAATCCGGCGGTGCCGTCGGCGACAAACTCGACCGTGCCGGCACCGACATAGCCAACCGCCTGCGCGGCCGCGACCGCGGCAGCGCCCATCTGCGCGCGCAACGGGCCGGTCATTCCCGGCGCCGGCGTTTCCTCGATCACCTTCTGATGCCGGCGCTGCAGCGAGCAATCGCGCTCGCCGAGATGAACGACATTGCCATGCCTGTCGGCGAAGATCTGAATTTCAATGTGGCGCGGTGCCGAGATGTATTTCTCGATCAGCACGCGGCTCGAACCGAACGCGGTCGCGGTCTCGCGGACCGCGCCTTCGAGCGCATCATCAAAGGCGGCTGGCGTATCGACACGGCGCATGCCCCTGCCGCCGCCCCCCGCCGCCGGCTTTATCAGGACCGGATAGCCGATTGCGTCCGCTTGCTCACGGAGAAATTTCGCGTCCTGCCGCTCGCCGTGATAGCCCGGCACAATGGGCACGCCGGCTTTCTCCATCAACGCTTTGGCGCGATCTTTAAGGCCCATCGCCCGCATCGCCGCCGCCGGCGGTCCCACGAATACGATACCGGCCTGTTCGCACGCGTCGGCGAAGTCACCGCTTTCGGACAGGAACCCGTAGCCCGGGTGGACGCATTCCGCGCCCGCCAGCCTTGCGACTTCGATCAAGCGATCGATCGAAAGGTAGCTCTCACGCGGTTCGGCAGAACCGATGAAGTAGGCCTCGTCGCACAGCCGGCGATGCAGTGCGTGGGTATCCGCCGCCGAATAGACCGCGATCGTGCGCATGCCGAGCCGTTTGGCGGTGCGCGCGATGCGACAGGCGATTTCGCCGCGGTTGGCAATAAGGACGGAGCTGAACATCACCGAGGACTGGCCGCGAGCGGAGTTTTTTACAATTAACTCATTGCGCCCGCACCGGCCCGCTCGCGCTGGCGCTGGGCGAAGGCGGATTGAGCTGAACCGGCGCGCCGGCGGGCGCCGCGGTCGTGCGTGGAGCTGGAGGTGGCGGGACCGGCTCCGGCCAGATTGGCTCAACCGCGCCAGAACCAGCGGGAGCGGGTTGAGCGAGGGTTTGCGCCGGCGGATTTGCGGCCGGCTTGCGTGAGTGTCGCGATGCGGGGGCAGCAGCTTGAGGGTTCGGGTTGGCGGCCGCGGCAGCGGCAACGCCTGGCAGCACCGGCCCCGTCGGCTCCGGGTTCATGATGCTAACCGGTGGGATCGAAGCGGCCGAAGGGAAATCGATATTGACCAGCTTGCGTGGTAGCATCGCGTTCGGCTGAGCTTGGGCGACCTCACCGGGCGCGGCATCGGCCGCCTTCGCCCAAACCTCCTGATAGTGATCGAGATAGCGATCGAGTGTCTGCGAGCCGAGATTGGATCGCACCCGGCTTGGATCGCGCAGCAGTGCAAGCGCCTTGCAGGTCTGGCCGGTGCAGCCGTCACGGACTGTGAGCACGTGTGCAACGAAACCGAAATGGTCAGCCTCGAGTGAGCGGCGCAGCGGCACCAATGCGGGCTGAATATCGGCACCGCCGTGCTCGGCATACGCAGTCATGCTTGCGAGCAAAGCCAGTCGTGCGCCCACATAGGATGACGCGGCGGCAACGCTGACCGGCGAAACAAACAGCGACTTCTCACACGCTGCCTCGACGTTTTCGCCTGCAAGCGCATCGAGGCAGGCGAGCGGCGACCCGGGAGCCAGCGCCAGCGCGCTAAGTTCGTCCAACCGCCGTTCAAGCGCCCGGCGATCAGGGCTGGGATTGCCCGATGTGGAATAGTCGACCGAAGCCCACGCAATCGCAGCGCCAAATATCGCGCCAAGCACGACGAGACCGACGCGCCACGGCAGGCTCGCTTGCGGCCGAAACAACGCCAGCATGCAGAACAAAAACAGCAGTGCCGCAGCTCCGGCAGTCACCCATAACCGCAATGCCGAAGTTCCGACTTCAGGATCAACGCCGAGCATCAACCCACCCCGGTACCGTCGAGAACGCTACTTGGCGAAAGGCCAAGTATGGCCCAGAGCCCTTCTTGACTCCAGCCGCGTGTCTGAAACCGTCAAGCCGTCAGCTTCAACGAGCGTTGAGTCTCAACAAATCTCGGCAAACGACCGCCCGACTTTCAGTGATCGACCTCGAGCTGGCTTTCTTTGGCCACGCGCTCAAAGGCTTCGCCGGAATTTTTGATCCGGTACTGATAGTCGTCTCCGTCGGACGGCAATAGCTTGACCACCTTGTAAGTGCCGCTCGCACCAGGACGGCTGATCGGGCTCGAGGTGTACAGGACCGTTTGTCCGACGCGGAATTTATGGGCGCGCAACAACGGCGCGCGCATCGTCACTTCGGCGACGCTGACGCTCGCTATTTTGACGGCGTTGATAGGCTCCTGATTGCCCGAAATCTGCCGCGAAACAGCCTTTCGAACACCTGGACTGCGGGTTGCCTTTACAGGCTTACTCTTCACTGAACGTGTATTCATAGAACTACTATATAGCCAAACAGCGACTTGAGCAAAAAATTTAGTGTCGCCAGACGGGCCTTACGATCGCCAAGCCCTACACTATAAATGGTCATTCACTCAATGACATGCAAGGAGGTCTTGCGACCAAGCTTGCGGCCGCGTTTTAGCCTTGTCGCCGCCAGCCGCCGTTTTCGTCAGCTTGCCAATAAGTCACTTCAAAACCCGCGGATTTTGCCTCGCTCCAACGCGCTCGCGCGGCGTCAAGCGCTTCGGCGTCGTCGCCGTCGAACAACAGCACGAGGCGTTCATAAGCCTTGGCGTCGCTGGGCATCGCCGCACCCTCGATGAGAAATCGCACCCCAGCACCATTGGGATTATGCTCGTGAAGGGTTAGCAGGATGGGTTGCTGGGCCGCTTCGTTATCGCGCCAGGTCCCGTGCGGCAGAAATAAGTCGTCGCGCCAGGTCCACAAATGCGCGTCGAGCGCTTCGATGCGTTCTTCCGACGAGCCCTGCACGACGACGCGCCAGCCGCGCTCGAGCGACTTGTGTAATAGCGCCGGCAGCACTTGCTCCGGCGTTTGGCCTTTGAGCTGATAAAATAGAATTTCAGTCATCGTTCGACTTTGCCGAGAGAGTGCCGCCGTCAGCGTTCGTAATAATCCTCGACAAGACGGTCGAGCAGGCGCACGCCCCAGCCGGAACTCCAGCTCTTGTTGATATCGGTCTGTGGCGAGCCGAGCGCGGTGCCGGCAATGTCGAGATGCGCCCATGGCGTCTTGTTCACGAACCGCTGCAGAAATTGCGCCGCGGTGATCGAGCCACCATACCGCCCGCCGGTATTTTTCATGTCGGCGAATTTCGAAATCGATCATCTTGTCGTACTCCGGCCCGAGCGGCATGCGCCACACCCGCTCGGCGGTCGCCTCTCCTGCCTTCGTCAAACGTTCGGCGAGCTTGTCGTCGTTGGAGAACATGCCGGCGTACTCCTGCCCGAGCGCCACGATGATGGCGCCAGTCAAAGTTGCCAGATTGATCATGAATCTCGGTTTGAATCGTTTGTTGACGTAGTGCAGCACGTCGGCAAGCACGAGGCGGCCCTCGGCGTCGGTGTTGATGACTTCGACGGTCTGTCCCGACATCGTTGTGACAATGTCGCCTGGCCGCTGCGCCTTGCCGTCGGGCATATTCTCGACAAGCCCGATGGCGCCGACGACGTTGACCTTGGCCTTGCGCGAAGCGAGCGCCCGCATCAGCCCGACGACGCAAGCGGCTCCGGCCATGTCGCCTTTCATGTCCTCCATGCCTTGCGCCGGCTTGATCGAAATGCCGCCGCTGTCGAAGCACACACCCTTGCCGATGAACGCTACCGGGTCGGCGCCGCGTTTGCCGCCGTTCCACCGCATGACCATGACCTTCAATTCATGCGCCGAGCCCTGGCCCACGGCGATGAGCGCCCTCATGCCGAGTTTCTTCATCGCCGCCACGTCAAGAACCTCGACCAGGATACCGAGTTTTCGCAAGTCGGACGCGCGGCGAGCAAACTCTCCCGGATAGAGTACGTTGGCCGGCTCGTTGACGAGGTCACGCGCCAGCACGACACCGTCGGCGAGCCCCACGGTGCTTGCCCAGGCCTTTTCGGCGGCGAGCGGGTTGGCGCAGGCGAAATTCACCTCGACCTTGGTCGGCCGCTCCTCGCCTTCCTTGCGCTTGGTCTTATAGCGATCGAAGCTGTACGCACGCAGACGAGCGCCCAGTACCAGACCGGCAATCTGATCGCCCTTAAGCGCGCCCGCCGCAAATTCGGTCACAATCGTCGCCTGCGCGGCAGCGCCGGGCACTGCGCCGATGGCGACACCGCCCAGTCTGACAAGATCGCGATCTTTCAAGTCTCGCTCCTTGCCAATGCCGACCACGACCAGACGCGGCGCGTTGAGATCCGCTGGCGCAATGATGTCGAGAGTCGATCCGCTTTTTCCGGTGAACCG
This sequence comes from uncultured Alphaproteobacteria bacterium, assembly GCA_963759345.1. GTDB lineage: Bacteria > Pseudomonadota > Alphaproteobacteria > Rhizobiales > Xanthobacteraceae > BOG-931. Next base: position 121,925 of record CAVWYW010000014.1, read on the forward strand.
ATCCGCAGCCGCGGCGCGGCGCAGGTGATCGCTGATCGGCGCTAGAATCTTCTTGAGTCGCTGGCCCGAACTTGAGGTGCTCTCCACAGAACGTAACCAGAACTCCGCGCAAGCGGTCAAATGATGTGAAGCTGATCTTGAGTTCGGGCATGATCCGAATTCCTGTTGGCCGGATTCCCCGGCGCTTGGCCCGTCATATGAACCGGACGGCGCAAACGTGCAAAGCGCCTTCTTGCGCGTGCGGGTCCGGCCACCCGGCTCGCTTGGATAGAATGTATTAACCCTCAGCAACCGTTAGCTTTGGAATTTCAATGGAATTGCCTTGGCGAGGCCATTTTGTGAACGCATGAAATTGCTTGCGTATTACGGGAACTCGGCTTGGGAGGTGGCAATCGCCTTCGATGGGGAGCCGAGCGCGGCCGCGGGGCCCGTCAGTGGGGATGTCACGTCCGATGGGGTCGATCGGCCGCTATATGTTCCGCACCTCGCTGGGTGCATTTCTGATTACCTGCGTCAGCCTGACCATTGTGATGTGGTTCACGCAAGCCATCCGTGAATTCGATCTCATCACCAGCCAGCGCCAAACGGTTTTCGTCTTCGTCGGCATCACCGGACTGCTGATTCCGCTCCTGGTGATGATGATTGCGCCGATTTCGCTCGTGCTCGCCGTTGCCCACATTCTCAACAAGCTCAGTTCCGATTCCGAGATCATCGTGATGAACGCCGCCGGCGTCTCGCCGTGGCGCCTGCTCAGTCCATTCATCGGCGTGGCGTTGGTGGTTTCGCTCCTGGTCTCGGCCATCGCGATCTACATTTCGCCGCTAAGTCTCCGTGAACTGCGCGATTGGGCCACCCAGGTTCGCGCCGACATCCTCAGCAACATCGTTCAGCCTGGTCGTTTCGCAACCATAGGCGGTAACCTTACTTTCCACATCGCCGATCGGCGTCCCAACGGATTGCTGGTCGGCATCTTCCTCGATGATCGTCGCGATCCCAAGGAACATGCCACCTATCTCGCTGAGCAGGGTGAAATCGTGAAGAACGACACCGGCTCGTTCCTCGTGCTTGAGAAGGGCAGCGTTCAGCGTCTCGAGCCCGGCCAGAGCGATCCGCGCATCGTAACGTTTGACCGGTACGCCTTCGATCTTTCAAAGTTTGCCGCTGGACCCCATACCGTGGTCTACAACACACGGGAGAAATACATTTGGGAACTGATGTGGCCGGCGCCGGATGACCCGCTATATGTGGCGCAACCGGGTGAGTACCGGTCAGAACTCCACGACCGCCTTGCCACCCCGCTTTATCCGCTGGCGTTCGTCATCCTTGCTTACACTTTCCTTGGCCCGCCGCAGACGACCCGGCAGAGCCGCGCGCTCGCGGCACTGAGTCTGATCGGTACGGTGTCACTGCTGCGCCTCGTCGGCTTTCTCAGCGTGATCATCGGCGTGCACACCCCGAGTGTACTCGCGGTGCAATATGTCGCGCTCTTCGGCGCGATTGCCGCCGGCCTGTGGCAAATATCGCGGGGACGAGCGATCGAGCCAGCCTTGGCAGTTTCCAAAATCGCAACCGCGCTTACCGAACGCTTCGCGCGAGCGACGGCGAGTTGAGGCGCGCGCGATGTTGACGGGTACGCTGTCACGCTATTTCGGATTTCGCTTTCTCAAATCCGTCGTCGGCACATTCTTCGGCGTAGTGGCGCTTGCCGCGATGATCGACTACGTCGAGCTGTTGCGCCGCAGCTCGGACTGGCCACACGCCACGGCCTGGGTGCTTGCCGAGATTTCTATTTTTCGCGTTCCCCAGCTGTCGGAGCGCATCCTGCCGTTCGCGGTGCTGGTTGGAGCGATGTCGTGCTACCTGACGCTTTCCCGCCGGCTCGAACTGGTCGTGGCGCGGGCAGCTGGCGTTTCCGCCTGGCAGTTCGTAGCGCCGGCTATGGTCGCTGCGTTTTTGTTTGGCGTGGCCGCCACCACGCTCTACAACCCGCTCGCCGCGGTGATGCACGAACGCTCCAAGCGCCTCGAAGCCGAGATGATGGGCGAGCTTCCATCCGCGGCACTGCAGGGCGGCAGTTCAGGGGGCTTTTGGGTACGTCAGAAGAGCGCCGACGGAGCCGCCATCATCAACGCCAAGTCGAGCCGCGAGCAAGGCTCGAAACTCGGCGGCGTCACCGTATTTACGTTCGATAATTCCGGCCAATTTCGGGAGCGAATTGAGGCGAAGAACGCCTCCCTGGAACAAGGCTATTGGCTGTTTGAGGACGCGCACATCTATTCGAACGGCAATCCATCCGTCGTCCGAGACAACTACCGCATCGGTACAAATTTGACCCTCGCCCAAGTGCGGGAAAGCTTTGCTACACCGGAAACCGTCCCGTTCTGGGAACTTCCCTTCTACATCGATTTGGCGGAGCGAGCGGGGCTGGTGGCCGCGGGCTATCGTCTGCAATACCAGCAATTGTTGTCGCGTCCGTTTCTGCTCACCGCGATGGTATTGCTCGCCGCGTCGGTGAGCCTGCGCTTCTTTCGTTTCGGCGGCGTGCAAAAGATGGTGCTGGGCGGAATTTCGGCCGGCTTTCTGCTGTTCGTATTGTCAAAGTTCACGGAGGACATGAGCAAATCGGAACTTATGTCGCCGGTCATGGCGGCATGGATTCCGGTAGTGGTCGGTAGTCTTACTGGTTTCGTTGTGCTGTTACACCAGGAGGACGGTTAGTGGCGCGTGCGTTCGGCCGTTTCCGGCCTGGCGTCAGCGGTGGCGTTCGGGTCGGCATAGCGTTTGTCGCTGCACTATTGGCGTTTGCCGCCTGCCAGCTGCACATGGCCGCGCCTGCATCGGCCCAGAATCTGCTGCATTTCCCCGAAAGACCAACGCAGCCAAAGCCGCCGGCAAACGAGTCCGATGCGCCGATGCTCGTGCAGGCGACCGAGATCCGATACGACTACACCAACAACACAGTTTCGGCTGTCGGCAATGTCCAGCTGTACTACAACGGCGCAACGGTCGAAGCCGACGAAGTCGTGTACTATCAGAAGACCAAGCGTCTGCAGGCGCGCGGCAACGTCCGAATGACCGAGGCCGACGGCAAGATCACGTACGGCCAGTTCATGGATTTGACCCAGGACTACCGTGACGGCTTCGTCGATTCGCTCCGCCTCGAGACCGTCGACGATACGCGGTTTGCCGCCAGCCGCGCCGACCGCGTCAAAGGCAACTACACGGTGATGGAAAATGGCGTCTACACCGCATGCCAGCCGTGCAAGGACGATCCGAAAAAGCCGCCGTTGTGGCAGGTCGAGGCCGCCCGGATCATCCACGATAACAGCGAGAAGATGCTCTATTTCGAGGATGCCCGTGTCGAGTTTTTCGGCGTGCCGCTGATGTATTTTCCGTTCTTGTCGTCGCCTGATCCATCGGTCACGCGCAAGAGCGGCTTTCTTTATCCGACCTTCACTTACGGCACCGCATACGGCGGCGGCGCCGAAGTCGATTATTTCTGGGCGCTGGCACCAAGCTACGACGTGACATTTGGGGTGACCGCGACGACGAAACAAGGCGAGTTGTTTCAGGGAGCTTGGCGCCAGCGTTTGATGGACGGGTCATACTCGATCAAGGCCGCCGGCATTTTTCAGCAGGACCCGGGTTATTTCGCTGCTCGCGACGGCGCCGACAGCCCAACCGCCAATACGTTCCGCGGTGCAATCCAGACCGCGGGCCAGTTTGCGTTGACCGACAAATGGGTGTGGGGATGGACCGGACTGCTGATGACCGACCCCGAGTTCCTCTACGACTATCAGCTCGGGCAATTTCTCAGTGGCTTTGATCCGTTCCACACCGGTGTAGCCACCGAAGGCGTCTCGCAGCTTTACCTTACCGGCGCCGGGGACCGCAGCTATTTCGATATCCGCACGGTCTACTACTACGGCTTCTCCGGCCAGGACATCCAGGCGGAGATTCCAGTTATCCACCCGGTCCTTGATTACTCCAACGCCGTTCCGCAGTCGGTGTGGGGCGGCGAGCTGAGCTACAAATTCAACCTGACGAGCCTGACGCGCCAGCAAGCGGAATTCGACGCCATCAACCAGAATGCGGCCACCAACAACCTTTGCACGTCAAACAATCCGGTTGAGATGACGCGCTCGAACTGTCTGCTGCGCGGCATTGCCGGAACCTATTCGCGGGCGTCCGGCGAACTCGACTGGCGGCGCACATTTGTCACCGATAACGGCCAAATGATCACGCCGTTCTTCGGCGTGCGCGGCGACGTTGCGCAGCTCGATATTGAAAACCAGGCGGGCACCTCGAACTTCATAAATCCCGGCAGCAGCGAGCTCGCGCGTGCCATGCCCGACATCGGGGTCGAATATCGCTACCCCCTCATCGACGTCGAGCCGTGGGGTACGCAGACCATCGAGCCGATCGCACAACTGATCCTGCGGCCGAACGAGACCCAGATCGGTCGATGGCCGAATGAGGATGCTCAGAGCGTCGTCTTCAGCGACAGCAATCTGTTCTCGATCGATAAATTCTCGGGCTGGGACCGCGTCGAAGGCGGCGGCCGCGTCAATGCCGGTTTCGAATACACCGCTCAGGTCAACGGCGCCGGCTCGTTCAATGCCCTGTTCGGACAGTCTTATCAGATTTATGGCGTGAACTCCTTTGCCGCAGCCGACCTCATTAATACTGGCGCGGAAAGCGGGCTCGACAAGACCATATCCGATTACGTCGGACGACTGATGTATCAGCCGAACCAGGTCTTCTCATTCATCGCGCACGCGCGTTTCTCCTCCGGCGGGTACGATCCGGGGCTCGGCGAAAACGTAGCGCCATGGACGCCTGAGCGGCTCGAGTTCGAAACCCGCGCCAACTTCGATCGCTGGACATTCGAGTTGATGTACGGTGACTACGCGCCACAACCCGAAATCGGGTTCCTGACCCGACGGGAGGAAGTGCTCGCCGGAGCCGCGGTCAAGGTTACGCAGAACTGGGTCCTGTTGGGCTCGCTCCGGTACGATCTTGCCGTTAATCAATTCGAGCAGACCCGGTTTGGCGTAGGTTATACTGACGATTGTCTCCTTGTGTCGCTGAACTACATCTCGTCGTATATTTATACCGGAACAACACCCACTCTGAACAACACGGTTATGTTTCAGTTCAGCTTGCGCACGCTCGGGCCCAACGTATTAGCCTCGGGAACGAGTGCATTCTGAGTTCTTCGGAACGACGCTATATTGCGCCAACCGAACTGGGAGCTGGAAGGAGAAGACGGCCGTACCCGTTACGATGAGACAAGAGGTGATCATGCCTAACCCGTCCCATTGCCGCCGCAAGGCTGTCGCTGCAGCCTTGGTCGTCGCCGCGCTGACGCTTGCGGTTCCTTCGGTCGCGTGCGCGCAGCAGGTCGTTGTGTTGGTAAACGGCACGCCTATTACGAACCTCGACGTTGAGCATCGCGCCAAGTTCATTCAGCTGAGCACCAAGAAAGTGGCTTCACGCAAGGAAGCGCTCGACAGCCTCATCGATGAAATTCTGGAAGTGAACGAGGCCAAGCGCTTCAGCATCGATGTCCCGGACTCGGAAGTAGAAAGCTCCTATGCGGGCGTCGCAACCCGGATGGGGATCGACGCGCAGAAGCTGACCCAATTGCTCGTCGCCGGCGGCGCCAGCGACGATACCTTAAAGCGGCGACTGCGGGCGCAGCTTTCCTGGACCAACCTTGTACGCGGACGCTACAAGGCAAGCCTCGAGATCAGGGACAAAGACGTCGAAGCGCAACTCCTGCAAAAACCCGAAAAAGAAAAGAACGACGTGGGCTATGAGTACATCATGCGGCCGGTCGTATTCATCGTGCCGCGCGGTTCGCCGGAAACGGCGTATGAAGCCCGCAAGCGTGATGCCGAAGCCCTGCGCGCCCGATTTCAGAACTGCAACGATGGGGTTGCTTTTGCCCGCGCGCTCGAAGATGTCGCCGTGCGCGATCAGGTGTCGAAATATTCCGCCGACCTTGCGCAGCAATTGCGCGAGATTCTCAACACCACGGCGGTCGGTCACCTGACGCCGCCGGAGACGACGGCAGAAGGCGTTCAGATGTTTGCGATCTGCGCCAAGAGAGAGACCAAATCCGAGACGCCGGAAATGCGCGAGATCCGCGATCAAATGCTGCAGCAAAGGTTCGGCGCAAAAGCCAAACAATATCTTGAAAGTTTGCGGCGTGCGGCGATGATCGAATACAAGATGCCGGAAGACAAATAGGCGGCAGAAGCGAAATCGTGCAGCCATTGGCTTTGACCATCGGCGAGCCGGCAGGAATCGGCCCCGACCTTTCCCTTGCTGTCTGGCATCGGCGCGCCGAACTCAAGGTTCCGCCATTCTACGTCGTCGGCGACCCCGATTTTCTCCGCCGTCGCGCCGATCGGCTAGGTGTCGATGTTCCGATTGCGACCGCGAAGCCGTCGGCCGCGGCCGCTACTTTCCCATCCGCTTTGCCGGTAGCTCCCCTCGACATCGCGATTAGCGCCGAGCCAGGCCATCCGGACCGATCGAGCGCTCCCGCGGCCGTGGCTTCCATTCGCCGCGCGGTCGCCGATGTCATGGCGGGAGCCGCCGCCGCGGTCGTCACCAACCCGGTGGCCAAAAACGTGCTCTACAATTGGGGTTTTGCTGAACCCGGCCACACCGAATTTTTGGCGACGCTGGTGCAGGAAGCGACGGGCAAGACGCTGCGGCCGGTCATGATGTTGTGGTCGCCCGAACTCGCCGTCGTGCCGGTGACGATCCACCTGCCGCTGCGAGAGATCTTCGCGCATCTTTCAACCGGCCTCGTGGTCGAAACCGGACGTATCGTGGCACGTGACCTCGCGTCACGATTTCGCTTTGCGCGGCCGCGTCTCGCGATCGCCGGGCTAAACCCCCATGCTGGCGAGAGTGGTGCGCTTGGCGAAGAAGACCGAACCATCGTTGCACCTGCGGTCGCCCGCCTTGTTGCCGACGGTATTGATGCCCGGGGCCCGCTTCCGGCGGAACTCGTTGTTCCACGAGGCGGCGCGCGCGACCTACGACGTGGCTTTGTGCATGTATCACGACCAGGCGCTCATCCCGATCAAGACGCTCGCCTTTGACCATGCCGTCAACATCACACTCGGACTTCCGTTCGTGCGAACCTCGCCAGACCACGGTACCGCCTTCGATATCGCCGGCACCGGTGCCGCCGACGTGACAAGTCTGGTTGCGGCGCTGCGGCTGGCGGCACGGCTGGCGACGGCGGACACTCTGGCAGCCCTTCCCGCATCGTGACCGCTGCGCCCGACGGCCTGCCGCCGTTGCGCGAAGTCATTCGCCGGCACGGTCTCATCGCCAAGAAGTCGCTCGGACAGAATTTCCTGTTCGACCTCAATCTCGCCGCGCGGATTGCGCGCGCGGCGGGAGAGCTTGCAGGGGTGACTGTGCTGGAAATCGGTTCAGGACCAGGCGGCCTCACACGCGCGCTGCTGGCTCTCGGCGCCGCCCGGGTGATTGCGATCGAGCGCGATGCGCGCGCCATTGCGGCTTTGGAGGAAATTGCCGACCACTATCGTGGCCGGCTTGAGATCGTCGCGGCAGATGCGCTTACGTTCGATCCGCGCTCGCATCTCGAGCGCGGCCCGGTGCGTATCGTCGCCAACCTGCCCTACAACATCGCCACGGCGCTGTTGGTCTTGTGGGTCACGCTCGAGCCGTGGCCGCCTTGGTACGAGGCCGCCGTACTTATGTTCCAGCGCGAGGTCGCCGAACGCATCGTGGCGGCGCCCGGCTCAAAAAGCTACGGACGGCTGTCCGTGCTGGCTCAATGGCGTTGCGAGGCGCGAATCCTGTTCGACATTAGCCCTTCCGCGTTTGTCCCGCCGCCAAAAGTTACATCCTCGCTGGTCCGCCTGTTGCCGCGGGCGCAGCCGCTCCCTTGCGATCGTAAGCTTCTCGAAACCGCAACGCAGGCCGCGTTCGGGCAGCGCCGCAAGATGCTGCGTCAAAGCCTGCGCTCGCTGAATGTCGATGTTCCGGCACTCCTCGCGACTGCAGGGCTAAGCCCGACGGCGCGCGCCGAAGACATCTCGGTGGCCGGTTTTGCATCGCTGGCGCGGGCTCTCGCCGCCCATCGCACTCTCGGGCATGATGCCGATGCCTGATGCCGCAGGAGGTAGCCACCATGACTAAAATGCACCGCCAGTCGCTCGTTGCCTACGGACAACCGCTCTGCGAAACCATCGTGGACCGCCCCGCGCCGCGCGGCACCGAAGTGCTGGTCCGCATCGAGCGCTGCGGCGTATGCCATTCCGATCTCCACTTGCAGGACGGTTATTTCTCGCTAGGCGGCGACAAAAAACTCGACGTAACTGCCGGACGCGCGCTGCCGTTCACGCTCGGGCATGAGATCGCTGGCGTCATCGAGAGCGCGGGCGACGAAGCCAAGGACGCGGTCATTGGCCATCGGGTGGCGGTTTATCCGTGGATCGGGTGCGGTATCTGCCCGGCATGTCTCGCGGGCGAAGAAAACCTGTGCTCCAACCATCGCCATCTCGGCATCGCCGTCGATGGCGGCTTCGCCACCCACGTGATCGTACCGCACCCGCGCTACCTCCTCGACTATGCACCGCTGTCGCCGGACTTTGCCGGACCGTTGATGTGCTCGGGCTTGACTGCTTATGCGGCGCTCAAGAGGCACACCAACCGGCCGGAGCGCGGTCCGGTGCTGCTCGTCGGATTGGGCGGCGTCGGCATGATGGGACTTGCCATTGCGCGGGCTCTATTTCGCACCCCGCCGATCGTTGCCGATATCGACTCCGATAAGCGCCAAACCGCACTCGCAGCCGGTGCGGCGCAAGCCTATGACCCGTCCGACCCTCAAGCACGCAAGGCCGTGATGGCGGCGACCGGCGGCGGGCTGCTTGCGATCTGCGATTTTGTCGGCTCCGACAAGTCGCTGCAATTCGCCACCGGATTGCTTGCGCGTGGTGGCAAGGTCGTGGTGACGGGGCTTCTTGGCGGCAACTTCTCAATCGCCGCCGCCATGTTTGGCATCAAAGCGATGACGATCGAGGGCACGCTCACCGGGACGCTCGCAGAGGCGCGTGAGCTGCTCGAATTGGCACGCTCGGGAAAGATCGCGCCGATTCCCACCCGCGATCGCCCGCTCGGGGAGGCGCAGGCGGCGCTGGATGATTTACGCTCCGGCCGCATCGTCGGCCGCACCGTCCTGTCAGCTTAAGGACTTCAGCGACACCGAGAATTGGTGGCGCGCCGAAAATGCGTATTACGTAGGGATCGCCGTCTTGCCGGTCATTTCATCCGCAGATTGCTGATCGCCTCGACGGCTGACGTACCACAATCGAAAGAGCACGATGAAAATTGCGGCGATCAGTCCGGCGCCAGCGATGACGATCATAATTTTATCCGCAGTCCACCCGGCGCCAAGGAGCGAGCCCGCAATCAGCGGACCGACAATCTGACCGAACCGACCCATGGCCATGCCCCAGCCGACCCCGGTGGAACGAATTGGCGTGGGATAGATCAGTGCGGACAGCGCAATCGCGCCGGCCGTCCCAAGTCCCATGAACAGACCGACCAGACCGATGAACGTTGCCGCAAGCGCGACCGACGAAGCGCCATAACCCAATCCGATCGTCGCCGCGGTTCCGAGCAGGAATGCCGGAAACAGCACGAGCAAGATTCCGAAGCGCTCCATCAACCTCCCGGCGGTCGACTGGCCAATGAAGGCACCCAGACCGTTGAAGGCGATCACAAAGGCGGTGTTGGCCGGAGAGATGCCGTTGAGCCGCAACAACGCCGGCGTCCACAGTGTCACGACCGTGAGCACGCCGAAGCCCATGAAGAACGGCACCCACAACAGCAGCGTACCCGGCATTCGGCCCTCACTGAAAAGATGCCGAATGGATGCTCCCGGCAGCTGTTTCTCCTCAATAATAAAATGCGAGTCTTCTCTGACCAGCGGCGACCGGAAGCGCGCGATTATCTTTCGGATCGCATCGGTGTCGTTACGGCGGGTCAGCAGAAACTTGATCGATTCCGGCAGATAGAAGAACAGCACGACGGCAATCACGAGCGGCACGACGCCGCCGATATAAAAGATCGCCTGCCATCCCATCCGCGTCAGCAGATATGAATTCAACAGCCCGCCGATCATTCCGCCGAGTGGAAACGCCGACCACATCAGGGTCACGATCGCGGCGCGCAGTCGCGCCGGCGCATATTCCGAAGTCAGCGCGATGAAGCACGGCGTCGCGCCGCCAAGTCCGAGCCCGGCGAGCAGCCGAAACGTCATTAGCATCGGCACCGATGTTGCCGTGGCGGTCAGAATGGTGAAGATCCCGATCAGCACCGCGGCGATGATCAGAAGAGTCTTGCGCCCGAGCCGGTCCGCGAGCGGGCCAAACGACGCGGCGCCTATCGTCGCTCCCACCAGCGCCGACGAAAAGATCGGTCCAAAACTGGCGATTTTCATGCCGAGCGCGTCGGCGATGAACGGCGCGGCGACGCCGATGGACTGGGTATCTATGCCATCAAACAAATTGATCAGAGCACAGAAGACTATCGTGGCAATCTGAAAAGGGGTCACGCGTCCTTCGTCAATAAGCCGCGTAACGTTCACCTCATGAGTTGACTGTAACATCCGATGAAAATCCTGCTTGATCCTATAGCTTCGCCTGGAGCTCACGTACGAAGCTGGAAAGACCGATCTGCCGCTCGCGCTTGAGCCGCTCCGCCGCCAGAATGGCCCGCACTTCGGCAAACGCCTTGTCAATATCGCGATTGACGATGACATAGTCATATTCCGGCCAATGACTCATCTCACCCGCAGCCTTGGCCATACGCGCACCGATAATGTCATGACTGTCTTGGGCACGGCGTTGCAGTCTTCGCTCCAGTTCCTTCGCCGTGGGCGGCAGGATGAAGACGCTGACGAGATCGTCGCGGGCCTTCTCGCGAAGCTGTTGCGTGCCCTGCCAGTCGATGTCGAACAGCACATCGCGACCGGCTCGTAATGCCTTCTCTACCGGCGGGCGTGGCGTGCCGTAGCGATGATTGAAGACTTCGGCCCACTCCAGCAGCTTGCCGGTCTTCACCATGGCCCTGAAGCGGGCGATGTCGGTGAAATGATAATCGCGTCCGTCGATCTCGCCGCGGCGCTTCGGCCGCGTCGTCACCGACACCGACAGCTCGACATTGCGATCGGCCTTAAGCAACATTCGCGCCAACGTCGTCTTGCCGGCACCCGAGGGCGACGATAACACGAACATGAGACCGCGCCGCGCGATGCTGGTTCGGCTTTTCTGACCGCGCGCCATACTCTATTCCACGTTCTGCACTTGCTCGCGAAACTGCTCCACCGCAGCTTTGAGCTCCAAGCCGATATTGGTGAGCTCGACATCGTTGGCTTTGGCGCACAGCGTATTGGCTTCGCGATTAAGCTCCTGGGCGAGAAAATCCAGTCGGCGTCCGATTGGTCCTCCCTGGCCGATCAAAAGCTGGGCCTGAGCCAGATGCGCGGTAAGGCGGTCAAGCTCCTCGCGCACGTCGGCCTTCGTCGCGATCAGGATCGCTTCTTGATGCAGCCGGTCAGGATCGAATCGATCGGACTGCGTCAATAACGCCGCGACCTGTTCGGCGAGCCGCGCCCGAATGGTTTCAGGCCGCCGGCCGGGCGAGAGCTCGGCACGTTCCACGTGCGCCGCAATATCGGCGAGCCGTGCCGCCAGCACGTTGCCGAGGGCCGTGCCCTCGTGACGGCGCATATCGATAAGAGCAGCAATGGTCTCGGCGAAGCCGGCGATGACGGCCGCCTCGGCGCTTCGCTTCTCCTGTTCGTTCTCCTCGGCGTCGCCGACCTCGATCACCCCCTTCAGCGCTAACAGCCCGTCGAGCGACGGCGGTGAGGCCTCGATCCGCCGCGCGAGCTGCCGCACCGCCGTCAAAACTGATTCCAGCACTGCAGTGTTGATGCGCACGACCGGCACGATACCGGTGCGTTCGAGCGTCAAGCCCGCCTGGACGGACCCGCGCGCAAGCTTTTCCGCAGCCTGGGCCCGCACCGGCACTTCGATCGCATCCCACCCAGGCGGCAGTCGAAGCCGCAGATCAAGACCTTTGCCGTTGACCGACTTGATTTCCCAGGCCCAAGCGTAAGAACCGCTGACACCATGGCCGCGAGCAAAGCCCGTCATGCTCGACAGCGACATTGAATGCGTTTCCCCGGTGGATGCATTGCGAAGAATTCGCGCCGAACTTAGCGGCGGGTTTCCGTAGTCACAAGGGCGATGCCGATAAGCCGTGGGCGAGTCAAAGGGCCGGCGAGCAAAGGCCGCGTTTTCCCCTAATGCGCCGGCTGCGGGTTTTGAGTGTGGCGGCTCGAAGAGCGACGAGGTTGCGGCGGTGGGGGCGCCGGCGCCGGCTGCGGCGGCGCTGACGCCGATTGGGCATCGGCAGGCGCCGCATCCTTTTGGTCACCCTCCATCGAGCGTAGCCGCGCGACGTTCTTCTGGTGCTGTTCGTAGGTCTCCGCGAATGCATGCCCGCCGGTGCCGTCGGCGACGAAATAAAGCTCGCGGGTACGTGCCGGATTGGCCGCAGCCTCGAGTGATGCGCGGCCAGGGTTGGCGATCGGCCCCGGCGGTAATCCGTCGATTTGGTAAGTGTTGTAGGCCGTCGGCTGTTCGATCTCGCTCTTCATGATCGGCCGACCCAGCGTACCCTTGCCGCCGACCAGCCCATAAATGATGGTCGGGTCGGATTGCAGCCGCATTTTCTGTTTCAGCCGGTTGACGAATACCGCGGCGATGCGGGTGCGCTCCTCCGGCTTCCCGGTTTCCTTCTCGACCAGTGAAGCAAGGACCACGAGTTGATCGGGCGTTTTGATCGGCAGATCGGGAGAATGGTGATCCCAGATTTCTTTCAACAGGTGCTGTTGCGCCTGTTGCATGCGCTGGATCATCTGCTCGCGCGTGACGCCGCGGGTGAAGTTGTAGGTATCCGGTAACAGGCTCCCCTCACGCGGCACTTCTTTGATATTTCCGACCAAGACCGGGTCGTCCAGCAGCCGCGCGACGATCTGCTCGGAAGTCAGGCCTTCCGGCATCGTGAACTGATGGGTCACTACGCGACCTTCAACGATCGTCGCGACCACGTCGCGCAAGCTCGCATGCGCCTTGAACTGATACTCGCCGGCTTTGAGATCTTCGCGCGCCTTGAGCACGAACACGCCGCCGACGAAAACCCAAGGCTGATCGATCACCCCCTCGCTGACAAGAACATCGGCGATGTCGTGAATACCCGAGCCGCGCGGAATATTGACGATGCGGTTCTCCGGCAGCGGTCCCGGAGCATCGAACCGCTGTTTGCCAATGACCAGCGCCGCGCCGGCGGTGATCGCTACCAGGACGAAGACGCTGAGAATGGCGTTGCCGACAATGACGAAAGGATGCCGCGCACTCTTGGAGCGGCGAGTCGGTATTTGAACGGTATCCGGTTCGAGCGCGGTTCGCGGGCTGCGCGGCGTGATCGGCCGTTGCGTTTTAGCACTAGTCGAAGCCGCGCTATTTGCCGTCACCGGCCGTTGGGAAATAGGCGGATACGGTTCGCCCGGGCCTTGCGCAGCCTTTGCGGCTGCCGCCGAAGACGCCGCGGGGCCGCGCGCATTTTGGCCGTTGGTGCTCACGGGCCGAACAGCCGCTGTGGCGGCCGGAGCACGCGGCACTGCTGGCGAAACAATCGGTGCCTTGGCGGTCCCGTCGACCGGCTGCGGCTTTGGCGCACTCGAGGCGGTCTTCTCTGCACCCGCGGCGACCGGACGCGGCCTCTGTGCCGGTGCTGCGGTTGGCTTCGCCGTAGGTGTGCTTGGTTGCGCGCTTGGCGTCTGCGGCGCCTTTGCTTGAGGTATCGGTGTGGACGCCGGAGAAGGTTGCTTCCCGGCTTGTGGTGCGGCCGGTGGGGCTTTTGAACCGTTCGCTTGAGGGGCCGGAGCGACACGCGGCGGCACCGCCGGGCGCTGACCGCCCTTTGGCGGTGGAGGCGGAGGTGAATCTGACTCCGTCACCGCCGTAAATCCGTTTTTGCACGCGCCATGAACGGTAAAGGGTTATTCCCCACCCGGTGAGCCAATGCACGGCGCCTCCCCGCCGCCGCAGAAGGCAATGCGCATACGCTGAATCGCAAGCGAGTGCGGAGCAAATATGGCGGGACGGTGAAGCGCGGCACTAGTTGATCACCCGGCGAAATACCAGCGAAGCGTTGGTGCCGCCAAATCCGAACGAGTTCGAAAGCACAACGTTGACGGACCGCTCGCGCGGTTTACGCGGCACGAGGTCGATGGCGGTGGCGACGGAAGGGTTATCGAGATTGAGAGTGGGCGGCACCACCTGATCGCGAAGCGCGAGCAAACAGAAGATCGCCTCGACGGTGCCGGCCGCCCCGAGCAGATGACCGATCGAAGACTTGGTCGATGACATGCTGATGTTGCCGGCGGCATTGCCAACGAGCCGCTCCACGGCTTTTAGTTCAATCTCGTCGCCGATCGGCGTCGAGGTGCCGTGCGCATTGATGTAATCGATGTCGGCAGGCGAAATATCGGCTCGCTTAATCGCGGCCTTCATGCAGCGAAGCGCACCATCGCCATCCTCAGCCGGCGCAGTAATGTGGAACGCGTCGCCGGAAAGCCCGTAGCCGATCAGTTCGGCGTAGATGCGGGCGCCGCGCCGCTTCGCATGGTCGTACTCTTCAAGCACCACTGCCCCCGCGCCCTCGCCCATCACGAAGCCGTCGCGATCGCGATCATAAGGCCGGGACGCACGCTCGGGCGTGTCGTTAAATCCCGTCGACAGCGCGCGACACGCGGCAAATCCGGCGAGCGAAATGCGGCTGACCGGGGATTCTGTCCCGCCGGCCACCATCACATCGGCGTCGCCCAGCGAAATCAGTCTGCCGGCGTCGCCGATCGCGTGAGCGCCGGTCGAGCAAGCGGTGACGACCGAGTGATTGGGGCCTTTCAGCGAGTGCGCGATCGACACGTAGCCCGAGGCGAGATTGATGATCCGTCCGGGAATGAAAAACGGCGATACGCGGCGCGGACCGCGGTCGCGCAAAAGCAAGGCGGTTTCCGCGATACCTTCAATGCCGCCGATACCGGAACCGATCAGGACACCGGTCGTGGTCTGATCTTCGTAGGTCTGGGGGTGCCAGTTCGCATCGTCGAGCGCCTGCTTCGCCGCGCACATGGCAAACAGAATGAAGTCATCGACCTTCCGCTGTTCCTTAGGCTCCATCCATTGGTCGGGATTGAACGTGCCCTCAGACCCGTCGCCGCGAGGAATCTGGCCCGCGATCTTGCACGGCAGATCGGCGACTTCGAACTTGTCAACGCGCCCAATGCCGCTCTTGCATGCCAGCAGGCGACGCCAGGTCTCGTCGACGCCGCTGGCGAGCGGCGTCACCATGCCGAGACCTGTGACGACGACCCGCCTCATGATCTGCACTCTCGGCCGACAGTTTTGCTGATGCCGTCTCGGTCGGACCTGCCGTCACCCCGCGTGTCCGTCCAAAACGTCGCGCTAACGTCGCGCCGAGATGCGCGATCAAAGGAGCAGCGAAAGGTCGTGCGCGGAATCAGCTCTTCGCGTTTTTTTCGAGGAACTTGATGGCGTCGCCCACGGTGAGAATGGTCTCGGCGGCGTCGTCGGGAATCTCGCAACCAAACTCCTCCTCGAAGGCCATGACGAGCTCGACCGTGTCGAGGCTGTCAGCGCCGAGATCGTCGATGAAACTGGCGTTCTCGGTCACCTTGTCGGGCTCGACGCCAAGGTGCTCCACGACGATCTTTTTCACGCGCTCGCCAATATCGCTCATCGTTCCAACCTCTTCTTTCAACGCGGCCCGATCAATTACGTCTCGGCCCCGTCCGAGTCTTCGTAACTCTTGGGCGACGGCCGCGGATCGACAGCAATCAGAGGCGGACGTTCACTCCCCACACTCCGGCTTTGCGGTTCCCCCAGCCAAGTCACGGTCCGGTTACCACACTTCCATAGCCTTGACTAGCGCGGCGGTACAGCGTCGTCACGGCCTCTATGGCCTTCAAATCATGGCCATTCCACCGTTCACATGCAACGTCTGTCCAGTCACATAGGCGGCCTCGCTGGAAGCAAGATAAGCAACCGCCGCCGCCACTTCTTCCACCCTACCGGCACGGCTCGCCGGGATCCTCGCGAGTATCACCTCGCGCTGTTTGTCAGTTAGCTTTTCGGTCATCGGCGTGATGATGAAACCAGGCGCCACGCAGTTGGCGGTGACGCCGCGCTTGGCGTACTCCTGAGCGATCGACTTGATCATTCCGGTGAGGCCGGCTTTGGCGGCGACGTAGTTTGCTTGCCCCGGGTTTCCGGTCGCGCCGACTACCGAGGTGATCGCGATGACCCGTCCGAAACGGCGGCGCATCATGCCGCGCACGGCGGCGCGCGCCAGGCGGAATGTAGCGGTGAGGTTGACGGCGATAACCTGGTCCCATTCTTCGTCGCGCAGTTGCACGAAAAGATTGTCTTTGGTCACACCCGCATTGGCGACGAGAATGTCGAGCTGACCCATTGCCTCCTCCGCCCGCGGCACCAGAGCATCGGTCTCGGTCCGGTCGGAAAGATCGCAAGGCAGGACATGGACGCGGCTTCCCAGATCGGCGGCAAGCTGGTCGAGAACTTCGCGCCGTGTGCCGGAGACGGCAACCGCTGCGCCTTGCCCATGCAGAACGCGCGCGATGCTGCCGCCAATCGGGCCCGATGCTCCGGTGATCAACGCGGTCTTACCGGTAAGTTCAAACATCAAGTCCTCGCGAAAGGCGTAACGTTCAGCCGCGCAGTCTTGAACTTGGCAATATCTTCGGGCGCACTGATCGAAGATGCTTCGGCGGTCTCGGCGATACGCTTAATCAAGCCGGTAAGCACTTTGCCCGCACCGATTTCGTAAAACACGTTCACCCCCGCCTGCGCCATGAAAACAATCAACTCGCGCCAGCGCACCGTGCCGGTCACCTGCTCTACCAGGCTTCGGACGATTATCGCCGGATCGCTGATCGGCTGCGCCAGCACGTTGGCGACAAGCGGCACAATAGGCGGCTTAACGGTGACCGAGGCAAGCGCCTGCGCCATGGCATCCGCCGCCGGTCCCATCAGCGCGCAATGAAACGGCGCAGACACCGGCAACATCATCGCCCGTTTCACGCCGCGCGCTTTGGCGATTTCGACGGCGCTTTCGACGGCCGATTTCTCGCCCGACAAGACGACCTGGCCGCCGCCATTGTCGTTCGCGGCTGCACAGACGCCTACGGCCGCAGCCTCTGCGGCGATGGCTTTGGCTTCATCGAATTTGACGCCGACGAGGGCCGCCATAGCCCCAATACCGACCGGCACCGCTTTTTGCATGGCGCGGCCACGGATGCGGAGAAGCCGCGCCGCATCCGCAAGCGTGAACGACTGCGCAGCGGCCAGCGCCGAATATTCACCGAGCGAGTGACCGGCGACGAAAGCAACATCGCGCCTTAAATCGACACCGGCCTCGGCTTCGAGAACCCGCAACGTAGCGAGCGAGACTGCCATCAAAGCGGGTTGCGCATTCTCGGTGAGGGTTAAACTCGCCGCCGGCCCATTCCACATGATGTCGCTGAGTTTCTCGCCGAGCGCCGCATCAACTTCATCGAACACCTGGCGCGCGGGCGCGAAGGTTTCCGCGAGCCCCTTACCCATGCCGACCGCCTGGCTGCCCTGGCCGGGAAAAACGAAAGCGATCGTCATCGTTTACCTCTCGGGGGCGCGAGAAATACCGCCATCCCGGCCGTGTCAAGGGACACGGTCCAGTAACAAAGCAACAACTCCCAGCGGGTACTCTCAATTAACCAGGGCGCATTTGCCTAAAGGTATTGTTTACAACCTTGCACCCGATGGACCCATTTGCCCCGATCACCGAGGCCGAACTCGCCCAAGCGCGCGAGGATCCCGCGTTCCGACGGCGGCTTTTGACACGGAGCCTCGAAATCCTGCTCGGCAAACTGCAAAAACAGCGTCAGGCGCCTCGCGACGCTACTGCCACCGCCTCGCAGATGCGGGAGGGAGTAACACTTGCGGTACGATTGGCCGAGCTGATCCAGACCACGGCCGGTCCGCCCCGCCGTTCCTGATCCGTCTTGCCTTTCCGCACAGGCTGCATATAAGACCGGTCTTCCGCTCGACCCCGGCCGGGGGCTGAACGGACGGCCGCACAGGCTAAGGTGCGGTAGGGCCAAACGGCCCGGCGTCCGGTGTTCCCGCCTTCAGAGCATTCGAGCCTTTCCCGAAGGGTTCGAGGGGCTTCGCGCCGTGAGCGAGCGACGACAACGAAGGAAAGGGCATCAATGCCGCTTTATGAGCACGTGTACCTTGCGCGCCAGGACGCCAGCGCGCAGCAGGTCGAAGAATTGACGGCGCATTTGAAGGGCGTGGTCGAAGGACTGGGCGGGTCAATCGCCAAGACCGAATACTGGGGCGTGAAGTCCCTGTCCTACCGTCTGCGCAAGAACCGCAAGGCGCACTTCACCCTGATGAACCTCGATGCTCCCCCCGCTGCCATCAACGAGATCGAACGGCTGGAGCGCCTGAACGAAGACGTGCTGCGTTACCTGACGGTCAGGGTCGAGGAGCACGAGGAAGGGCCTTCGGCGATGATGCGCCGGGCTGAGCGCGACCGTGACCGCGACGACCGCCGTGGCGAGAGAGGCGACCGGTTCGATCGCGGGGATCGAGGCGACCGCTTCGACCGCGGCGATAGAGGCGATCGCCCGCCACGGGATCGCGACCGGCGCCCGTCGGAGAGCGCTGACGATGTTGAAGCGGTAGTGGAGGAATAATCATGGCTATGTCACCGCATTCCGGCGGGGCACGCCGGCCGTTTTTCCGCCGCCGCAAGAGCTGCCCGTTCTCCGGCGCCAACGCGCCGAAGATCGACTACAAGGACGTCAAACTGCTGCAGCGGTTCGTATCGGAGCGCGGCAAGATCGTGCCGAGCCGCATCACGGCAGTGTCCGCGAAAAAACAGCGCGAGCTTGCGCAAGCGATCAAGCGTGCGCGGTTTCTCGGGCTGCTGCCCTACGTCATCCGCTGAGCAGGGAGGACCCGATATGGAAGTGATCCTGCTCGAACGGGTGCCGAGACTCGGCCAGATGGGCGAGGTGGTGCGCGTCAAAGACGGCTTCGCCCGCAATTTCCTGTTGCCGCGAGGCAAGGCACTGCGCGCCACCCAGGATAACCGTACGCGCTTTGAAACCATGAAGACCGACCTTGAGGCGCGTTCGCTCACTCTCAAAGGCGAAGCCGGCCAAGTCGCCGCCAAGCTCGACGGCAAGAGCTTCACGGTTTTGCGCCAGGCGTCGGAATCAGGTCAGCTGTTCGGCTCTGTGTCGCCGCGCGATCTGGTGGGCCTGATTACCGCCGGGGGATTCAATGTGAGCCGCGGTCAGATCGCGCTCACCGCGCCGATCAAAACCATCGGCCGGCACAGGGTTCAATTGTTGTTGCATCCCGAAATCGAGACATCGATAACGGTCGTTGTTGCTCGCAACAACGAAGAAGCGGCGCGGATCGAGCGCGGCGAGGACGTCACGCAATTGCGCGAAGAGCCGACCGAGGCGGAAGCCGCAGCGGTCGCAGCGGAAGCGTTCTTCGAGCCTGAGGCCGCGGAAGCGCTGCGGTCTGGTGAAGGCGCTGACGAAACCGAAGCCACCGCTCCACCCGGGAAGAGTTAGTCTCGGCGCAACAGCCCGTCGCAGCGTGAAGTGTTATTAGTCGGGAATATTGTCGCGCGGCACTGGACCGCTCTCTCCTGATGCGGCATCGCCCGGCGCCGAAGGTTCCGGCGTTGTTGTTGGTGTCGCCGCCGGGCTTGGTTCCGGGTTCGCCGGTGTGCTTTGCGCAGGCTCTACCACAACCGCAGTAGGCGCAGGGGCAACTCCAGCGGGTTCCACCGGGGACTGGGGCGTCCTCGGCTCTTTGCGCCGACCTCGCGTCGCCGCGGTCGGCGGCCGTTCACCAGGAACAAGTTCGATATCCGGCTTAACCTCAGGTTTTGCATCCGACTTGGCTTCCGTACGGGTCCCCTCCTCGGGTTTAGACTGCCGTGCCTGGCGCTTGGTCGGCTTCAGCTCCTTCGGCTCCTCGCCTGAGGGCCCGCCACGCTCGGCCCGCTCGGCTGCCGGCTTTTGACTCTTCCCTTGCGCTGTGCCTCCAACAGGCTCGGCGCCGCGACCACCCAGCACGTAGGCAGCAAGCGCCGCCGCCTGGTCGCGGCTGGTGGTGTAGTGCTCGCGCAGAAAGTCCGTCAGTGCCGCGCTGTTACGGCCCTTGGCCAAGCCGCGGGGTGCCTTGTGGCACTCGGCACAGGCGGCGGCAAAGATTTGCGACGCCGATTTGCCCTGGTCGAGATTGGTCTGCCCCTGCGCCATGGCGGGCGCCAGCACTGCAACGAGGCCGATCGTCGGCGCGAGACGCCAGTTCACCCCTGAGCTCCTCAAATCACTGCGGTTTAGCCGGTCTCCGTTACCCAAAACCGGCCGAATGTGAGTGGCGTTGAGCCCCCGGGGAGAACCATCGCCCTGCATTGCTGGTCAAGCAGGATTTTGTTTTAATAACGGCAAGCCCGAATGCCCGCTGGCCCAAAGTCAATAAGCCGCAGGACAGCGAATCGAAAGCTAAATATGCGCCGACCGGCAGATTCGGCGTAGCGCGCGTAGGAGTGTGCGGAGGCGACGTTGGATCAGTTACTATCGATATTTCTCAAGCGGTTTATCCGCCACGGTTCCCTCACGGTCACGACGGCCTCGGGAAGGCGATACACGTTCGGCGACGGCAACGGCCCGCCCGTTGCCGTGCGCTTTACCGACGCGAGAGCGCAACGCGCGGTTCTCCTCGATCCCGAGCTCCGATTGGGCGAGGCCTACATGGACGGGACCTTCGTCGTCGAGCAGGGCTCGATCGCGGACGCGCTCGCCATCCTGCTGCGGCAGGAAAGCATCGCTACTCCCAAATGGGCGCTGCCGACCCGCCTCATGCGCTATCTGTTTCGCCGGGTTCAGCAGTTCAATCTGCGTTCGCGGTCGCGGCGCAATGTGGCCCACCATTATGACCTCGACGGCAGGCTCTACTCGCTCTTCCTCGACGCCGACCAGCAGTACAGCTGCGGCTATTTCGAGACCGACGACCAGTCGCTCGACGACGCTCAACTCGCCAAGAAGCGCCATCTCGCCGCAAAGCTTCTCGTTAATCCCGGTGCCAATGTCCTCGATATCGGCTGCGGCTGGGGCGGTCTTGCGCTCTATCTCGCCGAGGTCGCGGGCGCGCATGCCACGGGCATCACGCTCTCGAAGGAACAGCACGCCCGTGCGCAGCAGCGAGCGATCGAGCGCGGCCGGACCGAGGATGCAATTTTCCGCCTGATCGACTATCGCGATGTGACTGGGAGTTTCGATCGCATCGTGTCGGTTGGCATGTTCGAGCATGTCGGCGTCGGTTTTTACGATAGGTTGTTCCGCAAATGCGCCCAGCTGCTCGATGATGACGGCGTTTTTCTCCTGCACACCATCGGGCGGAGCAGTCCGCCAAGCGTCACCAATCCCTGGATTGCCAAGTATATCTTTCCGGGAGGCTATATCCCGGCACTCTCGGAAGTGCTGCCCGCGATCCAACGCGCGAAGCTGACTGTCACCGACGTTGAGATCCTGCAGCTGCACTACGCCGAGACGCTCAAGGCCTGGCGCGACCGCTTCCTCGCCCACCGCGAGGACGTCGAGCGGCTCTACGATCAGCGCTTCGTCCGGATGTGGGAATTCTATCTGGCCTCATCGGAAATGGCATTTCGCGAGAGCGACATGGTCGTGTTCCAGATCCAAATGACCAAGCGCAAGGGCGTTGTACCGCAAACGCGCGACTACATTGCGCGCGAAGAAGCGCGGCTGCGCGACACCGAAGCCGGCTATACACAACGGCTACGCTTGGCCGGAGAATAGCGCCGCATCGGCACGCGTCGAAAAGGTGAACGTCAAGAGCCATGTGCTCTCGCAGGTGTTTGTAAGTCGATGTGCAGTGGGTAACGGGGAAAGCCGCAATCAGCGTTTCCCATCGCCCCGCCGCTCGACTATCGACGAAGCGTTCGTGGCAAGCACAACGGTTGTTAATTCGACAGTGCGCCGTCCGTCGAGTGATCCGCGATGTTGAGTGACCCCAAATTGGCCACAGGCGAATCCCTTGATCGGGACCATGGCAGCATTCGATTCGATCGCACGCAAGCAGGCTCCGGCGGAACCCGCGTTCCGCATGCCTCCGCACAATATCGAGGCCGAGCAGGCGCTGCTTGGCGCGATCCTCGTTAACAACGAGGCGTTCTATCGCGTTTCCGATTTCCTCGAGCCGAAGCATTTCCTCGAGAACATCCATCAACGCATTTTCGAGCTTGCCGGCAGCCTGATTCGCGCTGGAAAACTGGCGACCCCGGTAACGCTCAAGACGTTCCTGCCGGGGGACCTCGATATTGCCGGGCTGTCGGTCAATCAGTATCTGGCGCGGTTGGCCGCCGAAGCGACCACCATCATTAATGCCGAGGATTACGGCCGCACCGTCTACGATCTGTCGATCCGGCGCGACCTGATCACCATTGGCGAAGATATGGTCAACCTCGCATACGACGCGCCGGTTGATGCAACCCCAAAGAGCCATATCGAAGACGCTGAGCGCAAACTTTTCGAGCTCGCGGAAACGGGACGCTACGAGAGCGGCTTCCAGCGCTTCGCTCAGGCGCTGACCACGGCCGTCGACATGGCGGCCCGCGCCTATCAGCGCGACGGCAGCCTGTCGGGGCTCGCCACCGGGCTCACAGATCTCGACTTCCGGATGGGAGGCTTGCAGCCTTCGGACTTGGTCATCCTCGCCGGCCGCCCGGGCATGGGTAAGACCGCGCTCGCCACTAACATTGCTTACAATGTCGCCAAGGCTTGGGTGGGCGAAGTCCGCGCCGACGGGCACATGGCAACCGTCAACGGCGGCATCGTCGGCTTCTTCTCACTGGAAATGTCGGCCGAACAGCTCGCCACCCGCATCATCTCCGAGCAGACCGCAATTCCCTCAAATAAGATACGGCGCGGGGCGATCGACGAAGCCGACTTCGAGAAGATCAAGGACGTATCCATCGAGTTGCAGAACCTGCCGTTCTACGTCGATGAGACCGGCGGTCTCTCGATCGGGCAATTGGCCGCCCGCGCGCGCCGGCTCAAGCGGCAGCGCGGCCTCGATCTTCTGGTCATCGACTACGTTCAGCTTTTGCAGGGCTCAACGCGCCGGTCCAGCGAGAATCGGGTGCAGGAAATCACCGAAATCACCACCCGGCTGAAGGCGCTCGCCAAGGAGCTCAACGTTCCTATCCTCGCGCTGTCGCAATTGTCCCGCCAGGTCGAGGCCCGCGAGGACAAGCGGCCGCAGCTTTCGGATTTGCGTGAGTCGGGTTCGATCGAACAGGACGCCGACGTGGTGCTGTTCGTGTTCCGCGAAGAATATTATCACCAGATGCGCAAGCCGACGGAAGCGAACCGGGAGAAATTCGCCGAATGGTTGGCGGAGGGTGAGCGCGTCGACGGCAAAGCCGAGGTCATCATCGGCAAACAGCGTCACGGCCCGATCGGCACCATCGAATTGCAGTTCGACGCCGCCGTTACGCGCTTTGCCAATCTCAACACCGCGCACCAGTCCGGTTTCTAGCGCGCCCCGCTCTCCCGACTTTACCGCCGCCGCGGCGCCGGTCATAAGGCGGCATGGCACTCGCACAACCGCTGCCTGAATCGGCAACCAGCCCGCTCGACCCTGAGACCGGCGGGACGCTCACCATCGATCTCGACGCCATCGAGGCGAACTGGCGCGCGCTTGCGCGCCAGCTGCTCACCGTCGAATGCGGCGCCGTGGTCAAGGCCAATGCCTACGGGCTCGGTCTCGAGGCGGTCACTGCGAAGCTTGCCAAGGCCGGATGCAAGACTTTTTTCGTCGCCGATGTCGCCGAAGCGCGGCGCGCACGCACTCGCGCGCACGACGCCGCAATCTACGTGCTCAACGGCTTTGCGCCAGAGGCTGCCAACGCGTTCGCCGAACTCAACGCCCAACCGGTGATCAACAGCACGACCGAGCTGGCCGAGTGGGACGCCTTCGTTGCCGCCCAAAACTGGCGCGGCGGTGCGGCGCTCCATGTTGATACCGGCATGAACCGGCTCGGCATCACCGCGGACGAAGCTGCCGCATTGGCGCCCCGCGCGCAGACCGAAAACCACGGCATCACGCTGTTGATGAGTCACCTCGCCTGCGCTGAGATTGCGGATCAGCCGCTCACCGCCCACCAGATCCGGCTGTTTCGCGAGCTGCGCATGCTCTATCACGGCATCCCGGCTTCGCTGATCAATTCGGCGGGCATCTTCCTCGGCGATTCGGCGCATTTCGATATCGCCAGGCCTGGCGCTGCCCTCTATGGCATCAACCCGACGCCTCAGCGCTCCAATCCGATGCACGGCGTGGTCGAGCTGACCGGCCGCATCCTGCAGGTGCGCAAAGTACCGCAAGGCGAAACCGTCGGTTATGGCGCCGCGTGGACGGCGCGACGGCCCTCGCGCATCGCCATCGCCGCGCTCGGCTACGCCGACGGCGTGCTGCGTTCCATCAGCGGCATCGACGGCAAAGCGGGCGGCGCAGCCATCGTCGGCGGCAAACGCTGCCCGATCGTCGGCGTAATCTCCATGGACCTTACCTGCGTCGACGTCACCGACCTTGCCGGTGTGCCGGTCCAGCGCGGCGACGTCGCTACTTTTATCGGCAAGGACTTATCCGTTGACGAAGTTGCCGCGCTTGCCGGCACTATCGGTTACGAGATTCTGACCCGGCTTGGTCCGCGCAGCCATCTCGTCTATCGCGGCGGTTGAGGAGCAAACCGATGGTCGCGCGCGGGGCCAATTTCGTCTGCCAGAGCTGTGGCGCTGCCGCGGCACGTTGGGCCGGCCGCTGCGAAGCTTGCGGCGCGTGGAATACGCTGGTCGAAGAAGGCGCCGCAACGACGGCCCGTTCCGTGCGCAAGGGGCGCCTGTTCGCCGTCGAGCCGCTGAAGGGCCAAACTCACGAGGCGCCGCGGCTTGCTTCCGGCATCGCCGAATTTGATCGCGTCACCGGCGGCGGCTTGGTGCGCGGCTCGGTGCTCCTGTTAGGCGGCGATCCGGGCATCGGCAAATCAACGCTGTTGATCGAAGTAGCGGCCGGCTACGCGCGCCACGGTCAGCGCGCGGTCTACATCTCCGGCGAGGAGGCCGTGGCCCAGGTGCGGCTCCGCGCCGAACGCCTTGGCCTTGCCGATGCGGCGGTCGAACTCGCCGCGGAGACTTCCGTCGAAGATATCGTAGCGACGCTCTCGCAGGCGCAAGCACCGCAGCTCCTCGTTATTGATTCGATTCAGACGATGTGGACGCAGACCGTTGAGGCCGCGCCCGGCACGGTCACACAGGTACGCGGATCCGCGGCCGAGCTGATCCGTTTTGCCAAGCGTAGCGGCACGGCCGTCATTCTGGTCGGCCACGTCACCAAGGACGGTCAGATCGCGGGCCCCCGCGTCGTCGAGCACATGGTCGATGCCGTGCTTTCGTTTGAAGGCGAAGGTTCGCAGCAATTCCGGATTCTGCGCGCGCTCAAGAATTGCTTCGGCCCGACCGACGAAATCGGCGTGTTTGAGATGACCGGAACCGGATTGCGCGAGGTCGCCAATCCCTCCGAGCTGTTTCTCTCTGAACGCGAACTCGGCAGCGCCGGCACCGCCGTCTTCGCCGGAATCGAAGGCACCCGGCCGCTGCTGGTGGAAATTCAGGCGCTGGTCGCGCCGACGTCGCTCGGTACGCCGCGGCGCGCCGTGGTCGGCTGGGATCCGAGCCGGCTGTCCATGGTTTTGGCGGTGCTGGAAGCGCATTGCGGCGTTCGTCTGTCAGGGCACGACGTCTATCTCAATGTTGCCGGCGGGTTGCGCGTGCAGGAGCCGGCGGCCGATCTCGCCGCCGCGGCGGCGCTGGTCTCATCGCTTGCTCACGCGCCGCTTCCCGCGGATGCCGTTTATTTCGGCGAAGTGTCGCTGTCCGGTGCCGTGCGGCCTGTGGCGCAGACTGCGGCGAGACTGAAGGAAGCGCAGAAACTCGGTTTCGCGCGCGCGACCGTGCCAGAGGCGGCGCGTGCCGAAGCTCCCCAAGGATTTGTGCTCTCAACCATCGGTACGCTTGCGAATCTGGTTGCCGACATTGCACGCGACGGCGCGCCAGCGCTGCGGCGCGTGGGGCGGCCGGACGGGTAATCGGAAACCGTATTTGCCCTCGGAATCGGCCTACTTGCTTATGATTAAGATGAGACTGTTGAGCGCACGAGAACCCAGATGACTGTGACGCCCGCGCTCCGGCTATATACGCGGCCGACTTTGCATTCGGGCCCTGCGCACCCCGCCGATCCTACGGGCAAGCGAGCGGACTAGCACACCATGCCGATTACGCTGTTGGATATCGGGCTGATCGTCATCATGCTCGTGTCGGCCCTGCTCGCCATGGTGCGCGGCTTCATGCGCGAAATTCTTTCAATCATCGCCTGGATACTGGCCGCCGGCGCGACGCTGTACGCGTATTCGAAGCTTTTACCGCTGGCCAAGCAGTATTTCAACAATGACGTGGTTGCGACCGTTGCGGTGATCGGCGGCGTCTTCCTGATCACGCTGCTGGTGGTCTCGATTCTGACCGTGCGGATTTCCGACATGGTGCTCGACAGCCGGGTGGGGGCGCTCGATCGCACCCTCGGCTTCCTGTTCGGGCTGGGCCGCGGGCTTATTATCGTTGTGGTCGCCTATATGTTCTTCGACTGGCTGGTGCCAGACCGCAGCAAGCCGGAATGGGTGCTGCATGCCAAATCCAGGGTTGTGCTAAGCAGCACCGGCGAATGGCTCAAGGACCAATTGCCGGAGAACGCCGAAGCCACCATCTTAAAGAGGCTGAAGAAGCCGCGTCCGGAGGACACCGATAGCCCGGACAACGCGCCCGATCAGCGCAGCGACGTCGATACTCCCGCCGGCGGTCAAGCCGGTTACGATCGTTCCAGCCGTGTCGGCATACGGCAATTGCTTGAGGCCAAAGGAACACCGCGTTGAGAATCGAGAGGCCGAACATGACCAAACCTGGCCTGCTTGATCTCGACGAGGATCGCCTCCGTGAAGAATGCGGCGTGTTCGGCATCTTCGGCCACCCCGACGCCGCCGCTGTCACCGCGCTCGGCCTGCATGCCCTGCAGCATCGCGGCCAGGAAGCCGCCGGCATCGTTTCGTTCGACGGCAAGCGCTTTCACTCCGAACGCCGGCTCGGGCTGGTCGGCGACGCTTTCTCCGGCCGTGAGGTGATCGATCGCCTGCCGGGCAACGCCGCCGTCGGCCATGTGCGCTATTCGACGACCGGCGAGACCATCCTGCGCAACGTGCAGCCGCTGTTCGCCGAACTAAACGCCGGCGGCTTTGCCATCGGCCACAACGGCAATCTCACCAATGGCCTGACCTTGCGGCGCCAGCTCGTGCGCGAAGGCGCCATGATGCAGTCGACGACCGACACCGAGGTGATTCTTCACCTGGTGGCCCGCTCGCACCGCAACCGTTTCGTCGATCGCTTTATCGAGGGGCTGCGACTGCTCGAAGGCTCCTACGCTTTCGTCGGTCTCACCAACAAGAAACTGGTCGGCGCCCGCGATCCGCTTGGCATTCGGCCGTTGGTTCTCGGCAAGCTCGACGGCTGCCCGATCCTCGCCTCCGAGACCTGCGCGCTCGACATCATCGGTGCGCAATACATCCGCGACGTGGAAAACGGCGAGGTTCTGATCTTCGACGAAGACGGCGCCCATTCGCACAAGCCGTTTCCGGCGATGCCGCCCCGCCCCTGCATCTTCGAATATATCTATTTCTCGCGGCCGGACTCGATCATCGGTGGCCGCAGCGTCTACGACGTTCGCAAGACTTGTGGAGCTGAGCTTGCGCGCGAGGCGCCGGCCTCCGCCGATGTCGTGATCCCGGTTCCCGATTCCGGCGTGCCTGCAGCGATCGGATACGCGCAGGCGTCCGGCATTCCCTACGAGCTGGGCATCATCCGCAATCACTATGTCGGCCGCACCTTCATCGAGCCGACGCAGCAGATCCGAGCGCTCGGCGTCCGCCTCAAGCACAGCGCCAACCGCTCCGTAGTAAGCGGCAAGCGCATTGTGCTGATCGATGACTCGATCGTGCGCGGCACGACATCGGTGAAGATCGTGCAGATGATGCGCGATGCCGGCGCCCGTGAAGTGCACTTCCGCATCGCTTCACCGCCGATCACGCATTCCGACTATTACGGCATCGACACGCCGGAGCAGGACAAGCTGCTTGCGGCTACGCACGACCTTGAAGGCATGCGGCAGTTTATCGGCGCCGACTTCCTCGCCTTCCTCTCGGTCAACGGCATCTACCGCGCCATGGGCGAAAAAGCGCGCGATCCGCTGCGTCCGCAATTCACCGACCATTGTTTTACCGGCGAGTACCCGACACCGCTCACCGACCGCACGGCGCAGGACGCCCTGCCGCATCAGCTCTCGCTGCTCGCCGAGGCGAGCTGAGGAATGCCGCTGCCGCTTGCTGACCGGATTGCGCTCGTTACCGGCGCCTCGCGCGGCATCGGATATGCGACGGCGCTGGCGCTAGCCCACGCGGGCGCGCATGTGGTCGCGGTGGCGCGGACCGTCGGTGGGCTCGAGGAGCTTGACGACGCGATCCAAGCCGCCGGCAGTTCGGCAACGTTGACGCCGCTCGACATCCGCGATTACGGCGGGCTCTATAAACTTGCCGCAGCGTTGAACGAACGCTACAGGCGGCTCGACGTGCTGGTCGGCAATGCCGCGATGGGCGGCGTGCCCTCACCGCTCGATCACATCGAGCCGAAAGCCTGGGATGAAATGATGGCGGTCAACGTCACCGCCAACTGGCATCTCATTCGCGCCATGGACCCGTTGCTCAAGCGCTCCGCTGCGGGCCGCGCGGTTTTCGTTACATCAGGGATCGCCACCATCGCCCGCGCCTATTGGGCGCCGTATTCGGTTTCCAAGGCAGCACTCGATGCGCTGGCGCGAACTTATGCCGACGAAACCAGCTCGACGGCGGTGCGCGTCAATCTGTTCAATCCGGGCCCGACCCGCACCCGCATGCGCGCTCTGGCGATGCCCGGTGAAGACCCGCTGATACTGCCCACACCCGAGCAAGTTGCGGAAAAAATTCTCGGCCTTTGCCTGCCGAGCTTTACTGAAACCGGCAAGCTGTACGATTTCCACGCCGGAAAGCTCCTTGAGTTCACGCAACCCGCCTGATTATCGCTGCGTGACGTTCCAGGCGACGACGGCCGCGACCGCGAGCAGCAGCGCGGCGATCAGAAATGGCGCGCCGGGAAGATGCCAGCTTGCCGCCGTGCCGATCGCAACCGCAAAAACCTGAGTAAAAAGTCCCGGTCCGAACAGATTGGCAATGCCGCTGATACTCGAATTGGCGCCCTGCAATTGGCCCTGTTCGTCGGCGCCGACGAAGCGGCTCATCAATGCAAGACAGGCCGGGCCTTCCAATCCCCACAGCGCCATCAGCGGAATGCCGATCCAAAATTCCACGCCATTTCGTGCGAGCGCGAAAAACAGGAAGCCCACAACGCCGAACACAAGTCCAACCAGCAACGCGGCGCGCTCGCCGATCCGTTTTGTGACCGGCCCGACAACGCCACCCTGCACGACGATCGACGCCATGCCGACCGCAGCAAGCGTCAAGCCGACCGTGCTTTCGTCCCAGCCGTAGCGATACAGCATGTAGAGAACGCCGATGCTCGGCAGCACCGCGTGCGCAAGATTGCCGAAGAAATTGACGAATGCGAGCCCGAACAACTCGGCGTGCGAACGCAGCAGCACGAGCGCGCCAAAGGGATTGGCCCGTTGCCAGCGAAATGTTCCGCGACGCTCAGGCGAAAGCGATTCAGGCAGTACGACAAGACCGTAGAAGGCGTTGGCAAGACTGAGGCCCGCGGCAATCCAGAATGGCAGCCGCGGAGAAATGCTTCCCGCCAGTCCGCCGAGCGCCGGACCAAGTACAAAGCCGGCGCCGAAAGCCGCGCCGAGCAGACCAAAGCGCGCGGCGCGTTTGTCCGGCGGCGTCACGTCGGCAACGTAAGCGTAAGCGGTTGCGATGCTTGCTGCGGTGATGCCGGAGATGACGCGCCCGACGAACAACCAGCCGAGCGTCGGCGCCAGCGCCATCAGGACATAATCGAGACCAACGCCAAAGTTGGAAATGACAATCAGCGGACGCCGGCCAAAAGTATCAGACAGCGCGCCCTGAAACGGCGAGAACAGAAACTGCATCAGCGCCCACGCAGTACCGAAGATACCGAAGATCTTGGCCGCTTGTTCGGTATCGCCGCCGACAAAATCGACCACGAGCTTCGGCAGCACCGGAATGACGATGCCGATGGCAAGCATATCGAGCAGCACAGTCGCAAAGATGAAGGCGAAGGCAGCCTCGCGCCGCAACACTCCGAGCTTCGCGCTCGGTTCGGCTGCGGACTTCTCCATCAGCGGCGACGCTTTCGGCCCGCATAGGGGTTGGCCTTGGCGCGCAGCGTGAGCCGGACCGGCGTGCCCGGCAGCGCGAACGCTTCGCGCAAGCCGTTGACCAGATAGCGGCGATAGGTCTCGGGAAGCGACGAGGCGCGCGACGAAAACAGGACGAAGGTCGGCGGCCGCGCTTTGGGCTGCGTGATGTAGTCGAGCCGCACGCGCCTGCCGGAAATTGCCGGCGGCGGATGGGCGCTCACCGCTTCGCTCAAGAAGCGGTTAAGTGCCGCAGTCGGAACGCGCCGGTTCCAGACGGCATAACTTTCCATCACCGCTGCCATCAGCCGATCGAGACCCTCACCCGTGCGCGCGGACAACGGAACCACCAGCACGCCCTTGATTTGCGGCAGCACGCGATCGGCTATTTCACGCAGCCGCGCCCGCACGCCGGGCTGTCGCTCAACCAGATCGACTTTGTTGATGGCGATGACAATGGCGCGGCCTTCCCGCTCGACGAGATCGACGATCCGGGTGTCTTGCTCTTCGAACGGCGCCTCGGCATCGACGAGCACGATGACCACTTCGGCGAAGCGGATCGCGTTTAGCGTATCGGCGGTCGAGAGCTTTTCCAGCTTCTCGGCAACGCGTGACCGGCGGCGCAATCCGGCGGTATCGTGAATCCGTAAGGGCCGTCCTTGCCAGGTGAGATCGACGGCGATGGCGTCGCGGGTGATGCCGGCTTCGGGTCCGGTCAGCAGCCGCTCTTCGCCGAGCAGGCGGTTGATCAGCGTCGATTTGCCGGTGTTGGGGCGGCCGACGACTGCGATGCGGATCGGCTTCTCGGCGTCTTCAGAAGGCGTCACGACATCCGCCGCATTCTCTTCCGCGGTCGCTTCGGGGAGTGCTACGCGGAGCGCATCGTAGAGACCGGCCAAGCCCTCACCGTGTTCAGCGCTGATGGCGACCGGATCGCCGAGGCCGAGCGCATAAGATTCAAGCACGCCCGCCTCCGCGGCGCGGCCCTCGCTCTTGTTGGCGACGACAATCGCGGGCTTGCCGGATTTGCGCAAGAGGTCGGCGAACGCCCGATCCGCCGCCGTTGCGCCCGCGCGCGCATCGACCAGAAAGAGTACAGCGTCTGCTTGCACCAGGGCCGCTGCCGTCTGCGCCTGCATCCTTGCTGAAAGACTCTCGCGATCACGGTCGGCATCTTCGAGCCCGGCCGTATCGATAACCCTGAAGGATAGGTCTCCGAGCCTCCCTTCCCCTTCGCGACGGTCGCGCGTCACCCCCGGCCGATCGTCGACGAGGGCGCGCCGCGCCCCGACAAGACGGTTGAACAGCGTCGATTTTCCGACGTTGGGCCGACCGACAATGGCAAGCGTGAAGGACATGGCACTATCTGACGGCAAGAGCCAACGATGCGGCGCAAAGGCGCCGCATGCGGCTCTCTATCCCGACAGGGTCAGCGTGAATAGGTGCCGGGTGCCGAAGGATTCGGCCAGTTCGGTTGCGCGGGCTGCGCCGTCTGTTGGCCTTGGCCCGGAGGCGCCGCAGGCCAGGCCGGCTGCGCGGGTTGCCCCGGCGCGGGCCAGTTGGTTTGTGCCGACGTCGATTGCGGCGGGTTCGGCCACGCCGGTTGAGCGGCCTGCGGCGCCGACGACGGAGCCCGATCCCAAGCCGGATCGTGCGCACCCGAAACCGGGGCCGGAGCCGGCGATGACGCCGGCGCACGAGCAACCGCTGGTTTTGGTTTTGGCTTCGGTTTTGGGCTTCGAAGTTGCCGGTATGGCCGCGGGCTTAGGCGCAGGCGGGACTTCGGCGTTGTCCGCCGACTGCTGCTGCTCCGGCGGCGGCTGGTAGCCCTTGACCAAATCAGGCGGCACGCCGGTTTCCGCGCCGGGCACACCGTTCGGGAACAGCGGCTCGCGTTCGCCGGCGAGCTTTTTCTTGGTGCTGAATACGTCGGACGACAGCACCTCCGTCGGATCGAACTGGCCGCCCGCCGTGCAGCCGCCAAGCACAAGCCCTAACGCCAGCGCCGAGCCGATCCAAACCAGCAAAGGAGTTCGTCGCGTCGGCACCTGCTCTCAGCCTTTGCCGCTCGCCGCAATCAGCTCACTCAAGACCTCAGCGCGGCTGCGCGCACCGGCAGGCGTTTGCGGATCGCTCGTGATCATGTTGGTCCATTGCCGCGCCGCGCCCATGTCGCCTTCCTTCCAGGCGGACAGCGCCAATAGTTCGCGCGCGCTGTGCCGGAAGACCCGCTCGGGCGCGGTCAACGGCTCAAGCCGCGCGCGCATGTCGGCATAGGATGACGTATCAACGAGCAGAAAGCCGGCGCGCAGTGCGGCCAGATCCTGCATTACGTTGCCGACGCTCTTGTCGGCGGCGATCTCGTCATAAGCTTTGACCGCAGCTTTGCGGTCGCTCTGAGCCAGTTCGCCGGCTTCGCGCAGCCGTGCCAGGACGCGATAGCCCGCGGTGCCATCGCTCGCGAGTTTGGCGAAGGCCGCTTCCGCTTCCTGGCGCTTGCCGGATTCCGCGAGCGTCGCCGCCTGCTCGAACGCCGCGCCGGCTTCCGCCGCCCGTCGCGCTTGCCACCACTCGTAGCCGCGCCAGCCACCGACCGCGACGATGACGAGGATGCAGACGGCAATGATGTACGTGCCGTAGCGCTCCCACAGCTTTTTCAGCTGTTCGCGGCGTACTTCCTCGTCTACTTCCTGAAAGATATCGGACACGGACTTGCCCCAGCACCAGCCCCCGGTTCGGCGAAGCCCGCTACCCTCGCGAAGCAAGAGGCGGCCGGCGTGACGAACCCTGCAACTACAAAGTTAAGGAATTCCGGGCGGTTAGGCTCGGAGAACCGCCTGCGAGCTAGAATAAGCATGTGGCGCGAGCAAGGCAAAGCCCCGGCGCTTCCTGCGGCGATTTTGCAGTCGTTGACGTCAACTCAGCGGAGAGCTGGCGGCAATCTTTAACGCGCCGACATAACCGGCTTCTCCGGCGATCAGGGCTTCTTCTTCCGCATGGCGTAGACGTGGTCGGAACCCGGAAAATTCCGCGCCCTGACCTCTTCGGCATAGCTTTTCACCGCTCGCTCGATTGAAGGCCCGAGTTCGCCGAACCGTTTGACGAATTTCGGCACCCGGGGCGAAAGTCCGAGCATGTCCTCGAGCACGAGGATCTGGCCGTCGCAGGCGACGCTCGCGCCGATGCCGATTGTGGGTATTGCAACGTCGCCGGTGATGCGGCGGGCGAGCGGCTCGGCGATCGCTTCCAGCACGACGGCAAAGGCGCCGGCATCGGCCACCGCCCGCGCATCCGCTTCGATCGGCGCCCAATCGCTTTCGTCGCGGCCTTGGGCGCGGAACGAGCCGATGGTGTTGATCGCCTGCGGCGTCAAGCCGACGTGGCCCATGACCGGAACGCCGCGCTCGACCAAAAACGCGATGGTGTCGGCCATGCGGCGGCCGCCCTCGATCTTGATGGCGCCGCAGCCGGTTTCCTTCAGTACGCGCGCTGCCGATGCAAACGCCTGTTCCCTGGAGGCCTCGTAAGAACCGAACGGCAGGTCAACGATCACCAGCGCCCGTTTCGAACCGCGCATCACCGCATGACCTTGCAGGATCATCATGTCGAGCGTGACCGGCACGGTGGTTTCGAGCCCGTGCATCACCATCCCGAGCGAGTCGCCAACCAGAATGACGTCGCAGTAGCTGTCGAGAATGCGCGCAGTGTGCGCGTGATAGGACGTCAAGCAAACAATCGGCTCGCCATTCTTGCGCGCTCGAATGTCCGGAGCGGTGAACCGCCGTATCTCCTCATGCGCAGACATCGTCAGTGTCCGAGCGCCGGCGTGCCAAACGCCGGCAAACCGATGACGATGGGATGAAACACGAAGCCGAGCGCCAGATAGAGAATGGTACCAACGACAATTGCGATGATATCGTTTCGCCGGCCGCCTGTGGGAATCGGCGGCGCGCCGGGATCGGTCCGGCGCTTCAGCGTGATGCGATCGTAAACCGCCCACGCCAACACCGAGCCGAACAGGAGGATGCCGCCAACGTCGCCGTTGGCGCAGAGGTGCGCAAACGCCCAGAGCTTGACGCCGACCAGCATCGGGTGTTTGAGCACGCGCTTGATGTCGCAGGGAATGTAGGCGGCGACGACCGCGATGCTCGCCGGCCACATCAGCGCGACCACGATCTGGCGCGTCCACGCCGGCGGGTACCATAGCGGGATCACCCCTTCGGCGCGATAGCGCGCGAAGCCATAGCCGATCAGCACAATGCCGACGATCGAAACAAGCGAGAACAGGCCGAGATAAGGTCCGCGGCCGAGCCGCTTGATCAACGCTTCTCGTTCGCCGCGCATGGAGACGAAAACATGCGCGCCGAGAAACACGATCAGCCCGATGATCTCGACGGTGAGGCCCATGATCCACGCCCAGCTCGGCAATTGAGGGCGCGCGAGCGTTTGATGTCGCCGGCCCCGGTGAGGGCGGATCATGGCGAGCGCGCCTTGCTTGTCAATGAGGAGGCTTGGGCCATCGGGGGCGAAATGCCGCGATCGGTGGTCATATTTTGCTGCCGCGACGTGCCGTCCGCGGCAAAGTAGGACAGTGATCGAGCCTCAGAAAATGAATAACAATGGTCCGATGAAACAAATCATCGCCACGTTCGTCTTTATCCTGCTCGCCCTCCCTGCTTTGGCGCAGGATTGGCCAGGAAAGGGCGTAAGATTAATCGTGCCATTCGGCGCGGGATCAACACCCGATCTCGTTGCGCGCCTGATCGCCGATGACCTGCATCAGAAACTCGGCCAGACGTTCATCGTCGAGAACCGGCCGGGCGCCAGCGGCAATATCGGCACCGACGCAGTCGCCAAAGCGGCACCCGACGGCGCAACCATCGGCGTGAGCATCGGCGGGCCGCTCGCGATCAACACGCTGCTGTTTCGCAAGCTTCCCTATGATCCGAGCAAGGATCTCGCACTGATCACCATGCTGGTGACGCAACCGAGCGTGCTGACCATCAACAGCAGTCTCGGCGTCAGCAGCGTGCCGCAACTGGTGAATCTGATCAGGCGCAATCCCGGCAAGTACAATTTCGGCTCGATCGGCACCGGATCGCTGTCGCATCTCGCCATGGAGGCAATCGCGATCAAAAGCGGCACGCAGCTCGTGCACGTACCCTACGCGTCCTCGCCGCAGGCGGTGACCGCGCTTATTCGCAATGAAGTGCAGATGGCTTGCCTGCCGGCAATCTCGGTAGTGCCCCAGGTGAGCAGCGGGTCGGTGAAAATCCTTGCGGTGTCGACCGCCGAACGGTCGGTTCTATTGCCTGACATTCCGACGCTGAAGGAGTCCGGCATCGACGTTGAAGCCGACGCCTGGATGGGCCTGATCGGTCCTGCAGGCTTGCCCGCGGCGACGGTCGAGCGGATCGGTCGGCTCGTTCGCGACGCCATCACGTCGCCGGCGATCCGCGAGAAACTCGCCGCCCAGTTGATGGAGCCGATCCCCGATACGCCAGCGGAATTCCGCGCCCGCATCGATGCCGACGTCGCCCGATGGAAGCCGGTCATCGAAGCGGCGCACATCACGATTGACTAGCATACCGCGCATCACGGACCGCCGAAGCGGAAGTTGATGCCCGCTTTGACTTCCTGGATGGCGAGACCGGCGTTCGAGCCGTACAGTGGAGTGTGTCGTTAATAAATCCGCAAATTTCATTTTAGTTCGCGCGTTTCAAGCTAAAGCAGCCACCCGGCGGCGCCGAACGGTCTCAGCGAAAATCACATCGTCGCCGCAATCTCGTTGTTCTCGATCATCCCGATCGCGCACACGCAAACCGAGCGATTGCCAGGATCGGCTCAGTTTGTATGATCGGCGACACTAGCGATAGTAAAACAATCGCTATTGATGATTTCACGGGGAGGAAAGTAATGGCCGACACTCTGGCGCAAGGCGCATATCAAATCGGTATCGTCGTGCCCGACATCCATAAGGGAATGGATTTCTTTAAGGGAAAGCTCGGCGTTCCCGAATTTCTGTTTATCGAGAAGCCGGAACTGCAGGACGAAACCTACATGGGCAAGCCGGCGCCGTTGCGCCTGCACCTGGCCTTCGGCTGGGCCGGCGACATGCAGGTCGAACTCATTCAGCCGATCGCCGGCGTCAGCACCTATTCGAAGTTCCTCGACCACAATCCGAAGGGCGGCATCCATCATTACGGCATTGAAATTCCCAACTACGCCCAAGGCGTGAAGGAAATGGAGGCGGCCGGCTATTCGCTCATCCAGGGCGGCCGCCACAACGAGACGCGGTTTGCTTATTTCGACACGACCGCCGAGATCGGGACTTTCACCGAAGTCGTCTATCTGCAGCCCGAAGAAAAGGCGTTCATGCTTGGGCTGAAGCACAAGAAATAAGGCCGAGGCTGGTTGCGTCTTCGATACAGTACAGTGCCGCGATCAGCTCTTTGCCGACAATGCTTCGGCATAGTGCTCGGGCGAAAATCCGACCAGTAGTTTGCCGCCGTCCAGTTCGAGAACCGGCCGCTTGATTATGGATGGCTGACCGAGCATTAGCGCCACAGCTTTCCTGGCGTCCACGCTGCTTTTGTCGTTATCCGGAAGCTTGCGAAAGGTGGTGCCGGCACGATTGAGCAGGGTTTCCCAGCCGACTTTCTTGCTCCATCGCTCCAGCCGCTCGCGCTCGATGCCCGCGGCCTTGTAGTCGTGAAATGAATAGGCAACGCCGTGCTGGTCGAGCCAGGCGCGGGCTTTTTTCATCGTGTCGCAGTTCTTGATGCCGTAGATGATGATCGACTTTGCCATGCGTGTCGCCTCCGCGGAATGCGGTTTAACACAAACGGCGATGGTTCCAGCGGCGATTGCCTAACTTATGCACCTGTCTATCGCGGCGGCGTTTGTTTCCCTTGGCCGGCGACAGTATCTGACGAGGACGATCAATGACGCCTCCAGGCGACGCGGCCTACGGTCTCGCCGAGCTAAAAAGAGAGCAAACTCTCGGCGGTATCGGTGCAGCGAAAGCCCGCGATGTGCCGCGTATCGACATGGGCAGCTTTGATAAGCGCAAATCCGAGATCGCCGAACAGCTCTGGAACGCGTCGACCGAAATCGGCTTCTTTCAGCTCGTCAATCACGGTATTGCGCAGGAACAGATCGACGAAGCGTTCGCCATGACCGAGCGCTTCTTCGCGCTCCCGCACGCGACCAAAGCGCACTACCCCCTCGGCAAAGGGACCAATGCCGGCTGGGAATACAAAAGCCAGGTGCGCCCTTCGACCGGCACCGCCGACCAAAAAGAATCCTACCAGATCACGCTACCGCGGATGTCAGGGCTGTGGCCGACAGGAGACGAGCTGCCTGGCTTCAAAGCAGTCATGCTCGCGTTCGAGCGCATCAACTGGGCGCTGGCCATGAAGGTGTTGTCGTGTTTCGCGCTGAAACTTGGCTTTGAGCCGGACTTCTTCACCGAGTGTCACGATCCGCAATCGAGTGAGTACCAGTCCACATTGCGGCTGCTACACTATCTGCCGATGGTCGATGCCAAGCCTGCGGACTTCGCCGGCTGGCGCGCCGGAGCGCACACCGATTTCGACTGCCTCACCCTGTTGCACCAGCGTACCGGCCAAGGCGGGCTGCAGCTGTGTCCGGGAAAGGAGGCGGCGGAGCTTGCTTGGACCGACGTCGAGCCGTTGCCCGGCGTGATCACCTGCAATATCGGCGACATGCTGATGCGCTGGAGCGACGACCAGCTGTTGTCGACGCTGCACCGCGTGCGAATGCCGCGCGCCGACGAATATCTCGGCCCGCGCTACTCAATTCCGTTTTTCTGCCAGGCCAACAGGGACGCCGTGATCCAAGGTCCCGGGAAACGGTACGCGCCGATCACCGCCCATGACTATCTGCAGCAACGGATCGCTGCGAATTACGCCAAGTAACTGACTTTAGGCTTGGGCAAGCTGACGGATAAATCCGCCGCTGATTTCCTTCATGTAATCGCGCTTGCCGAGCGCAACGCCGTTGTGCCGGAGAATGTCGTAGGCGGTCACGACATGACGCGCCGGTTTACGCCCACGTTCCGGATCGCTTGGTCAAGGGTTGTTCCCTGCCAGTGCTGAAGCGGGCTTGGTGAGCCAGCCCACATAGGTGAGGTAAAGCCCAATTGCGATGAGCACACCGAAGATCAGCCGCACAAGAAGTGTCGAGTCCGCCAACGGGACGGCGCGTTCGTACAGTTCGGGAGCGGCCATGAGCACCAAGCCTCGCAGCGCCAGGATCCAACCAAACACCGAGATCCACACCGCCGCCACGCTCGACCAGTACTGGTGAAACGCGATGATTAGCAGTCCCGCGAACAGCAACAGCGCGCCCGCGAACCACACGAACAGCGCGCTCTTGAAGAATTCAGATGCGAATGCAGCCATCCCCGGCGCGCGCAGCGCGATAATGCCAGGGACGATGACCAGCCAAGGCCCGATGACGTGCGCGAACGCGCGGGTCCGGGCTTGGGATTCTCGTGTAGCGGGCACGACATTATCACTCCGCCGGTGGACCTATTCTCCGTGTGCACTATATCCGAAAATGGCTCCGGCGTTCCCGCGCAGACACCGTGATAGCGCTAGCGTCTTCGCCGGCCGGAGATCAGCTTCAGCCATGGTGCCGAATGGAAGGCGCTCATCAGCAGGTACATTGGAGCCATGCCGCTCAGCGGTGATACACCATGCACCGCCGAGCAAAGAATATCCGGCGGTCCCCCACCAGAGATACTCGTCAGCAGCGCCATGATTGCGAAGGCCGGCGCGGCCGCGAGCGATATCCAGCCGGCGGCGATTACCGGAGAAACTCCAGGTTCACTCCTCATGAAGTCTTTCATGGTTCTCTCCGTCGGCGCCCGCTCATCCGGCTAAAATTCTCAGCGCTCGTCGTACTCGTCGTGGCGGCGCCACCAGGGACCCGCCTCGTTGCGCCCTTTGGGCGCGCGGTCGAGCCACTGGTACGCACCCCAGAGGCCGTCGAGCCCCCGCGCATAAGTCGAATAGGTGTGGTAGACGACGCCGTCTTCGAGCGCGAACGCGCTCATGCCCGGCCGATCGCGGCGGTATGTTTGCGCATCGGTTCCACAACTGGCCGCGAACTTGGCAACGGGAGGGGGGACCGTTGTGGTGTCCATGACGTGGACGCCGCGCTGGTAGTTGTACTCGACTCCCCCTTTGCGCTGTTGCTCCTCGGTGATCGAGACGTTGAAATCGAAGTTGAAGTCGCCACCCTGCGAAGAGGCCCACGGAAACGTCCACCTCATGCGCTTCTTGTACGCTTGCAGCTTCGCGAGTGGCGCGCGCGAGACCGCCCACAGCGCCACATCGTGGTGCGCCAGATGCACCGCGAAGCCGTCGAAGCCGTCCGCGATCATCGAGCATGACGGACAGCCGGCTTTGTAATCCGGGCCGAACATGAAGTGATAGACCAGGAGCTGCGAGCGCCCCTTGAAAAGATCCGCCAACGACACCGTGCCTTCGTCGGTTTCAAAGTCGTACGACTTGTCGAGCCGGACCCAGGGCAGTACTTGCCGTCGCCGCGCCAGCTCGTCGCTGCGCCGCGTTAGTTCCTTTTCCTCCTTGAGCAGCTCGAGCCGTGCCGCGAGCCACTCGTTACGTGTCGTCGTCAAATGCTTTTTCATCGCCCTTCTCTCCGTTGCGGCGGGATAATCCCGTCCCGCGGTGGCCGGTCTTGAGAGAGCCTTATCGCGGGGTATCGAACCGGCGGGAGTTACAAGTGTGACGGGATTCCGATGGACTCGATGATTACGGCCGCGGCGCGCGCGCTCGCCGCCGGTGATCCCCTGGGCGCATTGAATCGAGTAGCGCTGCGCGACGATCCGTCTGCGCTTGCGCTGCGCGGCATCGCGATGGCGCAGCTCGGCGATCTCGATCGCGCGAAGGCTCTCGTGCGCAGTGCGGCGCGCGGCTTCGGTCCGCGAGAGGCCGTGGCGCGTGCGCGGTGCATCGTGGCCGAGGCCGAGATTGCCCTGGTCTCGCGCGATCTCGGCTGGCCGGCCAAGACACTCGATGCCGCGCGAGCGACGCTCGAAGAACACGGCGACCACGTAAATGCCGCGCATGCGCGCTATCTCGAAATCCGGCGCCTGCTGCTGATCGGACGTCTCGACGAGGCTGAGCGCAAGCTTGCGACGCTCGACGTTGCGTCTCTGCCGCCAGCGTTCCGGACTATCCACGAGCTCGCGGTTGCCGGGATTGCGATACGGCGTCTCCGGACGAAGGCCGCGCGCGTTGCACTCGCCCGGGCGGAGCGCGCCGCGCATCAGGCACGCATCCCGGCGCTGACCGCGGAGGTCGAAAATGCAGCGCTCGTTCTTAACACGCCAGCCGCTCGCCTGATCCAGCGTGGTAAGGAGCGATTCCTTCTGCTCAAGGATGTTGAAGAATTGCACGCGTCGAAGACGCTCGTCGTGGACGCCTGCCGCCATGTCGTCAGTTGCGCCGGCGCCACGATCTCGCTTGCCACGCGTCCGGTTTTGTTCGCGCTCGCCCGCGCCCTCGGCGAAGCGTGGCCGGACGACGTGCCGCGCGGTACGCTCGTCGCGCGGGCCTTCCGCGGCAAGGAGGCCGATGAATCACATCGCGCGCGATTGCGCGTCGAAATTGGACGGCTGCGCGCGGCGCTTCGAAAGCTGGCCGACGTGAGAGCAACCGAACGAGGATTTGCGCTGGCTCCACGCGGCGCCCGCGCGGTCGTCGTGCTGGCGCGGCCGGTCGAAGAAAAGCACGCCCCCGTGCTCGCCTTTCTCGCCGATGGCGAGTCGTGGCCGAGTTCGGCGCTGGCACTGGCGCTTGGCGAGAGCCAGCGCTCCGTGCAGCGCGCGCTCGATGAGCTTGCAGCGGCGGGCAAGGTGCAATCGTTCGGTCGCGGGCGCGCACTGCGCTGGATGACGCCGCCCGTACCGGGATTCACGACGACCTTGTTACTCCCCGCTCCGCTGCCGAGCGATTAGGATGACTGCATGAAGAAATCAGCAGCCGAAATCCTCCGCGAATATGGACCTTTTCCCGGCGTCGATCACGTGCATGGCGTTTCGTTTGACGGCCAGCAGGTTTGGTTTGCAGCCGGAGATAAGCTGAGCGCCTTCGATCCCGCGAGCGGGAAGACGTCGCGCTCGCTCGACGTCGCCGCGCATGCAGGAACGGCCTTCGACGGCCAGCACCTGTTTCAGATCAATGAGGACCGCATCCAGAAGATCGATCCAAAGAGCGGCCGCGTGCTCGCTACCATCCCGGCCCCTGGCGGCGGCGGCGACTCG
Source organism: uncultured Alphaproteobacteria bacterium (assembly GCA_963759345.1). Classification (GTDB taxonomy): domain Bacteria; phylum Pseudomonadota; class Alphaproteobacteria; order Rhizobiales; family Xanthobacteraceae; genus BOG-931. The sequence continues at coordinate 163,970 of CAVWYW010000014.1, forward strand.
GGGCTCGCGTGGGCCGAGGGTGCATTGTGGGTCGGGCAGTATCGAGCCCGCAAGATCCATCAGATCGACCCCGAGACCGGCGCCATCCTCCGCAGCATCGAGACCAATCGCTTCGTCACCGGCGTCACCTGGGTCGACGGCGAGCTCTGGCACGGCACCTGGGAAGGTGACGAGAGCGATTTGAGGCGGGTCGACCCCCGAACAGGAGAAGTTCTGGAGCGGCTCGAAATACCTTCCGGCGTAGGCGTGTCGGGGCTCGAGTTTGACGGCAGCGACCGGTTCTTCTGCGGCGGCGGCAGCAGCGGAAAGGTGAGAGCGGTCCGCCGGCCTAAGCGAGGCTCCGCAGCCGCCAGACGCGGAGCGGTCACCGCCGACAGTCGGTGATGGAGCGGGTCACTCCCACTCAATCGTTCCCGGCGGCTTCGACGTTACGTCGTAGACGACGCGATTGACGCCTTTGACCTCGTTGACGATGCGGGTCGCCACCGTGCCGAGAAAATTCATGTCGAACGGATAGAAGTCCGCGGTCATGCCGTCGGTCGAGGTGACCGCGCGCAGGCCAACGACAAAATCGTAAGTGCGGAAATCGCCCATGACGCCGACGGTGCGCACCGGCAACAGCACCGCAAAAGCCTGCCAGATGTCGTCGTAAAGTCCGACGCGGCGGATCTCTTCAATGAAGATCTCGTCGGCAACGCGGAGAATATCTAGCTTTTCGCGCGTGATCGGCCCCGGACAGCGGATCGCGAGACCCGGACCGGGGAACGGATGGCGGCCGACGAAGGCGTCGGGCAGGTCAAGCTCGCGGCCAAGCGCACGGACCTCGTCCTTGAACAGTTCGCGCAGCGGCTCGACCAGCCGCATGTTCATGCGCTCCGGCAAGCCGCCGACATTGTGATGCGATTTGATAGTCACCGACGGCCCGCCAGTGAACGACACGCTCTCGATCACGTCGGGATAAAGCGTGCCCTGAGCGAGAAACTCCGCGCCCCCAATCTTTTTCGCCTCGGCCTCGAACACGTCGATGAACAATTTGCCGATAAGCTTGCGCTTGAGTTCCGGTTCGTCGACGCCGTCCAGCGCCTGCAGAAAGTCATTGGCGGCGTCGACGTGCACCAGCGGGATATTGTAGTGGCCGCGAAACAGCGCGACGACCTTTTCGCCCTCGCCGAGCCGGAGAAGTCCGTGATCGACAAACACGCAGGTGAGCTGATCGCCGATCGCCTCGTGGATCAGCACCGCGGCGACGGCGGAATCGACGCCGCCCGACAGCCCGCAGATCACCCTGGCCTTGCCGACCTGACGGCGGATTTTTTCGATCGCCTCATCCTTGAATGCGCGCATCGTCCAGTCGCCGGTACAGCCGGCGATGTTGCGGACGAAGTTGCGCAGGATGGCGGCGCCGTGCGGCGTGTGCACCACTTCAAGATGGAACTGTGTGGCGTAGAACTTCCGCTTCTCGTCGCCGATCATGGCAATGGGCGCGTTCGATGACGTTCCAATTGCGGCAAAGCCCTCCGGCAGCCGGGTGACACGGTCGCCGTGGCTCATCCACACCGGATAGCGCTCGCCGACCTGCCAGACGCCTTCAGTGAGTGCTGACGGCTTGGTCAGCTCGACCTCGGCGCGGCCGAATTCGCGATGATGACCGGCCTCGACCTTGCCGCCGAGCTGATGCGCCATTGCCTGCTCGCCGTAACAGATGCCGAGCACCGGGACGCCGGCCTGATAGATCGCCAGCGGCGCCAGCGGCGCATCGTTGTCGAGCACGGAGGCCGGCCCGCCGGAGAGGATGATCCCCTTCGGTTTCATCTCGCGCAGCGCCGCTTCCGCCTTCTGATACGGCACGATCTCGCAATAGACCTTCTCCTCGCGCACGCGCCGCGCGATGAGCTGGGTCACCTGCGAGCCGAAATCGACGATGAGAATCTTGTCGTGCGACGCCATGACCGAATCCTGCGGCGCCTCTGCGTGGCGGGCTGTGGCAACGGAAGTCATCCGGAGCGCCGTAACAGGCTGACGAAAAACCCGTCGGTATCGGTCCGGCGCGGCGTCATCAGCAATCCTGCATCTGAGATAAGCGCCGCACGGCTAAAAAGATAGGCGCGCTCACCCAGCACCTGCGCCACATCGCCGGGCTTTTCCACGGAAAAATCGGCGTTCCGCACGACAAAGGCGTTCACCTGATCGTCGTTCTCTTCCGCCAATACGGAGCAGGTGACATAGGCGATCCGCCCACCCGGTTTCACGAGGCCGGCGGCGCGATCGAGCAAAACCGCCTGCTGCTTGAGGCGCTGCTCCAAGGCCCCCGGCCGCACCCGCCACTTGGCGTCAGGGTTGCGCCGCCAGGCGCCTGTTCCAGTACACGGCGCATCGATCAGCGCAAGATCGATGCGGCCCGCAAGATCGGCGAGCATGTCGGCATCGCCACGCGGGGTGCGCACCTGGATGTTGTGCGCGCCGGCGCGCAAGATGCGTTCGTGGATCGGCGCCAGCTGGCGCTTGTCGATGTCGGTTGCGTAAATCTGGCCGCGGTTTTCCATCGCCGCCGCCAGCGACAGCGTTTTGCCTCCAGCGCCCGCGGCAAGGTCGACCACCTGTTCGCCGGGCTTCGCGCCGGCGAACACAGCAGCAAGCTGCGAGCCTTCGTCCTGGATTTCAACGGCGCCCTTGAGAAAGGCGGGCTCGGCATGGATGGCGGGGCTTTTCGCGTCCGCCGAAAGCCGAATGCGAATGCCAATCGGCGACCACCGTGTCGGCTCGGCGCCAAGATGTGCGAGCTTGGCCAGGGTTTCGTCGCGCTCGTCCTTCAGCGTGTTCACCCGAAGATCCAGCGGCGCCCGGCTTGCAAGCGCGGCCCCCTCCGCAGCGCGTTCGTCGCCGAACACCCGCGCTAAATGCGGGTCGAGCCATTGCGGATAATCGCCCAGGACTGACGCCGGCGCATCGGCAAGCGCCGCGCCGACGAGTGCCGCCCGCTCACTGTCTGTCAATGGCGCAGGCGCAAAGCGCGTTCCGTTGCACAGTACTGAAATCTGCTCGACATCGAGACCGCGCTCGCGATGCAGCATCCCAATCAGCACGGCGCGCGGCGTCTCCTCGCCCATGAGCCACGCCGACGACGATCTGCGCCGCAACGCATCGTAGACAAGGCCGGCAATCGCAGCGCGGTCCGACGATCCGGCGAACCGATGCGCGAGCCCCCAATCCTTGAGCGCGTCAGCGGCCGGGCGCCGCCGCGTCTCAATGTCGGCAGTGACCTCGATCGCAGCGGAAACGCGAGCGGCAGGCGTCATGCGGATACCCCGCGGACGGTCCGAACTCATTTCATTGTCTGAGAGCGCAAAAGCCAACCGGCATGGTGTCACAGAATGCCGCCGCTCAGAACCTCGACGATGTAGATGACCCACATGGCCATGAGCACCACGGCGCCGACCGAGTAAAACGCGCCGCGCAGCCGCACCTTATTGCTGGTCACGTGCACGTAAGCTTGCAGCAGTCGGCAGATCACGAAAATCCACGCCAGCACGACAAAGGCGTATCCCGCATGGCGGGTGACCCATTCGAGGATAGTGAGGACATAGAACAGGACCGGCAGTTCGAACTGATTGGAAAACGAATACGCGGCCTGCATCGCGGGCTTCGGCCAGTTCGGTTCGCGTAACGCAACGTCTGCCGATTTGACCGCTCCCGTGCGATAGGCCGAGCTGCGAAGCGCGCCCATCCGGAGCATAAGCACGAAGGTAAGAATGACCTCGACGAACAGGGGCAACAGAACGGCTTGCAGCGACATCGGCGCGGAACCCCCAGGTTAATGGTGAATCGTCTTATCACCGCGCGGCAGCGGCGGCCAACGCGTCATGTCACGTGATTGTCACAGCTTTACGCTGATCGCCGTTTCGCCGTCCTCATCGATCAGCGCGCTGCGCCAAGATTTGCCTTCGAACAACGCCTTGGACGCTGCGTCGGCTGTGCTGCCATGGTTCAGGTTAGCGGTAATCAGGGTGCCGCCGGTCCGCAACAGCTTGCGCAAGGCGGTATGCATTGCCGGTACCGGCGTGTGACCGTCAAAGAAGGCGAGATCGTAACCGGCATCGAGCGTCGGCAGCACCGAAGCGAAATCGCCTTCGTGCACGGTAATGCGATGATCAAGCGCGGCAGCCGCGATGTTGTCACGGGCAAGCGCCACGTGGTCCGGGTCGCGTTCGACAGTATCGACTGTCGAGTTTGGCGCGCCGTAGGCGAACGACAATGCCGTGTAGCCGAGTGCCGTGCCCAACTCGAGAATGCGGCGCGCCTGGACCGCGCCCGCGAGCGTGCTCAGCAGCGGACCATTGTCATAAGGGTGAGCACCACAGCCGTGCCGCGCGCGATGCTGTTCTGTGGCCTTGCGGACATGTGCAAATGGATCGGCGGCGGACCTTTTCATGCGTATTCACTCGCGGCTCGGATAATTCGGGCTCTCGCGCGTGATCGTGACATCGTGAACGTGGCTCTCGCGCAGACCCGCGCCGGAAATACGCATGAACTCCGCCTTCTCGTGAAACTCGGCGAGGTCCTTGGCGCCGACATAACCCATGGCCGCGCGCAAACCGCCGACGAGCTGATGCAGAACGTTGGCGACGGGTCCTTTGTAAGGCACCTGGCCCTCTACGCCCTCCGGCACCAGCTTGAGAGTGTCCTTGATTTCCTGCTGGAAGTACCGGTCCGCCGAGCCACGGGCCATGGCGCCGACCGAACCCATGCCACGATAGGTCTTGTATGACCGGCCCTGATAAAGAAACACCTCGCCCGGCGTCTCATCGGTACCGGCAAGGAGCGAGCCGACCATGGCGCAATCGGCGCCGGCCGCCATCGCCTTGGCGAGGTCGCCGGAATATTTGATGCCGCCATCGGCGATCACCGGCGTGTCGGTTCGTTGCGCCGCCTCGACCGCGTCCGCGATCGCCGTGAGTTGCGGCACGCCGACGCCGGCAATCATCCGCGTGGTGCAGATCGAGCCCGGCCCGATCCCGACCTTGATGGAGTTGGCTCCCGCATCGACCAGCGCCTTGGCGCCCTCGGCGGTGGCGATGTTGCCGGCCACCACCTGAACGGCGTTCGACAGGCGCTTGATGCGGGTGACGGTATCCAGCACGCGCCTTGAATGACCGTGCGCGGTATCGACGACAACGAGATCGACGCCGGCGTCGATCAGCGCCTCACTGCGGGCGTAACCCGCCTCGCCAACGCTGGTGGCGGCGGCGACGCGGAGCCGGCCCTGCTCGTCCTTGCAGGCATTGGGATTGGCGACCGCCTTCTCAATATCTTTCACGGTAACCAGGCCGACGCAGCGGTAGTCGGCATCGACGACCAGGAGCTTTTCAATCCGGTGCTGATGCAGCAGGCGCTTGGCTTCGTCCTGGCCGACGCCCTCGCGCACCGTAATGAGCGCGTCCTTCGTCATCAGTTCCGATATTTTTTGCCGCCGGTCGGTGGCAAAGCGCACATCGCGATTGGTGAGAATGCCGACGAGCTTGCCGGCCCGGCCATTGCCGCCGCCTTCGACGACGGGGATGCCGGAAATACGATTCTCCTGCATCAGTGCCAGCGCGTCGGCGAGCGTCGCGTCGGGATGGATGGTAACCGGATTCACCACCATGCCTGATTCGAATTTTTTGACCTGCCGCACCTGCGCCGCCTGCACGGCCGGCTCCAGATTGCGGTGAATGACGCCGATGCCGCCCGCCTGTGCCATCGCAATCGCCATGTGCGCTTCCGTCACCGTATCCATGGCAGAGGCTACAATCGGGATGTTAAGCGAAATGCCGCGGGTAATTCGCGATCGGATATCCACCTCTGAAGGCAGCACATCCGAAAGGCCTGGCTTGATGAGCACATCGTCGAAGGTCAACCCTTCGCGTGGATTGCTCTGGTGACCGTTCTGCTGACTATTTTTGGGCATTGCCAACTCGCTTGTGCCCGCACGATTGCGGCGGGCTTGTTGGGGCGGGAACGTCGAAAAAGCCGACTTGATGGATGAAAGCCCGCGCGGAACTGTCGCCCCGCCGGCCTACCCTTCCACTTCAACGGCCCGCTTTTGGGTTGGCGGCGGGTCCTAGCACGTCCGCACCCGGATTGATAGATGGTGGTGGACAGCTTTGCCGGCCAGTGCACAGCAGAGTAGATTGGAGTAGAGCCGAGTCGGGAGCAATGCGAATAAAACCGAGCCGTTTTGCCCACCGCGCATCGGGTGGAACCACGACGCCGCGTAAATTGCCCGCTCGTTCGACCGCATTGGTGGCTATGGCTTTCGCTGTGCCGCTTGCGTTCCTGCCGTTCCTGCAAGCCGCGCGTGCGCAAGACGCAACGGACGAGCGCCGCTGCACCGGCCAATTGCGCGCCAGCAATGAAGAGCGGATCGCATCGTGTACGGCGCTGATCAATTCCGGCCGCTATCAGTCGCCTAATCTTGCGATCCTGCACCATAACCGGGGCATGCTGATGCGGGCCAAGGGCGACCTTCCTGGCGCGCTCAATGATTTCACCGAAGCGATCAAGCTCAATCCGGACTACGGGCGCGCTTATGCGGATCGCGGTGCCGTGCGCCTTGCCCAGCACGATCTCGACGGCGCCATCGAAGACCTCGGCGCGGCGATCAAGCTTGACGCCAATGACGCCGGCGCCTTCATGATGCGCGGCAATGTGTACGACGAGAAGGCGGATTTCGACCGCGCCATCGCCGATTACAACGAGGCGATCCGGTTGTCGCCGAATTACGCCGCGGCCTACTTCAATCGCGGCCTCGCCTATCGCCGCAAGCGCGACTTCGATCACGCCATCGCCGACTACGATCAGGCGGTCAGGCTCGATCCTAAGAATGCATCGGTGCTGAATAATCGCGGCATCGTCTGGTTCGAAAAGGGTGACTTCGATCACGCCATCGCCGACTACGGCCAGGCGATCAAGCTCGACGCCAATTTCGCCGCCGCCTACAACAATCGCGGCGATGCCTGGCGCGGCAAGGGCGATCTGGTGCACGCGCTGGCCGATTTCGACCGCGCCATCCAGCTGTCGCCGCAATTCGCGCTCGCCTACGACAACCGCGGCCTGGTCTACTATCAGAAGAAGGATTATCAGCACGCCATATCCGATTTCGACGCCGCGATCCGCTTCGATCCGACCAACGCCGACGCCTTCAGCAATCGCGGCAATGCCCGCGACGACAAGGGCGATCGCAATGCCTCCATCGCCGACTACAACGAAGCGATCCGTCTTGATCCAAAGAACGCACGCATCTACTACGACCGCGGCATCGCGTTCCGGCGCGACGGCGATCTCGACCGTGCCATTGCCGATCTGAGCAAGGCGCTCGAGCTCAACCCGCAACATGCCGGCGCCTACAATGAGCGCGGTTATGCGTACTATCAGCGGCACGATTTCGAGCACGCCATCGCCGACTATGACGAAGCGATCAAGCTCAATCCAAAATTCGCCGTCGCCTACAACAATCGCGGCAACGCGCTTGACGACAAGGGCGATCCGGGCCGCGCCATCGCCGACTATAACGAAGCGCTCCGCGTCGATCCGAACTACGCCGTGGCGCTCTACAATCGCGCCATCGCCTGGCGGCGCAAAGGCGATCTTGATCGCGCGATTGCCGACTATGACCAGGCGATCAAACTCAATCCGACGGCCGCGGCTTACAACAACCGCGGCAGCGCTTTCCTCGCCAGAGGCGAGAGCGACCGGGCCATTGCCGATCTCGACCAGGCCATCAAGCTCGATCCGCGCTCCGCCGACGCCTACATCAATCGCGGCAATGCCAAGCGCGAAAAGCTGGCGCTTGCCGAAGCCATCACCGATTACACCCGCGCCATCGAGCTGTCACCGAACGCGGCGCTTGCGTACTACAATCGGGCCTGGGCTCGTTACCTCGCCGGCGACGCCGTGCCGGCGCTGGCCGACGCCGACAAGGCCATCACGCTCAATCCTCGCTCGGCGAGCGCGTTTTCGACGCGCGGACTTATTCGCGAGCGGCTCGCCGACAATCCCGGCGCGATCGCCGATTTCCGTAAAGCGCTTGAGATCGATCCTTCATTTCAGCAGCCAGCCGAAGGTCTGCAACGGCTCAAAGCCGCCCCCGCACCGAGCCGCTGATCCTTGAGCGCGCCGAGCTCGTACGACCGGGTCGTGCCGCTCATTGTCGCGGTGGCGTTGTTCATGGAAAACATGGACTCCACCGTGATCGCGACCTCGCTGCCGGCGATTGCGCGTGCGCTCGGCACCAATCCGTTGGCATTGAAGCTTGCTGTCACCTCCTACCTGCTGGCGCTTGCAATCTGCATTCCAGCAAGCGGTTGGACCGCCGACCGCTTCGGCGCGCGCAACGTCTTTCGCCTTGCCATTGGGGTGTTTGTGCTCGGCTCGATCGGCTGCTCGCTGTCGCGCTCGCTCGATGAATTCGTACTGGCGCGGATCATCCAGGGCATGGGCGGCGCGATGATGACGCCGGTCGGCCGCCTGATCGTAGTGCGCAGCATCGACAAGCGGCTTCTGGTCAACGCCATGTCGCTCGTGACCATACCGGCGCTGGTCGGCCCGATCGCCGGTCCGCCGCTAGGCGGCTTCATCACGACTTACGCGTCGTGGCACTGGATCTTTATTATCAACGTGCCGATCGGTCTGGTCGGGATGGTAATGGCGACGCGCTACATCCCCAACCTTCGCGGCGAACAGCCGGGGCCGTTCGACTATATCGGCTTCGTTCTTTCCGGCCTCGGCATCGGCGGGCTCGCCTTCGGGCTCTCTGTTCTCGGGCTCGAGTTCTTACCGTTCTGGATTGTCGCAGCGCTCCTCGGCGGCGGCACCGCGGCGACGATCGCGTATATCTTCTACGCCAGGTACAAAACCGATCCGATCCTTGACCTCAGCCTTTTCAAATTTCCGACGTTTCGCGCCAGCATTTTCGGCGGCTTTATGTTCCGCATCGGTATCGGTGCCCTGCCCTTTTTGCTGCCGCTCCTGTTGCAGATCGGATTCAGCCTGTCGCCGTTCCAATCTGGACTGATCACGTTCACCAGCGCCGTCGGCTCGATGTTCATGAAGGCCGCTGTCGCGAGCGTGCTCCGGCGCACCGGGTATCGTCCGATCTTGGTCTACAACAGTCTCCTGAGCGCCGCCTTCCTTGCCGCTTGCGCGAGCTTCCTGCCTGGAATGCCGTTCGCGGCGATGGTCGCGATACTGCTCGCCGGCGGATTCTTTCGCTCGCTGCAATTCACCGCCATCAACACCATCGCCTATGCCGAGATCGAGCCGCGGTTGATGAGCCGCGCCACTACCCTCGTTGCCATGGGCCAGCAATTGGCACTGTCGACTGGCGTCGCCGTCGGCGCCCTCGTCGTCGAGATCATGATACGGCTCAAGCACGGCAGCGCGATGACCGCCTATGACTTTCCGCCGGCCTTCCTCGCGGTCGGCGTGCTCACCGCAGCCGCGGCCCTGGTCTTCATCCGGCTTGCGCCCGACGCCGGCGCCGAACTCGCCGGCCGCGAGGTGGCGTAGCTCGCCGCAGGTATTTACACTGGTCAGAAGGGCGCCCTTCATTCTGACGACCTCAAGGATATGTCCATGCGTCGGAAGGCTCTAGTGCAGATCGAGCGCGATTCTGCGCTCGATTCGTACCTCGCCGAACTCCGGAAGTGTGAGACCGCGGCGACTTTGGCGAGCGCAGTCGCTCGGATTAAACAACAAAAGAAGCTAATTAGATTTGTGAAGCACGAACAATTCCCGAATGTCGCCGATGTAGTCGTTACAAATATTGCTGCCTTGGAGCCAGCCGACAGGGCCGCAGGGCTTTCAATCCTAGGACGATTGATCGAAACGGTGAGGACAGTACGAACGACGCGCGAAGTGATCGGGCGCTCATTGGCCGCCTCCAACCTTACAGTTCCGAATTTTCGTCTCTTGACGGACGCGAAGGACCGCTACTACCTCGCGATCACGATATCGCTTGCACCGGCAAAGATTTCGTCCTCATACCTAGCTCAAGCTGTAGTTCAAGAAGATGCTGGCGAAGCGGCCCGCGAGGTGCTTATCGCAACTTTCCTCGACCACGTGCCCAACCTTGCGACTGCCTTTCACCATCTCGCGGTGAGCGCCGAAGCGCTCAGTATAGATACGAAGCACGCTGCAGCAACGCGCGCTCGGCGACTTGTCCGCATTGCCGCCAAGCTTCGTCCCGCGATTGCAACACGGGACTTAACCGCCGGAGAAAATCTAGGGCCAAACCTAGCACGGTTTGCCAGGGCGCTGATAAACCGCGATCTTTCCGGACGACAGTTGCGCAGCAGCGCGGCCGAAGCCGCCTTGGGCCTGCTGTATGAAGTGGTACGCGCGCGGTTTTCCCTCATCAGCTCTTCCGAGACCTTTGAAGTAGCCGAAGTGGCAAAAACGCGGCTCGGCATTCATACGTGGCCCAACGAACTCAACGAGTTGGTCCAGCGGATCGCATCGCAAATCCTTGAAGGTATAGCGCTGCTCGCGCGCCAAGGGGTCACCGACGACAGAATGAGGTCGCTGGTCATCCGCTTGCTTGGGCCGGAGGCCGGCGGCGACCGGCTGAAGGCAATTGCTGGGGCCGGGCCTGGGTTATCTTCTCATATCGCGAGTTGGCTTGCGACAGGTCGAGCGCCGACACGGCAGGCGGAAGACCGGTTGGGCGCCGAGAGCGTTCTGTTGGAGTTCGATGCCGCAGTAGGGTCGATGATGCGTGAACTCGTGGAATTGCGAATGGCGGTTGCCCGTTTGAAGGACGAAATTGCCCCGCAAATGGAGGTCTCAGACCCGACATCCTCGGCAGTATTCCGAACTATCGTATTTGGTGTACAGAAGATCGATGAACGCTTGCGGTTGATTTCCAGCCGCCGCTCCCTCAAAATGCGAGGAGAGGTGGGAGATGTCGTCGAATTTTCGCCCACGGAACACGAGCAAACGCCAGAAACCCTCGGCTCACGGCTCGTACGAATTCGATCGCCGTTGATCGAGCGATCGTCCGCCGGCGTGTCTCGCATGGTCGTATTAAAGGCGGAGGTTGATCCGGCCTGAGTTGGGGGGAATATGGACCTCAAAATCGCAACGGCCCTCGTCGGCAACCTTGTCGAACGACTTGAACGGAACGCGTACAAGGCGGAGGTTTCGCTTACCGGTCGCGAGACAGAGGCCTTGCAGGAACTTCTCGCCCTTGCAAAGCATCCCGCTCCGGCAAAAGAGTCACCAAATGTCGAACAGGCGCTCAGACCGACACCTGACGAATTAGCCGAAGTGGGCATCGCGGCGCCCGCAGTCGCAGATCGGCTATGGAGTTCGAAATTCGACCTAAGCACGCGCGCGATAGCCGAAGCGCCGGATCGCGACATAACCCTGTGCTTAGACTTCGGCACAGCCTTCTCGAAGGCCGCATTTTGGGACGAGTTCAAAGAGACTGGCGATCCGAGCGATGGTGCCGACTGCTGTCGCGCATTGCCGATCGGCCGCCAAGCCGGCGAAACCGGTTTTGTTTATCCGATCAGCTCATCTGTTTATGTCTCGGGTGACGGCACGATCCACTTCGGGCCTGCCGCAGTGGCAATGAGTATTCGCGAGAACAATCCTCGCCGCGCGCGGTTCGACAATCCGAAGGAACATCTCTCGAAGGCCGTTCGAGAGACATTTTACACCCAAGTGCTCCCTCCCGAGTTCGACCCCACCGGCAGCGGCCTCACCTATTATGAGGTGCTACAAGCATACCTCGCGTATTTCACATCCCACGCCAATCAGGCCGCCCGGCAACATGGGTACGATGGCCTGCTGCGGCGACGCTTCGCCATCCCAAACTGGACCGGTGAAAAGTCAGAGTTCGTCAAGAAGGAAATGCGCCGTATCCTGTTGGATGCGCAGATACTCGCGGATTTAATCGACCCAGCTCTTTGGTCGCAGGGGCTCTCGATTCCGTTCCTGCGTGATGCGCTCCAGCAAACAAAGACTGCTAGCGCCGGCGCCGACTCGGACGCCATTGAGCACGCAATATACGAGTTTACTGCTGCCGCCAGCGGGGCGGTCGCAAAGCTGAGAAATTCACGAGACATATTTCTCGTCGCAGACATCGGAGCCGGCACGTGTGACCTAGGCCTTTACTATGCTGTCACACCAGCCGCGGACGCCGACAAGCCAATTAAGTTTGCCTCGCTCTGTGATGCGCGAGACGTCGTAAACCGCGCCGGGCGTTTCTTTGACGATCAGTTGCGGATGGTCATTTTTGAGAAGGCCGGAATCGATCCGGGAGGTCCCGAGAGTCACCGCTTGCGTCCATCGATCGATCGCGAGGTTCAGAATTTGAAACACCTCTTATTTGCTACGGGTGCGTCTCAGATCACATTCCTCGATGAACAGACCATCAGCGTGACGTTGGAAGAGTTTGAGCAGCGGGCGCCTATCGGGCACTTTGTGAGGATGTTCTCAAATTCCGTCGAAAAGCTGTTGCGCGCCAGCGGAGCCGCAAATCTCGCGGCAAGACACAATCGGGTGCGTTGTGTCCTGACAGGCGGCGGATCAGCTACTCCGTTCATCCGCAAACTGTTCGAGCAACCCATGCGAGTTGACGATACCAACGTCACGTTCGATGTTGTTGATCCTACGCCGGCATGGGTCGAGGCTGGTGATGAGGCGCTGGTTAGGACGTATCCACAAATGGCCGTTGCGATGGGCGGCTGCGACCCCAGTCTTCCCAAAGAGGTCCAAACCGTTCGGGACATCACCACTCCGAGCACCGTCCTGAGGGTGGGATCGATAGCAGATGGCTATCGCGTTGCCACAGCAGCGCCGTAGCCAGCGCATCAGATGGACTGTTAATTTCCGCTTCTGATCCCATGCGCGGAACGAGACTGCGCCGAGTTGTCACGACTCGGTAGCGGTTCTAGTGGGCCATCGCGCCTTCATCTTTCCGATTTCGGCAGCGACCACGGCACGAACCAGCGCTGCGCCAGCGTGCACAATCTGAACAGAACAAGGCTCAACGCCACCAGCACCGCGAGACCGGCGAAGGCTTGCGGAATCTTTGAAAAACGACGTCGAAAACATGATGAAGAAGCCAAGACCATGCTCGGCCGCTACGAATTCGGCGACAACGGCGCCGATGATCGCGAGCGTGATGGAGATTTTCAGCGCGCTAAAAATGTAAGGCACCGCAAACGGCAGCCGGATATGCAGCATTTCACGGGTGCGCCCGGCGCGGAGCGACCGCGACAGTTCGATCAACTCCTCGGGCGTCGCCATCAGGCCGGTTACCGTCGACACGACGATTGGAAAGAACGTGATCAAGAACGTGATGACAACGCGCGGCAGATCCGAGGCGCCGAGGGTCACGACGATGATCGGCGCGACAGCTACGATCGGGGTCGACTGGATGATCACGAGGATCGGATAAAGCGTACGCGACAGGAACCGCGAATTGGCCAGAGCGACGGCGAGCGGGATCGAGACGGCGATGGCGACGACATAACCCATCAGCGCCACCCGGAGCGTCGCGCTGATATTGGTCAGCCACTGCGCCGGCGTAATCTCGAATCCCGCCGCGACAATCGCGCTCGGCGACGGCAGCAGAAACGACGGGAGATGGAACAGCCGGCAGGCGCCCTCCCATATGACAATGAGCGCGACGAAAGCCGTCGCCGGCGCCAGGCGATCCCCCCAGAGGCGCAGCTTCGGGCCAATCGCGGCGGCGCCGGCTTTCGCCTCAGGCGGCGACACGGGTAAAGAGCTGGCCGCGGATATGGTTTGCGAGCGCATGGAATTTCGGCTCCGACAGAGTTGCAATCGAGCGCGGGCGCGGCAAATCGACGTCGATGATTTCGCGGACCCGGCCGGGCCGCGGCGTCATCACAATGATGCGGTCGGAGAGCAACACCGCCTCGGGAATCGAATGGGTGATGAACAAAACCGTCTTCGGCCGCTCCGACCAGATGCGCAGCAGCTCAAGAACTCATCTCATCGCGGGTGAGCGCGTCGAGCGCCGAGAACGGCTCGTCCATTAACAGAATGTCCGGATCGAGCAGCAGTGCGCGGGCGATGGCGACGCGCTGCTGCATGCCGCCGGAGAGTTCATCAATGCGCTTGGCGGCAAAATCTGAAAGTCCGACGAGCGCCAGCAGGTCACGCGCCCGAAGCTTGTCCTCGGCGCTGACGCGGCCGTATTTGTGGCGCAGCGGAAACGTGACATTGCCGAGCACGTCGAACCACGGCAACAGCGTCGGCCGCTGGAACACAATACCTATCTCGTCGCGCGGCTCGGTCACTTTCAGGTCGTAGATGCTGACCGCCCCGCGCGTCGGGAAGATCAGGCCGGCGATCAGCCGCAGCAGGGTCGACTTGCCGCAACCGGATGGACCGAGCACCGCCAGAAATTCGTTCTTGCCGACATCGAACGTCACGTTTTCGAGCGCGGTGACCGCCGAGCCGCCGTTGCGTCCGAAGGTCTGTTCGACGTCGGCGAAGCGAATAACGTGCGAGGACTCGCTCATCGCCGGGCTCCGCGGCCGGCGCGCCGGGCGCCGCGCCCCTTCACTTGGGCAAGAACGAACGGTCGACCGCCGTCTCGGGATCGATCTTGTCGAGCGGCATGTTCTGCGCTTCGGCGGTCCACTTCCAGGTCTTCGCCAGCAGCGCTTTCTCAAAGGCGCCTTCGCCATCCTTCTTGCTGATGGAATTGACGATCAGCGGTATCGACGCCGCAAACTGGGCGCGCGCGACCTCGACATCGACCTCGGGCACCATCGCCTTCAGGGCCTTGGCCGCAGCCATCGGATCGGCGATCGCCGCGGCGGTCGCTTTCATGTAGGCGCGCATAAATTTCTTCACGGTTTCGGGGCGCTCGGTCAGTATTTTATCCGAGGCGAATACCGAAAGCCCATAGCCGTCGAAGCCATAGTCGGACCAGGCGATGACTTTCAGCTTCTTGCCGGTCTCGGCGAGCGGCTTTATGAAGGCCGGCGCGACCGTGACCCAGTTGATGGTCGCGGCCACCTTGCCGGCCGCCAGCATCGGCGCGAGCGCGCCCGGATCGGCCTTGAGCAGATCAACCTTGGCCGGATCGATCTCGTTGGCTTTGAGAACCAAAGGCCACGAAACGTTTGATGACGAGAACGTCGCCGTGGCGACGGTCTTGCCGGCAACGTCTTTCAGAGTCGAAATACCGGAGCCTTCGGTGGTGAAGATGGCGTCGGGCTGCAGCGTGTAGATCGAGGCCAGCGCCTTGACCGCGACCGGGGTCTGGGCGCGCGCCTGCAGCAACGCGGCAAGCCCGCCAGTGCCAAGGTCTGCCGCGCCGGTGCCCAGTTTGGTCACGACGTCGGACGAGCCGCGGCCGGATTGAATCGTGACCTCAAGCCCCTCAGCCGCGAACAGGCCCTGCTGAACGCCGAGATAGGGCACGGCCTTGTCGCCGGCGGGAAGCCAGTCGATCATGAAGACGATTTTCTCGGCCGCGACGGCCGGGACGTTGGCGCCAAGCAGCAGGGCAAGCCCGGCCGCGGCAGAAACAGCAAGCAGCTTTTTCATCATCGCACTGATCTCCACGCTTCCCGAACGTTCAAAGCAATAGTTGCGCCAGCGCTGTCGCCGTCAGCCTTTGTAGGTCTGACGGTACATTTCGCGCATATGCGCCTCGACCGAAGTCGGGGGATATTTCGGCGTTTCGCCGGGTCCAAGGCAGGTCGGAATGCATTCGACCGTGTGCGCGTAGTTGCCGGTGAAAAAAAACGGCACCGAATAACGCTCGCGTCCCGATGCGTTGACGACGCGATGCACCGTCGATCGATAGCGATCATTGGTCCAGCGCGCGATCATGTCGCCGAGATTGACCACGTAAGTCCCCGGCACCGGATCGGCATGGATCCAACCATCAGAACCCTGATCCCAGACTTGTAGGCCGCCGACATCGTCCTGCCGCAGCAGCGTGAGACCGCCGAAATCCGTATGCGCGCCGGCTCCTTTCTGCCCGGGCTGGGCGCGCGCCGGCTGCGGCGGATAGTGCAACAACCGCACCGTCGCCATGGCGTCGCGGCAGTAATCGGCGAAATACTGCTCCGGCAGGTTGAGCGAAAGCGCAATGCCGCCCATCATCCGCGCCGACAAATCCAGCATCACGTTCAGATAGGCCTGCATCACCGGACGAAACTTCGGCCGCTGCGCCGGCCACTGATTGGCGCCGTGATTGAACATGCCGGCAACGACTCTCGGATCATCGGGCCTATGGTCGGGACCGATGTAATAACCTTCCTTGAGATCGGGCGGTGTCCCGCGCTCAAGAGTTTGTCCCTGCAGCGGCTCGTAACCGCGATTGGCGTTCGAGCGCGCTTTGTCGACCGCCATTTTCTGCTCGACGGGCAGAGCAAAAAACGCGGCCGCTTCCTTGAAAACATCATCGACCAGTGCTTCGGAAACGCCGTGGTTGCTGATGTAGAAAAATCCCTTGTCGACGCAAGCCGCGCGCAGTTGCGCCCCGACCTCTTGCCGATCGGCGGCGTGCGAACTGGTCAAACCGGAAATATCAATGACCGGAAGCGATGCGGCACTAACCCTCGCCGCCTCAAGCGCGCTCGGCATTGGCGCTCCTCGTTGAGCACCGGTGGAAATCTCCGGCTACCGCAGACAATGATCCCTATTGCCGGGGGCCTGAAGCCTATTTTGTAATCAGACTTGATGAAATCGGCGGCAGCCCGCCGCCAGCACCGCGAAAGCCGCGAGCAAGCAGATAAAGCTCGGCCGAGTCGGTCCGGCTGGCCGGCGGCTTGACGTGCTTGACGCTGGTGAAATCGTGTTTGAGCTCGGCGAGGAGTTGGGTCTCGGTTCCGCCTTGCAGCACTTTGCAAAGAAAGCTCCCGCCACTGGCGAGCACTTCGCGCGCGAAATACACCGCCGCCTCCGCCAACCCCATGATGCGCAGATGGTCGGTCTTCCGGTGGCCGGTAGCATTGGCTGCCATATCGGAGAGCACGACGTCCGCCTTGCCGCCGAGCATGGTCTTCAGGCGCTCCGGTGCGGCGTCATCGAGAAAATCGAGCTTGAGAAAATCGACACCGGGGATCGGCTTCATGTCCAGAACATCGAGCGCGACCACGCGTCCACCCGCGCCGACACGCCGCGCCGCGACTTCGCTCCAGCCGCCCGGCGCCGCGCCAAGGTCGACGACGCGCGCGCCCGGCTTAAGCAAATGATATTTGTCGTCGATCTCGGCGAGCTTATAGGCCGCGCGGGAGCGAAATCCCTCGCGCTTGGCACGCGCGACATACGGATCTTTGAGCTGGCGCTCGAGCCACGCGCGCGACGACGGCTTGCGGCGCTTTTCATCCTTGAGCCGCGCCATGACCCGTCAGGCTTCGCCCCAGACGCCGTCGGCACGCATCATTTCGACCAGCATGCCCTCGCGCAGGCCGCGATCGGCGACGCGCAGCCGCGGGCACGGAAACGAGCGGCGGATGGCGTCGAGGATGGCGCAGCCGGCAAGCACCAGGTCGGCGCGCTCGGCGCCGATGCAGGGATTGGCGGCGCGCTCCTCAAAGCTCATCGCCATCAGTTCGTCGACCACGCGTGACACTTCGCCGTCGGACAGCCAGCAGCCGTCGACCCGGCGCCGGTCGTAGCGTTTCAATTTCAACGACACGCCAGCGATCGTGGTGACCGTGCCGGAAGTGCCGAGCATGTGGAAACCATTGAGATCGCTGCGATGGTCAATGGCGAACCTTTCTACAGCGCCGGCGACATCGTCGACCATGGCGTCGTAAATCTCGCGCGGCACCACGGTGCCGCCGTAACGTTCGGCAAGCGTAACCACGCCGACCGGCAGCGACGCCCAACCGATAATATCGGGCTGCGGCGGCCCGCGCTGATCGCCGTTAGGCCGGCCAAGCCGCACCAGCTCCGACGATCCGCCGCCAATGTCGAACAGGATCACGCCGCTTGCGGCGGGATCGAACAGCTCGGTGCAGCCGGCCGCCGCCAATCTCGCCTCGGTGGCGGAATCGATAATCTCAAGCTCCAGACCGGCTTTCTCGGCGACCCGGGCGCGGAACGCTTCACCATTTTCGGCCGCCCGGCAGGCCGCCGTCGCGATCAGCCGCGCACGTTTGACGTTGCGCGCGTACATCTTGTCGCGACAGACCAGCAGCGCCGAGACCGCACGATCGATCGCGGCCTCGCTGATCTGGCGCGAAGCTGCCACTCCCTCGCCGAGGCGGATGATCCGCGAAAACGCGTCGACGACACGGAACCCGTCAGTGGTCGGGCGCGCGATCAGGAGGCGGCAATTGTTGGTGCCGAGATCGAGCGCCGCGTAGGTGGCCTCGGAATGCTCGTTTTCGGAATCCTGGGCGTCATCCCGCCACAGACCGTCGCGCCGCATGCCGTAAGGCGTCCGGCGATGCCAGCGAGGTCGGCGTCGAGGCGCTCCACGGCCGTCGAGGCCGCCGGTCGGCGGGGCCCCTTCCTTCATTCAATACCTTCCTGCCGCGCCGGAACGCCTGGCTCGACGGCCGCGGGTTTGGTCAAGTTCAAATCTCGCCAAATGTAACAGCTTGGGGCCGGAAGGGCCAATACCGTGCCGTTCTCGCCTACTAGCCATGCCGGTCGCCCAGTTGTCGCGCTGCACCAAGTCCACTATGTCACCCAGTGCGAGTTGTTCCAGGATTGAATGCCCATGAATTTGCACCAGCCTGCTCCCCCACAGGCGGACCAATCGGCTGCTGACCGGTTGGCGGTCGAGAAATTTGCCATCGGTCAATCAGTGCCCCGTAGCGAAGACCCGATGCTGCTGCGCGGCCATGGACGCTACACCGACGACGTCAGCCTTCCCGGCCAAGCCTATGCGGTGATGGTACGCAGCCGCAACGCCCACGGCGTTATTCGCAAGATCAATGTGGACGCGGCGCGGAAGATGCCGGGCGTGCTCGCCGTCTATACCGCGGGCGATCTGGAAGCCTACGGCGCCTTGAAGTGCGTCGTCCCGCTCAAGAACCGCGACGGCACGCCAATGAAAAAGCCGTGGCGCGGCGCCTTGGCCAAAGACAAGGTCCGCTACGTCGGCGATCCGGTCGCCTGCGTGATTGCCGAGAGCGTCAATGCCGGCAAGGACGCGGCCGAAGCGATCGAGATCGAGATCGACTCGCTCCCCGCCATCACCTCTGCCGGGGATGCCGTGCGCAGCGGCGCACCGCTGCTTTACGACGACGTGCCGGAGAACGTGCCGCTCGATTACCACTACGGCGATGCCGCGGCGGTCGAGGCCGCCTTCGCCAAGGCGGCGCACGTGACCAAGATGGACCTCGTCAACAGCCGCGTGGTCGTCAACGCGATGGAGCCGCGGGCGGCGGTCGCTGCTTACGACGGCAACCGATTTACTTTTTATGTGTGCTCGCAGGGCGTCACCGGAATGCGCGCCAACATCGCCGATGTGATGGGCGTCGATGCCAAGGCGGTCCGCATCCTCTCCGGTCAGGTTGGTGGCTCGTTCGGGATGAAGGGCGCGGTGTTTCCCGAATACGTCTGCATGTTGCACGCGGCGCGCGCTTTGGGCCGGCCGGTGAAGTGGACCGACGAACGCTCGGGAAGCTTTTTCTCCGACAGTCACGGGCGCGACCACGGCGTAACCGCCGAACTCGCGCTCGACAAGGACGGCACCTTCCTCGCCATCCGCATCAGGTGTTTCGCCGACATGGGCGCGTTTCTTTCGCCGATGGGGCCGTTTCCCGGCACGGTCAACATCGTGAAAAACGTGCAGAGCATGTACCGGACGCCCCTGATCGAGCTATCGGCCAAGTGCGTTTTCACCAATACCTCGCAGACCGGCCCGTATCGCGGCGCCGGCCGGCCCGAGGGCAACTACTTCATGGAGCGGATGATCGACACCGCCGCGTCCGAGATGGGCATCGATCGGCTCGCGCTGCGCAAGCGCAATCAGATCCGGCCGAACGAGCTGCCGTACAAGACCGCGTCCGACGTCACCTACGACAGCGGCGACTTCGCGGAGCTGACCAAGCAAGCGCTTGAACTCGCCGACACGAAAGGCTTTGCCACTCGCAAGCGCGAAAGCCGCAAACGCGGCAAGCTGCGCGGCCTCGGCATCGGCAATTTTCTGGAAGTGACGGCGCCGCCGTCGAAAGAGCTGGCGCAGGTCGAGTTCAACGCCGACGGCACCGCGACGCTGACGACCGGCACATTCGATTTCGGCATGGGTCACGCCACGCCGTTTGCGCAAGTCTTGAGCGCGCAGCTTGGCGTTTCGTTCGAGAAGATCAAGCTCGTCCAGGGCGACAGCGATCTTCTGGTCATGGGCGGCGGCAGCGGCGGCTCGAAGTCTTTGATGCACACCGGCACCGCGATCGTCGAAGCCTCCGCCAAGATCATACAGAAAGGCAAAGAGGCCGCGAGCCATGTGCTCGAAGCCGCGCCCTCGGATATCGAATTCAAGCAAGGCCGCTTCCTCATCGCCGGCACCGACCGTTCCATCTCGGTAATGGAGCTGGCGCAGACACTGCGAAGCGGAAGCGCCAAGCTGCCGCCGGATGCGCCGCAATCGCTGGACGTGACCCACATCAGCGACGGGCCCAGCGCGCCGACCTTCCCCAACGGTTGTCACATCGCCGAAATCGAGGTCGATCCCGATACCGGCGTGGTCGAAGTCGTCAGTTACGTGTGCGTCAACGACTTCGGCGTGGTGGTTAATCCGCTGGTCGTGGCCGGCCAGTTGCATGGCGGCGTCGTGCAGGGCATCGGCCAGGCGCTCATGGAGATGACGGTCTACGACGCCGACGGGCAATTGCTGACCGGCTCGTTCATGGATTACGCCATGCCGCGCGCAACCGACGCGCCGCCCTTCGTGCTCGCCGAACACCCGGTGCCGGCCAAGACCAATCCCCTCGGCGTCAAGGGTTGCGGCGAAGCCGGCTGCGCTGGCTCGCTGACGTCAATCATGAACGCCGTGATGAATGCTCTCGCCGACCGTGGCATTCGCCATGTCGACATGCCGTTAACGCCCTTTCGGATATGGCAGGCGCTGCAAAAGGCGAACGGGGCCGGTGCACAGCGCCTGAAACAATGACGCAAACGATTTCAGTCCCGGCGCAACGCGCCGGCGCAGCGCGCGTCGTCGTGCCGGTCTGCGCGGCGCATTTCCTCAGTCATTATTACATGATCATCCTGGCGCCGCTGTTCGCCTTCGTGCGTGCGGACTATGGCGTCAGCTACACTGATCTCGGGCTGGCGCTCACTGCGTTCAATCTGGTTTCAGCCGTGTTCCAGACGCCGGCCGGATTTCTCGTCGACCGCATCGGCGCCCGCACCGTGCTGATCGCGGGCGTTGCGGTTGGCGCCGCAGCCTTTGCGGTCGCCGGCCTCGTCAACTCGTTCGTGGTCTTCGTCGCCATGTTCGGAGTCGCCGGTCTTGCCAATACCGCGTACCACCCGGCCGACTATTCGCTGTTGTCGGACCACGGCGCGCCGGCGCGCATCAGCCAGATTTTCTCGTATCACACCTTTGCCGGCATCCTCGGCGGCGCGGTGGCGCCGGCTACGCTCCTGGTGATGCAAAGCCATTTCGGCTGGCGCGGCGCTTTCGTCGGCGCCGCCATCCTCGGCTTCGCGGTGCTTGCGATCTTGGTCGCGGAGCGATCATCAATGCCGGTCGGCAAACGGGAAGCAAAACGCCGCGCGGCACCGCTGGCTGGCAACGGCGCGGCTCCCGCCAAGAGCGATCCGCACGGCTGGCAGCTTCTGCTCTCGCCGCCGATCCTGCTCAATCTTTGTTTCTTTATTCTGATCTCGCTGATGGGCGGGCTCTACAGCTTCTTCGTCGTGGCGCTCGGCACGCTCTACAATACACCGCCGACGCTTGCCAACGTGGCGCTGACCGCGCTGTTACTGATGAACGCGCTGGGCGTACTGATCGGTGGCGTGCTGGCCTCGCGGACAAACCGCCACGCCATCGTGGCGGCGATGGGCCTTGCCGGCGCGGGCCTTGGCACTGCGCTCGTGACCGTGGTCGGGTTTTCCTCCCCCGCGCTCATTATCCTGGCGTCGGTATCCGGCCTGTCCGTCGGGATTGCGAGCCCGTCGCGCGACATGCTGGTCCGCTCGGTCACGCCGCCGGGCGCCTTTGGGCGCGTGTTCGGTTTTGTCTCCTCCGGCTACAACATCGGCGCCATGATCGCGCCGACGATCTACGGAATGCTGATGGATCACGGCCAGCCGCGGGGCGTGTTTCTGTTTTCTGCGATCTGCAGCATTGTCTGCATCGCCACCGTGGTCTTTGGATTTTCGGGCCGCGAGCAGCGCCCAGCTGAGGTCTAACCGGCGGAAGTCACTGGCACGCCTTTCCGGGAGGCTTGGAAAGCGCGCCAAGATGTCCTAAATGAAACCGCCCGTCCCGGTGAACCGCGTGGGCGTTGAATTCCCGGACACGCGAGAAATTGGGGAATAGTTCAACGGTAGAACAGCGGACTCTGACTCCGTTAATCTAGGTTCGAATCCTAGTTCCCCAGCCAATTATTTCAAAGGATTGCAGGTCTTCACTCAGGCTCCGTTGGACGCTGGGTATCACCGGGGTATCACGCGAGGCTCCGCGTGCCTCGGCGCGCTCGACCTTGGTGAGCACCCGTATCCCTTCTTCTCCGGATCGCGACCCTTCACCGGCTGAACCAGCCGTTTCCAGATTTCTTCGTAGACTGCACCGGAATTGTGGATCGATCCGTGCCGTTCCCGTAGGAGCGCGCGATGCCGCAGGCTTTGGCTCGATCTGGATCTCGACGGTAACTAGGGTCCGCCAGTAAAAGGCGCAACAACCGACATCAGGGAGGAAACCTGCCGTGCTCCGGTTCACGCCCCAAGGCATGGACGACGTCAGGAAATGCCTCGAAGGCTGCCCCGCGGACATGGGGGTCGAGGTCGAGCCCGGCGTTGCGGTGAATGCAAAGACCGTGGCCGATCTTCGCTCGCTCTGGGGATGGCCGCCCGGCTTGGTCCTAGTCGTCAACCAAGACCCCGACCAACAATTTAGTGTGGTGAAGGTTGAGCGAGCGTCCTGACGCCCGACACCCTCAACTCGCTTGGCGCAGCGCCGTGCCAGCCGTGCAACCTCTCGTGCAACCTCTGCCCAATACCGTTCCAACCGGCCGCCGCGCCGAATGCGAGCGCGCAAGCCTAGCTGCGCACCCGCCAAACGAACCTCCGACCAAGCGGCTATCGACGCGCTACCTTCGCCGGAATAACCACTGGTTATCGGCATTTTCATGCGAGTTCGTAGACGAGTATTCGCGTTCGGTTGCGTGAGGACGCGTTGGCATCTTGGCGGCCACCTCCGCTGACAAAGCGCAGGTTGCAACGACCGCCGGAACGTCGCTCTGGGCTCGTGTCTATCTGCATTGAGCCGTCGCATGGCTTGCAGCGATGTCACCGACCAGTGCGCTACTGCGTCTTCCTGAACGAAAGCCCGCGTCCCACTAAATCCAACGACCAGCCGATCACCTCTATTTTCGATTTTAGGTCGGCAATGAACCTCTTTCGGCGACCGCTGACTGTTCGCCGGTACGAGCCGGTGACTATCTTTCCGTGGTAGACCGTCAGCGCAAGATCGTCTTTCCAAACAACAACGCCATCAGCGACAAGTCGAGAAGCGGAATTCGGACCCTCCCCGACCGCTTTGCACACGGCATCGGCCAGACCTTTGACATCCATTCTCGGGGCAACCGGACGGAGCTGTCGAAACCCAATCTGTGCGTGATCAGCGGTTCCCCTTTCGAGATTCAGCTCCCACCGTTGCCTCTCCCCGCGGGTCGAACCAAGCACGGCGCCCCCGTGGCGAATTATGACAAACGACAAATACGGGGGACTCCAGGTGACCTCCTCCGGCCCGTCGCCCCGCGAGATTTTCCTTGTGTCCATGCTCGCCTCACGCGAACCGGAAAACTCATGCCAACCCGCCACGACAAGCTTGAAAAGCTCGTCGCTTGTGCGCGCCGGCACGGCGCCAGGGGAAATGTTACGCAATAGGCTTACTATTTTTTGGATCGTCATCTTGATCTCCCGAGATTGGAATTTCATTGCACTTCGGAATCGCTCTGGCCTCCGAGGTTATTAACGAACCTCAAGTCCTGCGATACCTGGCTGCGAAGAGCGTGCGCTCTAAAAATGGGTTTCTCGGAAGAGGCGCTTGTCATATATGCGTCAAGACGATTGCGCGTTCAAGCTAAAAATAAATCCGCTATGCGCCAACTCAACAGCGAGAGTCCTCAGAACGGGCGATCTTAAGGATGGCTGCGTTTGTCGGGAGGGCGCATAAAGTGGTGAGGCTTGATGAAACAGTATCTCGCGATATTGATCGCGTGCAGTCCACTTTTAGCTCAGGCGCAAACGCCCTTACATACGCAAAGCAAAGACCGCGACTATTGTGCGGGCGACGATCCCGCTACGATGTCAGCATACGAAATGCTCGAATGTGCGCGGGGTAACGGCAACTCCGGTACTCCCAATTATGCCGCCGATTTTCCCTTTAAGCGGTTAGGCAGGACTCGATTTGAGTTGCGGGCTGAGTGATGATCGCAATTCGCGGTCGAACAGACCTCAGCCCCCCCGGACCACCCTCCGGGGCAATAGCTGGCTCGTAATCTCTCGGTATATCGAAGAGTTTCTCCTGCTGCGTGCGGTATTGCACCGAGCGCGCTTGAATGATTGTTTTGCCGTCGACCACGAGACGAAGAAGCACGCCGTCCGGCGTCAAGCACCAAGTCCGTGTTTCTGTGCCATCTGTTCCTGACCAGTCAACGCAATGCAGGCCAGCCAGCACGGATTCGCCCTCACGCTTTAGTGCTGTTCCTTTTACCGGGGCCATGGGCATGCGCGGCGAGCCCTCGAACTTTCGAAATGTACGTGTTTTTCGATTGAGAAGTGTGAATTCGCCCTTATTGCGGTCGAAGATCGTGCTTGAATTGTCTGGACCATCGACACGCTGGAGACGCTCGCTGGCTGACCAACGACGCCTTTCGATAATCGGCGGCTGACCGACCCGGGTGACATCGTAGGAGATATCAACGTCACGCGTCGGCAACACTTCCGGCTGCGGTTCTTCCGCCCGAAGCGGTGTTCGAGCCAGCACTAATGCAAGAACGATACCCAAGAGCAAATGACGTAAGTGGGTCATCATCGCACCTTCAGCGTGGGTACGCTTCGTTGTTCGTAAGCAGGTAATCCCAGTCGCATGCGACGGCTAGTGGCCCCTTTTCCGAGCCCGCTGGTCCCTTTTGAATTGAGGGGCGACCCTTTTGGTACATGAAGCGGAAGCCAACCACTCTACATTCTTCGAATCCAGGGAGGATGGGGGTAGTGGGCTTCTTTGAATAAGGCAGTCCTTCGCACTGCGCTGGAATTTGTATTCTTTGGGGCGCATAATGGTTTTGCAAGGGAGTGCGTGCCGTCATGCCTCTAACAGGGGCAATCCCGGAAGGTCCGGCCTTCTTTTGCCCGCATTGCGGAGCCCTTTATTCTGTGACGCATTCGCGGCTTTCCGCGAAGCAGAATAATATCGCAAAATGTGTGGTCTGCTTTCAAATCATGGACCAATGGGCTTCGAGAGACGTTCCTGTCTACAAGCTCATTCATCGACCTGACGATGCCTAACCACCTCCGCAAACGCCCGCGCGACCCCGCGCTCGATGGCCGCTGGTTGTTTACACCGGGATCGCTCCGTTATCAGGGAACAGGGCGTTCAATAAACGTGGGTTGCTCGGTCATTCCCGGCTGCGCCTAATTACCGAAAATTTCCGCGTAGCTGGCGGACATGACCTCGATGATTTTACCCCATAGGGCGCGACGCGGCAGAAAGCATTCAGCCTCGGATTATCGCTGGACTCGCGATCCTGAAAATTTAAATCAGCATGTCTTACGGCTCAAGCCCCGCCATGCGCGGGGCTTTTCGTTTCGGTGCATCCCCCAAGTGGTTCATGCCAAATCAATTGCGAAGCGTTTGAGGTCAGCGAGCGAGCAGTGAGCCAGCGCACCCTCGTGAGTGGCACGCAACACCACGCGGGGCGCTTGGTTCGCCTCGAATGCTTCTTGCCAGCGGGGCGCACACAAGCACCAACGGTCGCCGGGCTTCAGACCCGGAAAGCCGAAATCCGGCAGCGGTGTCGAAAGATCGTTGCCGCGTGCTTTGGAAAAATCGAGAAACGCGGAAGTCATCACGGTGCAGACTGTATGACTACCAACGTCCTCTCGCCCAGTGTTGCAGCAGCCGTCCCGATAGAACCCTGTAATGGGTTTGCTCGAACAGATTTCCAGGGCCTCGCCGAGCACGTTGCGGGGTGAGACCCGCCGACCGCGTCCAGTATCCCTATCGTCCCTCAGCATTGTCATTCCTCAGAATTGCTGCGCCTCCGGTTAGGCGCTTTAGTCGCATGGCAGAGCCGGAAGCGGCGTCAAGCATAATCCATCCATTCGAAAACATGCCTATCGTCCAGGAGCAGACGCTTAGTGAGCTACTATATACGGATTCCAGTAGGCACCCGGTTCAAACTCGCATTGGGCTTTGGGAGAAGGGCGATAAACGTGGTTTGGGCGACTATTCTCGGAACATGTGTGGTGATTGGCGTCTTCGTCTTTTGGTGCGATTGCACGGATTCATGGAAGGACATCCGTGCACTTCTTCCGCATTATTTGAAATAGCCGCCCCAT
Source organism: uncultured Alphaproteobacteria bacterium (assembly GCA_963759345.1). Classification (GTDB taxonomy): domain Bacteria; phylum Pseudomonadota; class Alphaproteobacteria; order Rhizobiales; family Xanthobacteraceae; genus BOG-931. The sequence continues at coordinate 190,697 of CAVWYW010000014.1, forward strand.
GATCTTTGGTGCAGCTATTTCTGAATGTTGATCGTTTCATTAGGTGGAGGCCCTATTACAAAATTAAAACCTTCGGAGTTTGGACGTCCCATTTTGTTAATCCTGCTTCAAAACCCGCGTCATGAAGCGCCGCCAAAGTGTCGATTTTTTTTAGTTTCAGCATCGCTTATGGTGCTAAATTAGTTTCTTAAGGCCAAGGAAACGCTCGTGCTCCAGACGGCATCGCCGCTCATTCTGAAGCTCTCGCTATTTTTCGTGACCGCTGTCGCTACGCATTTGGTCATGTCATTTGGGCAGACGTTGTTACATTATAGGGTCGCCCACCATCGAATTGGCGGTGAGTTGTTTCGCAACCATATCAACTTCCATCACACGCATTATGCCGACGATCATCTCGTCTCTCGGACGTACCTCGGCGACGAAGGCAACATTACGCCCTATTTCTTTATTCCGGTATTTCTAGTTGGAGGGTGCGCTTATTTCCTATTGCCACTAGATCTTTTTGTGGTGATGGTAATTGCAAGTGCGGCGTCGTTTTACGCGCACGTCTTTTTCGACAAGGAATATCACGTAGAGGGATCGCGCCTTCAAAGATTTGCGTGGTTCAGACGTCAGCAGGAACTGCACTTTGTTCATCACCGTCATGCGAATAGCAATTTTGGTGTAATTCACTTCTTCTGGGATAAGATTCTCGGCACTTACCGAAGGCCGGATGCCGGTGCATAAAATCACACGCATGGCGGATTGAACTCTAATGCCGCCGTGCCGCTCCGGCCGCAACCTTTGTACGGTTGGCCGGAAGGTCATGCGCTAATGCAGGACACGGGGCTGATCCGCTAGTTCCGTCCATGTGCAGGCCATACGAAGGAAGTGAGCCCTTAGGTCGGGCTCAGGAGCATCTGCTGCTAAGCCCCTGCACTCTGCCGCCAAGCGCGCACACATGAGCGCGTACTTTTGGACGTTGAAATCAAACATAGCGCTACTCCCTGAAGGCGGGAGCGCTTGCATCTCTCAGTCGTCGGCTGGCCAATGGACGGTGCCGGTGATAAGTCTCAGATGGGGACGAGAGAGTTACTTTACGAGTGTTCTTTTTCCCGATCTTCGAGCACGTTCACGACATCACCGATCCCCCAAAGCCGATGCGTTACGCCGGTGGCGGGTAGTCGCGAGGTAAACGTTGCGTGGGCGATCGACACGTCCGAGCCTGCCACCGACACCACTTACCTCAACTACGCAGTGACCCGATATTGAAAATGCAGCGGTCCAAACGACAATCTTCAGAAATCATTAGATCGTAACACCACGGGCCGATCGGCCTGGACCTGCCCCTCGAAAAACTTACGTGATGCTCGCTCTTCTATTACTTCGCGCAATCGCATAAACTGAGCCACGCGCTCCTCCGGCTTTACGTCACGCCTGCCTTCAAGATCGTCCATCGCTGCAGTGCTGATCGCGCAAAGAATCACCTTGCCCTGATTGAGCATTGTGAACGCAACGACCATTCGATTGAAGTCGTAGCCCTGCACCTCGCCCTGCTGTAGCGGCATTGCAAATTCTCTGTGCCTGGAGCCATTTCATTGTGCCACGTCGACAGGGCGATGTCAGTTTAGATTCGCCGGCAAACTTTGCCGCTTGTTCGTATGCCCGTCATTCAGTTTTAGTAGATGCTTCGAAGACCGGTTGGGTGGAGTGACACTTCGCTCTTCCACCGTTCCGCTTCGTTACGCAGAACTGGTCAACGTGGCCTCGTTATCCCCATTGGTAAGCTTGAGATACGCAACATCTCGCTGTCCTCGAACAGCGACGGATCGCGGAGATAGTTGAGGAACATGTTGGTTGCGTCGTCACCCCAGAAAAGATTTCCGCCAGCGACGAAAGTAGGGACGCCGAAGACGCCTGCAGCAATCGCTTCGTCGGTGTTGATTTTCAGTTGTTCCTTGATGCGCGGCTCCGATATCCGCTTGTATGCGTCTGCAATTCCCATCGAGGTTCCAAGTTCAGTTATCGAGGCCTCATCCTCCAAGTTTCGCCCCTCACCGTAGATGAAGTGAAAAATTCCGCGAACAACTTCAGGAGTCGACCCGCCGAGTAGAGCCAGCCTTAGTGGAGGCAGAGGATTGAAAGGGTGAACCAGCGGCATTGTGAATGGCATCCCGCGCTGGTTCGCCTGCCATCTGAAAAAACGATAGACAAACTGCCGCTTGGGCGGGATCTCCGCGGGGCCCATATGTCCCCAGTGATTAAGCAGCCCGGAAAACAGAACCGGCTTGAGCGCGATCTCCAGATCCTGCGGCAGATCTTGAAACCTACCGAGCTGAAGGTAGGAAAACGGTGAGATGAAGTCGAAGTACCACGCCGCCTTAGTCATTGTCTGGCTCGTTTATGTTGTTCTCGGGAATCGCCGCGCTGACGAAATTGAGAGCCGCGTCCTATGGAGCCCGCTCGTAGCGAACTGTGGCCTTTTCGTATTGAATTAGATTGCATTCTTCGTCGGGCATGAGAGGGTCGTTCCGAGCGTTGATCGCAAGGGGCTGCCCGGTGGGTGGAGGCTCTGTTCGCAGCAATCCAGCGCAATTCCACCCACGTCAGCGATTATTTCTAGCTCCCGCCCGACGCGGTTGTGGAGATCGGGCGCGAAATCGCGATCTGAGCATTTGCGGCGCCTATCAATTTCTATGACTTAAACTTTGATTGACCAGCGCCGCGCGCCCCAGATTAATGTCTGCTTCTCTAATCGGCCGTTCTGGGTTAAGCTGCTTTTAGACTATCCGCCGCCTCCATGCCGGATGCCACTTGGGCCGTCTCAGGCATCCCCCAAGTTGATCCCGAAGGCATGGCCATCCCCCGGTTTTGGCATCGCCTAATCCGCTTTCGACACGTCATCAGCGGTTTGCTTGCGCTCGCCTCTCTCAACCTTGTCTGACGGGATCTTGTCCCGCCGTTTCCGCAACGCTCACCACCAGCGTTTTTGACGACAGCGGCTTGCGGTGGCTTGAGATCAGCACCTGATTGCCGATCTCGAAGGGCCCTCCTCCATCTTAAAGCAGCAATTTCCTTGGCCGCCGCCCGGCCATTTACCGCGAACTCGCGCGGCCGTCACAAAAGAACACCGCCGACGAGATGCAGGAAGAGCGCTCGCGCTGGGTTCTACTTTGAGGCAAGGCCCTCTTCGTCTTTCAAGGCTTCGTCGATAGCGCGGATGGTCGCTTGAACTTCGATCATGTTCTTGCGCCATTGCTCTGTATCAGCCCGCGCAAAGGGCTTAGCTAAAGCGATCGCCAACTCCCGTCTTGAGTCCACGAGACGCCCGCTTCTCAGTGCGTCGGTGTGCTCCTTTGCCATATTTATCCCTCGCATTTATAGCCACCGTCGCAAACTATGCTATGAGTCGGTCATGCTCCTCACAACAGCAAAAGAGCTGAAAGACGAGGGCTTTCCCAATATCCAGGATGTTCAACATAGGCAAGGCAGGGAGTTCGTAACCCCCGATGGTCGGGTTTCTGTCTATTCGTTGGGTCAAATCGCGCCTACAGAAGATTGGTTTATTCCCACGCTTAAGGAACTCATTGAGGCGTGTGAGAAAAAGAACGGCTGTGACCATGCTTCATCCAATGCCGTTGCGCGTCATGCACTGGATGAACGCAGTGGCGATTTTCATCATGATCGGTAGCGGCTGGCGCATCCACAATGACGACGTGCTGTTCGGCTGGCTGCATTTTCCCGACTTTCTGGTGATCGGCAAATGGGCGCAGTACGGCCTGCAATGGCACTTCTTCGGCATGTGGATTTTCGTTATCAACGGCCTCACCTATCTGACTTACGGCATCGTCACCTGGCGCTTCCGGCAAAAGCTGTTTCCGATATCGCAGCGCGAAGTTCTCACCACAGTCGCCGACGCGCTGCACTTTCGCCTGAGCCACGAAGATCTGACGGCCTACAACGCCGTGCAAAAGGTCCTCTATCTCGGCGTCATGCTGCTCGGCGTTCTCATCGTGATCACCGGGCTGTGTCTGTGGAAGCCGGTGCAATTCTCAGAGCTGGCGGGCCTGTTCCCCAATTTTCAGATCATCCGGCTCATTCATTTCCTCTGCATGTCGGCGATCGTGGCCTTCGTGCTGGTCCACGTAATTCTCGCTCTGCTCGTGCCGAAAAGTCTGCTCGCGATGCTGACCGGTGGTCCCACTATAGGCGACACGTTCGCTGCCGAGACCAAGCCGGCAGCAGCAGCCGACCCGGCGACCGATGCCATAGCCTGAGGCGGTGAAACGATGCCAATGCCAATCCGAACGCCATCAATCTTCCGGACAATCGGACAGAGCCCGGCGCTGGTCGACGACTTCAATCGCCGCAAGGTGCTGCGCGGCGCACTCATTCTCGGCGCGCTGCCGCTCTTGGCCGGCTGCGACGTGAGTGAGGAGGATTCCGTGCAGAAAACCTTGCGCGCGGTTTCCTCGTGGAACGATGCCGTCCAGGCGGCGATCTTCCGGCCCGATCATCTGGCGCCGACCTTCAGCCCGTCGCAAGTGGTCAAGCCGCCGCGGTTTAACGCCTATTACGATATCGAGGACGTCAAGCCTATCGACGGCGCCACTTGGAAGCTCGAACTGGCCGGGCTAATCCAAAACAAGCGGCCTTGGACTGCCGAACAGATTTATCAATTGCCGGAGCAGGAACTGATCATCCGCCACATCTGCGTCGAGGGGTGGGATTACATTGGACAATGGTCCGGGCCGAACCTTCGCGGCTTTCTCACTCGGATCGGCGCCGATCTGACCGCGAAATACGTCTACTTTATCTGCAACGACGATTTCACCGAAAGCATCGACATGGCATCCGCGCTGCATCCGCAGACGATACTCGCTACCAAATACGCCGGGGAGCCCATTGCCGATCCGTTCGGCTATCCGCTGCGGCTGCGCACCGCCGTCAAGCTCGGCTACAAGAACCCGAAGTGGATCAAGGCGATCGAAGTCACCAACACGTTTCGCGAGACGTTCTGGAGCAGGCAGGGCGAAAACTGGTTCGCGGGGATTTAATTGTACCGCATTGTACAATGTGCGCTTCTCCCTCCCTCAGCAGCGGACATTTTATCGCACCGCATTAAGTGGCGCTTTGGGGCCAGGAGGCGACCATGCAATGCTACCCTGAGACCTCATTGGGGACGAAGTCGCGAGGACCATTGATCATAGATCCCAGAAAGGAAACCGTACTGTCCCGCATTCCGACCCCTGCCACGATCGACACCGCTCCTGCGGCCTCGCGGCCACTGCTCGAAGCCGTCAATAAGCAACTTGGCGTCGTGCCGAACATGTTCGCCTCGTGTCCAACAGCCCCGGGTCTGACGAAAAGTGACAACAGCGACATCGTGCACACCTGGGCTGCGAGGCGTCTCTTTTGTCTGATGAAATGAAAAGACCGGCCACAAGCCGGGGCGCCTGGCTGGTGAGCCAGCAGGGAGCGCCGCTAATATCATCACGCGGCCCGCATCATCCGCGCCGCCGCCGAAGCGTCAGCCGCCTCAGGCGCCTTCATTTTTTGTGCATGAGCTGAGCCGCGAAATAATCGGAAAAGGCTCGTACCTTGAGAGAGGGTCGACGGCCGCTCGGATATACAGCGTGCAGCTCGAGCCAAGCAAGTTGGTAATTGGAAAGGATTGCGACGAGCTCCCCGGCCTCCAGTTCGGCCCGGCACATCCATCGAGAGGCGAGCGCTATTCCGAACCCCGCTTTGGCGCAGGCGACGACGCCGTCGGCCGAGGCGACGTTTATTGGCCCATCTACGGTCACGAACCCGGCTCGCCCCGAGCGCGTGAAACTCCAGCCACTTCCGCCGGAGAGACCTGGGCCGAGAATGCAGTCGTGCCTAGCGAGGTCGGCGGGCGTTTGCGGCGTTCCCCTGCGCGCAAGGTAGGCAGGCGAGGCAACGGCGAGGCGCGGAGCCTTGGCCAGCAACCGCGCGCCGAATCCCGAATCGGCCAGAGGGCCCAGCCGCAGGGCCATATCGGCTCCTTCGGCGATCAGGTCCTCGGTCCGGTCGGACATCAATAGCTCAATGCGCAGTTTTGGATGCTGCTCCGCAAAGCCAGGCAGACGCGGGATAACTTCACGGATTCCGAATGCACCCGACAGTGCCACCCGCAACGTGCCGCGCAGGCTGTCTGCTCCGCGCGCAGCATTTTCGGCATCGTCAAGCTCGCCGAGGATTTGCCGGGCCCGTTCGAGAAACACGCGGCCGGCGTCGGTCAGCGCGACGTGCCGCGTGGTGCGCAAGAGCAGCTTCACACCCAGCCGCGCCTCGAGGCCTGCAACCATCCGCGATATCGACGGCTGCGACACCCCGAGTTCGCGCGCGACGCGAGAGAAGCTGCCGGTCTCGCCGGCGCGGACAAAGGCGGTCAATTCCTGCAGCCGGTCACTCATTCACCTGGCGTATAAGTCAGATACGCGGCACTCGTCTACTGCTCGCGCCCCTTCGACGTCATCTTCACACCAAGCCGGCTCAGGGCCGGCGGCTGAAAAGAACGAGAAAGGGAGTGCGCCAATGACGACGACAGCCCTAGTGACGACAGCCCTCATCACCGGCGCGACCAGCGGAATAGGCCGCGCGACAGCCGAAAAACTGGCGCAGTCAGGCGTTCATGTCATGGTCGTGGGCCGCAATGTGGAACGCGGTGAAAAGACGATTGGCGAAATACGGGCAGCGGGCGGAAAAGCCGATTTCATCTCATCCGATCTTCGCGACGCTGCGAGCGCCCGTGCGGTCGCGAGAAAGGCCGTCGAGTTGGGCGACGGCCATGTTGACATTCTGATCAACAACGCCGGCGTCTTTCCATTCGGGCCGACCCACGAAATGAGCGAGGAGTCGTTCGACGACGTCTATGCGCTCAATGTCAAGGTGCCCTATTTCCTGGTCGCGGAGCTTGCCCCTTTCATGGCGCAGCGAGGCAAAGGAGCTATCGTCAACGTCTCGACGATGGTCGCCGATTACAGCGCGGCGGGAATGAGCCTCTATGGATCGAGCAAAGCCGCCATTAATCTGCTGACCAAAGCGTGGGCGGCCGAATATGGCCCCAAGGGCGTGCGCGTGAATGCGGTTAGTCCCGGGCCGACCCGTACCGAAGGCACGTCAGCAATGGGCGACGCGCTACAACAACTCGCAGCGCAAGCGCCGGCCGGGCGCCCGGCCGCGCCTGAGGAGATTGCCGAGGCGATCGTCTTCTTGGCGACCGACCGCGCCAGTTTCGTCGAGGGTGCAATTCTGCCGGTCGATGGCGGTAGAACCGCCGTCTAGCTCTGGCAAGTTTTATGCTGTCAGTGCGTCAGTCAATCACGTTGAAGGCAATCGTTATTCTGACGAGGAATGGGGTTAATTCCTTTGCTTAGTCTGCCGACCAAACAACAAGGACTCTGGACACGGTGCTTTGAACGAGAGGTACTAGCAATGATCGAACTTTACTACTGGCCGACACCGAATGGTCACAAGATCACAATGTTCCTTGAGGAAGCCGGACTCGAATACACTATTCACCCCGTCGACATCAGTGCCGGCGATCAGTTCAAGCCGGAGTTCCTGGCGATCTCGCCGAACAACCGCATGCCTGCGATCGTCGACCTCAAGCCGAACGACGGCGGTAAGCCGATCTCGGTGTTCGAGTCCGGCGCAATTCTCACGTATCTCGCCGACAAGACGCGCGTTCTCCTCCCGTCCGATCTGCGCGAGCGCATGGAGGTTTTTGAGTGGGTGTTCTGGCAAGTTGGCGGGCTCGGCCCCATGGCGGGACAGAACCACCATTTTGGGCAGTATGCGCCCGAAAAGATTCCCTACGCAATCGAACGCTACGTCAAGGAGACCAACCGGCTCTATGGCGTGCTTGACCGTAGGCTCGCCGGGCGCGGGTTCATCGCCGCCGACGCTTACACGATTGCCGATATAGCCGCCTATCCCTGGATCGTGCCGTGGAAACGCCAGCAGCAGGACCTCGAACTCGTTCCCGAACCTACGCCGTTGGTTCAATGCGGTGCGCAGCCGCCCTGCCACGCAGCGCGCCTATGCCAGGGGCGAGCCATACGCCAGTCGCCCTGCCGTTACCGAGGAGGGAAAGAAAATTCTTTTCGGTCAGACCGCGCAGTTGGTGCGACCGAGCGTGTAAGGAGACGACATTGAAGCTCAGCGGTAAAGTCGCAATCGTCACCGGCGCGGGAAGTGGGATCGGCCGCGCTATTGCATTGTCGCTCGCCATGCGCGGCGTGGGACACCGTGCGCTCTGATCCTCCCACGTTATGACGAAGGCGCGACATGGTGCTCAAGCTCTACGACCTGGCGGCGGCGGACCAAGGCCGGCGGTTCAGCCCTTATTGTTGGCGCACCAAGATGGCGCTCGCGCACAAGGAGCTCGAGGTCGAGACGATCCCCTGGCGTTTTACCGACAAGGATGCGATCGCCTTCTCCGGGCAAGGCCGCGTTCCGGTACTCGTCGACGGCGATCGGGTCGTATTCGATTCCTGGGCAATTGCGACCTACCTTGAGGACACTTATCGAGATCGCCCGTCGCTATTTGGCGGCGCCGAGGGCCGCGCGGTAACCCGATTTGTCAATGTCTGGGCGGACACGATTTTGGTAAGCGGAATTTTGCGGCTGATCGCGATCGACATTTTCGCCCACTTGCACGAGAAAGACCGCGCGTACTTCCGCGAGACGCGGGAGAAGCGTCTCGGCGCGGCGCTGGAACAAGTGAGCGCCAATCGCGAGACCGATGTGCTGGCGTTCCGCAAGGCCCTTGAACCCGTCCGCACCTTGCTCGCGGCGCAGCTCTATTTCGGCGGCGAGACGCCAGCCTACGCCGATTATGCGGTGTTCGGCTGCTTCCAATGGGCGCGATGCATCAGCGCGTTTCATCTGCTGTTGAGGGACGATCCGGTTTGGGCTTGGCGCGAGCGTGTCGGCATTTGACGGGTTCGCGCGCAAAGCAATAGGCTATCCGGTGTGACGCCGCCCCGCCGTGGCGGCCGGCATCGCGCTCAGCGACACGACGGCAACCGGTAAAGAGTGGGAATTTGCGAATGACGGTCAAGGCGTTGGTCTTTGACGCCTACGGCACGCTCTACGACGTGCATTCGGTCTACGCGAAGACTGAAGAGCTTTGTCCCGGCAGGGGCGATCTCATCACCCAGATCTGGCGGCTCAAGCAGCTTGAATACACTTGGCTGCAAACCTCCCTGTTGGAATATCGAGACTTCGGTCATCTCACACGCGCGTCGCTCGAATTTGCGCTGCTCGCGGTCGGCATCGAGCCTAACGAAGGCATCACCGGGCCGCTGCTCGACAAATATCTCGATCTTGATCCCCACCCCGAGGCCAAGGATGCGCTTGGCGGGCTAAAAAGCCGCGGCGACCAAAAGCTCGCCATCCTCTCGAACGGCAGTACCGCCATGCTGTCGGCGTTGGTGAAGAGTTCCGGCCTCGATCGCTACCTTGATGCCACCATCAGCGTCGACGGCGCGAAAAAGTTCAAGCCGCATCCGGATTGTTATGCTCTCGTTGAGAAAGTCCTCGGCGCCAAGAAGGATGAGGTGATGTTCGTGTCCTCTAACGGCTTCGATGTCGTCGGTGCCAAGCATTTCGGCTTCAAGGTCGCTTGGGTTCGTCGTGGTGGCGGCGCCGGCTTGCCCACAGGCCCGGTCTTGCCGGCGCAGATGTATCGTCTGCTGCGTGCCAACCCGGAGACGCTGGGGTACGTCCAGGACTACACAGTTTCGGACTTGACCAAGCTGCAGGGCCTCATGTGACCCGGAAACGAACGGCCCCGACCGCTGTTGTACGTATGCTCCGCCTCGCCAACGGATTCCTACCGTTAGTTCGGTCAGCCAAGCGGCCAGACCGCTCTCGGCTCCCTGCCCACCCGGTGTGATCTCCCTAGTGATACGGGGCTCGCACTGACTTTGCCGCGGAACACCCAATAGGATCAGGCAGTGTACATCAGGATGACGGCAGCAAAAACAGCGTGCCGATCAGCAGGAAGGCTTGCGTGCTCGGGGACGAGGCGGCCTGCGAGAGCGTGTATTGATACGGCACGATGAACGGCCACAGGCTGATCGCGGTACCGACGAAAGACAACAGGAACAGGCCGACCGCGCCCAGGAAAAGTGATAATTGCTTCCTCGTCGATATGGACAGTACTCTTTCCGGCAACGACACGATCCAGCAGGATCTCGGCCCCCCGGTGGAGTGGGGATCGCGACGGCGACCGCTTTCAAAACCATCTGACCCGCTCGACGGTCGGTTATGAATGTCTGTCCGTTGTGAAGTCGCTAATGAACCGAGAAATCTTCGCGGCGTAACGACCTTTGGTTTCAAGTGCGGGGCCCCATGGCATCGCGAATCGAAGACTATGCAATGATCGGGGACTGCAAAACGGCTGCTTTGGTCGGTCGCGACGGGTCTATCGATTGGTTGTGCTGGCCGCGCTTCAACTCAGCCGCGTGTTTTGCTGGATTGCTTGGCACGTCCGACAATGGCCGCTGGCTGCTTAGTCCGGATCTCAGCCGTTGGAAGTCCGACGGCGCTATCGCCCTGGCACGCTGATCCTCGAGACGGAATTTCGCACTGAGACTGGTACGGCCATGGTCATTGACTTTATGCGACCCGCCGATGGCGTGTCCGATCTTGTCCGCATCGTGTGTGGGTTGTCGGGAACGGTGCGGTTTCAGACCGAGTTGGTGTTGCGGTTCGATTACGGCTCGACGGTGCCATGGGTCACACGCAACGACGACGGTACCATTGAAGCGATTGCCGGGCCGGAGCGAACGGTCTTGAGAACCACCGCCGATTTGCGCGGAGAAGATCTGAAAACTGTGGGCGAGTTCGCGGTCGATGCGGGGCAATCGGTTCCCTTTGTCCTGTCCTATGGACGCTCCTTCGAAAGACTGCCGGAGCCGACCGATCCGATTGATTCGCTCGAACGTACAGAAGTATTTTGGCGCGAATGGAGCGATCGATGTCCTGAAGTGGGACCTTGGACGCAGATCGTCAAACGCTCGCTGGTCACCTTGAAGGCGCTAACCTATGCGCCCACTGGTGGAATGGTTGCCGCAGTCACAACATCTCTTCCGGAGCGCCTAGGCGGTGCAAGGAATTGGGACTACCGATTATGCTGGCTGCGCGACGCCACTTTTACGCTCCTAGCCTTTCTGCATTTGGGTTATCACGAAGAAGCTAAGGCGTGGTCTGATTGGCTTCTTCGGGCGGTTGCCGGCAGCCCAGGGCAAATTCAGATCGTTTATGGGATAGGCGGAGAACCAAGGCTGCCGGAACTGGTCATTCCTTGGCTATCCGGGTACCAGAACTCCACCCCTGTGCGCGTCGGCAACGCGGCTTCCCAGCAACTCCAGATCGACATATTCGGCGAGATCGCTGACGCTACTTTTCAAGCGTTCAGGTTAGGCCTGCGGCCGTCTAAACGCAGTGAAGCCTTGCGGCCGGTAATTATCGAGTACCTGACAGCTGCTTGGCGGTTAGCAGATGACGGTATCTGGGAAGTACGGGGAGAACCGCAGCACTTCGTTCACTCAAAGGTCATGGCGTGGGTGGCATTCGATCGCGCCGCAGCCTTCGTCGAAGCTCAGGGTCTACACGAGCTAAGTCGCAAATGGCGCAAAATCGGCGACGAAATCCACGCCGACGTTTGCGAACGGGGTTTCGATCGCGAGCTCGGCACTTTTGTGCAGGCTTATGGCTCCAAGCGACTCGACGCTAGCTTGTTGCTGCTACCGATTGTGGGCTTCCTGCCAGCCACTGACCCCCGCATCCAGGGGACGCTTCAAGCAATCGAGCAAAAGCTCCTTGTCAACGGTGAATTCGTTCTGCGTTACAAATCGACAGAGGCAGTTAACGGCTTGCCGCCCGGCGAGGGCGCATTTTTGGTCTGCAGTTTTTGGCTCGTCGACAATTACATATTGCAAGGGCGCTTTCCAGAAGCTCGTCGGCTGTTTGACCGCCTGCTGTCGCGCTGCAATGACGTCGGTTTGTTAGCGGAGGAATTCGATCCCCTCAACGGCCGAATGCTGGGCAATTTCCCGCAAGCTTACAGTCACGTGGGAGTCATTAATTGCGCGCTGAACCTCAGTCGCGAACTTGGGCCAACGGCGCAACGCGCCACAACGTAGGGTGACTTCGCGGCGATCGGCGCACCGCCGGCCTCCCACCGATAAGGGCAGTCAACGCCCTCGACCATGGCGTTTTGATCGTTCGGGACGCTTCCGGATACACAGTTCTAGACACCTTGAGGCGAATACTCGACGGATCGCACGATTGCCGCAAGGCTGCCGGACACGAAATCATCGCCCCGCGCAGGAATTGGCCGCTGGTCCCCACCTCAAGGCCAAAGCTCGAGTCTCATCGCCGACGATCCCGCGACAATAGGCCACTCGGCAAGATTTCCGACTGCCGCCGGAACCCTAGCGGCCCCTTGCAAGTTAGGCCAGAGGCCGCGCCGCAACAGCGCGAACGCCGCAGCTGGAATTAAAAGGCATATTCGTCCGGAAGGCCCCACCTTATAGGGCGCGGAACTTTGTTCGTGGACATGAACTCTCTGGGAGCCGGTGATTGCCGGATCGCGTAGCGCCTCGATCGTTCGGAGTGCTGAATGACGACCCATCCGATCGTTTTCCTGATCGACGTCGACAACACGCTGCTCGACAACGATAAAGTCCAAGAGGATCTGAGAGATCACCTCGAATGTGCGTATGGCCGCGTCGCCCGCGAACGCTATTGGCAAATCCTGGAAGACCTTTTCGCGGAGCTCGGCTATCGCGACTATCTCGGAGCTTTGCAGCGTTACCGGATCGAGCATCCGCGTGAGGTCGAGCTGCTCGCCATGTCTTCCTTCCTCATCGATTATCCTTTCGCGGATCGTCTGTTTCCCGCCACCTTCGACGTATTGAAACGGTTGGGCGGTTTTGGCCCTACCGTCCTCCTGTCCGACGGCGATGTCGTCTTTCAGCCCCGCAAGGTTGAGCGCGCCGGTCTCGCCGACGCGGTGGCGGGACGTGTGCTGATCTACATTCATAAGGAAGAAGCTCTCGACGACGTCGAGCGGCGTTATCCCGCCGAGCATTACGTTGTCGTCGACGATAAGCGGCGCATCTTAGCGGCGGTCAAACAATTCTGGGGCGAGCGCGTAACGACCGTGTTTGCGCGGCAGGGAAGTTATGCGCGCGATCCGAGCATCGGCGGCGGCGCGACGGCGGACAGCACGATCGACCATATCGCCGACCTGCTCGACGATGACTTGGTGCGATCGTGGCTGACACTGCCGATGCCTGCGGCCAGGCTGGAGAGGGCCCGATGAAACCAACCAAGATAATCCACGACCTCGGGCAGAGCTTATGGCTTGATAACATCACACGCGACTTGCTCAACAGCGGCACGCTGCAGCGCTACATCGATGAATTCTCGGTGACCGGACTGACCTCGAATCCAACCATCTTCGATCATGCTATCAGGAACAGCGCCGATTATGACGACGACATTGCGCAAGGCGCTGCTCACGCGAAGTCTCGAGAGGATTTGTTCTTCGATCTCGCCTTGGCGGACTTGACGCGAGCGGCCGATCTGTTCCAGCCGATCTTTAGCCGGACCGACGGGGTTGACGGCTGGGTGTCGCTCGAAGTCTCGCCCTCTCTGGCCTTCGACGCCTGGCGCTCGCTCGCGGCCGCGCGCAATCTCCACCAGCGCGGCGGCAAACCGAACCTCTTCATCAAGATTCCCGGGACAACGGAGGGATTGCCCGCGATCGAAGGGGCGATTTTCGCCGGCGTTCCAGTCAATGTCACGCTGCTGTTTTCGCGAGAGCAATATGTCGCCGCGGCTGAGGCCTACCTGCGCGGAGTCGAACGGCGCATCGAGGCCGGGCTCAATCCGGCCGTCGCTTCGGTCGCCTCACTTTTTGTCAGCCGCTGGGATGTGGCCGTGAGCGGGAACGTCCCGGCCGAACTGACCAATCAGCTTGGCATCGCGATCGGTGAGCGCACCTACAAAGCCTATCGCGAGCTGCTCGCTTCGCCGCGCTTCCAGCGCGCCGCCAACGCTGGCGCGCGGGCGCAGCGCCTGCTCTGGGCCAGCACCGGCACAAAGGACCCGAAAGCGTCTGACATATTATATGTGAAAGCCCTCGCCTCACCCTTCACGGTCAATACCATGCCGGAGGCCACGCTCAAGGCGTTCGCCGAACACGGCGAGATCGGCGAAATGCTTAAGCCCGACGGCGGCAATAGCGAGAAGGTGCTGGCCGGCTTCGCGAAGGCCGGGATCGATGTCGATCGGCTCGCAGCGCAGCTCCAGAAGGAAGGCGCGGCGTCCTTCGTCAAATCCTGGAATGACCTGATGGCCTGCATCGAATCCAAAAGCGCTGCCATGCTCAAAGCGAGCTGATCCAAATGGCAATCGCATCCAGTCGGCGCAAGCACGCACGTGAGTCCGCTAAAACTCAATCCGTGGATGTTCCACCTTTGCGCAGCCGGCCCGCCTGGGTATTGCTGGAGAAGCACTACCAGAAACTAAAAGGCGTTCATCTGCGGCAACTTTTTGCCGACGATCGCCGACGCGGCAGACGATTGGCAATCGAGGCGGCGGGAATCTACCTCGACTATTCCAAGAACCGCATCACCGACGAGGCACTGCAGCTACTGTTGCAGCTCGCAAAGGAATCTGGACTACGCGAGCGCATCGACGCGATGTTCCGCGGTGACAAGATCAATGTATCGGAAAACCGCGCGGTGCTGCATGTCGCGCTGCGGGCGCCGCGCGGCGCTACGATTCTTCACGATGGGCGCAACGTGGTTCCCGACGTTCACGCCGTCTTGGACCGGATGGCTGATTTTTCCAAACGCGTGCGCAGCGGCGTCTGGAGAGGCCAGACCGGCAAGCGGATCCGCAATGTAATCAATATCGGCATCGGCGGATCGGATCTTGGGCCGGTCATGGCCTACGAAGCGTTGAAGCACTTCAGCGATCGAGCCATGATCTTTCGTTTCGTATCCAACGTCGACGGCACGGATTTCGTGGAAGCGGTGCGCGATCTCGATCCGTCCGAGACGTTGTTTATCGTCTCCTCCAAGACGTTCACCACGCTCGAAACGATGACTAACGCGCGCACTGCGCGGGAATGGCTGTTGGGCAGCATGGGCGGAGAGCCAAATGCCATCGCTAAGCGTTTTGTCGCTGTATCGACCAATGCAAGGGAGGTTGCGAAATTCGGCATCGATACCGCCAACATGTTCGGCTTCTGGGATTGGGTCGGCGGGCGCTATTCGATGGATTCGGCCATCGGTCTCTCGACAATGTTGGCCATTGGACCTGACAATTTCCTGGCAATGCTGAGCGGTTTCCACGAGATGGACGAGCATTTCCGCACCGCGCCGTTCGAGCGCAATTTGCCGGTGCTGATGGGTTTGATTGGCATTTGGTACAACAACTTCTTCGGCGCCCAAACCGTCGCGGTGCTGCCCTACGAGCATTATCTCAAGCGCTTCCCGGCCTATCTCCAGCAGCTCACCATGGAGAGCAACGGCAAGGACATCACGCTCGATGGCGTGCGGGTCGATTACGACACCGGGCCAATCTTTTGGGGCGAACCGGGAACTAACGGTCAGCACTCTTTCTATCAGCTGATCCATCAAGGCACGCGCCTCATTCCCTGCGACTTCATTGCGTTCGCCCGCTCGCTCAATCCGCTGGGCCGGCACCACGACATGCTCCTCGCCAACGTCTTTGCACAGACGGAGGCGCTGGCCTTCGGCAAGACGGCCGCGAAGGTCAAGGCCGAGGGCACGCTCGACTGGCTGGTGCCGCATCGGCTGTTTGAGGGTAACCGTCCGTCAAACACGCTGTTACTCGACGTGCTGACGCCAGCGGCGCTGGGGAAGCTGGTTGCGCTCTACGAGCATCTTGTCTTCACGCAGGGCACGATCTGGCAGATCGATTCATTCGATCAGTGGGGCGTGGAATTGGGCAAAGCTCTCGCCCAGCGGATCATTCCCGAACTTGGAACTCCACTCGAACCGCACCTCGATCACGACAGTTCGACTAATGCACTGATCCGACGCTATCGCGAACTCCAAGGATCTGTCTGATGCCGCGAGGCTATGACCACCCGCTGTATATTCAGCCCTTCGATCACCGCGGCTCTTTCCAGACCAAAATGTTCGGCTGGCAGTCGCCGTTGACCGATGCGCAGACGGCGGAAATCGCAGACGCCAAGAAGGTGATTTACGACGGCTTCCTGGTGGCACTCGCGGGCGGGGTCCCGAAGGAGAGAGCCGGCATCCTTGTCGACGAGCAATTTGGAGCCGCCATCCTGCGCGATGCTGCGTCCGAGAATATTGTCACCGCTTGTCCGGCCGAGAAAAGCGGACAAGCAGAATTCGAATTCGAATATGGCGAGGATTTCGCGCGCCACATCGAAGCTTTCGCTCCGACCTTCTGCAAAGTTCTGGTGCGCTACAATCCGGAAGGCGATCGCGCACTGAACAAGCGGCAGACGGCTCGATTGAAGCGCCTGTCCGATTTCCTTGCCGGAGGGAATCGCAGCCGGTTCTTGTTTGAGCTGCTGGTGCCAGCGGAAGAGGCGGAGCTCGCTGCGCTCAACGGCGACAAGGCTGCATATAACCGCGAATTGCGGCCGCGCCTCGTCGTAAAAGCCATCCATGAACTCCAGGACTTAGGCGTCGAGCCGGATCTCTGGAAAGTCGAGGGTCTTGATCGGCGCGAGGATTGCGAGAAGGTCGCGGCAGCGGCGCGATCCGGCGGCCGCGAGCGGGTAAGCTGCATCATTCTCGGTGGCGGCGAGGATGATCAGAAAGTTCGCGACTGGCTTTCGATCGCAGCAGATGTGCCAGGATTTGTCGGCTTTGCTGTCGGCCGCACCGTCTTCTGGAACCCACTCGTTGCCTGGCGAGCTAAAAGACTGACGCGCGAGCAAGCCGTCGTCGAAATCGCCGCACACTATCGCGAATTCGTGGACGTGTTCGAGGGGCAGCGTGCTCGCAGTGCGCGCAGCCTTTCCAATCGGGTCGCAGTCGACCATCGCTCCGTCATGGAGGGCTAACGTGCAGCTAGGAATGATCGGGCTCGGCCGGATGGGAGCCAACATGGTGCGCCGCCTTCTGAAGGGCGGCCACGAATGCGTCGTCTACAACCGCTCAGCAGATGCGGTCGCCGCGCTAGCCAAGGAAAACGCCATCGGCGCCACATCGCTCACGGCGTTCGTCAAGAAACTAACCAAGCCGCGCGCGGTCTGGCTGATGGTGCCGACTGGAGCGGTGGACAATGTCATCGCCGATCTTCTGCCACATCTCGAGTTGGGCGACATCCTGATTGACGGCGGGAACTCCTATTACATCGACGATATTCGGCGCGCCAAAGAGCTGAACGCGAAGGGGTTCCATTACGTGGACGTCGGCACCAGTGGCGGCGTGTGGGGCCTTGAGCGCGGCTATTGCATGATGATCGGCGGTGAGAGCGATGTCGTGAAGCACCTCGACCCGATCTTCGGCACGCTTGCGCCAGGGCGAGGCGATATCCCACGCACGGCCGGGCGCGAAAGGGCCAACGGAACGGCCGAGCAAGGCTACCTACATTGTGGTCCCAACGGCGCGGGCCATTTCGTGAAAATGGTTCATAACGGAATCGAATATGGCGTTATGGCCGCCTACGCCGAAGGATTTGCGGTTCTCAAGGCGGCCAATATCGGCAAGAGACCCAGCGCGATCGACGCGGAAACCGCGCCGCTGCGCGATCCTGAACACTACAAGTATGATCTGAACTTGCCCGACATCGCCGAAGTCTGGCGCCGCGGCAGCGTAATCGCGTCGTGGCTGCTCGACCTTTCCGCGACAGCCTTGTTGCAGGATCCCGCGCTGAAGAATTTTGCCGGACGCGTGTCCGATTCCGGCGAGGGCCGCTGGACGATCAAGGCCGCCATCGACGAAGGCGTGCCGGCCCATGTGCTGTCGTCAGCGCTCTATGAGCGGTTCAGCTCGCGCGGCGATGCGGACTTCGCCGACAAGCTCCTCTCCGCCATGCGTTACCAGTTCGGGGGACATCTGGAACAACCGGCAGCAAAACGCGCGGGATGAAAGCTGGAGTAATGCGGATGCAGCAGGCAAAGCCCAAGGAAATGACCAGCGCCGAGCTCGATGAGCTCGCGATCAACACGATCCGCACGCTCTCGATAGACGCGGTTCAACAGGCGAAGTCAGGCCATCCCGGAGCGCCGATGGCGCTGGCGCCCCTGGTTTATGTTCTGTGGAACGAAGTCATGCGCTTCGATCCTCAGGACCCGATCTGGCCCAATCGCGATCGTTTCGTGCTGTCCAACGGCCACGCCTCGATGCTGCTGTGGTCCGTGCTCTATCTGACTGGTACGCGCGCGGTGAATGCGGACTATGAACAGCTGGGCCATCCCGCCGTCACGCTCGACGACATCAAGCATTTCCGTCAGCTGGGCAGCAAAGCGCCGGGGCATCCGGAGTATCACTTGGTGTCGGGCGTCGAGGCAACGACGGGCCCGCTCGGCCAGGGCATCGCCAACAGTGTCGGCATGGCGATGGCGCGAAAATGGCTCGCTACGCGCTACAACAAGCCCGGCTTCGAGATGTTCGATTACAATATTTATGCGATTTGTGGCGACGGCTGCCTCATGGAAGGCATCGGCTCGGAAGCGGCATCGCTGGCGGGCCATCTCGACCTCGATAATCTTTGTTGGATCTACGACAACAATCACATCACCATCGAAGGCAACACCCGCATCACCTTCACCGAGGACGTCGCCATACGCTTCCTCGCTTATCAATGGAACGTCCTGCGCGTCGGCAACGCCAATGATATGGAGCGGATTGAGGACGCGCTTGCGACTTTCCGTGCGACCAAGGGCCGTCCAACGCTCATTATTCTCGACAGCCACATCGGGTACGGCGCACCGGACAAGGTCGACACCGCCGAAGCCCACGGCGAGCCTTTGGGCGAAAACGAGGTACGCCTTGCGAAGCGCGCCTATGGCTGGCCGGAGAATGCCAAGTTTCTCGTGCCCGATGGCGTGATGCAGCGCTTTGCCGCGGGAATCGGCGAGCGCGGCGCGAAGGCGCGAAACGACTGGGAAACGCTCTTCGCGAAATACCGCGCGCAATTTCCCGAGCTCGCGACCGAGATCGAGCAGATGCAGCGGCGCGAGCTGCCGGCGGCATGGGATCGTAATCTGCCGAGTTTTCCCGCGGATCCAAAGGGCATCGCCGGACGCGACGCCTCCGGCCAAGTGCTCAACGTTCTCGCCCAGAACATTCCCTGGCTGATCGGCGGCTCGGCGGATCTCGGACCGTCCAACCGAACAACGCTCAAATTTACCGCCGCGGGGGATTTCGAGCCCGGATCGTTCAGCGGCCGCAATCTGCATTTCGGAACCCGCGAGCATGCCATGGTTGCGATCGTTAACGGTCTGTCGCTTTCCAAGCTGCGGGCGTTCGGCGCGACGTTCGTGATCTTCACTGACTATGCCCGGCCGGCCATTCGGCTTTCCGCACTGATGGAGCTTCCAATCATTTTCGTTCTTACCCATGACGCCATGGGTGACGGAGAGGATGGGCCGACGCATCAACCAGTCGAGCAATTGGTCTCGCTGCGGGCAATTCCAGGTCTGGTGGTGCTGCGTCCCGCCGACGCCAACGAGGTTGTCGAGGCCTATCGCTACATCATGCAGCTCCGCCACAAGCCGGCGGTGATCGCGCTGTCGCGACAGCCGCTGCCGACCTTCGATCGTAGCAAATATGCATCGGCGGCAGGGGTCGCACGCGGCGCCTACGTCATGGCCGACGCGGCCAGCGGCCCGCCGGAGATCATCCTCATCGCCTCCGGCAGCGAGGTGTCTCTCGTTGTCCAAGCCCACGAAACGTTGGCATTGCGCGGCGTGCGCTCGCGCGCCGTCTCGATGCCGTCATGGGACATTTTCGAAGAACAGCCGCAATCCTATCGGGACGAGGTGCTGCCGCCCACGGTGACGGCGCGCGTCGCCGTCGAGCAGGGCTCGGTACTCGGTTGGGACCGCTACGTCGGCGCCGCCGGTCGCATCATCGGCATGAAGACGTTCGGCGCCTCGGCGCCGCTCAAGGAGCTACAGCGCAAGTTTGGTTTCGAGCCCGAACGTGTCGTTGATGTCGCGTTGGATCACTCGGACGCAAATGATGGCGGCATTGCTGCGCCGTCCGCGCTGAGTACGACGCAAAACGGAGACAAGGAACAGAGACGATGATGCTCGGCAGGCACGATCAGGTCATCGAAGCCGAGAGGGCTCCAGCACCCGCCAGTGCTCCGCACGCTGAAAGCGCCCCACCCGCGCCGCCATGCGCGATGGTGATTTTTGGCGCGGCTGGCGACCTTACCAAGCGCTTGGTCGTCCCGGCGCTCTACAATCTCGCGCAAGCCCGCGAACTTTCTACTCAATTTCAACTCATCGGCGTCGACCTTGCCGCCAAGACCAGCGAGCAATGGCGCGACGACCTTACGGCTGCGATGAAGGAATTCGTCGCGCATGACGGCGAATTTCACATCGATGAGATCGATCGGGCCGTCTGGCGCTGGCTTTCCGAGCGGATGAGCTATGTACAAGGCGACCTCAATGATCCGGGCACCTATGCGCGCTTGCGCGATCATCTGGTGGGACTGGACAAGACGGCCGGCACAGCCGGCAATTACCTCTTTTATCTCGCCGTTGCCGATCGCTTCTTCGCGCCGGTGGTTGCCGGGCTTGGCGCAGCCGGTCTCGCGGCCGAGAAGGACTGCCGATGGCGCCGGGTGGTGATCGAAAAGCCTTTCGGCCACGATCTCATCTCAGCCAAAGCGCTCAATGCCCATATCCTGAAATCGCTGCAGGAGCATCAGATCTACCGGATTGATCATTTCCTCGGCAAGGAAACGGTCCAGAACATCATGGCGCTGCGCTTCGCCAACGGCTTGTTCGAGCCGCTGTGGAATCGGCAGCAGATCGATCACGTCCAGATCACGGTGGCGGAGACCGTCGGGGTCGAGCATCGTGGCATGTTCTACGAGAAGACCGGAGCGCTACGCGACATGGTGCCGAACCACGTGCTGCAGCTCCTGGCGATGACCGCGATGGAGCCACCGATATCATTCGATGCCGATGCGGTCCGCGCCAAAAAGACGGAAGTGCTGCAGGCGATAAAACCGATCGGCCCGGCTCAGGCCCTGAGAGACGCGGTTCGCGGTCAATACGACGGCGGCACTGTGTTAGGCCAGAAAGTGCGGCCGTACCGCCAAGAACCGGACGTCTCGCCGCAGTCGACGATGGAAACTTTCGTCGCCTGGAAGCTCAGCATCGACAACTGGCGCTGGGCCGGGGTGCCGTTTTACTTGCGCACGGGCAAGCGCATGAAACGCCGCTCTACGGAAATCGCGATCCGCTTCGATCAGGCGCCTTATTCGCTATTTCGCGGGACTCATGTGGCACAAATGCACCCCAACTGGATGATCCTGCGCATCCAGCCGGACGAGGGCATTGCGCTCGAGTTCGCGGCCAAGCGCCCCGGGCCTTTCGTCAAGCTGAGCACGGTCAGCATGGATTTCGCGTACAAGACCTATTTCAAGGTCGCGTGTAGCACCGGCTATGAGACGCTGCTCTATGACTGCATGATCGGCGACGCGACGCTGTTCCAGCGCGCCGATACTGTCGAAGCGGGTTGGCAGGCGGTGCAGCCGATCCTCGATGCCTGGACCAACAATACGCCGCGCGATTTTCCTAATTATGCGGCGGGCGGAAGCGGCCCAGTCGCGGCCGATGAACTGCTCGCGCGCGATGGTAGCGCGTGGCGGTCGCTGGACTGAGCGGCGCCGGAGGCTCGATGGCTGAGAAACGGAAGATTTCTCTGGTGTTGGCCGACGTCGACGGCACGCTCGTCACCGAGGAAAAAGTGCTGACGCAGCGGGCGCAGCGCGCCGTCGAAGCGCTGCAAGAAGCCGGAATTCGCTTTGCCATTACCAGCGGCCGCCCGCCGCGTGGCATGGCCATGCTGTTCGACGCGCTGAAGATCGACACGCCGATCGCCGGCTTCAACGGCGGGCTTTTTGTCGAGCGCGATCTTACGATCCTCGAAGAAAAGACCTTGCCTGTTGACGTCGCGCGCGAGGCCATTGGTCTCATCCGAGAACAAGGACTCGACGCATGGATCTATCGCGGCAATGACTGGTTGATCACCAAGCTCCACGCTCCGCATGTCGCGCGCGAAGCCTGGACAGTGAAATTCGCGCCGAAGGTCGTGGCCGATTTTGCCGAGGAACTAGAAGAGGTGACCAAGATCGTCGGAGTGAGCGACGACCACGGGAAGGTGGAGCGCTGCGAGGCGGCCGCGCAAGCCGCGTTCGGATCGCGGGCGACGGCGACCAGATCACAGCCCTATTATCTCGATGTGACCAACAAAAAAGCAAACAAGGGCGCCGTCGTAAAATATCTCGTACAGCATGTCGGCGTGCCGGCCGAAGAGATCGCTACCATCGGCGACCAACCAAACGATGTGCTCATGTTCGAGGGCTCAGGCTTCAGCATCGCGATGGGCAACGCCTCCGATGAGGTCAAGGCGCAGGCTTCCGCCGTCACCGATTCGTACAATGACGAGGGCTTCGCCAAGGCGATGGAGCATTTCATCCTCGGTACCGCGGGTTGACACCATGGCAGACATCGGACGCATCGAGATACTGCCCGACCCGACAGCGCTCGCAGAGCACGCGGCGGAGTGGATAACCGCAGCGGCCTTGGCGGCGGATGGTCCGTGCCGGGTCTCGCTCTCCGGCGGGTCGACGCCGAAGGCGCTTTACGCGCTTCTAGCCTCGGACCGATTCCGCAACCGCTTCCCCTGGCTGCATGTGCATTGGTACTGGGGCGATGAGCGCTTCGTTCCCTATGATCATCCCGAAAGCAATTATCGGATGACGCGCGAAGCGATGCTCTCCAAGGCGCGGGTGCCGCTGGTGAACGTTCACCCAATTCCGACCGACGGAGATCCCGCCGCCGCCGCCCAACGCTATGAGCGCACATTGCAACAAGCTTATGGCGCGAGGAACTTCGATCCCGTCCGCCCCCTCTTTGATGTGACGTTGCTTGGGCTCGGCGCTGACGGCCACACGGCGTCACTGCTGCCTGGCGAGCCGGCGCTTGAGGAGCGCAAACGCTGGGTCGCGGCCGTTTCGCATGGGCGCCCCGAGGTTCGGATCACCATGACGTATCCTCCGATCGAGAGCAGCCGTCGCGTCGCGTTTTTGGTCGCCGGAAAAGAAAAGGCCGAGATCTTTGGCGCGATCCGCGCCGGGAACAGTCGCGTGCCGGCCGCGCGGGTGCGGCCGGTCGGCGAACTCTTATGGTTCGTCGACCGGGCCGCGGCGGGAGTGGAAAGAATGCCCCGCCGCGCGCGATCGCGGTCGTCATGACCTCCCAACGCGTCCGCGCGACCGAAGCCAACAAGCCCCCGGTATGGACGCCGGCGCCTTCTATCGTGATCGCGCCGTCGATTTTGTCCGCCGATTTCGCCCGCTTGGGCGAGGAGGTGCGCGCCGTTGACGCTGCCGGTGCCGACTGGATTCATGTTGACGTGATGGATGGCCGGTTCGTACCGAACATCACCATTGGGCCGGTCGTATTGCAGGCGATCCGGCGCTCCACCGCAAAACCCCTCAACGTGCATTTGATGATCGTCGAACCTGAACGATACCTTGAAGACTTCGCCATGGCGGGTGCGGACCATCTGCTCGTTCACGCCGAGTCCAACTCTACGATCCATCTTCATCGCACGCTGAGCCAGATCCGCGAACTCAGAAAGAAAGCCGGCGTGGTGCTCGATCCGGCCACTTCGCCGGAATTCATCGACTATGTGCTGCACCTCTGCGACGTCATTCTCGTAATGACAGTGAACCCGGGATTTGGCGGCCAAGGCTTCCTTCCCGAAATGTTGCCCAAGATCCGCCGGCTGCGCGTGATGTGCGCCGAGCGCGGGCTGCAGCCGATCATCGAAGTCGACGGCGGCGAAACCCCAATGACCGCAGGACACGCGGCCGCAGCCGGAGCCACCGCCATTGTTGCAGGCTCGGCGATCTTCGAAACTGCCGACTACGCCGCAGCTATCGCGGGTATTCGCGCCGGCGCCACCCTGGCGGCAACTCTGGCATGAGCGCTATACCATCGCCACGCCCGAACGGCCGCGACGTTCTTAAGCGCGCCGCCGCAGAGGCAGCAGTCAAGCTTGTAGAAAATGACATGGTCGTCGGGCTCGGCAGCGGCTCGACTGCGGCCTTCGCCATCGAGGCGCTCGCCCGGCAACTGCGGGAGGGGTTGCGCTTTATCGGCATCCCCACCTCGCAACGCGCTGCGGACCTAGCGAGGGCCGTGGGCATTCCGCTCACGTCGTTCGGCGAGCATCGCCGTATGATCTCACGATCGATGGCGCCGACGAAGTGGAGCGCGGCACGCTCAATCTGATCAAGGGGCGCGGCGGAGCGTTGCTGCATGAGAAGATCGTCGCCGCCGCTACGCGGCAACTCGCCATAATTGTCGACTCAACCAAACTGGTGGATCGGCTCGGCACCAATGTGCCAGTTCCGGTTGAAGTGGTCGCTTTTGGGTTGGAAGCAACCCAGGCCGCGCTCGAGGTGCTCGGCGCCAGTGCGCGGCTTCGCCTGTCGGCGACCGGTCACCCCTTCGTTACCGACAGCGGCAACCGCATCCTCGATTGCAACTTCGATCGCATCACCGACCCGGCGCGACTGGAAGAGCGTATCCGGCGCATCGTCGGAGTCGTCGACAGCGGCCTTTTCATCAGCTGGGCTGATCCGGTCTTCGTCGCCGATGCCTCCGGTGTCCGGCGGCTCAACAGCGCACGCTCGCATCGAGGCACTCCCCCCATTCTGGTGTTGATGGGCGTATCGGGTTCGGGAAAGACGACGGTCGCGAAAGAGCTCGCTGCGCGTCTCGGCTGGGCCTTCGAAGAAGGCGACTCGCTACATCCGGCACTTAACATTGCCAAGATGCATGCCGGTATTCCGCTGACTGATAAAGACCGCCTACCATGGTTCGAGCGCGTCGCGGCGTGGATAGATGCGCAGCGCGCCAAGAAACAGCCGGGCATCATCACGTGTTCCGCGCTCAAGCGCTCCTATCGCCGGATTATCATCGGCGACCGGCCGGAGGTTCGGCTCGTCTATCTCCGCGGCGGTAGAGACCTCATCGCCGAACATCTAGCCGACCGCCAGGGCCATTTCATGCCGGCGAGCCTGCTGTGGAGCCAGATCGATACCCTCGAAGAGCCGGACGCAAGCGAGGACCCGCTCACTGTCGATGAAGGTGCGCCCCCGGGGCGAACCCCAGGTCAAATCGCTGACGAGATCATCCATTTGCTCGGCGCCTCCGCAACCGTCACTCCCAATGTGGCGCTTACGCGCATTGAACGGCCGGACGCGCATTAGGGAATTGCGCGTAGATCGAAAACCCGATTTCGCAGCACCCGTAAATGCCCCGGAGACGTAAGGGTAAGGCGTCGTAGCGGCACACATAACGACGAATTATCTTGGAAAACGAACGCGCGGGTCCGCGGCTCCCCAGCTGTTCCGTGATCTGTCAGTATAGCGACCGACAAATCATCAGATGTTGTCCATTCATTTCTTTAGGTGACGAGATGCCATCTGCTTCGAACGCGCCGAGGCTCCCCGGTCAAATCGTGCTTGTCATGCAAGGCGGTGGAGCTCAGGGGGCATACCAGGGAGGCGTCTACCAGGCACTGCACGAAGCCGGGATCGAGCCTGACTGGGTGATCGGCACCTCGATTGGCGCCATCAATGGATCGATCATCGCGGGGAATGCAATCGCACAGCGGCTAGAACGGTTACGCCAATTCTGGGCGCACGTCGAAAGCCCGCCGCCCGGGATATTGGGCTTGGTCGCGCCAATGTTTGGAAGCCCGGCAACCGACCTCGCGACTCTGCTGAACGGCGTCCCAGGCTTCTTTTCACCCAACGCCGCATTCCTAAAAGGTGTCGACGCGCCGGTCGGCGTCGAACGTGCCGCTATCTATTCCGTCGATCCACTCAGGGAGTTTTTGCCGGAGCTTGTTGACCTTGCTCGGCTCAATTCCGGGATTCCGCGTTTCACCCTCGGGCTGGTCGGCGTTCCAGACAGCGAGATGCGATACTTCGACAGCATCTACGGTAAAATCGGTCTCGACCACATCCTCGGATCGAGCGCCGTGCCACCAACCTTTCCAGCGGTTAGGATCGACGGCAAAGCATACTGGGATGGCGGCATTTATTCGAACACTCCGGTGGAGGCTGTTTTCGACGACTCTCCCCGGCAAAGCTCCGTCATTTTCGCGGTGCAGATCTGGCACACACGCGGCCCGGAACCCAAATCCGTTGCCCAGGTCTTCGCCCGCCAAAAGGACATCATGTTCGGTAGCCGCTCGAAGAGCCATATCGCGCGGCAGGCCGAACTTCACCGCATGCGGCATGTCGTCCGTACATTAGTAGGGATGCTGCCCGAAGAGCAGCGTAATACGCTCGAAGTTCAAGAGCTCGCCGGCTACGGCTGCACGACCGTAATGCATCTGGTGGAAATCAATGCTGAACCGCTCGATGGCGAGACCAATTCTCGGGAATACGACTTCACGAAAACCACGATCGAAGCGCGCTGGCACGCCGGTTACACAGACACACATCGCATGATCGCGAAGCGGCCTTGGGAGAATAAGATCGATCCGTCAGTTGGCGTGGCAGTGTATGCATCCGATGCCCAAAGCTGATCACATTTGAGTGGCGAGCACGACGAAGGCATGTTTGGGTCCGCGTTCTAATGCGGTGAAATTCCGTAAGCTGTCGTTATGCGAATGGGAAAGTTACCCAATCGCTGTGCCCCAGCGGGCCAAGTGACTGATAAGAAAATTATCCTTTCCTTATCAGTCGCTTTTTTGGTGGCGCTGCCCTGCCCTCGCCAACATCGGAGGACCTTCGATAATTCCGGGTTATGTGCCGCTCGACGCAAGTGCTGCGGCATGATTTCGTCGGAAATTGCCTCCTGGCCGTCAATTTCGATCAATGACGGGCTATCGTGGTTGCTTTCGCATCTCCGCGGTGAGTACGCGCTCAAGCGCTGGTGGACACGCGTTAGTGTTTCCGTGCAGCCCGCTGGCCCACTTTCCGGTTGCCAGTGAGAAACGTACGGGAATCGAGAACCCGTGCCTCGTGGTCGTGTGATTCACGCTCGATATCGATCGCGACAGCATCGCTCGCAGGGAATGTCTGTTCGAGTGCTTCGTCGAGTAGCCCATCAAGATGGGCCAGTGCGCTAGAAGACGCTCTATGCGGATTTTTTTCGATGGGCATGACTTGCAAGACCTTCTTCAACTTCATCTAGAGCATCTTATATACCTGATCGGACGAGATGGCTTACGCTCAAAATTGGCGAGCACAGCGCGCCTTGGAGGCGCATCTTAAGCTATGGCCATGGTGGAGTTTGAAGACCGCACCCTCTGCATCGATGCTGCCGTCATCGGACAAGGGCTCAACGTGGAGCCCTCCCTCGTTCAGGTTCGGATGCGCGAAGGAAAGATCACGGTTCTCTGCGAACGCGGTGTCGATGAGGACGCGGGACGCTATCGGATGACGTTCTTTCACGAGAACCGACGCTTTCGTCTCGTTGTCGACGAAGAAGGCAACGCCATCCAGCGTTCAACGGTAGATTTCGGTGACCATCCACTTCCCACTTCGATGCGCAAGCCTTCAGCATGACTCCAAAAGCAGGTCCGGTGATAATCCGATCGCTCCAACTGGTCTCCGTTGCACAGTTCGCTAAAGTTTTGCGTGAAAGTTGCGAGCCGTGAGCGCTGCATTCGCCGCAAAAATCGTCTACTGCGTCCGGGGAGGAACCTTGCTCCAACGGATCGTTCCGTCGAAGGAAATCCCAGCTGACCGGTCCCACGGGATTGTGCTCGCGTTGTTTACCCTGCGGGTAGCGACTGCGATGACCCGCATCTTTTCGGGGCTCTGAAATGAGCAAGATTGGCGGCAGCGATGCGAAGAACCCGCTCTACTGCTCGTTCTGCGGCAAGAGCCAGCACGAGGTGCGCAAGCTCATTGCCGGGCCGACCGTCTTTATATGCGACGAGTGCATCGAGCTTTGCCTGGACATTATTGGCGAGGAGAACAAGTCCTCGCTGTCGAGATCGGGCAACAATGTTCCGACCCCGAAGGCGATCCGCAAGGTCCTCGACGACTATGTCATCGGCCAGGACCACGCCAAGAAGGTGCTTTCCGTCGCGGTCCATAATCACTACAAGCGGCTAAAGCACCAGGTCGACCACAAAGATGTGGAGCTAGCGAAGTCGAATATCCTCCTGATCGGCCCGACCGGCTCGGGCAAGACACTGCTGGCGCAGACGCTGGCGCGCGTTCTCGACGTCCCTTTCACCATTGCGGATGCGACAACGCTCACCGAAGCCGGCTACGTCGGCGAGGACGTTGAGAACATCATTCTCAAGTTACTACAGTCGGCGGACTACAACGTCGAGCGCGCGCAGCGCGGCATCGTCTATATCGACGAGATCGACAAGATTTCCCGCAAATCCGACAATCCTTCGATCACCCGCGACGTCTCAGGCGAGGGCGTGCAGCAGGCGCTGCTCAAGCTCATGGAGGGCACCATCGCGAGTGTGCCACCGCAGGGTGGGCGCAAACACCCGCAGCAGGAATTCCTACAGGTCGACACCACCAATATCCTGTTCGTATGCGGTGGCGCGTTCACCGGCCTCGAGAAGATCATTTCCGCGCGTAGCCGGCCGGGCTCGATCGGTTTCGAAGCCAGGGTCATCGCGCCGGAAGATAGAAAACAGGGGGAGATCTTCCGCGAGGTAGAGCCAGAGGACCTGCTCAAAT
This sequence comes from uncultured Alphaproteobacteria bacterium, assembly GCA_963759345.1. Classification (GTDB taxonomy): domain Bacteria; phylum Pseudomonadota; class Alphaproteobacteria; order Rhizobiales; family Xanthobacteraceae; genus BOG-931. Next base: position 219,662 of record CAVWYW010000014.1, read on the forward strand.
ACGGCCTGATCCCGGAATTCGTCGGCCGCCTTCCGGTCATAGCAACGCTTGAGGATCTCGATGAGGCGTCGCTCAAGCTCATTCTGACCGAGCCCAAGAACGCGCTCGTAAAACAGTATCAGCGGCTGTTCGAGATGGAGGGGGTCGATCTCACTGTGGCGGCAGAAGCACTCGGCGCCATCGCTAGGAAGGCGATCGACCGCAAGACCGGGGCTCGCGGGCTGCGCTCCATCATGGAGGCCATACTCCTCGACTCTATGTTCGACCTGCCAAGCCTCGAGGGCGTCAAGGAGATCGTGATCTCTCAGCAGGTCGTGGAGGGCACCGCAGGACCGCTCTACATGTACGCCGGTGGCGCGCGGGCGGTCTAAGTGGCGGTACGGCCGGATGGACGAGCGATAAAAACCACCCAGTAGGTGGCGACTTGATCGGTCGTCGCTGTTGATCGAACGGTCATACGAACCGCCGCCGCTGTTTGGTTGTATCCAAGCCCTGAACTGATCGTGACAATGAGGCACAGCAACGCACCTCGACCCAAGGCCCCAACGGTGTCCCTCCGCTTGGGAGTGGTTGAGGTGAGTCAGTGGGTTATTGCCGTCGCTACGAGCGAGGTAAAGTTATGTTGAAACACTGGCTTATTGAACTCATCGGGCACACGTCCGGTCTCAGCGAAGCACAACTTGGGCAAATTGAGAAAGCGTTGCCAAGAACCAGGGCGCTGATCGATCTTCTCAATAAGGCACAACCAATCATCGAACAGGCCCACAGCCTGTACATCGAAGCCGAGCCATTGATCGAGCAAGCCATGAAAGAGTGGCAGAGTGTCGGCCCCGCAGCGTAAATTTTGATTGATGTGATCTCACACCATGTCGATAAAGGCGGCTCCCCGGTAGATGCCGCTGAGGCAATGCGCGCGGCGCTTGACGGGTCAATCAAGGGCGTCGCCGCGGATCATTGGATGGATCGGGCAATAAGCTGCGTAACCGTGTTTGGGGGGACTGGCTTTCTTGGCCGTCATGTCGTGCAACATTTGCGCGATTCTGGCGTTACAGTGCGCATCGCCTCACGGCATCCTGGGCAGACTGATGGCGACACCGTCAAACAGATTCGCGCCGACGCACATGACGAGCGGTCCGTCGAGGCTGCTGTTGCGGGCGCCGATGGCGTGGTCAACGCGATTAGCCTGTACGTCGAGCACGGAAGCGAGACATTCCATTCGGTGCACGTAGAAGCGGCCGCCAGGATCGCGAGCGCGGCGCGACGGGGTGGGACCAAACGGCTAGTTCATATATCGGGAATCGGCGCCGACGCGGCCTCGCCTTCGCGCTATATTCGTAGTCGCGGCGAGGGCGAGGCGGCCGTGCAGGCCGCATTTCCTGGTGTGGTGATCATCCGCCCAGCGGTGCTGTTCGCGCGGGACGACGGTTTTCTCACGGCAATTCTCAGGCTGCTTCGGATCCTGCCGGCTTATCCGATATTCGGCGACGGCAGGACCCGGCTCCAACCGGCTTACGCGGGTGACGTTGCTGCGGCGATTACACAAGTCGTGCGGCAGAGCAAAAAGCCGTATCCCATTTACGAATTGGCGGGCCCGCGAGTCTATTCATACCAAGAGCTGGTGCAGACCATTGCGAGCACCACAGGATTGCGGCCGGTGCTGATCCGGGTGCCCTTTGCTTTCTGGGGCGCACTTGCCGGTCTCGCTGAGTTCATGCCGCATCCACCCCTTACCCGCAATCAGGTCGAGCTTATGCAGATCGACACCACGGCCTCCGAAAACTTGCCGGGATTTGGCGAGCTCGGAATATCGCCGCGCTCGCTCGAAGAAGAACTCAAAGTGATGCTCGAGCAAAGAAAATGAGGAACCTCAATTGCCTACACCTTGGAGAGGCCCTTATGTGTCCTGGCTCCCCGCACTTTGAACACACTACGGGGCTGTTTTCCGCGCGATTAATTCTTATATAAAAAGCTGCTCCCCCAACCCTAAGTACCATCGAGCAACGCCGCAAAGGACGGAGGCATTTTTTGCGGCGTGATTGCCGCACAGGAGACATTCAATATGACTTCGAGTGAAGCGCAACAACGGGCAGAAAGAAGCTTTAAGCAGGAAGAACGCGCGCAGGACGGCCGAAAGGCGGTGACTGAATATGAGGCTGAAGCTCGCGCCATTCGCGAAAAGACTCTGCGCTTGAAAGCGCTCCGATTAGCTGAGGAGGAATCCCAGACGCAGCAGCCGGTACGGAAAGGGGTCAGTACCCCGCAACGCGAAGGAACCTTCCGTGAAACGAGAACGGAAAATAGTTTCCAAAAACGGGCAACTTCTTTCCGCTAGCCCAGTCTTAATCCGCTTCCACTTGCCTTGTTGGGCGGACTTCCAACACCCAGTATCCAACCCTCGACTTGTGCTAGGGTTCGGTCGGGGGGCGTAAGGTCGGGCTTGAGGAACGCGGCGAGGCAACCGTCCTGGTCGGCCCGGGAGAGCCACGCAGCGATGCTGTAGGCGTCATGTTGATCGCCCGTCCGACCCTCACGGTCAAAGCCGCAACTCCATAGTGCCGGATAAACCTCGGCTATAGCGGAACGCCCCGCCGGAATGTCCCAGCCGTCGAACGGCCAGAAATGTACGCGCTCACCAAGCTTTTTGCGGATGAAGCGCAGCCACGGAATCCCGGAATGGGTGGATTTCGCCACCGATCCTTGCACGTCAAAATGAAACACCGATTTGGCGCCGCCTGCGCGTTCCTCGGTCAAGCGCCGCCAGCGGGTGTTGCCCGTTCGAGCGGCACCATTTCCGCAGACACCCTCGCGCACGAAGTCCACGTAGGTGTTGTCGTCGTCCGTCGGCCAATGCTTTTGAAAGTCATCAAGGAATGTCGGCCAGTCGGGCTTGAGGCCATATACTTCGAAATAGCGCAATGGAAACGAGAAACCATGGTCGATGCCAACCAACATCGGCGTGTCTTGCGAAAGCCGATGCACCAGCCATTCGGCGATACCGCGCCGCGTCCAGTACTTGCGTGGGCTCGGTGGTGGCATCACCTCGACCGGCGGCGATATTCGATCCGCCATGTAGACACGCAAGCCCCTCAGGCTTGCTGTCGGCGTCTCAGCACCCGAATAGTCGATACCGATATATTGTGCGAACGCTGGCATAGCCGCACTTATCCCAAGGCGAGACCGCTCATACGGTCTGGTTGGACCTCCCACCAAGCGGTTATGAGCGCGCTACTTTCGCCGGAAAGATCAACAATTCTTATCGTTTTCGCGGAGGTCCGTTGACGACCGTTCACGTTTGGTTGCGGCGTTTCATTGGTTATTCATTGGTCGAAACCAACTTTACGGCGGCTTAATGGGCTCGCTAAAACCCGCTGGCCGGCGGCCACAACCTACTTCCATGACCTTTTGCTGCGTTTACGACCGCGCCTGCCGGCGACAACGGATCAAGAAAGACCCATTGGTTTGGGGCGTCAGGGGCGGTAATGCGACCGCGGTCAAGTTCGACCAATGACGGTTTCCAGAATGTCTTGAGGAGCGGCCCTGGCGTCATTTGCGGTCCAACGAAGAGACCTGACTTATTTCGTGATCAGCGGTTACACCCGCGAATTCGCGGATGACGCTAAGACTTTCTTGCATGTCTGCCGGATCACTCGAGAGCAGGAGAACGAGCTCTTTTAAGCCCGTGTCCATAAATGACTTCAGCTTTTGACAGCAAGTCGAGACGTCGCCGGCGACGCCGAATGCATCGACCGCTTCGTCCGAAACGAGACGAGCCGCACCCTCTAGATCTCTGCTGGAAATCGCAGCAATGATCGCCTCCTGGTCGACGTGAATTCCTGTAAATACGATGTTCTCGTCGAGAAATTGATTGCGCAATACGAAGGCAAGCTTGCGTCGTATCGCTTCTATTGCCCGTTGCTTGTCCTTCGACGCTGCAAGAAAAATGTAACCGGCAGTATGGATGGTGGACGGATCGCGCCCGGATTCCTTTACCCCCGTGGCGACAAACGCGAGCGAATGCTGCGCGTACCGCGCCGAAATTCCCGCCGACAGCACCGCCCCGTCGGAGATTCGGCCGGCCAAGCGCAGCATCTGCTCGCGCATGGGGGCCAGATATATCGGGATTGGGGAGGGTGGGCGAAACATCATACGGGCGCCGTGCAAGCGGAACCGGTCAGCCTCTTGCGTGACTGGCTCGCCTGACCACAGCGCGCGCAATGCCTCAACAAATTCTCGAGTGATGCGGACCGGTTTATCAATTTTCTCGCCGGACTCGCTCAGAAACAGCGGATTGCCAATACCTACGGCTATGGCGACGCGACCAGGGGCGGCCTCCGCCAGTGTTGCCATTTGCATCGCTGTCGGCATCGGGTGACGCAGATACGGACTTACTGCTGTTGGAATTACCCGTGCATTCGGCGCCGCAGCGGCTAATCCGAGACACGATAAGATAGCTTCGCGATAGCCAAGGTGGTCGGCCATCCACAATCCTGTAGCGCCAGCCGCAACCGCGTCCTTGGCGAGCATGATGGCGTCATCATAGGAACTGAACCCATCGAAGCTGACGCCGACCTGGCAGCCCATTTCCCAAGCGCCCCGCTATGCCGCGCCACGTTCAAGAAATTGCGCGAGAGAGTCGCGCGGACAGTGTGCTAGCCCCATTTTTTCCAGCGTCAATCCGGTTGCGCGAAAGTCAGTTCCGATCGCGGCGCCGGCAAGATCGATCAACGCATCGATCGTCGGTGTTTTCACACCGGCAAGCACGCCAAAAGCCGAAATCGGCGCGAGCCCATATCCAACATCCTCGTGCACGTACCTGTGGTTGAGGGATGGTGGCGACTTAATGGCCTTGTTAGGCTCGCTCTCTTGGCACGCTCGCGCGATCGAGCCGCTTTCGAGCGCTGCCTTGGTCGTCAACCCAGCGCGATAAAACGCATCCAAAAATGGCTGCGCCGTTACGTTGAGCGCTTTGGCGACAGCCATTTTCTCGGCATCGATTGCCGCGGTGACCCGCCCGATGCTTTCCGTTATGCCCTCGCGATAGAACAGAAAGTTTCCTCCGGTGTGCTCGATCCAGCCCGCATTCATGATCATTCCAGGGGGATGAAAAATGGCATTGAGATTGGTCAGCGCGGTCTCGAGCACGCTCGAAGCGGGCACGATTTCCGAATAAATTGGTTTGAGCAATTCATATAGACGCGGCGCGTTCTTGCCGGGGAAAGCCGCGAAGGCTAATCGTTTGATATAGCTATAGATGTGGATGGCGGCCGGCCCCGTCATACGGCAGACATAGGTGAGGGTCACCGTTTCACAGGTCTGTATCGGCTTGGTGTAGCCGGCGCGACGCAACTCGTGAACGAAGTGCAGGCCGCCCCCGGTATGACCAGGATTGAGATAGATCGGCAGCTCTGGCGACACCAGAGGCGCTAGTTCTTGCGCATATGCCTCGTGTGCAACCGAAGGCACGACCAGCATCACTAGGTCCGCCCCTGCCACAGCCTCCTCGACTCGTGTGGTTATGCGCGGGAGCCGAACGAAGCTTTCATGCACGCCCTTGACTTCGAGCCCGCCGATGGCGCGGAGCGGGGCCAATCGTTCAGCGCTGCGGCCGTGCAGCCTGACAGAGTAACCGCGCAGTGACAAGTCGGCTGCGGCAGCGCAACCACCGTGCCCGGCTCCGAGGATAGCGATAGTGTTGATCACTGCACTATGTCCTACTTAAGGAATTCATTGGTGAAGACTTTGGATACGTCGATCCCCTTCTCCATGATCCCTAATTCGAGCAGCGCACTCTGCATCGACTCCCACTTCTCTCTAGTCGAATGGCCGATTCCGTTTTGTTCGGTATCCGGCGTCTGCGTTAACTTGAGGACTTCAGGTAGTTTGAGAGCGGAGTATTTGGGGTCGACGTTTGGATTATCCTTGAGGAAAAGGTCCAGCGCCTCTTGCTCGTGCGTAAGCGAGTACTTCCAGCCCTCGACATAGGCATGTGTGAAGCGGCGGACCAAATCGGGATTCTTCTTGATCGTGTTCTCGTTCACAATCAGCGCGTCCGAGTAGATCGGCAACCCAACGTCGGACAGCAGTATCCAGCTCATCGGGATACCATCCGACTGGGCTTTCAACCCATCATTGAAGAAGAACGCCAAAGAAGCATCGACCTTTCTGGCCTCGATCATTTGCGCAATACCCGTTCCTAGTGAAACTTCGTTGATTTTGCTGGCGTCGAGCTTGTTGAATTTTTCGACAAAACGCCATTGCTTCTCTGCAACGCTGAGCGTTGGGACGCCCAGCGTCTTGCCATAAAGGTCGGTAAGCTTCTTGATGCCGGAATTTGCCGGAAAGATAACAGAGACAGCCGATTTCTGCAGGATCACGGCTGTTGACACCACCGGCAGTCCCTTGGCGTAAGCCATCAATGTTTGATCCGCGGCTGCTTCCCCGAATTCGGAATCACCGTTGCCGACCAGTTTCACAGTGACGGTTGAGCCTTGTCCTGGCTGAATGTCGACGTCGATGCCCTCTTTTTCGAAAAAGCCCTTATCACGCGCCAGGAAAATCGGAGCAAACTCCGACCCGAATATCCAGTTGAGCCGTAGCGTCACTTTGTCCAGCGCCAGCGCGGAATTGCTCCCGAGCGTGGCAGCTAGAACACATATTCCGAGATACCGAGCGATCATGATTGCACCTCCGATCTGGGTCAGGCCGGGCTCTGAAAATCTATCGTTTGCTACATCGTTTCCGGAACCCCTTCGACAGCGATTTGCCAGGAAAGCACGATGCGCTCTACAAGCACGATCACCAGGAAGAGCGCTACGCCAAGCGCACTGAGCACAAGCAAGCCGGCGAACATGACGTCGGTGTCGAGCGAAGCATTGGCGTAACTAATGACGTATCCTAGGCCATTATTCGATGAGACGAATTCGCCCACCACCGCGCCAACCACCGCGAGTCCTGATGGAGATGCGAAAGGAAGCAAAAATGTAGGGTAGCGCCCAGGGAAGACTGATCTTAAAGAAAACTTCGCGCCAATTTGCGCCGAGCGAGCGCATGTATTGGATAAGCTCCGGCTCGACGGAGCGCAGGCCGCGGGCGGTATTGATCGACGATCGGGAAGAACGCGATCAGCGCCGCGATGACCACTTTGGGCGTCAATCCGAAGCCGAACCAGATCAGAAACAACGGTGCAAGCGCAACTTTCGGCAAGACTTGGGCAGCGACCAGGAACGGGTAGGTCGATCTCGCTTGACCCAGCGCGAATAGGCGATCGCCGACCGCAATGGCGAAGCCAAGCAGTGCGGCAGCGGCAAACCCGCCGGTGACGGCGAAGAGGGTGGGCCAAGTGTTGGCAGCAGATAAGACCAGTGCTTGGCCATAGTAACGAAAATCAGGCTTGGCGCCGGCAGGATCACCGGCTTAACGTGAAGCAGGTCGCACCAGCAATTCCCAGCCGGCGAAGAAAGCGACGAAAACGCCGACCTGACCACCCAATCGCGGCAGGTACGCGCATGATCATGATGCTGTCCGCAGCGTTGATTGGCTGCCGCGCAGCTTGTGGCGAATGTGCTGCACCAGCTCAGTGAACCGAGCACTGCCCCGCAATTCTTCGTCGCGCGGGCGAGAAAAAGGAACTTCGATGATCTCATCGACGCCGCCCGGGCGCGGCGGTCATGATCGATAACGCGTTCCGAGAGGAGTACGGCTTCGCCGATGCTATGGGTGACGAACACCACCGTGCTTTCAGTCACGTTCCACAGGCGCAGAAGCTCTTCCTGCATCGCTTCTCGCGTAATCTCGTCGAGTGCCGCGAAGGGCTCATCCATCAAAAGGATCGGCGGCCGGAAAGCAAGCGCCCGGCAAAGCGAAACACGCTGCTGCATGCCCCCGGAGAGTTCATGCGGCAGCCGATCTTCGAATCCGCTGAGACCGTGAGCGAGAGCCATCGGCGCGCGAGAGCTATGCGCTCCGGCGTGGGCAGTTCCTTGCGCGCGATTTCGATCGTTAACAGAACATTGTCGATGGCGGTCCGCCACGGCAGCAGCAACGGACGCTGAAAGACATAGCCGACTTTGCCAGATACGTCGGTCTTGTCGATCGGACGCCGTCGAGCAGAACGCGCCCCGCAGTCGGCCTGAAACTCCGCGACAGCACTTTCAGCAGAGTAGTCTTGCCGCAACCGGAGGGGCCGACGACACTAACGAAGGATCGAGCCGGTATGTCGATTGACACGTCTTTCAGCGCCTGAACCGTGTCGCCCTTGGTTCGATATTGGAGCGTGAGGTCCTCGATCACGATGTGAGGGACCCTTGCCATTGGCTGTCTAGCTGATGCGAACGAGCTGATCGGTGTCGGTATATCCGGAGAGCAGTTCACAACCTTCGTCCGTAACGAGAAGCATATCCTTTACTTGCAATCCGAAGCCGTAGCCGGTGTCAAAAATCAACGGTTCGATGGCAATTACCATGCCGGCCTCCAGGGCCTGGCCTTCGGTCGGTCCCAGATAAGGATCTTCATGCAGATGAAGGCCTATGCCGTGGCCGATAAACGAGATCGGCGGCAACCCTAATTCGCCAACTTTGCTCAAATAGAGGTCGTAAATTGCACGGGTGTCTTCCCCAGGCTTAATCGCTTCAAGCAACAAGTGCTTACAAGCGGTCAAATTGGCCCAGATGCGTTCCGCATGGGGGGGCGGCGTTTGCACATAGGCGGTTCGACAAACTCCAGCATGATATCCATCGAGCGTCGGAAAAATCTCCACACGGCAGATGTCGCCAGACCCGAACACCCGGTGGCTCGGCCCGACGTTGGGAAAAACGCTACGCTCCCCGCTTGCCACGATCATGATTTTGAAGTGATCTGCACCGAGTTCGTACATCCGACCGCTCAAAACCCCGGCGAGGTCCATTTCGGTCATGCCGGACTTGACCGATCTAAACGCGTCGGCGATGCCCTGATCAGCGATCATCGACAGCTTGCGGAGGGTTTCAATTTCTTCCGCTGTCTTGGTCTGGCGCAAGCGCGCCAACAGCGCTTGCGCCGGGTCGAAACGCGCCTTCGGCAGCAACTTTTGCAACTCGATGAAATCGCCTGCCGGAAGATGATCGAATTCGATACCGATCCGCGCGTCCGCCAAGCCCTGTTTGGTCAACATTTCCGCCAGAACCGGCATCGCTTCGAACTTGAATTCGCGCCAGACGGCGATGTCTGTTTGCGGCACCTTTGCGCGAATCGTGCTCGCTTCCATGTCAACGACCAGAAGCGAGCTGTTCGCGTCGTGGGTCACCAGTGCTATGGCATGCCGCCATCGCATCAGTTGCTGGGTCGGCGACAGAAAGCCGGTGACGTAAGCAAAGTTCTCCGGCGAGCTCGATAGGATCGCGTCGAGGCTTATTTCCCCCATTGCCTTGACTTGCCGTTCAATAACCGTTGACCGCATGCCGCAATTCCTCGTTCGCTAACTGATCCGGTAACGTTCGACCTTGGTTTCATCCACCGGGATACCCATCCCCACGTCCTGCGGCAGTTCAATCGCGCCGTCGATGAGCCGCATCGGCTCCTTGATGAGGTCATCTTGGTAGAAAATCCCAGCGATTTGGCCTGTCTGCGCCTCGGCTGGGGTCGAAACGGGCAACACACAGGACAACGTTACGGCGGGAGCGGTGGCGGCAAGCTGGAGATTGGCGAGGTTTCCAATGCCTGTTTCTGCGGAGCCGTTAACGTTGCAGATCAGACCCGCTGCCCGCGCCACGGCGGCAACTTCCATGGCTCGATAGAGCCCGCCCGGCTTGGTCGTATAGATCGACACAAGCTGCGCTGCGCGGTGTTCAATGATCTCGACGACATCATGCCCGTTCCAGGCGCTCTCGTCCGCCATCACCGGCGTATCGATCGCGCGCGCTACTTCCGCCATCCTGGCAATGCCGTGAACTGGCTGCTCCACGTAAATGAGATCGAACGCCTCCATCCGGCGGATGGTCTTAATCGCATCGCCGGGTGTTCTGTAACCCTCGTTGGCATCGACGCAAAGGGACACCCCGGAGCCGACGGCGGCACGTATGCGCCGAACGATCTCCACGTCCCGGGCCGGATCAATGCCGACCTTGATCTTGATGGTCTTAATGCCCTCGGAGACAGCCTTAGCGGCCTCTTGCTCTCCCGCCTCGATAGCCATCAGGCCAATTGAGTGAGCGATCGGGATCGAGTGACGCACGGCACCACCCAGGAGAGTATGCGTCGGCAACCCGCTGGCACGGCCGGCGAGATCGTAGGCGGCGCAATCCATCGCCGCCTTGGCGTAAGGATAACCCTTGATCGAATCGTCCATGCGCAGATGCAACAAGCCGATATTGCCGACGGGTACGCCGATAATTGCGGGCGCGAGATAGCGCTGCACCACAAGCTGCACGGTAGCCGTGCTTTCGCCGAAGTACCTTCCGTACTCGCCGCTCCAGTCCTTCAGCGCGGGCGCTTCACCCCATCCGACGTGGCCCGCACTGTCAGTCATGCGAACCAGAGCATATCGGCCAATGCTTTCGGTGAAACCGGTCCATTTGTGTTCACGCCGCGTTGGCAACGCGACGACGACCGTCTCGACAGACCGTATTTCACAATTTGCAATGCTCAAAATGCCGCTCGCATCTCGTCGTGATCACATCTTGTGATCACACATTCTATGTGATCGATAGCGTCAAGCGTTGTCAATCTCTTGCGTCGATTGTATGCGGTAACTGACCACGGGGCCTCATCGCATGGAAATGTCGTTTCACAAGGCGGCACCTCGCTTCACGCGCGAGGCGCGCAAAAAGAACGGAGCGGCGTTGCGTCCCAAAGGCGGCGTTCAGGATCGGGTTTATGCCGAATTGCGTCGCTGGCTGATGGTTGGGCGTTTCCTGCCCGGCGAAACCATCACGCTTCGAAACCTTGCCTCCGAACTACGTGTCAGCTCAATGCCGGTGCGAGCGGCATTGCGTCATCTCATTGCCGAAGGCGGCATTGAAATGCTGCCAAACCGCACGATGCGCGTACCGCATATGACGAACGCACGCCTGGTCGAACTTCTTGCCATGCGCCGTACGCTGGAAGGGATGGCGACTGCGCAGGCCTGCCGCAACATGACGGACGCCGATCTTCGCGCCATTGAGAAGATCCATCTCAGCACGATGCGCGCATTGAAGGGAAACAACGGCTCGGAAATACTAACGCTTAATCAGCATTTTCATTTCGCGCTCTATGCACTGGCGCGATCGTGGGTGCTGATGCCCATGATCGAGGCGTTGTGGCTACGCGCCGGTCCCTTCATGCACCTGGCGCAAATGTCGCCGGGCGTAACCTGGGACGGCCGCCATCACGCAGAGCTCATACAGGCACTTCGGGTCCGCAATGCAAAGGCCGCGCGGCGCGCAATTCGCCGCGATATCAACATGGCAGGTCAGAACCTGCGCAAGACACCCCTGTTGCGAGCCGAGCGCGGTGGTGCAGCGGCGGACGAGACGCATTGAACGTCCGCGCTTGACAATCGCAATCACGCGCCAGAAGCGCAACCCGCCCGCCCGCCCGGCTGCACAAGATTTGACCAATGGTTGCTTTTTTTGTGATCACATTCTGTAATCACACACTGCCCGGCCCGTAAGTTCTATGCAGCGGGCCTCAGCGGTCTCAATGAGGGACAGGTTGTCGAATACGAAGAGGTCGCGAACAAGGGAAAGACGTCGGCCGAAAATCTGAAGGTGCAACGCTGATTTTGCTGAAAGCAGCCGCTAGGCGTTGAGCTCGACCAATAGCTGCTTAAGTGCAGCCTTCCCTGCCTTGTTAGCCGCTGCCATGGTGCGAAAGAAGATCGGCGACTGCCCTATCGGGCCCGATCTACCGGCGCGATAAATCTCCCACCTCCATGGGTTCGGAGGGCGTCCCCTGTGCTTCACGACGACCGAATAGTCGGTGTCGTCGAAACCAAGCTTTATCCAGCATGCTCATGCGCTTGGTGACCACTAAACACAATCATAGCAGAGAAGATTGTCACTACGACGCCGAGATTAAGCTAGTGCCGTGCATCGGAGCTGGGTGCACCAATCGCGTCTTCTCTACGAAACTCCGTGTCGTATTTCATAATTTCACGCATCAGCTGTTCGATCATACTCTGGCGCCCCGCACCACCTTGGCTGGAAGTCAGTTCTGCCACCGTCTTTGCGACGGCTTTATGTGAGCGTGATTTGGCGAAGTCCGTCAGGTTCATCAATCTTTTTGGTCATTGCTTGCTGTCGCCCACACTCTTGCCTCCCGTGCGGACCGGCGGCGCCTTGAAGGTAATGTGGATCGACGGGGTGCCGAGCCCGATCTTTTCGCCATCGTCTAACCAGTGATCGTTTAAATGCGCACTCATGACTTGAATGCCATCAATTCCGTTGGCGGCGATGGTGGCGACGACGTTGCCATCGAGCATCACCTCGACGATGCTTTTCCCGGCGATCACCCGGTGCGGCGCTATCCTGAAATCGATCATCGCGGCGGTTCTCCTCAGCCATAAGGCGATAGCGTGAAGCTATCGACCAAACGGGATCCTGCGCCATTGTCCGAAAGCATGCGCTTCAATGTCGTGTGTGACTTTGCGTCCGCTCGCGATCCCCTGCAGGCGTTCGGAGCGAGCCCGGAACGCCCAGTATCCAACCCTGTACTTGTGCCACGGCGCGCTCGGGTGGCATCAAGTCGGGCTTGAGGAACGCGGCCAGGCTGCCATCCCGGTCTGCGCGGGAAAGCCAGGCGGCGATGCTGTAGGCGTCATTTTGATCACCCGTCCGATCCTCACGGGCAAAGCCGCGGCTCCATAGCGCCGGATAGACCTCGGCTACAGCGGAACGCCCGGCCGGAATGTCCCAGCCGTCGAACGGCCAGAAATGTACGCGCTCACCCAGCTGTTTCTGGATGTAGCGCAACCACGGCATCCCGGAATGGGTGGATTTCGCCACCGATCCTTGCACGTCAAAATGAAACACCGACTTGGCGCCGCCTGCCCGCTCTTCGGTCAAGCGCCGCCAGCGCCTGTTACCCATCCGAGCGGCGCCATTTCCGCAGACACCCTCGCGCACGAAATCCACATAGGTGTTGTCATCGTCAGTCGGCCAATGCTTCTGAAAGTCATCAAGGAACATCGGCCAGTCGGGCTTGAGGCCATATACTTCGAAATAGCGCAGTGGAAACGAGAAACCATGGTCGATGCCAACCAACGTGGGCGTGTCTTGGGACAGCCGATGCACCAGCCATTCGGCGATACCGCGCCGCGTCCAGTATTTACGTGGGCTCGGTGGTGGCATCACCTCGACCGGCGGCGATATTCGATCCGCCATGTAGACGCGCAAGCCCCTTAGGCTTGCCGTCGGCGTCTCAGCACCCGAATAGTCGATACCGATATATTGTGCGAACGCTGGCATAGCCGCACTTATCCCAAGGCGAGACCGCTCATACGGTCTAGTTGGACCTCCCACCAAGCGGTTATGAGCGCGCTAACTTCGCCGGAATAATCAACAATTACTGGCGTTTTCGCACAGGTTCGTTGACGAATGTTCCCGTTTGGTTGCGGCGTTCAATTGGTTATCCATTGGTTGGCTAGAAAACGCGGGGTTTCATTTGGCAGTTCAATCTGAACTCTCTGCTTGCGCATAGAGGATTCGAACTTACGAATGTCGTCTTTTAAATCGGCCTTTGAAATGTCGGCTGAATTTCCCGTCATTCCGGAACGTTTCGTGACCAGAGACTCTGGCATTCTATTTTCCCATTTCCTGGATATCCCGGGTTTACTCCGCGACTCGGATTGCCGGCTTCATGCTCGCCATTTGTGCTCGCTGCGCGTACACGTCTTCGATCGCCTGGATGACTGGGAGATAGCCCGTGCAACGGCAGAAGTTGCCGCCCAGTTCGGTGCGAATTCGATCGCGGTCGAGCTCGGTAATCCGCGAAAGAATATCGTGAGCTGTCGCCAGCATGCCGGGCGTGCAGAAGCCGCATTGCAACGCGTGACGGCGATTGAATGCCGTGCGAATGGCCCGCATCAGAGTATCGCCGTCGTAACCCTCGACGGTGACGCACCTCGGCTCCATCGGCTGCGACCGCGAGCATGATGCAGGAACGAATTGGCTTGCCGTCGAGCATCAACGTGCACGCGCCGCATACGCCCTGCTCGCAACCGATATGCGTTCCAGTCAGCAGGCAATGATCACGGATAAAGTCCGCCAGCGACAGACGGTCATCGACCGGCTCGATACCGCCTCGCCATTGATCCGGATATTGACCGTCTTCATGCGACCAATCCTGGACAGCGCGTTCGAGGATGGCGCGGTGCATGGTCCAGTCGCCTGCATCGACCCGCGCTTCGGTCAAATCGGTCGTCGATCGCTGCGTGCTGAGCCTCTATCGGCGGTCCGCACCCTTCGACAGAAAGCAATTCAGAAGTCCTGCGCATCAGTCTCGGACGCTCGGCTCGCTGGCCCAGCACAACGCGGGCGAGGCGCCCGTCAGGATCGACAATCGCGACGGCCATGGATTGGGCAAAATCGCCGAGTTTTTTGGCGTATTTCGCGTGGCCCCAGCAAGCGCCGGCTGAAAGCCTCGCGGCACCAACACATGCGTGATGATTTCGCTTTCATCGATCGCCGTATCCAAAGGACCTCTAACGAAGTCCGAAATTTTGATCTCGCGCCGGCCAGCCGGACCCGACAACCGCAGAGAGGCGTCGAGCGCAATCGTCGTCGTGAGCCAGTCTGCGGCAGGATCGGCGTGCGCGATGCTACCGCCAATGGTGCCGCGATTGCGCACCGCCCGGTAGGCAATTCCGCGCGCGACGAACGACATCAGTCCCAGCGTCACATCGGCGATCTCGCCGTCCTCGATTTGAGCGTGCGTAACACATGCACCAATCGCCAGAAACGTCGCGTTCAATCCCGGCGTGGCGCAATTCGGCAAGCCGCGAAACATCGATCAGCTGCTTCGGTTCCGCTAGCCGCAAATTGAGCATTGGCCCAAGCGATTGCCCGCCGGCAATGACGCGGCCCGCCGTAGCGGCGGCAAAGCTGACGAGTGCATCCTCGAGCGTTGCGGCGCACGTGTAGGAAAATTCCGCAGGCTTCATGACGGTTTAGCCGAACGCGCTTGCGCAATGGCCTCGCGAACGCGCCGCGCAGTCACGGGCGTTTCTGACACCGAGGCACCGAGCGGCCGCAACGCATCGTTCACTGCATTGACGATGGACGCCGGCGGACCGATCGCGCCGTTTTCACCGATGCCCTTGATGCCGAACAAGGCAAACGGCGACGGCGTTTCGAGGAATTCAAGTTTGACATCGGGCATGGACGGGGCGGTGGGAGCGGTATAGTCGGCCAGCGTCGTCGCCGTGGGCTGCCCCATCTCGTCGTACGTGCTTTCCTCGTACAGCGCGTTGCCAAGTCCATTGGAGAAGCCGCCGATGATCTGGCCCTCGACCAGCAGCGGATTCACCTGCGTTCCGCAGTCGGCGACGATTGCATAGTCGACAATTTCGACGCTGCCGATGTGCGGATCGACCGCGACGACGGCGGCGTGTGCCGAGTACGCAAATACTCCCGGGTCGTGCGGCTTATGACCGGCGGTGACGCTCAGTCCGCCCGGATCCATATCGGCCGGAAGGTCTTCCGGATGGTGATACCAGGCGCGGCCGATTTCACTGAACGCGACGCTGCCTTGCGGCCCGCAGACCAAACCGTCCCTGATCTCAACATCGGCGGCTTTGCATTGCAGCAGATGGGCGCCGATCTTGATGATCGGCACTTTTAAAAGTTCGCACGCTTCGGCAACTGCTCCGCCCGTCGTTACCATCGAGCGTGAAGTGTAAGTGCCGGTTCCGACCGGAGACGTCGAGGTGTCGCCGTATCTGACCGAAACCTTGCGCGGATCGATGCCAAGCACCTGGTTCGCCACCTGGGCGAAGACCGTTTCGTGGCCCTGGCCGTGCGAATGCGAGCCCACTTCGACGATCAATTCGCCATCGCCGGTGAGCCGCGCGACAGCCGGCTCCATGCCGGGAACAAGTTCGATGCCCCATGCGGAATAACCGAACGGCCCGGTGCCGTAAGCGGTTTGCTCGTAGAACGAAGCGAAGCCAACACCGATCAATCTACCATCCGGCTCGCCCTTTTTTTGGCGGGCGCGAACGGCTGGCAGGTCGATCAGCTCTGCAGCGCGCTTGAGCGCAGCCGCATAATCGCCGCTGTCGAGCGTCTTCTTCGTAATCGAAACATAGGGCATTTGCGCCGGCTTCACGAAATTGCGCAGCCGCACCTCAACCGGGTCAATGCCGACTGCTTCCGCGATGCCATCCATCAGAAGCTCGTGACCGATGCACGATAAGGGGCGTGCTACGCCGCGAAACGGCTGGCCTGCGGGCTTATTGCTCACGACATTGATTGCCCTGCCCCGAAACGCGCGGATGTCATAGCAGCCCTGCATGTTGCCGATCGCCAGACCGCCTTCGATGCCGGCAGGCCACGGCCACGGCGAGTATGCGCCGGAGTCAACGATCACATCGCATTCAAGCGCTAGGACACGACCGTTCGCATCCGCGTGTGCGACCGCCTTGCAATGATAGTCGCGGCAGTTCGCGTCGCAGACAAGTGACTCATAGCGATCCTGAATCCAGCGGACCGGACGACGCAACTGCATCGCAGCCCAAGCGACACACACGGTTTCGCTTTCGAGATAGGTTTTCAGCCCGAAGGACGCGCCAATGTCCGGAGCAACGACGCGCAGTCGCCGCTGGCTGATGCCGAGGACCTGGGACAGGCCGATCTGCAAGGGAACCGGCAGCTGATTGGCGACATAAACGACAAGTTCGTCTAGCCTGGAATCGTAGTGCGCAATGCAGGCGCGGCCTTCCAACGGCAGCGGATGCATCCGGTTCATGCGGAAGCTGCGCTCGACGACGTGAGCGGCTGCAGCCTTCGCCGCGGCCAGATCGCCGGCCTCAAGCTTGATGTCGACAAGGACATTGTCGCCCCATTCCTCATGGACATACGGCTGGCCTTTTTGCAGGGCGTCCTTCATCGAGACGATCGGCGGCAAAGGCTCGAATTCCATCTCGACAAGCGCCGCGATGTCTTCTGCTTCGGCCGGCGTTAGCGGCGATCACTAAGGCGACCGGCTCGCCGACGTGCCTGACCTTCCCCTTGGCCAAGATCGGCCAATCGGACGGCTTGAAGCCGGGCATTTTGGCGGTTGAACGCAGCCGTCAGACGCCGACGAGATCGTCTGCGAAATAAACAGATTTCTCGAACCCGCCGGCTTTCGGCCCGACAGCATGCGAGCGTGGGCATGCGGGCTTCGGACAAACGCCGCATGCATCGTTCCGGGCAAGGCAATATCGGCGCAAAACTGCGCCCGGCCTTCGAGAAACCGATCATCTTCAAGCCGCGGCAGTCGGGCACCAATTCCGAACTCGCTCACGACAAACTCCTGGCCATCGAACCCTCACGATCAGGCAGACGCCCTCGGGGGTGGCGAAGAATTCCAGAAACCGATCTGGATTTTGTATCCAATTTATGCGGTAACATTGTCAATCATACGATCCTAAGGTTCGGCGCGACCGGTCTTGGCGGATATGGGCCCGTCTGCATAACCGGAGAATTCTATGGCCCGCCTGCGTCACTTCGCCGTCTGCGTAAACGATCTCGACAAGGCGGCGGCGTTCTATCAAGAGGTGTTCGACCTCAAGCGCATCGCGCGCGAGGATCTGGAGATCGGCTCTGCGATCTACATGAGCGATGGTGTTATCAACCTCGCATTGCTCAACTTCAAGGGCAGCCAAGGCAGCAAGGCTTCCGACCTCAAGAACCCCAACGGCTTTGTCGGCGCCCACCATTTCGGCTTTCAGGTCGACGATCTCGCCGAAACTCAAAAGCGCATCGAAGCCCACGGTGGCCGTTTTTTCTTTGATCTCGGCAACGAGCGTGAGGGCAACTTCGAGCGCAAGTTTAAAGACCCTGACGGCGTCATCTTCGATATTTCCAAGCACGGCTGGCAGGGAACTGACAGCTACAGCAAAGAATAGACGAAGAAAGACTCGCATCGATCCAGAGCTTGCGACATTTCATGACGGCAATTGTCGGTGACCTTTTGGTGAGCGCGCAGGAGGCGGCCCACGCGAGGCTGCGCGAAATGATTTTCTCCGGCGCATTGCAGGCCGGGCAGGCTTTGCGGCAGGAGGAAATCGCTCGGCAGTTGGGGCTGAGCAGACTTCCGGTGCGTGAGGCGTTGAATCGTTTGGCGACGGAAGGGCTTGTTGAGCTCAAACCGCGGCGTGGCTTTTATGTCGTGTCTCTGAAGCCGGATGAAATCGAAGATATTTTTGAAATGCGGGCCATGCTCGAAGCGCGCGCCGGGCAACAGGCGACCGAGCGAATGACGGTGCAGGACGCCGACGCCGTCGACCGCCTCGTCGACTCGCTCGACGTCGCCGTCAGCAGCAACGAAGGTTTTGACGATTACGCTCGATTGAACGAGGAATTTCATGAGCGGCTTTATCAAAGCTGCAATCGCAAATACTTGCGCCGTCAGATCCGGATGCTGCGGGATGCGGTCGCGCCGTTAATCAGGATTCTGGCTTCGGAGACTGGGGAATTGCGACGCGCACAGGAGGAGCACCGCCAAATGGCGCGGTTTTTCAGATTTGGCGACGCGCCTCGGGTCTCAGAGCTCTGCCGAGAGCATTGCGCGTATACGGGGACCGCTCTGATTGAAAGGTTTCTGAAGAGCGACAGCTAATCAGAGGTGCTCATTGAAAAAGGCGCCGCTGATATTAAACAAAGGTCGTAGCCCAACCCGTTAGAAATCCGGAATCAACCTTCCGTCAGGATGGGAATTTAGGAGCGGGCGATTTGCCCTGGGCGACAGCGGACTCTCGTATTTCGATTTTGTGCGGCGTGACCGTCAACGCTCGCCACGAAGCGTGTGTGCCATTTTCTCTCCGATCATGATGGCGGTGAGGTTGGTCGCCGCTCGCGGGATGGTCGGCATGATTGATGCGTCAATGACCCGGAGCCCCGACACGCCATGGACCCGGCACGACGCATCCACCACTGCGTCGGGATCATCCGAGCGCCCCATGCGGCAAGTCCCCACCGGGTGAAAGAATGGCGTAGCTCGCTCTGCCACCCAACTCTCCAAGCGCGCTCGGTCGCCGAGCAGAGTGTCGAGATCGTCGCCGGGGCTGATCACGCGGCGCAGAAATGCCCTTCGCAGCACCGCCGGACCATCCAAGACGGCCTTGGCCGCGACGGCGCGTGCCCAGTTCATCCTGGAATACTGGTTGAGGCCGCGCACGCGTCCCGAATAGGACATCGGGAACACGTCGTTGACCATTGCCCGCACTTCAGGTTCGCGATAGAGCCCGGCACAAAACGCGACACCGTTGGCTAGGCGGACGAGATCGCGCTGGTCCGAGAGCATATTGAACTCAATCCGCGCCTCGCAGCGTGGGTCCGGAGATTTAATCTGTACGCGGCCCCTGGAGAATGGCTTGTACACGCAGACCACAAGTCCGGCCATAACCGTACCGAGAGGATTCCAGGTGGTCTTGTTGGTGACCGAAACATACATGTCCGACGATGCACAAGACGGAATCCCTGAAGTCATAGCGAAGGGCGATATTGGGTGCAGCGCGCAACGACTTGGACTGTCGGCCTGCGTGCTTAAGATGCGCCGCCACTGTCACGGACGGATGATCCTGCAAGTTGGCGCCGACGCCCGGCAAGTCCTTCACCACCGCGACGCCGGCCTCCTGAAGAATTTCCGCGGGTCCGATCCCGGCGCGCTGCAGCAGTGCTGGGCTATGCAACGATCCGGCAGCGACGACGACCTGGTGGCCGCGATATTCGGTGGTCTGACCATGCCGTGAGACGCGAATGCCGACGGCACGCGTGCCCTCCATCACGATCGATTCTGCGAACGCGTCCGCGAGGATTCTCAGATTCGGCCGGCAACGCACCTCCCGTCCGAGATACCCCATCGCGGTGGAAACACGGTGCTTCGCATTGCTCGTCATGCCCATCGAGCAGTACCCGTTCCGGGCACCGTCGTTCATGTCGGCAACGTGATCCCAGCCACGGCGGGCCAGTGCTGCCGCGACCGACTTGGAGAAGCCCGGCCATTGCTCAGCGCGATGCCGACGGATCGCAATCGGTCCATCGCGGCCGTGCGTGTCATCATCGAAATCGAGATCGCGTTCGAGCCGCATGTAAAACGGCAACACGTCTTCCCACGACCACCCCGCAGCTCCATGATCGCACCATTCCGTGAAATCGCCCGGCAGTCCCCGCATCGCGATCATAGCGTTGATGCTAGAACCACCACCCATGATCCGCGCTTGCTCGTAGCGGCGTGGAGCCGCCGATGAGACCATCACGGGTCGCAGGTGCACCAGCAGGTCGGGCCAAAAATACTGCGGTCGGAAGACCGAATAGTAATAGGTGTCGCGAATGTCCCAAGGCTCGGCGCCAGGTGGCAGGTCGGGCCCCGCTTCGACCAGCAGGACGCTGCTGCCTCCATCCTCGCTGAGTCTACTCGCGAGCACGGCGCCGGAGCTGCCGGCGCCGACAATGATCACGTCATGGATCAAGGGGCTATCTCCAGCTCTCAGTTCCAGGCGCAAGCGTGCAGTGGCCGGCCCGACGCCCGGCCGATCCCAGGTTGTCGTAGCCGCGGTGCAACTGGTCTCCCAACAGTGCGCGCTTCGAAAGCGGCGTCGAACGACACGAACGGACGTCGTACCCCACCACGGGCGTGCCATCCGCCGTGCGGTACAACAACACCACTGGTTCGTCGAGAATCCAGCGCCGCTTCCACATTACGACCAACCTCGTCATGCCATCGCTGCAATGTACCAGGCATTTTTTACGAACATAGCGAGAGTATAGCGAGACGTATTGTGTAGATGTGAGGCTATTCCAATCGCTGCCGCTTTTTGGAGAAAATTGTTTGGGGCCGGACTGTCAAGTCTTACTAGTTCTATTTCAACGCACGAAACGCTATCAATTTCATCGCGTGAAATAGAAATACGTGCGACGATATTTGCTCGCGCACATATTTTTCGCCCGTCGTCCGCCGCGGGGCGGTATCGGGAGCGCTCATACTACGGCTCCCTGCCGCTTGCGAGCGGTATGGGGCCGGGGCATTATGTAAGTTTCGTAGGAGCGTTGCAGCCGTCTTGCGTTGCCGCCGACGTACGGACGGGTCGGCGGGCGTCAGCGGCAGGACTTTGTGTGGGTCGGCACAGAGCCTGCGGGACCGGCTTGCGCATCTCGCGGCCGAATGCGGACGTCGGAGACCCAATGACCATCGCGCTGTTTGTGGAGCAATTGGTGAACGGCGTTCAGCTCGGCACCATGCTGTTCCTGATATCGGCCGGGCTCTCGCTGACCTTCGGGGTGATGAATTTCCTCAATCTGACGCATGGATCGTTCTACATGCTCGGCGCATTCTTCGCCGCGACGATGGCAGCCTGGGTAGGAAACTTCCTGTTTGCGGTGATACTAGCAATTATCTGCACCTTGCTCGTAGGGAGCCTTCTCGATGTTTTAGTCTTTCGTCGGTTGTATAATCGCAGCCATCTCGATCAGCTGCTTGCCACGTTCGGGCTGCTGCTGTTCTTCAACGATCTTGTCATCCTGGTCTGGGGAGCCGAGCCGCGGTTTGTGGCGATTCCTGCCATGCTGTCGGGCTCGATCGAAATATTACCTGGAAACCCTTATCCACTCTACCGGTTACTGATCACCCTAGCCGGCCTCGTCACCGCGCTGCTGCTCTGGCTGCTCATCACCAGAAGCCGTCTGGGCATGTTGATCCGGGCGGGCACCAGCAACCGCGAGATGGTCGGAGCGCTTGGGGTCAACATCGCGATCCTGTTCAGCCTGGTGTTCGGTCTGGGTGCGGCTGCGGCGGGTTTTGCAGGGGCCATGACCGGCCCGCTGATCGCCGTGCAGACCGGAATGGGCGACGAAATACTGATTGTCGCCTTTGTCGTCGTGGTTATCGGGGGCGTGAGCTCGATACAGGGGACATTCGCCGCATCGCTGGCGATCGGAATCGTCGACACGATGGGTCGTTTCCTGCTGCCGAAGTTGTTCGGCTTCACCGTGGGTCCGGCGTTGGCCTCGATGGCGATCTACATTCTTATGTCAGTCATCCTGCTCTCGCGGCCACGTGCACTGGCCATGGCGCGAACGCCCTGACGAACATGATCCAGACCTTGGCATCGAGGGCCGCAGTCGGATTGTTCCTCTTCGCCCTCGCGACCCTCCCGTTCATTGCCAATAGCTATCAGACCCGATTGGCGACGAGCGCCCTGATCTACGGGATCGGGGCCATCGGACTGAACCTGCTAATCGGTTACGGCGGCATGATCAGCTTCGGTCACGCCGCATTTTTCGGAATCGGCGCCTATGCGGCAGCGATCCTGGGACCTGCGGCATTCAACTCCGCCATCATAATCCTTCCGTGCGCGACGGCCGCGAGCGCGATCGGCGCGCTCTTGATCGGCGCCATGTCGCTTCGAATGACCGGCGCCTATTTCATCATGATAACGCTCGCCTTTGCACAGATGCTGTTCTACGGCAGTATCGCCATCACCAAGCTCGGAGGTGACGAAGGCATTGCGATGCCCCGCAAGCTATCTCCTCGGATACGATATGCACGATCGGCACGGCATTCTATTTCCTGGTCTTCGCGATCACACTCACAACGATTTATGCGTCGCGCCGGATTGTTGAATCGCGCTTCGGGCGCGTCCTGCGCGCGATCAAAGACAATGAGCGGCGCGCAGCTTCCGTTGGCTACAACACTTATGCATATAAGCTGATCGCTTTCACCATCGCCGGCAGCATAGCGGGCCTCGGCGGTGCCTTGATGGCCAATCTGAACGAGTATGCCGCGCCCTCGCTTTTCCATTGGATACTCTCAGGCGAATTCCTCATCATGGTGATCCTGGGTGGAATGGGGACGATGATCGGACCGCTGCTCGGCGCGATCCTGTTTGTTCTGCTGCAGGCGATCCTGTCGGCCTATACGACCTATTGGATGCTGATCCTCGGCCCGATTCTGCTGCTGGTCGTGCTGTTTTCCAACAGAGGCGTGGTCCTGCTGCTCAACCGCGCAGCCGGGAGCTTTCGTGTCTAGGCCGATGCTGGAAATCGACAATTTGTCGAAACGGTTCGGCGGCCTTGTCGCGAACGATCAAATTTCACTGACCGTTCCGCCAGGCGAGGTCCACGCCATCATCGGACCGAACGGAGCCGGGAAGTCGACATTGATTAGCCAGATTGCCGGGGAGCTTTCGCCAACTAGCGGTACCATCACGATCGACGGGATGGACGTAACGCGCCTGCCGGCGCATCGGCGCGCGAAGCTCGGCCTCGCTCGCAGCTTTCAGATCACCAGTATCTTTCCGAGCTTCTCAGCCGCCGAAAATGTGGCCATCGCGGCGCAGGCCAAGGAGGGGCACAGTTACCGGTTCTGGCGCCCCGCGAACTCGATTGCGGAGCTCAATCAGGCAGCGGACGAGGCTCTGCTCGAGGTCGGCCTCGATCGCAGCAAGACGATCGAGGCCGCGAGCATGTCCCACGGCGAGCATCGGCAGCTCGAAATCGCCATGGCCATCGTGGGCCGACCCAAGCTCCTCCTGCTGGACGAGCCTACCGCAGGCATGGGTCGCGAGGAATCGCAGGCTCTGGTTCATCTCCTCAACAAGGTTGGCGCGGGACAGACGATCATTCTGATCGAGCACGATCTCGACGTGGTGTTCGCGCTTGCCGATCGGATCACGGTGCTGGCGAACGGACGTGTCATCGCAAGCGACATGCCGGAGGCGATACGCGCCAGCCCGGCTGTTCGCAACGCTTATCTGGGCGATGGTGCTTCGATGTCGTAAAGCCAAGGATCGTCGCCGACCGACGGTGCTTTTGGTAAGTGGGAGTGCCATTCTGTCACCTGCTTTGATGCGTACGCGTGCTCGAGGAGGCGAGGAACGGACGAACGTTCAAGCGTCTCGATGTCGAGAATGCCCCCCGACTTACATTTTGTTATGGTATTGCAGCGGGACGAGAATTCTGTCGCAAATTGAGCCGCTTGGGAGCCTAAATGCGTATCGTCGCACTGGAGGAGCACTTCAGCCTTCCCGCTGTGCTGCCACGTAACCTTCCGTCCGAGATAAAGGTTTCGAGGGTTGCCGACGACGAGAAAATGCCGACGGTCGTCCGCCGGATCGCCGAGAAGATCAAGGATGTGGGTGCCGGCCGACTGGCCGACATGGATCGATCCGGCATCACGATGCAGGTCGTCTCCAAGGCCGGCAATCACATGGGGCCGAGCGCCGACATGTTCGACGGCGCCGAGGCGATCGCCTTCGCGCGCGACTTTAACGACGCGGCGCATCGCGAACTGTCTAAACACCCCGATCGTTTTGCGGCGTTCGCGCATCTCGCCGCCAGCATTCCGGAAGCGGCAGCGGATGAGCTCGAACGGACGGTCCGTGAACTCAAATTCCGCGGCGCTTTGATCGGCGGTACGATCCGCGGCGCTTTCCTTGATGATCCGCGATTTGCACCACTGTTAAGCCGCGCCGAGCAGCTCGATGTACCGATCTACGTGCATCCCGGCATGCCCTGCGAGCCCGTTCGCAGGGCCTATTACGACGGCTTTCCGTCCAAGATCAGCTTCGGGCTCGCGACCTTCGCCTGGGGCTGGCACTACGAGACCGCCGTTCACATCATGCGGCTGGCGGTCTCCGGAACGCTCGACAAGTATCCAAAGCTCAAGCTCATTATCGGCCATATGGGCGAGGGCCTGCCGGCTATGCTGGCGCGCTGCGAGCACCAGTTCGGCGATGATCTTTCGTATCTGCAGCGAAGTCTCTCGCAGACGATCGTGGATCACGTCTACATCACGACCGCCGGGTTCTTTACTCTCCCTCCGTTCATGGCCGCATTGACCACGTTCGGCATCGACCGAATGATGTTTTCCGTCGACTATCCCTACGCTAGCAACGAGGATGGCCGGGCGCTGTTGGATAAACTGCCGCTCGCGCCCGCAGACTTGGCCAAAGTTGCGCACGGCAACGCAGATAGACTGCTCAAGCTTGTCTAGCAGACATAAGTTCTGCGGGCCGCGCCATTGCGATTGTCAGGCCCGAGACCATCGTTCGCCGTGGCCGCTCTGATTTCGAGCGTATTGGCGGCATCTATCTTGCCGGGAAGCTGCGAAACCGCCAATATTGACGCCGGCTCGAGATTATATGGGGAATCCTGGTTTGATGGTGTGCGTTGAAATCGGAACCAGCTCAACAGTCCAGCCCCAAACAATTTGCTCCAAAAAGCGGCAGCGATTGGAATAGCGTCGCGTCTACCGAAGAGGTCTCGTTATGTTCGTAAAAAATGCCTGGTACATTGCGGCGATGGCTGACGAGGTTGGCCGTACTTTGAAGCAGCGCTGGATTCTCGACGAACCAGTGGTGATGTACCGCACGGCGGATGGCAAGCCTGTGGCGCTGTACGACGTCTGTCCGCACCGTTCGATGCCGCTTTCGAAGGGCGAACTATTGGGAGACCAGTTGCGCTGCGGGTACCACGGCCTGGTCTTTGCACCCGACGGACACTGCACGCATATCCCGGCGCAAACCCATATCGCACCGAGCTGGTGCGTGAAGAGCTATCGGCTGGTGGAGAAATGGCGATGGCTGTGGATCTGGATGGGAGACCCGAAGTCAGCTGACGAGTCTCTGATCCCGGACTTCCATTGGAACGAGGATCCCAACTGGATCCCGACCGGTGGACACTTCGAGATCGGATGCCACTATCAGCTTCTGGTCGACAATCTACTCGACCTTTCCCACCTGGCCTTCGTTCATCGCACCACGATCGGGACCGACGCGGTCGCGGAGAATCCCGCGACCGTCAGTCGCGAGGGCGATGCGGTCCGGATCGTGCGCTCGATGCCGAGCTGTCCGGCCCCTCCGCTTTACGCCAAGCTGATCGGTTACAGCGGAGAAATCGATCGCAGCCAGGACATCGTGTTCACGCCGCCGTCTCAAGTGGTGATAACATCGCGTTCGGTGCCGAAGGGCTCAAACGAGGCGGATAAGATTTCTCGAATATCGGGTTCTGAACGGAATCACGCCCGGCACCAAGTCGACGTGCCACCACTTCTGGGCAGTGTCGCGCAATTGCGTGCCGGATCCGCAGGTCACCAAGCTTTTCCACGAAGGCAGTGTACGGGCGTTCTCGGAGGACGTGACGGTGCTTGAGACGCAACAAACGATGCTCGATCGAATGGCTGGCCGCATCGCCTGGATGCACTACAATGCCGATGGCGGTGGAAATGCAGCACGGGTGGTCGTGGACAAGCTTCTAAAGCGCGAAGCCGCAGGTGCAACTTAACGGGCTGCGATGAGCTGATCGCAAGCGACGGAGAGGAACATGAGGAAGCCGTTGATGATCGCGTTGGGCATGGCATTGCTCGCATGCTCAACGGCCTGGGGACAGACCACCGAAACCACCATCAAAGTCGGATTCTTGAGTCCACTGAGCGGTGCATTCGGCATCCTCGGGGCGGAGCAGTTGCGTGGCGTGGAACTCGCGCTCAAGAAGCTCGACAACAAGCTCGGGGGTGTGCCGGTCCAGTTCATCAAAGAAGACAGCAAAATGACTGTCGAGACCGGACAGCAGGCGGCCAACAAGCTGATCGAGAACGATCAGGTCGACGTGCTGGTCGGAAATATGATGTCAAACCTGCTGCTCGCCTATATTGGCCCCACGACGAAGCAGGGCAAGATCATCCTCAGCGGAATCGCCGGCCCCTCCAAGCTTGCGGGCGACGAGTGTAACGCTAGTCTCTTTGTCTATTCGTGGGAAAACAACTCTCCGTCCGAAATCGTCGGCAAACTGATGACCGACGCGGGTATGAAGAAAGCATTCTTCTTGTCGCAGAATTTCGTCACTGGCCGGGAGCATGCGGCCGGGGCGAAAACCTTATACAAGGGTGAGGTCGTTGGGGAAGCCTACGTTCCGATCGCTCAAGTCGACTATGCTGCCGAGATCGCTTCGATCCGCGCTTCTGGCGCCAACTCCGTGTTCGTTTTCCTACCAGGTTCAAGCGGCATCGCGTTCCTCAAGCAGTTTGCAGTCTCCGGCTTGAAGGACCAGGTTAAGCTCTTTTCCGGATCGTGGCTGGCCGACGAACTCAGCTTCCAGGCCGTCGGCGACGCGGCCCTCGGGGTCAATCTCGTGGCACCCTGGTTCGCCGGTCTCGACAATCCAACCAACAAGGAGTTCGTTGCCGCGTTCCAAAGCGCGTATGGCCACACGCCGGTATTTTACGCGGCGTTCGCGTATGATTCGATCATGGCTCTGGATGCCGCGGTCAAGGCGCTTGGCGGCAACATCGCCGACAAATCCAAGTTGCGCGCCGAGTTAGAGAAGGCAAACTTCAACTCGACACGCGGTCCGTTCAAGCTCGCCCCAAACCACTTCCCGATTCAGAACTATTATTCGGCGACGGTCATGAAGAAGGATGGCAAGCTGGAGCAGCAGATCACCGGCACCGTCGTGACCAATTACCAGGATCAATTCGGCAGTGCGTGCAAACTGAAGAGTTGAAACGGGATTTGGCGCGCGAGGACATCGCCAGATGGGGCCGACGTCATAAAACCTCCGGCATTCCGCAAATGGAATGAGATGACGACAGCTCAATCCGGTGAAGTCGCAGTATGGAGGAACTCATGGCCTATGGATCCATCACAGTCGACCCTGTTTCTCCCCCATCGGAGCGGAAATCGGCAATGTCGATCTGACTAAGCCGCTTTCAAACAATCAGGTTGAGGAGCTGCACAAAGCGTTTATCCAGTACCAGGTAATCTTCTTCCGGGATCAGAAGATCGGCTTCGATGACCAAATCAGGCTCGGCCGCTATTTTGGTGCTCTCGGTACGCATGTCGGGAAATCGACGATCAGCAAAACCACCGATAATCCCTACGTGCGAAAGTTTCACTATGACGAAACTTCAACGCGGATATCCGGCGAGAATTTTCACAGCGACCAGTCGTGCGCGGCGATCCCGCCGCTCGGAAGCATTCTTTATAATCACACCGTTCCGCCCGATGGCGGTGGCGACACAATGTTTGCAAGCATGTATGCGGCTTACGACACGCTGTCGCCGCGCATGAAAACCTACCTCTCGGGATTGACCGCCACGCACGACGGAACGCGGGTTTTTGGTCCGGGCACCCCGATCTCGGTGCATCCGGTGATATCCGGCATCCGGTTAGCGGCAAAAAGGTGATCTACGTCAATACCGACTTCACATCGAAGATCAACGAATTGCCCGTGCTAGAAGGCGAGCGGATCCTGAGGTTTTTGATCGATCATTGCAATAAGCCGGAGTGGACGTGCCGCTTCCGGTGGCGCGCCCATTCGATCGCGTTCTGGGACAATCGCTGCACGCATCACAAGGCGATTTGGGATTATTGGCCGAATGTGCGTTCGGGCTTTCGAATCCAGGTGGAAGGAACAGCCGCTCCCGAAGCGGGTTGATGCGCGTTAAAATGCCGGAAACGCTAACTTTTGACCAGTGCTTTTCTCCCAAGGCGTGGCCGAGATCCCGCGGCCGATTACGGAAATTAGCGGTTCCGTAAGTGTCCTTATGCGAATGGGCTAAATTACCGATCCGGATTCC
>CAVWYW010000015.1:0-103079 GCA_963759345.1 uncultured Alphaproteobacteria bacterium
TGCCGGCGGTGACGCTCACCGAGCCGTTGCTGATGTCGGTATTGGGGTTGGCGGTGAAGGTCGCGGTGTAGGTCAGCCCGCCATCGGTTGTGGTCAGCGGGCCGAGCGTGCCGCCGACCGCGGTGGTGTCGGCCAGTTTGAAATCGCTGGTCGCTTCGCTGAAGCTGAAGGTCACCAGCGCGGTGTTGGCGGCGAGGTTGACGTCGCTGCTGGCGACCGCGACCCCGACGACGGTCGGGGTGACGGTGTCGACCACGAAGGCGGTGCTGGTGGCGCCGGTGCCCGGATTATTGCCGGTGGCATCGTGCCAGCTGCCGGCGGTGACGCTCACCGAGCCGTTGCTGATGTCGGTATTGGGGTTGGCGGTGAAGGTCGCGGTGTAGGTCAGCCCGCCATCGGTTGTGGTCAGCGGGCCGAGCGTGCCGCCGACCGCGGTGGTGTCGGCCAGTTTGAAATCGCTGGTCGCTTCGCTGAAGCTGAAGGTCACCAGCGCGGTGTTGGCGGCGAGGTTGACGTCGCTGCTGGCGACCGCGACCCCGACGACGCTCGGGGTGACGGTGTCGACCACGAAGGCGGTGCTGGTGGCGCCGGTGCCCGGATTATTGCCGGTGGCATCGTGCCAGCTGCCGGCGGTGACGCTCACCGAGCCGTTGCTGATGTCGGTATTGGGGTTGGCGGTGAAGGTCGCGGTGTAGGTCAGCCCGCCATCGGTTGTGGTCAGCGGGCCGAGCGTGCCGCCGACCGCGGTGGTGTCGGCCAGTTTGAAATCGCTGGTCGCTTCGCTGAAGCTGAAGGTCACCAGCGCGGTGTTGGCGGCGAGGTTGACGTCGCTGCTGGCGACCGCGACCCCGACGACGCTCGGGGTGACGGTGTCGACCACGAAGGCGGTGCTGGTGGCGCCGGTGCCCGGATTATTGCCGGTGGCATCGTGCCAGCTGCCGGCGGTGACGCTCACCGAGCCGTTGCTGATGTCGGTATTGGGGTTGGCGGTGAAGGTCGCGGTGTAGGTCAGCCCGCCATCGGTTGTGGTCAGCGGGCCGAGCGTGCCGCCGACCGCGGTGGTGTCGGCCAGTTTGAAATCGCTGGTCGCTTCGCTGAAGCTGAAGGTCACCAGCGCGGTGTTGGCGGCGAGGTTGACGTCGCTGCTGGCGACCGCGACCCCGACGACGCTCGGGGTGACGGTGTCGACCACGAAGGCGGTGCTGGTGGCGCCGGTGCCCGGATTATTGCCGGTGGCATCGTGCCAGCTGCCGGCGGTGACGCTCACCGAGCCGTTGCTGATGTCGGTATTGGGGTTGGCGGTGAAGGTCGCGGTGTAGGTCAGCCCGCCATCGGTTGTGGTCAGCGGGCCGAGCGTGCCGCCGACCGCGGTGG
Source organism: uncultured Alphaproteobacteria bacterium (assembly GCA_963759345.1). Taxonomy (GTDB): domain Bacteria; phylum Pseudomonadota; class Alphaproteobacteria; order Rhizobiales; family Xanthobacteraceae; genus BOG-931. Next base: position 1,375 of record CAVWYW010000015.1, read on the forward strand.
TGTCGGCCAGTTTGAAATCGCTGGTCGCTTCGCTGAAGCTGAAGGTCACCAGCGCGGTGTTGGCGGCGAGGTTGACGTCGCTGCTGGCGACCGCGACCCCGACGACGCTCGGGGTGACGGTGTCGACCACGAAGGCGGTGCTGGTGGCGCCGGTGCCCGGATTATTGCCGGTGGCATCGTGCCAGCTGCCGGCGGTGACGCTCACCGAGCCGTTGCTGATGTCGGTATTGGGGTTGGCGGTGAAGGTCGCGGTGTAGGTCAGCCCGCCATCGGTTGTGGTCAGCGGGCCGAGCGTGCCGCCGACCGCGGTGGTGTCGGCCAGTTTGAAATCGCTGGTCGCTTCGCTGAAGCTGAAGGTCACCAGCGCGGTGTTGGCGGCGAGGTTGACGTCGCTGCTGGCGACCGCGACCCCGACGACGCTCGGGGTGACGGTGTCGACCACGAAGGCGGTGCTGGTGGCGCCGGTGCCCGGATTATTGCCGGTGGCATCGTGCCAGCTGCCGGCGGTGACGCTCACCGAGCCGTTGCTGATGTCGGTATTGGGGTTGGCGGTGAAGGTCGCGGTGTAGGTCAGCCCGCCATCGGTTGTGGTCAGCGGGCCGAGCGTGCCGCCGACCGCGGTGGTGTCGGCCAGTTTGAAATCGCTGGTCGCTTCGCTGAAGCTGAAGGTCACCAGCGCGGTGTTGGCGGCGAGGTTGACGTCGCTGCTGGCGACCGCGACCCCGACGACGGTCGGGGTGACGGTGTCGACCACGAAGGCGGTGCTGGTGGCGCCGGTGCCCGGATTATTGCCGGTGGCATCGTGCCAGCTGCCGGCGGTGACGCTCACCGAGCCGTTGCTGATGTCGGTATTGGGGTTGGCGGTGAAGGTCGCGGTGTAGGTCAGCCCGCCATCGGTTGTGGTCAGCGGGCCGAGCGTGCCGCCGACCGCGGTGGTGTCGGCCAGTTTGAAATCGCTGGTCGCTTCGCTGAAGCTGAAGGTCACCAGCGCGGTGTTGGCGGCGAGGTTGACGTCGCTGCTGGCGACCGCGACCCCGACGACGCTCGGGGTGACGGTGTCGACCACGAAGGCGGTGCTGGTGGCGCCGGTGCCCGGATTATTGCCGGTGGCATCGTGCCAGCTGCCGGCGGTGACGCTCACCGAGCCGTTGCTGATGTCGGTATTGGGGTTGGCGGTGAAGGTCGCGGTGTAGGTCAGCCCGCCATCGGTTGTGGTCAGCGGGCCGAGCGTGCCGCCGACCGCGGTGGTGTCGGCCAGTTTGAAATCGCTGGTCGCTTCGCTGAAGCTGAAGGTCACCAGCGCGGTGTTGGCGGCGAGGTTGACGTCGCTGCTGGCGACCGCGACCCCGACGACGCTCGGGGTGACGGTGTCGACCACGAAGGCGGTGCTGGTGGCGCCGGTGCCCGGATTATTGCCGGTGGCATCGTGCCAGCTGCCGGCGGTGACGCTCACCGAGCCGTTGCTGATGTCGGTATTGGGGTTGGCGGTGAAGGTCGCGGTGTAGGTCAGCCCGCCATCGGTTGTGGTCAGCGGGCCGAGCGTGCCGCCGACCGCGGTGGTGTCGGCCAGTTTGAAATCGCTGGTCGCTTCGCTGAAGCTGAAGGTCACCAGCGCGGTGTTGGCGGCGAGGTTGACGTCGCTGCTGGCGACCGCGACCCCGACGACGCTCGGGGTGACGGTGTCGACCACGAAGGCGGTGCTGGTGGCGCCGGTGCCCGGATTATTGCCGGTGGCATCGTGCCAGCTGCCGGCGGTGACGCTCACCGAGCCGTTGCTGATGTCGGTATTGGGGTTGGCGGTGAAGGTCGCGGTGTAGGTCAGCCCGCCATCGGTTGTGGTCAGCGGGCCGAGCGTGCCGCCGACCGCGGTGGTGTCGGCCAGTTTGAAATCGCTGGTCGCTTCGCTGAAGCTGAAGGTCACCAGCGCGGTGTTGGCGGCGAGGTTGACGTCGCTGCTGGCGACCGCGACCCCGACGACGGTCGGGGTGACGGTGTCGACCACGAAGGCGGTGCTGGTGGCGCCGGTGCCCGGATTATTGCCGGTGGCATCGTGCCAGCTGCCGGCGGTGACGCTCACCGAGCCGTTGCTGATGTCGGTATTGGGGTTGGCGGTGAAGGTCGCGGTGTAGGTCAGCCCGCCATCGGTTGTGGTCAGCGGGCCGAGCGTGCCGCCGACCGCGGTGGTGTCGGCCAGTTTGAAATCGCTGGTCGCTTCGCTGAAGCTGAAGGTCACCAGCGCGGTGTTGGCGGCGAGGTTGACGTCGCTGCTGGCGACCGCGACCCCGACGACGCTCGGGGTGACGGTGTCGACCACGAAGGCGGTGCTGGTGGCGCCGGTGCCCGGATTATTGCCGGTGGCATCGTGCCAGCTGCCGGCGGTGACGCTCACCGAGCCGTTGCTGATGTCGGTATTGGGGTTGGCGGTGAAGGTCGCGGTGTAGGTCAGCCCGCCATCGGTTGTGGTCAGCGGGCCGAGCGTGCCGCCGACCGCGGTGGTGTCGGCCAGTTTGAAATCGCTGGTCGCTTCGCTGAAGCTGAAGGTCACCAGCGCGGTGTTGGCGGCGAGGTTGACGTCGCTGCTGGCGACCGCGACCCCGACGACGCTCGGGGTGACGGTGTCGACCACGAAGGCGGTGCTGGTGGCGCCGGTGCCCGGATTATTGCCGGTGGCATCGTGCCAGCTGCCGGCGGTGACGCTCACCGAGCCGTTGCTGATGTCGGTATTGGGGTTGGCGGTGAAGGTCGCGGTGTAGGTCAGCCCGCCATCGGTTGTGGTCAGCGGGCCGAGCGTGCCGCCGACCGCGGTGGTGTCGGCCAGTTTGAAATCGCTGGTCGCTTCGCTGAAGCTGAAGGTCACCAGCGCGGTGTTGGCGGCGAGGTTGACGTCGCTGCTGGCGACCGCGACCCCGACGACGCTCGGGGTGACGGTGTCGACCACGAAGGCGGTGCTGGTGGCGCCGGTGCCCGGATTATTGCCGGTGGCATCGTGCCAGCTGCCGGCGGTGACGCTCACCGAGCCGTTGCTGATGTCGGTATTGGGGTTGGCGGTGAAGGTCGCGGTGTAGGTCAGCCCGCCATCGGTTGTGGTCAGCGGGCCGAGCGTGCCGCCGACCGCGGTGGTGTCGGCCAGTTTGAAATCGCTGGTCGCTTCGCTGAAGCTGAAGGTCACCAGCGCGGTGTTGGCGGCGAGGTTGACGTCGCTGCTGGCGACCGCGACCCCGACGACGCTCGGGGTGACGGTGTCGACCACGAAGGCGGTGCTGGTGGCGCCGGTGCCCGGATTATTGCCGGTGGCATCGTGCCAGCTGCCGGCGGTGACGCTCACCGAGCCGTTGCTGATGTCGGTATTGGGGTTGGCGGTGAAGGTCGCGGTGTAGGTCAGCCCGCCATCGGTTGTGGTCAGCGGGCCGAGCGTGCCGCCGACCGCGGTGGTGTCGGCCAGTTTGAAATCGCTGGTCGCTTCGCTGAAGCTGAAGGTCACCAGCGCGGTGTTGGCGGCGAGGTTGACGTCGCTGCTGGCGATTGCGACCCCGACACTCGGGGTGACCGCCACCGTCGTCTCGTCCACCGTCAACGTTTGGCTCGCTTCAGGCGCCGCCGGATTGATGGCCACATCCGTGATGTTCGCCGTCACCGTATAGGTGCCGTCCGCAAGCGCCTGGGCGTCGATCGCGCCGACTTTGACCGACCAGGTGCCGCCCGACACCGTCGCCGTGTAGCTGTCGACCACCTTGTCCAAGCCGTTGACGATATCGACCGTGACGGTTTGCCCATCCACCGCCACGCTGCTGTCGGACGCCGTACCGCTAATGGTGAAGCCGGCCGCCGCTTCGGCTTTGTTGAGGATGTCGTTGCCCTCGATCGCGTTGATCGCGATCATCGGCACCGTTTCGACCGTGAGATCGGTGCCGGTCCCGCCATCGCTCGTGAAGGCAAAAGTGTCGCCTTTCGGGAGGCCTGAGATTGTGAACGTGGTCGGCGCGCCGTTGACGGACAGCGTCGTACCGTCCCAAACGGCGCTGGTCACAATCGTTTTTGCAAGATCGATAATATCGCCGACCGCAAGGCCACGGACCGTTCCGGTGAAGTCCGAGGTCCCGTCGAGCTTGAGCGTGCTGGCGTCGTCGAACGTCACGGTCTGCGCATCCGTTCCGCCGAGCTCAAGCCTTCCGCCGCCGCTGATCGCGGCGGACCCCATGCCGGTGACGTTGCTGACGACGTCCAGAATGCCGCCGTTCATTGCTTCGAGGACGGCGTTGTTCGTCAGCGTGTCCCCCGAGAGCGTGACTTCGGCGCCCGACCCGGTCGCCTGAACGGTGTTCTCGTTATCGAGGTGGCCGGTGATCAGGATCGCGCTGTCGGCTTGGGCTTGAATAAGACCCAGATTGGTGACGGGATCGCCGATCTGCAGCGTCCCACCGGCGGCGGCCTTCAACGTTCCGGAATTGCTGACGGGATTTCCGGTATCGATGATCAGCAGCCCCGAATCGGAGGCGAGCAACGGCGTTGCCTCGATGGTTCCATTCTTGCCGTTGACCAAAGTCAGCGCGGCGTCGCCTTGGCCGATGGTGCCGCTGCCGGTGATGGTGTTGTTGACATTGACCAGCTTCGCGTCAGTGCCGGCTACGCCGACAATCAGGTTCTCGCCGGTCGGCCCTACCAGGGCGAGCTTGCCGCTGTTCAGCAGATAGACCGTGCCGTTGATCGCCAGTTTCGGATCGGAGCCTGATGAATTGATCTGCAAGGTCCCGAAATCGGCGATCCCTTGCGACACTTCCAGCGTGGCGCCGGACGCGAGGTTGAGAATGGCGCCGGCGCCGATACGAAGACCATCGGCGCTCTCGCTGCCTTCGACCGTTACTTTGACCGGCTGGGCAATGTCGACGTATTGCGGCGCCGCAGGCGTACTAAGGTCGCTCCAGTTGCTCCCTGTTTCCCAAGTTCCGCTGGCCGGCGAAGTCCAGGTGACGGTTGACGTGGCCGACGTGCCCAGCGCGATGGTATATGTGGCCGAAAGTTGCGTCTGGGTATTCGTATTCGCACCGCCGGTCTGAACATTGATGACCGTCTGCTGGGTGTTGCCGTTCTGCTGCAGATATTGCTGAAGGTTGATCAGTTCGAACAATGGCGGCGTCGAACTGCCGGGATTGTTGGGGCCCGATTGCGGATTTGGAGTCAGATTGTTGATGTTGTTGAGGATCTGAACCAGCGCCGGAACCAGTGCTTGCTCGATCGCGAAATTTGACGCCGTCATCGCCTCCCGACTGACGGTCGGGGGCCTGTTGCCGCCGTCCCAGGACAGCGTGGTCCAAATTCCTGCGTGATCGACCGCGACTTCGTTGCCGAACTGATCGATGACAACATAGGCGCCGACCCGGTCGGTACCGGGGTCGGCAACCACCGCGAACGACATCGTCACATTGCCGGCATTGGCACTGACGGTGGCGACCTGTTGCAGCGCATAGCCGGTGGTGCCGCGGATGCCCATGGTCGCGACCGGTGTCCCGATCTTCATGTCGCCGGTATGGGCGACCTTGCCGGCGACGAAGGCGAAGCCGCCCTGGACTAGGTTGAACAGCGCGTCATTCGAGGTTCCGTTCGGATCATAGACGTAGTCGTTCAGCGCCATCCGCGTGTTGGAGACGAGATTGAGCGCGGTGCCGTCGGGGAAGCCGATGCCGGCCGAGGAATCGGCGCCGGTCTGGACCACGTCGTTCTTGTAAACTGCGTCGCCGACGTGCAGCGCCACGGCGACGCCGTTGCGCATCACAGTGACGTTGCCAACGACTTTTTCGATGCGGCCGATTGCGTTGGTCGGAGCAGACGTCTGCGCTTGCGCATATTGGCCGGGCGCGGGCGAACCGGCGAGGAGATCGACGAGATCGCCGGTGATCTGTGCACCGTTCGGCGCCACTAGGGCCGCATGATGCTCGGTAGAAAAATAGCCAACGATGATGTGACGGTGGCCGTCCTGGCCGGTCAGGATGAGGTCCGGACCCTTGCGTTCAAGATGCCCGGTGAACAGCAGTTCCGCATCGGAAATGCTGACCACGTCAGCATGTGCGGCGTCGGTGTTAATTACAGTTGGACCACCGCCGTAACCACCTTGCGACGCGGACTCATAAGCCATTAACTACGCCTCCCGCGACGCTCCCCGCGAACGTCAGCGATAAGCCCGACCCCTGTGCCGACTTGCGCGTCGTCACTTTGTGCAGGTCCCCGTGCCGAAGCGCAGCGTTAACGTATGCGATATCTAGGCCGCCCCGGCAAGGTCATTGTAAATGAAGGGTGAATGGGGATCGCCGGTCTCCACAATTACTATGAAGGTTAAGAAACAAGCGAGCAGGTATCTGGATACTGTGCGAGTGCACGCGGCGTCTGAGATTGAGGCTCGGCTTCGCCGACGCGGGCCTGCGATGCCACTGTGAGAGAACCCGCCTGCTGTTTGCGACCTCTGCTTCCCGCTTTTTCGGGGGTTCGGAGAACCTTGCATTGGGACTCCGGCACATTCACATGATGTCCGAAAGTCGAAAAGCACTGGCGAGCCAAGAGCGCGGCTAGTTACCGGTCCGCCGCAAGAAATCGAGTGTGTGAAAGACTTGCCGAATTGGCACCAACGGGCCGTGTTTCATAACGGTTAGTGCGTCAAGGCACCATTGTTGAGGCTGGCGAGACGTAAGAATCAGCGCGCAATATTGGAGCTCGCCGTGTCCAAAGGGCTCACCAGCGCTTGGAAATTGTTCCACGCCATGTAGCTGGCCGCCTGGCCATTTCGATCATTGCTCCATTCTGGGCCAGATTGAGAGCTCGGGTCACGAGCGCTTCAGGCGACCAATGGCACGTCAGTCGGGGCAGCGCGTGAAGCGACGGGCAACCAAATAACGTTGACGGAGGTGCGCTTAAAGCGTACATCATCCGATTATGCTCTTCGAGTGGGACGAGGCCAAAAGCCGGCGCACCGTGAGCGAGCGAGGGTTCGGCTTTGATTATGCGGCGCGGATTTTCCGCGGTCCCACTCTGGAGAAGCAGGACGATCGGCGAGACTACGGCGAAACTCGGATGCAGGCGATCGGGCAGGTCGGCGACGATGTATTGTTCGTTGCCTACACCGATCGCGGCGACGTGCGTCACATCATATCGGCGCGGCTCGCCAGCAGAAAGGAACGGATATCATGGCGCTCGTTCGCCGAACAATGGAAAGCATCCGGCGGGTAAAGCCGCGCATTAATCGTGCGAAGATTGATGCAACGACGGAGGCTGATATCCGGCGGCAGATGCGCGAGGACGATCAGAACGAGACCGAACTCGCGGGCTTCATGCCGGTCATTCCGCCGCAATCGCTGCGCAAGCGGCTTGGTATGACCCAGCAGGAATTTGCAAAGGCGTTGCGCATCCCGCTGTCGACTTTGCGCAATTGGGAGCAGGGCCGGGTGTTGCCGGATCCGGCTGCCCGTTCGCTCCTGGCAATCGTGGCCAAAAATCCCAAGGCAGCGCTCAGGGCTCTCGCGGCTTAATCTGCATTAAGTCCTCGGATTATTTCTTCCGAGCAGTAATTGCATTCTCTTATGGTACGAAGGACACGCGGCATGAATCTCATCACGCGCATCGGCGCGTTTACACAAAAAAAGAATGTGAGTGTATCCGCTATGGGCAACCTTGCCGGCGACGAAGGCGAAGCCGCCCTGGACCAGGTTGAACAGCGCGTCGTTTGAGGTTCCGTTCGGATCGTAGACGTAGTCGTTCAGCGCCATCCGGGTGTTGGCAACGAGATTGAGCGCGGTGCCGACGGGGAAGCGTAGCGTTAACGCATGCGATGTCTAGGTTGCTCCGGCAAGGTCATTGTAAATGAAGGGTGAATGGGGTTCGCCGCTCTCCACAATTACAATAAAGGTTTAGGAACAGGCGTGGTGGTATCCTGATGCTGTCGGAATTGGCAGCGGCGTTTGCGGGAGTCGCGAAGCTACGCCGGCGGCGGGTTTGCGACGCCGCGGTCAGGGGACTCCGCTTGTGCTCAGTGGAAGTATTGGCACCCGCGAACGCGTGTTGCGGCGGGCTCGACTGGGCCGATCGGTGGCGGTGACGGCATCACGCGCTCATGTCCGCGCGTCATAGCGTGGCCTCATTGCCCAGCGAAGATGTCCCAGTCTCGATGACTGTTGTTTCTTTGCCATGAGCGAGCGGATGCGTCTTGAGCCACAGCTGTCTTGCGGTCGGCAGCGGATCAATTCCGAAGCCCTTCCACCACCGCATTTCATCGCCGCAGCGATGAAGTTCGCGATGATGTCCACGGCATAGCGGCACCGTAAATTCATCGCTCACTTTACGGCCAAGAGCTCGTCGTTGTGCAAATCGCAGATGATGCGCGTCGCTCGGTCGCCGGCCGCAAACTAGACACGGCTGTTTCGCGACTAACTTCACGTGGGCGCGGTCGCGAAGCCGACGTGGTTGCGAGAGTTGCAAGACACGCTTTTCGATAATCCCGGACTGCGGCTCGTTCTGCGGCTCTTGTGAGTCGGCATGCGGCTCCCCGGAGTTCGGTGCACTCTCAGACAGACTGGAGACGTCGGCAGAGTAGCTGGCGAAAGTAGCAAGCTTGGCTGCAAAGGACCGTTCCACTTGCTGTGCATCGACTTCGTGAAGTTTGCTCTTCTCGACCAGACACCGGTGCGCCCAAACAGCTGCCTCGTCACTTGAGCTTAGGCCGTTGATTTCAGCGATAAGTCGATCGCGCCGTTCGGCCGAGACTTCGGTCCCAATGATTTCTTTTGTGGGGTTCAAAAGTGTGCGCGTGTCTCGACGAGCAATTGCGTTCGTGCCGTGGCTAGCTCGGCGGCCCTTCAGTTGGGCGTGGCCATTAGCTTTTGGCATGTCATTTGCCGGCGCCTTGCTTGTCGGCGTAGTCAGATCTGGAGCGTCAAGGTCATCTTCGCCAGCAATTCCAACGAGAGCGAAGAGAGCGTAGCGCCGAGCATAGGTCAGCGCCGCTCCCATCCGCTGCGGGCTTGCGGTGTCACCAATGGCGCAGACCGGCCAATCTGAGGAAATCCACTCCCCAGAGGCATGCGCCAGCATGGTTGTCAGATTGACGATACCGGCAGTCTGATCAATGGCGGTCGTCTGCATGGTCGCGATTTCGTGCTGACCCAAAACCTTGCGCACAATGTCGAGCCCGCTCGATAGCGGCGCATACCGAAACATCTTTTCGGCGCCGCCTGGGCAGTCCGCAGGGATGGTCCCGACCAGCGACTTGTCTGGATTGGTAAGTTCACCCTGGGCTTTGGCGAGAGCGGCCGCCAAGTTGCCGATCGAACCACTAGACCGTTGCATGTCCTTCCTCCGTATTGAGGAGGTCGAAACTAATCGCGCCTGACTTCGAGCGTTTGGCCCGGACGCCATGGCCGATGGCCTGCTGCGCGTCATCCGGCATTAGGTTCTTGAGCTCGGCCTTGGCTTGTTCATGCTCGAGGTGAGCTGATCTGGTCCGCGAGAACATGGCGGCAAATTCGGCCCAGGCGTTCGAACTACTCATGTCGACAATACGCACTGCCGCGATGCGCGGTTTGGGCGGCTCAATTCCAAACAGGGCAGGGGGCTCGCCATTCTCGACACAGCGCCAAAACTTCCGCTCGGCGGTAACGATCAGGTGCTGGTAAAGCGGATCGGCATGGGTCGTGATCTCCACCCACTTGCCGCCACCGGTGATCACCGAGAGCACTGCCTGACGCGCCGCCACCACCCACATATTGTGCTGCAGTTGGGGCGCATATTTCTCAACGGCCGCTTCTTCCGAGAAATACCAGGGCAACATGAACTTGGATTCGAAGATTGCCCCAATAGACTCTACGCGCCCATCAAGAGTTGCCGCCATCCAGCGCAGCCCCGGGTGCCGGACGTGCTTTTGGACGTCGATGACAATCTGGCCCGTATTGGCCTCGTACCAATGTCGATTAAGTTCTTCGGTGACGGCGCCGAGCTGGACGACGAGGTTGCGGGACAGGTCCTCCGGCTTGATCTCGCCGCGCTTTTCCTTCCACAGCCGGATCGAGGGCGGCTTCGTCGTCGCCCATGATGATCCGGGCGTCCGAGCCGCCGATGAAGTATCGGCGGTCTATGCCCTTGGCCGTTATCAACACATCTGATTTCACGCTAATCCTCCTCCTGCCCTATAATTTTCACAGCGACGCGGTTAACCCAGATGGGTGTTTTTAACCCAAATGGGCATGGGGGTCAAGATGAAACCGTCTGTCCTTTCGGGTGCCCAAATCAGAGCAGCCCGCGCACTGTTGAAGTGGAGCGCCGCAGATCTTGCACGTCAGTCCGCGTTGGGGGTGAACACGGTGAGGCGTGCGGAGGTCGCACAGGACAAGACCTCGCTTACCGCCGCAAACGAGCTTGCGCTTCGCCGGGCATTTGAATCGGCCGGCGTGGAGTTCATCGACGAGAACGGCGGCGGACCAGGTGTCCGGCTACGAAGGCGGCAACAGAAAAAAGGCTAGCCCGTACCAACGCGGCCGAGCTGGAAACTTCGGTCACTGCCTTGGTCAGAGGCTTTCTCGTGGAACTGGTATCCGAGGAAAGCACTGGGCACTCCATCGAGCGCCAGGAGCGCGATCTGCGCGCGCAAATCCGCAACTTCTCCGCGGGCGATCGTTTGTCGCGGGAGGATGCTCACTGCCGCCGCGACTGCCGCCGCGCTTTCTCGAATCTCTCGACTTGCACCCATGTCCGACATAAAATAAAATAACGTCATACACCGGCATTGCGTGCAAGATAATGGCATCCGCAAAAAAAAGAGTAGAGAAAGCTCGACCGCGAGGACATAGGCCGTCACTCGCGCGGACCAAATCAATGGATCCGATAACGTCGGCGCGGGTAGAATTCGCGCTCTCAACGTTGGCGGCGAGCGGCAAACTAAAGGGCTCTCGCACCAAGCGTCTCAGCGCCCGCGTTGATCCTGGGCTGATCAAAGCGGCTCGCACCAAGACCGGGCTCAATAATGACTCGGAACTAGTCAACGCTGCGCTCGCCGTGCTTGCCGCGCCTGATGATTTTGGACCTTGGTTTGCAGCCCAATCTGGACGGCTCCCTCAGGATTTTGAGCTTGAGATCTGAAGTTTCATCGATCATCGGCCGCCATGATCCTAGTCGTTGGCCTCGGGCTCTGACACATCGGCCAAAAGCAGATCTTCCTTTTGATCCATTGCAGGTTCCCGCTGGAGCATCGCTGCTGTTCGACGCCACGGTCTATATCGATCAGCTCAAGGGTCAATTGCCTAAGCCAATCGTCAATTTGATAGCGTCGCGAACGATCCTGCATGGTGCACCGGCGCTTGCCGAACTCGCGGTCACCATTGGCGCTCTCGATCCGGCGGACAGCCGCACCCAAGCCACGTTGGTCCCGATCATCGAGACGCTTACCCGTATCAACCCCTCCCGAATTATTGCGCCGAGCTCGGAGGTATGGTTGGAGGCGGCGATCATGGCGGGCATTCTCGCGCGCACTCAAGCTATCCCAAAGCAGGATCGTCGTAGATTTCTCAACGATTCCCTGCTTTTTCTGCAGGCGGTGGACACTGGGTCCATCATGATAAGCAGGAATTCCCGAGACCTCGATTTGTTGCTGCAATTAAAGCCGCGTGCGCGCGTGCTTCTTTACGACAAGAGCTGAACAACGGTACCGGTTCAATCGTCACTCGACAGGCTAGCCGCCTACCTCCGGAAGCTTCTTGCTAGGTCCAAACGCAGCGGCACAATCGCAGAGGCATCCCAGAACTTCACCGGCTGTCCCGCCGCTCGGCAATGAGCGCCGCCGCCGCCGACGCGTCGCGTTTGGGACGGGGCGGTGGAGTGGCGAACAGCGCACGCGATGGGGGGATGCGGCCTGGCCGCACAATGCCTTCACGGATGAGCCGCGACAGTCGGCCGTCCTGTTCGCCGTCGCCGAGGTTGGCAACAGGTTCAAGCCGGGCGACGGGGCGACCGCGGTCGAGGATCAAAACCGGCGAGCCTCTTTTCAGACCATCAATGAGGGCGCTGAGGCGATTTTTGGCTTCGGTGATGCTGGCCTTTTTCATATCGAGCTATAAGAGCTTAATCTATCTGCCTATTCAAGTTGGCGCGTCGGGTTGCCCTAATCCACACATTGCGCCACTTCGCACAGGATGAAGAACCCAATTTTGCGCAAATGGGATTTGGCAGGAAGACCCGAAACGCTTGATTGGCCGAGCAATACGGCCGGTCGCGTGCATCGTGGAGAAATCAAGTTGGGATAGTCCCAACCTCGCCGACCTCAGGGCGCTTCGGTCTCGTCCGGCGTGATAAGCCCGATGCCTGCAAAGTATGTCCGGTAAGGGCGCGGATCACGCGTGAGTAGCGGGATCTGTGCGACCGCGGCGTGGGCGCCGATGAAGAAATCCGGCAATACCCCGGTGCGGCTACCTCCTCGACCGCGATAACGCCGAAACACTTTGCCGGCGAGAAACAACGCCGCGCGTGGTATCTCAATCAGTTTAAGTCCGACCTCAGCGAGAACTTGGTCAGCTTCCTCGATACGCGCGTACCCGATCGAGAACTCGGCATACACTACGGAGTTGATCAGCACTGGACCGCGGATATTTGCAGCATCCAGCTGATGCACAGACCAGCGTGCCCACCTCGCGTCGTCGGTCGCGACGTCGAGAAGTACATTTGTGTCGACGAGCGTCATCCAGCGCGATCACGGGTCAGCGCCATGATCTCGTCGGTAGTGAGGCCGCTTGTGGCCGTACCTCGCATCCGCTCGAAACGGCTCGGCTTGACCGCGCGCTTTCCAACTCGACGCAAAAAGGCGCGACCATCTTCCGCCACCTCGAAATCAACCTTGCTGCCGGGATTGATCCCAAGGCGATCGCGGACTTGCTTGGGGATCGTCACTTGCCCTTTGCGCGTAACCGTTACTGTCATTTCCGCACCTCAGTAATACCACTACGACATTAGGTATTACTAGCACGGATCCGGTCTATTTGCCAGTGTGCCGCCTCGATTTGCAATCATGTTGCCGTTGCCGCTTCAAACATTTCCGCGTGAGCTCTTCCAAGCTGCTGCCTTACTCGGCGCATCAGAGTCACCACCGTCATTTGCGGCAGGCCGTGTTCCAACAACATGACCGCAGCCCGCGAAGTGACCGCGGATCAGTGGCGGCTTTTAACGTTACGACACCCGAGTGCGCGCTCCCCCTTGCCAGTCCCACAGGAAAAGAGCGATAGAAGAACGGGTACGGGGCGGGGTCTGGCCGAGGCGCAATGTGAGCCGTTTAATCCTGGTGGCTTTGACGTCCTTCACGATTTTAGGCGTAGCGTCCGCTCAGCCCGTGTACGCAACTACTTTTGATCTGCCCCTCGATGGCTCAATTTCTATCATTGATAACGCTGCATCGTCGGGACCTGTCGCGATAGAAGTTCAGGCGGTTGAGAGCTTCTCCCTTCCGGTCTTCAATCAGCAGAACCCGCAGACCACTGTCGGCGTTTACCAGTGGCTCACCAGTTTTTCGGTATTCGATCAAAGTGGGTCGCAAGTTTCGGAACCTTCTTTGAGCCCGTCTGGCACCGCCTTGACGGGCTATGGCCAAAATTGCTGGACCTTTCCATATTGTCCCCAGCCGTCCGGTCTGAGCAGTGAAACCATTTTGTCCGGGACATTATTCGTTTCCGGGAACTCCACGTTGGATATTTCGACGATCATCTCCGGCTTGAACATCGTCTCCGAAAACCTTGAGCTACTGCTGACGCTGCCCGATGGTTTTTCGACCAACCCCCCGTTAGTCGACCCGCCCCTGCCAGGTACACCGTTGCCTGCGACCCTGCCTTTGTTCGTCACGGGCGTCGGCCTTGTTGGCTTGTTCGGCTGGCGCAACCGACGCAAAGTCGCCGAGGCCCTGCAATAGGAAGGGCAGGCTGCGCGCTTCTTCTGTGCGACCGGATAGCGCAGATAGGTTGCAGGTCGACAAGATAAAACCGACGATAGGCTTCGCGCGTTGTTGGTTAACGGAACCGGCCATTTTGTCAGGGAAAGTGGCGGTAAGGGAGTAGAGTTGACCTTAGCCGTTTGCTAAGGAATGATTACGAATGGAAAAAGCAAGTTGGAACAACATGTCACGCCTTCTGATCGCACTCGCACTGGCTGTGGTCTGCCTACCGATCGCAGATGTCGCGCGGGCGACGACCTATGATCTGACGCTCAGCGACACTTTGTACGGACCGGAAAGTGGCACGGGAGTGCTGAATGTCAATGGGCCGGTGACAACCGGTGTATTCACGTCTAACGGCGGTGGGCTAACATCATTAAGCATTTCGATTGACGGACAAACGTATAACTTGAATAACGCGATTGGCACCGTTACGGCCGGGTTCGTAAATGGCTCTTTGACAAACCTTACCTACCTCGGGACCGTGAATGGGATAGATCTCTCTCTCGCCAGCACCGGGCTGTTCTATTTTTATAACGATTTGAGCAATTGGTCTCTGTCGTCGGCAGGCACAATCGGCGCTGTCGATCCTCCTACTGGTACGCCGCTGCCTCCGTCAGTCGCACTGTTCGCCGCTGCTTTGCTTGGTCTTTTGCTCATCGGATATCGACGAAAAGGATTCGGCAGGACTCGGCATAAAGCTGCCATTGTTTGATAGGGCACCACTGGCGGTCGGCACGTACCCCCATCAAGAGTAATTTTAAATAGACAATTGATCTGAAATTTGCGCGCGGCGCCAAAAAAAACCGCGTTGGGGAGTTGTGCATTGCCCGTGCACACTTTTGACGCTGTTTTGGAGGCCGCGCCGCAGTTACATCCCTGGTGTTAGGGCCTGGAACTCGTACATTCGTCAATCCCGCTAACCATGCGGCCGAGGAATGTCCCCAAGGGAATTGTCGCCCGGGCAAGAGAACGATATCGCAATCGGTTGGATGGCGCGGCATTTGCTAGTCAAAAAAGTCCCGAGCAAGTTGTATCTAACCGTGCCCCAGCGGATCCGACGGCATTTTCGGGTGTCGCCCGCCGGCGGTCACGCCGCCCAAACATCGATCGCGAAGAACAGATGATGGCGGTTCAATCGCTGAATGAACCACGCGAACACGGATTGCAGATCGGCCTGCTTGTTGGCGTGGCCGTTCTCGCCGCCATACTCGCGTTCCACGGCGCCTTGGCGGAACTGGTCCATCGCTGGACAACACAGGAAGAATATAGCCACGGATTCCTGATACCCGTCGTAAGTGCGTGGCTGTTGTGGCGGCGCAGAAGCGCGTTGCGTGGGGCGGTTGGCCGGCCGAGTTGGACTGGTCCTGTCTTGGTTCTGCTTGCCTTCGCCATGCATGTGATCGGCGAACTGAGCGCGGTCTATATTCTTTCTCAGATCGCTTTCGTCATTGTTCTTGTCGGGATCGTACTCTCTATCGGCGGATACCGACTTCTTACCGCGGCTTTCGTACCGATCGCCTTCCTCTTGTTCGCTATCCCGCTGCCATATTTTGTTGACGCCGAACTCACATTGCGATTGCAGCTTATCTCCTCGCAATTGGGCGCCTTCTTGATCCGAATGTTCGGAATTCCGGTTTATCTCGACGGCAATATTATCGACTTGGGAAATTATCAGTTGCAGGTGGTCGAAGCCTGCAGCGGATTGCGTTACCTCTATCCGCTTCTCAGCGTCAGCTTCTTGGCGGCCTATATCTTCGACGCGCCGCGCTGGCAACGTGTCCTGCTGTTTCTTTCTGCCATTCCCATCGCCATAGCCATGAACGGAATCAGAATTGGCTTGGTCGGGATCCTGGTCGATCGCTGGGGAACCGCAATGGCTGAAGGGGCCTTACACTTCTTCGAGGGCTGGATCATTTTCCTCGCCTGTGGGGCGCTCTTGCTATTGGAAATGTATCTGATGTCGCTGCGGTCGCGGCGGCGGCTGTGGGACATTGTGCGTTTCCCGGAGACGAGCGAAGACCAACAATCTGCCATTGCGATGCGTCTCGCGCGCGGTCTGCCCTTTGTCACCTGCCTGGTGCTGCTGTGCCTTGGCGGGGCGGCGGTCGCTTCCGTTTCCGGACGAACTGATGCGGCTCAGGGTCGGCTTCCGTTCGCCGAATTTCCTAGCCGCATCGGCCCTTGGCAGGGCCGTCCCGCCTTGCTTGACATTGAAACCGAACGGGTCCTGGGTCTTAGCGACTATCTCCTTTCCGACTACAGCCGCGTCGACGGCAAGTCGGTGAATCTTTACGTTGCTTATTACGCCTCGCAGCGCAAGGGCGAGTCCCCGCACTCGCCGATCGTCTGCATCCCGGGCGGAGGCTGGACCATCACCAACATTCAACAGACAGACCCTTGGCGATGGCGACCATTCGTTCAATCGTGTCGTCATCAAAAAGCGTGGTGCCACGCAACTCGTTTACTACTGGTTCGACGAACGCGGCAGAACGCTTGCAAGCGAATTTTGGGCGAAGCTTTACCTATTTGCCGACGCGATCCTGCAAAATAGGACCGACGGCGCTCTGGTGCGGCTCACAACCCAAATAGATTCATCGGAATCCGAGCATGACGCCGACAACAGGTTGCAGGCGTTCATGCACGATGCCGTACCGCAATTGTCGGCATTTTTGCCCGCCGCCGGCGCCGCGGCGGCAAAATCCGCAAAAACCTCCGCTTTCGAGAAACGAGTGGCAACGCAATGACGCCGCAGTTGAAGTCCGTCGTCGGCGCTTTGCGTATCGCCCTGGTGGTCGCGGGCGCGATGCAGCTTGCATGCTGCGGTCAGTCCGCGGAGCGGGCTCAAAGTTACTACGATAACGGCGTCAAACTGCTCGCGAAGCACGAAAATCAGAAGGCGGCAATCGAGTTCAAGAACGCGATCGACCTGAAGCGGGACATGATCCCAGCCTGGCGAGGCTTGGCCCAAATCGAGGAAGCCAATCATCATTGGGATGCGCTGGTTCCGATCCTGCAAACAATCGTTCGGCTCGATCCACACGATGTCAAAACCAAGCTGAAGCTGGCGCGGCTGTTGCTCGCCGGCGGTGCCACCGATCGTGCGCTGGCCTTGGTCAATGGCGTTGATCCCGAAGCCGGAGCCGATGCCGACATTACCGCACTCAGGGCGGCCATATTTTACAAGCTGAAGGATAGCGATCGTGCGCTGCATGAGGCGCAAGCCGCGTTGGCGCTGGACCCCGGTAACGTCGACGCGATTATGATCACCGCCGCAATCCGCCTGGACAGCGGCGACGCCAAAGGCGCGCTGCGATTCTCGACAGCGCTCCGCGCGCACACGCGAACGACCTTGGCATCCAGATTTACAAGCTCAAGGTGTTTGAGCAGCTCGCCGACACGTCACAAATCGAAACAACGCTGCGAAAATTGTTGACGCTGCATCCTGAGCAAGCCGTATTTCGCAAACAGCTAATCAAGTTCTACATCGATCAACACCGGCTCGACGATGCCGAAGCCGAGCTGCGAGCGGCCGCTCGGTCCAACGGCAAAGACTCCGACGCCGAACTCGCCCTGGTTCAGTTTTTGTATAAGGCCAAGGGATACGCTGTAGCGCATCAGGAACTTGCCGCACGGATCGAGGCTGGCGGGAATGTTTTTCCATACCAAATGGCTCTCGCCGACCTGGACTATGCACAGGGTAACGTTGCTGACGCTGTAAAATTGCTCGACGTCCTCGCCAAGGACCCGAATTCTCCCGATCACAGTCATGCCGCAAAGATCAAACTCGTCGAGATCAACATCGCTAGCAAGAACATCGACGCGGCCGACGCGATCCTGGCCGATGTCCTACGGCAGGACGGGCGCGATGTCACAGCATTGAAGCTGCGCGCCGCAATTTACATGGAGCGTGGCCAGCTTGATGCCGCGATCGCCGATTTGCGTCAGGCACTCGACAACCGGCCCCGCGCCGCCGACCTTATGCTGCAGTTAGCCATTGCTTACGAGCGAAGGGGCGACATTGAACTTGCCGAAAAACAGTTCGCCGAAGCATTTCGGGCTTCGGGTTTTGAACCGGCGGTTGGCCTGAACTATGTTGCGTTCCTGCGGCGCCGGGGCAGTCTTGATCGTGCCGACGACATCCTGACCGATCTGGCGGCCCGGCAGCCAAAGAATCTCCCGATCCTCTCCGCTTTGGCGGAAGTCAGGTTGGCGCGGCAGGACTGGGGTGGCGCCCAGGAGATTGGCGAGGCCATGCGCCGCATCGGCGGCAATAACAGTATCGCCGATGAGATTGTTGGGGCGGCGCTGAACGGCCAGCAAAAATATAATGAGAGCATCGCTGCCTTTCAGAACGCCGTAGCTGCTGCACCGCGGGCGCTACAGCCGATGGTCCTGTTGGTGCGGGCGCTTGTTCATGCCAAGCAAACCGACAGGGCTGTGTCTTTCCTGCAGGCGATTCTCAAATCGAACCCGAACAACGCCGAAGCCTATGTACTTTTGGGTTCCATCGCGCGGACCAACGGTGCGCCAGACCAGGCGGCCAAAAGCTTTATCACGGCCATTGACAAGCAGCCAGACAACAGCATCGGCTACCGCGCTCTTGCGGAACTCTATCTCGCGCAGAACAAGACCGATACGGCACTGGCCACCCTTCGCGCTGGTCTCAAGCGGCAGCCTGATAACGCCATACTGCACCTGGCTCTCGCCTCCGCTCTGGAGCGGGCCGAGGACTACAACGCAGCGATCTCGGAATATGAATATGTGCTAGCTCAACAACCAGGCTCCCTGGTCGCCATCAATAATCTGGCAAGCCTGCTTGCAGACCACCGCACTGATAAGGCGAGCCTGGAACGGGCGCAGGCGCTTGCCGCAAGTTTGCGGCATTCGCAAGTCCCGCAATTTAAGGACACCCTTGGCTGGGTCGACTACCGGAGCGGAGACGTCAAGGCAGCCGTACCGTTGCTTGAAGAGGCCGCAGCAGCCCTGCCCGACCAAGCCGCGGTCCGCTATCACCTGGGGATGAGCTATGTCGCCTCCGGACAAGGCAGCAGGGCGTCCCAGGAATTCAAGATCGCGCTGAGCAAAGCGCCGAGCGCCGCATTGAAGCAGGCGATAACAGCGGAAGTAACAAAAATCACGGCGCAATAGACTGAGCCCGCCGCAGCACTCCTACGGGGCCGTGGTCGCCACCTCTTTCTTGAGGATAATTGCGAAGAGTCCTTTGCCGTTGAGACGCCTGTGATCAGGACGTATCGGCTCGGACTCGCAGACAAACGATTGGTGGCCGGGAAACGCTCGCCGGAAACTGGCAAAACCGCGATTTACATCGATGTCGTCCACGACGACTGCGCCGCCCGGCGCCAGTGTGGGCCACACCAGATCGATTTCAAATCGGACGTTGGCTTCGCTGTGCAGGCTATCGTGAACGAAAAGATCAATGTTGCCGAGTTGCGCTGTTAGTTTGGCTAACTGACGTCGGCTTGATCCGCGGATGTAGGACCAGCGAGGTCTGAGTCGGTCATCGACCGCAATGCCGATTTGCTGCTGCCACTCACGTTCCATCGGCGGCCGGTCAATGCTCCAAAGATGGCCACTCCCATTCCTCTCAAGGGCCTCAAGGATAAACCGTGAAGTAACGCCGTGCGCTACTCCGGTCTCTACGACCGTTTGAGCTTGCCGGCTTGGGAGCAAGTACCAAATCGCACGGACAAACGCGGCATCGCCATCATTCCAGCCCTTAAAACTTTCCGGGCCAGGACGAATCCCTTTCGCTTCCATCTCACCCACAACATTGCGCCACAATGACCAGAATTCCGACGATGTTTCGGCCGCGGACGGCGTGCCTAAATGCTGCTGTAAGCGCAGCTCCCAATCGTCGTCAGACCTGTACAAGTCGGCCGGCGTATGCCCTTCGCGGGAAGCACTATATTGCTCGAAGAATCGCAGCCCCGTTTCTACTGGGTCGGACGCTATCGCCACCATGGTTGAAATCGGTCGGCGCAAATATGGTTTGAGATCGAGCATCGCTGCTGTGTTGGACGATGGTCCCTCGCCAACAGTTATAGCCGAAAGCGGGTCTCGCTGGACTTGGCGTCGCAGCTGCGCAGCAGAAACATATAGTGTCACGCGAATGCGCGGCGTCGTAACACCTTCAAAATGCGCTTTTCACGGCGAATGATGGCTGACTTGATCAAAATGAACGCAAAGCGACGGCAAGGGGCCGGAGGCATCGATCTGCCCCTACAAATTCAGATCTCGCGCCGTGTCCACCCAGATACCAGGTCACCTGCTGCTGACCAAGCCTCAGATTGCCACTCCGAAAGATGGCCGCGGTCTACGTCCTGGCGGGGCTAGACTGACTTTCGTCACGGTGACCGCTGCCGCCATTATGAGGCCGCCACGGACGTTTCGACGCGAAGCGGGTCCGGACTTGGCCGCTGAGCGCCGGAGCAACATAAGCCAGGCTTTCCGCGAGCCTGAGGTGCAGCAATTGCCGGTATTCCGATACGGGATTGATCTCGCAGGCATTTTGATGCAAGGCTTTTCCGGCAGAAAAGGGAATAAATTCTATGCTGTTGAAGAGTTGTAGGTCGGTCGGGAGCAGCATTGTGGTTGGCTCGCTTGCGTTGGCCGCTTTGGCGTTCCCGGCAAGGGCCTCCACGGTTGCAATCTTGGACGTCATCTCCAGTTCGACGATCGACAGCACGTCTGGCGCCAATCTCGGGACCGTTACGCTGACGCAGAATGGTCCTGATGAAGTCGATGTCTCCGTCGCACTAGCTGCCAATACGGCCTTTGTCTCTACTGGCGGGCCACATAATGCCTTCGCGTTCAATCTTAATGTGTCGGGTGCTTCGATCGCGATTACCAACCCGACGGGCAATATTTTCAAGGTGGACGGCAATGGTACGAACACGCCATATGGATCGTTCACGAACGTAATTGACTGCCCCGGCTGCGGTCCCGGCGCAAGCAATGCAAATCCAGGCCCGCTAACATTTGCCGTAACTGACTTGAGCGGCCTTAGCGTCGCCAATTTCGTCGCCAATAGTGGCGGCTATTATTTTTCGGCGGACGTGATTGGTCCTTCCGGAGGTACCGGGGATATCGCCGCCAACGACCCTAGTGCAACACCTCTACCAGAAGCCCTGCCGCTTTTTGCGACCGGTCTATGTGCCCTCGGCCTGCTCGCGCTGCGGAGGAAGCAAAAAAAGCCAGTATCGGCTTTCGCATCGGCAAATGCCTAAAGAGCTAGGTACCACTTTGGCAGCAAGGCGCGCACCATCACGTTCCAGACGAACCAAAGCCGAAACGCATTCGACCGCGGACCCCCACCACACCGGCATCGCGGAATCTTTCGCAGCAAGCGTCTGCAGCCGCCGGGTTGATTCTTCGGCAACAAGCAGCGGCACAATCGCGGAGGCATCCCAGAACTTCACCGGCTATCGCGCCGCTCGGCAATGAGCGCCGCCACCACTGACGCGTCGCGTTTGGGACGGGGCGGTTGAGTGGCGAACAGCGCACGCGATGGTGGCTTGCGGCCCGGCCGCACAATGCCTTCACGGATGAGCCGCGACAGTCGGCCGTCCTGTTCGCCGTCGCCGAGGTTGGTAACAGGTTCAAGCCGGGCGACGGGACGACCGCGGTCGAGGATCAAAACCGGCGAGCCTCTTTTCAGACCATCAATGAGGACGCTGAGCCAATTCTTCGCTTCGGTGATGCTGGCCTTTTTCATATGAGCTATAATAGCTTAATCTATTTGCCTAATCGAGGTTCGCGCTTCGGACTACTCTAAGGGCTCGGATCACGCGTGAGCAGCGGGATCTGTGCAACCGCGGCGTGGGCGCCGATGAAGAAATCCGGCGATAGCCGGTGCGGCTACCTCCTTGAGCGCGATAACGCCGCAACGCCTTACCGGCGAGAAACAACGCTGCCACGGGTCAGCGCCATGATCTCGTCCGTGGTGAGGCCGCTTGTGGCCGTGCCACGCATCCGCTCGAAACGGCTCGGCTTGACCGCGCGCTTTCCAACCCGACGCAAAAAAGCGCGACCATCTTCCGCCACCTCGAATTCAACCTTGCTGCCGGGATTGATCCCAAGGCGATCACGGACTTGCTTGGGGATCGTCACTTGCCCTTTGCGCGTAACCGTTACTGTCATTTCCGCACCTCAGTAATACTGGCACGACATCGCGTATCACCGCGGAGCAGTACAGAACCGTTCGCCTCGCTCAACTGGACCCAAAGCGGCCTCGCCCAGCGGGTGTCGGTGTTGCGACCAGCCATCTTATCCGTTCCTCTAGAACGAGGATTAACACGATGGTGCCGAACCCCTCTTGTAATCCGATCCGCTGGGGCGAGCCCTGCTTCATCGGGGTGGCCGGGGTACAGGCAAATGCGGGTAAAATACGCGCTGGAACAAACGGTTATAGGAAATAGGGTTGACGGGGGAAATGAGCAGGCCCCAAAAGACCGACAATCACAACGCCAACAAAGGCACCGACGAGGCCGATACCGGCATCCCCAATCAAGATTGTGGCTGCAGAAAACGAAAGGAGGAACAACCAAATTAGCCACGCGTTCTCAAAGTTAACGCGTGCTATCCATAGGAGCCGTTGAAATGAGTAGACATGAAGATCCACGTCGGATCCAGGAATGGAGCCCGCAAGGTGCAACAGAGGAAGATGCGGTTCTGACCATTGCAAAAGGCATCTGGCGTAAGCGTCGCGTCCAGAGATTACTCAAGGCTCGCATGGCAAACAACTGCCTGGATCCGAGCCACCCCTCATATGATCGTGCACTCGGTCTTGTCAACTTCGCAGGCCGCATGAAGACTGAACCTGAGACGGCTTTTGAGAAGTATGGACGCCAGTGCCTTCCTTCCGAACAAGTCAAATTTTTGCAGGACAAATTTCCACGCGCCAGTTTCAAGTCCGTAGCGGAATGGTCAGATGCAATAACCAATGAAATCTATTCGGTATTGGTGCCGCAGTTGACTCCAAAAGATTCTAAGATCCATGGAGTTTTCGAATTTATGCACTCCGCCGTTTCCGTGTGGGGCGATGAATTTAGATGCGAGCTCGAGCTGGACGAGCACCTAGAGGCCATGATTGACCGGGCCATCAAACGCCTCATCCAAATAAAGACGGCGAAACAAATTTTCGATCAAACCTCGATCGAGCGCTTACATGATCGAACGAAAAAACTCGCGACAACGTAGAAACGGGAGCGGTTTCCAGCCGTCGATCAAGAACCGGTGCCGTCTCTGTCTTTCCTCGGCAACACGAAAACCCGAGGAGGGAAAAGGCCGAACAGAGGTGCATTTTTCATTAGAATCTATCTGTAGTTGTATAAAAATCAAAACGGAATGAGGATTCGTTCGATAGTTCAAATAGTTAGGATTGTGGAACTGCAAAAAATGAAGCCATTTCTCGCGCGCTAGGCGTCCCGGCCTAACGACGTCAGGCGGGACGTGTCCGGTCTGATGAACGTCGTTCCCACGTCGAATTCATCGACGAGAACGGCGGCAGTCCAGGTGTCCGGTGGCGAAAACGGCAACAGAAAAGGGGTTAGAGGCCGCAAACGGTGGAGCGACAAATTCAAGTGAAATCAAGTTGAGAACTCAAGTTGGGATGGGGGTTAGCCCGCTTCTGAAATCTTGCCTTTGATGCCCGAAGCAGACCAATATCAATCGTGCCCTAGTGGCGAGCTCAGAGCGCTTCGGTCTCGTCCGGCTTGGGATGGCAGTGTAGTCCGTGGCCTGAAGGTTATGAGGCCACATCGAAATCCGACTTGTCATGTGCCGCACAGTGGCCTGCACCGACGCTATCACTAGCGAAGTAAGCCCCGCGTCCGCCGCCAGCAATATTCTTCCGGGGTGAAATAGGGATTGGCGGTGACCGTCCTTCTGCGAGTATCGGCGGAGACGCACGCGGCATAGGTGAACTCGTAACTTGTGGATATCCCCCAAGAATGCGAACGACAAAAGTCGGCAACCCATGCCGAAGTCAGACACGCGTAATAGGCTTGTCTCTGGGCATGGCTCAGCGGATGCCACTGAGTCTGCGGAAGCGCGGGCGAACCGTTGATCAGCAAACAACCAATAACCAGCGTGGCCGTGGTCAAAAGGGCTTTCATGTAAGCGCTTTCATGAGTGTCTTGCAGCCAACATCGCCCCCACACTATTAGCGGACCCGCAGCTTTCTGTCGACAGTGTCCGGCCGGCTGCTCAGTCACGCCGGCCAAGGCCCCGTCCTTTTCGGCACGGAGGTCGAATCCTGAAACCGAAAGATCGGAAGCCGAACTAATTCGCAATCCACTGACTGCAAGCGATGATTCCGCGGCGTTGCTGGGCTCTTTGCAGAGTCTGCCGGAATCAGGGAGTGCGAGGGCAGGCAAGGCGGCATGAACACCGCCAACGATTGTGCGCCACGTGGGCAACGCGGGGATTGTTCTTCCCGGCCGGCACTAAGTTCCGGCGGGGCTCGGACTTGCTTTCGTCACGGTGACCGCTGCTGCGATCACGAGGCCGCCGCGGACGTTTCGACGTAAAGCTTGTCCGGAGTTGGCCGTTATGCGCCGGAGCAACGTTTATCGCCTTGACGATCCACGTATCGTCGGCACCAATTACATCAGTCCAGCGACAGAATGAACGGCATTGCCAACAGAGAACGCCCGGCTGGTCTCTTACTGAAAAAGCCCCGTAGCCCAACGCAAAAACAACTCAAATTGCGTCGGGTTAACCGCAGCGTAGACTGCAACTGCCACTGGAGCGCATATCAGCATCAAATCTTGCATGATAACACCCTAGCAAGTTCGCGCCCTTCCAGTCAGTCAGTCTGCGCGGCATTTCTTACGAACTGTCTATTTGAGAACATAAGGGTTTATTTATTTGAGAGCATAAGGATTTATTTAAAAGCCCATTGGCCAACCGTAAATGGCGGCGAGGGCGAGGCGAGCATTTGCGGACAATTTGGCAATGGATAAAACCCGGCTGTCTCAGGACAAAACCCGGCTGTTATTGGGCGTCGGCCCTTTGAGACGATCCAGGACACCACGCGGTGCGTGCTCGTCAGCGCGCCGCTTGCCGTGATCAACGCCATCGTCGATGCTCGCCGTCATCGCGTCGCCTTGCGCCATGCCTTGCGCCAGATCGATAAGCCGGGCAGCGCCGCGCCGCATCTGGGAGTATCTCGACACAAAACGCCAAGCGCGGATGGCGCCTGCGTGCCAACTCAGTTGGGCCGTCGACGGCACTACCCTTCGACAAAGCTGGATGAGCCAAGTATTATTTATTTATCTTCTATAACGACGCAAAAGCGGCGCACTAAGGGATGCGAACGACCGCCGTTTCGAAGACGGTGGCTCGCCATTGACCTTGCCAGTGCGAACAAAGGGGGGATTAAAACATGGCAGGCGATGCCAAGTTCGAAGAACTTCGTCGCGCCACCAATCCGCTATTCAACGACCGCAAGCTGAAGCTCGGTACCTTCTGCACCAACCTGAGCGGCGGTTGCGCCATCACCACCATGCCGGGGACCCTGGAGGTGACCTGGCCCAACACGCTGCGGCTCGCGCAAATCGCCGACCAGATGGAATTCGAAGCCCTGGTGCCGGTGGGACGCTGGAAGGGGTTCGGCGGCGAGACCAATTTCAATGGCGCCGGATTCGAATGCTTCAGCTGGGCTGCCGGCATGGCGGCCTCGACCAAATATCCGGCCGTGTTCGCCACCTCGCACATTCCGACCATCCATCCGATCATGGCCGCCAAACAGGCGACCGTGATCGATCACATCAGCGGCGGCCGCCACGCCATCAACATTGTCGCCGGATGGTACCGAACCGAGCTTGAAATGTTCGGTGTGCCGATGATTGACCACGACGCGCGCTACGACATGGCCGCGGAATGGATCGAAATCATGATGAAGCTGTGGACGCTCGAAGAGGATTTCGACTACGACGGCAAATATTATCAGGTGAAGAAGGGCAGCCTTGCCCCGAAGCCGTTGCAGCGGCCGTATCCGGCGATCATGAACGCCGGCGGCTCAGGCAAGGGCCAGCATTTCTCCGCCAAATATTCCGACATTGCCTTTATCCAGTTCGACTATCACGACATCGACTTCGCCAAAAAGAAGGTCGAGACCTATCGGCGTCTGGCGCGCGAAGAGTATGGCCGGGATCTCAAGGTGTGGAGCTTTGGCTACGTCGTGCAGCGTGAGACCGAAAAGGAAGCCAAGGATTTTCTGCACCATTATGTTCATGAAAAGGGCGATTGGGTTGCCGCCGGCAATCTGATCGAGATGCTCGGACTAAATTCGCTCGCCGTTGAGCCGGCGGCTGTCCAGCAACTGAAAGCCCACTTCATGGCCGGATGGGGCGCGTTTCCGCTGGTCGGCACCAAGGAGCAGGTGGTCGACGGCCTCGCGGCGCTGGCCTCGACCGGCATCGACGGTGCGCTCCTGAACTGGCCGCTCTACGAGGAAGGCATGCTGACATTTCAGCGCGAGACTTTGCCGCTCCTCAAACAGGCCGGATTGCGTTAGCCGCCGAAACCCTAAACTAACTGGATCTTTGCGGGCCGGGGACTTCACGGCGGACGGACGGTGACTTCAAACTGGGTTTGACATTTCGGCGGCGAAGAACGAAATAAGAACATCGGAAGGATTTGCGCCTTCCCACCGGAGCCCGAAATGGTCCGACGATCCGGAAGTGCCGATCTGCCGTTGCATAACGGGCACGTGCCGAAATGGCTGGCGGACCGGATGACGCGGCTTGGCGCGGTCATCAGCCAGGCCATCATTCAACAATATGGTCGGGACGAATTTCTGCGCCGTCTCGCCCATCCGTTCTGGTTTCAGTCGTTCGGCGCCGTAATGGGAATGGATTGGCATTCGTCGGGCATCACCACGAGTGTGCTCGGCGCGCTCAAGCGCGGGCTGGCGCCGCTCGATCGTGAACTCGGTCTGCGCGTCTGCGGCGGCCGCGGTAAGCATTCGCGGCAGACGCCTCACGAACTCGTCGCCATTGGCGAGCGTATCGGTTTTGACGGCGGCAAGCTCGCCACCGCAAGCCGGCTGGTAGCGAAGGTCGACAGCGCCGCAGTGCAGGACGGCTTTGAACTTTATCTGCACGGCTTCGTCGTGGCCGACGACGGACGTTGGGTGGTGGTGCAACAAGGCATGAACGGCGACCGCAAACAGGCGCGGCGCTATCATTGGCTTTCCGACGGACTGAAAAGCTTTGTCGATGAGCCGCACGCGGCCATCGAGGGTCATGCGCAGGGCGAGATCATCAATCTGACCGATCGGCGCGCCAAGGCTTCGCGCAACAAACAGCTGGAACTTCTTGGATCGCTCGGTCCCGACGGCATCACCCGCGAACTCGCCTCGCTCGCTGGCGATGCCACCCCATTGCAGGCGAGCCTGCCGTTTCTCGTTATGCCGGCCCATCACGATGTTCGCGCCGAAGACATTCACTTACGGCGACTGCACGGCAATCTCGCCGCCGCGGCCGAGCGCGCGCCAACTGATTTCGCCGAGTTGCTGCTTACGCCCGGCGTAGGGGGGCGCACCGTTCGTGCGCTTGCCATGGTTGCCGAGGTCGTGCACGGCGCGCCGTGTCGCTTCAGCGATCCGGCGCGCTTTTCGCTCGCGCACGGCGGCAAAGATCGGCATCCATTTCCAGTGCCGTTGAAGGTCTACGATGAGACTATTCGCGTTCTGAAATCGGCCGTGCAGAAGGCCAAGCTTGGGCAAGACGACGAATTGGCGGCGCTGCAAAAGCTTGATCGGGAGTCGCGAAAGCTTGAGCGTGTCGCCACCGGTCCGACGGTGGAACGGTTAATTGCCGATGAGTTCGAGCACTCCGCCGAATATGGCGGCCGCAGCGTGTTCGGTTGGGAACGTCCATCTACGTCTGCTGCTGGGCAAAGCTTGCCCCTGGCACGCCAGAAATGAAACACGTCGCGAGAAAGGTTTCGGATAGCGCTCCCTAAGCGCACAGTTCAAGGCTAGGATGTCCGCTCGGGGAGCCGGAATATGGCCTTTGACGCAGACGTCCTGATCGTCGGCGCGGGACTTGCGGGGCTGGTCGCCGCCGCGGAACTGATCGCTGCGCGAAAGAAGATCATTGTTCTTGATCAGGAGCCCGAACAATCGCTCGGCGGCCAGGCGTTCTGGTCGTTCGGCGGCATCTTTTTGGTCGATTCGCCCGAACAGCGCCGTATGGGCATTCACGATTCCTACGCGCTCGCGCTCAACGACTGGATGGGGACGGCAGCTTTCGATCGCGATGAAGACTTCTGGCCGCGCAAATGGGCGGAGGCTTACGTTGGCTTTGCTCCGGCGAGAAACGCTCGTGGCTGCGCGACCGCGGCATCCGCTTCTTCCCCGTGGTCGGCTGGGCCGAGCGTGGTGGCGATAATGCCAGCGGCCACGGCAATTCCGTGCCGCGATTCCACATCACCTGGGGCACCGGTCCGGGGCTGATTGCGCCCTTCGTCCAGCGCCTGCAGGAGGGGGCGAAACAGGGTCTTGTCACCTTCAAATTCCGCCATCGCGTCAGTGAGCTGACCAAGACCGGCGACGTCGTCGACGGCGTGCGCGGCGAAGTTCTCGAATCGTCGAACGTCGAACGCGGACATAAAAGCTCCCGCACGGTGGTCGGCGACTTCGCGTTGAAGGCGCAAGCGGTCATCGTCACGTCGGGCGGCATCGGCGGCGATCATGAACTGGTGCGCCGCAACTGGCCGCAGCGTCTTGGCCCGGCGCCGAAGCGGATGATCACCGGCGTCCCCGATCACGTCGATGGCCGCATGCTGGCAATCACGGAAGCCGCCGGTGGAACGGTCATCAACTCCGATCGCATGTGGCACTACGTCGAAGGAGTCAAAAACTGGAATCCGATCTGGAGCGATCACGCCATTCGCGTTCTGCCCGGCCCGTCGACGATCTGGCTCGATGCGCGCGGCAAACGGCTACCGGCGCCGCTTTATCCCGGTTTCGATACGCTCCGCACGCTCAAATACATTATGGACACCGGTTACGACTATACTTGGTTCATTCTCACGCGGCGGATCATCCAGAAAGAATTTGCGCTGTCCGGTTCGGAGCAAAATCCCGATCTGACCGGCAAGAAGTGGAGCCTGGTGCTGGCGCGCGCGCGAAGGGGCATTCCCGCCCCCGTCAAAGCCTTCATGGACAAAGGGGAAGACTTCATTGTCGAGCGCGATCTGACGCGGCTCGTCGAACGGATGAATGCGCTCGCCGGCGAGCCGCTGTTGAATCTCGATCGCGTCGAGCATGAGATCACCGCCCGCGACATGCAGCTCGACAACCCGTTCTGCAAGGACGCACAGATCACGGCCATTCGCGCGACGCGGAAGTATCTCGGCGATCGCCTGATCCGCACCGCGCGGCCGCACAAACTACTCGATCCGAACGCCGGCCCGTTGATCGCGGTTCGGCTGCGGATTTTGACCCGCAAAACACTCGGCGGTTTGCAGACCGATCTCGACAGCCGCGTTATCGGGACCGACGGCCAGCCGGTGCCGGGGCTTTATGCCGCGGGTGAGGTGGCCGGTTTTGGTGGCGGCGGCGTTCACGGCTACGCGGCGCTGGAGGGCACGTTCCTCGGCGGCTGCATTTTTTCCGGACGCGCTGCCGGCCGCGCCGCGGCCCACGCCGTCGGCTAAATCATCAGCGAACGATCTGCAGCGCGCGCTGCGCGGCTTCGGCGATGCCGATTTCCCCGGACGCGGCGGCTTTGACGAGGCGTTTCAGTTCGCTGTCGTCCGCATCGCGGATGCGTCCGTCGATCATGCGGCCTGCGGCCTGCGCAATCAGCCGGCGCATGCGGCGTTCGCGATTTTGCTCCTTGTCGCCGGCGCGATCCGTCAGTAGGCCGTCGATAGCGGCAGACAGAAGGTCGATGCCGGTTTCTTTGATCGCCACCGTCTCGACGATCGGAATGTCCTGCCTGTCCCGGCGCAGCTTGAGCATGTTTTTGAGTTGGTCGGTGGTGCGCTGGGCCAGCGGCAGATCGGCCTTGTTGACCACCAGCACGTCGGCGATTTCGAGCACGCCGGCTTTCATCGCCTGCACGTCATCGCCCATATTCGGCGCGTTCACCACCACGCAGACGTCGGCGATTTCGGCGACCTCGACTTCCGACTGCCCGGTGCCGACCGTCTCCAAAATAATGCAATCGCGGCCGGCGACGTCCATCACATCGACGATCCGGTGAATGCTCTCCGACAACCCGCCCAGATGGCCGCGCGACGCTACCGAACGGATGAAGACGCCCGCATCTTCGGAATGATGCCGCATGCGCACGCGGTCACCGAGAATGGCGCCTCCCGATATCGGACTGGTCGGGTCGACGGCGGCGATGGCGACGGTCTGCCCGCGTGCGCGCAGCACCCCGACATAAGCGTCGATCAAAGTGGATTTGCCCGCACCCGGCGCGCCGGTGAAGCCGATCACGGCCGCGCGTCCGGCTGTTGTACAAATTCTCCGATGAATCAGGTCGGCGGTCTCGCCGCCGCTCTCCATCAGCGTGATGCATTTGGCGAGCGCCGTCGGATCGCCGGCGGCGAGCCTGCCGATCATGTCATCGTGCGCCGGCGATTGGCGCTTGGCCGCCGGCTCAGACAACGACGAGTGGATGCCCAAAGCCAAGCTCCTGTCGGAGCAGGCTCACAATTTCGCCGTGAGTGACGCCGGCCTCGGCGGCCTCGACGATCCGCTCGTAGACATTCTCGCGGGTGTTGTTGGCGGCCCGCGCCAGCGCATCGAGCGCTCGGCGAACATCGTTTTGGCTGCGCTCCGCCTTGTAGGCTTTGAAGCGCGCGATGTGTTCATTCATGCGCTCGGGGTCGGGCCGTTCGGTCGGCCGGCCGCGAAAGTCGTCATCGGTCTGATAGCAATTGACGCCGATGACCTTCTCGTCGCCGCTTTCCACGCGCCCCTGGAACGCCAGCGCCGATTGGCCGATCATGGATTGAATGATGCCGGCTTCGGCAGCTTTGTACATGCCGCCGGCTTCGTCGATCTTTGCGATCAGCGCCTCGATCTCCTGCTCCATCTGATCGGTCAGGGTCTCGACGTAGTACGAGCCGCCCAATGGATCGATGACGTCGCACAGGTGCGCTTCTTCGCGCAGGATGTTTTGCGTGGCCACCGCAATGCGCGCGGTTTCCTCGGTCGGGGTGGTGATGGCTTCGTCGTAAGCGTCGGTGTGGAGCGATTGCAGCCCGCTCATGATTCCGGCCATGGCCTGCACCGCAACGCGGGCGATGTTGTTCAGCGGCTGTTGCTCGGTGAGATCGACGCCCGAGGTCTGGCCGTGAAATTTGAAGCGCCACGAGCCCGGATCCTTGGCGCCGAGCCGCTCGCGCGCCAACCGCGCCCAGATCCGCCGGCCAGCGCGGAATTTGGCGACCTCCTCGAAGAAACTGATGGAAATGTCGAAGAAGAAGGTGAAGCGGCGGAGCACGAAGTCGATATCCATGCCCCGATCGATGCAGTCCTGTGCGTATTGCAGGGCGGTCGAGATCGTGAACGCCATGGTCTCAACCGGCGTGGCGCCGGCCTGCTGCATGTGCTGGCCGACGACCGATACCGGATTCCAGCCGGGTACATGGTTGCGGCAGAACTCGATGTGATCGAGCAGGACGCGCCGCGCGCCGGGCAGCGACAGCCGGTAGAACATGTGATTGGCAATGAAGTGCGAGAGATAATCGCTCTGGTTCGAAGTACCGGTAATCGACGTAAAGGGCACGCCGCGCTTCTTGGCGACGGCGAGCATGAAGGCGAGCAGCGTGAAGGGCGAAGGATCGTTCATCGCCGCCGAGATTTTATCGAGCGGCACGCCCGCGAGCGCCTGATCCATATGATCGGCGGTGTTGATGACCGTGCCGCAGGTGCCGAGCAGCACCGGGTCGACTTCGTCGCAATCCACGCCGCGGAAGCCGGAATTGCACGGCAGAAGACTAATGGCAGTGGCGCCGGCATCGAGGATGACGCGGACCCGTTTGTTGTAATCCTCCGGCGTGCCGAGCCCGATCAACTGGCGCTGTGTCCAGGTGCGGCCGCGATGCATGGTCGGATAGATGCCGCGGGTGTAAGGAAACTGGCCCGGAAAGCCGATGTTTTCGAGAAAGCTGTCGCCGTTCCAGTCGCGCGGCGTATACAGCGGCTTGATCTCGATGCGCGAGCGGTTCTTGACGACGCGATCGGTGCCGATTTGTTTGTTGTAATCGGCCCGCCAGCGGCCCTGCGCTTGTTCGAAGCCCGGAAGCGTCAGCTGGACGGCTTCTTTGGTCATTGGGCGATCTCCCTCAGTTCGGCGTTTTTGATCTCGCGCACCGTGGCGGCGAGGTTGGCGACATGTTCGATGATCTCGTCGCGAGCGGCGCCCGGCCCGAATATCGCGCTGACGCCGGCCGCAACGAGCGCCGGGCGCTCGTCCTCCGGCACGATGCCGCCGACCACGAGGCCGATGTGGCCAAGGCCGGCCGCGCGCAATGCGTCCATCAGCTTCGGCACAATGAGATGGTCGGTCGCGAGCGAGCTGACGCCGATGACGTCGACGTCCTCTTCCATCGCCAGCTTGACCACGGCCGCAATGGACTGCCACGGCGGGGTGTAGATCACTTCCATGCCGGCGTCGCGCAGATAGGCCGCGACGATGCGGCTGCCGCGGTCGTGGCCGTCGAGCCCGATCTTGGTGACCAGGACGCGCGCCGGCGGCGTTGACAAGCTCGGCGTCATTTGCGGCTCCGCGACGGCTTGACGCCGGCGAGCGCGCGCAGCGGGGCCAGAAATTCACGCGCAATCGTCTGCACCGGCTTGCCGCCGTCCTTGTACCAGACCGGCGTCCAGTTCATGGCGCCGAGCAAAGCAAGGCGAGCGATGGTGGCGTCGCGCTCGCGCGGCAGGGTGATGGCGGAAAAATATCGGCCCAGCCGCGCTTCGTAGCGGTCGCGCAATTCTTTCAGCTCTCCGGAAATCTCCGGAGCGTCAGTCGGCAGGATGCGAATGAGGACGCGGGCGTAGGCGCTGGCATCGAGAATGGACTCAAGATGCGCGGCGATGGCTTTCTCCAGCCTCGCCCACGGCTCGCGTTCGCCCGCGGCCGCGGCTTCGACCCGGTCGAGCAGGCGCTGCACGCCTTCCTCGTAGACGGCGAGCAGCAGCGCCTGCTTGCTGGCGACGTGAAAGTAGATCGCGCCCGCCGTCATGGCGGTGGCGGCAGCGAGATCGCGCATGGTGGTGGCGTGGTAGCCGCGCTCGGCGAATTGCGCCGCGGCGGCATCGAGCAAAGCGGGCCACCGGTTGGGCTGACGTTTGGCGCTGATTGCGGGCACGCGGGTCGCTTTCCGAACCGATTGCTAATCGCTCGTTTAGCACAAATCGCCCGCCGGCAAAAGGAGAAGTGCATCTCCGCAGGGCTTTTTGTGCAGCCAGGCCACAGTTAGCCAAACGACCGTTTTGTGCATTTTCACACAATTTACGTTAGCGCGATCAAGAAGATAGCGAGAACGATATTGGCAGCCGCAAAGGTCAGCAGCGCGCCGCTACCGTCGACGAAGCGGTCAGGAAACTGTTGCAGCACCAGCGGCGCAACGAGAATGGACAGACCGCCGCCGATGATTGCCGCGTACCACGGGACGAACCGGACTGCCGCCACGATCCCGCTCGCAAGACCGGCGATGGCTACAGCGATCGAGCCGAACAGGATGATCGGCCCGACCCGGGAAGTCGAAGGCTGCGGTGCGCGCGGGAAATGTCCGCTCGCGGCCAGGCCATGCAAAGACGCCACGAGAATGAGCGCCATGAAGAGAACGAGCGGGATCACGGTCGCGGCCGAAAGCATCTAACTAATCCATCATCACCCGTGCAGCGCTTCGCTCGCCCAGCGCGGTCCCGCGCTTGACCGGAAGAAGCGTTGTAATATACGGGACATATATCAGCGATCTTCGCAACGGCCGAGCGCAGGGAAAATCACGATGCCGAGCCCGGTGAGCAAAAAGGCCGAACGTCAACAGGCCGAAGGCAAGAACGCCGCCGCACCGGACGCCGGAAGCGAGCGCAAGAAGCGCACCATCACCGAAATCCGCGAGTCGAAAAAGACCGGCGAGAAGATGGTCTACATGTCCGTCCCGGATTACACGTCGGCGAAGTGGGCGGAAATGGCCGGCGTTGACGTCGCCGTGGTCGGCGACAGTTTGGCGATGGTCGCCCATGGCCACGCGAGCACCATTCCGGCGACCATGGACATGATGATCATGCATGCGCAGGCGGTCCGCCGCGGCGCGCCCAATACATTTTCGCTCGGCTGCATGCCGTACCAGAGCTATCACACCGTCGAGCGCGCTCTGGTCAACGCCACGCGGTTCATGCAGGAGGCGCTGTGCGATGCGGTCAAGCCGCAGGGCGGCAAATCGCAGGCGCATATTTTGCGCGCGCTGGTCGACGCCGGAATTCCGACCGCTTCGCATATCGGGCTGACGCCGCACACCATCGCCATGTTCGGCGGCTTCAAGATCCAGGGCCGCACCGCCGACGCGGCGATGAAGATCCTCGAAGACGCTTTGGCGATCGAGGACGCCGGCTGCTTCATGCTGGAATTCGAGGCGGTGCCGGCGAAGATCGCCAGGCTCATCTCCGAACAGCTGACGATACCCGACCATCGGTATCGGCGCCGGCGTCGGCTGCGACGGGCAAATCCTGCTGTGTTACGACCTGCTCGGCGTGTTCACCGACTTCAAGCCGAAATTCACCAAGCGCTACAGCAAGCTGACCGAAGTCGCCGTCGCCGGCATCAGCCAATACATCAAAGAGGTGAAGGAGGGCTCGTTTCCGGACGACGAGCATTCCTACTCCGTCAACGAAGCCGAATACGAGAAATTCGCCGCCATGGTCGCAAAACGCAGGCAGGTGTGAGGTGCCGCGATCGCAAACGGCGGCGTTGCGGCGCCAGCGCGCCACGCGGCAGACGCCGGCAAAGGGCGGACGAGCCGCAGCCGCAGGCGCGGAAAGCCTGACCGAACAAGCCTACCGGGCAATCGAGGAGCAGATCGTCACCTTGCGGCTCAAGCCGGGCGACGTTCTGTCCGAGCAGATGCTGTCCGCGACCTTCGGCTTCGGGCGCACGCCGGTGCGAGAAGCGCTGCAGCGGCTCGCCCACGAAGGCCTGGTGATCATCTTGCCGCGCAAGGGCATTCTGGTTTCGGACCTCAATCCGCGGCATCAGCTGCTGGTGCTTGAAGTGCGCCGCGAGCTCGAACGGCTCCTGAGCCGCGCCGGCGCCGAACGCGCGACCGACGATCAGCGCGAGCAGATGCAGGAGATCGCGCGCGGCATGGACCGCGCCGCCAAGTCCAACGACGACATTGCCTTCATGCGGCTCGACCGCGAATTCAATCGCCTCATGGTCGAGGCCGCGCACAACAGCTACGCCGCGCGTTCGATGAAACTGCTGCAGGGGCTGTCGCGCCGCTTCTGGTACATGCATTACCGGCAGGCGGCCGATCTGCCGCTGTGCGCGCGGCTTCACGCCAATCATGCCCGCGCGATCGCGCGCGGCGACGCCGAGGCTGCCGCCCGCGCCAGCGACAAGCTGATCGACTATGTCGAGAATTTCACCCGCGCCACAGTTTCGGTGTGAGGGACCATAGCGAGCCATGAAGATCTACGAAGGCAAGCGCACGATGGACGGCCTGGTGGTGACGGTCGACGGCGAAAAGCTGCCGGAGCATTACGAGGTCAAGCAGTTCACCAAGCGCGGCTTTGAATGGACCTACGAGGGAACGAGCCCGCAGCAGCTGGCGCTGGCCATTCTGTTCGACCACCTCGGCGACAAGGAGCGCGCCATTGCGCTTTCCGGGCCGTACATGAAGGACGTCATCGCCAATCTCGACAATGACTGGCGGCTCACCGGTGACGAGATCGACGCCTACCTGAGCAAGGTCGGCGCGCATTAAGCCGATATTGCGCGCATCCGTCGGGCGTGATAGATGCGTGATATATCAGAGTTCAAAAGATGGCCGTGAACGGCCTGACGGGAGAGCGACGATGATCAGTCAGCGCCAGATCGACTTCCGGCGGGAATATCGGTCTCGCATCCTCGGCTGGTACGACGGTTATATCCACGTCGTCATCATCTACGCCATGGGCGCGGCGGCGTTCTACATTTACGTCGAGCACATCCACAATGTGACCGCGCTGGAATGGCTCACGGTGCCGCTCACCTTCCTGTTCACCAATCTGTTCGAGTGGGCCGTGCACAAGTTCATCATGCACCGGCCAGTCGACATCAAAGGGCTGCGTGCGATCTACGAACGGCACACGCTCAATCACCATCAGTTCTTCAGCGACGATGAAATGCGCTTCCGCGACCATAAGGATTGGCGCGTGACGCTGTTTCCGCCTTACGCACTGGTGGTCTTTATTCTGATGTCGATCCCGGCCGCCGTCATTCTCGGCGCGCTGTTCACCGCCAATGTCGGCTGGCTGTTCATCTCGACCACCACGGCGATGTATCTGATCTACGAGTTCATGCACTTTTGCTGTCACGTCGACGAGAACTGGTTCGTCCGCAATTGCCCGTTCGTCAACACGCTGCGACGGCATCATACCGCGCACCACAACGCGCGGCTGATGATGGAGGTCAACATGAACCTGACCTTCCCGATCGCCGACTGGCTGTTCGGGACGTCAGACCTCGACCGCGGGCTCGTGGGCACGCTGCTCAATGGCTACGACACCCGGTTCCTGAGGAAGAACCTGCGCGGCACGCCGCGGCTCCCGAACGAGGCCGCCGCCGCTCCGGTCGGCGCGAACTAGCCGCTGCGAGGCGCCGCGATGCCAAGTGATGTTAAAGGCATCCTGTCCGCTATCGTGCTCGTGGTCGCCGCCGTGCTCGCCTATTGGAGCGGATCGCCAATTCGCCACGACTTCTCGACGTTCGTGATGATCGTCGCGGTCTTGATGGTCGCGGCGATGTGGGTGTTTCCCGAGGCCGGAGTTAAAAAGGGCGACGTGAAGCGGGCTAAATAAAGCGGTCATGCCCGGCGCGAGGCCGGGCATACCTGATGCGCGAAGCTCACGCCGCCTTGTGGCGGGAAAGTTCGGCCTTATACAGATTCATTTCCTCGATGAAGGCACTGGCGATGCTCGGCCGCGTTTGCAGGCTTTCGTAGTAGCATTTGATCGCCGGCCAGGGCGCAAGATCGACCCGCGTCGGCGTCGTCCAGTTCAACACCGTATAGAGATACGCGTCCGCGACGCTGAATTGATCGAGCAGATACTCGCGGCCGGTCAGATGGTCGTCCAGAAAGCGCAGCCGCGATTCGTATTTATTGAGCGTGTGCGCGCGCGTGCCTTCCGGGGCTTTCTGATCGAACAGGGGGATGAAAAACCCCTTGTGCAACTCGGTGCCGATGAAGCACAGCCATTGCTGCAAGCGCGCCCGCCCGGCCTCGTCCGCCGGCGCCAGCCTGGCATCGGGAAAGCGGCTGGCGATGTACTGCAGAATCGCGGCATTTTCGCTCAGCAGCGAACCGTCATCGAGGCGAAGGAGCGGCACCAGCCCGAGGGGATAGATCTGGCGATAGTCAGCGCCATCGAGCGTGCGTTTGGTCTTTGGATCGACCTCGATAAAGCGGATATTGGGCGCCTGCGCTTCGTAAAGCGCGATCCGGCTCGCCAGCGAACAGGCCATCGGAGAAAAGTAAAGGTCCATGTGTGATCTCCCTTTTATTATTGTACTGTCCCGCATAAATTAGAGGTGGTCAAGGATTTTTTGCGAAATGGTACAAAAAAAATCGCAAGCCTAAAGAAACTTCTCAGGAAACTGCGCCTGCGGCGGCCCGCCGGCGCGGCCGGCCGCGCCAATACGATCCCGACCGGGCGCTGGCCGACGCCGCGGCGACGTTCTGGAGGAACGGATATGGCGGCACTTCGCTGGACGATCTCGTCGCCGCGACCGGCATGAACCGGCCGAGCCTCTACGCGGCGTTCGGCGACAAGAGTGACCTCTATCTAAAGACTCTCGAGCGCTATCAGCGGAAATCGCGCACTAAAACGCTGGAGTTGCTCGCCGACAATCCGTCGCTGCGGGTGTTTTTGACGCGGTTCTATGACGGCGCGCTCGAGATTTACCGGGCGGGCGGGGCTGACGCGCGCGGCTGTTACTCGATTTCGACCGCACCGGCGCAAGCGACCGTCGATCCTGCGGTGCGCGAGTTTCTCGACGAAAGCATTCGCGGCACCGACGCATTCCTGGCGGGCGTCATCGAGAAGGCGCGCGAACGGGGCGAGATTGCCGCGAGTGCCGACCCTGCCGCCCTGGCACAGATCGCCACGGCAACTTTGCACACTATCGCGGTGCGCTCGCGCGTCGGCGCGTCGCGCAAGCAGCTCAAGGCGCTCGCCGCCGCCGCCATCGATATGATTTGCGGGCCGGAGCGGCCCTGAGACCGGTTTGACGGGGAACGAAACGTCAGGCGATCGAATGGCGTCCCACGCCGATCAATTGATCAAGCTTGCCCCGATCTTGCTTCAACGGTTCGCTCAGGCCGTCATAGGTGATCCGGCCGCGGTTCATCACCACCGTGCGCGGTGACAGGTCGAGCGCAAGCCGGGTATTTTGCTCGACCAGCACCAGCGTCAGTCCTTGCGCATCGACGAGCCTGTCGCATCGCGCGCGCCAGTTCTTCAACGATCACCGGCGCAAGCCCTTCCGAAGGCTCGTCCATCAGGATCACGGCCGGATTGCCGATCAGCGCGCGGCCGATCGCCAGCATTTGCTGCTCGCCGCCGGAGAGTTGCCCGCCCCAATTCTGCTGCCGTTCTTGCAGTCTCGGAAACAGGGCGAAGACCGCCTCGATGGTCCAAGGCCCCGGCCGTGCGGCAACCTCTAGGTTTTCGCGCAATGTCAGCGACGGGAATATTTCGCGCTCCTGAGGTACATAACCCAGTCCCGCCGCCACCCGGCGATAGGGCGGCAGCTTTGAGATATCGCGGCCGAGGAGGCGAACGCGCCCGCTGTGCAGCGTGTTGTGGCCCATCACAGTCGAGAGGAGCGTGGTCTTGCCGACGCCGTTGCGGCCAATGATGGCGAGCGTTTCACCGGCTTTGATCTCAAGCCGTACGTTCTCCAGGATCACGGTCTCGCCGTAACCGCCGGACACATCGACAAGCTCCAGTGCCGGTCCGCGCCCGGTCAATGCGCGCCCTCCCGCCGCTCGCCGAGATAGACGGACCGCACGCGGTCGTCGGCGGCGATTTCATCCGGCGTGCCTTCGGTGAGCACTTCGCCGGCGACCAAAACGGTAATGCGGCTGGCAAAGCGGAACACCACGTCCATGTCGTGCTCGATGATCAGAACCGTGATGTTCGGATCGAGCCTTTCGATCACGTCGAGGATCAGATGGTTTTCCGAGGACGGCACGCCGGCTGCCGGCTCATCGAGCAGCAAGAGCTTGGGCCGCTGCGCCAGCGCGATGGCGATTTCAACCAGCCGCTGCCGTCCATAGGGCAGCTCGCGCACCGGCTTGCAGGCGTCCGCCACCAGTTCAAGCGATTGCAGATGGTCGAGCGCTTCTTCGATGACGGCATTCTCTTTTCCGGCGGATCGCCACAGGTGATTGCAGGCGGCGGTGCGTTCGCCAATCGCGAGGTAGACGTTCTCGAGGACGCTAAGGCCGCGAAACAGCTGATTGACCTGAAACGTGCGGGCGATGCCGCGGCGGGTCCGGCCGGCCTGAGGCAGCGACGTGATCTCCTCGCCGTCGAGCAGGACTTGACCGGCCGTTGCCCGAATCCTGCCGGTAATCAGGTTGACCAGCGTGGTCTTGCCGGCGCCGTTCGGCCCAATCAGCGCATGGCGCGCACCGCGCGGCAAATGCCAGACTGATATTGTTCGCGACCTCAAGCGCGCCGAAGTTCTTCCGCAGGTTTCTGATTTCCAGGGCGGCGGCGGTCATCGCTGCGCTCCCCACGCTCCCCACGGCAGCAATCGGCCGATGCGTGCGAGCTTGCCGTACACACCGTGCCGCGCCATCAGGACCACGGCCACCAAAATCAGCCCGATGCCGAACTGCCAGAAGGCCGGACTCAGCTTCGCCAACTCATTCTGCAGCACCATATAGAGCACCGCGCCGACGAACGCGCCATAGAGCCAGCCGGCGCCGCCGAGAATCAGCATCATCAGCACGGCAGCGGATTGGTCGAAATCGAAAACGCCGAGTGTCACGAGCGTGTTGGTTTGCGCAAAGAGCCCTCCCGCAACACCCGCAACCGCGGCAGAAATCGTAAAGGCTGTGACGAGGCGTCCATGCACGGGCGAGCCGAGCGCATCCATGCGGCCGACGTTTTCGCGAATGCCGACGAGCGCTTGCCCGAACGGCGAATAGACGATCCGGCGCACGATGAAAAATACGACCAGCAGCACGCCGAGGCAGTACAGATAAAACGTGTGGCCATAGAGATCGTAGTCAAAGTGGCCGAACAGCGGCGCGATATTGATATTGGGGATGCCATCATAGCCGCCGGTAAAATCGCGGAACAGATTGCCAAGCTGCTGCAGCATGATCGTCGCCGACAGCGTCAGGACCAGCAATGCCAGGCCGCGATAGCGGAGCAGCAGCCATCCGGACAAAAACCCCGCGATGCCGGCGACGATCGCCGCGCAAACCAGTGCCGAAATCGGCTCGCTCCACTGCAGATCGGTCACCAACAATGCCGCTGTGTAGGCGCCGATGCCGAAATAGGCTGCGTGGCCGAGCGTGACGATCCCGGCGTAGCCAAGAATGAGATCGAGCGACAGCGCGAACAGCACCATGATCAGCGTTTGACTGCCCAGAACCATCTGATTGGGAAAGGCGAAATAGGCGGCAATAGCGACGAGCCACGGCAACGCCTCAGCGACGCGAAAACGGTCCCGCCGCGCCAGAAAATCAATGGCGCGTGAGCGCTGGGCGGCCACCACGCCGGCGGGCGCGGAGGGGCTATTCGCGTCCATAGAGTCCTGCGGGCTTGATCAGCAGGATCAGAACCGCCACCGCGTAAATGGCGAAGCTCCCGGCGTCGGCAAAAAGATACTTGCCGGCGGTATCGCAGATCCCGAGGACGAGTGCTCCGGCGAGCGTTCCCCACATACTGCCGGAGCCTCCCACCGCGACGACCAGCAGGAAAAACACCAGATAAATGACGGCAAAGCTCGGCGTCAGACCGAGAAGCTGAATGGCGAGACCGCCGCCGAGCGCCGCAAGTCCGCTCCCGACCGCAAACGTGATCGTGAACAGGCGATCGACATTGATTCCGATCGACTGCGCCATGCGCCGATTGTCGACGGCGGCGCGAATCTTGGCGCCGATATTGGTGCGGTCGAACCCGTACCAGAGCGCCGCCACGAGCCCGGCCCCGACGACGATCAGAAAGACCCGATAGGTCGGAAACGAGCGTCGCGCCGAAGCGAAGCTCGCCCGCGAGATAATCGGGAACGTGGATCGTCTTCGGCAGCGGGCCGTAAAAATAGGTGTAGGCCGCGATCGCCATGAAGGCGAGGCCGATGGTCAAGCAGCACCTGATCGAGTTCGCTCGCGCCGTAGAGCTCGGAATAGAGCGTCCGCTCGAAGATGACGCTGACGGCGCCGACGACCAAAAACGTGATGACGAGCGACGCCAGAAACGGCACGCCCCAGCTCGCCGTGGCGGTCAACACCAGATAGCCGCCGGCCATGGCGAACGCGCCATGCGCGAGGTTGACGACGCCCATGAGCCCCATCGTGACTGAAAGTCCGACGGAGATGATGAACAGGAACATGGCCCAGGCCAGACCATCGAACAGGATACTGACGACGGTGTTAACCACGGGCGACAAGCTTCGATCTCGGTGTTTGGCGGCGGCCGCAAGCGGAAGATACCGCCTGCAACCGCCGACGCAAACGCCGAATGTGCCGTTAGGCGGGCTTGCCTAGGTGCCCGAAGCGCAGCGTCCGACTTTCTGCGCTTTACATTCGTCTTTCACCTGCGGGTAAGGTCTCCAGGATTTTGACGCCGAGCTTGCCGTCCGGCTTTTTGATCACTTCCTCAACGCGCTCGGGTTGGATCACGTCGCGCGTCTGTGGATCGATCTCGATCTGGCCGCGCGGGCCGACGTGCTTCCAGCCCTTGAGTGTCTCGACCACCTTGGCGCCATCGTCGAGGTTGCCGTTCAGCTTGTTGATGACGTCAAAAATCGCCGCCATCGTGTCCATGCCAGCGGCCGACTCGAAATCGGGATAGGAATCCGGACCGTAGGCCTCGTGCCACGCTTTCACGAATTCCTTGTTGAGCGGAGTGTCCAGGTCGTCGGCATAGCTCGCCACGACCACCAGTCCGATTGCCGCGTCGCTCATATGCGCGAGTTGGTAGTCGGGAATGAGGTCCATGGGACCGATGAGCCGAACGCCGGCTTGGCGCATGCCGAGATCGCCATAGGTCTTCATCACGCCGCCGGCGTGCGATCCGGATGGAACGAAGACATAGAAGCAATCCGGATGCTCATCCTTGACCCGCTGGAACAGCGGCGTGAAGTCGGGCACCGGGCCGGGTGGGCCCATACGGACTTCGTCGACGACTTTGCCGCCTGCCTTTTCGAACGCGGTCTTGAAGGCGAGCGAAGAGTCCTGACCGGGAGGAAAGTCGGTGAAGCCCGTCGCGGCCGTCTTGCAGCCGTATTTGGTCGCCGCGTAGGTGCCCATCGGATAGGCGGGGTCCCACATGCTGAACGAGAAGCGCACGATGTAGGGCGACAGCGTCGTGATCCACGCGGTTCCGGCGTTGGAGATCAGCATCGGAATTTTTGCCTGCGTCGCGAGCGGCGCAGCGGCGATTGCTGCCAGGCGAGAACACGAAGCCGGCCAGCAGCTTTCACTTTGTCGTTGGTGACGAGTTCGGTGACCACCGTTCTGGCGTTGGCGCCCGACGGCGGCCCTTCATCGCGCTTGATCAGTTCGATCTTGTGATCGCCCAGGTCTTTGGCGTGTAGCTTGAGATAAAGGTCGTAAGCCCTGTCGATCTGAATGCCCAAGATCGGCGTTCGGGCCCGAATAGGGCAATACCACGCCCACCTTGATTGTTTCCGCGTGGGCGGTTCCCAGCCCGCAAAATGCGAGCAGCGAGGCTGCAACTGCACCAATGATTTTCATGATTGATCTCCCTGGCATGATTTCCCTTTGTACGCCGCATTCTGTCCGGGGCAGGCGCCCCAAGCGGTGCTCTTGATTTTCCATATTTTCGCACGCCGTTTTCGTGATAGCAAAATCGCCGTCAGGACACAGGCAAAAGCCGCGGCGGTGTGACGCATCACGAGCGGTTGGATCGGAGCGGAGTCAGTAATGATCGTTACTAAACGCATCGACGGCAAGGCGCGCGCGGACCGGCTGGTCGCCGACGTGGCTGCCGCGACGGCGAAACTAAAGGTTGAGGCGGGCATTGCGCCCGGCCTTTGCGCCGTCCTCGTCGGCGAGGATCCAGCGAGCCAGGTCTATGTGCGTAACAAGGGCAAGGCGGCGACCGCCGCGGGTATCCAGAGTTTTCAGGAGACCTTGCCGGCGACGATCAGCGAAGCCGAGCTGCTGGCACTGATCGCCAGGCTCAACGCCGACGACCGGGTCGATGGCATTCTGGTGCAACTGCCGCTGCCGAAGCACATCGACCCGCAGCGCGTTATCGATGCAATAGATCCCCGCAAAGACGTTGACGGCTTTCATGCGAAAAATGTCGGACAGTTGTGGAGTGGTGGACTGCGAAAGGCGCTGGTTCCCTGTACGCCCTATGGCTGCCTGCTGCTGCTGCGCGACACGCTGCCCGCTTTGACCGGCGCCGATGCGGTCGTGCTCGGCCGCTCAAACATTGTCGGCAAGCCGATGGCGGCGTTGCTCCTCGCCGAGAGTTGCACGGTGACGATCGCGCACTCGAAAACGCGCGACCTTCCGGCCGTCCTTCGGCGCGCCGATATCCTCGTCGCCGCGGTGGGTCAGCCCGAGATGGTCAAAGGCGGCTGGATCAAGCCCGGCGCTGTCGTCATCGACGTTGGCATTAACCGGGTTGCGGCGTCTGAGGGAAAATCGAAGCTTGTTGGTGACGTGGCTTTTGCCGAGGCCCAAGGGATTGCCGGCTCAATCACCCCGGTTCCGGGCGGGGTCGGGCCGATGACCATTGCCTGTCTGCTCCGTAATACCTTGATCGCCGCGTGCAGGCGCCGCAGCCGGGCCGAGCCCGATATCTGAAACGGTGAACGTCGAAATTATCTAAATATTTCAATAGTATAAGTTCTATACGAGGGTGCTGCGATAGCTCCGCTCACGAGCGGTCGCCAAACTGGCTTTCGAAGCAGGCTCCCCGAGACGTTAGAAAATTTTCACCCTCCGCCTGTGGTGTCAGGAACATTCGTGCGCCGAATGCGTTCGCGTTACGGCTCAGGAGGAGTCAAGTGAGGGGGAAGATCGAGGCCTAGCGGTCAAGCGCGGCTACGTGCCGCCGCCGGCAAGTCTGGCCGTTTTTCCCGTCGCTCGTCGTTCAGTCAGGTCCTGGTGCCGCCGCTCTCATCGAGTGGCGCGGCACTATTACGCACTCGGAGACGTCAATGCCCCGCACTTCCGGCGTAGCAGGCGCTACCAAAAAGAACGGCGCCGCTGCCGCGGCTGCTGCCGCTTCGCTCGCCAAAACCCAATCGGCCAATCTCAACGGTAGCGAGGCTTTGCAGCTGCAGGAGCTTTTGCATGCGCTTCAGGCGATGCGTGTTGGCGACTTTTCGGTCCGCATGGCCGGGCACCGGGTCGGCGTCATGGGCAAGGTCGCCGATACCTTCAACGAAATCGTTGCCGCCAATCAGCGCATGGCCAAGCAGCTCGAACGCGTCGGCC
Source organism: uncultured Alphaproteobacteria bacterium (assembly GCA_963759345.1). GTDB lineage: Bacteria > Pseudomonadota > Alphaproteobacteria > Rhizobiales > Xanthobacteraceae > BOG-931. Next base: position 46,235 of record CAVWYW010000015.1, read on the forward strand.
AGGTGGTCGGACGGGAGGGTAAGACCCGCCAGCGTGTGCGTTTCGGTCTTTCCGAGGGCGCCTGGGGCGAGATGGAATCTTCCGTCAACTCGCTGATCGACGATCTCCTGTGGCCGACGACGGAAGTGACGCGGGCTATTGCCGCGGTCGCGCAGGGCGATCTTCTCCGGACGGTTGCGCTCGACGTCGATGGCCGGCCGTTGCAGGGCGAGTTCCTCCGTTCGGCTGAGATCGTCAACACGATGATCAAGCAGCTCAACGTGTTCACCTCGGAGGTGACGCGCGTCGCGCGCGAAGTCGGTACCGAGGGCAAGCTCGGCGGTCAGGCGCAGGTGCGCGAAGTGACCGGCGTGTGGAAGGACCTCACCGAGAGCGTCAACTCAATGGCCTCGAACCTCACCGCCCAGGTTCGCAACATCGCCGAGGTGACGATCGCGGTGGCGAACGGCGACCTGTCGAAGAAGATCACCGTCGACGTGCGCGGCGAAATTCTGCAGCTCAAGGAAGCCATCAATACGATGGTCGATCAGCTGCGCTCCTTCGCCTCGGAAGTCACCCGCGTCGCTCGCGAGGTCGGCACCGACGGCAAGCTCGGCGGCCAGGCGATCGTGCCCGGCGTTGCCGGCACCTGGAAGGATTTGACCGACTCGGTCAACGCCATGTGCGGCAACCTCACCGATCAGGTGCGCAACATCGCGCACGTGACGACGGCGGTGGCCCGCGGCGACCTGTCGCGCAAGATCACGGTGGACGTGCGCGGCGAAATTCTCGAACTGAAAGACACCATCAACACGATGGTCGACCAGCTCAACGGCTTCGCCTCCGAAGTTACCCGCGTCGCCCGCGAGGTCGGCACCGAAGGCAAGCTCGGCGGCCAGGCGCAGGTGCCGGGCGTCGCCGGCACCTGGAAGGATCTGACCGACAGCGTCAACTTCATGGCCGGCAACCTCACGGCGCAGGTCCGCAACATCGCCGACGTGGCCACCGCCATCGCCGGCGGCGACTTGTCGAAGAAGATCACGGTGAACGTCTCCGGCGAGATCCTGCAGCTCAAGGAAACCATCAACACGATGGTGGACCAGCTCAACGCGTTCGCCGGCGAGGTGACGCGCGTCGCCCGCGAAGTCGGCACCGAAGGGCGCTCGGCGGTCAGGCCAACGTGCTCGGCGTTGCCGGCACCTGGAAGGACTTGACCGACTCGGTCAACTCGATGGCGTCGAACCTAACCGCGCAGGTGCGCAACATCGCCGAAGTCTCCACCGCCATCGCCTCCGGCGACTTGTCCAAGAAGATCACCGTCGACGTGCGCGGCGAAATTCTCGAGCTGAAAGACACCATCAACACGATGGTGGACCAGCTCAACGCGTTCGCTTCGGCGAAGTGACCCGCGTCGCCCGCGAAGTCGGTACCGAAGGCAAGCTCGGCGGCCAGGCGCTGGTGCGCGGCGTCGCCGGCACCTGGAAGGACTTGACCGACTAGCGTCAACTCCATGGCCTCGAACCTCACCGGCCAGGTGCGCAACATCGCCGAAGTCGCCACCGCCGTCGCCCGCGGCGACCTTTCGCGCAAGATTACCGTGGACGTGCGCGGCGAAATTCTCGAGCTGAAAGACACGCTCAACACGATGGTCGATCAGCTCAACGCCTTTGCTGCCGAAGTGACGCGCGTCGCGCGCGAAGTCGGCACCGAAGGCAAGCTCGGCGGCCAGGCGCAGCGTGCCCGGCGTCGGCGGCACCTGGAAGGATCTGACCGACTCGGTGAACTCGATGGCATCGGCAACCTGACGGCGTCAGGTGCGTAACATCGCCGAAGTGGCGACCGCCATCGCCAGCGGCGACTTCTCGCCGCAAGATCACGGTCGATGTGCGCGGCGAAATCCTGCAGCTGAAGGAAACGCTCAACACCATGGTGGACCAGCTCAACCGCTTCGCCGGCGAGGTGACGCGCGTTGCCCGCGAGGTCGGTACCGAAGGCCGCCTCGGCGGCCAGGCGAACGTGCCCGGGCGTGGCCGGCACGTGGAAGGACCTGACCGACTCGGTCAATTCGATGGCCGGCAATTTGACTGCGCAAGTGCGCAACATCGCCGAGGTGACGACCGCCGTCGCCCGCGGCGATCTGTCGCGCAAGATCACGGTCGACGTGAAGGGCGAAATTCTGGAGCTGAAAAACACCATCAACACGATGGTCGATCAGCTCAACGCGTTCGCCTCGGAAGTCACCCGCGTGGCCCGCGAGGTCGGCACCGAAGGAAAACTCGGCGGCCAGGCGCAAGTGCCGGGCGTTGCCGGTACTTGGAAAGATTTGACCGACAACGTCAACTTCATGGCGTCGAACTTGACCGCGCAGGTCCGCAACATCGCCGAGGTGGCGACCGCCATCGCCGGCGGCGACCTGTCGAAGAAGATCACCGTCGACGTGCGCGGCGAGATGCTGCTGCTCAAGGAAACACTCAACACGATGGTCGAGCAGCTGCGCTCCTTCGCCGCCGAAGTGACCCGCGTCGCCCGCGAAGTCGGCACCGACGGCCGGCTCGGCGGTCAGGCCGTGGTGCCTGGCGTCGCCGGCACCTGGAAGGACCTGACCGACAACGTCAACCTCCTGGCGGCGAATCTCGACGACGCAGGTGCGCAACATCGCCGAGGTGACGACCGCGGTCGCTCGCGGCGACCTGTCGCGCAAGATCACCGTCGACGTGAAGGGCGAGATTCTGGAGCTGAAAAACACCATCAACACCATGGTCGATCAGCTCAACGGCTTCGCTTCGGAAGTCACCCGCGTCGCCCGCGAGGTCGGTACCGAAGGTCTGCTCGGCGGCCAGGCGCAAGTCCCAGGCGTAGCCGGCACCTGGAAGGATCTGACCGACACCGTCAACGTCATGGCCGCCAACCTCACCGAACAGGTGCGCGGCATCGTCAAGGTGGTGACCGCCGTGGCCAACGGCGACCTCAAGCAAAACCTCGCGGTGAAATCGAAAGGCGAGGTGGCGGCGCTTGCCGAAACCATCAACAACATGACCGACACGCTCGCGACCTTCGCGGACCAGGTCACGACCGTGGCGCGCGAGGTTGGCGTCGAAGGCCGTCTCGGTGGACAGGCCAACGTGCCGGGCGCGGCCGGCACGTGGAAGGACCTGACGGGTAACGTCAACCTCCTGGCCGCGAACCTGACCACTCAGGTTCGCGCCATCGCCGAGGTGGCGACCGCGGTCACCAAAGGCGACCTGACGCGTTCGATTCAGGTTGAAGCGCGCGGCGAGGTGGCCGAGCTCAAAGACAACATCAACACGATGATCGACAATTTGCGGCTCACCACCGACCGCAATACCGAGCAGGATTGGCTCAAGACCAACCTGGCGAAATTCACCAACATGTTGCAGGGCCAGCGCGACCTGACCACGGTCGGCCGGCTATTGCTTTCCGAATTGACCCCTCTGGTGAACGCCCACCAGGGCGTCATCTACCAGATGGAAAACGAAGAGAAGCCCGGCCTCAAACTCCTCTCGGCTTATGCCGACGATGGCGCCAACGGTCACGCGCAGACGTTGCGGTTGGGCGAAGGCCTTATCGGCCAGTGTGCGGTCGACAAGCGCCGCATGCTGATCACCGAGATGCCGGATAGCACCGTGCCGATCGGCTCGGCTTTATTCAAGGTCAAGCCGCGCAACAATATTGTGCTGCCGGTGCTGTTCGAGAGCCAGGTCAAGGCGGTGATCGAACTCGCCTCGATTCACGAATTCACCGCGCTGCAGACGATGTTCCTGGAACAGCTCACGACCTCGATCGGCATCGTGCTCAATTCGATCGAAGCGACGATGCAGACCGAAGGCTTGCTCAAGCAGTCGCAGCAGCTCGCCGGCGAATTGCAGGCGCAACAGAAAGAACTGCAGCAGACCAACGAGCAGCTTGAGCAAAAGGCTCAGCAACTCGCCGAACGTAACGTCGAAGTCGAGCGCAAGAACCAGGAAATCGAGCAGGCCCGCCGTGCGCTTGAGGAGAAGGCGACCGAGCTGGCGCTGACCTCGAAGTACAAATCGGAATTCCTGGCCAACATGTCGCACGAGCTGCGCACGCCGTTGAACTCGATTTTGATCCTTGGCCAGCAGCTCACCGAGAATCCCGAGGGCAACCTCACCGGAAAGCAGGTCGAGTTTGCCAGAACCATCCACGGCGCCGGTACCGACCTCCTCAACCTGATCAGCGACATCCTGGATCTGTCGAAGATCGAGTCCGGGACCGTTACCGTCGACGCGGAGGAGATATTCTTCTCAAACCTCGTGGATATGGTTGCCCGGCCGTTCCGTCACGAGGCGGAAACGCGGCAGCTGTCGTTCGATGTTCACGTCGATCCGAACCTTGGCCGCAGCATCACCACCGACTCGAAACGTCTGCAGCAGGTGCTCAAGAACCTGTTGTCGAACGCGTTCAAGTTTACGGCTCAAGGCGGCGTGCGGCTCAACGTATCCGCAGCTGTCGGCGGCTGGAGCGCGGGGCATCCGGTTCTGGGTCAGGCTTCAGGCGTCGTGGCGTTCGAAGTTTCCGACACCGGCATTGGCATTCCGCTCGAGAAGCAGAAGATCATCTTCGAAGCCTTCCAGCAGGCGGATGCCTCGACCAGCCGCAAGTACGGCGGCACCGGCCTTGGTCTCGCCATCAGCCGCGAGCTCGCAAGCCTCCTCGGCGGCGAAATCCATCTGCGCAGCGCAACAAACTCCGGATCGACCTTCACGCTTTATCTGCCAGTAAAGTATGTCGGTTCGAGCACCGTGCCGCGTCCGGCGGCGCCAAGCGCAGTTCCGACACCCGCGGTATCGGTGGAACGCGCGGTGGAGCAGATCCCGGACGACCGGCTGGAAATCCAGCCGGGCGACGCCATTCTGCTCATCGTCGAGGACGATCCGCACTATGCCCGCATCCTCCTCGATCTCGCGCGTGACAAGGGCTTTAAGGTTCTGCTGGCGATGCGCGGCGACGATGCGCTCGATCTTGCCAAGCAGTACCAGCCAACCGCCGTCTCGCTCGACGTGTTTCTGCCCGACATGCTTGGCTGGAACGTGCTCAGTCAGCTCAAGCAGAACCCGCTCACGCGCCACATACCCGTGCAGATCGTCACGCTCGACGAAGATCGTCAGCACGGGCTCGCACGCGGCGCATTCTCGTTCGTGACCAAGCCGACGACACGCGAAGGGATTTCCGAGGCGCTGACCAGGATCAAAGAGTTCTCGCAGCCGCGCCGCCGGCGTCTGCTGGTCGTCGAAGACAGCACCGCCGAGCAGTTGAGCATCCAGGAACTCCTCGGTCACGACGATATCGAGATCGTCAGCGCCAGCACCGGCAAGGAAGCGCTCGATATCCTGCGTCAGGATGCCTGCGACTGCGTCGTGCTCGATCTTCGCCTGCCGGACATGTCGGGCTTCGAGGTGCTTGAATGCATGCGCGGCGAGCAGGCGTTGGCCGACGTACCGGTTGTCGTGTTCACCGGCCGTGAATTGTCGGCCAACGAGGACGCCCAGCTGCACACCATGGCGCGCAGCATCGTCGTTAAGGGCGTCGAATTGCCGGAGCGGCTGCTCGACGAGACCGCGCTGTTCCTGCACCGCGTCTTCGCCGACCTTCCGGCCGAGAAGCAGCGCATGCTGGAACGGCTCAACTCGTCCGATGAGGACCTGATCGGCCGCACCGTTCTCCTGGTGGACGACGACTCTGCGCAACATCTTCGCGCTGTCCAGCGTGCTGGAACGCCGCGGTATGCATGTCTTGACCGCGACCACCGGCAGCGAGGCAATCGAGCTCATCGAGCAGACGCCGGAGCTTGCGATCGTGCTCATGGACATCATGATGCCGGAAATGGACGGCTATCAGACGATCGAGAATATCCGCGGCAATTCGGCCTATCGCCGTCTGCCGATTATCGCCTCTGACCGCCAAGGCCATGAAGGGCGACCGGGAGAAGTGCCTTGAGGCGGGTGCTTCCGACTATCTCGCCAAGCCGGTCAACACCGAACAGCTCCTCTCTGCACTGAGGATGTGGCTCCATCGCTAGGCAATCCGGTCCATGAACGATAAAGTGAACGTCCTGTTGGTGGACGACCAGCCGGCGAAGCTGCTCGCCAGCGAAGAAATTCTTCGCGATCTCGGAGAGAACCTCGTCAAGGCGTCATCGGCGCGGGAAGCGTTGGAATTCCTGCTCAAGAACGACGCCGCAGTCGTGCTGATCGACGTCTGTATGCCCGAACTGGATGGCTTCCAGCTTGCAGCGATGATCCGCGACCATCCGCGATTTCAGCGCACGGCGATTATTTTCATCTCCGCCATCCAGGTGGACGATGTCGACCGGCTGCGCGGTTACGAGATGGGTGCGGTCGACTATGTGCCGGTGCCGGTCGTACCGGCGGTGTTGCGAGCCAAGGTCAAGGTGTTCGCCGAACTCTATCGTAAGACGCGCGAGCTCGAACGATTCAATTACGAGCTGGAGCGACGGGTCGCCGAGCGCACTGCGGAACTCGAGGCCTCAGCCGCGCGTCTGCTTGACAGCGAACAGCAATTGCGGCTGGCGACCGAGGCCGCCGAAATCGGCCTTTGGGACGTCGACAACGTGACCGATACGCTGTTCTGGCCGCCGCGCGTTAAAGCCATGTTCGGCATATCGCCGGACGTCCCGGTGAGTATGGCAGACTTCTATGCCGGGTTGCATCCGGACGATAAGGAAGCGACCGTCGCGGCTTATGCCGCAGCTTGCGACCCGGAAAAGCGGGCGCTTTACGATGTCGAGTACCGCACCATCGGAAAGGAAGACGGGATTATTCGCTGGGTGGCAGCGAAAGGCCGGGGCATTTTCGACGCGAATGAAAAGTGCGTACGCGTGATCGGCACCGCCATTGACATCACCAAGCGCAAGGAAGCCGAAGAACGCCAGGATTTGCTGGCGCGCGAAGTTGATCATCGCGCCCGCAATGCGCTTGCGGTGGTGCAGTCGATTGTCAGGCTTACGCGCGCAAGCAGCGTCGACGGATACGTCGCCGCGGTCGAAGGCCGGATCAAGGCGCTAGCACGCGCCCATGCGCTGCTGTCGGACTCGCGTTGGCATGGCGCCGACCTCGGCGCGCTGGTGGCGGAGGAACTCGCTCCCTATCGGATCGCCGAGGCCGAGAAAGTCAAAATCGCCGGACCGAAGGTTTCGCTGTTGCCGCACGTGGCCCAAGGGCTGGCTCTCGCGCTGCATGAGATGGCAACCAACGCAGCGAAACACGGCGCATTGTCGTCAGTGGCGGGCACCGTCAGTGTGACCTGGACAACGCAGCCGGACAGCGTTGTCCTGCTGTGGCAGGAGAGCGGCGGTCCGACCATTGCGCCACCGCCGGCCCGCAGCTTCGGTTTGAACGTGATCCGCGCCAGCATCGAGAACCAGCTTGGCGGTAAGGCGGTGTTCGATTGGAACCCTCAAGGAATGCGGTGCACTTTATCTATCCCGCACCGTGAAACGACAGGCCCGGCCCAGGCAAAAAAGGCCGGCAACGGCGCGGATGCCGGGCCGTTACCGCCCAAGATCGCATACGGGCGACGCGTGCTGGTTGTCGAGGACGAAGCACTCGTTGCCATGATGATACAGGAATTTCTAACCGAATACGGGCATTCGGTCGTCGGGCCGATCGGCCGAGCCTCTGAAGCTTTGGTGGCGGCGAAAGCAACCGACTACGACGCCGCTATCCTCGATATTAATCTCGGCGACGGGATGGCTTATCCGGTTGCAGACATACTGTCGGCCCGCGGCGTTCCGTTCGTTTTCATTACCGGCTACGAGGCCGATACGGTCGACGATCGGTTCAGCCATGTGCCCGTTCTGCAAAAACCAATCGAGCGGCAAGCGTTGCAGCGGCTCTTCGTCCCCGTCCTAAATGCCGACAGCGGGTAGCGAGGGATTGGGCACGACAGCGGGGCTTCGCGCTTAGGCTCCTAACCGGGCTGGCCGCGGCGTTCTACTCGGCTCGCTTCGTCACAGATTGCACGATGACGTCCGCAGCCCTAAGCAGGACTGGTGTCGGGCCGTGCCAGATCTTAGGATCGGGGGGCTAAGCGGATGAGTGCATTATGAATGCTATTGCGGCCGATAAAATTGAAACCCTGAGCGCCTGCATTGGGAATTACCCTCACACCAAGGCGCTGAAAAGCGGCGACATCAAATCGGATCGGGTGGCGTTGAACTTTACCGAGGTCAACCCGGTCAATCGCGCCTTCCTGATGATGGTGCGTGAACTGAAGTTCGACGTCTGCGAAATGGCGATTGTCACCTATCTGCAGGCGAAGGCTTACGGCAAGCCGCTCATGCTGCTGCCGGCGACGACGCTGGGGCGGTTTCAGCAGAGCGCGCTGCTTTACAACGCGGAACGCGGAACGCTGAAGGTGGAGGATCTCCCGGGCCGCCGGGTCGGCGTACGCGCGTTCTCGCAGACGACGGGGGCGTGGATTCGCGGCATTCTCTGGAAGGACTATGGGCTCGACCTCGGCAAGGTGAATTGGGTGACGTTCGAGGACGCGCATGTTGCTGAATATCGCGATCCGCCGGGAGTTGAGCGTGCGGCCGCGGGCAAAGACATTACCAAGATGCTGCTCGACGGCGAGCTCGATGCCGCGATTTTCGGCGGCGAGATGCCGACCGATCCGCGATTGAAGAGTGTGATTGCCGACGCCGAAGGGGCGGGGAGAGACTGGTACGCAAAGTACCGCACCGTGCCGATCAATCACATGATCGTCGTCAAGGACAGTCTTTCGAAGTCGGATCCGGACGCGGTACGCGAGGTCTTCCGCATGCTGCTGGCGAGCAAAACGGCTGCGGGCCTGCCGAAAGCCGGTGCAATCGACTTCGCGCCATTCGGTTTCGATGCCGTCAAAACTGCGCTTGATCTGATGAGCAGCTATTGCCTGGAGATGAAACTTATTCCGAAGCGCTATTCGGTCGAGGAACTGTTCGACGACACAACGCGGCAGCTGCAGGCATAGCGCGCAGCCGAGCCTTCAGCAGCCGCTGCAAGGCTGAGACAACTCTCATCGTGGGTCCCTTTCTGTCACCTGCGGCATCGCTGCGGCGCGACCGGCGGTGGCACGGCAGATCGGCGATTGGCGGCGCGACCGTCAATACGTGTATTTAAAGCGCCCTGAAGGGACGAACTGGAAAAGCACAACATGGATGTATTCGAAGCGGTCGACTCGCGGTTCTCCTGCCGCCGGTTCCTCGACAAACCGGTCGACCCGCAAGTCGTGCGCGAACTCATCATGCGCGCCGCGCGTGCTGCTTCAGGCGGCAATCTGCAGCCCTGGTATGTTTATGCGCTCACCGGCGCGGCGCTCGCCGAGCTTAAACGCCAGGTCGCCGATTACATCGCCGCGCACGATCCACGCAAAGTCGATGCGGAATATACGATCTACCCGAAGACGATGTGGGATCCCTACAAATCACGCCGCGAGCATCACGGCGTTCAGCTCTACGGCGCCCTCGGTGTTCCCTACGACGATGCGGATCTGCGATTTCAGCAACACAAGCGCAACTATGAATTTTTCAACGCACCGGTCGCGCTCTTCGTCGCCATCGACCGAAAGCTCGGGCCGGGCCAATGGGCCGATCTGGGCGGCTATATCCACGCGCTGATGTTTCTCGCTCGTGGCTACGGGCTCGATACCTGCTCGCAGGAATCATGGGCGCGCTTGCACCATATTGTCCGGTCGTTCGTGAACATGCCGCCGGAGCAAATGCTATTCTGCGCGGTCTCTATTGGTTATGGCGATCACACCCACGCCGCGAACAGTTTCCGTTCGCCGCGCGCTCCGCTGGCGGATTTCTGCAGGTTTCAAGGCTTCGATTAAGGGGCATTTGGGGGGTGACTTGCGGCGGACAATTTACCTATTAGCTTCAATATGATAAAATAAAAGCTTAGGCAGGAGAGCGCCGCGATGGGCTTGGCAGCTTTGGGATATGTTGGGATTCGCGCCAAGGATCTCGACGAGTGGTCGACATACGGTACGCGCTTTCTCGGCATGCAACTCGTGGACAAGAGCCGCGGCACATTGGCGCTGCGCATGGATGACCGCAAGCAACGCGTGATCGTTCACGCCGACGCAAGACGAAGGCCCCTCCTTCTACGGCTGGGAAGTCGCCGATGCCACCGCGCTCGACGCGCTGGCGACGCACCTGGAAAAATGCGGGGTGAAAGTTGCGCGCGGCTCACGTGCGCTTGCGGAGGAACGGCGCGTCAAGGATTTGATCGTCTTTGCCGATCCGATCGGCAACCGGCTTGAAGCCTTCTACGGCGCCGAAATTGCGCCCGAGCCATTCAGGCCGGGACGTTCGATTTCCGGATTCCGTACCGGTCCGCTCGGCATGGGCCACGCCGTCCTGACGGCCGAACGGATCGATGAAGTCGTGCCGTTCTATACCGACATTCTGGGTTTTCGGCTCAGTGACTATTTCGTGCGGCCGTTCAAGGCGTATTTCTTCCACGTCAACCCACGTCACCACAGCATCGCCTTCATCGAGAGCGGGAAGAACGGCATTCATCATCTGATGTTCGAGCTGTGTTACCTCGATGATGTCGGCCAAGCCTACGATCTGGCGCTGCGCAAGCCCGAAATGATCGGCACCACGTTCGGCCGCCATGCCAACGATCACGTTACGTCGTTCTATTCATGGTCGCCGTCGGCATTCCTGGTCGAATACGGCTGGGGTGGCCGCACCATCGATCTCGAGAGTTGGACGCCGCAGGAGCGCAAAGACGGCCCGAGCCTTTGGGGCCACGATCGCATGTGGTTGCCGCCGGAAAAGCGCGAGGAGGCGCGCGACCTGCGGATCAGCGTCGCCGAGGCTGGCGGCCGCGTTCCGCTCAATGTCATGGACGGCAATTATTTGCGCGCTAGCGACGTTTGCCCGTGGTGGAACGCCAACGTCGCCGCGCGCAAAACCGGCTGAACCGGCAACCGCTAAATAAAGCGGCGCGGCCTAGTCTAGCTGCGCCGCGCGGCCGTCCAGTGGCCGGCACACTGGTTCGTTGAGGTGTGCCATTGTCCGTGGCCGGCATCGCGGGTCAGCTTGCCGGTGCCGCTTGCGGAGCGGCCTTTCTCCGCGACGGTCACGTGGATCTCGCCGCCGCGGGTCACCGCGCCGGCGAGATCGTAAGAGATTTCGCCGGCATGTACCTTGCCGCCGACAATGCGCACGGAGTAGCGCAGCGAGTGCTCGCAATCGCCACGGACGGTGACGATGTCGACGCTCCACTCCCCGTCATAGATGGTCCGTCCGGCGGCGTCGGATTTGATGCTCGCGCTCGATCGCCGCCAATGCGACAATCGTCAGGACAAAGATCGAGCGCAGGACGTATTTCATCAATTTACTCTCTGAATTTACTCTCGGGTTCTATTGTTCTGCTCGGCGACCCGGGCGGCTCCGTGCTCACGCCGTGTTACCAGCCCCGCCGCTCGGCCGCCCATTCGCCAGAACACTCGTTTTTTCCGGTGCGCCACCGCCCACGGCCGGCATGGCCACTCAACCGACCGGAGCCGGCTGCGTACTGGTCACCTCGCGAGACGACTACCCTGATCGCGCCGTTCGACGCAACCGTGCCGCTGGCCTGATAGCTTGGGTCTGGTGAGAACACCCGGCCGCTGGCGATACGCAGGGCGTATCGGTAGGCAGGGCCGCAATCGCCGCGACGTGTTTGAATTACCACGCTCCATTCGCCGTCAAAGGGGCCAACGCGCGCTACGGCGTTGGTCGGAACGCTCCCCACCGCTACACAATGCAGCAACGGCAACGGTAACAGCAAAAATCGAGCGCAAAACCTTCATCATCAATTCGCTCCGGTTTTTTCATTCTGACTCGATCGCGGGGACGACCCGCCTGGATAGGGCGGCGGTTCGTTGGCGAAAGGCGTCGCGCTTTTGCCCTGTTCGTAGCCGGCCTGGAACAACGGCCCCATGTAACCGGGATCGAAAGGACCCTTGCTTGGTGCGTTGAAGCTTGGGGGAATGGCGGCAACATTGAAGCCAACGCCGCTGCGCTTGGCGACGGCGTAAGCGATGTCGAGCATTAATCGCGTGTCGACTTTTACGGCGGCACCGACGACTTGGGTCAGAATCGTGGGAACGAAACGGTCAACGACCTGAAAGTCGCGCTCAAGTCCGGTATTGACGACAATATAGAGTTGGGTCGCCGGCAGCCGGTAATCGCTGGTTGGCAGCAGCAACGGCCCAGGCGCGACGAAGAGCTGTCCGCCGACGCCGCCGTCCACGTGCATTTCCGCAAAGCGTTTGCCGTTCGCCTCGACGTCAATCAGCACGGGCGGGAAAGCTCCCGGAAGAGCAGTTGAGGCAAGCAGGACACTGCGAAACAACGCCAGCCCGTCTTCGCCGCCATGAGCGGCAATCGCGCCCATGTTCCAGACGACAGGGCGTTCGGCGTCAACATCAAATGAGGTGACGAACAGGCGGCGGCCGCGCCGATGCTCGGCGGCGACATCCGCCAGCAGCTCGCGGTGTCACCTTCTTCGCGATCGTTTCCTTGAGCGGCCACGAATCGACAAAGCTTTCGGCAGTCCGCCCAGCCTCGAAGACGTCGGCTGCACTGATCTTGGTGTAGGTCTCACGTAACGCATCGTCATAGCGCGGCCCGGCAAAGATAAAGGGCGCCATCAGCGCCCCCGTGCTGACGCCGGTGACGACCGAATATTTGGGCGATTTCCCGCAGCGCTCAAGCCGACGAGCAGGCCAGCTCCAAAAGCACCGTCCCCTCCACCGCTGGAGAGGACGAGCCAAGGGCCGGGCTGCGCCGGAAGTGCGTTGATGAAGTCCGTCGTCGAGTCTGCCCAGAAACGAGCATCCGGCATTCCTGGAATAATCGCGACCGCGTCCTCGGCGGCGGTGAAGGTGACGCGCGGCGGCGGTTGCGGCGGCCCGCTCGATGCGGCCGATGGTGTAGCCAGCCTTCTGCGCGCGATGTACGGACGCCGCCGGTTTTGCGCGTCCGGCCCTGGATGCGCCGCTCTGCGATGATGATGGACGGACGGTTGCGGGTCGAACCCGCCCTGAGCAAGTACGGTCGTGGCCGACCCAAACGGAGCGTCTGACGGCAGAAGCAATGGCGCCAAGAACAGGGCGGCAGCGGTGCAGATGGTCCATCGCGTGTGCATAGTCATGGCGGTTTAGGTTCCGAATTCCACAAAAAGGCCCGGACCGCGTTTGGTTCCCGTCAATCGGCTACGGCTGCGCGACTTAACGGGAGATAAGTTCGCGGAAGGGAACTTCAATTGGCCTCGAGGGGGAACTTTTTTCAATCTTGGCAATGAGGCGGCTAATCAAACGGTTGCAGTTCGGCGCTTATGCGTCGCGACCATGACCTAAGCGTGTCGGTCGGCAACGAAATTCGCACCTTCGACCAGGATCGCGGCGGCGGATCCGAACGGGGCCAGCGCTTGTTCCGCTTCTGCGACAAGCTGCTTAAGCCGGGCTTTTGCGCCGGCAACTCCAAGCACTGCGACCATGGTCGCCTTGCCCGCAACGGCGTCCTTACCGGTCTGTTTGCCGACAAGCGCGGGATCACCTTCGAGGTCAAGCAGATCGTCAGCGATTTGGAAGGCTTGGCCAACGGCAGATCCATACCGCTCAAGTGCTCGGCGTTGCGAAGCCGTCGCCGATCCAAGCATCCCGCCGGCCTCGCAGGCGAACCGCAGCAGCGCGCCGGTCTTCATCGCCTGCAGGGTGCGTACCTCGTTCTCGCCGAGCCGTTGTGGCCCATTACCGGCAAAACGGCCCTCTGCGGCGAGATCCAGCATTTGCCCGCCGACCATGCCGCCCAGGCCGGCGGCGCGGGCAAGTGCGCTGACGAGTTCAATGCGGACAGCCGGATCGGGATGGGTCTGCGGCTTGGCAAGGATGTCGAAGGCGAAGGTGAGAAGCCCGTCGCCCGCGAGAATGGCGGTAGCCTCGTCGAAGGCTTTGTGCGCTGTGGGCTGTCCGCGTCTTAAATCGTCGTTGTCCATGGCGGGCAGATCGTCATGCACCAGCGAATAGCAATGCACGCATTCGAGAGCCGCGCCGGCCATCAAAGCCTGCGATCGCGCGACATCGAACAGGGCGGCGCATTCCACGACCAGAAAGGGTCGAAACCGCTTGCCACCACCAAGGCTCGAATAGCGCATGGCGTCGATCAGACGGGCTGGACGGCTCAACTCCCCATCGGAGAGTGTTGCCGACAACAGCCGATCAAGCAGCTGGTCAGTATCTTTGGCCGTCGCGTCTAGGCGCGAGAGAAAAGGGCTGTTCGTCCCATTCATTGTTTCATTGCCAGTGTTTCATTGCCCAGTGCTTGCAACGTGCCCAATGGGCCCTATCAGTCCTATAATTACGCAAATGCGCGGCCCAGACCCCGGGCGGTTCAGCGTTAACATCGATGAATGGCAAACCCCGTTCAGCCACTAAGGACTATCTGTGACCAACGAGCTTATAGCGTCAATGGTGCTGGCTATCTGGCTCTACCTGATGTTGGGCCGCGGCGGGTTTTGGCTGGGCAGGGAGCGCGATGACGACATCCCGGCAGGCGAGGGTGCTTGGCCCGCGGTAACCGCCGTTATTCCGGCCCGCGACGAGGCTGCGTGCATCGGCGCGACCGTATCATCGCTCCTTCGCCAGGATTACCCCGGCGAATTCACGGTAATCGTGGTCGACGACCAGAGTCGGGACGCGACTTCGGAGGTCGCGCACGATGCCGCCGTGGTGCTCGGTGCGGCACAACGGCTGACGATTTTATCGGGGCGGCCGCTGCCAGCTCGGATGGACGGGGAAACTCTGGGCGCAGCAGCAGGGCGTTGAGGCGGCGTCTGCCATGGCGCATCCGCCCGCATATCTGCTGTTCACCGACGCCGATATCGATCACGCCTCCGATTCGCTTACGGGACTCGTCGCGCGCGCGCGATCGGGAGGCTATGTGCTCACCTCACTGATGGCGAAGCTTCGCTGCGAGAGCGTGGCCGAGCGCATGTTCATCCCGGCGTTCATCTTCTTTTTTCAGATGCTCTACCCGTTCTCATGGTCAAATAACCCGCGTCGCGGCACCGCGGCCGCGGCCGGAGGCTGCATGCTGGTGCGCCGAGATGTGCTGGCCGAAGCGGGCGGCATGGTAGCCATCCGCAGTGCGCTGATCGACGATTGCGCGCTGGCGAAAAAGCTGAAGGCGCACGGTGCGATCTGGATCGGTTTGACCAATCGCGTCCATAGCCTTCGCGCATACCCGGCACTTGCGGACATCCGCCACATGGTTTCGCGCACTGCCTACGCGCAGTTACGATATTCGCCGCTTCTTCTTGCCGGAACCGTCTTAGGCTTGGCGATTACATATCTCGCGCCGGTTGCCCTCGCCGTCTTCGCGACGGGCGTGGCGCGTTTTCTTGGAATCGCAGCGTGGCTAGCTGATGGCGTTGGCGTTTCAGCCTACGCTGCGCTTCTATGGCAGGTCAGGATTATGGGGCCTGGCGTTGCCGGCCATAGCCGCCACCTATATGGCGTTCACGGTTGATTCCGCCTATCAGCATGTCCGCGGGCGCGGCGGCATGTGGAAGGGCCGCGCCCAAGGTAATCTTGAAGGCAACGTCGAAGGCAACGTTTCGGAATTGCGATGAACGACGCCAGCGCACTGCGTTCGGGGAAGGGCGACCGGGATGAAAACTTTCCGGTCGCGTCGTTTTTGATTCATCCGCGCCACCGCAAGGCAATTATCGCGTTCTACAATTTTGTTCGCACCGCCGACGACATCGCCGATCACGCTTCGCTTCCGGCGGAGCAGAAGCTCGCCTTGCTTGACCGACTCGAAGCGGGCCTTCTCGGCCAAAACGACGAAGATGCAGTCGCGGTCCAGCTGCGCGGCGCTCTCGTCGAGCGAGGTCTCTCGCCGCGCCATGCGCAGGATCTGCTCGCCGCGTTCAAGCTCGACGTGACGAAGCTCCGTTATCGCGACTGGGACGATCTCATCAGCTATTGCGAGCTGTCGGCGATGCCGGTCGGCCGCTTCGTGTGCGACGTCCACGGCGAGAGCCGCACGGTCTGGCCGGCCAACGATGCGCTCTGCGCTGCCTTGCAGATCATCAATCATCTGCAGGACTGCAAGGACGATTACAAAAACCTCAACAGGGTCTACGTGCCGCTGGATACGCTTGCCGCGTGCGGGACGGGCGTCGAAGCGCTCGGCGCGCCGCAGGCGTCGCCTGCGCTCCTGGCCGGGTTGCATGGTCTCGCCGAACGCACCGAGCGGCTGCTTACCGACAGCGATATTTTTCCGCTCCTGATCAGCGATCGCCGGCTGGCACTCGAAGTCTCAGTCATCAATACCCTCGCGCATCGGATCACGCGCATGCTCAAGTCGCGGGATCCCCTGAAGGATCGGGTGCATCTTTCCATGCCCGCGGTCGCCGGGTTTACGATCGTCGGCATTTTGTCTGCCGTGTCCCGGCGGCTTGGCCGGCGTCCTTCCGCCGTGACTGAGAAGCCGCGGGGTGCGTGAGTGAACCAGCCCACTCCGGCGGCCGAGCGCGCCTCCCGCAGCTCGTTTTACACGGGCATGCGCATTCTGCCACGCGCGCAGCGCGAGGCGATGTTCGAGATCTATTCGTTCTGCCGCGCCGTCGACGACATTGCCGACGATCCCGGCCCGCGCGAGCCGCGCCGCGAGCAACTGGCCCGCTGGCGCGCCGACATCGATGCGGTTTATCGCGAGGCGCCGCCGCAGCAACTTGCCGGATCTGGCGGAGGCGGTGCGCACATTCGATCTGCAACGCGAGGATTTCATCGCCATCATCGATGGCATGGAAATGGATGTGGTTGCCGACATCCGCGCCCCCGATCAGCGCCACGCTCGATCTCTACTGCGACCGCGTCGCCTGCGCCGTCGGCCGCCTGTCGGTGCGGGTATTCGGCATGGAGCGCCAAGCCGGTCTTGCGCTCGCCCATCACCTCGGCCGCGCGCTCCAGCTCACCAACATTTTGCGCGATCTCGACGAGGATGCTTCGCTCGGCCGTCTTTATTTGCCGCGAGAGGCTTTGCACGCAGCCGGCATTGATGCGACGGACCCGGCCAGCGTCCTCGCGCATCCGAAAGTCGGCGAGGTTTGCGCGACCCTGGTCGCGCTGGCGAAAGCCGAGTTCGCTTCTGCTGACGCGATCATGAAGAAAAGTCCGCGCCGCGTCGTGCGGGCGCCGCGGATCATGGGCGAGGCTTACCGGCTTATTCTTCAATTGCTGATCGCCCGCGGCTTCGCGCCGCCGCGCGCGCCGATTCGCCTGCCGCGCACAAAGCTCCTGTTTATCGTGTTGCGAAATCTCGTGTGATCGGATGAGCGGAACGGTCCACATTATCGGCGCCGGCCTTGCCGGCTTGTCCGCCGCTGTGCGGCTCACGTCGCTCGGCAAACCCGTCGTCATACACGAAGCCACCGCCTTCGCTGGCGGCCGCTGTCGCTCCTATCACGATGCTTCGGTCGGCATGACGATCGACAACGGCAACCATCTCCTGCTTTCCGGTAATCACGCCGCGCTCGACTATCTGCGCAACATCGGTGCCGCGGATCGGCTTATCGGTCCGCAACACCCCGAATTCTCTTTTGTCGATTTCCTGAGCGGTGAACGCTGGACGCTGCGCTTCAACGACGGCCCGGTGCCGTTCTGGATTTTCGATTCTCGCCGGCGGGTGCCGGGGACAAGCCCGCTCGATTATCTGCCGCTGGCGCGACTTCTCTGGGCGCCCGCGGGCAAGACCGTTGGCGAGGTCATCGCTTGCAAGGGAACGCTCTACGAGCGTTTGGTCGAGCCGCTCATTGTCGCGGCGCTGAATATCGATGCGCCTTTGGGAGCCGCGCGGCTGGCGGGCGCAATCGTTCGCGAGACGCTCGCCGTTGGCGGCCGGGCTTGCCGGCCGCTCATTGCCCGCGAGGGATTGGGCGCGACGCTGATCGAGCCGGCGCTGGCTTTGTTGCAGCAGCGCGGCGCGACGGTGCGCTTCGAGCATCAGTTGCGCGCCATGCAGTTTTCCGCCGAGCGGGTCGAGGCGCTCGATTTCGGCGGCGAGACCATTGCGCTCAACCGCCGACGACGCGGTCGTGCTCGCGGTCCCGCCTTATGCGGCTTCATCGCTGATAAGCGGGCTCGAAGCGCCAAACGAATTCTGCGCCATCGTCAACGGACACTTCCGTATCGAACCGCCTGCGGATCTGCCGCCGATCCTCGGCGTGCTCAACGCCACCGTGCAATGGATTTTCTCCTTTCCCGGCCGGGTCTCGGTCACCATCAGCGCCGGCGACCGGCTGATCGATACACCACGCGAAGAACTGGCGAAGCGGCTGTGGGATGAGGTCGCGCGCGTGACCGGCTTGCCGGCCGCGTTGCCGCCCTGGCAGATCGTGCGCGAGCGGCGCGCGACGTTCGCCGCGACGCCGGCGCAGGACGCCAAGCGGCCCGGTACCGTTACCCAATGGCGCAATCTGGCTCTCGCCGGCGATTGGACAGATACCGGGCTGCCCGCTACCATTGAAGGTGCGATCCGATCCGGCAATCGCGCGGCGGACATCATCGCAAAACCATCATGATCAACGACACGCTCGAACAACTCGAAGCCAACAACATTCGCCCGGCCGCTCGACGATATGCTGGAACAGCATATCCAACAGGGGACCCAGGCGCTGTTGGCAGCAGCAGCGTCCCGACGGCCATTGGGTGTTCGAGCTTGAGGCCGACGCCACCATTCCCGCCGAGTACGTGCTGCTGCGGCACTATCTCGGCGAGCCGGTCGATGCCGCGCTCGAAGCCAAGATCGCGGTCTATCTGCGCCGCATCCAGGGCGATCATGGCGGCTGGCCGTTATTTCGCGACGGCGAACTCAACATCAGCGCAACCGTTAAAGCCTATTTCGCGCTGAAAATGATCGGCGACTCCGTCGACGCCGACCATATGCGTCGCGCGCGCGAAGCGGTTCGCGCCCGCGGCGGCGCCGAACGCGTCAACGTTTTCACCCGCATCATGCTGGCGCTGTTCGGCTTCATCTCCTGGCGCGCAGTTCCGGTAATGCCGGTCGAAATCATGCTGTTGCCGAAATGGTTTCCATTTCATCTCGACAAGATCTCTTATTGGAGCCGGACCGTCATTGTTCCGTTGCTGGTGATGATGGCGAAGAAGGCACGGGCGCGTAACGCCAAAGGCGTGCGCATCGACGAGCTGTTCCTCGAACCGCCTGAGCGCATGGGGCCGGCACCGAAGGCGCCGCAGCAAAAGGCGTCGTGGTTCTGGTTCTTCCACGGCGTCGACAACGTTTTGCGTGCGACCGAGCCGTACTTTCCTCACACGCACGCGGCAGCGGGCGATCGACCGCGCCGTCGCCTGGGTCGGCGAACGGTTAAACGGTGAGGACGGCCTCGGCGCGATTTTTCCGGCGATGGCGAACAGCGTCATGATGTACGACGTGCTGGGCTATCCGGAGGATCACCCGCAACGCGCCATCGCGCGCAAATCGATCGAGAAGCTTCTGGTGGTGCACGAGACCGAGGCCTACTGCCAGCCGTGCGTCTCGCCGATCTGGGATACCGGCCTCGTCTGTCATGCGCTCCTGGAAGTTGGCGGCGAACGCGTGGTCAACGACGTAAAACGCGGCCTCGATTGGCTCGTTCCGAAACAGGTCCTCGATGTCCGCGGCGACTGGATCGCGCGGCGCGGCGGCATTCGTCCCGGCGGCTGGGCGTTCCAGTACGCCAATCCGCATTATCCCGACGTCGACGATACGGCTGTTGTCGCCATGGCGATGGATCGCCAGCAAAAACTTTGCCGGGCGGAAGGATTTCGACACGAGTCTTGCGCGCGCCCGCGAATGGATTCTCGGCATGCAGAGCGAGAACGGCGCCTGGGGCGCGTTCGATGCCGACAACGAATATTATTATCTCAACAATATTCCGTTCGCCGATCACGGCGCCTTGCTCGATCCGCCGACCGAAGATGTCACCGCGCGCTGCCTGTCGATGCTCGCGCAGTTCGGCGAGACAATCGAAAACAGCCAGGCCGTTGCGCGGGGCGTCGACTACCTGCGCAGGACCCAGCTGGCCGAAGGCAGCTGGTACGGCCGCTGGGGCATGAACTACATCTACGGTACCTGGTCGGTCGCTGTGCGCGCTCAATGTCGTCGGCCTCGATCGCCACGCGCCGGAAATGCGCAAGGCGGTGGACTGGCTCACCGCCGATCCAGAACGACGACGGCGGCTGGGGCGAGGATGGCTCGAGCTATAAGCTCGACTATCGCGGCTACGAGCCCGCGCCGTCGACGGCGTCACAGACGGCTTGGGCGGTGCTTGGCCTGATGGCGGCAGGCGAGGTCGATCACCCCGCGGTTGCTCGCGGCATCAAATATTTGACCGATACGCAAGGCGCGGACGGCTTCTGGAACGAGCCGCGCTACACCGCGACCGGTTTCCCGCGGGTGTTTTATCTGCGCTACCACGGCTACTCGAAGTTCTTCCCGGTATGGGCGATGGCGCGCTATCGCAACCTCAAGCGCACCAACACCAGAGCGGTAGCCTACGGGATGTAAGGACTAAGCGGCGCTCGCCGAGGTCTTCGCCGCTTTGGCGACCTTCTCGCGCGCCTCGTTGGCGCGCATCTGCGACAGCGTGAGCTGCACCTGGCTGTCGAAGACGTATTGCGCCGGGCGCTGGTTTTCCATCGGGATTTCCGGCGCCATCGGTCCTTTGGTTTTCACGCCGCGCCAAGCGATCGCGAGCGCCTGGAGCGGATGCTTCATCATCGCGTCGGCCGCGGTCGGCTCGTAGCCGCAATGCGCCATGCAGTTCGCGCACTTCTCGTAGCGGCCGGTGCCGTAGGCGTCCCAGTCGGTGGTCTCCATCAATTCCGTAAACGTCTTGGCGTAGCCTTCGCCGAGCAGATAGCACGGCTTCTGCCAGCCGAAGATGTTGCGCGTGGGCATGCCCCACGGCGTGCAATGGAATTCCTGATTGCCGGCGAGAAAGTCGAGGAACATGCCGGAGTGGGTCAGGTTCCACTTCTTGCCCTTGCCGAGCGCGAAGACTTTTCGGAACAGCTCCTTGGTCTTGCGGCGGCCGAGGAAGTGCTCCTGATCGGGCGCCCGCTCATAGGCATAACCGGGCGAAATCGAAACGCCGACGCCGAGCTCTTCAGTCAGGTCGAGAAACGCCGCGATGTCTTCAGCCGGATGGCCGTCGAAAACCGTGCAGTTGACGTTGACGGCGAAACCCTTGGCTTTCGCAGCCTTGATCGCTGACACCGCCTTCTCGAAGCCGCCATCCATGCATACCGACTTGTCGTGATGCTCTTTGATGCCGTCGAGATGCACCGAGAAGAACAGATAGGGCGACGGCTCAAACAAATGCAGCTTCTTTTCCAGAAGCAGCGCATTGGTGCACAGCGATACGAATTTCTTGCGCGCGACGATGCCTTTGACGATTTCGCCGATCTCCTTGTGGATCAGCGGTTCGCCGCCCGGAATGGCGACCATCGGCGCGCCGCACTCGTCGACCGCGTCGAGGCACTCCTGCACCGACAGGCGCTTGTTCAAGATAGCGTCCGGATAATCGATCTTGCCGCAGCCGATGCAGGCAAGATTGCAGCGGAACAACGGTTCAAGCATGAGCACGAGCGGGTAACGTTTGCGCCCGGCAAGCCGCTGGCGCAGGATGTATGAACCGACGGCTGCCGTCTGTCGTAGAGATACCGCCACTATCGTTTCCTTCTTGGCTCTGTAGTTTGATTGTCCGCTGCGGAAAACCGAAAACTAAACCTTCGCTGCCGCACGCTCCGCCGTCTTGCCGTCCGTCAATTCAGGCGGCAAACGAAACTCGATGGTTTCTTGCCGGCCCGTCAGCTCCGAAACCTCCACCGGTCCCAGCCGGCGCAGCGCATCGATCACATCCTCAACCAATACTTCAGGCGCCGAAGCCCCGGCGGTGATGCCGACGGTCTCCGCGCCGTTGAACCATTCCGGCTCGACTTCGCTGCCGTCGGCGATGAGGTAACAGGGCGTGCCGACCTCGTGACCGATCTCGCGCAGCCGGTTGGAATTGGAACTATTCTTGGCGCCAACGACCAAAATAACGTCCACGAGCTTCGAAAGTTCGCGGACAGCGGTCTGCCGATTCTGCGTGGCGTAGCAAATGTCGCGGGTCTCGGGTCCGACGATGTCGGTAAAGCGACGATGCAGTGCCGCGATGATGCCGCGGGTATCGTCGACGCTGAGAGTCGTTTGCGTGACGTAGGCGACCGGCGTGTCTTGCGGAATGTCGAGCGAAGCGACGTCGTTCTCGGTTTGCACCAACGTGACCGGCTCGGAGATTTGTCCCATCGTGCCCTCGACCTCGGGATGGCCGGCATGGCCGATGAGAATGAGTCTGCGTCCCTGTGCCACGTAGCGCTTGCCCTGATTGTGGACCTTCGTGACCAGCGGACACGTCGCGTTCAGGACCGGAAGCTCGCGGGCGGCTGCCTCCTCTTCGACACTTTTGGCAACGCCGTGCGCGCTGAAGATAGTGACCGCGTGCGGAGGAACTTCGGAGAGATCCTCGACGAAATGAGCGCCTTTGGCCTTCAGGCTTTCAACCACGTGCTTGTTGTGCACGATTTCGTGACGCACATAGACCGGAGGACCGTATTTCTGCAGAGCGCGCTCGACGATCTCTATGGCGCGGACCACGCCGGCGCAAAAACCGCGCGGCTGGGCAAGAATAACCTTCATTAACAACCTCCCGGCCGATGCCGGACTGCGGCCTTGCGCCGCAAGGGCACGGTGAGGCCGCCCACCGTTCCCAAGTCCACTACTTTCGGCCACAACGTCCTGACAACCAATTTGGCCACGATGCCGTGACTATCAAGCCTGGCGTTAACCGGCGCCGATCGGCCGAGCAATCCCGGGGTTCCGTCCGCAACCTTTGAGCACAAATATGCTTGTTGTCCAGTGCGCTATGCCCGAGAGAGTACGCGGCCACAACGCCCCGCGGACGCCAGCGCCGCTCCTCTGGGATTAGGAAAATATCCATGATTTCACTTTTGCGCCGTTTCGGGGCATCTAAGGCCGCTGCCGGTGGCCAGGGGGATTCGAGAACCCGCGGCGCCGCGCCGTTTTCCGGGGCGCGCCGGCCATACAAGTTGGCAGATAAAAAGCGTGTACCACCGTTTCACCGTTCTTTTGACGCCTCAAACGCCGGTTTGCTCCACTCACATCTGCATCCCATGAAGACGATCACTACTTTTGTCATCCGCGCGATTGCCTTCTGCATCCATTATCCGCGGTGGGTCATCGCCGCAGCGATCGCGATTGCGATCGTGTCGACCTGGTACGCGGCTACCCATTTTTCGATGACGACGGATATTAATCAGCTCCTCTCCAGCAACAGTCCGGGGCGGCAACGAGAACTGGCATTCGAGAAAGGCTTTCCCGCAGTTCGACACAATCATCGCAGTCGTTGACGCGCCGACGCCGGAGCTTGTTCAGGAGGCTACGAGCGCGCTGGCGGCGCAGCTGTCACAACAGAAAAACCTGTTCCGCTCCATTGAAGAGCCGCAGGGCGGCAGCTTCTTCGCTCAGAACGGTCTTTTGTTCGTGCCGACCGAGCAGCTCGGGCAGCAGACGCAAATGCTGACGCAGGCCCAGCGGCTCATCCAAGTGCTGGCGGCCGATCCAAGCCTGCGCGGAGCTCTCCGCGCCCTGCAATTCGGGCTCCTCGGCGTGCAAAGCGGCAAGCTCAAGCTTGATGAGATGCAATGGCCGTTGACGCTGGCGGCCAACACGCTCGACGAAGTCAATGCCGGCAAGCCTGCAAGCTTTTCCTGGCTTACGCTGGTTCAAGGTCACGCATCTAAAGCCAGCGATCTGCTGCGGTTTCTGAAAATCCAGGCCGTGCTTGACTATTCGGAGCTCGAGCCCGGCCTTAAGGCGAGTGACGCGATCCGCAAGGCCGCGGCTGACCTCAAGCTCGAACTCCACCTATCAGGCGCGGCTGCGTCTGACCGGCCCGGTGCCGATGAACGACGACGAGTTCGCCACGATCAAGGAGAATGCGGCGCTCAACGCCGCACTGACCATTGCGGTCGTGCTGTTCATCCTGTGGCTGGCGCTGCGCTGGGGGCGCATCATCTTTGCGGTATTCGTCAGCCTCGTGGTCGGCCTTTCAGTTACCGCCGCGCTTGGCATGCTTCTGGTGGGTTCGCTCAATTTGATATCGGTGTATTTCGCCGTGCTGTTCGTCGGCCTTGGCGTCGACTTCGGCATTCAGTTCAGCGTCCGCTATCGGGCCGAGCGGCACGAAGTCGACGGTCTGCACGAAGCGCTGCTGCATGCCGGCCGCCGCGCCGGCGCGCCGCTGACGCTAGCGGCACTCGCTACCGCAGCTGGCTTTCTCGCCTTCCTGCCGACGGCCTACAGGGGGCTGTCCGAACTCGGCTTGATCGCCGGTTTCGGCATGTTGATCGCATTTTTCACCAGCATTACGTTGTTGCCGGCACTGTTAAGCCAACTCAAGCCTCGCAGCGAGCCGCGTGCCGCTTGGCTATGCCTTCCTCGGCCCGGTCGACGACTTCCTGGAGCGCCACCGCACGCCGATCCTCATCGTGACGGCGCTTGCTTATTCTCGGCGCTTCTCCGTTGCTTTACTGGCTGCGCTTCGATTTCAATCCCATGAACCTACGCAACCCTAACGTCGAATCGGTTGCCACTTACCTTCAGCTCGAGAAAGACGGAAACGGCGGCTCCAACAATATCGCGGCGCTGGAACCGTCACTGATGGCGGCGGATGAGGTAGCGGCCAAGCTCAGAGTGCTTCCTCAAGTTGCACGCGTGACGACGCTGTCAACGTTTATTCCGGACCAGCAAGATCAAAAGCTGCCCCTGATCGAAGCGGCGGCGACCGCGCTCGATCCCGCGCTCAATCCGCCCAAGATGGCCAAGCCGCCGACGGACGCGGATACCGTCGCGGCAATCAATTCGACGGTTGACGCGCTCAATAAGCTTGCTGCCGCCGCGCCTGGTCCGGGCGCCGACGCGGCCAACCGCTTGTCCGCCGGGCTCGTCACGCTCGCGAAGGCCGATCCATTGGTACGCCAGCGTGCCGAAACGGCATTTGTCCAGCCGTTGCAGACAGCACTCGACACTTTGCGCAACCTGCTCAAGGCGCACGCGGTTGCCCGCGACAATCTTCCACGCGATCTCGTCGATCAATGGATCACGCCGGATGGTCGCGCCCGTCTCCAGGTCACACCGAGCGGCGATGCCAGCGATAACGCGACGTTGCGGATGTTTGCACATGACGTGCAGAGGATCGAACCGAACGCCACTGAAGGTCCGATTTCGATCCTTGAGGCGCGGCGCACGATCATTGCTGCTTTCCTCGAGGCCGGCGCATTCGCTCTGTTGTCGATTGCCGTTCTGTTGTGGATCACACTGCGACGGGTCGGTGACGTGATGCTGACGCTCATTCCATTGCTGGTGGCCGGCGTTGTCACGCTGGAAATCTGCGTTGCGATCGATATGCCGCTCAACTTCGCCAATATCATCGCGCTGCCGCTGCTGCTTGGCGTCGGCGTGGCCTTCAAGATTTATTACATCATGGCCTGGCGCGAGGGGCAGACCAAACTGTTGCAGTCGGTGCTTACCAGAGCCGTAACTTTGAGCGCCTGTGCGACTGCGACGGCGTTCGGGAGCCTCTACTTTTCGTCGGATCCGGGGACGTCGAGCATGGGTAAGCTGCTTGCGATCTCGCTGCTGACGACAATGACAGCGGCGGCGTTGTTCCAGCCTGTGTTGATGGGCAAGCCGCGCCAAGAGGACGTGGTTGCGCACGCGCGCCGCAAGAGCCTCGGCGTCACCGATTAAGCAGTCAGCGTCGCAGCTCTGGCTTCTGCATCGTCTGCGGTTTGCGCGCGGGCGTTGGATTAAAGCGCGGATCGATCTCGTTGAACGCGGTATCCGGTAACCGCGTCCAGATCCGATCTTGGCCAAACAGCGAAATGCCCAGGTAACCACGCACCACGAGCGTCTGGCCGTCCGGCTTCAGAGTCATCACCGCGTTGTAGACGTTGCCGTTACGCGGATCGAGAATGGTGCCGTCCTTGTAGGTCATGCCATCCCGTCTCATCCCGCGGACGATGTCGAGACCCAGCCACGGCTTGTCGCGGCGGTCGTCTTTGCACCTATCGCAAGTGATGTCGGGTCTTTCGCCGGGCTTTAAATACATCCGCACGATCATCCCGTCGAAGACGCCGTCATGGTCGCGGAATAGAAACCAGCCCGTAGGTTGGCCGGTGTCCGGATCGGTTGACTGCCAAAGTCCGGCGGCCGTCAATTCGACGCTGCGTGCGTCACCGGCGGCGAAGAGCGACATCAGCGCGGCCGCAACCAACAGGTATCTTGCGTGCATCTTGCCTTCTCCAGGACTTTAATCGTCCGAATTCTCATCAAATCCGTCAAGCCGTTCGCCATCGAGGCGATCTTATGATTCACGGCGACACGGCAAAGACGTGTCGGAATGTGCGTCCTTTTGCGGCTAACGCTGGCGCTTTGGCCGGCCGATTTTCCGCTTGAATGCCGCGCGATCCTCACTAATCGTACGGCCGACCAGGAACCGACATTCGCCCGGACCGCCGCGGACGCGCCATCCGGAAACCAAGCATTGACGAGGGAAGAACGCGACCATGGCGAACAAGATCATTATCAGCTGCGCAATTACCGGCTCGATCCATACCCCGACGATGTCGGATGCGCTGCCAATCACCCCCGATCAGATCGCGACGCAGGCGATCGACGCTGCCCAAGCCGGCGCCGCGATCCTGCACCTGCACGCCCGCGATCCGAAGGACGGGCGCCCGTCGCCGGACCCCGGCGTATTCATGCGGTTCCTACCGCGAATCAAGCAAGCGACCGACGCCGTGGTCAACATCACCACCGGCGGTGCCGTCACCATGACGGTCGAGCAGCGCATGTCCGCGGCCCTGCAACTCTCACCGGAAATGTGCTCGCTGAACATGGGATCGATGAACTTCGCGCTCTATCCGATGGCGCGGCGCTATAAGAACTGGAAGTACGACTGGGAAGAGAGCTATTTGCTCAACTCAGACGCGTACATTTTCCCGAACACATTTCGCGACATCGAAACGATCTACAAGGCGCTCGGCGAAGGCCATGGCGTGAAATTCGAGCACGAGTGCTACGATACCGGTCATCTTTACAATCTCGCCCATTGCATCGATCGTGGTCTGTTCAAGCCGCCGGTCTTCCTGCAGCTCATTTTCGGTATTCTTGGCGGCATCGGTCCGGACCTCGACAATCTGGCGTTCATGAAGCGTACGGCCGACCGTTTGTTCGGCAATCAATATCTGTGGTCGGTGCTGGCCGGTGGCCGTCACCAGATGAACTTTTGCACCAACGCCGCTATGCTGGGCGGTAACGTCCGTGTTGGGCTCGAGGATTCGCTGTACATCGGCCCCGGCAAGCTCGCGAAGAGCAATGCCGAGCAGGTGACAAAAATCCGCCGTATCGTCGAGGACCTCGGCTACGAGATCGCAACGCCGGAGGAGGCGCGCGCGACGCTCGGGCTCAAGGGCGCCGATCGCGTAAAGTTCTAGCCGCGCCGGCGGCCTTGACCCTGGAGGCGGCGCGACGCTACATCCGGGCACTGGAAAGGGCGGTTAGCTCAGCGGGAGAGCACTTCCTTGACATGGAAGGGGTCGCAGGTTCGATCCCTGCACCGCCCACCAATGAAATCAATAACTTAAGTCATCTTGTGACAGTCGATCATGTTAGCGGGGGTAGCGCCAGGGTGGGTTTTTGCGGCAGTCGGGTCGCGGCCAGACATCCTGCGGACGGTAGCCGGGCATTCTGCTGATTTCTAAGAGTGACCGTGCTTCGCCGCAACCGCTGCTTCGATCTTTGCTTTCAATGTAAACGCGTCGAACGGTTTGACGATATAATCGCTCACGCCGGCTTTCCTTGCTGCAATGACATTCTCGGTTCTTGTGTCCGCAGTTACCAAGATGAACGGCGTGTGTTTCAGATCGGGATCGCCTCGCACCTGCCGCAGAAAATCATATCCCGACATCGACTGCATGTTCCAATTAGAGATCACCAGGCCGTACCGCTTGGCGCATTTTGGTGAGTGCCGCACTTGGATCGGTGGCGTCGTCCACATTGGCGATACCGAGCTTTTGCAGCAAGCTGCGGATGATTTGAATCATCGCATCTGAATCATCTACGAGAAGTATAGGTGCTGACGGGTCGAGTGCCACGGCAAAGACCTAGCAAGTCTAACCCATGGGGTAGCGTAATGGATTTTCCGTCGGCGCGCCCCGCCGCGGCATTCCCCATAAACCCATAGGGGCCAGATCGCATCCGTAAAGGCGTTCGATGCGTCGCGAGCCCACCATAACGCGCCATCAGATTTTTTTTTTTTTTTTTTTTTTTTTTTTTTTTTTTTTTTTTTTTTTTTTTTTTTTTTTTTTTTTTTTTTTTTTTTTTTTTTTTTTTTTAAAAAAAAAAAAAAAAAAAAAAAAAAAAAAAAAAATTCACGTGCGATCCGCGAGTGCTGCACCGGCTCTGACCTTGGGTAAATGATCATTGCGATTGAGCTTCGCAAACCGAATTCCAACCCGTTCTTTATGTTGCCAGACCTTCCAGCACTGCCGCCGCACGGCCCCACCTCTTGACAGAACCAAGGTGAATTCGTCGGGCAAATCCGCCCCTACATCAAGCCTTAGCTGTGCACCTGTTGCCGAGACGTCCAGCATCGTGCAAACGCCGGTAATCGGGCGATTGTCGACAAAAAGCCGTACCTGTTGATGGACGTTCCGGCGCGTCTTACCTCGATTTTCTCTCGCCATGCTTTCAACACTCTCGCTGACGCGAAGCAGCTGTGAGATTATCGGTCATCTTTCGCCGCTCGGAATGGTTTCGATGGAGCCTTGCCGAGAGCCTCGCCGATCGATAACCAGCGATCCGGCTGCGCCCATCGAACGCATCGGCCAAGGCGCCAAAGTTCAACCCACTGGCTGCAAGCAGCCACCAATCATACATTAAATAAATACAATAAACTGTAAATTCACCGCGTCACACGCTGTTGCGAGGGGCTTAATGGCTAAAGCCCGAGAAACATCCCGAATCAATGTGTCTTGCGGACCCCGCGAGGGAAATTTTAACAAAAATTGCGGATACCGGCATGCTAAGCGTTAGCAATCGCCGCACCGTTGAGATGTCCAAGAGAATTTACCAGGCTCCGGGCGCCGGCTTCGCCGCGAAGGTTGCGACGGCGTTGACGACGATTGGCTGCGGGCCAAGGCCGGTTTCGTCGGCGCTGCCGTATCTTAGGGCGGCGTGACGCCATGTCTAATCGCGATCACCGCTACACCTTGCAAATGGCGGAACAGGCGATCGAACGGATTAAGGCTCTGGGATTGCCGGCGGATCCCACCGGATTTGAACTCTGGTACACTTACGTCAGCGGCCGCAACGAGGCATTGAATCGCCGCATCAACCGCTTAATTGAAAACAATGGCGGCCTCTCAGTCGGCGAACTCGACAACGTCTACAAAGAGTTCTTGTTGGCAACGCGCACTGATTTGCGCTCGGAAATGTCAGTACCAAAGTTTTCACCGAGGTCGACAAGGTTGTCGGACTGCTCGGTGAGCTGATCCTGTCGACGGCGCGCGGACGCAGCGATTGTGCCACCGCATCAGACCAATTGGCGGTTTCGACCGATCGGGAAGCGATACGCGCAATCTCCGATGCTCTCATCACATCGTTACGAGCAATCGAGTTGCAACATACTGCCTTGGAGCAGCGGCTCATCGCGTCAAAACGTGAAATTGAAACCGTTCAGCAGGCTCTGGCGGCTGCGACGGCCGAAGCGAACCTGGATGTAGTGACCGGTCTGGCCACTCGTCGCAAATTCGATAACGCGCTCGAGGATGCCACACAGGCCGCTAACAGTAATTGGCAGCCACTTTCGTTGCTCATGATCGATATCGATCATTTCAAGATCTTCAATGATCGCTTTGGACATCTGATGGGCGACAGCGTGCTTCGCCTGATCGGCGCCACGCTGAGGCAATCAATCAAAGGTCGGGACACGGCCGCTCGATACGGCGGCGAGGAGTTTGCGGTCATCCTGCCGGAAACGACGTTGAAGGGTGCGGCGTCGCTGGCGGAGCAGATTTGCGCAAGAATAATCGATCGCGAGCTTAAGGAGCGCGCCACTGGAAAGAGCCTCGGCGCCATAACCGTGTCGATTGGCGTGGCCACTTATCGATGGGGTGAACGTCCCCGCACCATGCTTGAGCGGGCTGACACGATTTTGTATGAGGCAAAGCGTGCTGGCCGGAATTGTACGCGTTGCGAAGATGAATCCGGACGAGCGTCGGTTCAAGTAGCGTGACCATCGCTTCTGCCTATTAGCTTGCTGCCAGCAGAATAAATTTCCGATGGTAGTCCTGCCGAGCCACGCTGCAGACAGGTTCGCCTAACCGCTTAAGCCTATTGGTGCGGCGCAAACGATTTGCTAATTGCATCGAGCCGATGGATCGTGCCCTGAGGTACCGGCACACCATGCTTGTCAAAAATAATTTTATCGTCGCAGCTTGCAGAGCTTTCGGCGAACCCTCCGCTGTCGTTATCAAATTTTATTTGTTTGCACTTACCGGTCCCGGCTTGCAGAACGATCTTACCCACGTGCGTTTCGTCGAACGTGGATCCGGTTGCGGTCGGCGCCTTAGAGTTTATCGAGCCGACTAGCCCTGAGAGGCCCATCGTTGCCACAACCATTGCGCCAAGCAGGCAAAATGAAACGACGGCGATGGTCCAACGCTCTCGCTGCCGCTGCGCGATCCGCCGTGGCGCCGCTTTATTTTTAGACCGTTGAGGTTCAAGGTCGGATCGGCTGGCACGCATGGCGTCTGGGCCCCTGGGGCACCAGGACCGTGCGGTGCCTCGAATGGCGCGGACTTTCAAAGCCGAAACTGCTGTTCCCCAGCCTCCGCTCCATAATTCCATTCAGGCACACTTTGCTTTCGAAAGTGTTAGCGCCAGGAAACGCCAGCCCAATGCCTTCTGATGGGAAAAGTGATCAGCATTTCTTCTGCAGGGTTTGGCGACGGCGCAACGGTTGCGTGGACCCTACGCGGCCATTTCGCGCGCGACCGCCGATGCCAAGCGATCGTCCTTTAGCTTCCCCCACACCCTGCGCACGATCGTTTCCGAAACGCGGTGCAGCCCAAGATAAACGGGGCTGCCGTATCTTGACGTCGAGCCGAGAATCTCGACCTCGCATCCGATGCGCCGGTAAAGCCGAAGCTTCGAAGCATCAAAATTGGCAATGATCAATTTAATCCCGCGCCCATTGCGACTTCGCCCAACGCTGCTATCAAAACCCTGGAAGCAAAGACTACTCCCTCTATGCCACTCGCCAGGATACTTGATCGAGACAAAACCGGCTGCACTCCCAGATGGTGGGGGCGCTAAGATGCACGGCATCGGGGAGCGTATCCGAAAACACATCGGCAGCAAGAGTGGGGCCCGTGGTGGGTAGAAGACGCAGGCTGCCTTTCACTTCACCAAGGAGATCGTCGGTGTAAATGATATAGACGGGTCCTTCATCGTCGTACCGATCACGCTCCTTGCCGTCGGTAACCTGCACCTCCCAGTTAAGCCGATCGTGAAAGAATCGGGCTCGTTGCCTAAACATTTTATCAAGCAAATTCGCATACCGATGCGCGGTCGATTTTTCAACAACGACAATCACCTCGCCAACTCCCTTAATAATCTGCGATCCGGGCGGCAAACACCTTTCACGCGCGATGCGGCCGGCTAGAGATCGCATCGACGCGGGCCGAGAAGACCGGCTAAAAAATTATGGAACAGTGCGAGTTACGGACCGATTGAAAAAACAGGTCGCAATTTATTTGCTCATACGATTAAAAGGCCGAGCTTTACTGCCTTGGTGACTGCCTGTGCCGAGGAGACACAGTCCAGTTTGTAATGAACCGATTTCAAATAATCCCGCGTGGTATGCGGAGAAATATTCAAGATTGCGGCAATTTCGGTCGCGTCTTTGCCAAGCGCGACCCAGCGCAAACACTCAAGCTCCCTAGGTGTCAGGTGTGGCCGATCCTCGCCAAAAAGGTCCGCAATAACCCGGCGATGCAGCCGGTTTGCGATTTGGATCAAGCCCGGCTGCGTGGTCGCTAAAAACTGCATCCATTCTCCTTCGGAGCCCGAAAACGATGCTGCCAACAGTCCCCGATGCCCGTGCTTGGTCGAAACTGGGATCGAGTAACCATTGGGTCCGACGCCATGAGCGGCCGCATCCGCCAGAAACGCCGCCTCGGCGCTGCCGCTGGTAGCGAGTTCGCGCCATTCGAACGGGAGGCTGCGCTGAAAGCCCTCCCGGAGGATCGGATCAACGTCGGCATACCCCATTCCCAGGTAGCGGGCGAGCCAAGAGGCGGGAAAAGTCAAACGAATGTAAGGGTCAACGGACGGACTACCTCCATGTTTGGAGGTATAGTAGACAAGATGATCGATGTTGAGGAAATCACGAAGTTCGGTCACAACGGTTTGTATTTCGACCTTTTTTTCGATGATTGAATACGCTTCGGTGAGCCATTTTTCGTCGCGAAGTTCGGTCGCCATCACCTCATCGAAATGAATGGCTTCTGCAGAACTGTTTTTCGGGCTTTTGTCGCTGTTGTTCATCGGACGGACCCTGCCCTGCATGCCGTCAACACCAGGCTCAACCGAGTGGCGGATTTCGCCGTCTGTCGCCAAGCGTCTGCTCCCGACGATGGGAAGCAACGATACTCATAAATATAGTCAATAATACGCACAACGTTGAGCGGCCAAGTTTCCGCGTTTGGGCTTTTGGAGTCAAACCTCCAGACTGGTCAAACGGGGTCAAAGCCGCGATTCCGAACGCGACTTTCGCGTGTGACGGGTAAATTCCGAGCACGCCCGGGACGAGGCCCAAGCGCGCGCATGAGTGCTACCAAGGGTTTGGAAACAAGCGCGTTTTGCAGAATAGTGAAAAAGCGATACGCCGCCTTACGACCCCGCTAACACGCTAGAGCAGCGTTGCCCTATCCCTGCGCACATCTTGGTCCGGCGCAACCGGCGCTTGTCGTCCGGTGGTCGTTGGAACATTTCGGCGCAACTTTGCCGCTCAGATAGCTTGAACGGAAGGCCGTGCTCGAAAGGCAGATTTTCGGAGTGCCGCATCCCTGCCGAGATGGCCAATCTTGATCCGACTTCTGCAACCGACGTCCGACGCGCAAAGTGCGGCTCGGTCCGCACCGCAGAGCTCGCAGTTACGGCGAAAGGAAAATGCCACAATCCACGAAGACTGGGCTTTGAGCTTTATCCCGGCTTTGAATGTTATGAAGTCAGTCGTGGCGGCTTTCGCAGCACCGACTGCCAATCGAACGACGTCCTAGGAACGCAGTTCGAATTCACGCTCCAACTCCTCGGCTTTGGCCGCGAGGCTGATGGCGACTTCTTCAAGGCCATGCGCGGTTGCCCGATCAGGACAATCGCGTGCCAGTCGCGTGCAGGTCTGAGCATGTTCGCGCAGGAATCGTACGGTATCAGCGTGCATCGCCAGCGCATCGCATGCATTCACCTCCGTAGGTATCCCCCCAAATTGGGGGGTAAACGCGCCGCCGCGTGGTACTCGCACGGGTTGGATGAGCAAAAAGAAGCCCTCCATACGGGACCGCAAAGGGGCAAGAGGGGCCGAAAACCGGCACCTGGAAGATGATTGGGTTCCTTATCCCGCCGATAAGCCCCGGCCGCGCCTGTCATCCAAGGCGGTTTTTTCCATCCGTCAGGTAGTGGAACGCCTCAGAACAGTTCCGGCGTTTGTGCCACAGTGGCGTTGTTGCCTGGTTTTTAACTTTTTCGCGATCAGAATCGCGGTCGGTCCTTGGAAGTGGCAACCATGCTTCCGCGCCGTCAGGAACAACGAAGAAGCCCGCGCTACCCGAGGCGTCGTGCGGCAGAAGTAATCTTCGGCGCGCTCGAACCTCCGGTGCCGTGTGTGATCTGGGACCTTTCAGACGGCGGCGCGCGCCTTACCGTTGCTCGTCCATTGGCGGACCTGCCTCGCACCTTCACCTTGATGTTTTTCAAAGACGGCAGCGTCCAGCGCAAGTGCGAAGTTGTGTGGACCGACACGCGGTTTGTAGGCGTCAAGTTTATTTAAGCGGCGCCCCGGAAACATAGATCCACAATCCGAACTGAGGCGACCAAAAAGAACGATCGCGTCTATTTGATAAAATGTTGTAGCAGGGAAAGAGCCATTGCCGTGACGGCATGTATGTGACTGCCGTCAAGGAAGTACAAATCGAAGGCCGCCAAGGCGACCAGAGCTATCGCCACAACGCGGAGCATAACAACCAAAGATTCCGCATTACGGGTTACAACTCCGTAAATCACCTACGGTAGTTCGAGGGTAAGCCGTGGTCCCAACAAAACCGGAATAATTTCGGCTCAATGAGGAGTGTTCGAGTGCTTTTACGGAACGACTTCGAGTTTGACTTTCGCGACGCCCGTTCCGGTCATTCCAAGCGTTTCTGCCGCAAAATATGAAACGTCGACAACTCGCCCGGGAACGAAGGGGCCGCGATCATTAATCCGAACGGTCACCGATCGCCCATTGGTAACGTTGGTAACCCGCACTCTTGTGCCGAACGGCAACGTCCGGTGAGCGGCGGTCAATTTGTGCCCATCAAGTTTTTCGCCGCTCGCCGTTTCCGAGCCTTCCGTGTAGAAGCTGGCAAGCCCATACAGTCGATCTGGTGATCCCGCCGTCTTTCTGCCGTTCGTTACGGATGCTGCCGTTCGGTTGGGTCCGGGCGATAGCTGTTGGCGGGTGGTAAGTGGCACATCTTTGCTGCCAATGAGAGAGGACTGAGCGCAGGCTGCAAAAGTCATCGCGCCCAGAGCCGCGATAGGCAGCCGAACTGCTTTCAGACAATGCGCGGTTCTCTCGCCGCTACTGAAAGACATGCAGCTATCCCCACCAACCGAAATTCAATGCGGCGAGCCGGGCGGAAGCGTGGCGGGAAGAGACTAACGCTCGACTTCATCCACTTTTTGGTTACGTGTGATCATTTTGTCACATTGGGACCAAGTCATGTGCGCTGTGGACGGTGGCTAAAGTGATTTCCAGCCGAGGTGGTGCGGCGCGCCAGAATATGATCGAGCAACTGATGCGTGAAACTATGAATAACGACGCGGAGTTTCGTAAACAGGACGCGATGGGATAGATGGCACCCGCGCGCGCCACCAGAGTAAATGCTGGCAACGCCACAATCAGGAGCGCACCCTGGCTATGATTCCAAAACCACTGCAGGACCACATCAATTCGGCATTCCCGGCCAATGTATGCCTGGTTGCCACCATGTTGCCGAACGGGTTCGCGCAGGTGAGCCCGCGTGGCAGCACCATGGTGTACGATGACGAGCATCTGGCCCTGTGGGAGCGGGGTAAGGGCTCCGTCAACGCCAATCTGACGGACGGAACTAAGGTCACGATTTTCCTACGCAAGATTGCGCTGCGCGAGTTGGGCCTGCTGCCGAAAGGCGGCATCGCGCGCTTCTACGGAACCGCGCAGATCCATAATTCGGGTCCGGTCTACGAAGAAATCTGGAAACGGCTCGTTCAGCCGGAAAAGGATCGCGATCCGCAGAAGAAGGGGTTCGGAGTGCTCATCAAGGTCGAACGTGCCGAGGATCTGGATGGCAACCCGCTGGACATCAAGTGACGAGCGGAAACCATTTGTGTTGCAAATCACTGTAGGGATTTTTGCCCTGGGTTAGGTAGTAGCCCAGCGGCCTACGCCGCCATTCGGTCACGAGAACTGATTGGTTCTGCGGCTCAGGACGCGAAAACGAGAAACAGGGATCAGGGTCATGCTCGCCATTTTTCGTCGCGTTTGGCCGGTTGCAGGTCTGGCAGTCGCACTGATTACGACAGTGGCCTGGATAGGTCTGCTTGGATACGTGGCCATAAGGTTACTTTAGGACTGGCCTCCGGAGGGGCGGCCTTTCTTCCTGAAGCAGAACGAACCCAAATGCCCGGACGACGGCCTCGTTGACCGAGGAGAACGTCGCGCATGCGGTACGGCTCGGCAAGTCACCCATGCTCGCGGCACGCGAACCGCGAGCATGTTGTCGTCAAGGCGCGGTGTTACGCTTGACCTTTCAGGTGCTTGTTGCACTCGCTGTAATAACCGCCGCCTTTCTGGATCCACCTAAGGCCGCCGTTGGCGCCTTTTGGCTTGTTGACTTCGTATTGATCACGACACGTGTGCATACGAGCCCTGCCGGCGGATTCACTTGAATATTTCGACGAGACGGTCGGCGGGAATACGATATTGCCGGTCGCAACGGGCCCCGCCGGCGGTGGTGTGGTCGATGCGGGCTTATTGGCCGGCGGTGGTGCGGCAGGCGGCGGCGCTGCAGCAGCGGGTTCGGCGGCAGCTTCGCTTCCGCACTGCGCCTTGCGGAACTCATTCCATTTCATACCGCCGAGAGTGCCGGCCGCTTTCGCCGCTTTATATTTGGCGCTGCACTCCTTGGACGTGAGCGCGCTAGCCGAATTCGCCGCTAACCCAACGGCGCCTGCGAGCATCATCGCGCAGATCGTTAAGTGACGCACAAGCATGGTCTCGCTCCTATTATCTTAGATTAAGACGTCTCAGCCGCCAGCCGCGTCCGACATGCACTTCTTGGTGAAGCTTGTCTTCGCCGCGCCATGTAGGTTTTGCGCCGCAGCCTGATCGTTGCAGCACTTCTTCGAGAAGCTCGCCAACGCGGCGCCATGCAAGCTCTTTGCCGTTGCCTGCATCTTGCAGCTGTCGTCCGCGAGCGCGGCGGTAGATACCAAGAAAACCGAAGCGACAATGATAGCGACAGTCTTCATATGCTCCTCCCAATGAGAGCGTGAAAACAATAACACTGACCGGCCAGGAGTGGGTTACGCGGCCGGCTTAAGCACGCCGTTCGGGGACGCCTTGTCGACGATGTCGGGCAGATATTGCGCCAGAACCTTCAGCGTCTGGTCAACCGGAAGTCCGAGGTGGCGCGCGAATTCCTGCACCTGCGAGTTGCCGAGTACGGCCTTGAGCTGATCTTCGGTGACCGGCAGATTCCCGCCCGGGCCGAGCCACGATTGGACCTGGGTGCCGAGGCCGCCGCTTTGCAGGGCGGCAACGAGGCCGTTGAGGTCGTGGTACTGCGTCTTGGCCAGCACGCCGTTGACGAGTTCCGGCAGAGCCGCCGTTTCTACCTGGCCC
Organism: uncultured Alphaproteobacteria bacterium; assembly: GCA_963759345.1. Taxonomy (GTDB): domain Bacteria; phylum Pseudomonadota; class Alphaproteobacteria; order Rhizobiales; family Xanthobacteraceae; genus BOG-931. The sequence goes on from CAVWYW010000015.1 coordinate 83,596, forward strand.
AACGCGCCTTTCAGCAGGTTACCAAGACCTAAACTGTCTAATAGGCCCATATCTTTCTCCTCACTTTGCGCTCTCATGGGAGAGAGGAGGCAACGCTATGTGCAAGTGATGTCAAATCCAAGACAAGAACCTTAGTCGAACAGCAACGCCAACACCAGAGGCAAGCACAATCGAAACTGGCGTCAGTCTCGGAGAACTTTCCCAAAATGCTCCGTCACGGAGCTTTGCCGGCGCGCAGGCCGCAAGCGGCGATCGCTGCCAGCGCGAGCGAAATCAGCACATTGTACCCGGCCAGCGAGACGCCGAACAGGCGCCACGCTGCCTCGTCGCAGCGCACCACCTGGACCGATTGCAATTGATCAAGCAGTGACCCTCGCTTGGTGAAATCGGTCACCGGTCCCGTGCAGTCGGTAGGGCCCGGCCAAAACTTCCATTCCACGCCGGCGTGATAGGTGCCGAGCGCGGCGCCACAGAGCATCGCGGCGATGATCGCCACAAGGCCGACGGCAATAAGCTTGCGCGGCGTCCGCACAAGTGCCGCGGTCGCCGTCAAAAGCGAAAGCGGAATGACGATATAATAGGGGATACGTTCTTCGAGGCAGAGCGGACAGGGGGGCAGCTTCACCACCAGCTGAAAGTACCAGGCGCCCAGGATGGTCGCTCCGCTGAGCACAAAAACCGCAAATGCCGGGGCTGCCGCCGGGTCCCGGCGAAGCCGATCGATCCGGGTATCCTTCATCCAGACCTCGCTGCCGCGCTATTTGCGGTGCGCCGCAATTTGCTGATCCTGTAGGTTATTGCAAGCCCGCCGCGTTGCTTGCCGGCGGCAGTCGCGGCGTGCCGATTTTCTTTTGCCGAGCGCGGACGCCGGCGATATAGATGACGGCGTGGAGCGTGGTCCGGAAAAGCGGCAGCCGGTTTTCCGATAAGATCATGCACCACTAAAAAAGCCCGTGTGGCGGAACTGGTAGACGCGCACGACTCAAAATCGTGTTCCGCAAGGAGTGGGGGTTCGATTCCCTCCACGGGCACCACCACCCAATAGCGGATTTCGAAGGCAAGACAGGGATCGTTTGATCCAATGAAGTTTCGCATTTTTCCCATATTTGGGGCGAAACCCGGAATGACGCCGCATCAGCGCTACAAGCAGCTCTGGCGCGCGCTTGCTGGCCGCGCCAACCGAACATCGCCCATTGCACGGTCGTTTATGTGGACGAAATCGACGAACAGGCGATGGAGAGCTTCGTTTCGTGCGAGCCGGGCCTATGAGGGCTTCCTTCCGCCGCCGCCCGGCAAATCCTTCGAGGAACGCACCCGCCGCTACGCTCAATGTTTGCTGGCCGCAGCGAGCCTGCGCGTGCGAAGTCATGGTCAATTTGTTCGACGCCAATTATCTCCTGAAACACGATCTCGTTTCCATCGGCTCGCCGGACACGGTGGCGGCCAAAATCCGCGCCGCGGCGCAAGCAGGCCTCTTCAACACGTTCATGTGCGAGTTCAATTTCGCCGATTTACCGGAGTCCGATCTGCTGCGTTCAATTCGACTGTTCGGCGAAAAGGTGATCCCCGCGCTGCGCAGCTACGAGCCGCTCTGAAAAGTCGCGCCGTCCGCTACTGCGCTTTGGCAAGCTCCGGATTCGCCCGCAATCGCGCGGTATTCAGAACATGCACGGCGAAGCTGACAATGGCGCCGGCAGCGAATGGAAGCGCCGACCACATATAGAGCTTCTCGACCGACAGGCCGACGAACAACGCGCCGAGGAGCGGGCCGATGATGGAGCCGAGCCGGCCGAGGCCGAGTTCCCATCCCGAGCCGCTGGCGCGCAGCGACGTCGGGTAGATCAGCGCGCCGGCGACGTTGAGGCCGGCCTGGATGCCGAGCACCAGGAAGCCACCGAAGAACGTCGTCGCGAGCAACGCCGCACTCCGAGGTCAGGCCGGCATAGCCGATCAAAGCGACCACCGGCACCGTGAGCACGAATAGAATCGCGAGGGCGAAGAACCGGCTGCGCTGCAGCCACCAGCAGAGCACCAGGGCGCCGACCGTGCCGCCAACTTGAAACGTTGCACCGGCCAGTGCCGACATCGATTGTGACACATGCGCGGCCGACAGCAGCGTCGGCGTCCAGCTGATGAGAAAGAAGAAGCCCATCAGATTGAGCGAAAACAGGAGCCAGACCAGCGGCGTGATCAGCCATAGTCCATTGCGGAACAGATAAATCGGATTGGATGCCGGCACCTGATGCTCGTCCTCTATGACAAAACGGGCATTGGGCGGCACCGTCACGTCAGGACGAATCGCAGCGAGCAACTCGTTCCATCCGCGATCGCTGGTTTTCATGCAGCGCCATATACTTGATCGATTCCGAAAGCCCGAACGCGGCCGCAAGCGCAAAGATGATAGGGGCGACGCCGCCAATCTGAAACAGGATCGGCCAGCCGTAGTGCGAAACAAGCGCCGCGCTGACGAAGCCGGCGAATGCGCCGCCCATTGGAACGCAGCCGACGGCGATGATGGCTAGCGTCGCCCGCAATCGCCGCGGCGACGATTCGGCATTGATCGCGACCAGGTTGGGAATAACTCCGCCGATTCCGAACCCGGCGAAGAAGCGCAGCCAGAACAGTTGCGTCAGGTCGGTCGAATAGGCCGCCGCAAAGGTCAGGACGCCGAACAGCAGATTCGAGGCGATCAGCGCCGTCTTGCGGCCGTAGCGGTCGCCGATGAAACCCATCAGCTGCGAACCGAACAGGACGCCGATATTGCTCGCGGTCAGTACAGGACCAAGCGCATGCCGCGAGATGCCCCAGGACTGCACGAGATGAGGCGCAGCGAAAGCGATGGCGCCGATGTCATAGCCGTCAATGATCCCTACCAGGATCGTCCACAGCAGCATCTTGATCTGGAAAGCGCTGAGCCCGCGCTCATCCAAGAGACGCGAAACTTGAATTTCCGCCACGCCCGTCATCTCGTCCCCTCGCGGATTATTGCAATGCTTGTTGGTTCACTGGTCGGCGAGTCAGGCACTCGCGCCGGAAGGTTAGGGGAGTGTCGGCGCGAAGGAAAGCGGGCATTCAGGCGCAGTTTTGCAGCGCCGGCTGCGAGCGAGGCTCCCGACGAAACGAGCGTTTGCTGGCGCTTTATTCGGCGGCGGCAGGCGGCCGGCCGCGCCGCGGTATCGCGTTCATCGACGCCGCCCGACTCTTCATATTCGCATAGACGCGGCGCAGGCAGCGTTTGAGCACCGCGAGTTCCTCGGGCCGAAGCCCGGCAATCGCGGCTGTTTCATAGGCGCGGGCGATTGGGATCAGGCGGGCGACCTGTGCATTGCCCTTTGCGGTGAGCTTGACAATGACCTCACGCGTGCTGCTCGCCGAGCGCGTGCGCGACACCACGCCCATGCGCACCAGCCGCGTTACGATCCGCGACAACGTCGACACCTCGATGCTGGTCAGGTCGGCAAGATCGATCTGGCGCAGGCTGCCCTTGCTTGCCAGCGCCGCCACGACGCGCCACATCGGGATGCTCAGGCGGTAGGGCGCGAGCGCCTCGCTGCCGTATTGGTCGGCGATGATGGTGCCGACGCGATTGACCAGATACGGCAGATAGTCGTCGAGATCGAGCTTGGCGGAGTTATTCACGGCGTTTTTTCTTTCTCGACTGAGCGGCTTTCGTCTCACCCGACTCCCTTTTTCTCGGCCAAACAAATTCTGAGCGAGGCAATTATACGGCTGGATTATTGCATTTACAACAGATGCAACGTCAACTATCATGCCGTGGTCTTGCGTGGCCTGCTAGCGAGCCTCCAGGGAGGGAAACATGGATTTCGGCTACTTCACGCTGAGCGACAACCACTACGAAAACAATCCGCGCTCGGCGAACCAGTTCGTCGCCGACATCACCGCCGAGGCGCTCTATGCCGACGAGCTCGGCATGCATTCGGCCTGGATCGGCGAGCATCATTTCAACTCGCTCGGCGTGCTGTCGTGCCCGGACCTGGTGCTGGCCTATGTCGCCGCGCAGACCAAGCGCATCCGGCTCGCGCCGGCGGTGACCGTGCTGCCGCTGCATCATCCCGATCCGCGTCGCCGAGCAATGGGCGACGCTCGATCTGCTTTCGCGGCGGCCGCGTCGATTTCGCCGCCGGCCGCGGCTACGACCGGCGCGAATATGTGCCGTTCCATGTCTCGTTCGAGGACAACCAGGGGATCTTCGAGGAAGGGCATGGAGGTGGTGCGCGAGCTGTGGAGCGCCGACGGGCCGCATCTCCCATCACGGCAAGCATTATTCCGTTCGACGACGTGCGCATCACGCCGAAGCCGGTCCAGCGGCCGCTGCCGGCCTATGTCGGCTCGTTCTCGAAGCCGTCGATCGAGCTTGCGGCGCGGCTCGGCTGCGGCCTGATCGTCGCGCCGTTCGCCGCCGCAATGAGCTTCGGCGGCTCGAAGCAGGTGGCCGAGCTTTATCACGAGACCTGCGCCAAGCACGGCAAGAAGCCCGGCCGGCTGATGTGCAGCTACTTCACGCATTTCGCCGACAACAGGCGCAGGAAGACGCGCAGCGCGCGCGGCAGATCCGCTATTACAAGGAATGCGTGATCCCGGCGTTCCCGGGCGATCCGAAGAACGCGCCGCCGAGCTACCGCTACTTCATCGACATGGTCGAGCGGCTGCAGAAGGTGAGGCCCGAGGATCTGACCGAGAATTCCGTGCTGCTCGGCTCGTCCGGCGCGCATCACCGAGATCGCTCAAGAAGGTCGAAGCCGCGGGCTTCGACGAGGTGATCCTTTATTTCAATGTCGGCCTGAAGCCGCACGAGCAGGTCAAGGACGAGATGGCGCGCTTCATGGCCGAAGTGGCGCCCGCTTTCGCCGGCAAGAGCAAGGAAGCAGCGGCCTGATCTTTGAACCGTAAGGGCGGCCTTGTGACCGCCCTTGTAACGACATGGCGGGCGCCCACAAGGGGCGCCCCTACGAATGCCATTACGGTAGCTTCGGCTGATACGTCAGCGCCTCGGTTGCTGCGTCGCTCTTGGCGGTCTCGCGGGCCGGCAATTCGCCGGCGGCTTCGAGCACCGGATAGGCGACCGAGCAGATGTGCGAGTGAATCCGCTTCAGGTCGCTTAGGATGTCGAGGTGGAGCGAGGTCGTTTCCAGACTTTCCGGACGGCCTTCCCGCAGCCGCTCGAAATGCCGGTCGGCCGCCTCCAGTTCGGCCTTGCGAAGATCGGATTTTTCGCGCGCAGCCGTCGCGCGGCTTCCACGTCGCCGGTCATGAAAATGCCGAACGCCGCTTGCAGGCTTTCGCAGACCCGCTTGTGAAATGCCGTCAGTTCGGCGGCGCCCTCCGCCGAGAACTGGTAGCGCCGCTTGATCTTCTTGGACGCGAGCTCGCACAGGTTCTTGTCGATGATGTCGCCGATATGCTCCAGATTGATCGTGAACGACACGATCTCCATGGCGCGTTGGCCTTCGCGCTCATCGAGACTGTCGCGGGTCAGCTTGGTGACATAGAACTTGACCGCCTCGGTCAGCCGGTCGACGACGTTGTCGCGCCGCGATACTTCGCTGGCAAGCTTGCGATCGTTGGTCATCAGCGCGGTCATCACGTCGCGCAGCATGGTTTCGAGGGTGTCGCCCATGCGCAGCGTCTCGCGGGCCGCATTGGCGAGCGCAAGCGGCGGCGTTTCGAGCGCTGCGTCGTCGAGATAGCGCGGCACCGAAGGATCGTCCGGCCGCTTCTGTTCCGGCAGGAGCCGCACCAGCAGCCCGGCGAGCGCATCCAGCGGGCCGATAAAAATCACGGCAAGCACAACGTTGAACAGCAAATGGAATTCGGCCGTCATTTTCGCGGCATCCGGCTGGAGCGCGGGCAGCTCCCGTGCGAACGGGTGCAGGAACGGCAGGACCAGGGCCACACGGCGAACGGTTGACCAGATTGCCGAGCGGCAGGCGCCGGCTTGCCGGATCGCCGCGCGTACGCCGCCCTCGATCAGCGGATTGATGGCGCTGCCGAGATTGGCGCCGAGCACGAGCGCCAGCGCCGCGGGTGCGGCGATGAAGTGCGAGTAGGCGAGCGACATCACCAGCAGCACGACGGCGACGCTTGAGTGCGCTGCCCAGGTCAGGGCTGCGGCGAGATGACGCACAGCACCGGATCGTTGGTGATCGCGCCGAACACGGCCTGCGCCGCCGGCGCCTGCTCGGCCGGCGCGAGCGTGCCGAGCAGGATGTGCAGCGCCAGCAGAATCAGTCCGAGACCGATGGCGACGCGGCCCGAGCGCGCGGGCGATGCTCTGGCCGCCGGCGCGGAAGGTGATGACCCCGACGATGAACAGCGCCGGTGCGATCGCCGAAATGTCGAACGACAGAATCTGAACGATCAGCGTGGTGCCGACATTGGCGCCGAGCATGATGGCAAGCGCCGGCACCAGGCCGACCGTGCCATCGGCTGCGAGCGACGCCGTCATCAGGCCGGTCGCTGTGCTGCTTTGCATCAGCGCGGTCAGGGCCAGCCCGGCGCCGAACGCCTTGAAGCGATTGCTCAGCGCCTTGCTAAGAAAACGGCGCAGATCGGGACCGAACGCGCGCAGCACGCCGGTGAGGACCATATGCAGTCCCCACAGCAGCAGCGCGACGCCGCCAATCAGATCAAGCAAAACCAAGCTTCCCATGACGGGCCGCTCCAATCCGTCAATCAGGCAACGACCTACGAGGCTGCCGAAGTGCCATCGGCGCATGTAGTCCGGCGTGAATGATGACACAATCCCAAGGCGACGAGAGACAAACCGACGATACGGGGCGGGGCCCCCGCCAGACGCGCGCCCTCGCGCCGATGTCAAACGGTCATGCGGATCGCCGCGGCGGCCATGTTGTAGCCGACGCCGGAACCGATCATGACGACGAGGTCGCCGCGTTTGATCTTGCCGAGCTCAATGGCGTCATCCAGCGCCATCGCGAATACAAGCCGAGCCGGTGTAGCCGTACTTCTCCATGATGGTGTGGCATTTCTCAAGCGGGACGCCGCAGCGTTCGGCCACAATGGCGATCGAGGTTTGTTGACTTGCGTGAGCATCAATTGATCGACGTCGTCGGCCGCGAAGCCGTTTTCGCCGCGAGGCGCTTGAACAGCCGCGGCCAGCCTTCCTCGTTGAGCTTGGCCGGATAAGTTGGGAGCCGCCGTACTTTCGTGCGCCCGGATTTGACGGCTCCACGCTCGCCGGTTCCGAGGTGCCGCCGGCGAAAATGTCCCCCAATAGGTTGCGTACGAACCGTCGGCCTGGAACGCTGCGCCGACGAAACCCGGCAAATCGCCGCCTTCCAGAACGGCGGCGCCCGCTCCATCGCCGTAGAAAAAGCAGACCGGATCGTCCGGATCGGCGAGCTTACGCATCAGATAAACGCCGATCACCAGGACCGTTTTCAAATCCGGATTGGTGGCGATCAGTCCGGAGGCAATGGCGAGGCAGGCCGGAAACGATGCGCAAGCGCAACCAACATCGAACGTGCCGGAATTCTTGGCGCCGATCTTGTGCTGGAGAACCACCGAAGTATCGGGCGTGATGTAGTCCGGCGAATCCGTGCCGAGTATGATCAGGCTCACGTCTTCAGGTTTGCGGCCCGCGCGTTTGAGCGCCTCTTTGGCCGCGGGCAGAGCGAGGTCGGAGGTGGCCCAGTCATCGGGCACGCAATAGCGCTGGAGAATGCCGGTTGCGGACGCAAACTTGTCGATCAGGCTGGCATTGCCTCCGGCAGGCAAGCGGCTCGCCAGATGGGCATTGGTGATCACGCGCTCGGGCAGGTAACGAGCGGTCGAGGCGATTTGGGCGATGCGAGCCATCTCAGCATCAAGCCGTCGCAAGAACGTCCGTGAGGCAGATCGAGCGCCGACCGGATATCGCCGCGAATGAAAGCCCGCCGCGACCCTTATGGATCGAGTTCGGTGTCCCAATAAAGATAGTCGAGCCAACTCTCATGCAGGTAATTGGGTGGAAAAAGCCGGCCGTTGCGATGCAGGTGCTGCACCGAAGGCTGGAACGGCCTTTGCGACGGCCACATCTCGGACTCTTCCGGCGTCAGATTGCCCTTCCTTAGATTGCAGGGCGAGCAGGCGGCGACGACATTGATCCAGGTGGTGTGCCCGCCGCGAGAGCGCGGCAGCAGGTGGTCGAAGGTCAGGTCCTCCCGAGCCCCGCAATATTGGCAGCAAAAACGGTCGCGCAGGAACACGTTGAACCGCGTGAACGCCGGATGCGTCGAAGGTTTTACGTAGGTCTTCAGCGACACTACGCTCGGCAGCTTCATTTCCAGGCTGGGACTGCGGACGGCGCGGTCGTAGTTGGCGACGATGTTCACCCGCTCGAGGAACACCGCCTTGATGGCGTCCTGCCAGGACCAAAGCGACAGCGGGTAATAGCTGAGCGGACGAAAATCCGCGTTGAGGACCAGCGCCGGAAAGCCCGATGGCGATACGTGAGCGTTCATTCCTACCGACTCGTATGCCGCACTGCGGCGCCGGCTACCAGTTTATAGGCAGGCGTGACAGGATTGTGAAGCCCGCTCCGAGGCTTATGGGCTGCGGGGTTCGGAGAGGCTCTGCCATTGTGGGACCGCGAGAATTCAGGAAGCGCTTGCCGGTCCGAGGCTTGGGGGTGCAGAACGGCTTGGCCCCAGCAGTGGTCGGCCGAGGATCAGATCCGCAGCCTTCTCGGCGATCATGATAATCGGCGCATTGATGTTACCGCCAACAAGGTTGGGCATCACCGAGCCGTCGACGACGCGAAGCCCCTCGGTGCCGAAGACCCGAAGCTCTGAATCAACGACCGCCATTGGATCGGTGGCAAGTCCCATCTTGCAGGTACCTAGCGGATGGTGGACGGTGATCGAGTTGGCACGGATATGCTCGTCGAGATCGGCGTCAGTGACCGCGCGCTCACCGGGGCCGACTTGACGCTCCATAAACGGGCGCATCGGGGCTTGGCGGCACACGTCGCGGGCCATGCGCAGACCGCTCCGCAGCGTCTTCCAATCATTGTCGGTGGCGAGAAAGTTCTGCTGGATACGCGACGGTCGGCGCGGGTCGGACGAAACCAGTTCAACCCGGCCCCGGCTTTCGGGGCGCAGCACCACGGCCCGGCAGCCATAGCTGTCGACGTATGGACGCCGGAACGGTGCAAAATACGGCGTCGCTGTGAGTGGGGCGGCATGAAAGATGAGCTGCACGTCCGGCAGTTCGACATCGGGCCGGCTCTTCAGAAATGCCATCTGCCCGGTCGGCAAATCGGTAGCGATGCCCTGGCCGAACAGATAGGCGTTGGCCAAAGCCGGCACGATCCGGTCGAACCGCATCACCCGATGAACCGGTCCCGGTTCTTTGCGCAGATAAGCGATGATCGCCGAGATGTGATCTTGCAGGTTTTTGCCGACGCCCGGCAGCGCGACCTTGACGTCAACACCGATGTGCTGCGCAGTTCGTCTGGTTCGCCGATGCCGGAAAGCATAAGCAGCTGCGGCGAGTTGATAACGCCGCCGCAGAGGATCACTTCGCGCTCAGCCCGCGCGGTCACAGTGCGGCCGTGCCGGAAATATTCGACGCCTGCCGCTCGCGTGCCATTGAACGCGAGGCGCGTCACCAACGCGTGAGTTGCAATCGTCAGATTTTTCCGGGCGAGCGCCGGCCGCAGATAAGCGTCGGCCGCACTGCAACGGCGGCCCCGGCGTATCGTCATCTGCGGGACGGCAAAGCCCTCCTGTTGGGCGCCATTGTAATCGGCGGTCGCGGGATATCCGGCTTCGCGCCCTGCGGCGGCGAAGGCTTCGACCAGTGGATCGGAAAACCTACACATCTGCGTTGTCAGCGGGCCATTGCCGCCGCGATAAAAGTTGGCGCCGTCCTGCCAGAGATTCCTGGCGGCTGGAAATAGGGGAGCACTTCGGCAAAGGACCAGCCGACAAGGCCGGAGGCGGCCCAGCGGTCGTAGTCCCCGGCGTGGCCACGCACATAGGCCATGGCGTGGATCGACGATGAACCGCCGACGATGCGGCCGCGCGCGCATTCAAGGCCGCGCCCGCCGGTCGTCGCCTCGGGCTCGGCGAAATACATCCAGTCGTGCTTGCGGTTGATCAGCAGATAAGGCCAGCCGAACGGAATCTTGATCCATGGATCGCGATCCCAGCCGCCGGCTTCGAGCAGCAGGACCCGCGCGCGTGGGTCCTCGGTCAGCCGGTCGGCGAGCGTGCAACCCGCCGAACCGGCTCCGACGATGATGTAAGTCGTAACTTCGATCGCTCGGCATCTGGTGTCGCTGTTTCAGCGTTTGCCGCAAAAGGCGCGCGCCAGGAATTCGCCGCCGTGGCGGAGACCCTCCTGGTCGATGCCGTGGCCGACGCCCGCGGACACATGCCATTCCACCGGCACGCCCATTGCCGCCAAGGCCTGCGTCCCCTGAAACAGCGCCTGCACTGGAATGAGTTCGTCCTGGTCGCCGTGCACCAAAAGCACCGGCGGGCGCGATCTGATGTCGGCCGCAAGCGTTTCCGGATTGCCGTCCGGCGGCAGCACCAGCAATCCCGAATAGCCGACGATCGCCGCCGGCGGCACGGCGCGGCGCAGACCGACATGCAGCGCCATCATCGTGCCCTGGCTGAAGCCGACGAGCGCAAGCGCTGACGGCGGCAATTGATGGCGGGCGAGTTCGGCGTCGAGGAAGCGCTCCAGCACCGGCGCCGCCTTGTTGGCGCCGACCCAGCGTTCGTTGGGATCGCGGAAAGTCAGCGCGAACCATTGCCGCCCGACCGGCGCCTGCCCGCAAGGCTCGGCGCATGCGGCGAGACGAACGCCGCCTGCGGCAAAAATTGCTGCCAGACACGGCCGAGCTCGATGAGATCGTTGCCGTCGGCGCCGTAGCCGTGAAGAAACACGACAAGCTGACGCGCACCGCCCGGAGCGCGGCGAAAGCCGCGGACCATCGAGCTCAACGGCCATTCAGATTACCTTTTTCAATTGGTCCGCACTGGCGAACGATACGCAAGATGATGCTGCCCGCGCCAAGCCTTCTTGCTTTAGCCGCGGGAACAATGGCTGTCTACGTCAGAATGAGGTATGGAAACGGCCGGCAAAAACATTCACCGGTCCGCGATCGGTGTTGTAGGCGGGGTTGACGATGAACTGATAGTCGAACGTTAGATACGTCGAGGAGGAAATAGCGTAGCTGTAATAGGTCTCGATGATCTGCTCGAGACCGGGATGCGGTAGCATGCCGTCGCCGACGAGGATGCCGAGGCCGCCGTCATTGAGGAAGGCCGCGTGCTCGGGTGAAATGCCGTTGACGATGCCGGCTAATCCGACCGTGTCGTTTGGCCGGTCCCATTGCTTGCCCTTGAGCGAAAGGCCGCCGGCGACGGTACGATCGACATCGGTGTATTCATACGGCTCGATATCGCCGTCCGCCCAGCCGGCGCGCATAAAGACGCCGAGATCTGACGTGATTTCCTGCTCGAGATTCATGCTCACGCCGCCGCGGCTGCGATATTCGCGAACGGCCGCGATATCGGCCGGGCCGCCGGTGACAGCCGCCAGTGCAATCGCATCCTCGAAGCTGCCCATGCGGCCGCGGCTGAGAAAGCCGGTGAACGCGATCTTGCCGGGATGTCCCCAGAAGGCGTAGCGCCGCTCGATTTCGCCGATCCACTGGAATTGCGCGAACGTCGGATCAAGTTCGGTGCTGTTGGGGACGATTGAGAGGTCGAACAACCCGCCACGCAGCGTCCAGTTTCCCCGATACCACTCGGCGGCCGCGCCATAGGTGTAGCCCCAGGCGTCGGCGGCGTAATCGAACGTGCCGGCGTCGATCAGCGCCCAGTTCATGAAATCCTTGCGCGGATTCTGCGCATATTTGTTGGTATCGAACACATCCGAGACCGAGAACTTGCCGACCGTGATAACCAGCCGGTCGGCGGTCTGCGAACCGGCGAACTGATTGAGGTCGGCGTCCACTTTCTGGGTTTCGCCGCCGAGATCGATCGTCTGCCGGATGAAGGTCCGTTGAATGCGCGGGTAAGGAACCGAGGCGCCGATTTTGAATGCGGCCCCGCTCGGAAAGCCGGCGACGCCTTCGGTGTTGCTCAGCCCGAAACCCTGGTCGATCTCCGGATCGATCCAGAGTTCGGCGCCCTGCCAAAGCTTGAACCCCGCAGCGAGCGTGGCATCCCAAGTCTCGCGCCCGGCATTCGAAGCGAGGCTGTTCACGCCGCTATAGGGCGCACGGAACGGCGCGGCATATTGCTCGATGAAGGTGGTTTGCCCGTGCACGGCGAACCAGCCCATGTCGAGCGCGGCCGGTCCTTTGGTGAAAACATCGGGATTGATGCCGTCGCTCCCAAGCCGATAGTCGAGTCCCAGCCGCAAAGTCTGGACAGCGAGATCGGAATCGAAGCGCTGGGCTGCGTCCGCAAACGTGACGCCGCGCAATCCATAATCGGTGTAGAGATATTCGAGCCGTGCCATCCAGCTCGGCGTCAGCGCCAGTTCGACGCCGGCGCCGACCGCACCGCCGATCCGCGGCACCATGAGCAGCGTTTCTACCTCGCCCGGTTGCGCCGTGCCGCCGACCGGCACGCCGGCAAGTTGGGTACGGGTGAATTGGTCGTAGCTCCAGGCGAAGCCGCCGGTCGCGTAGAAGAGCCAGTTTCCGGGAGCATAACCGATGCGGGCGCGCACCGTGCCGGACATTTGCACTTGCTCCTGATAGCTCGCCTGACCGATCAGCGCGGAGGAGATCGTTTGGCTGCCGCCAAGGACGGCGGGAAACGACACGTCGGCCTCGGCGCCGAGGAGAAAGCGCGAGCGAAACATATAATTGTAGCCGGCCTGAAGCCCGAGAAGGTCGCTGCCGGTGCCTCTGAAGGCATTGTACATGTTGAAAAAATCGAGAGAGCCGGCAAGGCTTGGCGCGGCCGCCCCGTCTTGCGTCGCCGACCAATGCGAGCTGCCGCCGGCGTAGCCGAGGTGAGAGCCGACGTAGAACCCAGTCCAGTCATAAGGCGGAGGCAGCGCTGTACGGTATTGCCGGAGCCTTCGTCACCATAATGTCGTCGGCCGCGAGCGCGCGTTGCGCTGTCGCGAACACGACGACAATAGCCGCCCCCGCGACGAACTTGTTCACCCCAACCCCGCCTCGCGCCCAGGCCATTTTTAAGATTTATTGTGACATTTGGATTTCCGGAGCGAACGTCCACAGATCGCCTAGCCGAACCATGGCCTTAGCGCCATGGCGCCGGTGCCGCCCGATCGCCGGAAACGGCGAGACGTGTCATGACGGCCACATCGTTGCTTAGGAAGTATGCGGTTCAGAATTCGGCGTGCAACCGGCCGGCAAAAATATGGACCGGCCCCCGGTCGGCGTTATAGGCGGGATCGGCGACGAACTGATAATCGAACGTGATGCTGGACCACGAGTTGAGACTGTAAGAGTAATAAGTCTCGAAAATCTTCTCCAGTCGGTAATTGAGCGCGCCATCTCCGATCAATATTCCGAGCCCGCCGGCGGCAAAGTAGGCCCGGGCCTCGGGCGAGAGGCCGTCGATGACGCCGGCCACGCCGATTGCGTCCCTCGGGCGTCCCCAAGAAGTTCCCTTAAGCACGGCACCGGCGGAAACGCTTTGGTCGCAATCGGTCCAGCCGATGATCTCGTCGAGACCGGGGCTCCAACTCGCGCGCGAGAACACGCCGAGTTCGCTGGTGATCGCCTGCTCGAGATTGGCGGCGAAGCCGTAATTAGTCCGCACTTCGCGCACGAGAGTTATGTCGGGATAGTTTGGGGTTGTGATTGGTTCCGCAAGCGCCGCTGCGTAAGTCCCCATATTGGCGCGGTTGGCCCATGCCATCAGTCGCAGTTTGCCGGGCTGCGAGACGAGTGAATAGCGCAATTCGAGTTCGCCGATGTACTCGCCGTCCGGAAAACGCATATCGAAATCGTCGCTGTTGGAGACACTGGGAACCAGGAAGTAGCCGGCCCGAAAAGCCCAGAACTTCTGGTTAAGTTCGGCCATGGCGCCCCAAGTATAGCTGATTTGGTCCATGGTCCAATCGTAGGAGCCGCAGCAATAGAGTTGCCAGTTGAAGAATTGCGTTCGCCCGTCGTGGGCATAGGCGTTGTTGTCGAAGAAATCGGTGACCGCGAGCTTGCCGGCGATAACGGTGATCCGCGAAATATCCTCCTTTCCGGCGATTTGGTTGGGACCGTCCTCGATGGTTTCCTGCTCGCCGCCGAGGCCGAAGGTTTGCTGCACATAGACGCGCGCCGGGTTGAACCGCGGCATCGGGAAGCTTGCCTTTTGCGCTTCCGTGTTCGGGAAGCCACCCACGCCCACGGTGTCGCTCAACCCAAAGCCTTGGGTGAGCTCCGGATCGATGTAGATGTCGGTGCCGTTCCACGGACGAAAGCCAATGAATGCTGTAGCGCTGGCCGTATCCTTGGCTTGGCCGGCGCCGGTGAGGCTGTTGGGACCTTGGTACGGCGAGTGGAAAGCTGGATAGCCCTGCTCGACGAATGTGAATTGGCCGTGGACGTTCCAGCTTCCAGGTGCGAGCGGCCACGAATCGCCGCTTGCGCTCGCTGCGGTGCCGGGGTCCAGGCCGAGCTTGCGGTCAAGCCCGAGCCGCAGCGTTTGGATATCGAAGGCCGACTGATATCCTGTACTCGATGGAAAGACGCCGGCCATAGTTCCGAAGCGGTCGTAAAGATATTCGATCCGCGCCGTCCAGCCCGGCGCGATCGCAAACTCGGCACCGAAGCCGACGACCGGGCCCGTGCGCGTGAGCAGGATCGTGTCCTTATCGCTGTCGACGCCGGGAGTTTCGCTGAATCGCGCCTGCGACCAGGCGAATCCGCCGGTTGCGTAGATCAGCCAATGATCGAACGCGTAGCCGAAGCGACCGCGCAACGTCGCAATGTAGTCGATCTGGTCGGTAACTGTTGTGCCTTGGGGCGTTCCGCCGGTAAAGATCGTGCCATTCTCGAAAAAATACGGGAACGTAATATCGGATTCGATTCCGAGCAGCAGCCGGGAAGGTAAAACGTAATTATAGCCTGCCTGCAGGCCGCCATAGAAGCTGCTGAATGAATTGTTCGAAGCCGTCGGATCAGGATCGGACAGCGTACTGTTTGCGCGGCCCACACTATAGGCGGCGTGTCCGCCGACATAGAAGCCAGTCCAGTCATAATAAGGAACCGGCGCGGCCGGAGTTTTTACCGCCATGGCGCCGGAGAGGTCCTCGGCGTAAGCGCGGCTTGCGAGCGCGATCAACCATACCCCGGCAACGAGCAGTCCCTTCATCGGTACGCCGCCGCAGCTTTTTATGAAGCAGCGAACCCGGATAATCGAAGATCGAAACATCCGATCGGCGCCTCCGCGTCAACTTTTATAGTTTGGAATTAAAAGTAGATCGAAAGTGGTCGATGTAAGTTGGTAATCAGCGCTGGCGACAAATCAGCCGGTCGATGGCGATTTATGGAATTGCAATCAGTAAGCCCACGCTCACACCAAGCGATTGTTCGTGGCCGCCACCGAAAGAATAGCTGTAGCTTGGTTCCAGAAACCAACCGTATCGTCGTTCGTGCCATGGCCAGAATTGAAAATCGAGCGCCACCTCGCCGCCAATTCTCCCAACACCGCCCGCCGTGTAGGTCCATTCCGGTCCCGCACCGATCATCAATTCTGAAGTATCTGACAGGGTGAACGGCGTTTTGAATAGAAGATCGGTGTTCCACTCCGCACAACCGACTGCCAAACAGGGGTGCAACGCCCGCTTCAATTTCCAGCAAGTCCCTGAGCGGGGTCACCTCAATGGCCGCGGCGGGGCCGAAGCTAATGCCCGCGCCTCGGACGTTCCAATCGCTCGCGCCGCCGACTTCAATTTCAGCAGAGGGTTCCTTGTCCTGGGCTTGCGCCTCTCCGCCACACAAGAGCGCAGCAGCGAACAACCACATCTTGGCGCTGCTTTTTGCCATTCCGCACCCGCCCCTCACGCTCTCAGAACCTTCGCTTGCGACGCAGCGCAACGCCAGGCAACGAGACTTCGATTAGGCTAGTCGCTCAGTCGCGATTTTCCGAATGGTGAAGGCAGCACATCATCGAGAAACAACAGGGGTTGCGCATGGACGCCTGTCCGACGCCCGCGCTCGCGATTGAGCGGCATAATGACTTCCGCTGCGATCTGCCATGTCACTGCAACATAGACGAGACCGCGGTCGTCGCGGCAGTTTGTTGCTATATTTCGCCCCTTGCGGCGAAACCGTAATATAGTGTACCCCCCTATATAACCAGCAGGAAGGTTGTGATGGCGCACACGATTCGCGAAAAGTCCAAGCTGCTGGCGCGGGTGCGGCGCATTCGTGGCCAGGTCGAAGCCGTCGAACGCGCCCTTGAAGCCGAGGTCGGCTGCGCCGATGTTCTGCAAGTGCTCGCCTCCGTCCGCGGCGCCGTGAACGGCCTGATGGCAGAAGTCATCGAGGAGCATGTCCGTTGCCACGTGATTGCGCCCGCGCTTGGGGCCAACAAACGCGCCGAAGGAGCGGACGATTTGATCGAGGTCGTGCGCGCTTACTTGAAGTAAACCCGCCTGCACCGAAGTAGGAGGCTCAATGGCCGACACCTTCCCGGGCACCCACTCGCACGTTTTTCTCGGCGAGGGTCACGAGCGAACGAGCGCCGCACCTGGATGGTGATCGCGCTCTGCACCCTCATGATGATCGCCGAGATCGTCGGCGGCCTGATCTTCGGCTCGATTGCGCTCGTCGCCGACGGCCTGCATATGTCGACGCACGCCAGCGCGCTATTGCTCACAGCGTTGGCCTACAGCTACGCGCGCCGTCACGCCGAAGACGATCGTTTCAGCTTCGGTACCGGCAAGTTGGGAGATCTGGCCGGCTTCACCAGCGCCATCGTGCTGGCCATGATCGCGATCCTCATCGGCTACGAAGCCGTTACCCGCCTGATCTGGCCGGTTCCGATCGACTTCGACGAGGCCATTCCGATTGCGGTGCTGGGACTCATCGTCAACGTCGCGAGCGTGTTCTGCTCAGCGGCGGCAATCATCACGGTCACGATCATGGCCGTTCCCATTCCCGGCCACGAGCACGAGCACGAGCAGGCTCATACGCTGCAAACCAGCGCCGGCCCTTTGACCATTGAAATCTTCGAGGAGGGCGTGCCGCCGCGCTTCAGGCTGACTTTAGCGGGTCAGGATACTTCCGCGCGGGGAGGTCGTAATCGAAATCGTGCGCCCGGAAGGTGCCCGCCAGTCTTTCACCATGGTCGCGCGGGGCGGCTATCTGAATCAATGGACGAAATCCCGAGCCGCATGCCTTCACCGTTCGCATCTCTCTCGCTCGCGGCAGCGAAGTCCACTCGGTCGACTTCCAGGAACACGAGCACGCGCAGGGCGCGCGCAACGCGACAACAACATGCGGTCCGCAATCGTCCATGTTTTGGCGGATGCAGGGTTTCGCTGCTGGTCATTGTCGGCCTCCTGCTCGGACGCTTTTTCAGCCTGGCGTGGATGGATCCTGCGTAGGTTTGGTCGGCGCCGTCGTTATCGCGGCGTGGTCATACAGTCTCATCCGCGACACCAGCGCCATTCTGCTCGATATAAATCCAGATCGGAGCATGGCCGAGCGCATGCGCGCCATGATCGAAACTGACGGCGATCGATTGACGGATTTGCATTTATGGCGGCTCGGGCCCGGACATCTGGGCGCGATCGTGTCGGTGGCAACGCATCTGCCGCGCGGTCCGGAATACTATCGGTCGCTGCTCAGCCGATTTCGCGCTTTGTCCCATCTGACAGTGCAAGTGCAACAACAGTAACAACCATCCGGATCTAAAAGCCGAAATCAAACTGTATAGAAGCATTTCAAACTCTATTACTTTAGATTGACAATAAAGCGCCTGACTGGAACACTTCTAGATTGTAGATTTTTTTCAAAATACTTGACGTCCAACGTTGCTGTGTCGCATGCATCGCCTCCGTTACCGGCTGCGAGAGCGATGTCGAACTCACCTTTCAAACGTCGGGCCTCTTGCCTACTGATCTGCGTAGGTGCTGCCGCGCTGATCATGGCGAATGCAACCTCTGCCGACGCGCAAGATGCCAGCGCTTTCCACGAAATCGGTCAAGTACATTTTCGGCTCCACCATCGGCTCGTCGACCGGAATTGAGGGCGAGAGGGCGGTCGAACCGGAGACAGTAGCCGGTTTCGGCAAGCGCGGCGGCAGTTACGCCGCGGGTCAAACCGCTCTCGAACTCGAGTACACGCCGACCCAGTACTTCCAGATCGAGCTTGGCCCGACGGTCTCCTATTACAATATCCACAACGTGCCCGGTCTCGATGACCGTAACATGGGAGGCATCAATGGGATCGAAGCCGATTTCATATTTCTGCTCATTGACCGCGGGCCCTCGCCATTTGCGGTGACGTTGTCCATCGAGCCGGAATGGCACAGCCTCGATGAAACCAGCGGCGCTGCGGTATCGAATTACGGCCTTGAAACCAAGCTTGAAGCCGATGCCGAGCTGATCAAAAATCGGCTTTTTTTCGGGTTCAATCTCCTCGACGAGCGGAGACGACGTTGGTCCCTTTCGGGGCATCTTTTAACGAATTGACATTCGGAGTGTCGTCGGCGCTCGCGTTTCAGATCTACCCAAATGTCGTGGTTGGAGCTGATCTTTGGTATTTGAGTCACTACGAAGGGGCCGCGTTCGGCTCCTTCACCGGTGACGCGATTTATCTGGGTCCGACCTTCTACTGGAAGATAGCTCCCGAGGTGCTGGTGAGTGCCGCCGGACAGACAGGTTGCCGGGCGCGAGGTCGGCGTCATTCCAGCTCTCGATCTGTCGGACTTTTCGCGCCACAGCGGGCGCGATTACTTCTTGAGTTCTGGAATTTTAAATCCGATCAGGCGTAATCGAGCGACTCGAAGGAGGAAACGATGAGAACGAATTTCGCCGTCGCCGCAGCGCCGGTCGCATTGGTGGTCGCGATGGCGGTACTGGTGTCCGGTCCAGGATTAGCCGCCGCGCAAGAGACAGCTTCGGTCGCAATCGCGGTCAAGGGCCATGAATTTCAGGCCTGCCGGAATCCGTGCGCCGGCTAACAAGCGGCTGGCAATCAGAGTGAAGAATATTCGAACTCCGTGCCGATGGAAGTTCGCAGAGCATCGTGACGCTCCGGGTTGAAGAGGTGCAACTGCCCCTGGCCGCGAAGGTGTCGTCAATGTCCGCGCGCTATCGCCCGGCCGATGCGAGTTCTTTGATGACTTTCATCAGGACACACCGGGGTACTCTGGTTGTTGGATGGAGCGAAACGTCTACCTCGCGGCACGCTCAAGGCGGCGCTTCGGGTCGCGCCGGTTTGGTGGCGGATGCTTTGGCGGCCGCGACCGCGATACCGGTAGTACGTCCAGGATCGATTTGAGCGGCGATAGCGC
>CAVWYW010000016.1:0-82217 GCA_963759345.1 uncultured Alphaproteobacteria bacterium
GCTGAGAAACGCGGCGATGCGTCGCAGCGCCAGCGCGATTAACAGAGAGTGCGGCAACGCCGCCACACTCACTCGGCGCCGGGCCGAGGCCAGATGCGCCGGAACCGCGCAAGCGGGCCGGGCCCTGTTAGTCTTACTGAGTCAGAAAATCTGGGGCGCTCGTATGCGTGCCCTCGCCCCTTGCGGGAGAGGGCTGCTCTGCGCTTCAACGACAAGGATGGGTGAGGGGTCTGGGCCGCGCCCCCTCACCGGACCTCGTTTGTTAAGAGGCCGGCGACGCCCTCTCCCGCAAGGGGCGAGGGCACAGCCAGCAGCGCTGAGTTTTTGACGCAGTGGTGTTCTTTGACGCAGTAGTGTTAGTGCATAGGGGAACAGTATCTTCCTATTTCGCTATCGCCTTCTCGTACGGATAGATCGCCTCGCCGCTTTTGAATTGCGGCGGATAAACGATCACTTCCGTTTTGGTGTCGCGGAAGTCGTCGATGCTGTTGCCCTTGATGTTCTGGAATTGAGCGGCCAGCGTGCGTTCCTCGGTCCATTCGCCCAACGGCCCGAATTTCACGTCGCCGACCACGGTCTTGAATGTATTCTCGTGCATGTAGGCGGCCAGCACGTCGTCTTTGAGACTTTTGGTTGCGGCGATTGCCTCGCCTAGTACTTGCAAATCGGCATACGCCCAGACCGGCATGTAGTAACCGAGCGGATCGGTGCCGGAGGCGGCGGCGCGCTCCTGATATTTTTTGAGCAGCTCCATGGAGCCCGGGAATTCCATCGACTTCACCGGGAGCCAGGTCTCGTAATTGACCACGCCGTTGAGCATCGGCCCAAGCTGGGTTTTGAATGCAGTCGCCTGCAGACCGACCATGGCGCCGCCCCACATCTTCGGTTTGAAGCCAAGCTCGTTGACCGTTTTGATCATGCCGACGGTGTCGAGCGGGTAGGAGCAGATCACCAGCAAGTCCGGATTTCTGGCCTGGATTGCGCGCACGATCGGCGAGAAATCGACGGTCGCCGGCGGATAGCTCTTATCGTAGACTATCTTGAATCCGGATGCCTTGGCGTTTTCGCGCGCGCCTTCGCAGGCGTTCTGCCCGAATTCCGCATCCGCATAGGCGAGTGCGATGGTCTCCGGTTTGGGATTTTGCGCTTCGGCCACCTTGAAGAAGCCGCGCGTGAAGGCCGGTTTCGGCGTCGGGCCGTTCGGGATCATGGCGAAGTATTTGTTGTACTTGAATGTGTCGTTGATACCGGTCCCGAACAGGCTGACGAACAGCTTGTTTCGCCCTATTGCCACCGGCATGGCCGCGGCAATCTGCGTCGAAGCGTAGCCGCTGACGATCAGATCGACCTTGTCGATGTCGAGCAGCTTGGAATAGATGGCGGGGACTTCAGCCGGTTTGCTCTGGTCATCGTAGTAGACCAGCTTGACCGGTCGCCCGAGCAGGCCGCCCTGAGCATTGATGTCGGCTTCCCAAACCTGCATTGCCACCAATGACATCTTGCCGTTAGCAGCCAGCGGACCGGTGAGCGACATGCCAAAGCCGATCTTGATCGGCTCTTCGGCCTTGGCCGGCGCGGCTGCCAGCAGCGATAAGGCAGTTGCAGCCATGCACGCTAGAAGGGCAGGCCTTGGCAACGGCGACTTCACGGACATTTTGTATTCCCTTATTTGTTTGAGTGACACGACGGCACGGTCGAGCCACGGGCTCACGGCCGGATATCGAAAGTTGGCGCTCTTCAAAGCCTTCAAAATTTGATTTGTGTCAAACAAGCCCGGTTAGCCGCGCAGGTCACGCATGCAGAACACGCACACGGTAGGTCCGGTGGAGATTGGCTCCCAATTTCGTTCGCCCAGCGTCGGCTCTGGCTGCTATAATTCGTGCGATGACACGCCGGCCGATCGATAGCCGCACCGCAGCCGAGAAGGCCTTCAAAGCGGCGACTGCAAAGCCGGTAGAAGGCCCGCCGAAGCCGCCGCCCTCACTTCCTGGTGTGAAGGAGACGGTGACGCTGCCCATCGACCGCGACGTGCTCGACTTTTTCCAGGAAGATGGTCCCGGCTGGCAGGACCGTATCAACGCGGCGCTCCGCAAAGCGGCGGGGAAGTAGAATTCGGTCCTCTGCGGCGCGCGCCTGGCTAAGGCCGACCGCGGCCTGTTTGCGCTTCGCTCCATTCGCGCTACGCTCGCGGCAAGGAGGACATTGCCAATGCCGAGTGCCGCGCCAAACTACAAATGGGACCACATTCACCTGCGCCGCCCCGATCCGGAGGCGACCGCGGCGTGGTTCGAGCGCATCCTGGGCGCAGAGGTGATCCGCACCATGCAGCAGGGCAAGCCGCGCATCGATTTGAAACTCGGCGGTGCCGATATCTTCATCTTGCCGGTCGGACCCGCCGACAAAGTGAATGCGCCGCCGGTGACGCCGTATCAGGGGCTCGATCATTTCGGACTGCATGTGAACAACATCGACGCGGTGGCGGCCGCGCTGAAAGCCAAAGGCGCTGAATTCACCATGGAGCCGAATACCATCCGCCCCGGCATCCGCGTGTGCTTCCTGCGCGGTCCGCAAGGTATCGCTATCGAGCTACTGGAGCGCGATGAGAAATTCGTTTGACCGGCGGCTCGATTGACTGCTGTGCCAATGCCGCAAGCGGCTGCCGCGACCAATCCGCTTTTCAACAACAGCCCGCTCAAGCTCGGCAGCTTCTCGACGAATTTGAGCGGCGGCGGCACCATTTCAAAAATGGAAGGCCTGCTTAAGGCGGAATGGCCGGCGACGCTGCAACTGGCGCGCCTGGCCGACGAGATCAAGTTTGAAGCGATCGTTCCAGTCGGACGCTGGAAGGGGTTTGGCGGCGAGACCAATTTCAACGGCGAGGGCTTTGAGGTCTTTGTCTGGGCCGCTGGCCTGACCTCCGCCACGCACTATTCAAGCGTATTCGCGACGTCGCACATCCCCACCGTCCATCCGCTGTTCGCCGCCAAGCAGGCTGCGGCCATCGATCACATCGGCAATGGCCGCTTTACCCTCAATCTCGTGACCGGCTGGTACACGCCGGAAATGGACATGTTCGGCATCACGCTCCTTGATCATGACAGCCGCTATGAAATGGCCGAGGAGTGGGTGCAGATCGCGACACGGCTATGGAGCGATCCCGAGCCGTTCGATTTTTCCGGCCGCTTCTATCAAATGAAAAAGGCCGAGCTGGCCCCGAAGCCGATCCAGCGGCCGCGACCGCCGCTGATGAGTGCGGCGGGCTCCGATCGCGGCCGCCGCTTTGCCGCGCAATATTGCGACATCTGCTTCATCGCACCTGAGAGCCACGAGTCCAGCGAACTCAAGGCCAAGGTCGACAAGTACCGAAACTTCGCGCGGGCGGAATTCGGGCGCGAGATCCAAGTCTGGTCGAACGCCTATGTCTATCACGGCGATAGCGAAGCGGACGGCCAAGCGCTGTGGCATCACGCCGTACAGGAATTAGGAGACTGGCAAGGCGTGACCAATATGCTCACCGTCATGGGCGTGACTTCGCAGCTAGTGCCGCCGCCGGTTCTCGACTTCCTTAAGCAGCACTTCATCGCTGGGTGGGCCGGATACCCGCTGGTCGGCGGCAAGGAACAGATCGTTGACGGCTTGGCGGTGCTGAAAAAGGTGGGCTTTGACGGTATTCTCCTGACCTGGCCGCGCTGGGTCGAGGGTATGACCCGCTTCCGGGATGAGGTAATACCGCTATTGTCGCAGGCTGGCCTGCGCTAAGGGGCCGAAACGATCAAACTTTCGCCAGATACTTACGGTTTCTATCACGCGCCAGGGCGAAGCGATTTAATCACGCGATCCCAGGAGCGGTTTTGGGGATGTCCGAGTCGGCTATGACTGCCTTCTTCAAACGCTTTGCCGTAAAGTTCATCGAGGTCGTGGGCGCAGGCATCGCCACCGCGCTCAGTGGCTATCTTCTCGCGCATTTTAGCGGGTATTGGTCCTCGACGGCGTCGGCGCCGCCGGCAGTTCAGGTGGCTCCCAGTACCAGCGTCGTAACCAAGAGTCGGCGCGCCAACCCGGTTTCCGCTGATGCCAAGGAGCAGCGTCCGGCGTCGGCGCAAGCGATCAATCCCGTGTCGATCCTGCCGGCGCGGACCATCGCGAATGCCAAGGACACGGCGGCTTCGCGCAAGCCAGTGCCGGCCGAAACCAATGCGGTCGAGAATAAGCCGCGCGACGAAGAATCGGTCGAAGCCCAGGTGCGCGCCGCGCTCGCCAATGTCGACGCCAGCCGGCCGGCGCCGGCCGAAGCGTCACCTCATAAGATCGATGTCTCGCCGGTGGTGCCCGCCGTTGCAGCTCAGCCGAAGCCGGCCGACAGTGCGCCTCCCGTAACCGCCGTCGCAGCGGTCCCGCCTGCCGCCGAAACCTCGCCGCCGCCGGCGCAGACAGCGCCGACAGAGCCCGAGCCGCTTACTCCGGTGGAGATAAAATCGCGGCCGGTTGCCGCCGTTGAGGCGACGCCGCCAGTAGCGCCGGTGTTGGCTGCCAAGGAACAGGACCAGGATCTGTTGTCGATGATCAAAAAGATCCCTGATCTGTTGCGCCCCAACGCGCCCCCGCCTGAAGG
The DNA here is from genome assembly GCA_963759345.1 of uncultured Alphaproteobacteria bacterium. Classification (GTDB taxonomy): domain Bacteria; phylum Pseudomonadota; class Alphaproteobacteria; order Rhizobiales; family Xanthobacteraceae; genus BOG-931. Next base: position 4,613 of record CAVWYW010000016.1, read on the forward strand.
TGAGGCGCCTCGTCCACCGTTACCGGTCGGCAACTAGCGCTAGATCGAATTTCAAGCCGAAGAGTTTCGATCCATAGTACGGGCGCTTTCGCGCCGAAACGAGATTTAGCCGGATTTGCGTCGGCGCGACTTGCTTCTGCGGTGCGCCGTTCTCTGCGCAGATTTTGGTCGGAACTTCTGGTCGGCTGGCCTGCGAGGTTGTTGTGGCACGGCTTTGTTCCGCGCGACGGAACCGTAAATGCCTAAACTCCGACAAATGCACGTGCGGTCTTTCACGCTTTATTGAAGCGGCCACCGCGAGGATGACACGGAGGATCGGTATCAGATTCCAGTTACCGCACGGAGGGATTGGTTATGACCATCCAGGTCGCTGTGCCCCTGCCTTACTTTCACGAGCGTTACTTCGGGCGGCCGTCTTGCCCGCGGTGCGGCGAACCATTGATGGCACCTGAACGTCCTGAATTCTCAGAGTGTCTCAGCGGCGTGGAGATCCGGCATTATTGGGTGTGTGACGGATGCGATCATCAGTTCGACACGTTGGTCAGGTTCGATTCAGCTGCCGCGTAATTGGCCCACCCAATTTGTATTGAATTCGTAAGACGGATTAGCGCGGCGTAATCGCCGTCTTGCGCCATTGCCGGCACCGACCGCACATGCCGTTTCGCCGCGTGGCCCGTAGCGCCATATCGCCTCGCCAACGGTGCTGGGTGCCAACGGGCGCCTTAACCAGCTCCGCCTAGTACGCCGGCTTTGCCCGGATTAAGCCTCGCCAATCGGGGCTGCGAACTGATATGCAATGGGCAAAAGATTCATCGAAAAGGATAGCGAATGGCGGAGAAATCCAGGAAAAATGAGGCGAACGCCCAGTTCGCAAAGATAATGCGGGCTGAAGATGCCAAAAAGGCAACCTCCGAATACGAATCCACGGCTGCGGCGCTACGCGCGAAGACCGAGCGGCTCAAGGCGCTCCGATTGGCCCGGGACGCTGCCGCTCCGGCGCAGGAGCCGGCCGCTCCGAAACGAAAAAGCAAGAAGAAGAGCACCGGCAGCTTGTCGGACTGGCTGGACGGACAAGCCAAGGACGGCCGCGGCGGTTAAGCATAGGCTGCACGGGCGCGGAATTCGGTCCGAAAGACTGCGCATCGCCCGAAGTGACGTTCACGACCGGCGCGCGGGGATCGGCAGTCCGGGAGGGGCACGTGAGCAAGCAACTGCAGGACAAGGTCGCGATCGTCACCGGTGCGAGCAACGGGATCGGCCGTGCCATTGCCGAGACGTTTGCGGCGGAGGGCGCGAAGACCATACTGGTCGCGCGCCGCGCCGCGCTGCTTGACGAGGTTGTCGCCGGCATCAAGTCGCGAGGCGGGCAAGCGCTGCCGGCACCGGCCGACGTGACCAAAGAAGACGTGGTCACCGCCTTGTTCGCCATGGTGCAGAAAACTTTCGGCCGGCTCGACGTGCTGGTCAACAATGCCGGCATTGCGACGCATAAAACCACCGAGGAGATCACGCTCGAATACTGGCGCGAGGCGCTCGACATCAACATCACGGCGCCGTTCCTGTGCAGCCGCGAGGCGATCCGCGTGATGAAGGCACAAGTGCCCGCCGGCGGGCGCATCATCAACATGGGCAGCATCTCGTCGAAGACGCCGCGGCCGAATTCGCTGCCCTACACGACGACCAAATTCGCCTTGCAGGGCATGACGCATCAGCTGACGATGGACGGACGCAAGCACAACATCGTCGCCTCGATCATCCATCCGGGCGCAACGCTGTCGTCGTTCACGACGCGCACCGGCCGCAGCAAAGCGGGCGCGGGCTCAACACCTGAGGATTACGTCATGAGCGCCGACGAAGTGGCCAAGGTCGCAGTCCTGATGGCCTCGCTGCCGCCGGAAGTGAATTTGTACGAAGCGACGATTTTGCCGAACCACCAGCGCTCGTTCATCGGCCGCGGCTAGCGGCCTGCGCTACTTCATTGGCAGCCGGTCATTTCCCCGCATAGGCCAGGCACTCGACTTCGACTTGGGCATTGCGCGCCAGCCCGCTGGCGCCGAAGGCGGAACGCGCCGGCAGCCGGCCGGACTTGAAATAGGTGACGTAGACTCTGTTGAAGTCGCCCCACTTCGCCATGTCGGCGAGCATCACGGTGCATTTGACGACATTGTCGAAGCTCAAATCGTTGGCTTTGAGCACCGCCCCGATGTTGTCCATCGCCTGCCTGGTCTCGCCCTCGATGCCGCCGGGAGCAAGCTCCGGCGTGCCGGGCACGATGCCGATAGCGCCGGACATAAAGAGGATGTCGCCAACGCGCACCGCTTGGCTGAACGGCGGCTTCATCGCGGCCAACGCCGGCGAATTGTAGAAGCGCGGGCCGGCATCTTGCGCCTGCGCAGAAAACGGAGCCACCGCGAGTGCGGCGAGTAAGCTGATACCACCGATAACCCCAACGCCGATCATTCTGAAACAATTGCGCATACCGAACTCCCTGCTCCTAGGTGACACTAGCCGGATCGAGCGCTCGCAACAATGCGGGCGAGCTGGCGGTGCGATACGGATTTGCTCATAGCATCGAACGGTGCGCGTCGGAGGCTTTGAGGCCGGGTGTGATGCAGCGGATCTTCGAGGTTCCAGCGAGTGACCCTGACAGGGTCAATTTTCCGGTCAGCAAACAAAATCAAATTTTCCGGACAATAAGAAACCCTGGTTTAGAATAGGCTGGCAAATTGCGGGTTTGGCCGGTGCGGCATTTGCGTCCGCGTCGCTTACGCCGTTACGATCATCTCGGGCGTAGAAGCCTTTGCAATGGACTGAAGATGCAGGAGCACAGACGGTTTCATCGTGTCCGGCCGACCGGCATGATGTCCAATACCGGAACAATCTTTGTCGACGCCAAAAGCCCGACCGCCGTTTGCAAAATCGTGGATCTCAGCGCCGGCGGCGCCTGCCTCGAGGTGCACGGCAGCGAAGCCATTCCGCAGCGGTTCACACTGAACCACGGCGGCGTCAAAAAGAACTGTCACATCGTCTGGCAAAAGGGCCGTCGCGTCGGCGTAGCGTTCTGATTCAACGCCTCGAAGCTTTCATTCGCCGCGCCCCGCAAGACCGGGAGCGTCAGCGCATCACCAATTCGTGGATCGCAACACAGTGGCGTGCGAGGTTTTGCCTCGCTACCACGAATTCCTTCAGCGGCGTGTCGATGTCGTAAAAATAGATGTTGGCAATGAAGCCGTAGATCCCGGCGTCGACGCTGGTCGGGTTTGCGCCGTGTACATAGCCGCCGTCCGGCACGAGATCGGCGAGGACGGCGAGATCGGCAAGCCCGCGCGCGTAGGCGGCGTCCGGCGCGTAGCGGCCGATGCCCTGGAAGTGATAGCGCTGGAAATTGAACTCGCGCGCCTTGCGCAAGCCTTCCTCGGTGAGGTTCGGATGCTCGCGCATCAGGGCGGCGCGGAACGCCGGCCAGTAGCGCTCGTCCTTCCACCGCGAATATGACATCACCCAATAGAGGTCGTCGAGCAGGCGGGTGACCAGGAGGCTCAAGTCGCGCTCGCGGGCCCCGAGCGCGGCGTCGATGGTCAGCCGGTACTTGGCGATCAGGTGCGCGATGATGGTTTCGCTGTCGCCGATCGTTTTGCCGTCGTCGACGATGTAGGGCAGCTGTCCGCGCGGCGCCGCCGAAGCATCGAAAATATGCTCGTGCGTAAACGGCACTTTGGTCAGCCGGAGGAAGGCAAACACCTTCAGCCCGTAACCGTTATTGTCGGCCACACCGAACAGGGTTGGGTAGGAATAAAGGGTGATCATGGTCCCCAACTAGCGCGGTTTGAACGGTAGGGAAATCCGGAAGTTTTGCGCTCCTCGTCATTGCGGGGAGCGGAGCGACGAAGCAATCCAGAGCCGCGCCGCACGACTGGATTGCTTCGCTCCGCTCGCAACGACGAACATATGGCGGATTTCGCGGCTCTCGATCGGGGGCTACGACCATGCAAAATGGTTAGGTATCCTCCACGGATTCGATGAAAGGGAATTTGCCAATGGTCGCCTATGTTGTCTTCACGCGCGAAAAGATGCGCAATCGCGATGAATACGAGCGCTATCGGGAAAAAGCGCGGCCCGCCGCCGCCGGCCATCCGTTGAAGCCGCTGGCGCTTTACGGCAAGCACGAAGTGCTCGAAGGCCCGGCGATCGAGGGCGCGGTGATCCTGGAGTTTCCAACCATCGAGGCCGCCAAAACCTATTACCACAGCCCCGCTTATCAAGACGCTGTTCGGCATCGGTTCCTCGGCGCCGACTATCGGGTGTTCATCGTCGAAGGGGTGTGAGACGGCGCAGTCCTGACGTCGGTGACGTTATTTCTTCAGCAGCGCATCGCGTTGCTTGGTCAGCCGGTCAAGCTCTTCGTTTTGCTGGGCGATCCGATCGGCGTTGCGATCTTCGTCCTCGGCGCCGGAGAACGCAGCCGCTTGTTCAATCAACTGCCGGATGTTGTCGCGCGTGACGGCGATGCGCTTTTCAAGTTCGGCGAGCGAAAGCGGACTGCTGCTGCTCATGATGTTCCTCAAAGATCGCGCGCTCGGGACGGCTAGCGCCGGACGAATGGAACCGGGACGATAACATACTTGCCTGCGTTTTGCGGAAGCGGACTTTGCCGGGCCCGTCAGGCCAACGGGTCCGGCCGGACAACAAGCTCCGCCGTAATTCGCCCTGTTGAGAACGCCCGAAATCGGTGGATTGCGCTGCACTCATCCGCCGGTGGGCTTGATGCTGAGGTCCGCTGGATCAATCGTCGAGATTGACAATCCCACAGGAGGTTGACGTGAAGCTGAACCGTATGGTTTGCGCCGCTGTCGCGGTCCTCGCGCTCCAAGGGTTCGCCACGGCGACCAGGGCAAGTGACCCGGACGAGATCGTCCGCCGGCTTGATGCGCTGGAAAAAGAAAATGCCGCGTTACGGCAGCGCCTCAATCGTATCGAGCATGCGGCCACAACGTCAAAGCGCACCCCGACGCCTGTCGTCAGCCGGCGAAATCCCCCGCAAGCGGCTGAACTGGAAACACCCGGCCCTGCGCCGCTGCTCCTCGACACCCGCGCGCAGGGCAACGGCGCTCCCGAGGGCTACAAAAACCAAGTCGCCGGCATCGGCGCCTGGAACGTCGCGCCCCACTTCGAAGTCAGTGGGTCGCTGTTGTTCCTGCAACCCGGCGCCGGCAATCTGGAATATGGGACGCTGGTGACCCCTTTCCCGATAGCGACGCCGAATTGGGCCAATCAGTCGCTGACGCCTGGCTTCAGTCCGGCCTTCAAGATCGGGGCTCGCTATATGCCCAACGCGTCCAACGATATCGACCTGGACTGGACGCATCTGAATACCAGCACGAATGGGTCCTTTGCTGGCTCGCCCTCCCAAATGGTCGGGCCGCCTTATCTGATCGGTCCGGAATCGGAGATGTACAAGAGCGCCAGTGGCAATGTGCAATTCGCCTATGATTCCGTCCATCTCGACGGCGGCCACACCTTCTGCGCCGAATGTGCCTTCCAGCTGCGGGTGTTCGGCGGTGTGGAATTTGCCCGCGTCGGCCAGAACCTGACCGGAACATTCCAAAGCCCGGACGGCTCGGCGTTAAGTGCCGACACCACCACGTCGTTGTTCGCCGGCGCCGGGCCGCGTGTGGGATTGAAGGGTCAGTACGCGCTGGGCGACTTCCAGTTCCTCGGCGAGGTCGCGGGCGCAGCCTTGATCGGCACGTCGCAGAGCCGCATTAATTTTACCACGACGTCGCCAACATTGGCCGGCAACAACCAATCTTTGACATCGCCCAACGCGACGCAGGTTGTTCCCAGCATCGACGCCCGATTGGCCACCGCCTACACGTTTCCGGCCACCAACTACGGTGTGTTCAAGATCGAGGTGGGTTATCAGGCGGCGGTCTATTTCGATGCCGTCAGCCAGTATTCACTGACCCAGGTTCCGGTAAACATTCCGATGATTCCACCCGTCGGAGTTCTTTCTGGCGACCGCGCAGCATCTGCAAAGCAACTTTACTGACCAGGGCCCGTATTTGACCGGCAGCTGGGCATTCTAAGCCGGCTGTGTAGGATGGGCTGAGCCAACGGGTCCGGCCAGAAGCGGCCGACCATATGATAGGCTCTGTGAAACCCATCATGGGCGCAGCGGGTAATTGATGGGTTTTGCGAGAGTTCAGCCCATCCTACGGATTACGGACGGCACTTCCGCCACGGCACATCAAAAATTTTTTCCACGCGCCGATCCGTTCGGCCGCTTCGTTTCGTCTTGGAGTCATCGGCAACGGCTCAACAGTCCGATACGGAGATAAGCGATGGCTCGGATGGTCGTGATCTACAAAATCCCCAAGGACGTGGCGGTGTTCCAGCGCAACTATTTCGACACGCACGTTCCGCTCGCCAAAAAGCTTCCGGGGCTGCGGAAGTATGAGGTGAGCCAGGGCCCGATCGTGGAGCCACAAGGTGCCTCGGATTTTCATTTCGTGGCGACCTTGCATTTCGACGATCTGGCGGCGATCGAGCGGGCGTTCGCCACTCCCGAGGGACAGGCCTGCGCGGCCGACCGGCGCAACCTGGCGCCAGACCCAGCGGATTTTCTCATGCTTCTGTTCGATAGCCGCGACGTGTAAGCGGCGTGCGCAACTCCGCTTAATTGTCGCCGCCGACGGAGGGTTTGTTGGAGCGGGAAGCATTCGATCGCCTGATCGGCGACTCGCGGCCGAAGCTGCACCGTTACTGCGCCCGCATGACCGGCTCCGTAATCGACGGCGAAGATGTAGTGCAGGAAGCGCTGTTGAAAGCGTTTTCAGCCTTGCCTCACGCGGATCCGCTCGCCAATCCCGAGGGCTGGCTTTTCCGCATCGCCCACAACGCGGCGCTGGATTTTCTGCGCCGGGAGGCGCGTCACAAAGCCATGCATGCAGCGGAGGACCTGGAGCAGGTGGCTGCGCCGGCAAGCCCGGTCGAGAACCGTGAGGCGGCGCGCGCTGCGCTCCAGACTTTTATGCAGCTGCCGCCCGCCCAACGCAGCAGCGTGATCCTCAAGGACGTGCTCGGTTATTCCGTGGAGGAGATTTGCGACGTAACCGGCGGCAGCATCGCGGCGGTCAAGTCGGCGCTGCAGCGCGGTCGCGCGCGGGTGCGCGCGCTGGCGCAGGAGCCTGGCGATGTCGTTGCGCCGGCTTTGGCGGACGCCGACCGCGAGCGTCTCACCAGATATGTCGCGCTGTTCAATGCGCGCGATTTCGACGCTGTCCGCGACATGCTCGCTGACGACGTGCGGCTCGACCTGGTCAACCGGCTTCAGGTGCGCGGGCGTAGCGCGGTGGGCGAGTATTTCCACCGCTATGCGCAGGCCGAGCAGTGGCGGTTCGCCCCCGGATTGGTCGAAGACCGGGCGGCGATGCTGGTGTTCGACCGCCACGATCCGGATGGGCGGCCGGCATATTTCGTCCTGCTGGAATGGACGGGCAACTACGTCGCCGGGATCCGCGACTTCCTGCTCGCGCGCTACACGGTGGAAAGCGCGACTCTGTCCGTGCTTGGCTGAGCCGGCCAAAGGCCCGCGCTCGCTCCGTACATCGGTGCGGTTGAGTGATGGGTTTCGCAAGAGCTCTACCCATCCTACAGACTCGTCGATAAAGACGTTCTCGTCGCCGCCTGCCGCGCTAAATGTTGGCGCCGCGATTGTATGCGTCGATCAGCTGGTTGTAGTCGCGCAGGAGCCGCGGCGGGGAGCCCTCGACCATCCAGCCGCTGCCGGAATTGCCAAGCATCATCTTGTCGCCGGAGCTGTAAGGCACGTTGTCGCGCATGCGGCGCATCAGCTGCTTGGCCGTGACCAGGTACGACTTGGCATTGCTGAGAAAGATCGAGCCGATCTTCTCGCCGCCGTCGGCGCCCGAAGCCTGTTCGGCCAGCTTGACAGTGTCTTCGTACTCGGTCAGCGCCTGCCCGATCGCGGCAAGGTCGGGTTTGTCTCGTTCCTCCGCGCGCAGCACGCGCTTGGCCTGGATCATCAGCGCTTCGACATAGTAGTGCGCCTTGCGGCCTTCGTCGCGCTCGATCGCCGCGAGTTTCTCCACCGCACGCCGGTCGTTGATGGCTTCGACATTGCCGCGCAGGTTCTGGTCGGCGCTGGCAAACGCCTCCCATGCCGCGACCAGACGGGGATGCAGGGCCTTGCCCTTCGCCATCCGGTCGTCCTTGTAGTTCTGTTGGGAATAATAATCGTCAGCCTCCTTGAGCAGCGGCTCGAGTTTGGTCACCGCTTCGCCGTAGGCCGTGGCGGCGGCTTCGAGCGCGTCGTCGTGCGGCTCAAGTGTATTGGCCTTGTCGATGTTCTTTCGGCAACCCGATGTGTCGTAGATGGTGTAGGTGCCGTAAATGATCCGTTCGTTGCCGGTCGGACCGTTCCTGCCGGCCCAGCTGAAATAACGCGCGCGCGAATCGTAGGCGCGCGCCGAAAGCCGGTTGATGCAGCCGATGTAGGCGTTGAGTTTCTCGGTCGCCGACGGCGCCTCCGCGGCTGCGATGTCCGCGGCAAGCGGCGCGAGAATAGCGGCGCCGAATGCAAGCACGAATGCATGAAACAGTCTCATGGTTACACCCCCAATTGCCGATGGCCGCGCGCCCGCATCGAAACGGCTGCGCCGCCTTACTGCTCGTTCAAACCGCCGCACTTCCACTCGTTGAACAGGATAAAGACGTTCTTGTCGGTGGTGCCGCCGCGGGTCGCGATCAGATCGCCCTGCAGGAAGATGCCGCCCTCGATCTCCGTCACCACATAGCGCTTCGGCACGAAACTCCACGCCAGGCCGAGGTAATTCTTGCCGCTCCAGTTCGGCGCGTAATCCAGCGGATTGGCGCTTTTGAGTACCCGCGCCGTGTTGTCCTTCGGCACGCAGCCGCCGCCGCCTTGCAAAATCTCGGCGATGCTCGGGTGGCCCTTCGGTGTCCCGTCGTCCGCGCCCGCGCCGAATGCGCCGCCCGCGACGAGCAGGAGGAGGCACGCGATAACAAGGCGTTTAGGCATTCCCTATCCCTGGAAAACTCGCCAGTGAGTGTCGGCATGTTACACGGCATCGCGCAGCCGCGAAGGTAGGTCAGTAAGATAGGAACGCTTCCGCCGGAGCAACCGCCGCCGCTGGACGGCGCCCGCGTCCGGGTCTTAAATAATGCGCGGGGGGAAGAGCGTGATGCGTAACGGTTTCACCGGCGACCGCGTGATCATTGCCGGCGGCGGCATTGGCGGGCTCGCGGCTGCGCTTACGCTCCATCAGATTGGCGTGCCCTGTATCGTCTTCGAAGTGGTGCGCGACATGCGCCCGCTCGGCGTCGGCATCAATCTGCAGCCCAATGCCGTGCGCGAACTCTACGACCTCGGCATCACCGAGGCCGACCTCGACCGGGTCGGCCTTCCGGCGAGCGAATGGGCGCTGGTCGGACTGAACGGCAACGACATCTATTCGGAGCCGCGCGGCAAACTCGCGGGCTACAACTGGCCGCAGTACGCGGTGCATCGCGGGCGGTTCCACTTGCTGCTGCACGACAAGGTCGTGGAGCGGCTGGGGCCGCAGGCGGTGAGACTCGGAAGCCGGGTTGCCGGCTATCGCAAACATGCGGACGGCAGTGTCAGCGCGCTCGTCGAGCACGCCGACGGCTCAACCTCCGAGCCGCGCGGCGCGTTGCTGATCGGCGCCGACGGCATCCACTCTGCCGTGCGGGCGCGGATGCATCCCGGCCAGCCGCCGATCCATTGGGGCGGCGCGGTGATGTGGCGCGGCACCACTTGGGGAAAGCCGATCCGCACCGGCTCGTCCTTCGTCGGTCTCGGCACGCACCGCCAGCGGATGGTGTTCTATCCGATCTCGCACCCCGACCCGGCAACCGGGCTCTCGATGATCAACTGGATCGCCGAGGTCACGATGGACAACAGCGAGGGCTGGAAGCAGAGCGGCTGGTTCCGGCAGGTGCCGACGTCCGATTTCGTCCACCACTTCGACGACTGGATCTGGGACTGGCTCGATGTGCCGGTTTTGCTCCGCGGCGCCGACAGCGCATTCGAAAATCCGATGATCGACCGCGATCCGGTGCCGACCTGGTGCGACGGCCCGGTGGTGCTGCTCGGCGACGCCGCGCACCCCATGTACCCGACCGGCTCCAACGGCGGCAGCCAGGCGATTGTCGACAGCCGCATCCTCGGCGCGTGCATGGTGGAGCACGGCGTCACGCCGGCGGCGCTCGAAGCCTACGATGCGAAACTGTGCGGCCCGATTTCTCAGCTCATCCTGCGCAACCGCGGCGCCGGACCGTTCGGGCTTCTCAACATGGTCGACGAACGTTGCGGCGGCACGTTTGACAACATCGACGATGTGATCCCGGCGGAGGAACGCGCCGCGTTCATGGCCGGCTACAAGGCCGCCGCGGGCTTCGCCATCGAGACGCTTAACAAGGCGCCGCCGACGCTTGCTCCCGGCGCGCGGATGCGCGCGGCGGTCACGGTCTAGTTTTGTCAGATCGGCCTGTTCCGATCGCCATTCAAACAACGGCGCGAGTTTGATCGTTCTCGCGATGCGGTGCATCCGAGTTGCGGGGCGTTATTCGACTTCCCGTACCCAGCCCCTAAATGCAGCGGACGAGCCATAATTAGGCAAAATCAGGGGATTTTGCTAAAAAAGCACCGGCCCCCGCGTCGTCTTGCAAGTTGATCGCGGGAGCCGGCTCTTGTCCCCCATACCAAGGGGGTAGTTATGGGGCGGTGCTATTAACGCGCACCGCCCTATTTTCTAGGCAGCTTCATTCGCCTCCGCCGAGGTCTGTTTTTTCTGCGAGACAACCGGAATTGCGAAGTCGAGCACGGCTTTGAAGGTCGTCAGGAATTTGTCACGCTCGGCAATAGTCCACCCGTCTTCCGGAGAAGGCAGGCTTTCTACCAAACCAGCGATAGCGGGAGGCAATCCATAGGCGTTAGCGGCAGCGCGCTTACCCGTTTGCGCCTGGACCGCATTGCGGACGGGACTGTTTGCGGCGCGAGGCGTTGGGCGTGGTACCGCAGCGGCGGGGCGCGGCGCGTGATTGCGAGGAGCAGGCACGGCCTTTTCGGGCATTAGCCCGGCGGCGGCGCACAGTCCCGTAAATAACGTCACCATACGGGATTGTTGGGCAATCGGGTTGTAGCCTCGAAAAGCATCACGGATACGAGTTTTATCGTCGGCGGTAGGATCAACAAACGCAAACACTTCAGCGTAGCTGCTCTTAAGCCAGTCTTCTAATCGCTTTTGGTATTCCGCCTCCGGTGCGAGGCGGATAGCTTCCATAGTTGCAGTGGGATTGCCGTCAGCACCGAAAAGATCGAGCGTGTGCAGGGCCTGAAGCGTGCGTGGGATCAAGCTATCCGAAATTCCGGCGCGCGCTAGAACTTCAGCGGTTACCGGGAAGACAAGGCCACGGTTTCGATAGCGATTGACGATTTCAAGGATTGCCGACGCGGGGGCATAGGGCACAGGCTTGTCAGCAGTAACGGCCATTCCGGCCTCCTGTCCAAAAATGTACCCAAGGTTAGACCATGGTACAGAGAAAGTCAAGCCTGTACTGATCCTGTCCTTGGACGTAAGATACACCATAACGATTTGATTTTGCTGCGTAATTTATTTAGCCTCTCTTTCGATATCTTTATTGGAGGCTGAAAAATGAACGCTGGAGCGCGAGAATCAACGAAAGTAGTTCCTATTGTTTTACCTCGTAAATGCGGCGGATGGCTCGCTTTATCCCCAAGAACGGCACTTTTTCGAGTTGGCGTAACGGCGGAATCTGAAAGCGAGGCCGAGGAAAAATTCCGTAACGTGTATGAGCGCTGGGTAGAGATACTGAATACGGAAAACACTTGACGTACCCGAGTTGCGATGTTATCCTTATTTCATCGAAGGAAATAAGGCCATGCAAAACTCTGTCTTAGACGCCAAACACTTCCACGACGAAAACGAGGCTTTCGCTTATCTTGAAGCGCGCCTTTGGCCGACTGGCCCGATTTGCCCCCATTGCGGCGGCGTAGAGCGCATTAGCAAGATGTGCGGCAAGAGCACTCGCGTTGGCGTTTACAAGTGCTACCAGTGCCGCAAGCCCTTCCGCGTGACTGTCGGAACCGTTTTCGAATCGAGCCACGTACCACTGCGGCTTTGGCTCCAGTGCGTGCACCTAATGGCGTCGAGCAAGAAGGGGATCAGCTCTAATCAGCTTCATCGCACCTTGGGTGTGACCCTAAAAACTGCATGGTTCATGTCGCATCGAGTTCGGGAAGCAATGCGCGTGCTCGGCATGGAGCCGATGGGTGGCGCTGGCAAGGTTGTCGAGGCTGATGAAACCTATATCGGCCGACAGGAGGGCCACGGCGTTGATAAAAGCGGCTACCACAACAAGAATATGGTCGTGACCTTAGTCGAGCGCGGCGGTTCCGCGCGGTCATTCCATACCGACGGCCACTCTATTGCGAGCATTGTTCCAATCGTGCGCGAAAATGTTCGCCGCGAAAGTCGCCTGATGACTGACCGCGCTTTGCACTACAAAGAGATTGGAGAGAAATTTGCCGAACATGGCCGCGTAGAGCATTCACAGGGCGAGTATTTCCGCATGCCTGATATCCACAGCAACACTGTCGAGAACTACTACTCAATCTTCAAACGCGGCATGAAAGGCGTCTATCAGCACTGTAAGGAAAAACACCTTCACCGTTACCTTGCCGAGTTCGATTTCCGATACTCAAATCGCGTTGGCCTCGGGGTGAATGACGTTGCCCGCGCCGACCGCGCGTTGAAAGGCATCGTCGGCAAGAGGTTGACTTATCGAACTCCTCATTAGCGAGCGGCCCTATGGGAAAACTCGGCGAAAAGCAGAAAAGAAAGCCGAAGATTAATGACAAGAAACAATCCGAGCGGTTCAAGGAAACCGCTCGGGAAATCGGCGCGGATGAGCCTTCCGACGCATTTGATCGTATCGTGGGCGAAATGGTCCGTCAGAAACGGGATAGCGATTCCCGTTGACGATTCCCAGCGACCCTAGTCCTTCTTGGTTTTGGTCTTCTTGGCGAGAGTGGCTCTGTCGGTTTTTTCTATTTCTTGCGGGGGGAACGGCATTTTCTCGCGATAAGCGAACGGCCCACCCAACAGGCCAGCATCATTTTGATCATCGACGTAAAGACGAGGTCGAGATTTATCTATTACGTGAATGTCGCCCTTGTGGGAAAGTACCTTAAATTCCCCATCCTCATAGACGACGACATAGCCAAGAAAATCTAGAAATTCCTGACTGATCCCGGCAATGTTTACGTAGAACCTCCGCATCCAGGGTTACGCATTTTCCAACTCCTTCACCAAAACTTTTTTCTTGAGAGTGAAGGTCTTGGACTTCTCGCGCTCCCTGCTAACGTGCAAATGCTCGCTCGCTCGCTTGGTGAAAGCAACTAATCGGCGAACCTTGTCGTCAAGTTCGTCCTGCGAGTCGGCTTCAAGACAGAAATACGGCGCCTGTCCAGACGCAGCAACCCATTTATCCCCGTAGGTGCCAATGTATATCTCTACATCACCGATGTTGGTGAGAATGCTATTGTTGTCCATGGCACTGCTCCCGTTGTCCCCCGACGGGTATTAACCGCCCCATTTAAGGCTTTGTGAGGGGTTTGTCCACATGGGCGTGACAATCGTGCCACGGTAAATAATTGAAATAATTAAAGGTTCCGTGCGGGGCACCTCGAAAAAGTGATGAAAAACGCGCGGGTGTTCCCTCTTTTTTTGTGCCTGTGACCATTTTAACGCACCAGCGGTCATTTCTGTGGCTCGATTTTTTGGGTACGGGAAGTCCAATATCCCCAGTTGCGGTCACGAACAAAAAGAGTCCTGCACCACGACGAATGAATAAGGGAGGCGAAGCGCCGAAAAGCGCATGCCATCCACTGTCCGCCCGCTCCTCCTGTTCCGCCCCCCTTGTGGAGGAGGGTTGGGAGGGGGTCGGAAGCGATCCCGACGGGGACCGCTCGCCTCTCGGCGCTCCGCCGCGGCGCTTGCCCCGGCGAGCGAACGCCGGGACTCAATCCAGGCCGCGCTTCACGCGAAACACGATGCGAAGACGTTACCTCCGCTTAAAATCGCGTTTAAGCGAGGCACCTCGCGCGCCGGTCGTTATGCCGGCGGGGACGATGCCCGGACCGCCCGGGAACGGAGGTGACGAGCCCCCGCCCGCAGGAACCGCATCCCGCTCCGTCAGTCGGCGTCACCGGTTGACGTCCCTTAACGAAGAGCGAGACGGGGCGCGGTTATTGTCATCGCCGCGGCAAAGTCAAAGGGTTTGAATTGTGCCGATAAATCAGGATGTTTCGCGCCGCGCGTTTTTCTGAAAGATGCCGCCGCGCGCTTGATTCGCAGTTCTTCACCTCTCCCCGCGCGCGGGGAGAGGTCGAGCGCAGCGAGGGTGGCGTTCCTACAATTCTGAGCCTGGCGGCTACGCCCCCTCATCCCAACCTTCTCCCCGCACGCGGGGAGAAGGAGCCGCGTTCGTTATTGCCGGACAAAAGGCGCCAACGGGCAGGCGCGCGTTTACGCGCGGGACGCGCTATTGCCGGAAGTGGCCGGCCCGATGACAAGCTCCGCGCCGTCTTCGTGTCAAATGATCAGGCGATCCATGCGGCGACGACTGCCCCCGGATTTCGCTGCGCTGCATCCGGGTTACGCTTGCTGACGAAGATTCAGTGCTGCTGGTCTTCCTCATCTTCGAGGGCATCTTGCTCGGCGTTTTCCACGCCCTCCACATCCACCAGGTCCGGCACCGGCTTGACGTCTTCGGTCTGCTCGGCGTGGGCCTTGCGCTCCGCAGCCTCCTCGATCGCGCCGATCATGAATTCGGTGAGATCGTCGATCGCGTCTGCGATCTCGTTCGCGGTGATGCCGTGTGTGCCCGCATCGGCGCGACAACGATCGGCGAGCGCCTTGGCGCGCGCCTGTTCGTCGTCCGACTTATCTTCGGCGCGGACGTGGTCGGACACCCATTCTTCGACAAAGGCCAGTGCGCGCTCGCTCATTTTTCCGGCTCCGGTTTTGGCAAGTGTATCACAGCGGCGAAGCGCGAAGCACGCGTGACGGGTTCGCGCCATGGCGTTTCTTTCGTCATTGCCGGACATTAGCTTTCCTGCCCCGCGAAAGCGGGGAAGGGGGACCGCGCGTTTGCGCGGTGGAAGGGGCGCGGGCCTCGACGATCCTCCTGCGACGAAAACGAAACGTCGAGTCAGACGCCCCCCGCCGCCGGCGACGGCTACCCGGACCATGGCAACGCGCGACACGTTTATTCGGCATTGTCGCGCGGCGCGATGCCGCCGAACCACAAGTGGCCGCAACAGTGGCTCGATACGTTCAACGATTGGACGACTGACGGCTTTAATGCCTGACATCCAGCAAGCAGCCCGGATGGAGCGGCAGCGAAATCCGGGATGAACGGCGAGGCTTGCCCCGGATTTCGTTTCACTCCGTCCGGGCTACGCTTGCGTCTCGATTTCTTGAAAGGCATCCGATAACATGTGTAATTTGTGTAGATTCAGATTTCATTTTTGAGATGCAAATCGAGGTGCTTACGCCGGATCAGCTTAGGTTAAATCCGGATAATGATAGGCACGGCCCTCTAAAAGATGAGGGGTCCGCCATTCAATGGCTATTGGAAAACCGCAACTCACATATGCGAGCTTTGGCAGAGGACCTAGCGAATACAAAACGGCTCTATGAACCTCCTCTCGTTCGCTTCGACAGCGGCAAATACGTAGTGTTCGATGGTAACCGCCGCATGTGCTGCATAAAGCTCTTTATCGATCCATCACTGGCTCCGAGCGAGCGTTGGAAAGCGCTTTTTACGGACATGGGTTCAAAGGAATTGGTCGAATCCTTTTCAACCATTACCTGCGAAGTCGAGCCCGACTTAGCTGTCATCGATGAGATGCTCTATCGGAGGCACACAGGCAGCCAAGATGGCGTTGGGCGCAGCCAATGGGACCCGGAAGGCAAATCCTTCTTTCTCCAGAGAACAGGAAAGGCGAGCGTTGGCCTGGGTGAAGCCATCGAGAGAGCCCTCAAGGCGGAACAATTGATTTCTGATAATATGGAATTGCCGTGGTCGAATCTTGAGCGGCTTTTTAGCTCGGAGCCAATCAGAAAAAGGGCAGGAATTCTCTTTTGCCGGCGGGTCTTTGATCTATCTAACGGACAAACAAAAGAATATGGCAACGCTAACCCTCCCATTCGATTAGAAACCCTCCCGATATCGGCGTACGACTTTTGTAATCTCCTTCAGGATGCTTTCCTGATGCGAACCATTTCAATTTTGGACTGCTGCTGCTTGCTAACGGTTGAGGTACTGGAATTAAATATCGAACCCAGGCAAGCGAACATGGAACGAATAAAAAACTATCGGGGAATCATGCCTGCTGCGATAAATTAAAGACATTATCGGATTTGCAGTTAGACTTGCGTACGGAACGCAATGTTAGGTTTCATCGTGGCGAAGAACAAGCTCTCACTGGCGATGATATTACCTTCCAAACGATGGCACGGTTCAAGCATATGCGAGGCATGACCGGAACGGATCGGCACGGACGCAAAATAAATCTGAAAAAATCATACGCCGAGGCAATCGATGGGCTTCGCAGCAAATGTCTCGTAAATCTGAAGGGCTTGAGCATCTGTCTCGACGAACTTTACGACGCTCTTCTTCCCGAATTTGAAAAGCGTTTTCGGCCTAAATTTCGAAGTAGCTCGGGCTTTGGGCGTATCTATGGTGTCGTCGGCAAAGGATGAAGATTGCACGCAGTTATTTTTTTGATTGACGATCCTCCAAGAAAAACTAATCCGAATATAATGTCGCATGATTCGCCGGGGTTGCCGGCGATGTCTTTTGGGCCAACGAAAAATGACAGAGGAGAAGCGCTTCCGAGTGAACCCTGCGCATTTTGGCGTCCCGCGCCTGGACCCCGGATGGATATATGCCGCGCGCACAGAAAATCTCGTCAAGGTCGGAAAGACCACCGACCCGCAACGTCGATTACTCCGGGAAGCCAAAACATGGTGCCCGCACGGCTTGGAACAAGTCCTAGTCAAGCCGTTTTGGAACATTCGGAAGGCTGAATACTCGCTCCATGCGGCGCTTGCGGACCATTGGCATAGGGGCGAATGGCACAGATTTGATGATCCGTACTGGTTGAAATTCTTCTTGGACGCTTTCGACGAATTTAAGAACGATGAGGATGAGCGCGATCTGAACTCCGTCAACTTCATTTATTGGATGAACGGCACCAATTATGCAGAGGCGATCCGGATGCAATGTGAGCACCGAATGACCCTCAAAACTTGGCGAGAGCACCGCGGCGATCCCTGGCGGTTCACGCGAGCGACAATTCTAGATCACATACGGGCGCAATGCTCAGAGACTACATAAAGCAAGTAGCCCGGATTGAGCAACGCGAAATCCGGGATTGTGCCGCAAGGCTTGCCCCGGATTTCGTTTCACTCAATCCGGGCTGCGCGTGCTAGGCTTGCTCTCTATGAACGCGATGCAATTCTTCGATCCAGCATTTTTGCAGATCGGAAGTATCGCGGCCTAGCGAATGCGCCAATTCGTAAAAGCCGCGACCTGGCTCCATGTCGCCATGTTTGTGGACCACTAAGACGGTCAGCATCCCACGCCCTGAAGCGCTTTCTTCCGATGAAATCTCGCCAAGGAGATGATCGAGCCGCGGATCATGTGCTCCAATTTGTATAGCGTGAATGTATTGCACGAGTTCGGAATATGTAATCATTCCTCGAAGTCGGGCGCGCTCAATCATGATCGAGCGCGCTTCTTGCTTGGCCGCATGCCACGCGGCTAGAGGAAACCCGTGATTGAAATTGGATCGAAGCATTTGAATTGAGCGGCTACGTTTCGCTACGCTTCCGATTTATCTCACCTCAATGATCTTGTCGCCACGTTCAATCGCGGACATCACCGCAGGCCATAATACCGGCAGCCGCTGCAAAAGGACCCTTCGCACCGCGTTGCCGATGCGAATCCACACGATCGCAGGTCCGGCGCGGTCCAGTGCCTGCAACAGAACGAAATCCTCGTCCTTGGTCACGATGCAGGCGTCCAAATCGCGGGCGCGCGTCCATATTTCGCGGTCGGGCACTGCCTCCAGACCCAGGTCGCTCACGTGGTGCGCTTCGTGCCCCTCAGATGCCAGCCATTGAGCAAGCGCCGGAGGCAGATTCGCGTCGATGAGAAACTTCACTTCTCCGAAGCCGCAAGGACGGGATGATCCGTCGCGCGCGAGGCAAATTCGAGCGCGGCGGTGATATCGTCATCCTCCAGATACGGATAGTCGCGAAGTATTTCGGTTCGCGACGCGCCGCCCGCGAGCATGTCGAGGATGTCCTTCACGCGGACCCGTAGCCCGCGAATGCACGGGCGGCCGCCGCACTTGTCCGGGTCGACCGTAATGCGATCCAGCATGCTAGCCATGGTTCACCCTAGCGCCTCGTTGCTCGCCTTCACCTTATCGGCCTCGACATAGACCTGCGCGCCCATGTCGATGAACTTCTTCGACATCGAGGCCATTCCCTCTTCGGCGGTTAGCGCATCCGCGCCGGCGACCGCACGCTTCGACGGATCGTTCAACGTCGCTGCATAATCCCTCACATCCTGGGTGATCTTCATCGAGCAGAATTTCGGGCCGCACATAGAGCAGAAATGCGCCACCTTGTGCGCCTCCTTGGGCAGCGTCTCGTCGTGGTAGGTGCGCGCGGTGTCGGGATCGAGCGAGAGGTTGAACTGGTCGACCCAGCGGAACTCGAACCGCGCGCGGCTTAGCGCGTCGTCGCGGAGCTGCGCCGCCGGGTGGCCCTTGGCGAGGTCGGCGGCGTGCGCGGCGATCTTGTAGGCGATGACGCCGTCTTTCACGTCGTTGCGGTCCGGGAGCCCGAGATGCTCCTTCGGCGTGACGTAGCAGAGCATGGCGGTGCCGAACCAGCCGATCATCGCCGCGCCAATCGCCGAGGTGATGTGGTCGTAGGCCGGCGCGATGTCGGTCACCAGCGGGCCGAGCGTGTAGAACGGCGCCTCGCCGCATTCCTTGAGCTGCTTGTCGACGTTGATCTTGATCTTGTGCAGCGGCACGTGGCCGGGGCCTTCGATCATCACCTGGCAGCCCTTGGCCCAGGCGATCTTGGTGAGTTCGCCCAGCGTCTCCAGCTCGGCGAATTGGGCGCGGTCGTTGGCGTCGCGGATCGAGCCGGGGCGCAGACCATCTCCCAATGAAAACGACACGTCGTATTTGCGCATCAGGTCGCAAATCTCGTCGAAGCGCTCGTAGAGGAAGCTCTCCTTGTGATGCGCCAGGCACCACTTCGCCATGATCGAGCCGCCGCGCGAGACTATTCCCGTGACTCTATTGGCGGTGAGGTGGATGTAGGCGAGCCGCACGCCGGCGTGGATGGTGAAATAATCGACGCCCTGCTCGCACTGCTCGATCAGCGTGTCCTTGTAGCACTCCCAGTCGAGCTTGACCGGGTCGCCGTTCACTTTCTCCAAGGCTTGGTAGATCGGCACCGTTCCGATCGGGACCGGCGCGTTGCGCAGGATCCATTCGCGGGTGTTGTGGATGTTGCGCCCGGTGGAGAGGTCCATCACCGTGTCGGCGCCCCAGCGGATCGCCCACACCATTTTCTCCACTTCCTCTTCTACAGATGAAGTGACCGCGGAGTTGCCGATATTGGCGTTTATTTTCGTGAGAAAGTTTCTCCCGATGATCATCGGCTCGAGTTCGCCGTGATTGATGTTGGCGGGAATGATGGCGCGGCCGCGGGCGACTTCGCTCCTCACGAATTCCGGCGTGACGAAGAGGGGGACCGAGGCGCCGAAGCTCTCGCCATCGTCATGGGCGGCTTGCGCGGTCTCCAGCATTTTCTTGCGGCCGAGATTTTCGCGCTCGGCGATGTAGATCATTTCCTTGGTGATCGCGCCGGCGCGGGCCCATTCGAGCTGGGTGATGGGGTGCAATTCCCCTCCCCCTTGTGGGGAGGGGTTAGGGGTGGGGGTCGGGAGGGAAGTCGAGATCGTGGACGGGCGCACTGCTCCCGTCTGCGGCGAAGTATTCACCTCCCGACCCCCCACCCCACCCTCCCCCGCAAGGGGGGAGGGAGAAACGCCGCGCAGCGGCTTCGGTGTGTTGGGGAAATTGCGCGCGAGGTGTTTACCGGTAGCGTTGCCGTTGTCCACCGGCTTGATCGGGCGGCACTTGTATTCCTCGACGCCGCCGCGCTCCTTGACCCACTCGATCCGCGTGCGCGGCAGGCCTTTCTCAACATCGAGCACCACGTCGGGATCGGTATAGGGGCCGGACGGATCGTAGACCGGAAACGGCGGCTCGCCGGACGAGGCATCGAGCACGATCTCGCGCAGCGGCACTTTCAGGTTCGGCGCCGTGTCGGGCGTCGCGTAAACCTTGCGCGAGCCGGCGATCGGTCCGGTCGTGACCTTCGGCGTGGCGAGATCAGATTCGGCGATATGTTTGTTCATTGGGGGTACTCCTAAAATTTCCATTTCTGCATGATCGCGATCATGCATGCATGTTTCTGTTGCCGGTTATTTGCTCGCGGTCCGGTAGCCTTTGAAGCTGAGAAAGCCGCCGATGACGAGAACGATGATGCCGACGATCGCCATCGCATACGCACCCGAATAGAGCGTGATGGCGAGCACAGCCGTTGCCGCCGGCAGCACGATGCGGATGATGCCGGCGATCACCAGGAGCCAGCCGAGAATGGTGATGATGAGCCGCCAGTCGGCGGTCCAGGCGTGATAGCCGTTGAGCATGGCGACGCCGGCCAGAAACGCCATCAGGCCGGAGAGGTAGATCACCACCGGGACCAGCACCGCCTGTCCGATCATGTCGGCATAGACCGTCTGGTTCACCAGGCAGCCGATGCCCAGCACAACAAACAGCGGGCCGACGAGTTTGGCGATGAAGACGACGGGCTGCATGTCACGCTCCCTTTGCCGGGCGATAGCTCTCGAAACTGAGCCAGCCGCCAATGATCAGAACGATGACGCCGATGACCGGTATCGCGGCCGATGCGGAGAAGACGGCGTTGCCGAGCCACGCGGTGGTCTGCGGCAGCAGAATGCGGAGAATGCCGCCGATCAGGAACAGCCAGCCGAGAATGGTGACGGCGACGCGCCAGTCCGCCGTCCAGGCCCGATACACGTTGAGCATGGCAATGCCGATGGGGAGCGACAGCAAGCCGGAAAAGTAGATCAAAGTCGGGCTGTGCACCGCCTCGATGACAATCGCGGCGTAGATCTGTTCGTTCAACAGGATGCTCAGTCCGATCACGGCGAAGACCGGCCCGACAATTCTGGCAATGAACACGGCCGGTAGCATGTCGCGCCTCCCGTGGCGCATTGTGCGACGCTCATTACAGTCGCGCTGCCATGCTGGTCTCGGGGCGTGCTGGGGCGGGGGGCTGGGGCGTGGAAGTCATTCCTGTCCCTTCGCCGGCATGACCCGGATCAGGTTCAAAGGGTTTTTCGCGGTCGCGTCCCACTTGGTCATTCCCGCGGACGGGAAGCCGGTGGGGGCGGCGGTCTCTCAGCTCCCTCCTGGGAGCTCCCCTCGGAACACATTTAATGTAGGCCGATGGCGGGGCGTGTCAACGCGCGGTAAGCTTCCGCGGGTTCAAGCCGCTGGGAGGTTGCGATGGCAAACGACAAGCCGAGCCGGAAAGACGACCTGGCGAAAGCCCGTGTGATTGTCGGCGAATACGGCCTGCTCATCAGCCCGGCAGGGAAACTCAGCGAAACCGTCGCCAAGGCCGTTGCGGACGGCATTGCGCTTGGGCGGAAAGAGGCCTTGGCGGCGGCGGCCAAGCCATCCGCCCGCGGCGAAGGCACGCGCGGCGGTTGATCCACGTCAATGCAGAACAGCGAGCGCACACTAAATTGTGCTTATGATCAATGACGAACATCCGATTGTCCGCTGCCCAAGCTGCGGCAAGCCTATGCGCCTCGCTAGCATCATTCCGGGTATTGGTGCGCTCCCTGAATTGCGGACCTTCGAATGCCGTGACTGCGTGGAAGCGGTGACGGAAGCGCAAGATACTCTGCTGTCAGAGGTCGAGGAGAAATCGCTGGAGGCTGCTGTGTGACGATCGTCGTTGCGAGGCTTCGCTGCGCCGGCAATGACGTTAGTGAATGCTCTTCTGCCGCACCAGCGCGTCCGCCCAGACTTTCGACCGATCGTCGTCGAACACCAGTGCCGGATCCTCCGGAACCGTCACCCAGACGCCATGTCCGAGCTCGTCCTCGAGCTGCGAGGCGCCCCAGCCGACATAGCCGAAGGCGATGAGACTTTTGTTCGGTCCCTTGCCGATCCCAATGTCGCGCAGCACATCGGCTGCGTCGCTGAGCCCGATCCGGCCGTCAATATCCAGCGTATCGGGCCGTCGGTAGTCGATGCTGTGGATCACGAGCGCAACGTTCTGCTCGACCGGACCGCCGAAGAACACCGGCACACTACCGGTGACGCCGGTCGCCTCGAGGCCGAACCCTTTCAGCATGCGGGCCATGGAGCGTTTGCCGGCGGGCCGATTGACAATGATGCCAAAAGCTCCATCGCGGCTATGCCGCACCAATAGAATAACAGAATGATGGAATGCAGCCTGACGCAGTTGCGGTGAGGCGATCAGGAGTTGGCCGTTCAGCCAGGGGCGGTTTGGAATGTCGGTCTCGGTCGGCAGCGCGGCGTGAAGCAGTGTCGCCGGCAAAAAAATTGCCGCAGCGATCAGAATCCAACGCCTGAGAACAAAGGACAGCACGATCACCGCGCCCTCGGGCGCACGTCGCCCGCGAACATGATTTCTCCAAAGCCGGAGCGGTACAATACACTGTTTTGTCATCCGGTGCCGAGCGCGCCGCGTACCATTGTCGTGGCGTCCGGAATGCCACGAAGATCAAATAAACTGCACTGCAATGCCGCCGAGCGCGCCGAAATCGGCGTGCAGGGTGTCGCCTTTTTTCGCGTGCACCACGCGCGTGAACGAACCGGCGAGGACGAGATGGCCGACTTCGAGCGTCACGCCGTGCTGGCCGAGCTTGTTGGCGAGCCAGGCGACGCCAAGCGCGGGATGGCCGAGCACGCCGGCGGCGACGCCGGTCTCCTCGATCTCGGAATTGCGGTACATAATGCCGCCGACCCAGCGCAGATCGATATCGAGCGGGCCGACCGGCCGGCCGCCGATGACAATGCCGGCGGCGGCGCCGTTGTCGGACACGGTGTCGAAAATCTTGCGCGGATCCTGCAGCCGCGCGTCGACAATCTCGATCGCCGGCACGACGTATTCGGTGGCGCGCAGCACTTCCGGCAGTCCGACGCCGGGGCCGCGCAGCGGCTTGCCGAGGATGAAGGCGAGCTCGATCTCGACCCGCGGCAGGCAATAATTCTCATGCGCGACCCGGGCGCCGTCGGCGACCATCATGTAATCGAGCAGGTGGCCGTAATCCGGTTCGTCGATCTGCGAGGAGCGCTGCATCGCCTTCGAGGTCAGCCCGACCTTGTGGCCGATCAGTCTGGCGCCGGCCGCGATCTTGCGGTTGGCCACTTCGGTAGAGATCGCGTAGGCGTCCTCCATGGTGATATCCGGCCAGGTCTTGGACAGCTGCACCGCCTGTTTGCGCGCCTTCTCGGCGGCGATGAGGATATCGGCGGCCTTGTTACGATCGGCTTCTGACATCATGGCCGAAAACACTCTCCCTGTTTTTGCTGAGGGCTACCGACAGCTCACTGACAGACGACGCGGAGAACGACGGTTTCGAGCGGGCAATCGCGTTTAGCCGGAGGCTTGCTGGAGCGCAACGCCGTCTGCGGACACACCTCGTCGGTGCGCGAGTCGAGCGGTTGGCCGCCGTTGAAACCTTTGCTGCGGCAGGCGTTCGTCGCCGCGGCGGCACAGTCCGGCGCGCCGTTCGCCGCGGTCGCACAACGCTCGTGCACTTCGACGACGCGCGTGTTCGGCAGCCGCCCGATCGCGGTCGCGGCATCCTTGCTCGCGTCGAACGTTTTTTTCATACCCTCGCCGGTGGCGACCGCCGCACCCTTGGCGGCGTCGCCGGATTTTTTGCCGATTTCTTCGAAGGTGCCGGGTGCAGCCGTTATCTTGTCACGAAAATAGCCGAGCGACCCGTCCCACCAACGCCCCATTTCCTGGAAGAAGCCCGGTTTGGCGGGGGCCGAGGGCTGCGGCGGCATTCGCGGCGCGGCCGCCGTCGGCGGGGTAGGCGCTGTCGGCGCGGCGGGCGCCTGCACTGCGCCGGGAGGAGTTTGCGCGTCTTCCGCAGATGCGTTACCGGCGGCCATAACTGAACAAGCGACGACGGCGAGCCAGAGCGCGGCGGCGCCGCAAAAGCTTTTTCGCCTGGCAAAACTCGTCATGATCAGCGTGCCTGCGCGCACCAAGCGGGCGCTAGCTGCCGTCAGAATACCCGCACGACGACCATAAAGCCAACGACGAGAGTCGCGCGGCTGCCGTTGCCACAATTTAGGCGCGGTGCCCGCGCCAGCGCGACCAGACGAACCAGATGAGCGCGGCGAGGAAAACCACGGCGATGACCGCATCAAAATCGTGGAACAGCTTGCGCATGGTCGGGTCGCTTTCCCAGCGTGCGCCGAGCAGATAACCGGCGTAGGCAAGCGCGAAACACCACGGCCAGGAGCCGAGGAAGGTGTAGATCTGAAACTTCAGCATCGGCATTCGCGCGAGACCGGCAGGAAAGGCGATGAACGTCCGCACAACCGGAAGCAGCCGGCCGAAAAACACCGTGGCGGAGCCATAGCGTTCAAAAAACCGGTCGGTGCGCTCGAGTTCGGAACGGCTGATGAGGACGTATTTTCCCCAGCGTTCGAGGACCACCCTGCCGCCTTTTGCGGCTACGTAATAGGCGACCGTCGACCCGACATTGCAACCCAGCGCGCCCGCCGTCGCGACACCGATCAAGTTCGCCTTTCCAATCGAGACCAGATAGCCGGCGAACGGCATGATGATCTCCGAAGGCAGCGGGATGCATGCGGATTCGATCGCCATGAGAAATACGACGCCAAGATATCCGGCGGCGGAAATGATCTCGACGATCCAGGCTACAAGCGCCGAAATGACTTGGTCAATCATCACTCGCCCAAATGGAGGTTAAGGAAATCAGTGTCGCGGGCACCGGTCGTAAAGGCGCCGGAGCATGGGCGGCAGTGCTTAGCGGCACGGCACGCGGATGTCCAACAAAATACACCACGAAAGGGTGCGCCGATACGCGTCGGTGCGGCTCCGGCCGTACCAAAGTTGACGTCGCTTTGCGCTGTTTTAGGTACATGATAGGGGATGGACCAGTCGTTCATTCGCGATCTGAGTGCTGAAGGACTGTGACGTTGGCACGCAAGCGACGCACGTCTGCCGCCAAAAACGGATCGCCGAGGAGGTCTGCTGGCGCATCGCCGAGCGCACTGCCGCCGGACATATCGCCCAGCCCGACCGAAAGCGGTTTGCTGTCGAAGCGCAAGATTTGGCTTACGGCATTGCTCGCTGCAGTGGTCGTCGCCGCAATCGGTCTCGGTTTCTACCTCCTCAACGGCGCCGAGACCGCGTGGAATGCGCCAGCGCAATCCGTCGCAACGTTCGTCGGCAGCGATACCTGCGCGGGCTGCCATCGCGCCGAAGCCGAGCGGTGGCATACATCGCAGCATAAGCATGCGATGGATCACGCCACCGACAAGTCGGTATTGGGCGATTTCTCCAATGCGACCTTCGATTATTACGGTGTGAAATCGCGCTTTTTCCGCAAGGACGGAAAATTCCTCGTCGAAACCGACGGGCCGGACGGCAAGCTCGCCGTCTTCGAGGTCAAGTACACGTTCGGTATCGATCCGTTGCAACAGTATCTGATCGAATTCCCCGATGGACGCATCCAGGCATTGTCGATCGCATGGGACAGTCGACCGAAGGAGCAAGGCGGCCAGCGCTGGTTTCATCTCTACCCGAACGAGAAGATCAAGCACGACGATATCCTGCATTGGACCAAGCTCAATCAGAACTGGAATTTCATGTGCTCCGAGTGTCATTCGACCGGCGTGCAAAAAAATTACGATGCGGCCAATGACCGCTTTAACACCAGCTTCGCCGAGATCAGCGTGGGCTGTGAGACCTGTCACGGCCAAGGCTCGCGCCATGTTGCCTGGGCACGCGACCGGCAGCGTTGGTGGCGGTTCGGAAAATATCAGGACAAATCAGAGGGCCTGGCGGTGCGCTTCGATGAGCGCAGCGACGTCACTTGGCGGCATGATCCGATTACCGGCAATCCGCAGCGCAATGTCACGCCGGCGGTTTTGCGCAAGGAGGTCGAGACTTGCGGGCTGTGCCACGCACGCCGGGCGCAGTTCTCCGAAGATTGGGTCCCCGGTCAGTGGCTGTCGGAAACGCACGTCGTCTCGGAGCTCAGTCGCGGTCTCTATTTCGCCGACGGGCAAATGCAGGACGAAGTCTACAATTACGGCTCGTTCAAGCAGAGCAAGATGTTCGCGGCGGGCGTTACCTGCAGCGATTGTCACGACCCACACGATGGCAAACTAAAAGTGTCCGGTGACGGCGTCTGTTTGCAATGCCATGAGCCGCAGAAATACGCCGCAGCGGCTCATGGCCACCATGAAACGGTAAATCAATCGGTCGGCTGCGCATCGTGTCACATGCCGACCCGCACCTACATGGTCATCGATCCGCGGCACGATCACAGTTTGCGTGTTCCGCGGCCGGACTTGTCGGTAAAGCTCGGCACGCCCAATGCCTGCAACAATTGCCATACGGACAAATCTGCCGAATGGGCGGCTGCAGCCATCGAAAGTTGGCACGGGCCGAACCGTGAGGGTTTTCAAAACTACGCCGAGGCATTCCATGCGGCATGGAGCGATCAACCCGACGCAGCCACGCTTCTTGCCGCCGTTGCTGCCGACGCAAACGCCCCGGCGTTCGCTCGCGCCAGCGCGCTGACCGATCTTGCCCCGAGCTTCTCACCCGCCAACAGCAACGTCGCGCGGACAGGCCTGTCGGACCCCGATCCGATGGTGCGGATCGGCGCGCTCGATATGCTCGAAAGCGTCGCGGCTGCTCAGATTTGGCCGCTTGCCGCACCGCTTCTCTCCGATTCCAGCCGCGGCGTCCGCATCAGAACTGTCTCGCTTCTTGCCGCCGTTCCAACCGCGAACCAGCCTCCCGCCGACCGCGAACGGTTTGAGCGCGCGGAGGCGGAGTTCATCGACGCTCAGCGCTTCAATGCCGATCGGCCGGAAGCGCGCGCGGCGCTCGGAAGTTTCTTTGCAAAACGCGGCCGTGCCGCGGATGCCGAGGCCGAATACAAAGCTGCGCTGCGGTTGAGCCCGCAATACGCGCCCGCCGCGGCCAACCTCGCTGATCTTTATCGGGGGCTGGGGCGAGAAGCCGATGGCGAGAAAGTGTTGCGGGCGGCGCTCGTTGCTTCTCCGCAAGACGCTGGCCTGCATCATGCGCTGGGTCTCGCCCTGGTGCGGCTTAAACGCGTCGACCTGGCACTTGCCGAATTGCGCCGTGCCGCCGAACTCGATCCCAGCCAGGCGCGATATGGGTATGTGTACGCCGTCGCGTTGCATTCAACGGGACGGATCGACGAGGCTATGACGGAACTCAAAGACAACTTGGCGCGGCACCCGAACGATCGCGACACGCTGTTGGCGCTTATTTCATTCAGTCGCGAAGGCGGAAATGCCGGTGCAGCGCTTGAATATGCGGAGCGCCTGGCTCGAATGGCGCCTCAGGATCGCGGATTAGCAGCGCTCATCGAGGAGCTCCGGCGCCAGACCGGGCACCCGGCTGCCCAATGATCCGGCTGCCATCACTCCTCGAAATCCGAGTAGCCACCGCAAAAAAAGAAGAAAATGCTTAGCCTAAAGTTGTGCCGGCCGCGCAACGTTCAGCGTTTTGGTCATTCCATTGCAGGTCATGCTTCTGTTGGCATCATCACAAGACTTTGTTCGGCAATTTGCCGAATTTGCATAGCGAGCAAATCTATTTTCGTAACCCTGTCTTGCATTGCGAATAGTCGTGCGGGACGAGTGTGGTATCGGTGCGAAGCCGTTGATCTATCTCAATGTGCTGCGAGCGTGAGGCCCGCACGTCTAACCGGCACGATTACTTCGCGGCTCACGCCGTGGCGAATATCGTATCTAAAAAGAAACCAAATCGATTCCAGGAGATTTTGCGATGTTCAAGTTCTACATGCTGCCAATCGCCATCGCTCTGGCGGTGGCGCCGACATATCTGGAGCGGGCCGATGCCAATCCGCTCGCGCCTGCCCCGCTGACCGCTGCGGCTCCCGTCTCCAATGCACAGCCTGTCTATTACCGTGGCTACCGTGGCGGCTACTACCGTGGCTACCGTGGCGGCTACTACCGCGGCGGCTGGCGCGTCGGCGGGCGCTACTACGGCGGCGTCTGGTACGGCACCGGACGCCGTTGGTACGGCGGCCGCTGGTGGGCCTATGGCGTCGGCACTTGCTGGCGGCCGTCCCCCATCGGCTACGTTTGGATTTGCGGTTGAGAACGCCGCCTGATCTGCAGCGGCTGATCTGAATGAGTGAAAGCGAGCGCGCAGTCAAAGCACTCGTTCTCTACAACTCATTATGCCGAATGAAGTGTGAAATCGTCTTTTGGCTGCATGCTCGCGCTAGCGAGGCAGCAGAAGCGCTTCGACTTGCGAAGCTTATTTCGATAGCTGGAAGGCTGGAATATCGATGATAGGCATGGCAATACGATTTGCGCTTGTGGCGTGCAGCCTCGCAAGTCTGAGCACGTTGGCATACGGGCAAGCAGCCAAGCCCAACATCGTGATCATCCTGGCCGATGATCTCGGTAACGCGGATCTCGGCTATCGCGGCAGCGATATAAAAACGCCGAATATCGACAAACTGGCAAGCGAAGGCGTGCGGCTCGAATCGTTCTACGGCATGCCGGTCTGCACTCCGGCACGGGCGGAATTGATGACCGGCCGCTATGCCATGCGCTACGGTTTGCAGACGCTGGTGATATTTCCCAGCCACACTTTTGGACTGCCGACCGATGAACGCACGCTTCCGCAGGCACTCAAGGACGTCGGCTACCAGACGGAGATGGTTGGAAAGTGGCACCTCGGCCATGCTGACAGGAAATTCTGGCCGCAGAACCGCGGCTTCGACCATTTCTACGGCAACCTCGTCGGCGAAGTGGATTATTTCACGAAGGAGCGCGGCGGAATCATTGACTGGCAGCGGGACGGCAAGTTCCTTAACGAAGACGGCTACTTCACGACCTTGATCGGCAACGAAGCCGTCAACATCATCAAAAACCACGACACGGCCAAGCCGCTGTTCTTATACGTGGCGTCGCTCGCACCACACGCACCGTATCAAGCTCCCAGGCAGGACATCGACGCCTACAAGAATACGCCCGGTGACGAGCATCGGCACACCTATGCCGCCATGATCACTGACCTCGACACCCAGGTCGGCCGAATCGTTGCCGCGCTGAAACAGAAGAACATGCTCGACAACACGCTCATCATCTTCAGTAGCGACAATGGCGGCGCTACCAGCGCATTGTTCGCGACCGGAGCGCGCTCGCCGGAAGAACGTGAAGAAAGCGGTGGTGTGGAGCTTGGCGCCAAAACCCCGGCCTCGAACGGCGATCTTCGCGGCGGCAAGGGTTCGCTGCACGAAGGCGGCGTGCGGGTGCCCACCATCTTCTATTGGTCGAACAAACTCAAACCGGGCATTGTCACCGAGCCGTTGGATATGGTGGACGTGATGCCGACCGTGCTGGCGCTCGCCGGGGCCAAGGGCAGCCCGGACCATCCGTTTGACGGCAAGAATATTTGGGCGACGCTCGCAGAGGGCCAACCCTCGCCGCATGACGACATCCTGATCAATGTCGAAGCTTTCCGCGGCGCCATCCGCAAAGGCAACTGGAAGCTGGTCGAGATCGCGTTGCTTCCGGGAAAGATGGAGCTCTTTGATCTCTCGAAGGACCCAGGCGAGCAGAACAACGTTGCGAGTGAGTTTCCGGAGATCGTGAGCGATTTGCAGGCGCGCTTGCTGGCTTACGCCAAGCAGCAGAAGCCGAGTCTTTGGATCAAGGCCCAACCGGCCTTCCTCGGCGCGCAAGGTAAGACGATCTTCGAACCAGACTTCGACATCGACGACAGCGGGCTACCGCACGAGAAGGTCCGGCTCCCGATGTGATGGCTTAATTGACCGGCATCAAGAAATACTGGGACGACAAGATGGTGATTTTTAAATAGCAGGCGCGGTCGGGCGGCGTCATCAACATCCGGGAGAAATAGCATGCTTGGTAAATTATCGGTTGTGGCGGGAATTGCCGCTTTGCTTGCGGCCTCCGTGTCGGATTTCGCCGCGGCGCGTACTGTGCACGGCAGTAGATCGGTTGGCGTTCACCACAACGTCAACGTCCACCACAATACAAATATTCATCGGAGCGCCAACGTCCACGGCAACGTCAACGTTCATGGGAACGTCAACGTTCACCGCAACGTCAACGTTCACCGCAACGTTCATGTCGGCGTCGGTGTCGGCGTGATTCGTCCGTGGGTGCGGCGCCCGTATTTCGGCACTGTCGTCGGCGGCGTTGCACTTGGCACATTGATCGCGGTAACCGCGGTGCCACCGGTTCCGGCCGCAGGTCTCTGTTGGTACTGGACGGATCCATCGAACACACAAGGCTATTGGGATTATTGCCAATGACGCGCGGTGGTCGAGAACGCCTGGCTGACCTGAATCGAGGAAGGGCCTGCGCGCGCTCTTTGTTTTCGTTGATGCACAAGGCGAATGCCTTGTGCATTTTGAGCAACTGCTAAAGGGGATAGACATGCGTACAACTCGGAACTTCTTGAAACATTGTTTGCTGCTTGCGACGCTGGCTATCGCGGCATTCGCCGGTCGCGCTGATGCCCAGGCACAGAACGGGTGGACGCAAGTCGGCCTCCTGACCTGCAAGCTCAATCCTAGCATCGGCTTCATCATCGCCGGTCACCAGTCGATGGAGTGCAGCTACAAACCGAGCGGCCCGTATCCGCCGCAAGCCTACGTCGGGGCGATTAACACTGTCGGTCTCGACTTGGGCGTCTCGGCCGGCGGCGTACTCGGCTGGGCCGTGTTCGCGCCTACCCAGGGCATACCCCTAGGCGCCCTTGCCGGCGAATATGTCGGCGCCTCCGGCGACATCGGCCTTGGCGTCGGTGCAGGCGCCAACGTTCTGATCGGCGGCTCGGGCCGTACTTTCGCACTACAGCCGCTTTCGCTTGAGGGCTCCGTCGCCGTTAACATCGCGCTGGGTGTGTCGATGCTGAAGCTGCGCGCAGTTTAAGAACGGCTCGCGCCGTCTTTCGGAACTGACGCGGTTGCGACCATCGAAAGCGCCCACCGGTTCGGCGCGAGACAATTTGTTCCGATTCTGCAGAGCGTAAGAGTGAAACATATCCGACTTTTCTAACTTCATTTTTAACGCTCTGCCGAATTCGCATAGCCAGAATAGATGCTAGGAACGAGCTTGATCGCTGGCATTTTGCCGATGGTTTGGATGCTGGCGTTTCGCCAATTCCACATCGGGCTCTCAATTGGGCGGAGGCTGCCGGCCCGTCACAGGCGGCTAACAGGGTCTCAAACCATGAGCACGATCCGGAATATCTGCCTCGGTTTGCTTGCAGCGTTTTCTGCGGTCACGGCGGTGAGTTTGCCGGCTGCAGCACAGCAACAAAAGCCCAACATCCTCTTCATCATGGGCGACGACATCGGCTTCATGCAGCCGAGCATCTACCACCGCGGCCTGATGGTCGGCGAAACGCCGAACATCGATCGCATTGGCAATGAGGGCGCGATTTTCATGGACTATGTCGCCATGCAGAGCTGCACCTCCGGTCGCAATGCCTTTTTCACCGGCATGTATCCGCTGCGCACCGGCATGATCCCGCCGCAACTGCCGGGCAGCCCGTCCTATTTGCAGCCCGGAACTCCGGCGGTGGCCAAGTTCCTGTTCGATCTCGGCTACACCACCGGCGAGTTCGGCAAGAACCATCTGGGCGACCACACTGCGTCGCTCCCGACGGCGCATGGCTTCCAGGAATACTGGGGCTACCTCTACCATCTCGACGCCATGCAGGGGGTGAGCTTCCCCGACCTCAACAAGACGCCGCTTGTGCAGACCATCGCCCCTCCGTGCAAGAACACGCCAGTCCCGGGGCTGCCTGACGTCCCCGGCGCCGTGGATCAGAAAACGACATTGTGCTTGATGCCTCCGCGCCCGGTGATCTGGTGCCATTCCGCCGACGGCACCGAGAAAAATCAGACCTGCAGTGACGAGGGCCCGTTGACGCTGGACCGGTCCAGGACGGTGGATGAAGAAATATCCGCCAAGGTTGTCGACTTCCTCGATCGCAACGACCCAAAGAAGACCAACAAGCCGTTCTTTGTTTGGTACAACCCAGCGCGCATGCATGTCACGACGATGCTGTCACCGAAATACCAGGCCATGGTTGGCGAGCCGGGCGGCAAGGACTGGGGCGTCAACGAAGCCGGCATGAAGCAGCTGGATGACAATATTGGCGTCGTCCTCAAGAAGTTGGAAGACATGGGCCAGCTCGACAACACCCTCGTCGTCTTCACGACTGACAACGGCGCCGAGGCGATCAGCTTCCCCGATGGCGGCGTTACCCCGTTTAAGGGTCAAAAAGGCGAAGCGTGGGAAGGCGGCTATCGTGCCCCGATGGTCGTTCGGTGGCCAGGCCACATCAAACCGGGCACGATCAAGAACCAACTTTTCGCGGCGCTGGACTGGCTACCGACGCTTGTCGATATCGGCGGTGGGCCCAAGGACAACGGGCTGCGAACGCAGATCGAGAACGGCCAGTACCCCGGCATCGTCAAGACAACGCTCGACGGCTTCGACCAGCGCGCTTATCTCGAAGGCACGTCGGATAAGTCGGCACGGGACCACTTCTTCTACTACTCGGGCTCGACGCCGTCGGCGGTGCGCTACAAGAACTGGAAGATGTACTACACCATGTCGCAGCCTGGGCCGGCCGGTTGGATCATGCCGCTCGTCCCCTTCCATTTCACGTTAGTGCAGAACATCAAGCGCGATCCGTTCGAGCAATCGGTCGGCATCGACCAAAAGTCGGCGATGAGCATGGGCGGTGCGCTCGGCAGTCCGTCAACCGCCTTCATATACGATTGGAACATGCTGCCGATCGGCCAGCAGCTATGGTTGGGGCATCTGCTGTCGTACGAAAAATACCCACCGCTGCAAGCTCCTGAAACCTACAACCTCAGTGGCATTATTGAGCAGGTCAAAAAGGCCGCCGCCAGTCACGCAAGCGACTAGCCGCACCCGGCAGTAACTGACACGAATGCGGGCGCCCCGCGCGGGCTCCCGCATATAGCTTAGCGGCCTGCATAGGGACCAAATCATGAGCTTCGTCGGCAAAACGTTGATCGGCGTGGTGGCATTGTTTGCCACGGGACTGCTGGCCGTCGCGCCAGCATCCGCGCAGCAACAAAAACCCAACATCCTCGTGATCATGGGTGATGACA
This sequence comes from uncultured Alphaproteobacteria bacterium, assembly GCA_963759345.1. Lineage (GTDB taxonomy): Bacteria > Pseudomonadota > Alphaproteobacteria > Rhizobiales > Xanthobacteraceae > BOG-931. The sequence goes on from CAVWYW010000016.1 coordinate 38,339, forward strand.
TCGGCTACTGGAATATCAGTGCCTACAACCGCGGCATGATGGGTTACCGCACGCCTAACATCGACCGCATCGCCAACGAAGGTGCCATCTTCACCGACTATTACGGCCAGCAGTCATGTACCGCCGGCCGCGCCGCGTTCATCACCGGTCAGAGTCCGTTGCGCACCGGCCTCTTGAAGGTGGGCTTGCCGGGCGCAAAGGAGGGGCTGTCGGACAAGGACCCAACACTTGCCGAACTCCTCAAGCCGCAAGGCTATATGACCGGACAATTCGGCAAGAACCATCTCGGCGACCGCAATGAGTTTCTGCCGACGGTTCACGGCTTCGACGAGTTCTTCGGCAATCTCTATCACCTGAACGCCGAGGACGAGCCCGAGCACCCCGACTATCCGAAGAATATGGAGTTTAAGCTGCGCTTCGGTCCACGCGGGGTGTTGCGCTGCACGGCGACCATCGCCGAAACGCCGGGCGAGGATCCGCGGTTCGGCAAGTGGGGCAAGCAGAGCTGCACCGACACCGGCCCGCTCACCAAGAAGCGGATGGAGACGGTGGACGAGGAATTTCTCGCCGCTACGCTCGACTTTATCGACCGCGCCAACCGCGACAAGAAGCCGTTCTTCGCCTGGTTCAATTCCACCCGCATGCACATCTGGACCAGGCTGAAGCCGGAGTCACAAGGCAAGACCGGCCTCGGCCTTTATCCGGACGGCATGGTTGAACACGACGCCGATGTCGGAACGCTTCTGAAGAAGCTCGATGATCTCGGCATCGCCAACAATACCATCGTCATCTACACGACCGACAACGGCGCCGAGACGTTCACCTGGCCGGACGGCGGCACTACGCCATTCCGCGGCGAGAAGAACACCAACTGGGAAGGCAGCTATCGCGTGCCGGCGCTGGTGCGCTGGCCCGGCCTGATTGCCCCGCGCACCGAGATCAACGCCATCGTCTCGGCGGAGGATTGGGTGTCGACGCTGACGGCCGCGGCGGGTGAGCCCGACATCAAGAACAAACTGCTGAAGGGCCACGACGCCGCCGGCAAGACCTTCAAGGTGCATCTCGACGGCTACGACCAGCGCGACATGCTCGCCGGCAAGGGTCCCGATCCGCGCCGTGAGTTCTTCTACTGGACCGACGACGGCAACTTCGCCGGCTTGCGCTACGACCAATACAAAGCGGTGTTCATGGAACAGCCGGCGCACGGTCTCGAGGTCTGGATCCAGCCGTTTGTTCCGCTGCGGGCGCCAAAGCTGTTCAATTTGCGCTCCGACCCATTCGAGCGCGCGGAACACGAGGCGGGCGACTACGACAGATGGTTCATCGAGCACATCTTCGTACTGGTTCCGGCCCAGGCGATCGTGGGACAGTTCCTGGCAACATTCCAGGAGTTCCCGCCGCGACAGAAGCCGGGCAGCTTCTCGGTCGACCAGGCGCTGCAAAAGCTCTCGAACCAGGAAGGCAGCAACTAGCTGCAATATCGTGCAACTGACAGGGCATCGGCTGCCGGCCCTTTTCGGGCAGCCTCGGGAAACAAAATCATGTGTTTCATCAGATCGGTCTGGTCAGGCCTGTTGGCTCTAGCTGGCCTGATGCTGCTCGCAGCCGCACCGGCTGCCGCGCAGCAAAAGCCGAACATCGTCGTCATCATGGGCGACGATATCGGGATGTGGAATATCGGCGCTTATCACCGCGGCATGATGGCGGGCCGAACGCCGAACCTCGACAAGATCGCCAAGGAAGGCATGTTGTTCACGGACTACTATGCCGAGGCAAGTTGCACGGCGGGTCGCGCGAACTTCATTACCGGAGAGCTGCCGATCCGCACCGGCATGACCACTGTGGGTCAGGCCGGCGCATCGATCGGCCTGCCCGCTGAAGCGGTGACCATTGCGACAGTGCTGAAATCAATGGGTTATGCCACCGGCCAGTTCGGCAAGAATCATCTTGGCGACAGGAACGAGTTTCTACCAACGGTCCACGGCTTCGACGAGTTCTTCGGTTATTTGTATCACCTCGATGCGATGGAGGACCCGGCGCACCCCAACTATCCTCAGAATCTGTTGAACGTCGTCGGCCCTCGCAACATGGTTCATAGCTGGGCTACCGACAAAGATGATCCGACGGAGATGCCGCGCTGGGGCAAGATCGGCAAGCAGAGGATCGAGGATGCCGGCCCGCTGTATCCCAAGCGCATGGAGACGGTGGACGACGAGATTCGCGACCTTGCCATCAAATTCATGGACAAAGCTCAAAAGGACGGCAAGCCGTTCTTCGTCTGGCTTAACCCGACCCGCATGCACATCGTCACACACCTCTCTCCGAAGTACGAAGCAATGCGTAACTCGGAGAACGGCTGGTCGGAAGAGGAAGCCGGCATGGCGCAGCTCGACGATGACGTCGGCCTGGTGATGCAGAAGCTCAAGGACATGGGCGTTGACGACAACACCATCGTCGTATTCACCACCGACAATGGCACCGAACTCTTTACCTGGCCCGATGGCGGACAGACGCCGTTCGCACAGTCGAAGGGAACAGTTCTTGAGGGCGGTTTCCGCGTGCCTGCAATCCTCCGCTGGCCCGGCCATGTGCCTGCGGACTCGGTGCAGAACGGCATCTTCTCCGGCCTGGACTGGCTGCCGACATTCGCGGCCGCAGCCGGCAATCCGAACATCACCGACGAATTGCTGAAGGGCAAGACAATCGGCGACCGCACTTATAAGAACCATCTGGATGGGTACAACCAGATGGCCGCCATCACCGGCAAAGGACCGTCCGCGCGTCACGAAATTTTCTACCTAGGTGAAAGCACGGTCGGTGCAGTGCGCATTGACGACTACAAGTACCGCTTCATTGATCAGCCCGCCGGATGGTTGGGCGAAAAGACCCACCCGGACGTGCCTTACATCACTAACCTGCGACTGGATCCGTTTGAGCGCACCGGCTGGCCTAACAACGGAACGAAAGATGGCGCCCAGCAATACTTTGATTGGTTCAAGTATCAATTCTGGCGCTTTGTTTTTGTGCAGAAGCTAATGGGCCAGGAAATCCAGACCTTCCTCGATTATCCGCCGATGCAGCGGGGGGCCAGCTTCAATCTTGACGCGCTCAAAGCGGAGATGGCCAAAAGAATGGCCGAGGCAGAGGCGGCGGCTAAAGGCACCGGTCAGTAGTAGAGATGATTATCAGCGGGCGGCCTACGCATAGGTCGCCCGCCAACGGCAGAAACCCGATACATTCTCTTCATCATCATGTATCCGCTGCGCATCCACCCGACTGCAGCTCTGCATGGTGGCAGGGTGCATGAAAATTGTGCTCTCGTTGCCTCAATGGAGGTACATTTGTGAAATCGAGATCCGTGTCCTTCAGCATCAACCGCCGCGTCCTGCTCACAATCGCAACGGTTGCAGTCCTGTTTGGAGCTGCACTTCACGCCTCGACACAGGCGCTGGCGCAGACCGATCCGCTCCCGTCGTGGAACGACGTACCGAGCAAACGGGCAATCACCGAGTTTGTTGCTCGCGTCACCCAGCAAGGCGGACCGGATTTCGTGCCGCCCGCCGAACGCATAGCGACTTTCGACAACGACGGGACGTTGTGGGTGGAACACCCGATGTACGTCCAATTGGCTTTCGCGCTCGATCGCGTGAAGGCCCTGGCGCCGCTCCATCCGGAGTGGAAGGACACGCAGCCGTTCAAGGCGGTGCTCGAAGGCGACATGAAAACCCTCGCCGAATCCGGCGAGCACGGGATGGCGGAGCTGGTGATGGCGACCCACGCCGGCATGACCACCGAGGAATTCGAGAAGATCGTCACGGATTGGCTCGCAACCGCACGCGATGCGAGATTCAAGCGCGCCTACACCGAACTTTCATACCTGCCGATGATCGAGCTGGCTCGCCTATCTGCGCGCCAACGGGTTCAAGACCTTCATCGTCTCGGGCGGCGGCGTCGAGTTCATGCGGCCGTGGACCGAGCGGGTCTACGGCGTGCCGCCGGAGCAAGTCGTCGGCTCCTCGATCAAGACCAGGTTCCAGATGCGCGACGGCAGGCCGGAGTTGTTCCGTTTGCCGGAGGTGAATTTCATTGACGATAAGGCCGGCAAGCCGGTCGGCATCAATGAGTTCATTGGCCGCCGCCGATCGCGCATTCGGCAATTCCGACGGCGATCTCGAAATGCTGCAATGGACGACGATGTCCGGGGGCGCCCGTCTCGGCCTTCTGGTCCATCACACCGACGCCGAGCGCGAATACGCCTATGATCGCAACACATCTTTCGGTCGCCTCGACAAAGCTCTGGACGTGGCCGCTGTGAATCATTGGGTCGTGGTTGACATGAAGAACGACTGGAAGCGAATATTTGCGTTCGAGTAGGGCCCCGGAAAGCACAGTTATGAACCGACGAATTGCTGCAGCGTGTTTCATCTCCGTATTGGGCTTGGGCATCGAGACGGCGCATGCCGGCCCCTGCAGTTCCCAAATCGCACAATTCGAACTCGCGGTGCGGCAATCCGCGGGCAACCCGAACGCCGGACCATTTGCGCGGCAATCCATCGGCGCACAGATCGATCGCCAACCGACACCACACTCGATCAAAAAAGCCCAGCAACGCGCACAGGCGGAGTTTGCGGCGACCTTGGCGCGCGCCAAGCGGCTTGATGCCCGCGGCGATCTCGCCGGATGCACACGGGCACTCTCTACCGCGAGGGATATGTACAATCTGCAATGAACAACTGGCGCGGGGCTGCTTAAGCTTGCATACTGCCGATAGTCATTGTCATAACCTATGACCTTCGGAGAAACGGCGTGAGCCTTGCACGCAATGAGTTGGCGCAGATCAATCTAGACGCCGGCGCAGACGGCGAAAAGCCGGCATCAAAAATCAATTTAAAAGAAAGAGCCAAGGATCAGATTAGAAATTTCACGTTGATGTTTGTCTATCTCTGGGTGGTGTTCGGTCTGCTCGCCGTTCACGAATTGATCGTTCTGTCGCAGCATCAAATAAATTATCGATTTCACGGTCTTGCCATCCTCAATGCCCTGATCTTCGCTAAAGTCATGCTCGTTGCCGAAGATCTGCATCTGGGCGACAGATTGAATGATAAACCGCTGATTTATTCGATTATATTTAAATCGCTTTTATTTGGCGTTACGCTGATTTGTTTCCACATCGTCGAGCATGTGCTTATCGGATTGTGGGATGGAAAGCCGATCGCCCAGAGTATTTTGGAGGTCGGTGCTGACAGATTGGCGGGAATAGTGTCGCTCGGAATAATTTCGACGGTTGCGTTGGTGCCGTTCTTTATTTTGCGGGAGATCAGCCGAGCGATCGGCTATGATAAATTTTGGTCTCTCTTCTTTCACCGACCGGAATTTTAAGCTCAGGTCTGAATTTCAGCAGACCGCGAGATGACCGATTGCGCTCCGTTGAGCCGTGCGCTCAATGTCGTCGGGTCAAAGTGGCGCAAATCTTATGGCCGTGCTTGGCGTGACGACGCGACCACATCTAACGGCTGCCCCGCCGACGCGCGCAGCGGCGGAGTGGAACGAATTCATGCCGGCAGCAACGGCAAGATCATAAGCCCTTGAAGGCCGTATGATTGACGACGGCGTCGGTGCCCGACTGAATCAAAAGGTCCACTTGTCCGGTCGGGAGCTTGAACCGGGTCGGAATGGACGACAATCTGGCGGCGCGCTGCGGGTCGAACTGGTCGAAACCCACTTCGGCAACTTCAAAGCTGATGATGCTGCAGCGCCAATCCCTCGGCGCGCCGAGCCGCCGGGCTTCGGCAGCAGGCAGGCTGCATCGCCACTTGCGTATCGCCTCCTGCCATTCGCGAATGCTCAACCGAAAGGCGTCAAAGCCACTCCGAACGGCGGAATCGAGCGCAGTGCTGGTCACCGCGCCGAGCAATTCTGCGCCGGTAGGTCCATCGACGGTACGAGCCCAATTTCCGGCCGGTGCCTGACCGGCATTGACCACAACGAAGATCAGGCGGCGCAATTGCACGGCCTTTTCCGGCGTGAGCGGCATGTACGGCTTTTCCGCCGTCGCCCGCGCGATCACCAGTCCCGAAAGGCCAAAATTGTCAGTGATGCCGCCGTCGGCAAGCTTCAAATATTTGATCTGCTCGGGATCCCGGTAGCGTTTCAGCGCTTCGGCAAAGGCCCGCACTTGCGCTCCCGCATTGCGATCCGCCAGAACGCGATTAACCCATGGCGGCAGCGGTGTCGCACAAGCCGCCGGAAAGCTCTCGAGTACGATGGGCACAAACGCGACCGGCACGGCCGCGGATGCTGCAACCGCCTGCGACAGAGGGTAGTTCCGGATATCGCTGCATAAGGCTGCGAATGTAACCGGGGCGAAGAGAAACGGTGTCCTGTTGTAAAGGTCCGAGGCGTTGATCCAGACAATCGGTCTGCCTTGCTGAAATAGAGCGCCCAGGGTCGCGTGGTCGAAGAGGTTGCGATCGAGCCAGCCGGTCAATCTACTCGCATCGTTCACTCCACCACCCAGGCCCTGCGCAATATTTCTCAAATTGACGGCGGTATTCAGATCCTCCTCGGCATTGCGTATCAAAAAACGCTCGCGGAAATCGGCAAGCGCTGCGCGGCCTTTGAGCCCGAAATATGCGGCGGTGACTGATCCGCCCGAGACACCCGAGACAAATACCACTCGATCCAGATAGCTTTTACCGTCCTTGGTTGGAAGATGATCGAGGCCACGCAACACACCATAGGCGAAGGCAGCGGCGCGTGTTCCTCCACCGGAGAATGCAAGCGCAATAGCGGTATCCCCGCCAACCTCCGGTGTCGTCAATTGCGCCATCGGACTTGAACCGCCGGCTACCGGCGTATTCACTGGCGGATCGAACGTGGCGCAGCCGGCCAGCAGCAAAAGACAAAAGCCGAGCGGCTTTGCGTCAGGCCAGACGATGGCGCATCGCGCAGACAGCAATCGCCGGCCCATCATGAAGATACCCTGCAACGGTCTCTGCACGTCAAAATTGTTGGCGCGAGTTCGTTTGCTCATCACTCGCGCACGACGCGGCGTCGCAGATGATTCATGGCTGGCAGCGCCTGATCACGATCTCTCTGGTGCCGCCTGCTTCTGATGGGACTGTCCGGGTCTCCTGGCTTCGATGGCAGTTCAGCGCCCGCGGTGATGCGCGCAGAAAAAGCACCGGCGTCTGCAGGCCGTATTGCGGCGCAGAGAACGGGACTGCACCGAGGCCGCCATACAGCGGCCACCCGCCAAAGGCGAAGTAAGGCCATGTACTCCAGCCGCCATAACCCCAGCCACGGTAGGCCCAGCCGCCATATCCCGAGCCAAGGTGGCCCCAGCCGGGGTAGCTCCTGCGGCCATAGCCCCAGTCTCGGTAGCCGAAACCGCCATAGCCCCAACCGCCACCGGAGAGAGCGTCCGCCGTGCTCGGAGACGCCAACGCGGTCACACCGATGGCACTCGCTGCAACGATACCGATCAGTATCCTCTTCATCGCATGCCCTCGTTACAACTAATTAGGCGTCAGTGGACTTTTGGGCCGAAGGGGATATCCATCACTGAGGCGCAAATTGCACCGGATAAAATTTCAGTAGCAGTCACCACGGCACCCAACGGTGCACTACTGCCTGCAAACACCATCAAAAGTGTGGCAATATAGTCCGGCACGACAAAGCTGCCCATGGCCTGCTGCAGCCGCGGCGTGACATACGCACCTTGCGCTGGTCATTCCCTCGGCGCAGCGAGGAAAATACTTATGGGGGTTGGCCGTACCTGCGACCCTCGCATCGGCCAATCCAGCAGACATGGCGATCGCGAGTAGCGCTGCGGTAAAGATCCTCAACATATTTCCTTCACCCTGTTTCGTTTATCTGTTGAACTCTATATTGGCAGACAACATGCCGCAATGTTGTTTGGACCGCCGCCGAATTGCACTGATCGCGGCGCGTCCTGTGCAGCTATACGTTGTCGGCAAATTCCAAATCATGGATTTTGCTCTGAGGAAGCTGCCATAACGTGGCGGACGGCTTCTCACCGAAGATCGTCCGATAGTACGTGGCAAAACGTCCAAGCTCTGAGAAGCCGTAGCGCTCCGCAAGTTCCGAAACCTTCGCTGTTGTAGGGTCGGCGTGTCGGAGCGCGGCATGCACGAGATTCAATCGCCGAAGCCGGATATAATGGTTGGGGCTCATGGCCAGGACGTCCAAGCAGCACATTCGCAAAGTCCGTTCGGCCACACGGATGGCTCCGCATAGTTCCGGTATGGGCACCTGCCGGTTGGGTTTTGCCGCAAGCACGTCCTCGAAGCGGCTCATAACGATCGCGCAGTGACGCCGCTTTGCCGTGTCGGCGCGCACCACGCCCGCAGTCAAGCAATTGACAAGTGCATGTATCAGGTCGTTTTCGATCGCCCGGGCGACTTGCCGGTGCGCGATCATTTTACGGTTGATTTCACCGAGGCGGCACGCTCTTGCATGGAGCCGCCGCAATTGGTCCGCGTCTGCCTGCGAAGCTTGAACAATTCGGCCGATTGGCGGCGGGATAATTTCCGATCCGGCGAGAGCCTTGCTGGAGCCGGCGAAGAACTCCGGATCGACCGAGATAATGCCCCACCCGCCGGCACCAGCCGTGCGTTGATGCGTGCTTTCGCCGACACCGTGGAACGTTAAATCTCGCGATTTCATTTTTACACCGCCCCATATCGGGGACGGGTCGGTGCGCGTCGCAAACGTAAAGTTCACGTACTTCGACGGCAGCGAGACGTAGGCGATGCGCGCCAGATTCTCCTGCACCGAATGCAGCTCCAGGTGCGGGAGACTGACCGAAGTCAGGCGGGCGCTGAAGATCCCCGGGCCGGTGAAAACCAGATTGATCGTGGCGCCGCGAAAGTCCGCCTGGAACACACTCGGATCGGAAAATGTGGTTGTGCCGATTGCTGGCATGAGCAGCTCGCTCGCAAATCGACCAACGCTCGCCTACGAGCAATCGTGGCGAGGCCGACTGGATCTGCGGTGTCGCAGTAATGAATGCAGTGTCCGAGAAGCGCTTGTCGCTGGCTATGCAAATTCGGAAGCTGCCGGCACAAAGTCGCGCGCCGGCCGATGCAGCGTCTCGGAGGGCGAAACGCCGAACAAGGCCCGATACTCGACCGAAAAGCGTCCGAACTCCCAAAAGCCGTGGTTCGCGGCAATTCCGGTCACGGTCGCTGTACCCGGCGCGGCCTGCACCAGTGCTCGCCGGGCCAAATGCATTCGCCGGAGCCAAAGATATCGGATCGGACCGATGCCAAGTTGTTCGTGGCAACAGGCGCGCAATGTGCGTTCCGATACGCCAATAGCCGCGCAAACTTCCGCCACGTACAGCGGACTGGATTCATGCTCCGCCAGGAATTCATCAAGCCGCGCCATGATCATCGAGTGACGCAAGTTTCCAATTCCTCTTTCGAGGTTAGTATTCTCCGTCAAACATACGATCGTCGCGCGAGCGAGTTCATTTTCCAGCGCCCGAGCCACTTCGGGATTGGCAAGAAGATCGGGTGAAGTCTTGGCAAGATGTCCGGCGGCTTCATGGAGCTTCAGCAGTTGCGCCATGGCCTGCGCCGACGGCCGAATAACTCTCATGACTGATGGGGTCGTCACCGGCCGGCCCACAAAAGCGACGCCGGCGGCGGCGAGGTCCTCCAGCGTTGACGAAATGGATCCCCAACGACTGGGCGCGCTGGTGGTGTGATGTACCGAGTGCCGATCGTCGACAATGATTTCGCCAGGTGCGACGGGGACGCCGCAAAGCCGTACTGCCGGCTGATCTGAATCGGTGAGGAATCCAATCGCAGCCCGGTTCGGAGATACTGCGCCCCGGAGAATTCGGGGCAGGGACTCATTAAAGCGGTCTAGCGAAAATTTATGGAGTGCGACCTTCGTCAGCTCGGTACGGTAGTCGCCGTTTTTTGTGAGCAAAATCTCAACGTGCCCCCCGCGAATTGCCGCTTGGCACTGACCGGGATCGGCAAAGTTGAGAATTGAACTCGACGGCAACAGATTCGCCCCGCGTTGACAGTGCACCCGCAAAAGGCGTTCAGCGCTACGTGAATCTCGAGATCGTTCACAAGACTAGCACGTCCGCCCCGGCTATTGCCAAATAATAGCCAGACACTGAAAGCCCGACCTTTGTTGTGAGTCAAATAATTCTCGAACGTCTATGGGTCGGACTGATGAGCGCTGACTCCCGCGGAAGTGGAGTTTTCGGACGCTATTCGTGCAGAACCGCTCTGATATGCATCGATTAAACGAAATTGGCGCGTCGGAAACCTAAAACCGTGCGCTCCGCAAAAAATGCATAGCGCGCTTTCGGCTCCTTTTGCCGTTTTTGCATAGCTGACCGCTGTTTTTTTGACCTAAGAATAAAGCTGAGATACGGTTGGCTGTCGCCGCTAGCGACACATTGCGTTTGTTCGGTTGTCCAACCGGATCATTCAGTCCTTCTCGGCCGGATGCCGCAAATCGAAGAGCCGGGAAATGGTTGTGAGTAAAATCCGATCGTCAATCGCCGCTGCGACGTTTTTTTTAGCGACGTGCATTGCCGCACAAGCCGCCGATATCGCAACCGAGCCGGTCTACAAAGGAGCGGTTGTCGCACAACAGGTCTACAATTGGACGGGCTTCTACATCGGCGCCAACGCTGGTTATGGCTGGGGTCAGCAGGATCCCTGGGGCGTGTTGACGAACCGGTTTGACGCCTTCAGCGTTCCGTTTTCCGGTTGGATGTTGGGCGGTACGGCTGGCGCTCAGATTCAAGCCGGCCACGTCGTCATGGGTGTAGAAGCGGACATTGACTGGGCTAACATCACTGGATCGGCGACCGTCACTCCCGCGATAGGCGGCGCGCTACCCGGCGGCTGTGTTGGCCTTGTTAATTGCAAGGCCTCCCTGAACACCAGTATTAACAGTGTCAGCACCGCTAGATTGCGCGTGGGATACGCCCTGGACAATTGGCTGCTTTATGCGACTGGCGGTTTGGCGCTCCTCGGCGCAAAAACGAGCGTCTCGACGGTCGGCGGTGTCGCATGCACCACTGCAATTCTCACGGCCGTCTGTTCGGGCACCGATTACCGGCTCGGCGCAACGGCCGGCGCTGGTATCGAATATGGATTTACCCCCAACGTCAGCGCGAAGCTTGAATATTTGTATATTACCGCCGCTTCGCTGGAGCTCTCACACCTCAATGTGGTGCGCGCCGGTTTGAACTTCCGCTTCGGCGGTATTTGATCCGCGATTTTGTGCACTCGTACCGGATGAATTGCCGCGGTGCTGCTGCAACGAGAAAAAGGAAACACGATCGTTGCTATCATTGCTGGACCGCAATTGGCTCCCTTTTTGGCGCCCATGCGGTATTATTAAACCACCGGGCGGTGTTCGCGGGGAACTAAATTGAGAACGCACCGCTGTTACTCGCCCTCGGGGCGGGTTAATCTTGATGCAAATCAAGACGAAAGCTGAAGCGATACGCCATTGTAACGAACACCACGTCGGGGAGGGTGACATGAAGCGGATTTTGATTGCTGGGGCATTCGCGCTTGTCGTCGGAGGACAAGCACTGGCCGCCGATCTTCCGCCGGCGCCGCCTCCACCGCCGCGGGCGCCGGCGGCTTATATTCCGGCGCCGATCCCATACTACAATTGGACCGGCTTTTATATCGGCGGCAATCTTGGCTACGCCTTCACTAGCTCCAGCACTCTGTCGGACTCGCAGTTAAGCGGCATTACCAATACGACCAGCGGCTCGTTCCTTGGCGGCGGCCAGGTTGGCGTCAATTGGGAGTTCGGGCCGGGAGTCGTGATCGGCGCCGAGGCCGACTTCGATTGGCTGCCCAACACCAAGAACACGGTTACCCTTACTGGTACAGGCGCTAATGCCGGGTCGACGGCAACGGCGAACATCAACAGTCGCTGGATGACACTGGTCGATGCCAGGCTTGGCTATGCGTGGGATCGCCTACTGGTTTACGGGAAGGGCGGCGGTGCTTTTGTCGGCGCGAACAATTCATCACTGAGCGTCAGTCCAGGTAGCACGGTTTTGCCTCTTTCCGGCGCGGCAAACAATATGGGCTGGAACGCGGGCGTCGGACTTGAATACGCATTCTGGGGCACTTGGTCGGCGAAGGTCGAATACGATTATGTCCGGCTAAACAGCGCATCCTTCACCGCGGCGGGGTCGGGAGGGGCGTTCAACCAAGACGTGATCTCGGCCAACAACCGCGTGATCAACCTCGTGACGGTCGGGCTGAACTACAAGTTCGGCGGCTGGTGATCGTTAACACGTGAGGATGTGCGGGGCGTTGCGAGACGCCCTCTCACTTTTGGATGCCCGCTTCGGCTTCGCCTGACAGCGCGCTGCGCTGCGGCAAGCGCAGCGGCGCGCGGGTCTGGATGTACATTTCTGCAATCATCACATCGTGCCCTCGCGTCGTTTGCCGGTTCCGCTCCACATACCAAACATCTATCCAGAAGCCGGGAGCACGCGAGCAATGTATTGTTGTGAAGTGAGACGTGACCCATGAATGCCTTGGCGATCGGGGGATTGGTTTTTGTGCTCGCTTTTGGCGGCGCGTTGCTCGGGCATGTATCTCCGCACCGTTCTGCCCGATCGTCACTTGAGCGAGGATTCGAAGGACATCGTCAGGATCTCCACCGCAATGCTCGCTACGCTGGCGGCGCTGGTGGTCGGTTTGTTGATAGCCTCGGCCAAGAGCTCATTCGACAGCAAGAATAGCGAACTGACGCGATCCGCTACCCACTACATTTTGCTCGACCGCACGTTGGCCGAATACGGGCCGGAGACGCGTGAAATCCGCGATCTGATTCGCCAGGTCATCGTGACGAGGCTCAATCAGATCTGGCCAGAGGCAAGCGCCGGAAATCTCAATCCGAAGGTTGTCTACCAGGGTAACGGCGTCGAAGGCATTCAGCGCAAGCTTCTGGATCTTGCGCCACAGAACGATGCCCAACGCTGGCTAAAGTCGACGGCCTTGCAGCTGAGTGGCGACATTGCGGAAGTGCGTTGGTCGGCATTGGAGCAGCTGGGAAGCAGTATCCCATGGCCGTTTCTGGTCGTCCTGATCTTTTGGTTCATCGCTATTTTTGCAAGTTTTGGTCTGTTTGCGCCGACTAATGGCAGTGTGATCATTGCAATGCTCGTCAGCGCACTGTCGGTGGCCGCCGCGATCTATTTGATTGTAGAGATGGACCAGCCCTATGGCGGGCTCATAAAGCTTTCCAGCTCACCGGTACTCACTGCGTTGGATCAGATCGGCCGACCGTAATCGCTTTGCTGAAATACTGATCCGGCTTGTGCCGCATGCAAGCGGAGGGTCCGATCGGTTACGGCCGGACCAGACATGGGTTTTGGACGCAGGCGTACAGTTTCGTGCTAGCTTCGCCAGGAGTGAGCGCCGGGTTACGAGATCGCAAAGCACTTTCGGTCCTTGCGTTTTCCATCGCATCGGCCGCCATTGTCTGCTGCTCACTCCCGGCCCTCGGCGAGGCAGCGTCGCCGTCCTACGGCCAGGGCGCACAGGCGCAACAGCCCAATCCGGAACAGGAGGACCCCAATTACAACGGCGAAGATTTTACCCGCCCGCAAAGAAGCTTCGAGATGCGTTTCCTTTACCAAACGTCGCCCGGGACGACAGCACCAACACAGCAGGGAAACTGGCTGCTACGGTTGAACTGGAAAGCCGAGCTTGATGGTGGCTGGAGGGTTGGATTTCTGGGTCAGATACCAGTCGTCGACAAGATGACATTCGGCCCGACCGGTGCCGACAACGAATTTGGCAACGGCGATACGGCGTTTCAGGCCGCTCTGATTCACGACATCGACCGGCACTGGGCTTTCGGTATCGGTGCTCGATTAGTGGGACCTACGGCTGAGGACTCGCTGGGAACCGGCAAGTGGCAGATCATGCCGGGCTTTGGGGTGCGCTATTCCTTCCTCGAAATTGGACCGGAAACCTATTTCGTACCGGTGATTCGATACGCGGTCAGTTTCGCCGGTGATCCTTCGCGGCGAAATATCAGCGAACCGCAGATTGCGCCAACCTTGAATATCGGTCTGCCGGATCGCTGGTTCGTGACTCTCTATCCAAGCAACGACATTCGCATCAACTTCGGGGGCCCGGTATCCGGCCAGACCGGCCGGCTCTTCCTTCCGTTCGACTTCTTGGTCGGCCGCAAAATCACCGACAGCTTGACCGTTTCGCTGGAGACCAGCGTGCCGATGATCAACGACTACCCGGTCTACAACTTTAAAACCGAACTGCGGATCGTTATGCAGTTCTGATCGCTGTGGGTCATCGACCGTTCAATCAATAGGTCCATCATTCTCTTGCCCTGACCTCGAGGGCTCGGACGTGCGCCCGGCACTGCTTGCCCCAAGGTTGTGGCGCCGGCGAGACCCCTGTCGTCTGCTGGTTGCTTTCGCCGGCGAAAGTCCGAGAATACGGTTCAACGATAAATAGGGAGGTAACATGGTTGCCGGAAAAAAACTCGTCATTCTGGCCGCAGTCAACGGCGGCGCGCAGCAGGACCGGGACGGCGCGCGCGTGCCGATCACGCCGGCGGAAATCGCCCAAACTGCGCAGCAGTGCTACAAGGCCGGTGCATCGGTGATCCATGTCCACGCCCGCGCCGCGGACAAGGGACCGACCAGCGACATCAAAGTTTTCAGCGACATCATCAAGCGGATCAGGGATAAGTGCGATATTCTGATCCAGACGACCAACGGCTTTGGCGTCCGCCGCGATCCACAGACTAATGAATATGTGTGGCCGAACGATGCAGAGCGGCTGGCGCTGCATAATGTCGAGCCGAAGCAGGATCTGTTTTCGATCGCCACTGGCTCCTGGGACTTCTATCATCCGGCGGGCGGCTATCCCGGTACCGTATCCTATGTGAATTCGGAACGCCTGCTGCAGCAGAACATCAAGTCCGTGCTCAAGCGCGGCGCTTCGCTTGAATTTGAGATCACCGAAGTGAGCCAAATTCACAAGCTCAGCCGGTACGCGGACGAAGGCGTGTTCGACCGCAACACCAAAAATCTGTGGCTCGATTATTGTCTCGGATTCGGCGCCATGGTGCCGACCGTGCGCACGCTTGCGCTCGCCGCCGAGGATGGTGCGCGATTGTTCCCGCACTGGAAATGGGAAGTGCTGGCCACCGGCCGCGACCAATTTCCGATGAACACTGTCGGCGTAGTCATGGGTTGCGACATCGTCCGCGTCGGCTTCGAGGATAATATCTATCTGCCGAACGGCAACCCGGCGCGGGATAACTATCAGCTGGTCGAGGCGATGGCGGACATCGCGCAGAAATTCGGCAGGGAGCCGGCAACCGTCGCCGACGCCCGGCAGGTTTTCAACGTTGGCAACGCCTGAGTTTTCACCCAGGGGGTGGACGACGTCAGCCGCCGAGATAGAGCCGCTTGAGTTCCGGATTGTCGCGGACCTCGGCGGACTTGCCGGCCATCGCGATGCGGCCGAGGTGCATAACCACGGCCTCTTCCGCCAGCTCGCAAGCGAGCCGGACCACCTGCTCGGCGACGATGACGGTGATGCCGAGCGACTTGAGCTGCTTGAGCGCCGCGAACAGAGTTTCATTGACCTTCGGCGCAAGGCCGACCGATGGCTCGTCAAGCAGCAGCATCTTCGGCCGCGACATCAACGCACGGGCAATAGCGAGCATCTGTTGCTCTCCGCCTGAGAGCGTGCTTGCGACTTGTTCTGTCCGTGCTTTCAGGACCGGGAACAGCTCGTAGACCATGTCGCGGCAAGTCCTGACGTCGGCATCTCTGCCTGCCTGATGCAGCGGCAGGGCGCCGATCTCAATGTTTTCCATGACCGTCAGCGGCTTGAACAGATGCTTCCCTTCCGGAACGTGACTGATGCCTTGCCGAACGATGTCGTGCGGCTCCAGGCCGGAGATTTCACGGCCCTCGAACTGGATCGAGCCGCGCCGCCTGACCATCAGTCCGGAAATGCCGCGCAGCAGCGTGGTCTTGCCGGCGCCATTCGCTCCTAGAACCGCCACGCTGGCGCCTGCGTCGACCGAGAGATTGATGTCGTCGAGGACGCGAACCGTGCCGTATGACAGCGACACGTCGGTGAGTTTGAAGAAACTCTTTGCGTCAGGTGCCAAGATAGGCCTCCAGCACCTGCTCGCTTTGCTGCACCTCCGCGGGTGTGCCGTCGCCGATCTTCTCTCCCAAATGCATGACGACGACGTGGCCGCAAATCTGCATGATCAGATTCACGTTGTGCTCGATGATGAGCACGGTGGCGCCGGTTGCCCGCACCCGCAGAATGGCGTTGCAAAGGTGTTCGACCTCTCCACCCGAAAGTCCCGCGGCTGGTTCGTCCAGCAGAATTAGCTTGGCATCGCCCGCCAGCGCCCGCGCCACCGATACGAGGCGCTGCTGTCCGAAGGTCAGTTGTGCGGCGGGCATCTGCGCCAGCTGGCCAATTCCGACCACCGCCATGATCTCGTGCGCGCGCTTTCGCGCTGTCTCGAAATCGGCACGATAGACGCCAAGGTGCGTCGCGGCCGCCAACAACTTCCGGCGGCGATGATCCTCCGCGCCGATGAGAACGTTCTCCTCAACCGTTAGCGAGTTGAAAGTATTGGCGAGCTGGAAGGTCCGGATGATTCCGCGTCGCGCCCTCTGATGCATGGCGAGCGCAGTGATCTCGTCGCCGTCGAAGATGATGGCTCCGGCCGAAGGCGCTTTGGCGCCGGCTATCAAATCGAACAGTGTGGATTTTCCCGCGCCGTTCGGTCCAATGACGCCGCAGATTTCGCGTGAGCGTACCGCAAATGACACCTCGCGCAGTGCAGCGAGTCCGCCGAATATTTTCGAGACATTTTGTACTGAAAGCAGCACGTCCGGTGCGGGCTTCATGGACCTGCCCGTCCGAACGATCCGGCTTTGACCAAATCCGAAAACAGCCCCACCAGGCCTCGTGGCGCGAACAGGGTAACCGCGATCAGAAGAATGCCGATGACCAGGACAGTCTGACCCGCGGCGAAGCCGAGAAACTCAGGCGCGAGCGTTAGCAACACAGTGCCGAAGACGACGCCCAGCATGCTGCCCATACCGCCGACCAAAACCATGAAGAACCACACGAACGTCAGCTCCGGGCTGAGGATCACCGGGTTGAGCGTCAAATAATAAAAAGTGTGCAGCCAGCCGGCGGCGGCGGCTAACGACGCGGCAATGACCAGCACTGTAAGCTTGGTCGCGGCCGGATTGATGCCTGCCGCCCCGGCCACATCCGGGTGATCGCGGCTGGCGATGATTTCGCGGCCAAATTTCGAATTGAGCAGGTTGTTGAGAATCACAATCGTGACGATGAGTGCGCCGAGCGCTACCAGATAAAACGATTTTGGCGACAGCCGTTCCCCGAACAGCGCGGCGGGCGGAATGTCTTGAATGCCGTAGCCGCCGCCGGTTACAGCGCCGCCCTGATTCACCAGCACCTCGACGAACAGGCTGAAAGCGAGCGTGGCGACGGCGAGGTACAGGCCCTTCAATCGGGTAACCGGTAGTCCGATCAGCGCGGCGAGGGTAGCGACCGCAACGATGGCGCAGGGCAGGCAAAGCCACGGCGACAGGCTGAATTGTTTGGCGAAGATCGCCGAGACGTAAGCGCCGCTGCCGAAGAATGCGACGTGCGAGAGGTGAAACTGCCCGGAATTTCCAACGACGAAATTCAGGCTCAGGGTCAAAATCAGAGTGATGCAGAGATTGACCGCCAGCGTGAGCTGGTAAGGATTAGCTGCGAGCGGCAGCAGCGCAACAATGCCCGCTACGGCTATTCCCAGCGGATAAAGACGGCGAGAGCCCGTGCCCGCGATCGCCCGCATCGTTATTGCGCTCCGCGGGCGGCAATCAAGCCGCTGGGGCGCAGAAACAGAATGATCATCAGCAGGGCAAACGCGATCCCCTCGGCGTAGATTGACGGCAGATAGCGCGCCGCTGCGACTTCCATTACCCCGAGCAGAAGGCCGCCAACCAGCGGTCCGAGCGGCGAACTCGTTCCGCCGATGAACAACGCAATGAAGCCTTTGATGCCGGGAATAGCTCCAGTGAGATATCCGACAGCATAAAGCGGCGCATAGAGCCATGCCACAATAGCGGCGATGACAGCGCCCAGGCCGAAAGCCACGGTTCGGACCGTATTCAGATTGACCCCGACCAGGGTTGCAGCCATCGGATCAATGGCGGTGACTCTTAAGGAGCGGCCGAGCCAAGTCAGGCGTAGCCAAAGCATCACGCTGAGAAAAATCACCGCTGTCGTGCCGTAGATGACCAGCGATTGGGAAAACACGAAGACATCTTTTCCGAGCCGGAACACATGATTGCCGGCCGGGCCCGGCAGCGGCTCGTCGAGGCGGCCATGAATCGTGCCGGTGCCGTAGCGCACCACCAGCATGACGCCGAACAGGGCAAGCAGCGTAATCGCTTCCGAGGCGTGGCGCTGTTGCAGCGGTCGAATGATCAATCGCTCCGCGGCTAGGGCAAGAATAGCGGCCCCTAAAATGCCGGCACAGAAAGCAATCGGGTAGGGCACTCCAAAGCTGAGAAAGGTGACGCCGAGAACGCCGGACACCATCATCCATTCGCCCTGCGCGAAGTTGAGAATACCCGTGGCGATGATGATGACGTAATAGCTAAGCGCCAGAAGGGCATAAATGCTGCCGATCTGCAGTCCCGACAGCAGTACCTGAACAACGGATGCCAGGGTCAAGAGGATGGCCCCGCCAGTTCCGGCCTATCGCCAGCGCAGCGCCGGTCCGAATTCGCCATTGCGGACTTCGCGCAGGACGACTTGATCGGGGCTGGTGAAGAGGTCGTGATTGGCCGGACTGTAGGTCAAGGTTGTCCCCGGCGGCCCGATGGCGATCGGGAAGTCCTTGGTCGCTTCCATGGCGTCGCGGATCTTTTCGCGGTCGTCACTGCCGGCCCGTTTGATGGCATCGCAGACCAGCCGCACGTACTCCCAGGCTTGCAGCGCAACCGCCTGGTTTTTCAGCCGGTCGCCGTAGGCTTTGACCAGCTTGGCGTCGATGTCATGAATTTCCTGCCGCGACGGATCGATCGCATCGGGATAGACGAAGCCCTCAGCGGCGTTGCCGGCGAGCTTGAGGAAGCCACCAGCCGTAAACAGGCTGTTGCCGATCAGCGGCGCGGGATTCTCAAAAAGCTTGTGGGCTTTGATGTAGTTCGCCAAATCGGGTATCGAACCGCCGACGACGATGACCACATCGGCGCCGGAATCCTTCACCCGCAATGCCTGGCTTGAGGCTTCGGTCGATCCGGGCGTGATCTGCTCCTCGGCAACGATGTTGAAGCCGTCTTTTTTGAGATCTTTGATCCATTGATCCGAGATAACGAGACCGGTCTGTGTGGTGTCGCGCACGACCGCGAGCTTCGGCGCACCGTATTTCTTGTGCAGATATTGGGCGATGGCAGCGAGCTCGTATTTTCCCCGCAGTGGAATTCTAAAATAATATCGCTTGGGCGGATCGGTGGTCAGCCGCTCGGCGAGATTCGCCGGCGCGCCGTGCGCGATTTTCAGCTCACTGGCGCGCGCCTGCGTCGCCAGTCCGGTCGCCGACGAGCCGATGGAAATGATGTAGAGGACGCCTGCAGACGCGAGCTTATCGACTTTGGTGGCGGTGGTGACCGGATTGTTTTCGTCGTCTTCGAACAGCACCTGCACCGGCCGTCCATTGATGCCGCCGGCCTCGTTGAATTGCTTGACGAACAGATCGATCGCGTCCTTTTGCAGAAGCGAATAATACGAAGCCTGCTTTGCCTGATCGAGATGCGCACCGATCAAGACCGGTTTTCCGGTTGCCGGCTCGGCCAAAGCGGGCCATGGCAATGTCAGCGCGCCAACCGCGCCGAGGAGGCCGGCGAACTCTCTTCGGTTCATCTGTTCTTCCTCCCCGTGTTTAAGCCTTCGCCTCCCTTTATGGTTGGGGAGGGCTATTTGTCGCGATGTTGGGGAATGCCAGCACTCACGTCAAGATCGTGTGCCGCAACGCAGCCGCGGCGTTTGGCGCCTGGCCAGTGCGTGGCTGATGACTTGATATCTGGTGGGGACGACGCCTTGCGGCGGCTTACGGTTAGCGGCGCTTGCGCAGACGACGGCTTTCGAGCGCGATAATCTTGCGGCGCGAGGTGTCTTCCAGGACCTTTTTGGGTACCTTCTCGGCAATGCCGAGGAGCCGCTCGCGGCGATCCATTTCCTTCCAGACATCCTCCGGGCGAATACCGGCCGAGACCCACAGCACTATGAGGTTGTAGAGCAGGTCGGCGCTTTCCTTCACCACGGCGTCGCGGTCGCCGTTCATGGCGTCGATCACGACCTCGACCGCTTCTTCGGCGAGCTTCTTCGCCATCTTGCTGCGGCCCGAACGCAACAGCCGCGCGGTCCGCGAGGTCGACGGATCGTCATGCCGGCAGGCCAGCACCGCTTGATAGAGGCGGGAGATCGAATCAGGCATCGCGTATCAGAATAACGCGATAACGTCGCAATTGTGTTAAAGTTATAAGATGGGGGCTCAGAAGCCTTTATCCTGCGTTAATCGGCTGTTTCGTCGTCCTGAGCCAGGAGGCTCGCGTTGCCTCCGGCGGCCGCCGTGTTGACGGTGACGACCTGCTCGGCAGCAAAGCGGCGCAGATAATTCGGCCCGCCGGCCTTGGGCCCGGTGCCTGACAGATGGGTGCCGCCGAACGGCTGGGTGCCGACCACCGCGCCAATCATGTTGCGATTGATGTAAACGTTGCCGTGCGGCAGCCGCGCCGCGATCCGCTCGACAGTGAGGTCGATGCGCGAATGGACGCCGAGCGTCAGCGCGGTGCCATTTGCCGCGATGCCATTAAGTAGCGCGTCGAGTTCGTCCGCCCGCCAGCGCACCACCTGGAGCACGGGGCCGAAGACTTCTTCTTTCAGATCGGCGGCGCTATCGAGTTCGATGATCGTTGGCGCGACGTAAGTTCCGCGGGCCGGGAGCGCCGCGTCGCGATCCCAGCGAAAGCGTACGCGGCCGGTGCGTTCCTTCTCCGCGATCCAACTATCGAGTTTTTGCCTGGCTTCGGCGTCGATTATGGGGCCGACATGGGTTGCCGGCTCGCGTGGGTCGCCAAGTTTCAGTTCGCGCGTTGCGCCGATCAGCATCTCGAGCATCGGCTCGGCAATGTCCTCCTGGAGGCAAAGCAGCCGCAGTGCCGAGCAGCGCTGGCCGGCGGAGCGGAACGCAGAGGCGATCACGTCGTCGATCACCTGTTCTGGCAGCGCCGTGGCGTCGACAATCATGGCGTTGATGCCGCCGGTCTCCGCGATCAGCGGCACAATCGGTCCGTTTTTTTCGGCAAGCGCCCGGTTGATCGCGCGTCCGACTTCGGTGGAACCGGTGAAGGCGATCCCGGCGACACGCGGGTTCCCGACAAGGCTCGCTCCGACAGTCCCGTCGCCCGGAACGAGGTGCAGCGCGGTGATCGGGACGCCGGCCTGGTGCAGCAGTGCAATTGTGCGCGCGGCGATGAGCGGCGTCTGCTCCGCAGGCTTGGCGACAACGGCGTTGCCGGCCACGAGCGCCGCGCTCACCTGGCCGAGAAAGATCGCGAGCGGAAAATTCCAGGGACTGATGCAGACGAAAACGCCGCGGCCCCGGTAGCGCAGCGTGTTGCTTTCGCCGGTCGGCCCCGGCATCGGCTGTGGCGCGAGCGAGGCGCGGGCCTGAGCGGCATAGTAGCGGCAGTAGTCGGTTGCTTCGCGCACTTCCGAAAGCGCGTCATCGAGCGTCTTGCCGCCTTCGCTTTGCAGGAGCGCGAGAAGCGTGCCGCGATCGTTCTCGATGAGACCGGCGGCGCGTTCGAGCACCAAGGCGCGCTCGATATAAGGCGTCGCCTCCCAGTCAGAAAAACCCGCCGCCGCAGCCGCCATCGCGGCGCGAACAATCGCGTCATCGCCCTCGCGCACGATGCCGATCGCGCGTCCGTCGATTGGCGAGATCACCGCTCGTTCGCTGCCGTTGAGGGCGATGCCGTCGATGATCGGTGCAGCTTCGGCGCCTTCGCCAGCGCCACCCCGGACTTCGGCAAGGAGTGCATCGAGGCTTGCGCGGTCGCCGAACTCAACGCCGGCTGAGTTGCGCCGGTCGGGCTGGTAGAGATCGCGAGGCAGGGGAATTTTTCGATTGCGGGCGTCGTGTGGGCCGGCGAGCCGGCTTTGCGGACGGCGCAAAATATCTTCGATCGGCACGCTTTCATCGGCGGCGACGGAAACAAACGAGGAGTTGGCGCCATTCTCCAGCAGCCGACGCACCAGATAAGCGAGCAGATCGCGGTGACCGCCGACCGGGGCGTAAACGCGGCACACCGCATCCGGCAGTTCGGCCAGCAGCGCCGCATAGAGCGCCTCACCCATGCCGTGCAGGCGCTGAAACTCAAAGCTCTCGACGCCGCCGGCGTCCTCAATGACGCTGGCGACGGTGAGCGCGTTGTGGGTGGCGAATTGCGGGTAAAGGCGATCGCGCGCGGCGATCAGCTTCTTGACGCAGGCCATGTAGCAGAGGTCGGTCATGGCCTTGCGCGTGAACACCGGATAGTCGGGAAGCCCGCGCTCCTGGGCGCGCTTGATCTCGGTGTCCCAATAAGCGCCTTTCACCAAGCGGACGGTTATTCGGCCGCTTACCGCGCTAGCCACTTCCTCGATCCAGCCGATGACCGCAAGCGCGCGCTTCTGATATGCCTGCACCGCAAGCCCAAAACCGTCCCAGCCGCGCAGCGATGGATCGGCGACAACGGCGCCGATGATTTCGAGCGACAATTCCTGCCGGTCCGCTTCCTCGGCATCCACGGTGAATTGCAGCTCTCGCGCCCTGGCCATGCGCGCGAGTTCGAGAAGACGGGGCGTAAGCTCTCTGATCACCCGCTCGCGCGATATCGCTTCGAAGCGCGGGTGCAGCGCCGAGAGTTTGACTGAGATACCGGGCCGCGCCGGCAGCGCTGCGTTGCCGGCGCTTGCGCCGATGGCTTCAATCGCTCCGGCATAGGCCGCAAAATATTTCTCCGCATCTGCCGCGGTGCGAGCACCTTCGCCGAGCATGTCGAAGGAGTAGCGAAACGCGCCATGCGCGCGGGCGCGTCCAAGCGCTTCCTCGATGGTCTGCCCGAGCACGAAGTGCGAGCCGATCAGCCGCATGGCCTGGCGGGTCGCCGTGCGCAGCGTCGGCAAACCCAGGCGACGGACGACGGTGTCGAGGATCGTCTCCGGTGTCTCGCCCGGATGGATGATGCGCGCGGCGACGCCGAGCGTCCACGCCGATGCCGAGACCAGAAGCGCAGTGGATTTGAGTTCGCCGTCGAGCCAGCGCCCGGCGGCGAGCTTGTCCTCGATCAGGCGGTCGGCGGTCGCCGCGTCGGGCACCCGCAACAACGCCTCCGCCAGCACCATGAGCGCGAGGCCCTCTTTGGTCGAAAGCGAATAGGCGTACAAAAAGTCTTCGATGCCGCCGAGCCCGCCGGCCTTGGCGCGGATCGCCTCAACGAGTGAGCGGGCCCGCGCGTCGACGCGGCGGTCCGCGGCCGCGTCGCGGCTTGAGTCGGCAAGAAAGCGCGACGCCAATTCCTCGTCTGGCAGCGCCAACGGCGCCCGGAATATCGGCGGACTGAAGGCGACTTTGTTCATGGTCGGCCCAGCACGACGCCCGTGGCAACGCGGGTACGCAGCCAACAAGGAACCGGCAGCCAACTTTCCCGCCCTCGGCGGCGGAGCGCAAGGCCGGCGAGACCGGCATCGCGCTAGGCGACGTCTGCTTTGCTATTTGATCGGAGCGCGCTTAGGCTTGTCCTATCATGAAGCGCGAGACCTTTCCCGTCGCCGACATCTACGTGCCGATCAAGCGTCGGGCCACGCTGGAACAAAAGCGCGTGGATGAAATCGCGGCCAGCATGCTCAATGACGGGCAGCAGACGCCGATCCTGGTGCGGCCGGACGGCGCGCGGTTTGTGCTGGTCGAGGGCCTGCATCGGCTGGAGGCGGCCAAAGCGCTCGGCGAAAAGACAATCGTCGGGTTCCGGGTCGACGCGCGCAAGCACTGAACCGGCGGCCGTTTCCCCTCTTTTGCGGGCCATCCGAGCGAGGACGACGCGGGCGCGGATAGGTGGCGGCCGACGCCCGGAGCACATACATACAGACTTCCCCCCACAAAGGAGCACCGAATGGCCTCGCGCCAAATCAAAATGCCCGTGAAAGACAGTTCCGACAACGAAGTCGATGTGATGCCGTCGCAACGAAAGCGGGCGGAAGCCGGCCGGTATTTGCTGCAGGTCGACCGGCAAACCAAAGGCTCCTACCCGACGCAGGAGGCGGCTCAATCGGCGGCGCTGTTGATCAAGAAGGGTTATCCGATCGTTCAGGTCTCCGTTTATGACAGCGTGGAGTACAGCCACACGCTGGTTGAGGCACCGGCCGCGTCGTCGTAACGAAGGCCGCTTCACGGGCCGTGGAGCACAATCGCCGGTTCTGCGATAGGATCGGCGCGAATGGAAAACCCAGCGGCAGCATCGACAGTTCTGGGCGGCGCCATTGTTGAGTGGCTAGCCGGGGAGGCGCTGCGCGATTCCGAACCCGCCGCGCTCTTTAACGAACTGTGCCAACGCCTGCGCGGCGTCGGCATGCCGATCTTGCGCGGGCAGGTATCCTTCCGGGTGCTTCATCCGCTCTACGATGCCAGTGCGCTCAACTGG
This sequence comes from uncultured Alphaproteobacteria bacterium, assembly GCA_963759345.1. GTDB lineage: Bacteria > Pseudomonadota > Alphaproteobacteria > Rhizobiales > Xanthobacteraceae > BOG-931. The sequence continues at coordinate 63,153 of CAVWYW010000016.1, forward strand.
AACGCCGCAAGAGGAGTTGTGGCCCAACTCTTTCGTCCCGAGGACAGCGGTAGTGAGCAGTTTCTGCGCAGTCCGATGGGTCACGCGCTAACTCATCGCTTGCCGGTGCTGCGGCGCCGGCTGAACGGAGAGACGGCGCTTCTCGACTTCGCGATCCTTCAAGAGTTCGTGGAATCGGGCGGCACCGACTATGTCGTGTTCTTGGTCGGATTCGGTGAAGGCGGGCCGAACGGCATCATCTGCTCCTGGCTTGGCGACCGCATCTCAGGTTTCACTGATGACGAGATCGCACAGCTCCAGCGCATCACCCGCGAGCTTGCCATCGCCCTGAAGGCGAGGTTCGAGCGCAGCGTCGCACAGAACGTCGCCCATGCCTACCTCGGCAAGCACGCCGGGGAGGCCGTGCTCAACGGCTCAATTCGCCGCGGCGACGGCGAAAGGATTACTGCTGCGCTGTGGTTCAGCGACCTGCGCCACTCGACCGAATTTGCCGACCGGCTTCCGGCCGAAGCCTTCCTTCACCTGCTCGGCGATTATTTCGAAATGACGGCTGCTGCGGTGCTCGATTGCGGCGGTGAGGTCGTCAACCTGGTCGGCGACGCGGTGCTCGGCCTGTTCCGCGTCGAGGGCGCGCCGCAAGCGGCTTGCGGTCGGGCGGTCTCGGCCGCCCGGGAAGCGCGCCGCCGGCTCGAGGCATCGCCGCCGCGCGCTGACGGCCTCGCTCTCGACTTCGGCATCGCGCTCCACCTGGGACAGGTTATCTACGGCAATGTCGGCGTACCTGAACGTTTGCAGTTCACGGTGGTCGGGGCGGCGGTCAACGAAGTTGTCCGGGTGCAGGATCTGACCAAGCAGCTTGCCTGCTCTCCGCTTGCGACGGCTCGGTTCGCGGACGCCGTGGCGGGCCCGTGGCGCCCGCTCGGCGAGTATCAGTTGCGCGGGTTTGAGACGCCAACGGCGATCCTCGCGTTGTCGTCCTGACAATCGTGCAGCGCCAGGTTGGCCGCCTTCGTGCTGCTTATCCGTTACACGAGTTTGCCAGGACGTCTGCAGATAAATTTCGGGCGTCAACTCAATGTGCCGCGCCACTTTTGTGGGCGTGATGGGCGCGGCGCGGCCTAACAACCCCCAAGCGCCGCGGGCGGCTGGGAGTCGTTGGTGCGGCCGCCAGCCAACGCATGACGCTGCCGCTGCGCAGGAGCGGCAGGACTTCTTCCGCTGACATCGGTTCAGCGAAGTAGAATCCCTGTGCCTGTCGGCATCCCCACTCGTGCAGCAATCGCAGCTGTTCTGCCGTTTCCACGCCCTCGGCGAGGACTGCGATTCCCAATTCGCGCGCCAGGCCGATCGCCGCCTTGACGATCGCAGTGTCGTTGGGTTCGATGCCGATATCCTTGACGAATTCCTGGGCGATTTTGATTCGATCGACCGGAAAGCGCCGAAGGTAGAGCAGCGACGAATAGCCCGTGCCGAAATCGTCGATCGCGATCGTGAGCCCGCGGGCGCGCAGCCGCTCGATAACGTTGTCGTGGCCGCTCGACGTTCCCATCAACGCGGTTTCGGTCATCTCGATTTCCAGCGTTGCGGGCGGGAGGCCCGTCTCGTCGAGCGCAGCGATGATCTCGTTTTCCAGCGCACGAGGCGCCTTGAACTGAAGTGCCGAGACATTGACCGCCATTGAGGGAAGCGCGACCCCGCTGTCCAGCCATTGCTTTGCCTGCCGGCAAGCCGAGCGCAATACCCAATTTCCGAGCATGACGATGAGACCGCTGCGTTCCGCCGTAGGCACGAACTCGTGCGGCAACAGCACGCCGCGCGTCGGATGATTCCAACGGACCAACGCCTCCAATCCAATGAGACGGCTGGTCTCCATGTCCACCTGGGGCTGGTACGCCAGGAACAGTTGGCCGGCCGCGATCCCCGCGTGCAGCTCGGACGTCAGGGCCACACGTTTGCGTACTTCGGTGTCCATGGCTTCGGTGAAAAACCGATAGGTGTGCCGGCCTTCCAATTTTGCCCGATAAAGTGCGACGTCCGCGTGTGCGAGAAGCGTTTCCGCATCCGCAACGTCCGGCTCGTAGGTGGCGACGCCAATGCTGACCCCGGATTGAATTTGATTGCCGTCGAGCAGAAAAGGCTCGGCCATGATTTGCAGGAGCTTGTCCGCCAGAACTCCGGCATCCGTCGGATCGCTGATTCCCAACATCAGCAGAGCGAATTCGTCACCGCCAAATCGGGCCAGCGTGTCGGCCGTTCTCATATTCGCCCGCAGCCGTTCGGCAACCGACTGGAGCAGCCGGTCTCCGATAGGGTGTCCCAGCGTATCGTTGACATCCTTGAAGTGATCCAGATCGAGATAAAGCACCGCGAAGCTGCGCTCGCCGCGGCGCGCGCGTTCGATAGCCCGGGCTACCTCGGCGACGAAAACGCCGCGGTTGGCCAAACCGGTAAGCAGGTCGAACTCCGCCATCCTCTTAAGCTGACCTTCGGCTTCCTTGCGTCGCGAAATTTCGCGAGCTGTTGAAAGCAGGAAATTCCGTCCACCGAAGGTGGCGCGGCGAATCGAGAGCTCGACCCAGAGCAGCCGACCATCCTTGGTCTTGCTGCGCCAATCGAACGTCTGCGGCATCCCGGATCGCGCCTTCTGCATTTCGGTAAACAGCTTCGGGCCCGTGTAAGGCGGCTGGTTCTCTGAAAGGTCGCCTATCTTCATCTTAAGCAGTTCATCGCGCGTGTAGCCGAGCATCTCGCTGGCGCGCTGATTGACCTCCAGGAAGGCCCCAGTGTCGAAATCATGCAGAACTATGAGGTCGCTCACGGAGTTGAAAATGGTACGGAAGCGCTCCTCGCTTCGCTGCAAAGCCAATTGCGTTTGCTTGAGATCGGTGATGTCTAATATCGACCCGATCAGGCCGGTCACTTCCCCCGATCCGGACCGGAACGGGAAGAAATTCGCCAGCCAATAACGCGGGACGTTGGGAGCTGCGGGAGTTACACCATGAATTTCCGCGTTCAGCACGGGCTCGCCGCGCTCGTAGACCGGCCGGTGGAGCTCCGTGATCTCGTCCGCAAGCCCGGGGATGATCTCGCGCAACGTGCGGCCGATCTGCGCGCTGACCGGCAATCCATTGATCTCGGCCATGTGCTCATTGATCCGCACGATGCGACGGTTGATATCCATGAAACACAGGCCGACCGGCGTATGCTGGTAGATCTGCTCGATTTCGTTGAGAACGGCCTTGCTCTCGGCGACAGCAGTCTGCAGTTCGCTATTGACGGCGGACTGGCTAAGTCGCAGTCGCACGGTCTCCACGATCCAGCGGTTGATATAGCGTCCCATCAACGCGACAACGACGACGTAGGCCACCAGCATCAGGCCCATTGCTGTCGAGATCCGGTCTCCCTTTGCCAAATAACAGAAGACTTGCGGAATGGTGGCGGGCAACGCGTAACTGAAAAAGGCCGGCAGATACGCCGATTGCTGGAAGACCGCGCCGACTGTCATGCCGCCGAGCACGAACGTGACGACGACCTGAAGGACCGGATCCGGCGATACGAAGACGACCGATGCGGAGAGGCCCCAAAGGCAACCTGTCGCGGCGGCGCCGACCGTAAAGCGCGTGGCCCAGCCAACCTCGCGCCCGCTCTTCGGAGGCTGCCGCAGATAGCGTGCTCGATCGACAAAGCGCGCGCCGACAACGACGCAGATCAGCCCGACCCAGAGCACGAGTATCCACGCGGGATAGGCTTGCCACAGCACCGCGGCAAGAATTGACGCGTTGATCGGGTTGACCAGCATGATCGGAGGCGCGTGATAGAGCGCCTTGATCTGCTCGGTGCGCACTGCCGCTTTGAACTCCGGTTGGTTCGCAGGATTCGTGCCGGGTGCGAAAAACGGTTCGTTGCGCATAGCGTCTACATAAGCGGGGTGCGCGCCGCGCGGCCGTAAATTGAGGCGGAGCGCGCAAGCGACAATGCAGTAGACGGCAGCGCGGTTATTATTACGACAATAAGAACTAAGTAAATGTACGGACTTCTGCCCTATAGTTTAGAAAAGCCCTTATGCGGAACCACGGAAGCTACGGACAAACCTTTGCTGTAAGTTCCGTGTCCTGGGTGCCCCGCGTCATGAGCGCCTGCAAGCGCTCCAGGCTCTGCGTCCAGCCAGAGTGTCAACTCCGTGTTGCGTCCCGCATGCCGGGCTCAGTAAGTTCGCTCGGTGGCAGGTGGGCTTGTTGTCAGGAAGCGGGGACGCGTCAGCGCCATTGCCGAATGCGGGGGCTGCGACGCCGGTGCTTGCTGGACGCCGCCCGCGACGGTCGTGTCGCAACCGTTGCGGAAAAGATGAAACTCAACAGGGAGGAATCAAGCAATGAAAGCAGCAGAGATGTACAAGGTGGAAGGCTACGGCGCGATCGTGACCGGCGGCGCGAGCGGTCTCGGCCTATCTTACGTCGAGGTGCTCGCCGAAAACGGCGCGCGCGTCACCATGCTCGACATCGATCGCAGCGGGATCGACCGGGAACTCACTCGTCTCCGAGGGTTGGGATACGACGTCGATGGCAAGGTCGTCGATGTCACCGATCGTCTGGCGGTGCATCGCGCCTTCGACGAAGTCGCCGGCAAATACGGCCGCCTCGACGTGGTTTTCGCCAATGCGGGCATTGATCCCGGGCCCGGATTTGTCGCCTTCGACCGCAAGACCCGTAAAAACGAAAACGCGATCGAGAACTACACGGATGAGCGCTGGGATCATGTGATCGACACCAACCTCAATTCCGTTTTCACAACGATCAAGGCGGCCGCCAAACACATGAAACCGCGCAAGTCCGGCCGCATTATCATTACGACCTCAGTCGCCGCCTTTGTCATCGAAGGCGCGATCGGCGTCGCCTATATGGCGGCCAAGGCTGCTGCCGCTCATCTGATGCGCAACGTGGCGCTGGAGCTGGCGAAGTACAACATTCTGGTCAACGCGATTGCGCCCGGGCCGTTCATCACCAATATCGGCGGCGGCCATGCCCACACGCCGGAAGTTCAGGCCGGCTTCTCGCAAGTCGTTCCTCTTCACCGCATGGCTTCGACTGAAGAGATGAAAGGCTTGGCTCTGTTTCTGGCTTCGCCCGCCTCGAGCTACATCACCGGCTCGCAAATCGTCATCGATGGCGGTATGCAGGTCGGTGTTGCCGATTAGGTCATGATCCGGAAAAGCGGACTCCGATTTTCCGAAAAGATCATGCTCAAAGAGAGCGTCGCCCGAGCAGGCCTATGCGCGGTGCGCACTCAGGACAAAATCAGTGTCATAATCATCCAAATAATCATCCTGCAGGGAGGGGATCATGAAGCACGTCGAGGGAAAGGTGGCGTTCATCACCGGAGGCGCCAGCGGCATCGGATTTGGCATGGCGCAAGTTTTCCTCAAGGCGGGGATGAAGGTCGTCATCGCCGACATTTTGCAGGAACGTCTCGACGAAGCTGCGCGCATCCTCGCGCAGAGCACCAATCGCGACTATCATTTCATCAGGGTCGATGTGACCGACCGCAAGGCGATGGCTGCGGCGGCGGCGGAAGCCGAACAGGTTTTCGGTAAAGTGCACGTACTGTGCAATAACGCCGGCGTGTTTGGAAATCTGCCGATCGAAACCGCACGTTACGAGGATTGGGACTGGGTGCTGGGCATCAATCTCGGCGGCGTCGTCAACGGCATCGTCAGTTTTCTTCCTAAGATGATCGCGCACGGCGAGGGCGGACACATCGTCAATACGTCGTCGATGGCGGGTCTTATTCCACTGCCGTCTGCGGGCGGACTTTATGCCACTTCCAAATTCGCCCTTCGCGGCCTGACCAACTCGCTGCGGCTGGCTTTAGGCGCGCATGACATCGGCGTTTCCGTGTTGTGCCCGGGGATGACGCGGACACGAATTTTACAGGCCGAACTGCATCGCCCGGGGCAGGAAGCAAAGGAGGCAACCGATTCCGAGGCCCACGGCTCTTTCACCGGCGACATGACGGGCGGAATGGATCCGGTCGAACTCGGCGAGCGGGTCTTGCTCGGCATCCAGCGCAACGACGCCTACATCCTGCCGCACGGCGAATTTAAGGACGAAGTGCAGGGCCTGTTCGATGAAAACATTTCCGGCTTTCCGGAAGGACAAGAAATCGATCCGGGCAGAAAGGCGTTCGAGGACGGTCGCCGTCAGGCGACCGCCGAGGCCAAAGCGGCGATAAAGAACACTTAATTCTGAACACACGGAGCGGCTGCCTCGCCGCTGCCGCCGTGAAACCGCGCCGACAAATGGTGCGTGCTATTGCCCCGCATAAGCGCGTTGCAGCGTCGCTAGATCGAACTTCTTCATTTTCAGAAGCGCGGCTATGGCGCGCTCTGATCTGGCGCTGTCGGCATCCGTCAGCATCTGCGGCAGCGACGATGGCACGATTTGCCAGGACACCCCGTATCTGTCCTTCAGCCAGCCGCAAGAACTCTCCTGGCCGCCATCGGAAAGCCGGTTCCAGAAGTAATCGATCTCGTCCTGGGAATCGCACGCCACCTGAAACGAGACCGCCTCGTTGAATTTGAACTGCGGACCGCCATTGAGGGCGACGAACGTTTGCCCGTTGATCTCGAATTCGACGGTCAGGACCGATCCGGCCTCTTTGCCATGCGTCTCGCGGCCGACTTTCCCGTAGCGGCTTATTTGCTTGATCCGGGAGTTTTCGAATATCGATACGTAGAATTTCGCCGCCTCCTCAGCCTGTGTCGTCGAACCACAGACATGGTGTGATCTGATGTTTGATCGAGGCATGGGGTCGTTCCGGCGGTTCCGGAAAGTGATGTCAGGTTGCTTTCGCGAGATAACGCGGCAAGACGGTCGAACGTGCCGTTCCAGGTCGCCTTCATGCCGACGTGGGCGGCGTCAAAGGTCTTTCTTTCGATCTCCGTGCAGTTGTGCGGCGCCCAGCGAACGTTGAGCTTGGTCTTGCCGTCGGGCAACTCCTCGAGCGTCAGCGTCGCCATGGTTTCAAGCGGCCACGTCGGAATGATGGGGTGGCGGGTCACAGCGCCGGCTTCGTTGGAGAAGGTATTGATGAACACAAGCCGCTCCGGCGGAACGATCTCCACATATGCGAACTTGCCCCAGATCTTGTAGCCCTCGGGCGAACGGATGCCGCCGTGAAAGAAGCCGCCGGCGCGCAAATCCAGTTTCCCGGCGATCATGGTGAAGCCCGCAGGGCCCCACCAATGTTTCATGGCTTCGAGGTCCGTTAAGGTCTGCCAGACGCGCTCGCGCGGCGCCTCCAGCACGCGGAAAATGACAAAGTCCGCGCCTCCCGGCTCTGTACTCATCACGCCTGCCCCCGCCCGCCATGGGCGTAGGCCTAGTTTGCCACATTGATCATCCAACCGACACCGAATTTGTCGGCCACCATGCCGAACCGCGGCGAGAAGAACGTCTTGCCCATGGGCATCTGCACCTGGCCGCCGTCGGCGAGGCCGGCAAACAGCTTGTCGGCGTCGGCCTCGCTGTTGGCTGAAATCGACAGCATGATGCCGTGAAAGTTCGGTTTGCCGCCGCCTCGGCCGTCGGACGCCATCACCGTGGTGTCGCCGATCTGGAACTGGGAATGCATGACCTTGTCGGCGTTCTGCGGCGTGCACATCGTCTTGTCGGGGCTGTCCTTCCAGCGCATCAGCATGCCGACTTTGGCGCCGAGCGCCTTCTGGTAGAACGCCAGCGCTTCGTCGCAGCGGCCGTTGAAATCCAGATACGGTTGTACGTGCATGGCAGTCTCCTTACTGCTGTTAGGCGGAGCGGAACTCCACTTGACAAAAATGGGTTGATATCAACATAATTGAGCGATGTCAACGCGCGACGAACTGCCGCTCGCCCTGACGCACCAGGTTCGTGACAATTGTCTGTGCCTGCACGTGCAGCGGGCGGCGCGGGCACTGGCGCGCCGCTTCGACGACGCGCTGCGGCCGGTCGGGCTGACGCAAGGCCAGTTTTCGTTGATGATGTCGCTCAACCGGCCGGAGCCGCCGGGCATCGGCGAGGTGTCCAATCTGCTCGCGCTCGACCGCACCACGCTCACCGCCAATCTTGAAGCCGCTGCAACGGCGTGGCTTGGTAAAAGTGAAAGTCGATGCCGCGGACAAGCGCGGCCGCCGGCTGATTCTGACTGCCGCCGGCCGCGCGGTGCTCGTCGCCGCAGCGCCGATCTGGAAGCGGGCCCATGCGCAGGCCGAACGCCTGTTGCGCAGTTCGAGTGCCGATGATGTGCGCGCCAGTCTCCGCGAGTTGTGCTGACAGCGCCGGCCGCATGGCGTAGATCGTAGCCGCACCATCAACGCCCGCTATTGCTGCGATCATGTCGTTTCTGCGCATTTACCTGCGCCTGCTCGGCCTTCTAAAACCCGAGGCACGGCTCGCCATCGTGCTTGCGATTGCCAATATCGCGCTGGCGGTCGCGCAGTTCGTCGAGCCGGTTTTATTCGGCCACATCATTGATGCGTTGTCCGGCACGCTTCCGGCCGGCCTACGGTCCGCTGCGCACGTCCTGGCGCCGCTGATCGGCGCCTGGGTCGGCTTCGGCCTGTTCATCATCGTCGCCGCCGCTCTGGTGGCCTGGTTCGCTGACCGCCTGGCGCACCGGCGCCGCAATCTCGTCCTCGCCGATTTCTTCGAACACGTGCTGCAATTGCCGCTGGCCTATCACGCCGGCGCGCATTCGGGCCGCCAACTGAAAATCATGCTCACCGGCACCGACACGCTGTGGTGGCTGTGGGTGTCGTTCTTCCGCGAGCACTTTGCGGCCTTCGGCTTCATTGTCGTGCTGCTGCCGACGTCGCTGATCTTGAATTGGCGGCTGGCGCTGCCGTTGCTCGGGCTCTGCGTGGTCTTTACGGCGGTGACGGTACTGGTGATGCGCCGGGCCGACGCAATGCAGCGCGCAGTCGAGCGGCATTACTCCGATCTCGCCGAGAACGCCGCCGACACCCTGGGCAATATTGCGGTGGTGCAAAGCTTTGCCCGCATCGAGCTGGAAGTCTCGGCGTTGAAGGGGCTGGTGAACTCGCTTCTTCGGGCCCAAATGCCGGTACTGACATGGTGGGCCGTGGCGGCAGTGCTGACGCGGACCGCCACCACGCTCGCGCTCCTGACGATCCTGCTGGTCGGAACCTATCTCAAGCTCGTCGGGCTTGCCTCGGTCGGTCAGATCGTCAGCTTCATGGCGATTGCCGCGCTCCTGATCGGCCGGCTTGAGCAGGTGGTCGGTTTTGCCAATCGTCTGTTTATGGATGCACCGAAACTCGCCGAGTTTTTCGACGTCATCGACACCGTGCCGGCGGTGCGCGACCGGCCGGATGCGATCGATCCCGGCCGTTTGCGCGGTCTCGTCGAATTCAAGAGCGTCTCGTTTTCCTACGATGGCAAGCGGCCCGCGGTCTCGGACTTAAGTTTCACGGCGCTGCCCGGTGAGCGCATCGCTCTGGTCGGGCCGACGGGCAGCGGCAAATCGACCGCGCTCGCGCTCCTGCATCGCACGTTCGACCCGCAGGCCGGCGCCGTCACGGTCGACGGCATGGACGTTCGCGCCCTGACGCTAACAGGGCTCCGCCACAACATCGGCGTCGTGTTTCAGGAGACGCTCCTCTTCAACCGTTCGATCGGCGAGAACCTGCGGGTCGGCAAGCCCGATGCTACCGACGCGGAACTGCGCGAAGCCGCTGCGCGGGCACAGGCGCTCGATTTCATCGACCGCAACCCGGACGGCCTTGAAGCGCGGATCGGCGAGCGCGGCCGGCTCTTGTCCGGCGGCGAGCGCCAGCGCCTCGCCATCGCCCGTGCATTATTGAAGGACCCGCCTATCCTCATTCTTGATGAGGCGACGAGCGCGCTCGATCCGGTGACCGAGGCGCGCGTTTCCCAGGCGCTCGACGAGGTCATGAAAGGCCGCACCACCTTCGTCATTGCCCACCGCCTCGCCACAGTGCGCAATGCGACGCGCATTCTGGTGTTCAACAATGGACGCGTCGTGGAGACCGGGACCTACGACGAACTTGTGCAACGCGGGGGGAACTTTGCCGAACTTGTCCACGCGCAGTTTATGCCGTCGACGACCGACGCGCCGCCGGTTGCTGAAACCTGAAGCTCAGCGCAGCCGCTCCAGAATGCTGACGTAATTGGCGACGGCGGCGCCGCCCATATTGAAGATGCCGCCAAGCTTGGCGTCTTTGATCTGCATGTCGCCGGCCACTCCGGCGAGCTGCATCGAGGCAATTGCGTGCATCGACACGCCGGTCGCGCCGATCGGATGGCCCTTCGCTTTGAGTCCCGCCCGAGGGGTTGATCGGCAGCTTGCCGTCTTTGCCGACGGTGCCTTCGGCAAGGGCGCGCGCGCCTTGTCCCTCCGGCACCAGGCCCATCGCTTCGTATTCGATCAACTCGGCGATGGTGAAACAGTCATGCACTTCGGCGAAAGAAAGATCGGGCAGCGCAAGGCCGGCTTCGGCGAGCGCGCGCTGCCACGCCACCGCACAGCCTTCGAACTTGAGAATGTCACGCCGCGACATCGGCAGGAAATCCTGCACGTGCTCGGCGGCGCGGAACACGATCGCCTTTTCGAGTTTCAGCGCGGTCTCAACGTCCGTGAGCACCAAAGCGGCGGCGCCGTCGGAGACCAGCGAGCAGTCGGTGCGCTTGAGCGGGCCCGCTACGCGCGGATTCTTGTCGCTCTCGGTGCGGCAGAAATCGTAGCCAAGGTCTTTGCGGATCTGCGCGTACGGGATTGCCGACGCCGTTCTTGTGGTTTTTGGCGGCAATTTGCGCCAGCGCGTCCGACTGATCGCCCCAGCGCTGGAAATAAAGGCCAGCGATTTTGCCGAAAACGCCGGCGAAGCCGCCCTCAATATCGGCCTCCTCGCGCACATATGACGCTTTCAGGAGGTTGCGGCCGATCTCGGCGGCGGGCGTCGTCGTCATCTGCTCAACGCCGACCACGAGCACGATGCGCGCGGACTTGGCCGCGATCGCTTTGAGCCCCTGATGCACGGCGGCCGAACCCGTGGCACACGCGTTTTCGACGCGGGTCGCGCGTTTGAAGCGCAGATCGGGCGAGGCCTGCAGCACCAGCGAAGCGGTGAAATCCTGCGCCGAGAAGCCGGCGTTGAAGTGGCCGAGCACGATCTCATCGACGTCGCGCGCCTCAATTCCGGCGTCAGTCAACGCTTCGCCCGCGACCTTGACGATGAAAACTCTCGACGGTTTCGCCGGCAAGCTTGCCGAAAGGCGTATGCGCCCACCCCACAATGCATGCGGTCATAATCACTCCCTCGATGGCTTCTTTGCCGAAATTTGGTCGCTTTTCCTTGAGCTTTAACGCGGGTGGTGAATCGAGGCGATCAAATCGCGTCAATCCCATGTACTGTCGCTCAATGATACCGGGATTCACCTTTGCGTTCGAGTGGTTCTTGGGCTTAGATAGTTAGTCTTGGATAGTTCGCTAACTGCGCTTCGGAAACCTTTTGTGAACATTTCGCGGCCTCATGTCGGCACTCGGCCTAAGCCCGAGACGACTCCCGGGCCCGACCAACGAGCGGACCGCGACGCGTGAATCAATCACAGACTGTTCGAGTGCTGACGCTGGCGATCGCTCTTGGCCCGCTGTGCATGGTCGCCTTGCAGCCGGCCCCGGCGCATGCCGGCGCGTCGATTCTGGTCGAGGCGGACACCGGTAAGGTGCTTCGCGCCGAGAATGCGAGCTACCCGTGGTATCCGGCCTCGGTGACCAAGCTGATGACCGCTTACGTGACGTTGCGCGCGGTCAAGCAGCACCGGATCACGATGGACACGTTGTTCACGGTCTCGCGCAATGCCTCGGCGCAGGCGCCGACCAAGATGGGCTTCCCGCCGGGCACGCAGGTCACGGTCGACAACGCGCTCAAGATGCTGATGGTGCACTCGGCAAATGACATGGCCGTGTTGCTCGCCGAAGGTGTCGACGGCTCCATCGAGAGCTTCTCCGAAGACATGACGAGCACGGCGCATTCACTCGGCATGACCGAATCGAATTTCGTCAATCCCAACGGCCTGCCGGCCGACGGCCAGATCACCTCGGCGCGCGATCTCGCTATTCTTGCGCGCGCGTTGCTGCGCGATTTCCCTGAATACGATTCTTACTGGCACATCCCGGCGATTAAGTTCGGCCGGCGCGTCATGCGCAACACCAATTCGCTGATCGGGCGCTATCCCGGTATTGATGGAATGAAAACCGGATTCATCTGTGCATCCGGATACAACGTCGTCGCCACCGCCACCCGCAACGGCAGGCGGCTGATTGCGGTTGTGCTCGGCGCGCCTTCGTCGCCGGCGCGGGCGGTGAAAGCGGCGGAACTTCTGGAAGCCGGCTTCACCCAGGACCGGCTGTCGTGGCTTACGCCGTCGCTGGGCTCGGTCAAGTCGCTGGCGCCAATCGAAGCGGCTCCGCCCAATCTGCATGAGGAAATATGCGGGCCGCATCGCAAGAAGCCGGCGACGGAAGAGGAGGAGGCGACCGGGAGCGAGGAGAACAGCGCTGAAGCGGGCACGCCGTTCTCGGTGTTGCTCTCAAGCCTGCGGGCGCCGACGCGCAAGGGCGCGGCGCTCCTTTCCGAGCAGGGCCCCGTTGCGCCAATCGTCGTCTATACCGGCCCGACGCGCACCCCGGCTCAGATCGCGACGCTGAGCGCCATCGAGGAGGCGGCTCCTCACCACAAGAAGAAAGGCACCAAGACGGCAGCGAAGCCGGCCGAAGAGGAAGCGACCGAGCCCAATTCTCCGCATGGGAAAGACCGCGGAGCCCAAGGCCACGGACAAAGATAAGCCGAGGGTCAAATGGACGCCGACGTCAGCCTCTTCGCTCACAACGAGCCCACCAGCGGAATTGGACAACAAGTCTGCAACCGGCGCGCCGAAGAAAAAGCCGAACAAAGCCGCTAAGGCGGATCCAGCAGCCAAGCCTGCGCCGGCCCAGTGAGTGGCGTCGTACAAATAAAAATTCTGCAAATAAAAATTTTGGCGTTCGGGCGCGCCGATTGACCTGAAATCAATTCGCCATCTTCAACGGCGCGTCGGTCACGTCCTGCAGCGCCTCGAAGGTCAAGCCCGGCACCATGTCGCGGACGACGAAGCCGTCCTGGGTAATGTCGAGCACGGCAAGATTGGTGTAGACGCGCTTGGCGGCGCCGGGGGCGGTCAGCGGGTAGGTACACCGGTGCATGACTTTGCTCGCGCCGTTCTTGGCGGTGTGCTCCATCAGGAGCCAGACCGCTTTGGCGCCCACCGCCAGGTCCATGGCGCCGCCGACCGACGGCATGTCGGTGTCGGACATCGACCAGTTGGCGAAGTCGCCGTTCTCGGCCACCTGAAAAGCGCCGAGCACGCAGAGGTCGAGATGGCCGCCGCGGATGATGGCGAAGCTGTCGGCGTGGTGCATGTAAGCCCCGCCCGGAACCAGCGAGACGTATTTTTTACTGGCGTTGATCAGCCAACGGTTGATCTTGTCCGGCTCCGGCGTCGGCCCCATGCCAAGCACGCCGTTTTCCGACTGCAGGATCACTTCGCGCTCCGGCGGCACGTAGTTCGCGAGCAGGACCGGAATGCCAATGCCGAGATTGACGTAAAAGCCTTCGGGAATGTCGCGGGCAGCCCGCGCGGCGATTTGCTCCCGTGTCCATGGCGTGCACGTGGCCAAAACGTTCGCATGCACGTTCATTCTAAAGCCTCCTACGTTATTGTCGGTTCGCCATACGGCACGTGCACCACGCGATTAACGAAAATCCCGGGCGTGACGATCTTCTCCGGGTCGAGCGCGCCCAAGTCGAGAATGTGCTGCGCCTGCGCGATGGTCAACTTCGCCGCCGTCGCCATCACCGGATTGAAGTTTCGGGCAGACGACCGGTAGGTGAGGTTGCCCCAGCGATCGGCTTCCCACGCCTCGACCAGCGCGACGTCGCCGAAGAACGCCTCCTCCAGCACATATTGCCGGCCGTGAAATTCGCGCACCTCCTTGCCCTCCGCGAGCTTGGTGCCCACCGACGTCGGCGTATAAAACGCCGGGATGCCGGCTCCGGCCGCCCGCATGCGCTCGGCCATCGTGCCCTGCGGCATAACCTCAAGCTCGATGCGGCCGGCGCGGTAAAGCTCCTCGAACACCACCGGATCCGTGGTGCGCGGGTACGAGCAGACGATCTTGCGCACCCGGCCGACTTCCATCAGCCGCGCCAGGCCGACGTGACCGACGCCGGCATTGTTGGCCACCACGGTCAGGTCCTTGGCGCCTTGCTCGATCAGGCCATAGATCAGCGCGTTCGGCTGGCCGATGCTGCCGAAGCCGCCGATCAGCACCACCGAGCCGTCGCGGATTCCCGCCATCGCCTCGGCCATGGTCTGTACGATTTTGTTGATCATTGATTCCCCGTCATCCCTGAGGCGCCAGCCAACGGATCCGGCCCGAAGCGGCGTGCCCGATGGCAAGCTTCGCGAGCCTCGAAGGGTGAACGGCCGCGGCGCCCGAGACCTCGCGTGGTAGCCGATGCCGCAGCCACGATTTTGTTTACTCGACGATTTGCAACCTTGGCCAGGATTGGCTTCAGGTCTCCACCGAGGGCGGTGATGCTGTCGAAAGGACCGAGCCGCATTAGGCCATCTCGTCGAGTAATTTCAATAACCTAGCCAGAAAATCGGCGATTTGAAACCACGCCCCGGTGTGAAGCCGGGTGACGCTGAAAGCCCATCCTCAATCTTTGGTTAACCCTATAGAACGATGATGAAGTGGCGGCTCGCGGAAGTGGCCATTCGCACCGCCAAGGATCGCCCAAATGGGTTCGGATACGCCGGCGATGACCGCGCAACTCGGTTTCTTCAAGGAAATCGACGGCACCATCACCAGCGCCTCGCTTGACCGCCGCAGCGAAATGCTGCGCAAGATTACCGATCTGTTCGTTGCCGGCTCGGGTGACTTCGCCGGCGAGGACATTTCAATATTTGACGATGTCTTCGTTCGGCTCGTAGCCAAAATCGAACAATCCGCCCGGGAATTGCTGGCGAAACGTCTTGCCCGGATCCCAAATTCGCCGCCGCAGATTATTCGCGCTCTGGCGTTCGATGACACGCTCAACGTGGCCGGGCCGGTGCTAACACAATCCGCGCAGCTCGATGACAAGACCCTCGTCGAAATTGCGAAGACAAAAGGCCAGGGTCATATGCTCGCCATCTCGCAGCGCGCATCCCTGAACGAGCCGGTGACGGACGTGTTGGTGGAACGGGGCGATCGGGAGGTCTTGATCAGCGTTATCGACAACTTCGGTGCAAGTATTTCCGACGGTGGATTTTCGACGCTTGTCCACAGGTCCGAAGGCGACGACATGCTCGCTGACTTGGTCGGCTCACGGCCGGAAATTCCCGCGCCTTTGCTCGGCGCTTTGGTCGCGAAAGCGTCGCTGGCCGTTCGCGCCAAACTCGAGGCCGCACATCCGGAGGCCAAAGCGGAAATCCGCCGGGCGGTTGCGGAGGCTGCTGATCGCGTCGAAGCGCAAATTGCTTCGCCCTTGTTCGACTACACGGCCGCTACGGCGGCGATCGAGAGCCTGAAGCAGTCCGGGAAACTCGACGAGAGCGTGTTGGCATCATTCGCAAAAAGCGGCGCCTACGCAGAGGTCACTGCCGCATTGGCGATTATGTGCGATGTACCGCTCCAATTCGTTGAGCGGGCCATGTCGCGGGACCAGTCGGAAAACCTGGTGGTCCTCGCCAAGGCAATCGGTCTGTCGTCGTCCACGCTCAATGAAATTCTGTTGCTGCGCGCCAAGAAGGGCTTCCTCGCCCAAGGTGAGATCGCTCAGCGGTTGGCGCGTTTTAATCGTCTGCAATCCGGCACCGCGCAAGAAATTGTGCGGCTGCATCGAACGCGTGCGCAGATAAACCCATCCATGCCGAGGTGATAGCGCCGTCCGCGTCACTCGATGCGCTCATCGAACGTGACTGAATTCACGCCGGCTTGAACATTGGCACCGGCGGGCCGTCCTCGGTTTCCTTGAACACGACCGTGACCGGTTGCCCGATGCGCACCGTCTCGAAATCGCAATCGACGATATTGGTGAGCATGGTCGGGCCCTCGGCGAGCGTCACGTGGGCGATTACGTAAGGCTCCTTGACGCGGCGCATGAAGCTGAACGTGTAGATCGTGCCTTTGCCGGAGGCTTCGCGCCATTCGACCTTGTCGCTGGCGCAAAACGGGCAGATCGCCCGCGGATACCAATGCGCTTTGCCGCAGGCGGTGCAGACCGGAATCGTGAAGCGGCCCGCGCGCGCGGCATTAAAGAACGCCTCGCTCTCGGTGTTCACCACGGGCGGAGTGAGTTTGCGGGTCATCGCCTCACTCCCGTTCCATGATCAGAGTAGCGCTGCCGTGGCGCGTGGCGAGCTGAAACCCAGTGCCCTGCGCCAGCGCCACATCGCAATTCTTGACCTGCACCGCGGGATGCGCCTCGCCGCGTAGCTGACGCACCGCCTCGATCACCTTAGTCATGCTGCCGCGGTTGGCCGGATGATTGTTGCACAGTCCGCCGCCATCGGTGTTGAACGGAAGCTTCCCGATGCCCGAGATCAGATTGCCGTCGGCGACAAATTTTCCGCCGGCGCCCTTGGCGCAGAAGCCGAGATCTTCGAGCTGGATGACGACGGTGATGGTGAAGCTGTCGTAGATCGAGGCGTATTTGATGTCGGCGGGGGTAACGCCGGCTTCGGCAAATGCAATCGGTCCGGAGCGCGCAGCACCGGAGCTGGTGAGATCGAACTTTCCGCCGGCAAGGTGCTTCACCGCTTCGCCGGCGCCGATGATTTTCACCAGCGGCCGGTTGAGCTTCTTCGCGATCTCCGGGCGCACCAGCACCAGCGCGCCGCCGCCGTCGCTGATGACGCAGCAATCGAGCCGGTGCAGCGGATCGGCGATCAGCGGCGAGTTCACCACGTCCTCGACGGTCACGACCTCGGGCAGCATGGCGTGAGGATTGTGCTGGGCGTGATGCGAGGCAGCTACCTTGACCCAGGCCAGCTGTTCGCTGGTGGTGCCAAACTCGTACATGTGGCGCATGGCGCACATGGCGTAGCCGTTGGCGGTGGTGATAGCGTACGACACTTCATATCCCGCCTCGGGCTGATCCGCCGGGCGCGCGCGGGGTGCGGTGCCGGTCGCCATGCCTTCGCTGCGCGGCCGTCCGGCAAGCGTGATCAGCGCCACATCGCATTTGCCGGCGGCGATTGCTTCGGCGGCGTGCGAAGCCAGCGTCACATAGGACGTGCCGCCAAGCTCGGTGGATTCGGCGTGGCGGACTTTCAGGTTCATATATTCGATCATCGAGGCGGGCCCGGGGCCGGGCGCATCGCCGGAGCAGAAATAGCCGTCGACATCCTCGCGAGACAGCCCGGCATCGGCGAGCGCCCCGAGCGCCACCTCCGCGTGGAGCTGCGCTACGGTCTTATCTGGCGCATGCCGTGTCGGGTGCTCGAAGGCGCCGGCGATATAGGCCTTGCCCTTTACGCTCATACCGGGAATTCCCCCTTTGTCGCGGCGCGCAACCTTATCGGTCTCCGCCGCAGGCTCCAACACCCACTCGCGCATGTATCCGGCTTTCGGACGGCATGGCTCTTGCGTTAGAATGTAGCGAGGTTTCAAGCATGAAGCGTACGCACGAAGTCAAAGCCTCCGGCCAATGGGACGCCGCCAGCGCGATCGATTCCGTCACGCTCGATGCCCATGAGCGCCATCGCCGGCGCGCCGTTTTGAGCGGCGAGGGCGGCACGCGCTTTTTGCTCGATTTGCCGCAAGCCACGGCCTTGCATGATGGCGATGGCCTGGTCCTCGACGATGGCGGTATCGTCCGGATTGTCGGGCGCGCCGAGCCGCTCGTCGAGATCGCGGCGGCGAATGCGCCTGAGTTGGCGAGGCTCGCCTGGCATATCGGTAACCGGCACATCGATGTACAGATCGTCGGCGACCGGCTGCGGATCCGGCGCGACCATGTGATCGAGGACATGCTGCGCGGCCTTGGTGCGCGGGTGTCGCCGCTCGAAGCGGCCTTCGATCCGGAGCACGGCGCCTACGATCACCACGGTAACGCACACGGCCATCATCATGGCCACGACCATGACTAGGGCTTTGCTCCGCTCATCCTCGCGTAAGCGAGGCCCCCGCAGGCGAGTGAAAAATCCTGCGGCCCGCCTGCGCGGGAATGAGCCGATGGAATCCGCAGCGCTTTACCGGCTGATGGCTTGGCTGTCGCCGGCCTATCCGGTCGGCGCCTTCTCCTATTCGGGCGGTATCGAATGGGCGGTCGAAGCCGGCGACATCAAGAATGCCGAGACGCTGCGGGCGTGGCTTGAGGTGATGCTGAGTGACGGCGGCGGTTTCTCCGACGCCGTGTTTTTCCTCCACACCCATCGTGCTGTTACCGCCAACAACGAACCCGCCTTGCGCACCGTCGCCGAGCTTGCCGCGGCCTTCGTGCCGTCGAAGGAACGATTTCTGGAAACGACCGCGCAAGGCCGCGCCTTCCTCGAAGTCACGCGTGCAGCTTGGTCCTGCGCGGCGCTCACGCATTTTACCGATGTTTGGAATGGACCGATCGCGTTGCCAATCGCCGTCGGTGTCGCCTGTGCTGGCCATGGCATCGCGTGCGAGACCGCGCTTCACGCTTTCCTCCATGCGCTCGCGGCCAACTGGATATCCGCTGGCGTGCGGCTCATCCCGCTCGGCCAGACCGATGGCCAGCGTGTGCTGGCCGCGCTTGAAGCGACGATCTCCGAGACTGCGGCGCGCGCGCGGGCGACCTCACTGGAGGAAGTCGGCACTTGCGCGTTTCGTGCCGATCTCGCCAGCATGCGGCACGAGACCCAATACACGCGATTGTTTCGTTCCTGACGGCCGCAGAACAATCGCAACGGGGGGCGCCGCTGCAAGCGAAATCAAGATGGCGCGTTCAAGCCGGCGCGGCTAAACTACCGTTTGCAAATTCCTCAATTTGCAACA
>CAVWYW010000017.1:0-503954 GCA_963759345.1 uncultured Alphaproteobacteria bacterium
GCCTGGGAGATTGAGTGGAGGCCTCAGGCTAGCGGTGCGATCGAGGAGAGCGCAATACAGCGTCTTGCCCATGACGCCGGTACGTCGTGCTAATTCCTGGTCTAGGCTTGGCCTTGGTCAGTGCAGCGTCAGCGCCTGATAACCGGCGATGACGAGCTCGACGGCAATCAAAACCACAATGATGATTTCCAGCCGCAGCGATCGCTTGGTATCGATAATGTCGGTGAGGACCTGCGCGGTGTCGGCGATAACCTTAAGCTTGCGCGACAGGGCCTCGGCGCGTTCTTGCAGCTCGTACTCGTCTTCCAGACGCGCATAAAGCCGGTCGAGATCAGGACGATCCCAGACCACGTCCGGCTTTTCCGCGACCGCAACGCGGCCGGACACGCGGTGCTGAACCAGCAAACCGTTGCCGATGTGCTTGAGGATGGTGCGGCGGCCGGCATCGGCGCGGCCGTGTTCGGCGAGTTGGCGCGCGAACGGCTCCACTAGCTCGAATACGGCGGCGACTTCGCGCTCATCGCGCGCCAACACCACGCTTTTCGACAGCGCGTCGGCAATGACGATCAGGTGATCGGGAGTAATCGTCTTGAGCGTGATCGGGCCGCCGGGGAGTATTTGATCGTCCTTGTCGGGCAAAACCTCAATCAGCACCGATTCTTCCTCGGAGGGCTTGATTGGACGGATTAGGCGCGGTTGCAGGCCGCGCAACACTTCCGCTTCTTCGGCCGCGGTGAGCCCCATGACCGCCACGACCCCATAGCGAAACAGGGTCACGAACCCTTCGGCGCCAAACTTGTAGGTCAAAGGCGCGGTCGACACGACACCGTCATGTTCAAGGTTCGAGGTGTCGATGCGATCGCTCAACAGGAGCGCTCTGACCCTTTTCCGGGCCTTGGTGGGTTGGTTATCGGTCATTATAAGCATATCCACGCGCCCGTGCGGCGCGCTGACTAATGTCGGCATCGAGAGGTCGATGCGCAATTGCAGCGGATGTTCGTGCGAGCCGTTTTCGGAGACTGTTTATGTCCGATTGAACCACACCGGCGGCCGTCCCAGCAGCAACGGGCCCAAGAAGATCGTAAAGCCGCCAAACGCCAGGAACCAAGCGGATGCGGCAGCGTAGAGCAGGGCGCTCGACGGCTCGAATGCTGCAATGATGCGTGTGAGCGCGGCGACCAGCGCACACACGTAGACGAACTGCGTCGGCACCGATGCAATGAGCGGCTGTCCAGTGTGGCCAAGGCTTGCGCGCGTCATGACCGCGAGCGTCATCACGCCGACAGCACCGGTCGTCCAGGCGTGGATGCCTGCACCTGTCGGCCAGTAGGCGGGCCACACAATCGCGGCGCCCGCTAGCAGGAAGCCAAGCGGGACGAACGCGTAAGCAATGTGGAGGACCAGCACGAGGCGATCGGCGAAGGTGCGGTCGCCAGCCCAACGGAACAGACGGATGGCCTGAAGCACCCCCGCAATCAACAATACAGCGCCGGTCGCGACGGACTGTGGCAACGCAATCCACGATGCTAGCGCCAGCGCGCTAAGACCGAGCGTCACCGCGTCGTATCGAGAAAACGCAATCGGAAGCCGACCCGGATTGTTCCGCGCCAGCCAATTGTTGGTGAAGCTCGGGACGATACGTCCGCCCACCAGCGTGATGAGCAGGATCAACGCCGCAATGGCGATGCGAACGCCATACTCTGCGTGTCCGTGAATGATTTCCTCCACGTGGAACACGATGTTGCCGGCAATCAGCACGCCGAGCATGACGAGGACACGCAGGTTACGCCAATTGTTGCCGGCGACGACTTCGCGCAAGGCGATTGCCGCAAAGATCACCAGGAAGGCGATGTCGATCACAGCCGCAGTCCACTGCCCCAAAATCGCAGAGCCCGCAATCGCCAGACGGCCTGCAAGCCAAAGGGCGAACAGGCCGGCCAGCGGATAGCCGTTGACCGGAAGCCGCCCGGTCCAATTAGGAATTGCGGTGAGCAGAAAACCGGCGATGACCGCCGCGACGTAGCCGTAGATCATCTCATGGATGTGCCAATCCAGCGGATTGAATGCGGTGGGCAGCGACATCTCGCCGAAATATTGCGGCAGCCAGAGCGCAATGCTCAGCGCGGCCCACGCGGCTCCGCCCAAAAAGAACGGACGAAAGCCATACGAGAAAATCGCCGGGCCAGCGTATTCAAGGCGGCGCTGCAGCGCGGCGGGCTGGTTCATCACGAACCGCTAGTGTCCCATTCCGGACATCACCTGACCGTTATAGATTTCTGGATTCGGCGGGCCTTCAACGCTCAGAATGCCGACCAGTCCGCGCTCAAGTCTCGCCAGTGCGTGATCGACCAGCGTGTAATTTCCCGGCACCTTGGTCTTGAACTCGGTGATGACCGCGCCGCCCGGCGCCACGCTCACGGTTTGGATGCCTTCCAGTGGCTGTGATTCGAGCCCGCCAAACGCGTATACCTTGTCAAATATTTCTCCGATCACGTGGAACGACGAAGTGAAGTTCGGACCGCCGACGCCGAAGAAGATGCGCACGGTGTCGCCGACCTTAGCCCGCAGCGGGTGCAGTTTGGTGAGCGCGCCGACCGACCCGTTGAAAACGAAATATTCCGGATGCTCATTCAGAAGCTTCTCGACGCTGAATTCGGCGCTGCCGCGCTGCCCATAGGGAACATCGGTGTAGATCTCGCCCTGCATCACATAGAATTCGCGATCGACCTGCGGCAGGCCGTTTTCCGGCTCGACCAGAATGAGACCGTACATGCCGTTGGCGATGTGCTCTGAGACCATCGGCGTAGCGCAGTGATAGACGAAAAGGCCAGGGATCAGCGCCTTCCAGGTCATCGACTTTTCTTTCCCCGGCTCGACCTGAAGAGCAGCGGCGCCGCCGCCCGGTCCGGTCGTAGCGTGGAAGTCGACCGAATGGATCATCGCGCTGTCGGCGGAATTCTTCAGGTGAATGTCGACGGTATCGCCGACGCGGACGCGGATAAACGGTCCCGGAACCTTGCCGTTGAAGGTCCAGTAGCCAAACGTGGTTCCCTCCGCCAACCGCCCTTCGACTTCGACACTGAGGAGGTCGACGCGGACCGTCTGCGGGTCACGCTTGCCGATCGGCGGCGGCAAGTCGGTCGGTTCGCGGGAAATATCGGCTTCGACAAGCGTCTGGGGCGCTGGCCGCGAGGTGACGATGAATTGGCCCTGCATGCCCGCGAGCTGATGTCCGGGGACGCTGCAGAAATATGTGAAGTCGCCCGCTTTTTCCGCGCGAAAGGCGATGGTGGTGCTTGCCCCCTTGCCGGTAACACGCGACGACTTGGTGTTTTGATCGGGAAAGACGATGTCATGTTCGGCGCCTTCGCCATTGATCAGGGTAAGTTCGATCACCTGGCCCTCGGCGGCGGTCAGTATTGGGTTCACCTTGCCGTCGATCGCGCCGCCGACGCCGAGATAGACCATTCGTCCCTCTGCAATGCCGGATCGCAGCGTGTATTTGGCGTCCAAAAGGTACCCGCTGTCGGCGCTGGCCGCGCGCTTGCGGTGTTTGTTGTGTAGGTGCGGCCGCGTGTTCTCTGCTGCAGGCGCCTGTTGAGGGCTGGCGGCGGCGGATGCGCCGGCCGGTGCGGTGAGGTAGGCGATGACGTCGGCGCGATCGTGGTCGGTCTTGAGACCTGGAAACGGCATTTTGTTTCCGGGAACGATTTTCTGCGGATCGCTCAGATAAGCATCCAGCGTCTTGGCATCCCACGCGAAATTCGCCTGCTTCATCGCGGGCGAATAATTGTAACCCGGCTCGGATCCGGCCTTGCGGCCGATGATCCCTGCAAGCGACGGTCCGAGGATATTCTTGCCGGGCTCGAGTGAGTGACAGGCCTGACACTTTCTGAATACCAGCCGGCCGGCGCCAGTATCGCCGCCGGATGTATTCGCTGGCGGCGGCGTGCTGGTCTGCGCGGCGGCCGCCATCCCGTGGTTCATTGTGCGATCGTTGCGATTCACCAGGAGAGGGCTCCGCCACAGGTTGTCGAACATTCGCTGTTATGACAGTCGCAGCGGATGGACGAGACTGCTCGACGGTTTTCGGCGCAGCCGGAGGTCCCGGCTGCCGAGCCTGCATCGCGGTTTCAGCCTTAGGCAATTTCCCGTCTTGCGCCGTGAGGGTCGCAGCCGACGGAGAAGGCTGGTGCGACGCGAGAAAAAAAACCGCCCGCAATCAGGCACACACCAATGGCTACAATATACCACTCCCGCAGCTTTGCGCCGACCTTCGCCCACATTGATCGCTCCCCGGCAGTTCGATCCAGTGGCTATGGCTGTTCGTGTAGAGGTGCACCAAACTCCATCTCAAACAATGCGTCACCCAAGCTTACGCCGCCTTTGATTTAGATCAAGTTCCTAGAAAAATCCGCACTCGATGCCTAAGGCGGTGCTTGGCACCACCCTCTCTCGCGGCGCCGCTCAGTTATTGGCCAGCGTGCGCGCGACGATATCGTGAACGTCGCGTGACAACGCCGGCGCTGCGGCGACCCGGCGTAGCGTTGCTTCGACACGCGCGCGACGCTGTGGTTCGAGCGCGCGCCACGAGCGGAATGCGCCCATCAGACGAGCGGCCACTTGTGGATTCTTGGGATCGAGCGCGAGCGCAATATCGGCGACGAAATCATAGCCGGCGCCGTCGATGCGGTTGAACTGGGTGTGGTTGACCTGCGCGAACGATCCGATTAGCGCGCGCACCCGATTGGGATTGGCCATGGAAAAAGCCGGGTGGGTGGTCAGCGCCCGCACGCGGTCAAGCGTTGCCGGCTCGGGGATCGCCGCTTGCAGCGCCAACCATTTGTCGATGATCAGGGGATCGTCCGAATATCGGGTATAGAAGTCGTTCAGCGCCTCGGTGCGCTCCGGCCGGTCGTGTTGAGCGAGCGTCTCGAGCGCAGCCATGCGATCGGTCATGTTGTCGGCGTCTCGATATTGCGCAAGCGCGCGAGTAATCGCCTCGTTCTGCTGCGTCGCCGCCAACAGATCGAGGCAGACGTTCTTGAGCGAGCGCCGACCCGCGCTCGCAGCGTCGGGCCGGTAGGGACCTACAACTATCATACGCCGATAGCTGTCGGTGAGCGCGGTGCCGAGCCGTTCGCCGATTGCGGCCCGCAAGTGCCGGCGCGCGGCGAAAATGGCGCCAGGATCGACATCGCGCCCAATTTCGCGGGCGATGTCGCTCTCGCTCGGTGGATTGAGCGTGAGCGCGATGAATGCGGGCTCGAGATTGTTGTCAGCGAGGTTGGCCCCGAGCGCGGCGATGAGACCCTCATCAATGCGCGCAGTTTCGTTTCGGCGCAACGCCGCGACATTGCCGGTCAAGAGCGACATGCCCAGCGTTTGTACGGCCTGCCACCGATTGAAGGAATTGCGATCATGCGCGGCAAGAAAACGCAGATCGCCCGGTTCGATCGGCAGCGACAGCTTGATCGGTGCCGAAAAGCCGCGGTTGAGCGAAGGGATCGGCGGCTCGCCGACACCAGTGAAGACGACGCTTTGGCTTGGCTTGGTCACTTCGACTACGCCGCGGTCCAGTGGTCGGCCGTAAAGCGTCAGCGGCAGGTCGCCGCCGTCTTTACTGACCAGTCCCACCGCGAGCGGTATCACCATCGGCGCCTTGTCCGGCTGACCCGGCGTCGGCGGTACTGTTTGCGTAATGTCGAGCCGGTAGGTTTTGGTCCGCCCATCGTAATGCGGCACGACCACGACCTCGGGCGTGCCGGCTTGTGTGTACCAGAGCATGAACTGCGAAAAATCGCGGTTGCTGACGTCGGCAAAACACTGCACGAACCGCTCGACAGTCGCCGCTTCGCCGTCATGCCGGTCGAAGTAGAGGTCCATGCCTTTGCGGAACAGCTCCGGGCCGAGCAGGACCTTGATCATGCGTACGACTTCGCCGCCCTTGTCGTACACCGTGGTGGTGTAGAAGTTGTTGATCTCGTGATAGACCTCGGGCCGCACCGAATGCGCCAAGGGGCCTGCGTCTTCGACGAACTGATGCGAGCGTAAGGCACGCACATCGCCGATCCGCTCGACGGCGCGAGAGCGCTGGTCGGCGGAAAATTCCTCGTCGCGGAAAACGGTGAGGCCTTCTTTCAGGCAAAGCTGAAACCAGTCGCGGCAGGTGATGCGATCGCCGGTCCAGTTGTGAAAATATTCGTGCGCGATCACCGCTTCGATATGGGCGTAGTCGCTATCCGTCGCGGTCGCCGGTGAAGCCAGCACGTATTTGTCGTTAAAGACGTTGAGTCCCTTGTTTTCCATCGCGCCCATGTTGAAGGCCGAAACCGCTACGATCATGAAGATATCGAGATCGTATTCGCGGCCGAATGCCTCCTCGTCCCAGCGCATCGCGCGCTTGAGGCTGTCCATGGCGTAGTACGCGCGGTCTTCCTTGCCGGGCTCGACGTAAATGTGCAGGGCGACGTTGCGGCCGGACATGGTGGTGAAGCTGTCGGTAATGCGCCCGAGCTTGCCGCCGACCAGCGCGAACAAATAACAAGGCTTCTTGAACGGATCGTGCCAGATGGCGAAATGCCGGTTGGTGCCGGGCACGTCGCCCTGCGCGACCAGATTGCCGTTGGAGAGCAGCACCGGTGTCTCGGTTTTGTCGGCCTCGATGCGCGTGGTGTAGACCGCCATCACGTCCGGCCGGTCGAGGAAGTAGGTGATACGGCGGAAGCCTTCGGCCTCGCACTGTGTGCAATAGGTCGAGCCGGCGCGGTAGAGGCCCATCAGCTGGGTATTGGCGGTGGGATCGACGACGGTCTCGATGGTAAGCTCGAACGGCCGGTTCGGCGGCTGCGCAATGGTCAGCCGTTCGGGCGTGGCCAGGAAACTTTCGCTCGGCAGCGGCGCGCCGTCGAGCGTGAGCGAGCGCAACTTCAGGTCCTCGCCGTCGAGGACCAGCGGCGCCGGCGTGCCGCCGCCGTTCGGCTTGAGCCTGAGCTTGGCGCGGACCGTGGTCGCGGTCGGGTCGAGCGACACGTCGAGATCGACGGTTTCGATGAGCCAGTCCGGCGGGCGGTAATCCTTGAGGCGGATGGGACGCGGTTCTTCGGTGAGCATGATCGGCTTGATGTAGAAGTTTTGCCGGATAATTGAAAGCACGGGTAATAAGCGTATTGCACAACGGGTGCCGCCTGATGTCTGCCATGCGCGCTATGGTGCTGGATCGGCCGCAGACGCCGCTCGTTCTGCGCGAGCGCTCGATACCGCAGCCAGCGGCGGGTGAAATCCTGATCAAGATCGAAGCGTGCGGCGTGTGCCGCACCGATCTGCATGTGGTCGACGGCGAATTGCCGCATCCCAAACTGCCGATCGTGCCGGGCCACGAAATCGTCGGTCGCGTCGCGGCGCTCGGAGCGGGCGTGAGTGGCTTCAGAGTTGGCGAGCGCGTCGGCGTGCCCTGGCTCGGTGCGACCTGCGGCGTCTGTCCCTATTGCCGCTCCGGGCGCGAGAATTTGTGCGATTCACCTTTATTCACGGGCTATACGCGCGACGGCGGCTATGCGACGCACACGGTTGCCGATGCGCGTTTTGCCTTTCCGCTGCCCGAAAAACTCGACGCCGCGGAGGCGGCACCGCTGCTCTGCGCTGGCCTGATCGGTTGGCGCAGCTACCGGATGGCCGGGGAGGGGGCCACGCTCGGTCTCTACGGCTTCGGCGCCGCCGCGCATATTTTGGCGCAAGTCGCCATCTGGCAGGGCCGGCGGGTCTACGCCTTCACCCGCGCCGGCGACATGGCCTCGCAAACATTCGCGCGCTCGCTCGGCGCAGTCTGGGCCGGCGGCTCCGGGGACACGCCGCCGGAGCAGCTCGACGCCGCCATCATCTTCGCGCCGGCGGGCGAACTCGTTCCGGCCGCGCTCGCCGCGGTGAAGAAGGGCGGACGCGTAGTCTGCGGCGGCATCCATATGTCGGATATTCCAGGCTTCCCCTATCGCCTGCTTTGGGAGGAGCGTCAGCTCGTCTCGGTCGCCAATCTGACGCGGCGCGATGCTTACGAGTTCCTGGCAGTCGCGCCGCGCGCCGGCATCAAAACGCAGGTGACCCGCTATCCTTTAAGTGAAGCCAACGCCGCCTTAGCTGATTTGCGAGCCGGCCGCTTCGAAGGCGCGGCGGTGCTCATGCCGTGAGACTCACCGTCCCGGCTCGGCATGGCCGATGACGCGGCTGATGCTCGGAAAGCGCCGGCGCAACCGCCGCTCGGCGGCATCGACCAAATCGTGCACCACGCTCACCGAGAGGGCGGGGTCGACGCGGCAATGAAAATTAACGATCTCGCCGTCCGGAGTTTCGCGTACACGCACATCGTGTACCTCGCCGAGGCCGACGATATCTGCTGCAAGCGCAGTCAGCGCGCCGCCAATTTCCGCAACTTTTTCCGCGGCGGCGTCGTGGCCGTCAAGAACAACGGCCGGCAGGGGCTCAATGTGGGTTTCGACTTCAACCTCCGGACCGAGCTCCTCGCGGATCGCCTCCTCGAGCTGGCTCGCGGTCTCGTGCGCGGCATTCAGCGGGAGTGTGCCTTCGACTTCGAGATCGAATGACACCGAAAGCCGGTCGGCAAGCGCCTGCACCGCGACATGATGGACGGCTAAGCCGCGGTTGCGCGCAATCAGCATGACCCGCTCGCGCACCGTTTCGTCATCGAGCGCGCGCGGCTCGGTGGTGATCGTGACCTCGGCCTCCGGCAGGCCGGCGCGGACCGCTTGCGTAAGCCGCTCCTTGATCGCAGCGACGCGGTCAAGCGGCAGCGTGCGGCTCACTCCTACGGCGAGGTCGACGAACAACGCGGGCCCGGCCGGACGCGCGCGCACGCGCTCAACGGTAACGATACCCGGCACGTTGTGCGCGATCGCCGCCACGCGCTCGCTGACGCCGGCGGGCGCGGCGTCGGTCAAGGTGTCGATGGTGCGACGGCCGAGCCGTACGCCGGCGATGCCGATGAATATCGCGACGACCAAGGCCGCAGCGGCGTCGGCCCGCGAATAGCCGAGCGCGACGCCGCCCAGTCCGATCAGCACCGCAATCGACGACCACATGTCGGAGCTGAAATGCAGTGCGTCAGCCTCGAGCGCCTGGCTCGATGTCTTCTCCGCAACGCGGCTAAGCGTGCGGGCGCGGAAAAAATCGACCGCGATCGAAGCGGCGATGATGGCGAAAGCGGCGGCGGTTGCGTCAACGGTATGAACGCGTTCGCCGAACAGCCGCTGCGCGGCCTCATAAATAACGACCGCTGCGAGCAGAAGCAAAAGCGCGGTTTCGGCCAGCGCAGTCACGCTTTCGACCTTGCCGTGACCATATTGGTGCTCAGCATCGGCCGGCTTGCCGGAGACGCGGACCGCAATATAAGTCAGCACGGTCGCGGCAAGATCGATCAGCGAGTGTGCTGCTTCGGAGAGGATAGCGAGCGAGCCGGTAAGGACGCCGACAATCGCTTTCGCCACGGTGAGCCCCGCCGAGGCGGCGATCGATGCCAGTGCAACTCTTTCCTTCTCGTTCATCGGACCGGTTTAGCTCGGCGGGGCGTCCGCGGATATACCGATAAGCAGCGCGAGATAAACGCACAGTGCCGCGGGATTGCGATCCGTGGGAGGTGACTGTGCCGCCAAATTTCGCTGTTGCCCAGCCCGGACCGGCTTGCGTCGAGGCCTGCAGCGGACCTCGCTGCCGAACACGGTCACATCAGATGGCTTAAGACCGAATCCATACCGCTCCCGCCCACCGACAGCTCCAAGGTTCCGGCAGCCAATACGCGACATCGCCAATGCTTTCGACGCCCTACGAGGTAGGAGCAACTTCACAAGGAAAATGCCAAGCTTCATCGCACAATTTATCCGGTGAGATTTGGCAGTGCGCGACGAGTTCGATGCAATGGCGAATGTAGAGCCGCTGCTGCTCAGAAAGGCCGGGTGCGAATTCAAAGGTTCCCATCATTGCGCTGCTGCTCGAAGTGCCAAGCAATGACGTTTTATCGCTTCCGCAAGTGAGCGGTGCATACCAAGGGCCGCCTCCTGATGCGGCCTGGCCCGAGGTTGCTATTGCCAAAAGTGGTCGGGCATTCCGGTTCAACGAGCCGTTCCTGCAAATCGAAAGAGATCAACCACCCTTCGACGTGCAAAATCCCTGCCGGCAGCGAATTTGCCAGGGAATTTTTTGATAATTTAGCTCTTCCACTTGAACGCGCAGAAATTTAGCTAACATTTCATGTAGTTACCGCGATTTTCCCTACTTCGGTTCGGCAGGGAATTTGCTGTCAGTGCGGGAATTTCACCTGCTTTGTCGAACGGAAGTCATTTCCAAGCCCGCAAAGCATCTCGAGTCTTGCTACGTTTTGAAGTTGTTATATATACTTCAATATGCGCTACAAACGCAACCAGGTTGAACAGGCGATTTGCCAAACCTTCCGCGCCGAAGGCGCGCGCGCAGATGAGTTGAAGCTCCGGCTCAAGCGCCTGTTGGTGACCGACCGGTGCTTGGCCCGGGGCAACGGCGCAGGCAAGCGCGCCGGCCGGGGTTATGCCTTCTACAGCCAAGAGGCGCCGGGATCGGGCACGGAGGTAATGTTCTCGGGCTACGAAGCGTTCGCACTGTTGGCCGGGCTGATGATGCTCGAACACGGCATGCCGCAAGCTGACGTGGTCGGCGTCCTGCGCCAAGTTCGCTCAGACTTAGAGCGCGCACACCGCGAAACTTTGCAGAAGGACCCGCAGGTTTTGTTTGACCAAACGGCGGTTCGAAGAAGGGCCAAGCCCGGACTGATCGCGACCGACAGCACGGCGCCCGTTTTTATGGCCCTCGTTAGAATTACCAGTTCGACCGTTAACGTCGGCGAGGTGACCGAACTTATCACGGTGCGCCGCGGTCACGACGACTTAAGCGCGTTCGTCCGAAAGCACGCGGTCCCGGGGCTCGGCGCCACGTTTTTTGACTTTACCGGTCTTATGCATCGATTGGCCACCAACCTATCAAACACTCGTCCTGTCAAACGCGGCCGTGCCACAGCTTAACGTCAGAGAAAAACACGAGGCGCTCTGCGGACAATTGAAGTCTTATATGGAACTCAACTTTTGCAGGAGGCAAAGATGCGCAAATCACAGGGCAAAGCCCGGTCAAAGTCATACCAAGTCGGTTATGGCCGGCCGCCGAAGAAGCATCAGTTCCAACCCGGCCGCTCAGGTAACCTCGCTGGAGTCAATCGCAGGCCGGACCGCTCAATCGCACCGGACTTAAGGGCATCGCTAGAGCACGAACTGAAGAAGAAAATCAAAATCAAGCGCGGTAAAACAGAACGCGTAACGACACAGGCTGAAGCTGGCATCAGCGAGCTGGTTCACCAATTTGCGAAGGGTTACCCAAGGGCCCGGCATGATCTCCTAGTCCTGGCGAAGACGGTCGACGTCGATCTCGCGCCGGCTAAAACCATAGAAAATGCACTCGCCGAAGCTGTCTCCGCTGAAGACGAAGCTCTACTTACGGAGTTCGTAAGGCGCCACGGCGGGCAATACCCACCCAACGGCAATTCGGCCGAAGGTGCAAGCCTTCTCACTTTGCGGAACAGAGATGCAAAGCTGCTTGCGCCGCCCTCCGAAGAATTAACCAATTCGCAGATCCTTCAAGATGAGGAGTCATCCGATGAGTGATGGGCGCGCTCCGAAGTCACAAATCGTGGAGGCCGCTTGCCGAAACGATTTTCTCAGTTTTTCCTATTGGTGTTTCCAGTTTTTGGAACCCACTTCAGCGCTGAATATGAACTGGCATCACGAAACCATCGCCCATTATCTTGAGCTAGTACGATGTGGCGTAATCACGCGGCTGATCATCGTCATGCCGCCGCGGACGCTTAAATCCCTCATGGCCTCGGTGGCGTTCCCGGCTTACGTGCTGGGTCGCAATCCGGCTGCGAGAATAATCGGAATCAGTCATAGTTCGGATTTGCAAATTAAGTTCAGCAACGACTGCCGCGCAGTTATGGACAGTCATCGCTACGGTAAACTTTTCCCTCGAACGCAGTTTGCCAAAAACGCCGAAAGCGAATTTCACACGACCCAAGGGGGATATCGTTACGCGAGATCAGGCGAGGGGAGCCTGACTGGCTTCGGCGGCGGCATTTTGATTCTTGATGATTTTCAAAGGCCGCTAGATATGGTTTCGGAAGCTAAGCGAACCTCGACCAACCGCCTTTACTTCAGCACAATTGCTTCACGCATCAACAGTCACCATACCGGAGCGATTATCGTGGTTGGGCAGCGTTTACACATGGACGATCTCATCGGCATGTTGTTGCAGTCGCCAGAAAAATGAATTTTGCTTGAGCTCCCTGCTGTCGCTGAGCGAGAAGAGCACATTCCTATTGGACCAGGCCGATGGCACTTGCGCCGCGTAAACGATCTGCTCCATCCTGAGCAACAGTCGCGAGAGTTTCTCGACGGACTTCGCTCTCAAGACCCCGAAACATACGCCGCACAATATCAACAAAGTCCGATCCCGCCCGGCGGCTTTTTGATCAAACGGGACCAGGTTCAATATTGCGACGAACTGCCGAGACGAACTTCATCATCACTATACCTGCAAAGTTGGGACACGGCACAAAAGCTTGGTGAAACCAATGCACGATCGGCGTGCTTGGACATTCTTGTCCAGGATAATAATATTTTTATTGCGCAGGCATTGGCGGACCAATGGGAGTATCACGATTTGGAGCAGCAGGTGCTTTCGCGAGCAGATCGGCAAAAGCCCGATGTAATTTTAATTGAGGATGCCGGTTTTGGTACGGCATTGATTAGCAGTTTGAAGCAAAGGAAGTTGCCGGTTGTTGCTGTTAAGCCCGAAGGCGATAAAAAGACCCGTCTCCTGCGTCAAATATCAAAGTTCACAAACCGCCAAGTGTTCATATTAAAAACTGCGCCTGGGCGCTCCGAGTTAGAGGATGAACTGTTCAGTTTTCCGGGTGGCCGGCGCAATGATTTGGTCGACGCCCTTACACAAGCTTTGGGGTATAACCACGTACCTTTCCGTTGGACCGAAGAAGGGCTGAAGAATTACGGAAACCTTGTCGCCAATCTCGCGTTTCGTGGAGTGCGGTTTTAAGGCCTCGGCTTCGCGTTGGATTTTAGTCACTCGGCACAGCTATGCCGTCTCGATCGAGTCTCCACTTTTTTATCTTACACGTTCGCAACGCCCGACGCCTGCGGCAAGCTTGATCGACATGGCCATTAGCAGCGGACGATACCTGAAGAAAAAAGTCGCGGATAGAGTAACGGGCACGACTTGGGCCCTTTTAATATTGGGGTTACTTGGGTCCAGATAGTCGGCTATGGCGCATCGCGGCCGGCCCGTGAGAGGTTCCGAATTGCTGCAGGGGCCGAGTTAGACCGATCGGGTGGGCCCGATTTCAGCAGGTTCTCTTTTTGCCGCTTTGCCGCGAGTGTGTCTCGCACTGCTTTTAGATCGCGCCGAAGTCGCAAACGGCAGCCTCAGCCTTTTCTCTGTTGGCGCTTTCGTAGCCGCACTCCGGGCCCCCCTCCGTTCTCGTCGATGAAGTCGACTCCGGCCTTATTAAGGATTGTCTCAATTGTATCTAAGGTTGCCGCGTCGCCTGCGTATTTTCCAGTTTCGATATTGGTGATGGTGTTGCGATGCAGCTTGGTTGCATCCGCAAGGTCGCGAACTGTCCAATTTAGAGCGGCTCGAGCCATACGGACTTGTGCGCTTGTCACAGGCATGTTATTGTGCTCTTGTCACATGTGGCAATGTCATAACGACATGATTTGCGAGAGGTGCCATGTCAGAAAACAACGGAAAAGCACGGAGCCTTGAGAATCGTCGACATTTTATAGGCGGTTCGGACGCTAGGATCATCATGGGCGATGACGCAGCCGCCCTGATCCGGCTGTGGAAGGAAAAGCGCGGCGAGGCCGAACCCGATGATCTGTCCGCCAACCTGATCGTCCAGATCGGTGCCGTCACCGAAGACCTCAATCGGCGCTGGTACGAAGCCAATAGCGGGCAGGTTGTGACCGACGTGCAAAAGCACGTTAGGCATCCGGGTCAGCGCTGGATGGCGGCAACGCTCGATGGGCGGGTCGAGGCAAGTGGGGCGGTCTTCGAAGCTAAGTTCATGCTGCCCTGGTACTTCTCGGAAGAAGTGGCCCTTGAGAAGTACGCCCCGCAACTGCAGCACAATATGTGGGTCGTAGCGGCTCGAACAGCGGTGCTTTCGGTGATCACCGGCGGCGGCAAGTGGGTTGAGATCGTGACCCATGCCGACCCGCTCTACCAGCACCTGATCGTCACCGCGGAGCGGAAGTTCTGGCGCTGTGTGGAGAACGGTGAACCCCCTCGGCTGTTTGGAGTTGAGCCGCCTAATACCAACGCGCGGAGTGGCTGACTTCTCCGGGATTCCCAAATCGTCTGCGAAATGATTCAAGGTGGCAAACGGAGGGTCGTTTGCCATGGGCCAGGCGATTGCGGTGAGGGCTGATTATACGGCGGGCGAGGTCCGCGGGTTTGCCAAGCGGGCGAAAGACGGCGCGCAGGCGCGGCGGCTTTTGGCGATCGCAGCGGTGCTCGATGGAGCATCGCGGACGAATGCGGCGACGATAGGCGGAATGGACCGTCAGACGTTGCGGGACTGGGTGATCCGGTTCAACGAGCAAGGGCCGGACGGTCTCATCAACATTCCTTCCCCGGGCGTGCCGCCCAAGCTGGGCAAAAAACACAGGGCCTTTCTGGCTCGGCTCGTGGAGGAGGGTCCGATCCCGGCGGTGCATGGTGTGGTGCGCTGGCGGGCGTGCGACCTGATCATGCGGCTGCACGAGGAGTTTGGGCTCTCGGTCTCGGACGACACGATCTATCGTGCTTTGAAGAGCCTGGGCTTCACGCATGTGAGCGCACGGCCGAAAGCCTACAAGCAGGACCCTGATGCCTTGGAGGCGTTCAAAAAAACTTTGCCGTACGCGTGGCGGAAGTCCGCGCCAAGCTCGCGCCGGGCACACCGCTAGAGGTCTGGTTCCAGGACGAGATGCGGGTCGGCCAGAAGAACAAGCTCACCTATCGTTGGGCCAGGAAGGGCTCGCGTCCCCGCGCCGCGCATGATCAGCGCACGCAGTCGACCTATCTGTTCGGCGCGGTTTGCCCTGAACGCGGAGCTGGCGCCGCTCTCGTTCTCCCGTTCTGCAACACCGAAGCCATGCAGCTTCATCTCGACGAGATCGCTACAAGAGTAACCGCCGGCGCGCACGCCATCCTGATCCTCGATCAGGCCGGCTGGCACGGCGCCAAGGACCTCAGGATTCCCAGCAATGTAGCGCTCCTGCCGCTGCCGCCGCGTGCGCCGGAGCTCAACCCCCAAGAAAACATCTGGCAGTTCATGCGCCAGAACTGGCTGTCGAACCGAATCTTCAAATCCTTCGACGACATCGTCGATCACTGTTGCTACGCATGGAACACACTGATCGATCAGCCCTGGAAAATCATGTCCATCGCACGCCGCGACTGGGCCGCCGTCGGTCACTTAATCTGAGGATTGGTATAAGCCGCGCATCGAAGCGGTGCGCATTGTCGATATGAGCTCGTCCAATGCGTGGGCCGAATTCGCCGAGGTCTTTGCTCGGACTAGGGAGGGCCATCTCGAGCACGAACGCTCTAAAGTAGAGCTTAAGAGTTTGATGCCCGAGGATGCCCAGCAAGCAATCGGCCACGGCATCCGTGCCAGGCGTTCAAAGTCGGGCGCAATCAATTTCGATCTTTTGCCTAGTGCGGAGGCCGATAATGCATCGGTCTAGCGATTCGATTGCGCATCTCGCGGCAGCTCTTGCCAAGGCGCAAGGCGAACTGGTCAACCCAGAGAAGTCGCTCACAGCAACGATCCGAGAAGAGGGCTCGCGTGGGTCGCAGAAGACCTTTAACTACGCTTCACTGTCGAGCGGGCTCGATATCGTCCGCAAGACTTTAGGACAGCATGAGATTGCTACGGTCCAGAGTACCTCGATTGAGGAGGCAAGCGGCATCATCAAGCTCACGACGATGCTTGCGCATGCGTCAGGCGAGTGGATCGCCTCTGACTGGCCAGTGTGCTCAGTAAGTGATACGGCTACTCCCCATCGCATGGGGGCGGCACTGACCTACGCCCGCCGCTATGCCTTGTTCACTCTCGTCGGCATTGCCGGCGAAGACGATCTCGACGCACCGGACCTTATGGCACCTGCCGCCTCGTCTACCGGTGCTGACCGATCAACGACCAATGGCAATGGGTGCGTCAACAATGGCGGCGCGCCGCGACACCTGCCGAAAAAGGTCAAGAGCGCCCCAGAGAAGAATAGACCGATAGAACCGCCGCTGACCGCCGAAGCCTCCGCGGTGCTGCGGGATCGCCTGATGGCCGAACTTAACGGACTGGGCAGCGGCGAGGACGCCGCCTTGTGGGCAAAACGCATCATACCGGAACGGAACAAGTTGATGGCGGCCGATGCGGAACGGCTCGAGGAAGCCTTTCATGTGCGGTTACGCAGTCTCCCCATGGAGCCGCCCTCGCCGCATCAGGGTACCGACGGATCGAACATGGCAGCGTTCAAGCAGACCCAACCCAGAATGGGACTTGCCCTCTCCTCGATCGACAAGAGTACTCTGAGCTGGCCGGAGCCGCGTCGATTGCGCGATCGCGAGCACGTAAAGTTCGTTGCACAACATCCGTGCTTGGTGTGCGGTCGCCAGCCGGCCGATGCGCACCATTTGCGTTTTGCACAAAGTCGTGCGCTCGGCCGCAAAGTCAGCGATGAGTTTACGGTCCCACTCTGTCGCGGGCACCATCGCGAAGTTCATCGCCGTGGCGATGAGGGGGGTTGGTGGAGTAAAACCGGATTAGATCCCATTGCCGCGGCGCGCACGCTGTGGCTAAAGACGCATCCGTTGCCGGAAAATTCTAGTGATGCAGGCGACGAGGCTGATCCGGCAGCATCGGTCGGAGCATTCTAGGCGTCGCGCGTTGATCGATCATTGGGACGCAGCTATGTTGCGCTCGCTAAGTTGGCTGACAACGGCAATCTTACGACATTGGGGCGTAGCCAAGCGGTAAGGCAGCGGATTTTGATTCCGCCATGCGGAGGTGCGTGTTTCGCTAATTCCCGGACAGGGATTTCGGTAAGTCGCGGACAGGGGTTTCAGTAATTCCGGGACAGTGATTTCACTAATTCCCGGACAGGGGTGACGGTCGGATTTCGGGAGCGCCGTTGAGGCAGTGTTCCCTCTCAAGCTGGTTTTGAGGGGAACGATGCCGAGACGGAAGCAAGCGAAGCGAACGACTGTGAAGGACCTACGATCAATCCTGCGGCTGACTCACGAGCATGGCCTGTCGGTGCGGGCGATCTCGGAACGGCTGTAGATCAGCAAGACCACGGTGGCAACCTATCTGTTGCGAGCGCGCGAGGCGGGCCTCAGCTGGCCGCTGCCGGCTATTTACGAGAGTGACGCGATGCTTCAGAGGGCTCTGTTCCGCTGTGTTGGGCGACCGCCGCAGGACTTGAGCGAGCCGGCTTGGCCGGCGCAGGAGCTCAAGCGCATGGCGGCCGCCTCAAAGTAGTGTTGTCAGTTTCGGGCCAATGGCTGGCGCGCAAATGAGCGTAGGCCAAAGACGTTTCGCCGGCGGAGCATTGGTCGCGTCAGGATTGATTGCGGCGGGTGTTGCAATCGCTGCCAACGATCCCCGCGGTTTGGACGTGCGCAACGACGACAATGCCCGGCCGGAACTGCTCGCCCCCGGCATAGGTTCCCCGTTGGCGACCGAACCGCCTTTGCGCCGCAATCCGCTGTGGGCGATCCCTCTGAAATCGTTGACTGCAACGCTCGAGCGTCCGCTGTTCTCGCCTTCACGCCGACCGCCGGCCCGGCCGCTCGGTTCGCCGCAAGTCGCGCCAAACATAAAGTTGCGGCCACGGCCGAGCCCGCACAGCCGCCGCCCGATCTTCTCGGCGTCGTCACCGGCGCCAAGGACGGTTATGCGGTATTCATCAACACCACGACCCACGACGTCGTGCGCCTGCGCACCGGCGAAGGTCACGACGGCTGGATCCTGCAATCGGTCAGGGGGCGGCAGGTCGTTCTCGAAAGGAACCATCGCACCGCCGTCATAAGGCTTCCACAGCCGAGTGCGGACAAAAAGTAAGTGGCAGCGATCATACCGTGCTCGCAATCTCGGTCGCGGTCGGCATCGGCCTTGACCTTACGCCCCGCCAGCGAGCAGTGCTCGACCACGGCGCGGCAACAAGCAAGTTGTCTCAGTTCATCGAGGTTCGGCACGGGCGATTATGGACTGTATGTCCATAATGTGTGCCCATTGGCCACACCCGTCGAAAGGCCGTCAGAGGTTCGTGACCGCTACCGTCTTCATCACTTGTGCAAGCTGACCCGATGCAAGGCGGTGGGCGTGCGTGCCGCCCAAACCAGAAGGTACCTTGCGCGGTGAGCATGGAACCGAGTCATCCATGACAGCTTAGGGTCCAACGCGTCACATTCGCGATGTCGGTGGCATGTCCGCTAAATCCCCAACAATGATGCCCCACTGCGAACGGTAGAAAAGGGCCCAACAGCAGACGTTCGACCGCCTATTCGATTACCTCGTCGGCGCTGGCCAGCAGACCCGCTGGCACGTTGAGACCGAGCGCCTTCGCCGTCTTCAGATTGATGATCAGCGTGTACTTGGTCGGCATCTGGACTGGCAGGTCGCCGGGCTTGGCGCCTTTGAGGATGCGATCGACGTAGGACGCCGTCGCGCGCATCTGCTCGAAAACGTCGACCCCGTAAGCAACCAGGCCGCCCTCTGTCGCGAAGCGGCGAAACGGATAGATCGCCGGCAGCCGATGCTTGGCGGCGAGCGCGACGATCGTCGCGCTGCGGAAATAAGTAAAGGCATCGGGCAGTTGAGTGCAATCCTAATCGTGCTATTTATATGCCACCATTTGGTTGCCACCGTCGCTCAAACACGGGAATCCTATGAGAAAAATCATTGTCACCATGGTGGTCTTGAGCGCCGTATTCCCTTTCGGCTCGATCGAGATAATGGCCCAGGACAACTGCGTTCAGCATTATCGTATGTCTGGAGCCTGCGCTGATGCGAACGGAAAAAAGCTACACCCCAGCGACAAAAAACTTCCACCCGGTTACGTTATGTTTCCGAATGCCCAAGGCCAGAACGTGCCGATCAAACACGCCACGACCTACGCGCAATGTATACGCAATGGGCACACACTCGGTTACGCGGACGCGCAAGCCAAATCCTACTGTCGCGAGCACTACCCGCACTGAGCGCGCGCTTCGTGCCGCCGCGACCTGATCGCGAAAATTCGACTTATGGAAGCCATTCGATCACCTCGTCAGCGGTGGCAAGTGGCGCGGCGCTCAGTAGAACGCGGGCGCGCAGGGTCGTTTCTCGGCGCGGAACCGAAGTGCCGCAACGTGTACTGCCCGTTGACGCAAGATAGCGCCATGGCTCGACGATCGAAAGATCGCTCTCTCTTGCGCGCAGACAACTGCGGTGCCGCTAGTCGCCCACCGCCTTCATAAGCTGCCGAGCACGAATGATCTCCAATCGACGCCGCATCAATGTACCCGCTCGCGCGGTATCGGTGGCCGCAATGCTGTCGATGATTTGCCTGTTCCAGCCAACCACGCGCTTGACGATGGTCGCGGAGATCCGCTGCGCATAAATAGGCTCAAGGACGGAACGCAGCGCCTTGAACTGCGCGGCAAGCGCGCGGTTGTGAGCGGCCTCTATGAGCGCTTCATGGAAGCGCATGGCTTTTTCGGTGAATCGCACGCTTGATGTCTTATAAGTCTGCAATTCTTCATTGATGCTGCGCAACGTGGCCAAGTCAGCCGTGGTTGCCCGTTTTGCCGCAAGTTCGGCCGCCATGACCTCAATCGCGATTTGCGCATCAAACATTTCCTCAATGCTGATGCCGATCAGCTTCAATTGAACCGCCAAAGCGCTGGCGAAGCGATTGGGATCGCCCGACGCGATGCGGGCACCGCCACGGGCGCCTACTTTAACGTCGATGATGCCCAGCGCCTGCAGGGTTCGGAACGCATCGCGCACCGGGACGCGGCTTAAGCCGAGCTTCTGCGCCAGTTGAACCTCGGAGCCAAGATAGTCGCCCGGCTTCAATTCGCCGCGGAACAGGGCGGCCCAAACCTGGTCGACAATCCGTGCGGACGCGGATTCCGTCCGCACGGTCTGCCAACCGAGCCAATGCGGTTCTTGTTTCTTCTGTTTAACGGCCATGGTTCAGGGGACGTCGCCGTGCGGCAAGGGCTGCTTTAGCAAGTCGCGGACCTGATTCATTATCGCACTCTGGTCGTAACTGCGCATGAGATTGATCCGGTTTCGATTGGGGTCGCCGCCGTGCCAGTATTCGTAGATATCCTGGCGCATGCCGTACGAGGATGCGGCGAGGTCATGGGCGAGGCGGAACAGGCGCGACTTGTACTCGACATCGACGTCTTTGCCGCGCATGTAGCGATCGAGATATTTGCGCAGCTTCGGGTTGGCGAGGTCGCGTTCACTCGGTTGCATAATGATGCCCGAGCCGCAGATCTCGCGCATCAGTCCGACCATGCGGCCGGAAGTCTGCGCAAACCAGATGTGCAGGACGGGCGCGGGTCCAAGGCTCCATTGTCCGCTCGGCGAAGGGCTTGCCTCGTGCTCGACGCCCTCCATCGCGTGTCGCCACAGTTCGCAATAGGTCACCATCTCGCCGAGCTTGGTCGCAACCTCGCGATACTCGATGACGCCGATCGCCCGCGCCACCATGGTGGCGACCGCGGTCATCAGGCGCATGCGAAAGTGCACGCGGCAGAGATTCGCCCAGCCGAGGAAGTTGAAATTGACGCTGCCGCCGGCGGCGCCGAGCATCTTCACCATCGGGGTCGGGTCGTAGAGCATGAACAGCCGATCCCACGGTATCAGGACGCGATCGAAGAACAGCATGCAGTCCTGCTCGTCGAGCATCTGCAGCGGATGGCCCCAGCTGCCGAACCAGCGCGAGACCGGCTCGCGGGCGAGGATCTTCAGCCCAGGCGAATTGGTCGGGATCGCAAATGCCAGCACGCAGTTGGGGTCGTTGCGATTGGCGAACGTCGCCGAGAGCGAAACGTAGCATTCTTGGCTGTGCGCCGCGGCGGTCGAGAGCTGCTTGCCGCCGGTGACGATGACGCCCTCGTTGGTCTCCTCGACGACGTGCAATGAGACCTGCGCATCCTCGCGCACTTCGCGACGCTCATTCTGCGGTTGCTCGCTGCGATCGACCTGCGGATCGCCCAGCGCGTGGGTGAGAAACAGGTCATTACGCAGGCAGTGCTTGTAGTAGTTCTCCAGATTCTCGCCGAAATCGCACCTCGGATGCTTCACCTCGCTGAACTCGTCCTTGAGGTGGAGCGCGGAAATGATGTAGGGGGCGAGGATATCGGGACTGCGGCCGAGCTGGCCCCAAGTCAGTTCGTTCCACAGTTCGCTGTTGCGGCGCTTGCGCTTGAGGTCGGCGGCGGAACGCGGCAACAGCCATGACACGCTGGTGCGCACGCCCGACTCCGGATCGACGAACGTCATCTCGTCGCGATATTTGGGGCTGTTCTGCAGGTCATAGACCCGCGCCAGCGCTGCGATCATGTCCTTGAAAGCGGGATGGGCGGTGACGTCGCGCACCAATTCCCCGTCGATCCACACCTCGCGTCCATCCTGCAGGCTCTCGACGTACCGCCGCCCGTTCATTGCCCCGTGAGCGGGGCTGGTTGCGGTCGGCACGTAAGCGGTCTCGCCTGCTAACGTTGCCTCACGTTGGGGGGGCATTCGAGCGTCTCCTCTGCTTGGCTTGGCCGCGGCGTCAAGGTCTAAAGGCCTCTTGCACGATAAATGTAATACAGTTAGACAGACGTCAACCGAAAAACCGGCTTAAGCCGGTGAGAAGAGGAGACGCCTGTGATCATCGATTGTCATGGTCACGTCAGTGCGCCGGCGCAATTGTGGGCCTATAAGGCGACACTCTTGGCGGCGCGCGGATCGCACGGGCGCGGCGGCGTCAAAGTCAGCGATGATGAAATTCGCGCGGCGCTGAACGCCGCCGAGATTGGGCCGAAAGGCCATCTCGATGCGCTGCATCAGCATGGCACTGACATTCAGCTGATCTCGCCTCGGCCGTTCCAGCTCATGCACAGCGAAAGGCCCGCTAAACTCGTCCACTGGTTTGCAGAGGAATGTCACAACATCATTCATCGGCAGACTCAGATGTTTCCGGGAAAATTCTACGGCGTGGCAAGTCTGCCGCAGACCGCCGGCGACCCGATTGAGCGCGCGATCCCGGAGCTCGAACGTTGCATCAAGGAGCTCGGTTTCGTCGGATGTCTGCTCAACCCCGATCCATATGAGAACGGCAGCGTGGAGCCTCCGCCGCTTGGAGACCGCTATTGGTACCCGCTGTACGAGAAGCTATGCGAGCTCGACATTCCGGCCCATATCCACACGACCAGTTCGCGCTCGGAGCGTGCAAACTATTCGGTGCACCTGATCAACGAAGGCACGATTGCGATACTCGGTCTCTTGAATTCGGACGTGTTCACCGATTTTCCCAAGCTGAAGATCATCGTGTCACACGGCGGCGGCGCGATCCCCTACCAGCTCGGCCGCTTTGATGCGCCCTCGTTGCGCGGCAAGACCGCGGTTCGCTTCCGCGATCGCCTGAAAATGCTCTATTTCGACACCGTGCTCTACACCGCGCCGGCGCTCGAATTGCTGATCAGGACGGTCGGGCCAGACCGCTGCCTGTTTGGATCGGAATGTCCCGGAGTTGGCTCCACTATCGATCCGGACACCGGACGCACGATGGATGATATTCGCCCGCATATCGAGAGCTTCACGTGGCTTTCGCCGGTCGATCGCGAGAAGATATTCGCTGGCAATGCGCGTGCAGTTTTCAACCTCAATTGAGTGTGAAATGAGGAAATGACAATGGCCAAAATCGTGGTGGCAATGGCGACGACGCACGGTCCGCAGCTTCACACGACAGTCGAGCAGTGGCAGTTGCGTGTCAAAGCGGACAAAGCGCGCAAGCATCCGTTTCGTCACGGCGTCTACAGCTTCGACGATCTGGTAGCGCTGCGCCAGTCCGAAAAGCTAGAGGAAAAATCCTCGATGGAGGCGCAACGCAAATATCATGCGCGCTGTCATGCAGCGATGGACAAACTCGCCGACAAGTGGGAACAAATAAAGCCAGACGTGGCGGTCATTCTCGGTAACGATCAGGATGAGATCTACGAGACGGATCAGCTCAATCCGGCCTTCATGGTGTTCTACGGCGAGATCATCCCAAACTATCCGCAGACCGAGGAGGACAAAAAGAAGTTGCCGCCCGGTGTCGCCGAAGCGGAGCACGGTCATGCCACCGAAGTATACACCGAGTATCGCGGGCAGCCCGATCTCGGTCAGCACATCATTAAGACATTGATGGAGCGCGAATTCGACGTCGCCGCCTCGAAGGTGTGGCCGAAACACGCGCGCAACGGCGCCTCGCATGCGTTCGGTCACATCTATCGCCAGGTGATGCGGGACAAGGTCGTACCCAATGTGCCGATCTATCAGAACACGTTCTTTCCGCCCAACCAGCCGACGGCCAAGCGCGCCTACCAATTCGGACAGATCCTTCGTGAGGCGATCAACTCGTGGCCGTCCGATCAGCGTGTCGCGGTGTTCGCGTCGGGTGGCATGAGCCACTTCGTCGTCGATGAGGAGTTTGACCGGAAGTTCGTTACCGCACTGAAGAACCACGACAAGAACTATCTCACCTCGATTCCGCAGGCCGACCTTCAATCCGGTACATCCGAACTGAAGTCGTGGATCTCGCTGGCCGGCGTCCTGGCGAACGAGAGCGCGCCACTACACGAGATCGACTACGTGCCGTGCTATCGCTCGCCCGCCGGCACCGGTACGGCCAACGGATTTTATTGGTGGGATTTGGCCGACTGAGGAAATCAGCTCAAGGCTTTCAAGCGCTGCAGCATCGTCTCGTAGCCTGCGTCCATGGCCTGCGAGACGGGCGTGCCTTGCTGCACGGTCTTGGCCAGCAGTTGGCTTTTCGTGAGGATCTGCTCTGCGGTCGCAAGCACTTGTTCAACATGCGTCTGCGGAATCACAACACAACCGCTGCAGTCGATAGCGACGTAATCGCCGGGCCCGACGATGGTGTCCCCGAGGCGGATCGGGGTTTGGCATTCAGCTTCATGGATACGGCCGCGCGCCGTGCGCGCGGTCATGGAGCGCGCGTACACGGTGTAGCCGATCGTGTTGCTTTCCTCCACATCGCGGACCGGTCCGTCGACGATGGTGCCGGATATGCCGCGATACCTGGCGGCCTGCGACAACAGGCCACCCCACGACGCCGCGTCGATCGTAGTGCGTTGCTCGACGACGATCACACTATCGGGCCCCGCGACCTCGACGGCTGCCGTGCAGAGGTGACGGTGGGAACCTCCGGGCGCCTGACCCGACATCAACTTCACGGTGACGGCGCGACCGGCGATCGGACGCGCCGCGCTTGTCGCGACGAGACCTGTAACAGCCGGCGGTAGACCGAGCGTATCCAAGGCATCCGACAGGTCGCAGACACTAAGGGCGCGCAGGCGATTGAGATTTGAATCGGAGGCCATGAGACGCTACCGCAAAGCTTATGGGGATCGGCACTCAGGTGGGTGCGGCCGCTGACGCGAACGTCCCGGCATCCTCACGCAACGAATCCCCTGCACTCAGGTTTGCGCGATTTGGTCACTTTGCACTATAAAGGTAATACAGTCACACATTCAAATAAAGTCTGAGCCACGCCCCGTGAAAAACTCGTCTAAACTGGCGAGGTCGAATTCCCGGGGAGCTGGAGATCATCATGAACGTGAAAAAGTGAGCGGAACCGGCTGCGACCGCAAACAGGGCATCGCGCCCGGCGAAGGTTCATCGGTAAACAAGTCGACGATGCAACCGCACGAGAAGGCTTGGGAGGATAAGGCTAGGGAGGATAACGTCTATGCGCGCACTCATGAGCGCTCTCACCGCGATCGGACTCTTTCTCGGGCTCGGCACGCACGCCGGCGCGGAACATACGATCAAAATTGGCGTCCTCGTCGGCTATTCGGGCATTTCGTTGCTCAGCGGCCAGCTCACTGATGGCGCTATCAAACTCTTCCAAAAGCGCTATGGCGATGCACCGGGCGGCAAGAAGATCGAGTTGATCCGGCGCGATACCACCGGGCCCAATCCAGAGGTGGCCAAGCGGCTGGTTCAGGAAGTCGTGACCCGTGGAAAAG
This sequence comes from uncultured Alphaproteobacteria bacterium, assembly GCA_963759345.1. Classification (GTDB taxonomy): domain Bacteria; phylum Pseudomonadota; class Alphaproteobacteria; order Rhizobiales; family Xanthobacteraceae; genus BOG-931. The sequence continues at coordinate 25,387 of CAVWYW010000017.1, forward strand.
TGCAGATCCTGATCGGGCCCGATTTCACACCCAACACGCTCGCGGCCGCGCCGATCGTGACCGAAGCAAAAGTGCCGACTTTCGTCATCGGGGCCGCTACCTCCGGGATCATCGGCGAGAAGTCGCCCTATTTCACCCGCACGTTCTTCGCCATACCACAGCTGTGCAAGCCGCTTGCCGGCTACGCCGTGCAGCATAATTGGAAGCGGGTCTACCTCATGGTGGCCGACTTCGCTCCCGGCCATGATTGCGAGAAATACTTCAGCGCAGCGTTGGCCGAAGCGGGCGGCACGCTGGTCGGCAATGTCCGCATTCCCCTCAGCAATCCAGAATTTTCCTCCTACATGCAGCGGATCAAGGACTCCAAGCCCGACGCACTGTTCATTTTCATGCCGTTGGGCGAGCCCAGTATCGGTAGTCTCCGCGCCGTCAACGATTTCGGTTTGAAAGCATCCGGCGTCAAGATCATGGGCACCGGCGACATAACGGACGAGACTTATGTGGATGCGATCGGCGACGCCGCTCTCGGCACCATCACGACCGGCATCTATTCCACCCAGCATGATTCCGCGATGAACAAGGAATTCGTCAAGGACTTCGAGGCTCTCAACGGCAAGTCGCCGCGCATCGGGTGGAGCGCAATCAGTGTCTGGGACGCGCTCCGGCTCATCTATGACGGACTGGACGCGCAGGCAGGTAGCGGCTTTGACCCCGACAAGTTCATGGCATTCGTGCACGGCCGCTCGTTTGAAGTCCGCGCGGGCCGATCACCATCGACAAGGGCAACGGCGATATCATCCAGAACGTTTATATCCGGCGCACCGACAAAGTCGACGGCGTTCTGCAGAATGTGGAAATCACCAGCATGCCAAACGAAGGATTTCAGATAGTCGCATCGGGCACGCGCAGGTGCCGCCATGATTTCGTTCCTGACGGTCGTCTTCAACGGCATCGCCTACGGGATGCTGCTGTTCATTATGTCGGTCGGCCTGTCGGTCACGATGGGCATGATGAATTTTGTGAATTTGGCGCAGGCGAGCTTCTCGATGCTCGGCGGCTACGTGATGGTCGCCGTCACGCAGACATTCGGCATTCCGTTCCTCCTAAGCCTGCCGATCGCCTTCGTCGCGATCGGGATCGTATCGCTGGTGATCGAGCGACTTGTGTTCCGGCACTTCTATGGCACCGACGATCTGACTCAAGTGCTGTTGACGATTGGCGTGATCTTCATGTCGATCGCGATCGTCACCTATTTTTGGGGGGGCGCTTATCAGCAGTTCCGCGTGCCGCCCTGGCTGACTGGCCAGCAGGAAGTGCTTGGCTTCACGCTCGAGCGGTATCGTGTGTTCCTGGTGGCGGTGGGCGGCGCGCTGGCCATTGGACTGGTGTTTGGACTTGAACGGACCCGGTTCGGCGCGATTGTGCGCGCGTGTGTCGACAACGGCCGCGTCGCTCGTGCATGCGGCCTCAACACCGACCTGGTCTTCGCGGTGACTTTCGCGGTCGGCGGCGGTCTCGCTGGCCTCGCCGGCGCGCTCGCCGCGAACGTTCTGGGCATCGATCCAAATTTTCCGCTGCGCTACCTCGTCTATTTGCTGATTGTGGTGTCGGTCGGCGGCATGGGTACGATCAGCGGAACGCTGATCGCCGGCCTGTTGCTCGGCATTGCCGACGTGGCGGTCAAATACTATGCGCCGCAGATCGGCGGGCTTGCGATCTACGCGATCACGGTCGCCGTCATGTTGTGGCGGCCGCACGGGCTGATGGGGCGTCGGGTATGAATTCACTTAGCGGGCCGTCGGCGGAGGTACAGCTGCCGGGGCGGCAATATTTCGCGTCCGTTACGCGCTGGGGGCCGGGCGAGATCGTTTTCTGGGCGGCGCTCCTCGCTGTGTTCTTCGTTCCGGGCGTCAACTTGCCGCTCTACGGCCAGATCCTGATCTGGGGCCTGTTCGCCATGTCGCTTGACCTGCTGCTCGGCTATCGCGGCATACCATCGCTGGGGCATGCGGCCTTCTTCGGCATCGGCGCCTACACGTCGGGCTATCTCGGTAAATTTGGATGGACCGAACCGATCAGCGGGTTGGTGCTGGCTTCGCTGGCGGCCGGGTTCGTCGGCTGGCTGACCGGCCGCGTCATTCACCGGGTCAGCGGCATCGCGCTTTTGATGGTCACGCTCGGGCTCAATCTCATCCTTTATGACATTGTGCACCGGCAGAGCGACCTAACCGGCGGCGACGATGGACTGCAGGGAATCGTCATCGCTCCAGTGCTTGGCCTGTTTCGGTTCGATATCTATGGTCGTACCGCTTATCTGTACACGCTCGCGGTGACGTTTGTGCTGTTTTTGGCGGCGCGAGCGCTGGTCAAATCGTCGTTCGGACTTGCGCTGCTCGGCGCACGCGAGAACCCACGCCGCATGATCACACTGGGCACGCCGATCGAGCGAGACGTGTCGACCGTGTTCGCCGTTGCTTGCGCCATGGCAGGTGCGGCCGGCGCACTGCTGACGCAGACCACGCAGTTCGTATCACCGGCGACCTTGTCGTTTCAACGTTCGGCCGACGTGCTCGTGATTTTGATCATCGGCGGCACCGGCCGGCTCTATGGCGGGTTCGTCGGCGCGATCGTGTTTCTGCTGTTGCGCGACTGGCTCGCCGAGCTCAGCCCGGCCTATTGGTATTTCTGGATCGGGCTCTTGCTGATCATTGTCGTTGCGTTCTTTCGGAGGGGGATCGTGCCGTCAGCCGAGACGCTGGTGCGGCGCCTGCGCGGGCAATGACGGATAGAGCTGCGGCGCGACCCGTGCTTGAGACCCGCGACCTACATATGGCGTTCGGCGGTCTGATCGTCTTTGAGAATTTGAACTTCGCGCTGCGACGCGGCGAGCGCCACGCGATCATCGGTCCGAATGGCGCCGGCAAGACAACCTTTGTAAGTGTGGTCACTGGACTGCTGCAGCCGACCGCTGGGGAGGTGTTGTTCAATGGTGCGGAGATCACACGCGCCTCGCCACAGCAGCGGGTCAAGGCCGGCATCGCGCGCACGTTTCAGATCAATTCCCTGTTTAAAGCGCTCAATCCGCTCGCATCAATCGTCATTGCGCTTGCCGAGCGCGAAGGCAGGGGCGGCGTCTCGCTGCGTTCGGTCGCGAAGCAGCCGGCGTTGATCGACGAGGCGAGTGCGCTGCTCGCGAAATTCGGTCTTGCCGACGACGCGCTCAAGGTCACCGAAACGCTGCCGTACGGCAAGCAGCGCTTGCTCGAGGTTGCATTGGCGCTGGCACTGCGGCCGCAATTGCTGCTGCTCGACGAGCCGGCGGCGGGGCTGTCAACCGAGCAAGGACACCAGCTCTTTCGCCAATTGGCGGTGCTGACTGCGGACACCACGGTCCTGTTCATTGAACATGACATGAACCTCGTGTTCCACTATGCGGATCGCGTGTCGGTGTTCGCAGCTGGCGCGCTCGTGGTGCAGGACACCCCCGATCACGTACGCAACCACCCGCGTGTGCGCGAGGTTTATCTTGGAGTTCTGAGGCGCCGGCGCTTGCGGTCAAAGGGTTGTTGGCCGGGTACGGACAGGCGCGCGTGCTGCACGGCGTTGAATTTCAGCTCGCGCGCGGCGAAATGGTAGTCATTATCGGCCGCAACGGGGTCGGCAAGACCACCCTGATCGAGACGCTGTGCGGGTTGACCACGCTGCAAGGCGGGGAGATTTCGCTGCATGGCAAACGGGTCGACGCGCTGCCGGCCTACCGCCGCAGCCGCGTTGGTCTTGGCTGGGTGCCGCAGCAGCGCGAGGTATTCGGCGCGCTGACGGTCGAAGAGAACCTCACCGTCGTAGCGCGTCCTGGAGTTTGGACGATCGAGCGGATCTATGAGCTATTTCCGCGCCTCGGTGCTCGGCGCCGCAATTCCGGCACCCACCTCTCCGGCGGCGAACAGCAGATGCTCGCCATTGCGCGCTCGCTCGCGACCAACCCGTCGGTGCTGCTGCTTGACGAGCCGGTGGAAGGATTAGCACCGCTGGTCGTGCAGGAGGTGGTGGCGGCGATCGTGCGGATGCGCTCGGCGGACGATCTTGCCATCCTAATGGTGGAGCAGAAGTTCGAGATCGCGCTCGCCAATTCTGACCGCTGCCTGGTGATGGATCGCGGCGAGATCGTGCACAGCTGCGCCAGCAAGGACTTGCTGCACGACAACGCGACACTGAACAGATTGATTGGAGTGGCGGAATGACACACACCGATTGTCGCTGCGACAGCGGACGTCGCGGCGAGTTCGTTAGCGTGCATTCGATCGCGCCCGCCCTTTGCGCCGGACATGGACTAAACGATGGCGTAACTGAACCCGTCCATGCGCACTGCCTGATAGGCCGTGCTCCCCGAGGGCGCGCGACGTTTCAGTCGTCTACCGTGACTTCCGGTAATGTCCCTTTTCGTCATTCGCGACTTGTCCGCGATTTGGTCGCTCCTGGGGCAACAGCAGACATTGATCCGCACCAGCGCCGAATGGCTCGGTAGCGTTTGACCCTTATAACGTCATTAGCTGCGAGACTTCGGTGCAATGCAGCAGCGTGTGGAGCATTCAGCTATTCCAACTTAATGCTGTAATGCTCGATCAGTTACTCGATCACCTCGTCGGCGCGGCCGAGCAAGGTGGGCGGAAAGGTAAGGCCCAGCGTCTTTGCGGTTTTGAGATTGAGGACCAACCGGACTTTCTCCGCCTGCACCACCGGCAAATCGGCTGGCTTTTCTCCCTTTAGGATGCGTGCGGCGTAAATGCCGACGTGGTGATAGGCCTCCGTCAGGTCCGCACCATAGCTCATAAGGCCGCCGGCCGCGACGAATTCGCGCCAACCATAGCAAGCGGGCAGCGCATGGCGGGCCGCTTGCGCTACCATTTTCTCGCGCCAGCGATAGAAAAAGGGATCGCCTCCGACGATGAGAGAGTCGACGCCTTGTTGGCTGAACGCGGCGAAGGCCGGTTCGATCCCGGCCTCGTTAGCAATGCTTTGCACGACCATCTTGCGGCCGACTGTGCGCACCGCAGTTTCCAATTCCTCAGTCTGGTGGGCGGCGTATGGATAGCCCGGATTGCTCGCAAAGCCGATAAGCTTCGTCGAGGGGACAGCAGCAAGAAGCATTTCCAGTTCTTTCGGGCCCAGCGCAATGACGAAGAAGGTCACTCCAGTCATGTTGCCGCCGGGGCGGCTTAAGCTCGCCACCAGTCTTTCCCGAACTGGATCGGCGCCGCTTGTGAAAACTGTTGGGATGGTCACGCCGGCCGCCTTGACCGCGTCGGCGGTACCTCCGCCTGCCACCAGCACCGCCAGAGGCCGTCGAACAAGGTCCGCCAACAGTCCTGGCACTCGGTCGAATTGACCATCGGCCCAGCGGTATTCGATCGCCATGTTCTGGCCTTCGATGTAGCCAGCTTGGTTCAGGCTGCGCTTGAACGCGCTGACTTCTCCGGACACCGCATCAAGTGATTCACTGTGAAGAAAGCCGATTACTGGCGTCGCCAACTGCTGCGCGCGTGCGGCTAGCGGCCACGTGGCAGCCGCGCCGCTGAGCAAGGCAATAAAGTTCCGCCGTGCGATGTCGATTGTCATCTGATCCGACCCCCAAGGGGATCATGCCCGTTGCGATATGGGAAGAATATTACGCTTCAAAATGAAGGTCCGCGACCGACTTCACGGTGTTCCGACGGCGAAAACGCCGCTGTTTTTTTCGCAGCGCGAATGACGCGATTGGCCGTGCGCCCCGAGGGCGCGAACTATCAGTGAGGGAGGATCTCACCCGGATAAATGTCGATTGGTCCGGAAGCTGGCAGGCGACACGGTCGGGTAACTGGCTGGGTCGGAGCCCTGCGACAAAGGCAGCCTTGGGCTGCTGAGCGATCTGATGGGCCGTAATAAAGTGAAGCCCGAGCAGGCCTCGAAAGTTCTAATGCGGATGCCGACCCTCCGGTCATTTGGGGAAGGCCGCACGTGTGGGGAAGTAATCGACACGCGCACCCGCACGATCCGCCGGGGTAGTGGGTACGGCACGTCGGAAGGGTGGTTCGTAGTTACAGGGGGAGACCCGTCGCAGACGAGGGTAGCAGCCTCAGCATCGCATCAGGCGGTGGTCACGGCGGGAGTCGGACGGGGTCGTAAGAGTGTTGAGGCCGGGTAATGCCGGCGGAGCAAAGGGCCCCGACTTCTGGTGCGCTTTCGAAGATGGTGAGGTGAAGGTGATTGGCGATGAGCCTGACAACGCCTGATAAGATCCGGAACCTTCAGAGGAAGCTCTACTGCAAAGCGAAGGCGGAGCCCGCCTTCCGCTTCTATCTGCTCTACGACAAGATCTGTCGCGAGGACATCCTGGACCACGCCTATCGGCTCGCCCGCGTTAATGCGGGCGCACCGGGTGCGGATGGGATGACGTTTGCTCGCATCGAGGAGCAGGGGCTGGAAGCATGGTTGGCGGGCTTGCGCGCGGAACTGGTCTCGAAGACATACCGACCTGATCCGGTGCGGCAGGTGATGATCCCCAAAGCGAATGGTGGCGAGCGTCCGCTCGGCATTCCGACCATTCGTGATCGTGTGATTCAGACTGCCGCCAAGATCGTGATCGAACCCATCTTCGAGGCTGACTTCGAGGACAATGCCTACGGCTACCGACCCACACGCGGAGCGGTAGACGCGGTCAGGGAAGTGCACCGGCATTTATGCCGGGGGTATGCTGACGTAGTTGATGCTGATTTGTCCAAGTACTTCGATACGATCCCGCATTCCGAGCTGATAAAGTCAGTAGCCCGGCGTGTCGTGGATCGAAACGTCCTGCGCCTCATCAAAATGTGGCTGAGGGCGCCGATCGAGGAACGGGACGCGGACGGAACCCGGCGCATGAGTGGCGGCAATGGAAACACGCGCGGCACGCCGCAAGGCGGCGTCGCAAGTCCACTGCTCGCCAACATCTACATGAACCGGTTCCTGAAGCATTGGCGTTTGACCGGATGCGGCGACACGTTCCATGCTCACGTCGTCTCCTATGCCGACGACTTCGTTATCCTCAGCCGCGGTCGCGCGGCGGAGGCATTAGCGTGGACAAAGGCGGTGATGACCAAGCTCGGGTTGACGATTAACGAGGGTAAAACATCGTTGAGAAACGCCCGAAAGGAACGCTTCGACTTCCTTGGCTACTCGTTCGGCGCGCATTTGTTCGAGGCGAACGGGAATTGGTATCAGGGTGCGAGCCCGTCCAAGAAGAGCGTGCAACGGCTCAAAACAAAGGTCGGCGATCTTCTGGTGCCGAGCAATATCGATCCATGGCCAGAAGTGCGTGACAAGCTGAACAGGTCACTGCGAGGCTGGTCCAACTACTTTGGCTACGGCTCGCGGAGCAAGGCATACCGTAGCGTCGACCATTACGTCTTTGAACGTGTGCGCAGGTTCCTCGTGCGAAGGCACAAGGTGCAAGGGCGCGGCAATCGCCAATTCACATTCGATGTAATTCATCGAGAACTCGGCGTTCTGTGCCTCCAACGGCTGCCCCGAGCGGTCCCGTCGTGTGCCTTGCGGTGAAGCCAGTCGGAAAGCCGGATGCCGGAGATCGGCTTGTCCGGTTTGATGAGCGGGGATGGAAAACGGGGCGTTGGCCATAGGCCCCAAGCTACCGCGCCCATCCTCAACTCTACCGAAACCGAAGTGCCGCAACGTGCGCGTTTAGTCTGCTATCGGGGAAGCCGACATGACTCGGACATCACTGAAGGAGCGAGTCTGTACCCTATTCGGATATAGGACCTTGCGCCTTGCCTGCCAATCGCCACCGTGTGCACGGAGGCAGCAATTACCGGTATCTCAGATTGGCACGCGACAACTGGCTGACGGAGGAGCATCCCATCAGCTTCATATTCCGCTCGATTTCAGCGCGCATGAGGCTGAGCGCCTGCTCAACGCCCGCCTGGCCGGCGGCCGCCAGCGGGAACAGATAGTAGCGGCCGACACCCACTGCTTTGGCGCCGAGCGAAAGCGCTTTCAGAACGTGGGTCCCGCGCCGAACCCCGCCGTCCATCATCACATCGATTTTGTCGCCCACGGCGTCAACGATTTCGGCGAGTTGATCAAATGCCGCGCGCGAGCCATCGAGCTGTCGCCCACCGTGGTTGGATAAGATGATGCCGGTGCAGCCTATTTCGACCGCACGTCTTGCATCCGCGACCGACATGATGCCCTTCAGGCAGAATTGACCGCTCCAAACGCGGACCATTTCAGCCACATCGTTCCAGTTCATGGAAGGGTCGAGCATTTCGGTGAAATAACGTCCAATCGACATGGCGCCACTGCTCATGTCGACGTGTTCATCCAACTGGGGCAGTTTGAACCGTTCGTGAGTGAGATAGTTGATCGCCCACATCGGTTTGATCGCGAATTGGAGCATTCCGCCCAAAGTAAGCTTGAAAGGAATAGAAAATCCGGTGCGCAGATCGCGCTCGCGATTGCCGCCGGTAATGCTGTCGACCGTCAACATCATGATGTTGATGCCCGCGTCTTTTGCGCGTTGCATCATGGCGTGGTTGAGCGCCCGGTCCTTATGGAAATAGAACTGATAGACCTGCGGCGTGTCGTACGCCTTGCGCAGCTCCTCCAGACTAACCGTGCCGAGCGAAGATACGCCAAACATCGTACCGAATTTTGCCGCAGCTGCCGCGACCGCTCGTTCGCCCTGGTGGTGGAACAGCCGCTGCAGCGCTGTCGGCGAACAATAGACCGGCATTGCGAGCTTTTGTCCCATCACAGTCACCGAGAGGTCGATCGCTCCCAACCCCCGAAGGACGTTCGGCACCAGGTCACAGCGTTCGAAGCTGACCGCGTTTTGCCGAAGCGTCGCCTCGTCGTCCGCCGCGCCGTCGATGTAGTTGAAAATCGGCCCCGGCAGCTTACGCTTGGCGAGCGCACGGAAGTCATGAAAATTATGACAGTTGTCCAAGCGCATATTGTGCCCCGGCATCCGCACCCGTGCTCGTGAGAAAGGTTAGCTAAGATCGATCTAAGGGGCCATGACTTTGCGCAGCAGTCTTTCCGCTGCAGCGCGGAAGTCGGTTAATGGCCCTTAGCGACGGGTCGCCTCAGGACGGCTGACGGTCGCTTTCGGGCGCAAAGCAGAAATGGCGTTATCATCTTGCATGCCCGCCGCTCGCCGCTTCCCGCCGCCCTGGTCGATCGAGGAGCGCGAGGAAAGCTTCATCGCGAAGGACAAGACCGGGCAGGCGTTCGGCTATTTCTACTTCGATGACGAGCCGTAGCGGCGGTCAGCGACTAACCGGCTGACAAAGGATGAGGCGCGGCGCATGGCGTCGAACTTCGCCAAGCTTCCGAAGTTGTTGAGCCGAGCCAATGCCCATAGGCTATGCGAGGCCTACGAAATTGTGGCGGGTAGTGGCCTCGGAGCCACAGTATTTGAGGTTTTGTTCGGATAAGCTTTAAGAGCCAGTAGCGAGGCTCGACGCCTTTAATATCCGGGTTTCCGATGAAGCCGATTGTTGTGGCGGCAATGTTGGGTCTCGTCGCTGCAGGCCAAGCACTCGGAGCCGAACTTCCGCCACCGGAGCCGCTTCCTCCTGCGAGTTACTTTCCTGCCACGGATTTCAGTTGGACCGGCCCCTATTTCGGCATCAACGGCGGCTACGGTTTCGGTAGCAGCAATTGGAATTTGGCCGGATTATCGACTGGCAACTTCAATGTCGACGGTTTGCTTCTTGGCGGCACGTTCGGCGCTAATTTTTTTCAGATCAACGGATTTGTATTCGGAGGCGAGGGCGATTTCGACTGGTCTAGGGTCGGCGGCAGTAGCTCTTCCGCAGGCTGTGCCAGTATTGGGGCCCCGGCCGGAGCAAGCTGCCAAACCGGTAGCCACTGGATCAGCACAGGACGTGCGCGAGTTGGTTACGCTTTCGGCCGCGTCCTGTTGTACGCGACAGGCGGCTTGGTGGTCGGAGATATCCAAGTGCCCTCCGCTGGCGGAACTTTTACCGGCGGGACCGCTGGCGGTGGAATTGAGGTTGCCTTTACCGACCATTTGACGGCAAAGGCGGAGTATCTCTACGTCAATTTCCCCAACGTTCAGTGTCCGGCGACGGCGGAAACGCCGGTCGTCTGCGGAGCCGGTGGTATCTCCTTTACCGAAAACATCGTGCGCGGCGGCATCAACTACAAATTTAACTGGTGAGCCTGCGCTAAGCGCCATCGCAGCCGGGCAAGCGCGGGCCGGCACGCGCAACTGACATCTGCACCAAAGAAAAAGCCCCGGCCTTTGGCACGGCAGCCGGGGCTCTAGTCATCGCTGAAGGTTACAGCTCGGGGCCATAACCAATTTCAGTTTTAGGCTGATGCCGCGCGGACGGACAATTGCCGCATGCGCATGCCTGCCGGGCGCCGCTCAACGCGTCGATCAGCGCGCGCAACTTCGCGCCGCTTTGTCGAGCGATCGTGTCACCGAGTACATCGAGGACATGAGCCGCGGCGATAAGTTTCCGCCGCTCATCGTCTTCGAGGATCGCAGCAAAGCGCGATGGCTGGCCGACGGCTTCCACGTTGTTTTCAACGAATTGAGCCTTATCCCCAGCTCGATTTGCAAACGGCAGCGCGAGCAGCGTAGCGCCAAGTTTTCGAAAGCCCGCTGCCCTTTTATGTCGCAGGTCCGCTGCCCGTTCGAAAGCCGCACGTTGTTGATTGACAGCCTGGAATACAGTGCTTTAGCCTTGAAAGCTCGACCGACAGTAAAGCCGCACGACAGTCGCAACACCGGGGCCGCTTCAGGGAGCACAGGTATGAGCACGCGACGTGAAGACAAGTCACACTCAAACGGTACCGATGAGAGCCGACGCGAGTTTCTGAAAACCGCGACGATCGCCGGAGGCGCGGCAGCGCTCGGGACGATCGCTTCGCCAATGGTCTCGCGCGCGGAAGCGCAGGAATTGACGCCGCGGCAAATGCCCCTGACGGGCATGGCGACGATGCCCGGAAAGGCGAACCACTGGTACGTGCCGGCCTCGGACAAAACCGTCCATTGGGGATATTTCAGCAAGAAGCTGACACCCTTGATCGAGATCGATTCCGGCGATTACGCGACGATCGAATGCTTGACGCATCAGGCCGGCGACGATCCGGAACGCATGATCAAGGGCGATCCGGGAGCGGAAAGCGTCTATTATTGGACCAAGGGCAAGAAGAACGTGGACCGGCGTGGCGCCGGCCCGATGGATGCTCCCAACGGGGCGGGCGCGGGCTACGGGGTTCACATCATGACCGGGCCGATCGCGATCCGCGGGGCCAAAGAGGGTGACATCCTCGAAGTCCGTGTCCTCGACATGTATCCGCGTCCCTGCGCCAATCCGCAATTCAAAGGCAAGACCTTCGGCACCAACATTGCGGCGTGGTGGGGCTATCAGTACAACGATTGGGTCGGTGGCGAAAAGCCGCGCGAGATCGTGACCATCTACGAGCTGGAGTCTGACGGCAGCAACGACTGGGCAAGAGCAGTCCACAGTTATCGCTGGGGACCATTTACCGACCCGAACGGCGTCGAACATAAGGTCTACGATTATCCCGGCCTGGTCGTTGATCCGCAAAAGTGGAATCCGAAAACCGGCGTGCTCAAAGGCGTGCGCGTACCGCTGCGGCCGCATTTCGGCTGTCTCGGCCTCACGCAGAAGGAGGCCGACATCGTCAATTCCATTCCACCCGACTATATCGGCGGCAATGTCGACGACTGGCGCTTCGGCAAAGGGGCAACGCTGTACTATCCCGTCTCCATCGATGGGGCCTTCTTCTCAGTTGGCGATACCCACGCCGCGATGGGCGATGGCGAGGTTTCCGGCACTGCAATCGAATCCTCCTGGACCGGCGTGTTCCAGTTTATCCTGCACAAGCAAAGCGACATCGCAGCCGGCACTTTGTTGTCGAGGCTTAATTGGCCGTTGCTCGAGACCAAGGAGGAATGGGTAGTGCACGGATTTAGCTATCCGCACTATCTGACCGACCTGGGTGCCAACGCGCAAAGCGAAATTTTCAAGAAATCCTCAGTCGATCACGCGATGCGCGACGCGTTTCGCAAGATGAGAGAGTTCTTGATGAACACGCAGAACCTTAGCGAAGACGAAGCTATTTCGCTGATGTCGGTCGGCGTCGATTTCGGCGTCACGCAAGTCGTTGATGGCAACTGGGGTGTCCACGCCAGCATCCGAAAGCACATCTTCGCCGGCGTCAGCAGCTAGTCTGGAAGACGGAAGGGGGGCGCTTGGGGAAGCCCAAGCGTCCCTTCCATCCGTTGGCGACCAGAGGGTGTGGTCTTTGCGTCAGCGCATAGGGCGAGGAATGACATGCCGAAATACGAGTATGATTGCTCACGCTGCGGTCCATTTTCCGAATTTCGGCCACTGGCGGAATATGACTTGCCGGTAGCCTGTCCCGATTGCGGGGCCGAATCGCCGCGGGCCGTATTGTGCTTTCCGGCGCTCTCGACGCATGCTGCGGCTACGCGCGCCAATCCATCGCAATTCTCTGCGACCGCAGCGCACAGCGCGGGCTGTAGATGCTGCGGCGGCAATTTCAAAATTCCACGCAAAGAATGGACTAAAAAGCTGCTCTGACTGGGAGCCGAGCCGCGGCGGCGATTATAGTCCGCAGGGTGGCGCTCGCAGAACCCCACGCAGGAAACGTTATTGCCTTTCTTGTCGCCGGGATGCTTCGTGTCGCGCACGAGAAACCGGTCCTCTTCCAGATCCTGCCATCGCAACAGTGTGATCTCTTCCTGCCGTCTTGTTGAAAAAATCGCGAATGCGACGATTTTCTTCATCGGAATTGAGGAGGGACGGGTCTCTCGAATTCGCCTGAAGTGCCCCAGCAGTTGATCCAGCTCTTCAAGCTTAACGCGACGGTTGCGTTCACTGGCCTTTCTGATCAGTCGGAGTTTCTTGATGACGGTGACGGCGTTTTTATCGTCTTGAGAACTTGCGCGTTCGTCCCGAGGACGGCGTTCTTCGATTCCCCGATGTAACGGTAGATCACAGCGGCGAGTGTCGGATCCTCTTTCCGCTCAAGTCCGTCTGGATGCTTGAGCTCAGCCTCGCGCTTGACGATCCAGGCATTGGCCGCTTGTTTGCGGTCAAATGTCTGAGCCTCGCAGTGGGCGATTGCACCTGCTTTCTTGATCACGATTTGGCCGACGAAGGCTTTGGAGCCCGTCTTTGCGAGTCCGTCCTACTATCGTACCCATCTTGTCGCACCGTGTTGTAATTGTCGTACTTGTCGAACCGCGCTCAGTCGGCGTAGTGAAGTCCGTCCTGTCGTTAACTAGGCGGTACGACTGAAACCCGAAAAGTACGACAAAGTCGTGCTACGAGGCGCCAAAAAGGGGCAAAATCGGCCGGAAATGATACGACATCGGCCTTAACGAGAATTAATGAAGTGGCTGATACGCCAGATAAATCACTGCAGAGTTGGTCCCGCCGATTCTGCGTTGCGCCGATGATGGAGTGGACCGACCGGCATTGCCGGTTTTTCCACCGCCTGCTGACGCGTCGCGCGCTCCTTTACACTGAAATGCTGACGACCGGCGCGGTGCTGCGCGGCGATCGGTCGCGGTTGCTGCGCTTTGATCCCGTCGAACATCCGCTGGCGCTGCAACTCGGCGGCTCAAACGCGAAAGCGCTTGCTGCCTGCGCACGCATTGGCGCGGATCTTGGCTTCGACGAAATCAACCTGAATGTCGGCTGCCCGTCCGATCGGGTGCGGGAGGGGCGCTTCGGCGCCTGCCTCATGGCCGAACCCGCGCTCGTCGGCGACTGCGTCGCCGCGATGAAGGCCGCCGTGTCGATCCCCGTTACCGTGAAATGCCGCATCGGCATCGACGATCAGGATCCGGAACAGGCGCTGGAGATATTTGTCCAGGCGGCGGAGCGGGCCGGCGCCGACGCGCTCATCGTGCACGCTCGCAAAGCTTGGCTGAAAGGTCTGTCGCCGAAAGAAAACCGCGAAGTGCCGCCGCTCGATTATGAACGGGTCTATCGGCTAAAAGCGGCGCATCCGCGCATGACAATCGTGCTCAACGGCGGCATTGGCACGCTCGAAGAAGCGTGTGCGCATCTGGCGTACGTAGACGGCGTGATGATCGGACGTGCCGCTTATCAGGAGCCATGGCGGCTCCTTGCCGTTGATCCGCTTTTCTTTGGTGAAGGTGCTCCTTTCGCCTCAGCGAAGGAAGCGGCCGCGGGTTTGATCTCTTATATCGGGCGCGAGCTGGCGCAAGGCGTGCGGCTGCATGCCATCACCCGGCATCTCCACGGATTGTTCCACGCGGTGCCCGGCGCCCGCGCTTTCCGCCGTCAACTCGCCGGCGCCGCCGGTGCTTCGGGTGCGGGGGCAGAACTTTTTGTCGCGGCACTTGGCTTGGTCGTGGACCATGACCACGAATTGGCGCACATCGCGGCCTGAAAACATCGCGTAAGTGCGCAGCATATGTTCCTTGGTGTCGGGTTACATGAAATCCTTTGGCTGGCGGCGGTTATCGTCGTCGGCGGCGTAGTCACTGGATTACTCGCCGGCACATTTGGTGTTGGCGGCGGCTCCGTCATCGTACCGGTGCTGTTCGAAGTGTTTCGCGTGCTCGGCGTCTCCGAAGACGTGCGGATGCAGCTTTGCGTCGGCACCTCCATCGCAATCATCGTGCCGACGGCATTGCGCTCCTACCGTACCCACCGCGCCAAGGGGCTGGTGATCCCGGGCGTCATCCGGTTGTGGACGATCCCCGCAGTCATTGGCGTAGCGTGCGGGGCGTTGGTGGCCGCCTTCGCGCCGGCCGGCGTGTTCACCGTTTCCTTCGTGATCATCGCAAGCTTCATCGCCGCCAAGCTCCTGTTTGCCGGCGATCGCTGGAACCTCGGCGCTGAATTGCCTGGTCCGGCGCTCATGGTGCTTTACGGATTTGGCGTCGGGCTGGGCGGATCGCTGATGGGCGTGAGCGGCGGAGCGCTGTCCACCATCGTGCTCACGGTTTACGGCAAACCGATCCACAATGCCGTGGCGACCTCGGCGGGGATCGGCGTTCCAATCACCATCGCCGGCGCGATCGGCTTTATGCTTGCCGGCTTGCCGCACCAGGCGTTGCTGCCGCCGTTGTCGATCGGGTTCGTGTCGCTGCTTGGCCTAGTCCTCATGGCGCCGGTTTCGAGCTTGGTCGCGCCGTACGGCGCACGGCTTGCGCATCGGCTGTCGCGGCGAACGCTCGAGATCGCGTTCGGCTGCTTTCTGCTTCTGGTTTCACTGCGCTTTCTTGTCAGCCTGTTCTGATGCCGGCGGGTCTCGTTACGGATAGCCGTGCAGCAATAACCGGTCCCCGCGCACTTCCCAGCTCTGCAGTCGGTTGAGAAAGCTCATGCCGAGGAGGCTGGTTTTAAGCTGCCCGGGCTGGGTCACCAAAGCCGCCACCGAATGTTCGACCAGGCCGCCGATCGCGATCCGGTCGAGCGTAACCGGCGCCGCGCGCGTACGGCCGTTGGCGGTTTCGATGTTCGTCGTATAGGCGAGCACTTCCAGCGGCAACCCGGCGGCCTTGGCGTCTTCACGCGTGAGCACCACGGAACTGGCGCCGGTATCGAGCACCATGGCGACGCGCGCGCCGTTGATCTGGGCGGTTACGTCGAAATCGCCATTCACCGTCCGTGCAACCTCAACTGTGCGTCCCCGGGTGATGACGTGGCCCGGTACGAGTTCGGCCAGCACGCGGTCGCCGACATCGCGCAGCTCGAAACGATACGAGTAACCGACGACCAGAATGAGCGCGAGCACGACCCAAAGGAGCGCAGCCGTCAGCGCCAGCGCGAGACGTTCGCGGAACAGGAACAGCGCGCCGGCGCCGATGAACACCAGGAGCGCGATCTTGTAAGCGAGCGAGCCGAATTGCCCGCTCGATAGCGGGCCGACTGTGCCTTCGCTGTGGCGGACGATCTGGACCAGAACGGCAATCAGGAGGCCGGCGAGCAGGATCCATAACAGGCGCTGGCGCACAGATGCTGTTCCTCTTGCCACCGTCTTTCGCTGCACTTTAGGAGATTTCAGTTCGCCGCGGTAACCGTTTTAGTTGAGCACGGTCTTGTTGCAAGACCGGCGATCGCTTTTCCGGGTCATGCTCAAGTCCCAAACAACGCGCGGCGGGCGCGGTTGGTCAATTCGTCGGCCGACGACGAGAACGACGCGGACGACATGTCCGCGTGCGGCGCGATTGGCGGCGCGCCGTCGGGCATCGGCGCCAACGCCGCCATTACCCGCTCCGGCGGAAACGTCACAACCACTTCGGTGCCGATGCGCAGCTTGGACTTGAGCGTGAACGTGCCGCCATGCAGGTCGATGAGATTCTTGGCGATGGGCAGACCGAGGCCGGCGCCTTGCTCGGCCGATTTGATCGAGTTCGAGCCCTGGCCGAACGAGGCCAGCACAACCGGGATTTCCTCTTCCGGAATGCCCGGCCCGGTATCCTTGACGCTCATGTATTGGCCCCCCGACGCGGTCCAACCGACCTTCAGCCAGATTTCGCCGCCCTGCGGCGTGAACTTGATCGCGTTGGAGAGAAGGTTGAGGCAGATCTGCCGCACTGCGCGCTCGTCCGCCCATAGCCGCGGCATGTCGGGCTCGAACAATTCGTGGATGGTGATGCCGCGGTTGCCGGCCCGCAGCTTGAGGAGATGGTGGCAATCTTCCACCACGCGATGCAGCGACACCGCCTCCTCGTTGAGTTCGTAGCGGCCAGCCTCGATCCGCGACAGATCGAGGATTTCGTTGATGAGATTGAGCAGATGCACGCCGGAACTGTGAATGTCGCCAGCGTAGTCTTTATACATGGGTACCGCGTGCGCGCCGAAAATTTCGCCCTGCATCACTTCCGAAAAGCCGAGGATGGCGTTGAGCGGCGTGCGCAGCTCGTGACTCATTTGGGCAAGGAAGCGCGATTTGGCGATGTTGGCGGCTTCCGCGCGGCGGCGCGCCTCGTCGGAAATTGATTTTGACTGTTCAAGCTCGCCGATCAATGCATCCTTCTCGGCGCGCGCTTCGAGCGTTGCCAGCGTCGTCGAGTACAGCCGGTAGGCGAGCAGCGAAAAGTAGCCCTCGGCGGTTAGCGCCATCGCTGCCAGGATGTAATCGTGCAGCGTGCCCTTGAGCACGAAGTCGAGCGCGATCGCGATCGTAACCGGTAAAGTCAGCGCCAGCACCGCAACCGGCAGGCTTGATGCCAGCATGCTCGATATCGCCACCACGAGGAGCATGACGAACAGCATGAACATACCGGATTGTTCGTCGACGCCGAGCGGATGGATGAGGATGAAGGTCCACGCCATGCCGAAGAACAGATCGAGCGTGATAAAGCGCAGCCGCCAAGAGCGGAGATTGGCGGTACTCGGCGTCTCGTCGAGAAACTGCCGGCAGGTGCGAATGATGACGAGATGGATGAGCAGCGCCCCGGCGGTCCAGGTCCCGGAGGTGAGCACTTGCGTCCACAAGCTGGACAGCAGCCCGATGGTGACAATGAGAAGCAGGATCACCAACGAACCGGAAAGCCGGTTTTGGGCAAACAGACGCAGCAATTCGTAATCGAACACCGGCCGCGTGCCGCTGGTTGAGGTCAGCCGATCACGGGCTTCGCGCACATGCTGAGTGGCAAGACGCCGCTTCGTCGACGGGGCGGCGCCGAGCGGCGATCCGTCGTGCGTTTCGCTGGTCGAACTTGGCATTACGGTCCGCGGCTGGCGATAATTTGCGTCAAAAGTCGCCCAAATTCCTTAAGACCAGGCTTAAGTCCGGCGTCGGATGCGGGTTAATCGCACGGAAGCTGTGAGGTTTTCCGACGGCTCCGGCGGCGGAATTTTGGCGCGCTGGCGGCTTGTTCAGGGCCGCGATAAGGTCGTCCCTGCAACGGGATAAGGGCCTATCGCATGAAACTCTATGACGGCGGCCGCGCCGCCAACCCGCGCCGGGTGCGCATCTTCCTCGCCGAAAAGGGCATTAACGTTCCGATGGAGCAGGTCGACATCGGCACGCTCCAGCACCGCGGCGACGCCTATACCGCGATCAACCCGATGCAGCGGCTGCCGGCGCTGGTTCTCGACGACGGCACGGTGATCGCCGAATCGATCGCCATCTGCCGCTATTTCGAGGCACTGCATCCCGATCCGCCGCTGTTCGGCCGCGGCGCGCTGGAGAGCGCGCTGGTCGAGATGTGGAACCGGCGCGCCGAATTCAATCTGTTCGGCCCGGTCACGACGGTGTTTCAACATCTGCATCCATACATGAAGCCGCTGGTCGACCCGCAGGTGCCGGAATGGGGCGAGGCCAACAAGCCGCGCATCTTCTCGTTCCTGCAATTCCTCGACGGCGAGCTGAAGAGCCGGCCCTTCATCGCCGGACAGAATTACAGTGTCGCCGACATCACTGCGCAGGTCGCGGTCGATTTCATGAAGGTGTCGAAACTTAAAGTGCCGGATGAACTCACCAACGTGAAACGCTGGCATGAGAACGTCTCCGCCCGCCCGAGCGCCACGGCGTAGGAGTCATGTTCGACGCCCGGTGACGTACAGGTTTCATGTCACGGGCGTTACCTTCATCCCATAGTTTCCGGTGCCGAACACATCCAACATGTGCTGCGTGTCATTATCGGGCCGTTTGCTCCAGAACACCGAATTGGGCGTCTCAACGCCGATGAACCCGTCGGTCGACAGCAAATTCTGCATGCCGGCGCGGCGAATCCCGGGCAGGGCCTGAACGTCATAGACCTCGGTTACACCCGAGGCGAATTCCAGAACCCCCAAAATTTGGCCGGTCCGTTCGTCGATGGCGGCGACGCCGGCCATAAGCGAATCATGCCGTTGCGCCACCGGCGGCGGCTCTTGTTTGCGCGAGGTGCGATCCTGCGACATGCCGACGAACAGTACGCCGCCATAGTCGCACAGGCCGTGAGTGAATGCCGGCAGCCGCGTCATGACCGTGCTGTTTCCGGTGCCGCGGTCGACGCGAAGAAGTTCCCCTTCGCCGCCATTAAGGACGTAGAGCTCGTTGTTGATGAGTCTTGGCGAATGCGGCAAGCACAGGTCCGACCGCAGGATCACGTCTCTTCGGGCATCGATCAATATGCCGGCCGAGTGGGGCGCCTTCCGCCACCCAGCCTCGGTATCGGTCGCGGCCAAGGCTGTCAGATGGTAGAGTTCCCCCGCGTACGCGGCAAAGCCATTCAGATGGCATCGATCCTCCGCTCGAAGCTGAGTGATGAATGACGGCCGCCACAGCGGCGTAAAGCTGAAATTACCGTCGACGCGGCAGAGAGAAATTCGTGTTGGCGCCAATCACCGCCGGGCCTTCGAACGCCATATCGTGCATTTGGCACTCGCCGGTAAAGTGGATCGTACGTGGGATAAAGAAGGCATCGTAATAATCCCGCTTGCCTGGATAATGTTCGGCGAGCCGGGCTGCGTTGGCGAAAATAACAATCGATCGGAGCGTCGCTACTGCAATTCGCCCGGTCTCGGCGGCAAGCCCCAGCGGTTGGGACATCAGCGTAGCGGTCACGGTCAATGAGCCGTCGACCGAGCCGAGAAAGATAACGTGATTGGGCCTCGTGCTGAGCACCAGCGAAAGCCCCAGGCGTTCGAGAATTGCCGCGAAAGCTCCGCGCACAGACCAGGCGATGGGTTGCGCCGTCGCCGTCGGAGTTTCCGGCGCCGCCGGTGCCAATCCTGCTTGCGATGCAAAATCCAATTGAGTGTCCTTTCTCGGAGTCACGACTTCGTGTCAGCGACTGCATGCCGCAGAGTTTCCCAAAGTCCAGTCGCAGGGCAACATGACGCGAAAATACCGATCCGGGATGTGCGTAACCGCACGCAGTGCGCAACTTTTTCTAATTTTCGTTCACAACGCAACGTAGTGTTGCCGGTCGCTCTGCAAGGACTGGGTTGTGCCCTCTATCCTGCATCCGCCGAATTTCAAATCTGTCATAGATCGTAACACCTCTGCGGTATACAAGCCGATCCAACTTCATAAATATACGCCATGCAGCGCAGCATCAGCGGCGCTGGTCTATGCAGCAACATCGGGGAGGGTATCGTCATGACCACTGAAAGCACGCCGGTAACGATCCACACGCACACCGGAGGCACGACGACTTTCGTCAATGGAACGCCAAACGAGATTCAGACACTAGCGTACATGCAGATCGTCGCGCTTAGTGGCGGCGGTTACGTCATTGCCGGAGACGACCGTGGATGACAATCTCGGTCCGGTGAATGGAGGCCTTCGAGGTGTTCAACGCTTCAGGTCAAATCGTTACGCCCTGGACGCTGGTCAACACAGTGGATCCTCCATCCGGAAACATCAATGGCGGAAGTCAATTCTACACAAATCCCAACAATCATGCAGACGCCTCGGAAAACGACGACTTCCAGCTGGTGGCGGCGCCGGGTGGCGGATTCATCATACAGTGGGGGGAAAACGACGAGGCCAACGGATACTATCAGCGCTTCAGCGCAACCGGAACCTCGACTGATAGTCCCATCAATTTTCTCAATCGAGTCAGCGGCGTATTTGACGGCTCCGGTTTCGCCGTCGACGCCAATGGCAATGTCATTCTTGCAATCCCGACGTCGGAGGACGTTTACACCCCAATTCGCTGGCAATCTATAATTCCAGCGACACGCAAATTCTGAACGAGTCATGGCAGACCGCCGACGGCGGGCTGGTGCCGGTCATCTCGAATCCGGGTCACTCCGGAGTCGATCCAATCAACGCCGAGTCCTCTCCGGAATTTCAGGCGCTTCCGAGTGGCGGATTCCTGGCCGTCGTCAGCGACCCGACCGGCCCGTGGAACACACAGAGCGGCTATCCCGACATCGACTATTACCTGCAACGGATCACCGTCTCGGGCTCGACGGTGACCTTCGACACGCCGGTGCTGATCGGCGATAATCTCGTCGGTACGCCGGTGGTTCTGTCCAACGGCGACATCGTCCTTGGCATCAGTAACGGCACAACCAGCACGTACGAAGTTCTCAATGCGTCGGAATTGCCGTCAGCGAACACCGGCATGGCGTCCTCGACGCCGGCGACCTTGCATCCGCTGGCGCCCAGTACGCTGTTGCCGAGCGGAACGAGCATCGTATCGGTGGTATCGGACAATAATGACGGCGTGCTCGCCGCTTTGCAGTCAGGAACTGTCACCCAATACTACGGCACTCTGGACGCGTCTCTCTACGCTGCGGATATGACGCCCTGCTACTGCCCGGGCACGCTGATCCGGACACCGCGCGGCTAGAAGAAAGTTGAGAAGCTCAAGATCGGCGACAAGGTAATGACCGCCTCGGGCGAGGCGCGGCCGATCAAATGGATCGGGCGAAGAAGCTATAGCGGCCGGTTTGTGATGGGGCGCAAAGACGTTCTGCCGGTCTGCATCAAAGCTGGCGCACTCGAAGACAACGTGCCAAAGCGCTATCTGTGGATTTCACCTAACCACGCGATGTATCTCGACGGCGTGCTGATCGAGGCCAAGGACCTTGTCAACGGTGTATCGATCGTGCAGGCCGAGAGCGCCGAGAGCATCGAATACTACCACGTCGAGCTGGACACTCACGACGTCCTCATCGCCGAAGGCGCGCTGGCTGAGAGCTATATCGACGACGACAACCGCTTGCTGTTCCACAACGCCCATGAGTACCGGGAGAAATATCCGGATCAGGTGATCGGGCCTGCGCAATATTACGCACCGCGGTGTGAAGTGGTTATGAGCTTGAGACGGTCCGGCAACGCGTCGCGTTGCGGGCCGGACTGGTGACAAGCGATGTGGCGCCGCCGATCGGCAATCTGCGCGGCTTTGTTGATCGCATTACCCGCGAGTGCGTCTCCGGCTGGGCGCAGAGTCTCGATCACCCCGAAGCGCCGGTTTGCCTCGACGTCGTTGCTGGCGGCCTCCTGCTCGGCCAGGTTCTGGCCAGCGGTTATCGTGAGGACCTCAAGCAGGCCGGCATGGGCAGCGGCCACCACAGCTTCGAGTTCGTTTTGCCGCCGGAGATTGTTGTTGCTGCCGACGAAATCGAAGTGCGGCGCTCGCTCGACGGTACCGCGCTCGAACTGACCATCGAAGCGTGGCGCATGCTGCGGCAAGGCGCGTTCCAGTCGCACCAGTCCGATCATTCGCACGCGGCGTAACAAAAACCGGCCGGCGGGCGTGGTGCCCGTCGGCCGGCATTGGGACTTTTGACCGATGCAACGGGAGCGCGGGGTCAACGCGGAGCGCAAAATTTTTTCGCGGCCCATCGTTCTTAGGATGCTCCACGTGTCGTGATATCGCGCGGGCCTCCGGTCCGATGACGCGATAATTCTCAATTGATTGCCGTAGTAACTGTAACGCGCGGTTCGCGATGAATTGCTTTGTCGGGCCGGTCTTTCTTGATAGGCTTTCGCGGCCGCGCCGGATGGTAAAATCTTGCCGCAGAACCGGCTGGTAAGATCGCGTGTAGGTGGCGGGATGCCGGCGGGCGCGACGTAACAGAAATCTATGCGGATGCTGGGCGTCAATTCGCGCGTGATATTGCGTCGATGTAGGGAGCAGTCATGGGCAGTTCCGACCCGCGGGGCGCAGAGCCTCAACAAATCGTCTTCATCGATGCGAAGGTTCCCGACCGCCGCGAACTGCTCCGCAGTCTGGCGCCGGGTGTGGAAGCCTTCGTTCTCGATCCGCACCGCGATGGCCTGCGGCAGATCGCCGCCATCCTGGCGCGACACCATCTGACGGACCTGTCATCGATCTCCATCGTCGGGCATGGCTCGTCGGGCGTAATCGATGTTGGCGGAACGACGCTCGATGGCGCTGATCTGTCGACCTATACGGCGGAACTCGCCAAGATCGGCGCCGTGCTGGCGCAGGGCGCTGATCTCCAACTCTACGCGTGCGATGTGGCGCAGGGCGCCGCCGGCGATGCATTCCTGCAACAATTGTCGCAGGCGACCGGCGGGACGAACATCGCCGCAGCCTCGCACCTAGTCGGCTCCGCCGCGGAAGGCGGCAGCTGGGACCTCAACGTCGATGTCGGCGCAGCCGATGTCGCCAGCCCGTTTACGGCGGCAGCGGTTTCCGCCTACCCGAATGTGCTCGGCAACGCGTCCGATCTGGTCTGGTACGCCTCCGACTCCTCCACGACCTCCAACACGGGGGTCTACACGATCGATGTGAACGGTGGCGCCGCGGCCACTAACCCCACCGACGTCAATAGTACCCCATCGTCTGATTTCGTAAGCCTCGAGGGCCTCGCCATCGACCCGTCCGCCGGACACTATTTCGTGTCCAACTTTTACCCGGGCGGCCCATATGGCGACGTGAATCAGATCATCGAGGGCAATACCAACGGCAGCGGGACGCCCTCGGTCATCTACACCTCCGGGAACAGCGGGGGGGACGCCATCTTCGGCCTGGCCTTCGACCAGCAGAACGGCCTGCTCTATTTCGCAGTTACCGATGCCAACATCCCCGGCACCAACACAGATACCGGCATCTATACGGTCAACGCGTTCGGCACGGGCACCCAGACAGCCACTGAACTGGTCAATCTCGGCAGCGGCGCTCAAGCCCCGACCGACATCGCCATCGACACCGCGCACAATCTCCTATTCTATACCGACGGCGTCCCCGGTCTGACCGGCGTCGAGGAAGTCGGGGTGGCCAACCTGACCACCGGGGCCATCATCAACAGCGATCTCGTCAGCTATTCCGCCAGCGGCGACGTGGAGCCCTATGGGATCGCCGTCGATCCCGCGACCGATACGCTCTACTGGACGACCGTAAATTTCGCCGGCAACTCCGGCAACGCGATCTACAGCGCGACATATTCGACCGGAGCGTCGGTCACGTTGTCCAATTCCCAGACGCTCGCCACCACCTCCCAGTCACAGGTGCCCATTGGCATCGCCCTCGACGTTCCGGCGGGCGGATATTACGTCGACACGTCGACCGGGGTTTCGAACGACACGACTGCAAACGAGGTCTTGTTCGGCAGCAGCCTTACCAGTCCGGAGACGCTCACCGATGTCTACAACGTTCCGGATACGGACAGCGGCGCTGAGACCCTGCCCACTGCGGCGATCGTTGTAGAGGTTCAGCCCGTCGTCGCCGCCAGCGGCACGGTGACCTTTGTCAAGGGCGGAGCCGCCGTCGCGATCGATTCCAGCGCGACGGTTTCAGATGCGGACGGGTACGATCTGGCCAACGCGACGGTGTCGATCGCGAGCGGGTTGGGCAGCGGCGACACACTGGGCTTCACCAATCAGAACGGTATCACTGGCAGCTACAGCTCCGGCACGCTGACGCTAACCGGCGTCGCCTCCGCGGCGAACTACCAGTCGGCGCTGGACAGCGTGACCTTTTCCACCACCAACAGCACGGACGCAACGGCTCGCACTATCGATTGGACCGTCAGCGACGGCGTCGTCAGCAGTGCGACCGACACCAGCACGGTGGACGTTCACGTTCCGCCCACAATTACCGCCGGCGCGACCGCGACGTTCCACGGCGGCGGTAGTCCGGTGGTGCTCGAACTCAAGCGTCAGCCTGACGGCTTTCACGACACTGGCGAGCGCGATGGTGAGCATCGTCACCCCGATTTCCGGCGACACGCTGAATTTCACCAACACCAACTCTTCGACCGAGGGCAACATCGCGGTCAGCAGCGATTCCAACGGCCAGTTGGTATTGAGCTCGTCAGGCGACACCGCGACGCTGACCCAGTGGAAGAATGCGCTCGATTCGATCACCTATAGCTTCACCCCGAGCAATGGCGATCCGACAGACGGAGGCACCGATACCAGCCGCGTCATAGACTGGACAGTAAATGACGGCTTGTTCAGCTCGAACGTCGTCACCAGCACGCTCGACGTCACGCCTTGTTATTGCCCCGGCACGCTGATCCGGACACCGCGCGGCCAGAAGAAAGTCGAGAAGCTCAAGATCGGCGACAAGGTGATGACCGCCTCGGGCGAGGCGCGGCCGATCAAATGGATCGGGCGAAGAAGCTATAGCGGCCGGTTTGTGATGGGGCGCAAAAACGTTCTTCCGGTCTGCATCAAAGCCGGCGCACTTGAAGACAACGTGCCGAAACGCGATCTGTGGATTTCGCCGAACCATGCGATGTATCTCGACGGCGTGCTGATCGAAGCCAAGGATCTCGTCAATGGCGGGTCGATCGTGCAGGCCGAGAGCGCCGAGAGCATCGAATATTATCACGTTGAGCTGGATACTCACGACGTGCTCATCGCCGAAGGCGCGCTGGCTGAGAGCTATATCGATGACGACAACCGCTTGCTGTTCCACAACGCCCATGAGTACCGGGAGAAATATCCGGATCAGGTGATCGGGCCTGCGCAATATTACGCACCGCGGTGTGATAGTGGTTATGAGCTTGAGACGGTCCGGCAACGCGTCGCGTTGCGGGCCGGACTGGTGACAAGCGATGTGGCGCCGCCGATCGGCAATCTGCGCGGCTTTGTTGATCGCATTACCCGCGAGTGCGTCTCCGGCTGGGCGCAGAGTCTCGATCACCCCGAAGCGCCGGTTTGCCTCGACGTCGTTGCTGGCGGCCTCCTGCTCGGCCAGGTTCTGGCCAGCGGTTATCGTGAGGACCTCAAGCAGGCCGGCATGGGCAGCGGCCACCACAGCTTCGAGTTCGTTTTGCCGCCGGAGATTGTTGTTGCTGCCGACGAAATCGAAGTGCGGCGCTCGCTCGACGGTACCGCGCTCGAACTGACCATCGAAGCGTGGCGCATGCTGCGGCAAAATACATCTCGCGGACTCGAAGGCAGGCGCGCCGTAGCATGACGGCGGGCTTGCGCTTGACCGCATCCATGTCGGCGGATGTCTCTGCGTTGGCGCGAGGCTGGTGTCTGGGTGATGGCGAATGTCTGCTTTTTGGGGGCAAAACCTCAGCGACATTAGCTGCGCCCGACTAACCCGCGGTCAAGGCGATTTCGGCCGCTTGCGGATGAAGCGCCTCCGTTCATGGCAGTTTCACGTATCCGGTGAAATATGCCACGTTATAGTTTTCGCACTTGGGGAAGTTGGCATCCGTGTTGGGAGGTGTTGATCTAATAGATTGGGCCGACGAAGCAGACTTGCTTCGCGCTGAAATTCGCCTTTTGCCCGTAGTTGAGCGCTTTGCCACTGATCCTGGCCTCATGCGGTTGATTCTTGGCAACGACCTCTCGGGGCGCCTACGCACATTCAAAAAAGGGCAGGATTTAAGTGTTGAGGCGCTGCGCCAGCTTCGTGCCGATCTGATCATGGCAAGTAAACCGCCGCCCCCCGAAGCACCTACGACTAAGCCCGCAACCTCGAAGCGCCGATTGTGGGGGGTGCGGGTGCTTCCGGTCCGATGACACGTTAACTGTCGGCGCCGGCGTATCCAGGCGTCAGTGCCGGCGGACAACTGCCATCGCGAGGAACTTCGCGCGGGCTAGCATGGGAAGCGGCTGCCGCAGCTTGGAGTTCGCCCTGCCGCCGGAGCTTGTTGTTGCTCGCCGCGAAACCGAAGTGCGGCGCTCGCTCAACGGTACAGCGCTCAAACTGACAATCGAAGCGTGGCGAATGCTGCGGCAGAACACCTGTCGCCCGCGCTGCGTAGCGATCGCGCCTCTGAAGTTTAGGATGAATCAATATGCAGTGTGCGCCGACTAGGAGCGTGCCGCCGTCCGGTGGCCGCCACGTCTCTACTCGTGGTATCTAAGCGGCCGTGCACCAGTTCGCCGAACAACAAACCACTGCCGTCATGCCGCTCCACGAGGCGCTGGCCTACGCCGAGCGCTGCCGCGGGGAGGGACGTCTCGCTGAAGCCGAAGCGGTTTGCCGTCGCGTGCTCGAAGCGCAACCGAACACCGCCGAAGCCGTGCACATGCTCGGCCTGATCGCGCACCAGAACGGCAAGCTTACTGAAGCAATCAAGCACGTACAGCGCGCCACCGAGCTCGCACCGCTGGTGGCGCTGTTTCACGCCAATCTCGGTGAAATGCTGCGGCTGGCCGGCCGGCCGCGGCTTGCCGTCGAAGCTGCGCGACGCGCGCTGGCAGTCGAGCCGAACATGCCGGCGGCTTTGAGCAATCTCGGCGTCGCACTGTATGAACTGAAGGATTACGAGGCGGCCGCCGACGTGCAGCGCCAGGCGATCGCCGCCAAGCCCGATTATGCCGAAGCCTACAGCAATCTCGGCAATGCGCTGCATGCGCTCAAGCGGTTCGACGAAGCCATTCCGGCGTATCGCCGCGCCATCGAGCTGAAACCGAATTTTGCCGACGGCTGGGCCAATCTTGGCACGACGCTGCACCATGGGGGCGAATACGAGGAGGGGATGTACGCGTTACGGCGTGCCATCGCGCTCGCGCCCGGCCACGCCAACGCTCATTCCGGTCTCGGCATTCTTCTGCTGATGCGCGGCGATTTCGCCGAGGGCTGGGAGGAATATGAGTGGCGGCTGCGCTCGACCGAACGCAAGGGCCCGCGATTTCCTGAAAATCCCTGGCAAGGCGAAAGCCTCGCCGGCAAACATATCTACGTTCAGGCCGAGCAGGGCTTCGGCGACAGCATCCAGTTCGCCCGTTATATCCCGCCGCTTGCGGCGCGCGCCGGCAAGGTCACGCTGCGGGTGCATCAGCAACTGGTCACGCTGATGCGGTCAAGCTTTCCCAACGTCGCGGTCCTGGGCGACCGCGGCGATGTCGAACCGTATGAATGCGATGCCGTGCTGCTCAGCCTGCCGCGCGCCTTCAAGAGCCGGCTCGAAACCATCCCGGCGAACGTGCCTTATCTGCGCGTGCCGGGCGAGTTTGCGCAGCGCTGGAAACAGCGGCTCGACAAGATGACCGGCGTCAAAATCGGCGTGGTGTGGGCTGGCAACCCCGAACACGCCAACGATCACCGCCGCTCGATTGATCTGCAATCGCTCTCGCCGCTCTTTGATTTGGGCGCAACCTCGTTCGCGAGTTTGCAGGTTGGCCCGAGTGCTGCCGATCTCAAGACACTCCAGCGCGGCAAGTATGCGATCGACGATCTTGCGCCCGCCTTCGGCGATTTTGTGGAATCCGCAAGTGCCGTGGCCGCGCTTGATCTGGTGATCACGGTCGATACGTCGGTTGCGCATCTCGCCGGAGCGCTCGGCAGACCGGTGTGGTTGTTGCTGCCGTGGGTAAGCGACTGGCGTTGGATGCTCAACCGTGAGGACAATCCGTGGTACCCGACCATGCGGCTGTTCCGCCAGAGCAGGGGTGAGGATTGGACTGACGTCATCGCACGCGTGGCAACGGAACTCAAAGCGGTCGCGCAAGGCGAGACAGCGCGGCTGATGCCGTTCAAGGCCGCAGGCGAGCGCCGCGCCGCGCGGGCCGCGGCGATCATGGAAATTGACGCGGTGCACGCTAACGCGGCGTTTGCCGCTCCAGCGCGGCAGCTCAATCCCGGCCAAGCGCTCATTCTTGCCGAGCAGAAGCGCCGGCAGGGTTTTTTAGCTGATGCCGACGACCTCGCGCGCCGCGCCGCCGAAGCCGAACCGGACAATGCCGAGGCCGCGCACATGCTTGGCCTGATCGCGCACCAGTCGGGCAAACTCGACGAGCGATCGAGCATCTGCGCCGCGCCGTTGCGCTGGCACCAGACGTTGCACTCTATCACGCCAATCTCGGCGAAATGTGCCGCCTTGCCGGCCACACCGACGAGGCCATCGCCGCCGGCCGCCGCGCCCTTGAAATCAATCCCGATCAGGCGGGCGCGCTCAGCAATCTCGGCATCGCGCTGTTCGACCAGGGCAAGTTCGAGGAGGCGCTCGAGCATTACGACCGCGCCATCGCGGTTGAGGAAAATTTCGTCAACGCGCACAGTAACCGCGGCAATGCGCTGCAGCGTCTCAAACGCTTCGCCTCGGCCGAGCAGGCCTATCGCCGCGCCATCGAACTGCAGCCGAACTTCGCCGACGCCTGGAACAATCTCGGCACCTGCCTGCGCGAAGTAAAGCGCCCCGAGGAAGCCGAAGCCGTCTACCGCAAGGCGCTGGCGTTTAATCCCAACAATCCCGACGCGCTCGACAACCTCGCGCTTGCGCTCAAGGACCTTGAACGGCTCGACGAGGCCGCCGAGCTGATGCGCCGCGCGCTGGTGATCGAGCAGCGGGTCGACAAGTTCTACATGCACTACGCCAGCATTCTCCTCGATCAGCACAAAATCGATGAGGCTGCGGCTGCCGCCGAACGCGCGCTGGCGCTCAATCCCGACAACCACGATGTCGCCAATATGATGGGCCGCGTCGACTTCGAGCGCGGCAATCTAGACGCGGCGCTCAAGCATTACCGTCGGGCGCTGGCGCTCAAGCCAGACCTTGCCGACGCCTACAACAATATGGGCAACGTGCTGAAAGAATTAGGCGAGCTGGACGAGGCGCAGCAGGCGTATCTGGAAGCGCTCCGGCTCGATGCGAATTTCACCGGCATCTACGTCAATCTGGCGGATTCAAAGAAATTCGCAGCGGGCGATCCGCATCTCGCCGCCATGGAAGCGCTCGCGGCAAAGACCGAAGGCCTGTCGAAGACCGACCGCATGCAGCTCGATTTCGCGCTCGGCAAGGCACTCGCGGACGTCAAGGATTACGGCCGTTCCTTCGCGCACCTGCTCGCCGGCAACGCCGCCAAGCGCGCGACGATCTCTTATGACGAGAAAACCGCGATGGCCCTGTTCGACCAGATCGAAGCCGCGTTCACGCCGGAACTGATCGCCGAAAAATCCGGCGGCGGCGACCCGTCGAGCATGCCGATCTTTGTCATCGGCATGCCGCGCTCGGGCACGACGCTGGTCGAGCAGATCATCGCCAGCCATCCGCAGGTGCACGGCGCCGGCGAATTAAAGACCTTCAACGACGTCGTCCTCACTGTGC
Organism: uncultured Alphaproteobacteria bacterium; assembly: GCA_963759345.1. GTDB lineage: Bacteria > Pseudomonadota > Alphaproteobacteria > Rhizobiales > Xanthobacteraceae > BOG-931. Next base: position 55,362 of record CAVWYW010000017.1, read on the forward strand.
ACGGGCCGGACGGCAAGACCATCCCGTATCCCGATTTCGTTCCGGCGCTTGCGCCGGAGCCGCTCAAGCAGATCGGGTCGCGTTATCTCGCTTTGGTCCGCGAGCTCGTGTCCCGCAGGCGAGCCACGTGACCGAGAAGATGCCGTCGAATTATTATTTCGCCGGCCTGATTCATCTGGCGCTGCCGAACGCGAAGATCATCCACACCATGCGCGATCCGGTCGACACCTGCATTTCCTGCTTCTCGAAGCTGTTCACCGCCGAGCAGAACCACACCTACGATCTCGGCGAGCTCGGCCGCTACTACAAGCGCTACGAGACGACTGATGGCGCATTGGCGCCGCGTGCTGCCGGCGAGGACGCATTCTCGACGTGCGCTACGAGGATGTCGTCGCCGACCTCGAAGGGCAGGCGCGGCGCATCATCGCCTATTGCGGGCTGCCCTGGGACGATCGCTGCCTCGCGTTCCACGAGACCGAGCGGCCGGTGCGGACCGCGAGCGCGACGCAGGTGCGCCAGCCGATCTACAAGAGCGCGGTCGGCCGCTGGCGCGTCTACGAGCAGCAGCTCGGCGCCGCTGTTGATTGCGCTTGAAGGCGCGGAACCGAGGCGAACTGCTTCCTAGAAAAGAAGACCCGCCTCTCGTTAACAATGGTAGCGAGCTACCGAGAGAGGCGTCTTCCGTCGTTGTAATGGATCGGTAACGACGATAGACTTTTGACAGCGGGCTGTACGCGTGTAGCGCGCGAATTGTGGTTCTTTGCTCACGGGCCAGCTCACCGCGGAGTGACCGAACGCTGGGGGAAATGTCACGCCGGACCGCTGGCGTGGCGGGCCGGCAAGAGGGTTGAGTGGCGGGATTAGCTCCCGTGCGAGGAGTGCGTGATGGGTACGCAGTACACCGGGCCGTTTCCGAAGACATTGCCGGCAGTACCTATCGGCCGTCGAAGTCGACAACAGACTCGTTCAGCCGGCAATCTAAGCAATGCCGGCACCATTTCGGGTGCGGCGACCGGCATCGCCGTCATCAGACAGCACCATCACCGGCGCGATCATCGACAGCGGCATCGTCGCGCCGACGGCCAGCGGCGTCGGCATCTCAATCGACAGTTCAGCAAGATCACCGGGACTCAAATTGCTAAATTGGCGGCCCGACTTTTACCGGCGGCATCGTCAATGCCGGCACAGTTGCCGTTACCGACAAAACCGCGAGCGCCGTATTTGTCGGCGACCTCGGCGGTGTGCAGACGGTATCGCTTTTCTCCGGAGGGATAAGCAACTCCGGAGCAATATCAGCCACCGGCTCGATCGGCGACGGAATTGTTGTCGGTGGCATTGCCCCAAGCCCGGGCTCCGTTGATACATTGTCGTCGTTCTCGGGCGGCATCAATAACACCGGCTCGATCTCTGCTGGCGATGTTGGTGTCGTCGCCGGCGGCTTCGGTCTTTTCGGCGGAGTTGTTGACCTGTTGTCGTTCACCGATGGTATCGACAACTCTGGCGGCACGATTTCGGCGGGCAATATCGGCATCCAAGTTGGCGGCTTCGTCTCTGCCGGTGGCGCTGTCACTGTGTCGTCGTTTGGCGGCGGCATCGATAACAGCGGCGGAACAATTTCGGCCGGCGGTGGCGGCATTGTTGTGGGCGGAACCGCCATCTCCGGCGGCTCCATAACGATCTCCGATTTTTCGGGCGGCATCACCAACACGGGAAACATCACTGCCACCATTGGTATCGGTGTCGGCGGCAGAGGGAATGTTTCGAGCTCGTTCGTTACAATATCGACGTTCTCCGGCGGTATCAGCAACAGCGGCACGATCTCTGGCAGCTTCATTGGCATCGCGATCGGAGGTCACGCTGCTGGTTCCAACGTAGTCGTGACCGTTTCCGACTTTTCCGGGGACATCACCAATAGCGGCGTCATATCGGGCGGTTTTGCCGGTATTACTCTCAACGATGTTGGAACCGTCACCGGGAACATCACCAATAGCAACGTCATATCGGCCGACAATTTCGGTATTAACGTCAGCGAAGTTCAGACCTTCACAGGAGCAGTAGACAATAGCGGCAACATCACCGTTTCCACAGGTATCGGAGCTTATACAGCTATCGGATTATCTGGGATCGGCAGTGTTAGCGGCGGTATCAACAACAGTGGTTCGATTTCGGGCGATCGGGGTATCAATCTTAATTTTATCGGCAGCTTCAACGACGGTATCATCAATAGTGGGACCATTTCCGGCACCAACGCAGGTATCGACGTAAGTGATATTGCGAATTTCTCAGGCGGCATCACCAACAGCGGCTCCATATCGGGCGACGTTGCAATTGACGTTTTTGACCTTTCAACCTTTTCCGGAACTATCAACAATAAATCGGGCCATACGATCTCGGCAAGCGCTGTCGGGATTGGCGTCTCGAACGTGGGTCAATTCGACCCAACTCCCGGCAGCGGCGGCATCGTCAACGCGGGCGCGATCTCCGTTGAGTTCGGCGCCGGCGTGTTTGTCGGCGCTTACGCCTACGCCGGGCCCAGCTCAACCGTCGTGCAGGCCGGGATTTCGGAGTTTTCAGGAGGCGTCACCAACGCCGGCACCATCAGTGCAGGCGGAGACGGCATCTTCGTCGGCGGTAACGCCTATGGCGGTTCCGCGGTTACAGTCTCGACGTTCGCCGGCGATATCGTCAATTCCGGCACCGGCAGTATCAGTGGAAATACCGGCATCCTCGTTGGCGGTTATGCTGGGACCTCCGGTTCTTCAGTTACAGTCTCGACCTTCTCAGGCAGCATCATTAATTCCGCGGGCGGCACCATCAGTGGAAATTTTGATGGCATTCTTGTCGGCGGCAATTCCGGGAGTGACGGCTCAGTAACCGTATCAAACTTCTCGGGCGAAATTACCAATGCCGGTGCCATCACTGCAGGCAACGATGGCATCGTCGTTGGCGGACAAGCGACGGTGTTGGATTTCTCCAGCGGGATCACCAACACCGGCACGATCTCCGTCACTGGTTATGGCGATGGCATCCTGGTCGGCGGGAATCCATTCCCTGGGAGCCCGTTCGCTCAGGTATCCCAATTCTCCGGTGGCATAACCAATGCCGGGACCGTCAGTGTCGGCTCCGTCGCCACTGGGGCCACCGGTATTGCGGTCGGCGGCGATGCTTATAACTCCGGAGACTCTGTAACCGTCTCCACATTCTCGGGGGGCATCACAAACACCGGCACCCTTAGCGCATCTGGTGTCGGCATCCTGGTCGGCGGCAATGCCAACAGTGCCGGGTCGGTTACGGTCGCGACCTTTTCGGGCAACATCGTCAATTCCGCCGGCGGCACTATCCATGCCGGATCTACCGCCATCGTCGTCGGCGGCTATGCCGGCAGTAGCGCGTCCGTTGCTGTCTCGACCTTCAGCGGCGATGTCGTCAACGCCGGCACTATCTCAGCCGGTAATGGCGGCATAGTCGTCGGCGGTACCGCCGTCTCCGGCGGAACCGTCACGCTATCGTACTTCTCCGGCGGAATTGCCAACAGCGGGAACATCACTGCGGGTATCGGCGGCATTGTCGTCGGCGGTAACGCCGTCTCTGGCGGAACCGTTACGGTATCGGACTTTTCCGGCGGCATCATCAACAGTGGGAACATTACTGCCGGTGAGTTCGGCATGGGCGTCGGCGGTCGATTATTCAACACGCCATCGGCTACGCACCCGCTGGTAACGATATTGACCTTCGGCGGCGGTATCACCAACACCGGGACGATCTCGGCGGGCCAAGCCGGTATCCCTGTCGGCGGCACCACACCGCTGGGGGCGGTGATATCGGACTTCTCCGGCGGCATTACCAACAGCGGCGTCATATCGGCCAACTTCGGAATTGCCGTCAGCGATGACCGGACCTTCTCAGGCGGCATCGATAATGGGGGCACCATCACGGGCAATGCCACCGGCATCGGCATCTTTTACGTCGAAGACTTTTCCGGCGGCGTCACCAACACCGGCACCGTCACGGGAGGGACCGGCATCGATTTGACCGGTACGCCGGGCGTCCAGCTGTTCGACTCCGGCACCATTATCGGCACCGGTGGCACGGCGATCGAGTTCGACGGACCCAGCGACAACACGCTGACGCTGGCGCCGGGCTATTCGATTACCGGCGATGTCCTCGGCGGCGGTACCGACACGCTGCAACTCGCCGGGCCCGGCAGCGGCAATTTCGATCTCAGCGACGTCGGCACCCAATATACCGGCTTCACCACATTCGACGTTGTCGGCGGGATCTGGAGCGTAACCGGCGCAGGCTCGGACTGGAACGTCGAAGGCGGAACATTCGAAGTCAGCGGCTGGGTGACCGATACCACCGTCGATTCCGGCGGTACGCTTGAGATCCTTTCCGACGGCACCGCCATCGGCTACATCGACTTCGAGGGCGCCGGCGGAGCGCTGCGGATCGACGGCACGCCCGCGCCCGGCCTGCTGCTCGGCGGGACCACACTTGATGATTTCAAGCCCGGGGATACGATCGATCTGACCGGGATCGATTACACCACGCCCAACAGCGCCTTCGTCAACGGCAGCGATCAGCTGCAGATCACCGAGGGCGGCAAGACCTACGAAATACAGCTCAGCGGTGATTTCACCGGAGATACTTTCCACCTTGCCGCCGACAACGGCGGCAGCGGTCCGGGGACAGAAATTACCGAAACGCCTTGTTACTGCCCGGGTACGCTGATCCGGACCGAGCGTGGCGAGCATCGCGTCGAGCAGCTTAAGATCGGCGACGAGGTGATGACAGCCTCCGGCGGGCTGCGGCCTATTAAGTGGATCGGGCGCAGAAGCTATTCTGGCCGTCTTGCCATGGGGCGGAAAGACATTCTGCCGGTCTGCATCAAGGCCGGCGCGCTCGAGAACAATGTGCCGAAGCGCGATCTTTGGATCTCGCCGAACCACGCGATGTTCCTCGACGGCATGCTGATCGAAGCCAAGGATCTCATCAACGGCGTGTCGGTTCTGCGCGCGGAGAACGTCGAGAGCGTCGAATATTTTCACATCGAGCTCGACAGCCACGACGTGATCATCGCGGAGGGCGCGCTGGCGGAAAGCTTCATCGACGACGACAGCCGCCTGCTGTTCCACAACGCCCACGAATACCGCGTGCTCTACCCGGATACGGCGAAAGAAGCCGCGCAATATTGCGCGCCGCGACTGCAGGAGGGCTACGAGGTCGAAGCGGTGCGGCGCCGCATAGCGTTGCGCGCCGGACTGGATGAGGCGGTGCGGGTTGGCAATTTGCGCGGCTATGTCGATCGCATCACCGCGAAATGCGTAGCCGGCTGGGCTCAGAATGTCGATCACCCAGAGGCGCCGGTCTGTCTCGATGTTCTGGTTGGCGGAGTCTTAGTCGGCCAGGTTCTGGCCAACCGCTATCGCGAAGATCTTCAGAAAGCCGGCATGGGCAGCGGCCGCCACGGCTTCGAATTCAGGCTGCCGCGGAAGCTGGTTTTTGCTCGGGAGCACGTCGAAGTACGGCGCTCGTTTGACGGTGTCGCGCTCGAACTGACAATCGAGGCCCAGCAAACGTTACGGCGCAGCGCCGGTCGCCGGCGCGCCGCGTAAAAAAATTCGGCCTGGTGGCGGCGGGTCAGCGCCGTCGCCAGGCCGTTGCGCGCGATGCTCTGGTTTCGAGCGCGCTAGAACGTCGAGTACTTCGGCGCCGTGCAGCCGCCGCAAGCCCACGGCCACGACCAGTCGGCGACCTTGCCCTTGTTGGCTTCGACGTAGGGGCTCCAGGCTTTCGGCGGCAGCGCCTTGCTCTGATAGACGATGGCGAACTGGCCGTTGGCCTGGACTTCGCCAATCATCACCGGTTTCGCCATGTGGTGATTGGGCAGCATGGTGACCTCGAAGCCGGAAGGTGACTTCACTTTCTGTCCGATCATCGCCTGCCGTACCGCATCCACGTCGGTCGTTCCGGCCTGCTGCACCGCCTGCGCCCACATGTGGAACAGGATGTAGGCGGATTCCATCGGGTCGTTGGTGACGCGCTTGTTGTCGTGCATGTAGGCGTGCCACTTGGCGATGAACGCCTTGTTCTCCGGCGTGTTGACCAACTCGAAATAGCTCCACGCGGCGAGGTGCCCGACCAGCGGTTTGGTGTCGAGACCCGCCAGCTCCTCTTCGCCGACCGAGAAGGCGATGACAGGAATGTCGGAAGCTTTGACGCCCTGATTGGCGAGCTCCTTATAGAACGGCACGTTGGCATCGCCGTTGATGGTCGAGACCACCGCGGTCTTCTTGCCAGCCGAGCCGAATTTTTTGATCGCCGCGACCTCGGTCTGCCAGTCGGAGAAACCGAACGGAGTGTATTTCTCCATAATGTCTTCATCCTTGACGCCCTTGTACTTCAGGTAGGCGCGGATGATCTTGTTGCTGGTGCGCGGATAGACGTAGTCGGTGCCTTCGAGGATGAAACGCTTTACCTCGCCGCCGTCCTTGCTCATCAGATATTCGACCGCCGGGATCGCTTTGTTGTCGGGGACCGAACTGCCGTAGAAAATGTTGTAGGAGGATTCTTCGCCTTCATATTCCAGCGGGTAGAACAACAGTCCGTTCAGCTCCTCGAACACCGGCAGCACGGATTTGCGCGACACCGAAGTCCAACAGCCGAACACTGCGGCCACTTTGTCCTTGCTGATCAGCTCGCGGGCTTTCTCCGCAAACAGCGGCCAGTTCGACGCCGGATCGACGACGACCGGCTCGACTTTCTTGCCGAGGAGCCCGCCATTGGCATTGAGTTCGGCAACCTGCATCAGCATCAGGTCTTTGAGGATCGTCTCACTAATCGCCATCGTGCCGGACAGCGAGTGAAGGATTCCGATTTTGATCGTGTCTTCGGCCGCGGCGCGCGCGACGCTGCCGAGAAGAAACGCCGACGCGACCAAGGCGGGAAGCCATGAATGTCTGGCAGTCTGCATGAGCTTTCTCCATCTGAAGGAAGGCCAGCCGCCCGGCAGTGCTGCGCCGAGCCGTTGCCTCTGTTCCGGCTGTGAGAAACCATGCGCCGCGGCGGTCCGCGCGCCGAGAGCCACGGTGGAAAAATGCGATGGCACCGGATTATCGCCGCGTAACGGCTTCTAGCCGCGCGAATCTGCCCAGCGGACGGTCCGAGTTCTCATCTTTCGCGCAACTTGTGCTCGTGCCTTAGGCAAACGGGCTCATTGCCGGCCCTCGATGGGTCCAGTTGGCTGCGGATTCGCGGGACCAGTCGCGCGGCGGCTTTGAAAGAGCCTGGTACCCTGACTAAGATCACTTGCCGGGTCGGAGCATAACGCAGTCGCGACAAACTGCACTTGAGCGCATGCAGATACCCGTACTGCTGGATCGTTCCCGGCGCGAACCGCTGACCAGCCAGCTCGTCGACCAGCTTCGCGATGCCATCCGGCACGCGCGGATTCGTCCGGGTACGCGACTGCCGTCTTCGCGGCGTTTGTCGGAACAGCTTGAGGTTTCGCGCAACACCGTAATCCGCGCCTACGACACGCTGATCGTCGAGGGTTACGTCGAAGCCCGTCCGGCCTCGGGAATCTTTGTTTCCGACAGTCTGTCCGGTACGCCGGTTGGGGCGGCGGCGAGCACGCCGGAGCCGGCCCGTGCCGGCGTCCTGTCGCACATGCCGCTGCCGCCGCTGCCGTTGCGGGTGCAGAACGTCGTCGATCAGCGGCGCAACCGCCTGTCGTTCGATTTTTTTCCCGGGAGGCCGAATGCGGCTCTGTTCCCGCTCAAGACCTGGCGGCGCTTGCTCCAGAGCAATCTCTCTCACGGCGGACATATCGGACTTTCGCAATATGGCGATCCCGCCGGACTGCCGGCGCTCCGCTCGGCCATCGCCGATCATCTGGCGACGACACGCGGCATCGCCGCCGATCCCGGCCGCATTGTCGTTATCAGCGGCGCTCAGGAAGGGATCAGCATTGCGGCCCGGCTGTTTCTCAATCACGGCACGCCGAGCGCGATCGAGGATCCATGCTATCAGGGCGCGGCATTCGCGTTCGAGGCGACCGGCTCCGAGATCACGAGCGTCGCCGTCGATTTCGAGGGCCTGATCCCCGACGAGCTGCCGCAGCGGCCGACGTCGCTGCTTTACCTGACGCCGTCACACCAATTTCCGACCGGCCACACGTTATCGCTGGCCCGCCGCCACGCGATAGTCGCCTGGGCGCGGCGCTATAGCTGCTACATTCTGGAGGACGACCGCGACGGCGAGCTTCGCTACGAAGGCTCGCCCTTGCAGGCGATCGCGGCGAATGCGCCGGACTGCACCATCTATCTCGGCACGTTCTCGCGCACGCTCGGCGCCGGTTTGCGTCTCGGCTATATGGTCGTCCCCGAACAGCTCGCCGGCGTCTTTGCCGCGGCGAAGGGGCTTCTCAACAACGGCAATTCCTGGCTCGATCAGGCGGCGCTCGCCGAAATGATGCGGGTGGGTTCGTACGCGGCGCATCTGCTGCGCAGCCGCGCCTACTATAAGGAGAGCCGCGATTGCCTGATGACGGCGCTGCGTCGGAACTTCGGCGAAATCAGCGTCACCGGGGAAGCGGCCGGCCTGCATCTGGTCTGGTACCTGCCGGCGGGCGTGCCCAACGCCGCGATCGTCGAAGACCTGGCGCGGCGCGCCCGCATCGGCGTGTATTCTTTTCTGTCCGGCGGCGCATATGTGGCGCGCGCCTCGACGCTGACGCAGCGCGGGCTGATCCTCGGCTATGCGGCGGCCTCGCGTAAGCAGATCGAGCAGGGCATCGCGCGGCTCTCGGACGCCATCGACGACGCGATCGACGATCCGAGCGCCGACGTGAACTCGCTTTTTGTCCGGGCCAGCGTGCCGCCGCCGCCGCAACAAAGTCTCGCGCGCCAGCCGCGCCATCTGGACCCCAGCTTTCTGCGCAAGCCGGCTCTAACGGCCCGTCGCCGCCGCCGCAGACACTTGGCATTCGGCGCAGTGCGGCAGGCGGGCAACGTGATGGTCGCGGTGAGCAAAATCTATCGCTATCCGATCAAAGGCCTGAGCGCGCAGCCTTTGTCGAACGTCGTACTTGAGGCCGATAAGCCATTCCCGCACGACCGCATCTTCGCGCTGGTGCGGCCGGGCGCTCCAATCGACCGTGACGATCCGAAATGGGCCAAGAAAGGCCTGTTCGTAATGCTCATGCTGGAAGAGAATCTGGCGCGCGTGAACACCGCACTCGATCTCGACTCGTTCCTGCTGACAGTGAAGCAGGGCAATCAACAGGTGATTTCGGCGCAACTGACCGATGAGGAACAGCGCGCGAAAGTCGAAAATTTCTTCTGGCAGTTGGTGCCGACGCTGCGCGGGCCGCCGGCGCTCGTGCGCTCCGCCGGCGGCCACTTCATGGACAAGCCGGATAATGTGATCTCGCTGATCAATCTGGCGACGGTGCGCGCTCTCGAAGAGCAATGGGGCGTCGAGATCGATCCGTTACGCTTTCGCGCCAACATCTATATCGACGGCGCCAGGCCATGGGAGGAATTCGACTGGGTCGGCAGCGAGATCCGGATCGGCGACGCGGTGTTCGCGGTCGATCGCAAAAACGGCCGTTGCGGCGCCACCAACGTCAACCCGGCGACCGGGCGTCGCGATCTCGATATTCCGGGCTCGCTCCGCGCGGCGTTCGGCCACAAAAATCTCGGCATCTATCTCGTCGTCCGCGATGGCGGCGAGATCGCCGTCGGCGATTCGGTATTCGTGCCGCGATCGGCGCCCGCACAGGCGGTCGTTCATGCGCCGGTCCCGGTCATGAACGGCGCCCAGCGCCGCTTCATGTGCCGCGGCTGCTATTTCATCTACGAGGAGGCCAACGGCCTGCCGCAGCAATCGATCAGGCCGGGAACGGCCTTTGCCGACATCCCGTCGAACTGGCGCTGCCCCGACTGCGGAACCGATAAGACGACGTTCCGGCCGTACGTGGAGAAGGCCGCGGCGGGTTAGCAACCTCATCCGCCCCCGCGCAGCGAAGCGTAGCGGGGGAGGGGGACCATGCGAAGCATGGTGGAGGGGGCCTTCAGCAAAGAGTGTTTCGTCATCGCCGACGCCCCTTCCACCGCCTGCTACCGCAGGCGGTCCCCCTCCCCCGTTTCACGGGGGAGGATAAACTTTCACCGCTGCAGCAGCGCGATCAGGCTCGACGTGTCCCAGCGCTTGCCGCCCATCGCTTGCACTTCGGAGTAGAACTGATCGACCAAAGCGGTGAGCGGCAGATGCGCGCCGTTTCTGCGCGCCTCGGCGAGGCAGATGCCAAGGTCCTTGCGCATCCAGTCGACCGCGAAGCCGAAATCGAATTTGCCGGCGGTCATGGTCTTGTAACGGTTCTCCATCTGCCAGGATTGCGCCGCGCCCTTGGAAATGGTGGCGATCAGCTTCTCGATGTCGAGGTCAGCTTTTTGCGCAAAGTGCAGGGCCTCGGCGAGCCCCTGCACGACACCGGCGATGCAAATCTGGTTGACCATCTTGGCGAGTTGCCCGGAGCCGGACGCGCCGAGGAGATTGCAGGCGCGGGCGTAGGCGGCGATCACCTTTTCAGCTTGCGCGAACGGGCCGGCATCGCCGCCGCACATCACCGTGAGCACGCCGTTCTGGGCGCCGGCCTCGCCGCCGGAAACCGGCGCGTCGATGAAATCGAAGCCGCGGTTTCTGGCTTCGGCAAAAAGCTCGCGCGCGATTTCGGCCGAGGCAGTGGTGTGATCGACCACGACGGCGTCTTTGCGCGCGCCGGCGAATACGCCGTCCTTGCCCAGCATCACCTCGCGCAGATCGTTGTCGTTGCCGACGCAGACCATGACGAAGTCCTGGCCCGCGGCCGCTTCCTTCGGCGTCGGCGCGCTTTTGCCGCCATACTCGGTGGCCCACTTTTCTACCTTGGCGGCGGTGCGGTTGAACACCGTGACTTCGTGGCCGCCCTTGGTCTTCAGGTGTCCGGCCATCGGGTAGCCCATCACGCCGAGACCGACAAACGCCACCTTCGCCATCATGTCCTCCATCGCTGCGAAAGCTTTATAGCAAGCGGAGGCTGGCGATTGAGCCCCCAGCCGCGCTGTCCTATCTAGTCTGCATAACGCGCGTGGAGGCGGCCATGGCATTGCTCAAAGACGACGTTCTGGCCAAGCTCGCTACATTGTCAGGTCCCGACGGCGTGCCGTTGTCGGCGAGCGGCAAGCTGTCCGACATCGTCGCCAATGACGGCAAGGTGTTCTTTTCCATTACCGTTGACGCCGCCGCGGTGAAGCAATGGGAGAGCGTGCGCGAGCGCGCCGAGCAGGCCGTGCGCGCGATCCCAGGCGTGTCCTCGGTCATGATTGCGCTCACCGCCGAGCGCGCGGGCGGCGGCTCCGGCGCTGCGCCGCCGCGGCCACAACCGGCTGCCGCTGGCGGCGCCCCGCGCGCCGCTGCCCCCCGCGTAGTGCGGGCTTCAGGCCCGGCAGGCATTCCTGGCGTCGAAGCGATCATCGCGGTCGCCTCCGGCAAGGGCGGCGTCGGCAAATCGACGGTCGCAGTCAATCTCGCGCTCGGCCTGCGCGACTTGGGGCTGAAGGTCGGAATCCTCGACGCCGATATCTACGGACCGTCGCTGCCCAAACTGCTCGCCATCCGCGAGAAGCCGGAGACCATCGGCGGCACGCGATTAAAACCGATCGTGCGTCATGGCGTGCCGGTGATGTCGATCGGCTTCCTGGTCGAGGAAGAGACGCCGATGATCTGGCGCGGGCCCATGGTCATGTCGGCGCTGACGCAGATGCTGCGCGAAGTCGAATGGGGCACACTCGATGTCATGGTGGTCGACATGCCGCCGGGCACCGGCGACGCGCAGCTCACCATGGCGCAACAGGTGCCGCTAAAGGGCGCCGTCATCGTCTCGACGCCGCAGGACTTGGCGCTGATCGACGCCCGGCGCGGCATTGCCATGTTCCGCCGCGTCAACGTGCCGGTCATCGGCATCGTCGAGAACATGTCGACATTCATCTGCCCGCATTGCGGCACCCGCTCGGATATTTTCGGGCACGGCGGTGCCCGCCGCGAGGCCGAGCGGCTCGGCGTGCCGTTCTTGGGCGAAGTGCCGCTCGCGATCGACATCCGCGAAAAATCCGATGCCGGCGCGCCGGTGGTCGCGACCGACCCGAACGGCGCGCACGCCAAAATCTTCCGGGACATCGCCGCGCGGGTCCGCGACGGCTTGCAAGCCGAAAGCCGCCAAGCCCCGAAGATCGTCATCGAGGCCTGAGTTGCCGACCGTCAACTAAGGCGCTCCTCCTCGACACGTTCTCCCAAGACAGCACCCGTAGCGGGGTTCACGTGATGGATCTGGCCACATACCGGACAGGTCACCGGCTCATAGACGTGATGGTCCTCCGAAATATCTTCGGCGGAAAAGCCCTGAACGCGGTATCCGGTGGCGGGACAGCGATACATGAAGAGCGGCATGCCAACAGCATTCCGCTACGGATCATGAAATGGATTGATTTAGATCAATCTAACCGGGCCACCCTCAAATAATCCATCAGGGACACCCGACATGAACAGGGACAACACCGGCGCCCTGCAAGAAGCCATGAGGATGGTATCCAGCGCCAAAACTTGGCGCCGGCCGACGAGAAAAAAAATGCGAGACCGCCGAATGAGGCGGTCTCGCAGTGTGTGGACTTACGCGCGACTTACTTGAGCTGCGTCGAAACGCTCGAAAAGGTCGCATTGAGCTGCGAACCGAGACCATTGACCACGGCAATGATCGCGACAGAAATACCAGCGGCGATCAGGCCGTATTCAATCGCCGTCGCAGCAGATTGATCCTTCACGAACCGAACCAGCAGTTGAGACATGTTAGCCCCTCGGGGTTGTCCTCTCCGCCCAAGGCCGCAACATAACCGCTCCTTCTTGTCCGTAGGTAAATTCGGCTGTGAAAATTAGGACAGTCCGATCGGCAAAATTTGACGAAAAAGCCGCGGAATTAGCACCATACCAAAAACGAAAGCCCCCCCCGACCGTCTGGGTCTGGGCCTGGTTTGACGGTGAGCATCCGCAAGCTGCCGTAACCGACGGAGCGGCATAAGGAAAAAGTGCGTTACTCGTCTGCTTCTCCCAGAACCTTGCCGGTAGCAGGATTCACCAGGTGGACCCGCTGGCACGCAAGGCAGGTGACCGACTCGTAGGTATCAACGTCGTCCGGAAAGTCTTCGGCGACGAAGCCTTGAACCCGAAGGCCGGTGTTCGGACAGCGATAGAGGAAGGCGGGCATTGATTGCCTGTCAGGACGGTCGAGGCCTTAGCCCCTTCTGAGGTTCGGCCAAGACCGTCCAATCCCGGCACCGGGAAACGAATATACGCGCATCTGCGGCGCGGGTCTTGATCTCGATCAAAAAGGGCCTCGCCCCACAGAACAGGGGCCATGGAGGCCAAAACGCCCGGAGATGGGCCATCACTCTGATCCGCCGTCACTTGACGCAGATTCAGCAAAGCCCACGTTTTCCGGATGCGTCGATCACGGCGTGGAACTATCCGGCTTGGAAGGCGTCTCGAGGACGATTTCAGTGGTTGGATTCTTCTCGGCCCGGCGCGCCAACTGGAGCCACGCGTGCGCGATGATGACGAGCCGCGCCCGATGTTGCGGATTTATGATGCTTTCAGTGATGCCGAGACAGTCCGCGGCGTGGCGGCGGTAATCCTCTGGCGACATAAGCCAGATCCCCCGCATATATCATTTGACATAAATGCGATTGGGTGCGGGCCGGTTCCAAAACGGGCCATTGTTCGGGGAAAGGGTGGAACTCGGCGCGGCTTGCGTTGAACGCTGCGCTCACACGATACATGAAAGGAAGCCGCCAACCTGAGACCGCCAAAAGAGAGAGCCTCGGTCACGTTTCCACAATTAGGTATTTTTCCCGTATTGCAAATGCCATCACGATCAAACGGACCGCTGAGAAAATCAAACCGCGCCACTGATTTTCGGCGCGGGGGCCAGCACCCGGGGCCAGCACCGGAAATGACGAGGCCGCCGGCTAGAGCGGCCACTCGCGCACTTCTTCGCTCGCCATGAGCATGCCACCTGGATTTCCTTGAAGGATATCCTCCGGGTGCTCCAAAACCCGAACGATGTTCTCATCGCCGGTTGCCCATGAGATGGCGGTAAAATCATCCTCTTCATTGCGTCTAAGCCACCTCACGCTGTCGAGATTTATATAGACCGGCGTGCCATCGAATTTGCGCGTACATTTGGTCCATTCAGCCATCGCCACCTCCCGTTTCCGGCGGCAACGGCCGTAAGCCAAAATCGTACAAGTGCAGTGACAATTTCAAGACAGTCCTGAAAATGCGGGCGCTCGTGCATCGAGCGCCGTGCGCTTCGCGACCTCTGCCGTATCAGGGATGATGACCAGCGCGGCCTGCGATGATCGCAAATCTGCGATGATGGTGCTGGGCCTGTGGAACTGAAAATCGAATTAGAGCCGACCAAATAAAACGGCCGCCAACTGAGGCGGCTCAAAGGGTCATTTCAACCAGCCTAACGAGCCCATAGCCAAGAAGGGCCGTCCAAGCGACGGTGACACCCAACCCCAAGATCAGGAATGCCGGTGGTCCTACGCGCTGGTAAAATAGTGAAATATTGCTTGCCATTGGTGCAGTGCACAATAACAATATGTTTGAAAAAGGGCCACTTGTCAGAACATCCGGAGTGTAGCCCGGGCGTCCCTGTCTGCCAGACGATCTCCGCGTGGCGCAACGAAAAACGCCCCATCCGCCGTAAGCGGGTGGGGCGTTCGCATGGCCGGCATTCGCGGCCTCGCAGTTCGCGTTAGCCGCAGTGCACCCGGCCGGCTGGACCGCGCCAGCAGCCATTGTAATAGCGCCAGCCGGGGCCCCGCCAATACGGTACAGCGACAACAGCGGCACCCCCATTGCGGATACAGCCGCCGTAAGGGCCGCGGTGAAAGCCTGCACCGCAACCGCCGGCGACCAAGACAATTTGCGGCGACGGATTATTGCCAAGGTCGCCAACCGGCGGCATTGCTTGAACCGCAGAAGCGGCGAATGTCAGCATGGCGGCGGCCGAAATAGACAGCATTGATTTGATCATTGGAGCTCCTTCCAGAAGTTGATCACACACGCGGCCTCATATAGCGGATCGGATATGAATAAGAGGCAACGAATAGGGCAAGGATCCTTCCGGGTCCGCGGCCGTCCTTTCCTGGTTTCCAATTATGGAATGACGACAGTCGGAAATTCAAAGTAGGAGCAGAACGGTCGTAACTAGGACACGTACCCCCCACCCCGGTACCGGCCCGGAAGGGAGCCAGCACCCCGCCCGGGTACTGTCCGAATTAAGACGGGCGCCGAGGGAAATAGGGCGACGCCTGGCTTCGCGGCCTTTTGCTGCCGGGCATGCCGATGAAAACGCACTGGTCGCCCTTGGCTTTCGTTTGATTGCGACAGCAAAAGGGACACTGGAAAAGGTCTTTGAGAATGGTGGCGCGGCCGCCAACTGAGGCGGCCTAGAACGGAATTGAAAAAACCACCCGCTGCTTATCGTCTTTGACGATCAACATCGCCCCCGAATCGATTTGGCCGTACGCTTGCTTAAGTTCTCGGACGACGAGCATTGCGTAAGCGAGAGCATCATCGTCGAGGGGGAGTACTTTGCCGTCAGCATCCTCGTGATCGGTTTCGCCAATTCTTATGATGAAGTAATAGCGCGGCAACCGAGTACCCTTGTTGACGGCACTCAACTGAAAAAATTGATCAAGCTGACAACAACTCAAAAGCAATTTTGTTCAATATTGAAACACCGATACGGAGTTGCCTTTATGTTCCTGGGAAAATCAAAGGGCTACCCCTCAAGTCAAAAGGGGCCAGCCGGGATGGAAAGGGGCCAGTACCCGAAAAAAAACCAGACGAGGCCGCCAATTGGGGCGGCCGCTTATTTAAATTGGACGCCAAGTTTGTGCGTCTCTTTCCATACCGCTCTGCAAGGGCGCCTCATTAAATCACCGTCGATTAACAGGTCGAAGTTGTCGGGAATACCGAATGTGCTGCCGACCCAAAGGCCGGCGCCTTCCTCCGATGTGTTGATGACCGTGCACCTGATCGGCGGGAGATTAGATGCAACAATGATCATTGCCGGTTGCTGAGCCGGACTGCGTGAGTGCCTTCGGACGGCTATCAACGGCGGCGGCTTGTCCGCATTCAAAGCGCCCATCGGTAAATCCTCTGGTCGCGCTCTCGCGCTGCGAATCCAGCGCCCTCAAAGCTAGATAATAGCGCGAATACAACCGGCAGGACGTGCAATTCGGTGCAGTCTGCGTTTGTTCACGGGTGGCTTGTTAGTAAGTAAAGTTACTCGTTCATTTCCCGTTTTGTTCAAAAGGGACCAGCCGGGATGGAAAGGGGCCAGTACCCGCCCACCCGGTATTGGCCGCGCAGACGTAACCTCCGCGTCCTTACCGCTAGACGATCCCCGCGCCGCAGAAAGAAAAACGCCCCATCCGCGGGAAAAAAAGGGTGGGGCGTTTGCGTTTCGGCATATCCATGTGCATACCGTCAGAATATACTTGCATTCTTTTATTGCAAGTATATTCTTGCATTGTCGATGCACGTATGGGGATAACTCCATGGACGACGAAGAGGTCACCGGTCGAGCGAAGGGCGGCATTGCAAGGGCTGCTGCTTTGAGCGCGGAGCGCCGCAGCGAAATTGCTAAAAACGCCGTGGAAGCCCGTTGGAATAAGGCGCTGCCCCATGCGACGCATGAAGGCGTCATCAAGATCGGCGAAAATGAAATTGCCGTCGCCGTTCTGAACACTGGACAGCGCGTCATTACGCAGAGCGGCTTCATGCGCGCTCTTGGCCGAGCACGACAGGCGAAAGGTCGGCGGTATTATAGGGGTGACGTCAATTTGCCCGCTTTTTTGACCGCCCAGAACCTAAAGCCGTTCATTTCCAATGTTTTAGAAGTGACGTCTAGTCAAATAGAATTTCGCCCGCTAAGCGGCGGCCGGGCGTTCGGCTACGCGGACGAATTGTTGCCAGAGGTGTGCGACGTCTTTGTTAAGGCGGATCGTGCTCAGGCTCTAACCAAGCATCAACGGCATATTGCGGATCATGCTCACATCATTCTGAAGGGCTTGGCCCATGTCGGCATAGCCGGATTGATTGATGAGGCGACGGGATATCAGGCGGTTCGGGACAAGCAGGCGCTACAAGCGATCCTTGATGCGTACTTGCGTAAGGAACTCGCTGCATGGGCGAAGCGTTTTCCTGATGAATTTTATCGGCAGATTTTTCGCCTTCGAAGTTGGCAATGGAAGGGAATGAAAGTGAACCGGCCCCAGGTCGTGGCCAACTATACCAAGGACTTTGTTTATGCCCGACTTGCTCCGGGAATTTTAGAGGAATTGCAGGGGCGAATGCCGAAGGATGACAAAGGGAGAAATAAGGGCGCGTACACTCAACTCTTTACCGAGGACGTCGGGCATCCTGCCTTGGCCCAACACCTTCACGCCGTTACGGCCCTGATGACCGCTTCTCGAAATTGGGAGGACTTCAGGCGAATGATAAACGTCGCTTTCCCAAAGAAAGGTGCAAACTTGGAGTTTAATTTCGTCGAGCCGGATGAGGCCGACTAATGGTCAACTAAGCAGGTCTGGCCTGCACCCGGTTCGGTTGACACCTGCCTAAGCTAATCCCGCCTGCATCTCGAACTCCATGGGGCTTCTGTAGCCGATTGTCGAGTGTCGGCGTTTAGCATTGTAGAAGCGTTCGATGTAATCGAACACGTCAGCCTTGGCTTCGTCACGCGCCCGATAGGTCTTGCGCGCTGTGCGCTCGGTCTTCAGTGACGAGAAGAAGCTCTCCATCGCCGCATTGTCCCAAACATTGCCGGAGCGGCTCATCGAGCAGATGATGCCGTGATCGGCCATCAGCTTCTGGAACTGCTCGCTGGTGTATTGACTGCCGCGATCCGAATGATGGAGCAGTGCATCGGGCTTGCCTCGTCGCCAGATCGCCATCACCAGGGCATCGGTCACGAGCTGCGCTGTCATCTCTGCACTCATCGACCAGCCGACCACGCGGCGAGAGAACAGATCGATGACGACAGCCACATAGAGCCAACCTTCCGCTGTCCACACGTAGGTAAAGTCGGCGATCCATTTGCGGTTGGGAGCAGGCGCCTCGAAGGTGCGGTCGAGCACGTTGGCAGCGACGGCGGCGACCTGCCGCTCACCCAGATCGGGCGGCAGGGGACTGTCAGGAATCTTGTGTGAGGTCATGATGATGAGAATCGAAGGAGCATCACATGGCTATCGAGAAAGACCTACTGGACCAGCTTCTGGCCGGCCGCGATCCAAAGGATGTATTCAATAAGGACGGATTGGTTGACGAGCTGAAGAAGGCGCTCTCCGAGCGGATCTTGAACACCGAGCTTGAGGAGCATCTTGACGCTGACAGCGTTGGGGGCAAGTCAATTCACCGCAACGGCTATTCGAAGAAGTCTGTTCTGACCGGCACCTCGAAGATGACGCTTTCGGTGCCGCGGGATCGGGCCGGGACGTTTGACCCCAAGCTGATCGCTAAATACCAGCGCCGGTTTCCGGATTTCGATGACAAGATCATCTCGATGTATGCGCGCGGGATGACGGTCCGCGAGATCCGTGGCCATCTTGAGGAACTCTACGGCATCGAGGTTTCGCCGGACCTGGTTTCGGCGATCACCGACGCGGTGCTGGACGAGGTTGCAGAATGGCAGAACCGGCCCCTCGATATCTGCTACCCGCTGGTGTTCTTCGATGCCATTCGGGTCAAGGTCCGCGACGAAGGCTTCGTGCGCAATAAGGCGATCTACATCGCGTTGGGTGTTCTGCCGGACGGCACCAAGGAGATTCTTGGCATCTGGATCGAACAGACCGAGGGCGCCAAATTCTGGCTGCGCGTCGTAAACGAGTTAAAGACCCGCGGGGTCCAGGACATTCTCATCGCCGTCGTCGACGGCTTGAAGGGTTTTCCCGAAGCCATTAATGCCGTCTTCCCACAGACAATCGTGCAAACCTGCATCGTCCATCTGATCCGCCATTCCATGGATTTTGCCTCCTGGAAGGATCGCAAGAGCCTGGCGCAGGCGCTGCGGACTGTTTATCGCGCGGCCGATGCTGCTGCTGGCCAGGCTGCCCTCGACGCCTTTGCGCAAAGTCCGTGGGGCGCAAAATATCCGGCAATCGCGCAGAGCTGGCGCCGCAACTGGGAGCTCGTGATTCCTTTCTTCGCTTTCCCCGAAGGCGTGCGGCAAATCATCTACACCACGAATGCCATCGAGGCGCTAAATTCCAAACTGCGCCGCGCCGTCAGAACCAGAGGACATTTTCCCTCTGACGACGCCGCGACGAAGCTGTTATATTTGGTCTTGAACCGCGCCACTGCGGAATGGAAACGACCGCCGCGCGAGTGGGCCGAGGCGAAAACGCAATTCGCCGTCATGTTCACCGAGCAATTCGTGAACTCATGACGGATAACCGGCCTCACACAGAAATTCTGATAGTCCCGCGGCAGTCGACGCCGGCGCGGACGGGCTTTGAGCGCCTGCAATCGCATCAATCGCTCGATCCGATGCAGACCGCAGGGAAAACCTTCTGCAAGTATGTCATGCCACACCCGCCTGGCGCCGTAGGTTCGATCGCTAGCAATGAAGCTGGCCCGGACCTTCGCGGCCAACTCTTCATTGCTGCGGCTGTGCCGACTGCGAGGTCGTGTCAGCCAGGCATAGAACCCACCCCGCGAGACACCGAGCGCCCCGCACAACCAATCCGCCGGCCAGATCCCCCGGTGCTTCGCAATGAAACCGAACTTCACGTTGAATTCCTTCGCGAAGTAGGCCGCGGCTTTTTTTAGGATGTCTCGCTCGGCCTTCAGCTTGATCACCTCGCGCTTGAGCCGCGCGATCTCGAGATGCTCGGGCTTCATCTGACCTTGGCCAGGGAACGCATGCTGCGGATCATCCGCAAACGCCTTCACCCAGTTGCGCAGCTGCGTCGGATGCACCTTCAGGTCTTCCGATGCTTGCGCATACGAGACCCCACGATCCCTGATCAGCCGAACAGCTTCAAGCTTGAACTCCCGCGTAAACCTTCGCCTCTCCATGACTTCACCTCCGGTCCCATAAAAACACCTAACTCGGTGTCTTCGGAACCGGGTGCAGGCCAGTCTTTAATGTTGATTGGGAATCCTGCCTCTTGCAGTTCGGCTCCAAGTTCGTTCTTTGACCTCATCAACGCGCTTGTTGAACTTGATGTAGATTAGGCCATTAATGTCGGATGGAAGCTCAAGAGAGCCTTTGTGCAAGATAGCCACCCGTTTCCGTCCAAGGCGCACAAGAAACATGTCCAGTTCTAGGATTACGTTCTGCCGCGCTCTTAATTTCTTTTCTTTTGGCTCGTCTACTGGGTGACCTTCATCATCGGGTGTTAGCAACACGCACGCATATCGCACATCGATATTGGCTTCTAATTTCTCGATTATCGTATCACCAGCTATCGGCAGGTTTTGCAGGATGACGGGTGACCTGCCATTGAATGTTCATCCAGCGGCGATTAGAGCCTCGGCAGTTGATACGCCTTTCGGCGCCGTATGAGCAACCGGCCGGCGCGCGGAGCCGTCATGTAGCGCAGCGCGATGGCCGGTTGCGGTGAGATGATCGGCATAGGATGCCGGCGTCCTGTAATCGAGCGAAGAATGCGGCCTCATCGTGTTGTAGTCGGCGATCCAAGCAGCGATGATTTGCCGAGCCTGATCGAGATCAAGAAACAAGCTCTCATTGAGAAGCTCGTCGCGCATGCGGCCGTTGAAGGATTCGATGTAGCCGTTCTGCATCGGCTTGCCTGGCGCGATGTAGTGCCATTCCACCTGATGCTCTTTGCTCCAGTGCAGGACCGCGTTCGAGGTGAACTCGGTGCCATCGTCGGACACGATCATCAGCGGCTTGCAGCGTCCCTCGATCAGTGTGGTGAGCTCGCGGGCAACCCGTTTGCCTGAGATCGAGGTGTCGGGAATTGCTGCCAGGCACTCCCGCGTCACATCGTCAACTATGTTGAGGATGCGGAAGCGTCGGCCACAGGCGAGCTGGTCATGGACAAAGTCGAGCGACTAGCGGGCATTGGGTTTGGCCTCGACCAGAATTGGCGCACGTGTTCCCACCGCCTTGCGGCGACTTCTGCGTTTGCGCACGGCCAGTCCCTCCTCGCGATAGAGCCGGTAGATGCGATTGACGCCGGAGGGCTCGCCTTGATCCCGCAGCAGGATGAAGAGCCGGCGATAGCCGAACCGGCGCCGCTGGTTGGCAAGCTCGCGCAGACGGGCACGCAGCTCCGTGTCTGGCGGCCGGCGTGACCGATAGCGGATCATCTTGCGATCGGCAGCAACGAGGCTGCAGGCCCGCCGCTCGCTCATCTCCAGCACGCCACGCAGATGAGCCACAGCCTCGCGCTTGGCGGCGGGCCCTACCATTTTTTTGACAGCAGCTCCTTCAGCGCGGCGTTGTCGAGCATCAATTCCGCCAAAAGCTTCTTCAGCTTGCGGTTCTCGTCTTCCAATCCCCGCAACCGCCTGGCTTCCGATACATCCAGCCCGCCGTACTTGGCCTTCCAGTTGTATAGGGTTGCTTCCGAGATCCCGTGCTTGCGCGCCAGATCGGCCGTCTTTGCTCCAGCCTCGTGCTCGCGCAACACCCCGATAATCTGCTCCTCTGTGAACCTAACACGCTTCATCGTCCGTCCCTCCAGGGCCGGACTCTAATCCTCCGTGGAGGAAAAACTCAGTGGCAGGTCACGGGCTCCAGCTTCATTCTGCGCAAAAGCAATTCAAGTTGCTCACGGGCTTCGATGTCGTGTCCGTATACAATAAAGACCTTATTGTTTGATGGGCTAACGACATCCTTGGATTTGGCGGCAGCGCTACTAACTGGCTCAGGAGTGCCGCAGAGACCCTTCACCTTGAGGGCGATGTCGGTTTCTTTGCCCTGCCAGACGACTTTTCCCTTGTCGTAAACATTCGCAATAGCGCCATCGGCTAGGCGAAACTGTCGCCCGTAAGGAATATCCTTGGTCGTAAATCCGATGTTGTGGGTTTGAAGTAGCGTTTGCATTTCGTCTGGCGTCGTCATGGTGGAACTATGCCCTCCAAGCGAGAAGCCCTCAAGTTCCACAATCCGCCGCTTCCACGGCGGCATCACCAGGATATTCATGTCACTTCATCGAAAAGGGGCCACCCCTCATTTCAAAAGGGACCAGCCTGAATGGAAAGGGGCCAGCACCCGCCCACCTAAAAGAACATATTGCCAACCAGAACAAATCGTGTACAATGCGCTCTTCGTCATGACCCAATGAAGGGGGCTTCGGGATTGTCTGGTTTTTGCGGGCCATTGCGCTGAGGTCCACCAGGGCGTCCGCAACGGCCTTTCAAATCCCGGTCATCCCGGCCATAAGGAGCACGGAACATGAGTGCAGCGCTTCGTCTCGTCGAAGGATCGTCCATGGACAAATCGAAGGCCCTTGATGCCGCGCTCTCGCAGATCGAGCGCAATTTCGGCAAGGGCTCGATCATGCGGCTCGGCAAAAATATGCAGTCGATGGACGTGGATACCGTCTCCACCGGCTCGCTCGGGCTTGACATCGCGCTTGGCATCGGCGGGCTGCCGCGCGGCCGCGTGGTCGAAATCTACGGCCCGGAATCCTCGGGGAAAACCACGCTGGCGCTGCATTGCGTCGCCGAGGCGCAGAAGAAGGGCGGCATTTGCGCCTTCGTCGATGCCGAGCACGCGCTCGACCCGATCTATGCGCGCAAACTCGGGGTCAATGTCGACGACCTTCTGATCTCGCAGCCCGATGCCGGCGAGCAGGCGCTGGAAATCGCCGACACGCTGGTGCGCTCTGGCGCGGTCGATGTGCTGGTGATCGATTCGGTCGCGGCGCTGGTGCCGCGCGCCGAGCTCGAAGGCGAGATGGGCGACCAGCAGCCCGGCCTGCAGGCGCGGCTGATGAGTCAGGCGCTGCGCAAGCTCACCGCCTCGATCAACCGCTCCAACACCATGGTGATCTTCATCAACCAGATCCGCATGAAGATCGGCGTCATGTACGGCTCGCCGGAAACCACCAGCGGCGGCCAGGCGCTCAAATTCTACGCCTCGATCCGCCTCGATATCCGCAGGATCGGCGCCATCAAGGAACGCGACGAGGTGGTCGGGAATCAAACCCGCGTCAAAGTAGTAAAAAATAAGCTGGCGCCGCCGTTCAAGCAGGTAGAGTTCGACATCATGTACGGCGAAGGCGTTTCCAAGACCGGCGAACTGATCGATCTCGGCGTCAAGGCCGGCGTGGTGGAAAAGTCCGGCGCCTGGTTCTCCTATGACAGCCAAAGGATCGGCCAGGGCCGCGAGAACGCCAAGAGTTTCCTCAAGGCCAATCCCGACATGGCCGCAAAGATCGAGGCGGCCGTCCGCCAGAATGCCGGCCTGATCGCCGAAAAAATTCTCGCCGGTGAGGATGCCGCCGCCGACGATGACGCCGCGGAGGCGTAAAGGCCGTTTGGTAGTGCGTATCCCGGACGCGGTGCAGCGCGCAACGCTGCACCGCTGATCCGGGATTTTCTATAATCTCTAAGGCCGAAACGATCCCGGGCGCAGCGCACCACTGCGTGCTGCGCTGCGCCCGGGAAACGCGCTCCAATAACGTTGGAAGTGTTACGAGCTCCGGCGCTCGGCGGTCCAGGAGCCCGAGCAGGACGCCGCCTTCCAGGAGCCGCTGCCGGCATTGCCGGCGAGCCGGCCGTAGCCGATGGCGCTCTTGTCACCGCTTGAGACCATGACCTTGATGGCGCCGCTTTGGGCGACCCTGCCGCTGACGTTAAGGGCGATCGCGCCGCCATTGGCAAGCACGCCATGGTCGATCAGCATCGGGTAACGGTAGCTAGCGGGACAGTCGCCCTTCCTGGTGACGATTGACACGCTCCAGACGCCATCATAGCGCGGCACGGCGAAGCCCGGCGTTGCGGTAAAAGCGGCGGACGCAGCGATCAATGCGATAGCGGTCCACCTGGTTTGATTACGGGAGAAAATCATTGCTGCCTCCGAACTAATTTGCGCAGACCCTGCGCGTCCTGAATTCGCTCGCGGTCGGGAGATACGCTTAACAAGCTCTCCTCTTGAATGCCTTGGTAAGGTCAAATTGCTTAAATTGAGTTGATGATCATCACAGAATTTCTCATTGGCGCGGCCTCGTTCGCGCGGCCACTGCCTAATCGCGGTTGTCTCCGTCGGCCTGGTAGGGCTCATCGTAGCCATGGCGGCTTGAGTAGAACAAAAGCGCCATCAGCCCGCAGCCGATGATCAGCGAAAACACGATGCCAAGAACCATGGCGATATAGCCGGTTGCCGGCATCGGCGGGCCGCCGAGCGACACCCAGGCGCCGGCGGCATACCATAGCGCGGCGGCCAGAATGACCAGGAGCGGCACGACGATCGCAAGAGTTGCCACCACACTTAGCTTTCGCTTAGCCATAAACCTGAGATAGGCGGGCTGGGCCGCAGCCGCCGGCCCGGTCCGGTCGGGTTATGGCGTTCACGGGTTATGGCGTTCAGCCGCCGCGGCGCAGAAAAACGTAGTCCGCCGAGTAGGGGATGCTGCGCAGCGCGCCCGCAGCATCGCAGGCGCCGGAGAGGGCGCCGCCCGAGGTGTTGGTGCGCTGCACAATGCTGGCAGCGCTGAGCGTTCCGCTGCCGCGGCGGCCAACGACCTCAAGTTTAAGCCAGGCGACGTCGTTTGGTGTCGCTCCCGGCGCATGGGCGACAACCTTGCCGGTCACGGCGCTGCCATCGTTATGCTCCCACGTGGGGCCGGCGTAATGACGGCCGACAGTCTGGCCGTCGGCGATCAGCGCCGCGATCGGCTCGCGAAAGGCCCACGTCAGCTTGCCGTCGCTCCCCGCCTTGCATTGGTAAATCTGCGCGCCTGCGGCATGCAGCGTGACGATCGGCGTCGCGTCCGGCGCGGCGATCGCTGCCGGCATCTGGGCGAGTGCAGCCTCGGCTTGGACGACGAGCATCGCAAGCGGCAACAATAGCAGCGCCCGGACGCAGCGCACCGGGTTCGCCATCATGGTGCTCATGCCATCGCCTTCTTCAAGTTCTCGTCGACCTTGTCGAGGAAGCCGGTGGTCGAAAGCCATTTCTGGTCGGGACCGACCAGGAGCGCGAGGTCCTTGGTCATGAAGCCGGATTCCACGGTGGCGACCGTGACGTGCTCCAGTGTCGTGGCGAATTTCGCCAGCGCGGCATTGTTGTCGAGCTTGGCGCGATGGGCGAGCCCGCGCGTCCAGGCGTAGATCGAGGCGATGGAATTGGTCGAGGTCTCGTGGCCCTTCTGATGCTCGCGGTAATGCCGCGTCACGGTGCCGTGGGCGGCCTCCGCTTCGACGATCTTGCCGTCCGGCGTGGTCAGCACCGAGGTCATCAGGCCGAGCGAGCCGTAGCCCTGCGCCACCGTATCCGACTGCACGTCGCCGTCGTAGTTCTTGCAGGCCCAGACGTACCCGCCCGACCATTTCAGCGCCGCCGCCACCATGTCGTCGATCAGGCGGTGCTCGTAGGTGAGCTTCTTCTCGGCGAACTTGTCCTTGAACTCCTTGTCGAACACTTCCTGGAAAATATCCTTGAAGCGCCCGTCATAGACTTTGATGATGGTGTTCTTGGTCGACAGATAGAGCGGATAGCCGCGGCCGAGCGCATAGTTCATCGAGGCGCGGGCGAAGTCGTAGATCGAGCTGTCGAGGTTGTACATCGCCATGGCAACGCCGGCGCCGGGGAACTGGAAGACCTCGCGCTTGATTTCCTGGCCGTCGTCGCCGACGAAAGTCAGATAGAGCTTGCCCTTGCCGGGGATCTTGTAGTCGGTGGCGCGGTACTGATCGCCATAGGCGTGGCGGCCGATGATAATCGGCTTGGTCCAGCCCGGAACCAGCCGCGGCACGTTTTTGCAGATGATCGGCTCGCGGAAGATCACGCCGCCGAGAATGTTGCGGATGGTGCCGTTCGGCGAACGGTACATCTCATGCAGGTTGAACTCCTTCACCCGGGCCTCGTCCGGCGTGATGGTCGCGCACTTGACCGCGACGCCGACCTTCTTGGTCGCCTCGGCGGCATCGATGGTGATCTGGTCGCGGGTCTCGTCGCGCTTCCCGATGCCGAGATCGAAGTACATCAGGTTGATGTCGAGATACGGGAAGATCAGCTTGTCCTTGATGGACTGCCAGATGATCCGGGTCATCTCGTCGCCGTCCATCTCGACCACCGGGTTGGCCACTTTGATTTTCGCCATTTCAGATGACCTTTGAATGATGAAGGATGAAGCACCCGGCAGGAACGGAACGCGCTCGCGCGCCCCGTCCGGCGCCGCTATAGCATTCGCGGCGCGACGGAGAAAGCCGACATTGCGCGGGGTTCGACCGATGCCTGGGGCAGGGACCGACAGCACCAAGGAATGGGCCGCGCCGGCGGGCCCGGTCGTCATCCTGGTCGAGCCGCAGCTCGGCGAGAATATCGGCGCTGCCGCCCGCGCCATGGCTAATTTCGGCCTGTCGCGGCTGCGGCTCGTCGCGCCGCGCCAAGCCTGGCCCAATGACAAAGCCCGCATCATGGCGGCGGGCGCCGACCGCATTCTGGAGCGCGCGGAGCTTTACGATACGCTCGCCGCAGCAATCGCCGACTGCAGCTTCGTCGTTGCCGCAACGGCGCGCGCCCACGACCAGGCCAAGCCGGTCATCGGCGCTGCGGAAGCGGCGGTGTTGATGGCGCCGCGGCTTGCTGCCGCCGAAACCGTCGCAATCGTGTTCGGCCGCGAGCGCAACGGGCTCGAGAACGACGAGATCGCGCTCGCCGATCGCATCCTCACCTTGCCGGTCAATCCGGCGTTTGCCTCGCTCAATCTGGCGCAGGCCGTGGTGATCGTGGCCTACGAATGGTTCAAAGTTTCAAGCGGCGGCAAGCTGCCGTTCACCATGCCGGACAAATCCGCGCCCGCTCCTAAACAGCAGCTGCTGGCTTTCTTTGCGGCGCTCGAACGCGAGCTGGAGGCGGTCGAATTCTTCCGCCCGCCCGACAAGCGCGAGACCATGCAGATCAATCTGCGCAACATCTTTACCCGCATGCAGCCGACGCAGCAGGACATTCAGACGCTGCACGGCGTGATCATGGCGATCGCCGAGGGCCGCAAGGGACCGGCGCGGGGCGGCGTGCTCGACGGCGAGGAAGCCGAGCTGTTGCGGGCGCTCCTTGCCGAGCATGGCGGCGGCCGGGTGCCGAACGAGCGCGGCCCGGTGCGCGGGCTGTCGCGGCTGCTGCGCCGCAATCCGACCGAGGCCGAGCGCGTGCTGTGGCAGGCGCTGGTCAACGACCGGCGCTTCGCCGGCCGCGGCTTTAAGCGGCAGACGCCGATCGGACAACACATCTGCGACTTTGTCTCGTTTCCGCTGCGCGTCGTCATCGACCTCGTGCCGGCCGAGGAAAGCGCTGAAGCGGCAAAAGCGCGCGCGGCAAAACGCGCGTGGCTGGCCGCGCGCGATTATCGCGTGGTTGAAGTCGCCGCCAGCGATGTGGAGTCGGATCCCGGTGCGGTGCTCGATCGGCTGGAGCGGGCGATTACGCTGCGCGACGTGCTGGCCAGCGATTGTCGGCTCGATTCGGTCAACGTCAACGTCCAGCGGGTGAGGGGCGGTCAGAATTTCAACCAGCAAAAGAGCGACGGGTTCAACATCAACGGCAACGTCACGTTTCGCGTCATACCGAAGTGACGCCAGCGTTCAGCTTGCGTTGAGCACCTTCAGCGCCGCGGCGGCGCCGGCGCGCAGCATCGCGATGTCGCTCATGACCGCGAGGAAGCGCACGCCGCGCTTGTCCAGCGCTGCCGCGCGTTCGGCGGTATGGCAAAAGGCGCCGGGAATCTTGCCGGCCTTCTGCGCGGCGGCGACCATGCGGTCGAGTTCGCGATCGACCTCCTTCGCCAGCGGGTCGAGACTCTTGCCGTCCGAAAGCGCGATCGAAAGGTCGGACGGACCGAGGAACAGGCCGTCAATGCCCGGCGTGTCGATGATCGCTTCGAGATTGTCGAGCGCGGTGCGGGTCTCGATCATCGCCAGCGTGATCACGTGATCGTTGGCTTCGCGCAGATAGATCGACTGATCGGCAAGCCCGGCCAGCGCAGTCACCCGATGCGGGCCCCAGCTTCGTTCGCCGACCGGCGGGTATTTGGCCGACGCCGCGAAGGCGCGTGCATCGGCGGCGGTGTTGATCATCGGGGCGATAACGCCTTCAGCGCCGAAGTCGAGCACACGGGAGACCAGCGCAAAATCGCCGACCGGCACGCGCACGACCGGCGCCGCGCCGCCTTGTCGCACCGCCGCTATGCCGGTGAGCATCGCGCCGACGTCCCACAGCCCGTGTTGGCCTTCGATCGTCACCGCGGGAAACCCTTCGCGGCCGATGGTCTCGGCGACCAGCGGATAGGGCAGGCTGCACCAGCCGCTGAATATGGTTTCGCCGGCGCGCAGCCGGCGGGCAAGAGTGAACGCGGGTATGGCCATGATGCTCGCTGCGCTACATTTGCTGGAAAGAGAGGCTCGTCGCCGCAGCCGTTATTTCCCGGCTTTGACGTCGGCGATCGCCTTTTCCATCAGCTCGGTCATGACGCGGCCGATCTGGTGATCGGACTGCACCACGCCCTTGGCGGCGAAGTCCTTGCGGATCTTCCCCATCACGTCGTGCGTGCCAGCTTCGACATCGCTCATGACCATAGCCTTGGCGTAGCTCTCCGCCTCCGCGCCGCTGAGCCCAAGTTTTTCCGCGGCCCATTGGCCGAGGAGCTTGTTGCGGCGCGCGGTCGCCTTGAAGCGCAGTTCTTCGTCGTGCGCGAATTGCTGCTCGAAACCTTCCTCGCGCTTGTCGAACGTGGTCATACTGTTACGTCCTGATGCCTGTGATGGAACTAGCCAGAAGCGCTGCCGCCTTGCATATCGAGGGTGGCTCGTCAAGGCAACCGCCACGGCGGACCGAACATGGCCTGAACATGATCGTTGCGGCTTGGCCCGCGCAGGTCTATGTCAATTGTGCTCCGCGTCGCGTTCAGCTAGCTTTCCGGTCGCGGAGGGGCAGCGTTTGAGTCGCATGCCCTCGCCGCCGCCGCGGACCTCGACACGAAAACTGGAGCCACGGCAATCCATGGATTTCACCAAGCCACGGTACACTCCGATGAGCCGCCGTCGCCGCATCTATGAAGGCAAGGCGAAGGTCCTTTATGAAGGACCCGAGCCGGGAACTCTGATCCAGCACTTCAAGGACGATGCGACCGCCTTCAACGCCAAGAAGCATCAGGTGATCGAAGGCAAGGGGGTCCTGAACAACAGGATTTCCGAATACGTCTTCCAGCACCTCAACGACATCGGGGTTCCGACGCACTTCATCCGCCGGCTCAATATGCGCGAGCAGCTCATTCGCGAGGTCGAGATCATTCCGCTCGAAGTCGTGGTGCGCAACGTCGCCGCCGGTTCGCTGTCGCAGCGGCTCGGCATCGAGGAAGGCACGCAACTGCCGCGCTCGATCATCGAGTTCTACTACAAGAACGATCAGCTCAACGACCCGATGGTGTCGGAAGAGCACATCACCGCGTTCGGCTGGGCGACGCCGCAGGAGATCGACGACATCATGTCGCTCGCCATTCGCGTCAACGACTTCCTCTCCGGGCTGTTCCTCGGCGTCGGCATCCGTCTGGTCGATTTCAAGATGGAGACCGGCCGGCTGTGGGAGAACGATCTGATGCGGATCGTCGTCGCCGACGAGATTTCCCCGGATTCCTGCCGGCTGTGGGACATCAAGTCGAACGAAAAGCTCGACAAGGACCGCTTCCGGCGCGATCTCGGCGGGCTCGTCGAAGCCTACACCGAAGTCGCCAAGCGGCTCGGCATCATGAGCGAAGGCGAGCGGCCGCAAGGCGCCGGTCCGGTCCTCGTCAAGGGCTGAGCGCGGAGCTCGCGTCCCGTGGGCGTCCCAACGATCAAGACTGGTCCGATGACGGTGGAGGAGTATTTATGCCTTCACCGACACGCGGCCGGACAAGGAAAAGTGGGAGCTGATCGACGGGGAGCCGATCTTGAATGCGTCGCCGAGTGACCATCCACCAGTGGATTCTTAGAAATCTTGCCATGCTGCGCTCGGCAATCAGGCAGCGACAGCATCCGCGCTCTTGGGAGGCTATTCCCGGGTATTGGCGTCCGTGTGTCGGATACAAGTCTGCCGGAGCCGGACGTTCTTTATTCCGCCTGCCGGAACGGTGAGACGCGATCCCTATGGCCGCGAAACTCGGCGACGTGATTGTCGCCTTTGAAATTCTTTCGCCCTCCACAGCGAGCGTGATCTGCGCTGGAAGCGCACAGCGTATACGAGTTTGCCGTCGCTCACCCACTATGTCGTGATTGCCCAGGATGCGATTGAAGTCGTCGTGTTCGCGCGCGACGCCGAGTTCGCGGAGCAGCACGCTTCGATCGGCCGAGGAATCGCTCGAATTGCCGTCGCTCGGCATTTCGTTGCCGCTGTCGGAAATTTATCGCGATACCGGCTTGAAATAAATTCGCACTGCCCTCGGGCGGGCGGCGGTTGCGGGTGCGGCGACTTATGCCTATTGAAGGGGCGAGGCTGGAGCCTCGACCATGAAAGCCCGCGTCATCGTCACGCTCAAATCCGGCATTCTCGATCCGCAGGGCAAGGCCATCGAAGGCGCGCTGCGCTCGCTCGGGGTGAACGGGATCGCCAGCGTCCGCCAGGGCAAGGTGTTCGACATCGAGATTGAAGGCGCCGACCGCGCCGGCGCCGAGGCCGCGCTCAAGAGCGCCGCGGAGAAACTCCTCGCCAACACCGTGATCGAGAATTACCGCGTCGAGGTCACCGGATAATGCTGCCGCACTAGGACCGCCATGAAGTCGGCCATACTCGTCTTTCCGGGCATCAATCGCGAGCGCGACATGGCGCGGGCGCTGCGGCTGATCTCGGGACGGGAGCCGGCGATGGTCTGGCACGCCGAAACCGCGCTGCCGCCCGGCACCGATCTCGTCGTCATTCCCGGCGGTTTTTCCTACGGCGATTACCTGCGCTGCGGCGCGATTGCGGCGCGCGCGCCGATCATGGCAGCGGTAGCGCGCTTTCGCCCAACAAGGCGGTCTGGTGCTCGCCGTGTGCAACGGCTTTCAGATCGCGTGCGAGGCCGGGCTTCTTCCCGGCGTGCTGATGCGCAACACGCAACTGCGCTTTATCTGCCGCGACGTCTACCTGCGCGTGGAGCGCTCCGACACGCCGTTCACCCGCGGCTATAATGCCGGCCAGGTGATCCGCGTCCCGGTGGCGCACGGCGAAGGCAACTATATCGCCGACGGCGAAACCATCGCGCGGCTCGAAGGCGAGGGCAGGGTGCTGTTCCGCTATGCGTCGCCGGACGGCATGGTCGACCCGGACTGGAACCACAACGGCGCCATGAACGCCATCGCCGGCATCATCAACGAGCGCGGCAACGTGCTCGGCATGATGCCGCACCCGGAAAACCACGTCGAAGCGTCCATGGGGCGGACCGACGGGCGCGGATTGTTCGCGGGGCTGGTGGATCACTTTAAATTGGCCGCGTGAGCGGTGCCGTTGTCCGGACTTGTCCCGGGCATCTCCGTCTTTACATGCACAAAATAAGGCGTGGATGGCCGGGACAAGCCCGGCCATGACGGATGAAAACGCCGGGATAGCGGACTAGAACAATCGCGTGATTTCCAACGAACCTGCGATTACCCCAGAGCTGATCGCCCGGCACGGGCTCAAGCCCGACGAATACGAGCGCATCGTCAAGCTCATCGGCCGCACGCCGAGTTTCACCGAGCTCGGCATTTTTTCGGCGATGTGGAACGAGCACTGCTCGTACAAATCATCGAAGATCCATTTGCGCACGCTGCCGACCAAGGCGCCGTGGGTGATCCAGGGGCCGGGCGAGAACGCCGGCGTCATCGACATCGGCGACGGGCTCGCGGTCGTGTTCAAGATGGAGAGCCACAACCACCCGAGCTACATCGAGCCCTATCAGGGCGCGGCGACCGGCGTCGGCGGCATTTTGCGCGACGTGTTCACCATGGGGGCGCGGCCGATCGCCTGCCTCAACGCGCTTTCCTTCGGCGACCCGAAGCATCCGAAAACGCGCCACCTCGTTTCCGGCGTGGTTGCCGGCATCGGCGGCTACGGCAATTCGTTCGGCGTGCCGACGGTCGGCGGCGAGGTGCGCTTCCATCGCCGCTACGACGGCAATTGCCTCGTTAATGCCATGGCGGTCGGGATCGCCAGAAAGGACAAGATTTTCTATTCCGCCGCGTCCGGCGTCGGCATGCCGATCGTCTATCTCGGCTCGAAGACCGGGCGCGACGGCATTCACGGCGCCACCATGGCCTCGGCCGAGTTCGGCGCCGACGCCGAGGAGAAGCGGCCGACGGTGCAGGTCGGCGATCCGTTCTCGGAGAAGCTGCTGCTCGAAGCCTGTCTGGAAATCATGGCCAAAGGCTGCGTCATCGCCATTCAGGACATGGGCGCCGCCGGCCTGACCTGCTCCGCGGTCGAGATGGGCGCCAAGGGCGATCTCGGCGTCACGCTCGATCTCGACCGGGTGCCGTGCCGCGAGACCGGCATGAGCGCCTACGAGATGATGCTCTCCGAAAGCCAGGAGCGCATGCTCATGGTGCTCAAGCCGGAGAAGGAGAAGGAAGCCGAAGCGATCTTCCGCAAATGGGGGCTCGATTTTGCCGTGGTCGGCGAAACCACGCCGACGAAACGTTTTCTGATCCGGCATGGCGGCGCGGTCATGGCCGACCTGCCGATCAAGGAGCTCGGTGACGAGGCGCCGGTCTATGATCGTCCCTTCGCCGACAGCGCGCCATTGCCAGTGATCGACGCAGCTTCGGTGCAAGCCGCCGATGAGCAATCGCAGATGCGTTGGAGAAACTCATCGCGTTCGCCGGACCTCTGCTCCAAGCGCTGGGTGTTCGAGCAATACGATCACGTCATCCTCGGCAATACGGTGCAGCGGCCGGGCGGCGATTCCGCTGTCGTGCGCGTCGAGGAAGGACCCAAGGCGTTGGCGCTCACGTCCGACGTCACGCCGCGTTATTGCGAGGCCGATCCGTTCGAGGGCGGCAAGCAGGCGGTGGCGGAAGCCTGGCGCAATCTCACCGCCGTCGGCGCGCGCCCGCTGGCGCTGACCGACAATCTGAACTTCGGCAATCCCGAGCGGCCGGAGATCATGGGGCAACTGGTCGGCTGCATTCGCGGCATCGGCGAAGCCGCCCGCGCGCTCGATTTCCCGATCGTCTCCGGCAACGTCTCGCTCTACAACGAGACCAACGGCCGGGCGATCCTGCCGACACCCACCATCGGCGGCGTCGGCATCCTCGATGACTTCACGAGATCGATGACGCTCGCGTTCAAAGCCGAAGGTGAAGCGATCCTGCTGATCGGCGAAACGACAGGCTGGCTCGGCCAGTCGCTTTATCTGCGCGAAATCTGCGGGCGGGAGGAGGGCGCGCCGCCTCCGGTCGATCTTGCCGCCGAGCGCCGCCACGGTGATTTCGTCCGTGCGCTGATCAGCGACGGTCTGGTCACGGCGGTGCACGACGTTTCCGACGGCGGGCTTCTGGTCGCGCTTGCCGAGATGGCGATGGCGTCGCGTCTCGGCGCGGTGCTGGAAGCGCCTGCGGACGTTCCCGCGCATGCCTTCTGGTTCGGCGAAGATCAGGCGCGCTACGTGATCACCGCGAAGGACGCGGACCGGGTCATGCAACTTGCAAACACGGCTGCAGTGCCGATCATGCGTCTTGGTGCGACCGGTGGCCGCGTTCTCGCCTTCGGCGACGAACGGCCTTTGCCCATCGGCGATCTCCTCAAGCGTTTTGAGGAGTGGCTTCCCGCCTACATGGCAGGCTCAAACTAAAGCCTGCCCACCCGCGCAATCCGAATCGCCAGTTTGGGCATATCGGCAGTGACCGACAGCGGGTTGTGAGATTGCCCCGGTTATATGAAAGTACGCGTCCCAGGGAGGCAATCACATGAAACGCAGCACCGATCGTATCATCACCACTCACTCCGGCAGTTTGTCGAGGCCGGCCGACCTGATAGCGCTGAACCGGGCCCGCGCGCAGGGGGAGAAGGTGGATGATGCGGCTTACGCAAAGACCCTCGGCGCGGCCGTCGCCGACGTCGTACGCAAGCAGCGCGAGGTCGGCGTCGACATTCCCGACGACGGCGAGTTCGGCAAGCCGATGGCGGCAAACTATGACTACGGCGTGTGGTGGAATTACGCCTTCGCGCGCATGGAGGGGTTCGTGCCGGCGGAACTCGGTTCCTGAGTCCCAGCACAAAAAATCCAGCGTCGCCGATATGGCGTTGACGACGATGACCAATCGTCGCGACTGGCAGAAGTTTAGCGAGTTTTATCAAGACCCGGAATCGACCGGCACCTTGCTCGGCAGCGCGGCCCGGCGCCGCCCGCGGCGCCCGGTTTGCACCGCGCCGATCAAATACATCGGGCACGCTGCGATTGCCGCCGATATCGCCAACCTGAAGAAAGCGATGGCGGCAGTCGGCGCGGAGGAGGGCTTCATGTGCTCGATCGGGCCGGGAAGCTTCGCCCGCGGCGAGGACCTCCACTACAAGACCGAGGAGGAATTCGTCTTCGCTGCCGCCGATGCAATGCATGAAGAATATAAAGCGATCGTCGATGCCGGAATCGTCCTGCAGATCGACGATCCAAGCCTTCCGGACAACTGGGACATGATCAATCCGGAGCCGCCGCTTGCCGAATTCAAGAAATTCGAGCGGGTGCGGATCGAGGCGCTCAATCACGCTTTGCGCGGCTTGCCTGCCGACCGGATCCGCTTTCACATCTGCTGGGGCAGCTGGCACGGCCCGCACACCACCGACATTCCGTTGCAGGACATTGTCGACCTCGTGCTCAGCGTCAACGCCGCCGCCTATTCGGTGGAGGCGGGCAATGTCCGCCATGAGCACGAATGGCGCGTCTGGAAGGACGTCAAGCTTCCCGACGGCAAGCTGCTCATCCCCGGCGTCGTCAGCCACGCGACCAACATCGTCGAACATCCCCAGGTCGTTGCCGACCGGATCGTGCGCTACGCCAACATTGTCGGCCGCGAAAACGTCATCGCCGGCACCGATTGCGGCTTTGGCGGCCGCATCCATCCCCAGATCGCCTGGGCAAAACTTGAGGCGTTGGCCGCCGGCGCGCGGCTCGCGACCAAGGAACTCTGGCGTTAGGGGGCTGCGTCGTCGCGCGGGCTTTCCTGCCCAAGGAGGAATCTGGTAAGCCGCAGTTGCGCTCGGGGCGGTAAGGAGATGGTCCATGGCTATGGCTGCGGGCGATATCGAGCGGCTGATCCGGGCCAGCATTCCGGACGCCCAGGTGACCATCCGCGATCTGGCGGGTGACGGCGACCATTACGCCGCCACCGTCATCGCCGAGTCCTTCCGCGGCAAATCCCGCGTGCAGCAGCACCAGATCGTCTATGCCGCCCTCAAGGGCGAAATGGGCGGCAAACTGCATGCGCTGGCACTGCAAACCGGCACACCGGAGCCGTGATGCTGCCGCCGTTACCGCGCCATGGCCTTCTTTCCGTCCCGGCTCGGTTGGAAGTCCATCCCCCTGGTAAGGGCGGAGATGGTTATTTCGTTTCCGGACGAAATTGACCATCCGGGTTGAATTGATGGCATGGGCTTTGCTGGCGTTTTGGGTTACATATATTGAGGTTAGCAACGTAGAGAGAGTCGACGTTCTGGCGCGCCGACCGCACCAACAAGGAAGACTGCGATGTCCATCGAGCAATTCATTGACAACGAGGTGAAGGCAAACGACGTCGTGCTGTTCATGAAGGGCACGCCGCAGTTCCCGATGTGCGGGTTCTCCGGCCAAGTTGTGCAGATCCTCGATTATATCGGCGTCTCCTACAAGGGCCTCAATGTGCTCGAGAACGATGACCTGCGCGGCGGCATCAAGTCCTACTCCAACTGGCCGACGATCCCGCAGCTCTACGTCAAGGGCGAATTCGTCGGCGGCTGCGACATCATCCGCGAGATGTTCCAGGCCGGCGAACTGCAATCGCTGCTCAAGGACAAGGGCATTGCGCTGAAGGAGAGCGCCCAAGTCTAGGGCGTTGGCGGCGCATAACCAGAGATGATTGTGGCCGGGCGTGGTCCCGGCCAAGTCATTTTTAGGGCCGGACTTTCGAGCGCAGTCAGCGCATGCGGTTGGCGATCAGGAACACGATCGCCAGCACGATGGCGAGCCCGACCAGGCTCTGCGAGGGAATGGCGGCGGCGAACTTGATCACGTTGTCCGCGACGCCGGAAACAAACACACCTGAATTGGCGCCGAGGATCAGATAGAGCAGCACGACGGCCAGCACCGTCAGAAATCCGATCTCGACGAACGCCCAGAGGTATTGTTTGGCCTTTTGCAGATAGTCCAGCATCGCACGCCCTCACGAACGCGTTCGCTTCAGCTCGAAGCGATCGGCCCTTAAATTTTCCGGAGCGGGACTTCAATTCAAAGCGTTGGGTGGGAGAGTTCTCGCCACCCAACGTTGGCACACGTGTGTTGTAACTTGGCTGCGGCGTTAGGCCATCCGCCGCGAAGAGAACAGCCAGATGATCACGCCAAGCGCGATCAAGCCGACGAGGCCGGCATCACCGAGGCTCTTGACGAGCGCCATGATGTTGGCAGTGACGTTGCCGAAGAACGGTAGATTTGCCCCAACCAGGAGCGCCGCGACGATTGCCAGCGCCAACAGCATCAGCCCGATTTCCGTCAACGCGCCGATCCAGCTTTTTACCCTTCCTAACGCATCCATGTACGTTCTCCCCTTAAGTTTGTTAAGCAGCCCCGTGCGAACGCTTTCACGATAGATGCACAGCTTGCGGCTCGAAGGTACGCGGGAGAAATTGATTGTTCAAGTTGCGACCAAAGAAGAGGTGCATAACTCAGCGCTGCGCTGCATCGCGGTCAGCGATGCCGCAGTGCAGCACAGGTCGACTTTGATTCGTTCAAGGCGCGGGAAATCTCCCACGCCGCTTGGTTAGCGTGAGTAGTACTCGACGACGAGGTGCGGTTCCATCACGACCGGATACGGCACGTCGCCGATGACCGGCACGCGTGATAGCTTCGCCGTCATCTTCGAGTGATCGACCTCGATGTAATCCGGCACGTCGCGCTCGGCGAGTGCGGTCGCTTCCAGCACCAAAGCGAGCTGCTTCGATTTGTCCTTGACCTCAATCAGATCGCCGACCTTCACGCGAAAGCTCGGGATCGTCACCCGCCGCCCATTCACCTTGACGTGGCCGTGGTTGACGAACTGACGCGCCGCGAACACGGTGGGCACGAACTTCGCCCGATAGATCATGGTGTCGAGCCGGCGCTCCAGGAGCCCGATCATGTGCGCGCCGGTGTCGCCTTTGAGCCGCCGCGCCTCGTCGTAGATGCCGCGGAAGTGCCGCTCTGACATGTTGGCGTAATAGCCCTTGAGCTTCTGTTTGGCGCGCAGCTGCACGCCGTAATCGGAAAGCTTGCCTTTGCGGCGCTGGCCGTGCTGGCCCGGGCCGTATTCGCGTTTGTTGATCGGCGACTTGGGGCGGCCCCAGATATTCTGGCCTAACCGGCGGTCGATCTTGTACTTCGCCTCATGGCGCTTGGTCATTCGCGTCCTCGCTGATTGCGTTAGGGCATGACCTTGTCCGAGAGCTGGAAATGCTGTTCGGGATCATGCCGCCTGGCTGAGGATCGCGCCCTCCTCCTGTCTCTCCGCCTCTTACCGCGAGGGGGGAAACCGACAGGTTTGCCGCCGAAGCGCCGGCGCAAACCGCGGGTCGCGAAACACAGCGCGGGCCACATAGGCCCGCGCCGCGCCCGGTATTTAGGTGCAAACCGCCATAGTGTCAAACTAACGGGCGAGGCGGGTTTACTGGCTGGCAAAATGCCGGTGCCGCAACGTCCGCAGCGCTGTAATCGCCAGCAGCGCGGTCAGCGCGTCGAGGACGGCGACGATGATGAACACGGCGGTCCAGTTTCCCGTCGTTTGCTTGAGAAACGCAGCCGCCGGCCCCCCGAGGATCGAGCCGACGCCTTGGGCGATATAGAGAAAACCGTAGTTGGTCGCCGCGTACTTCGGGCCAAAGGTGTCGGTTAATGTCGAAGGAAACAGCGAAAAAATTTCACCCCAGCCGAAGAAGACGAGCCCGGTCAACACCACAAACAGCGCCGGCTGGTTGATGAAGGCAAACAGGATCAGGATGGCGATCGCTTCCAGCGAGAAGGCGAGCGCCATGGTCGCTTCGCGGCCGATGTGATCGGAGACCCAGCCGAAGAATGGCCGCGTCAGCCCGTTGGTGACGCGGGAGAGCGTCAGCGACAACGGCAGCGCCGCCATGCCGAGCACCAGCATGTCGGCGACCCCGAATTCCTTGGCGAATGGCCCGACATTGGAGACGACCATCAAGCCTGAGGTCGACATCATGCTCATCATCAGGAACAACAGATAGAATACCGGATTCTGCAGCATCTCGCGCGGCGAGTAGCTGCGATGGGTCTGCTGGGCGGCGATTGCAGCGGCCGGCGTCGAGCCTGGAACCTGATAATTCTCCGGCGGCACGCGCAGCCCTTGCGCGGCGAGGATACCGATCACGCCCTGAATAATCCCCCAAACGACCAGCGTCTGCGCGTAGCCGGCGCTTTTGATCATGTTGTCGATCGGAAAGCTGGTGAAGACAGCGCCGAAGCCGTAACCCGCCGCGGCAAGCCCGGTTGCGAGCCCGCGGCGGTCGGGAAACCACCGCACCATCAGGCCGATGATGCCGACGTAAATGATGCCGGTGCCAAATCCGCCGAGCACCCCATAAGTGAAATAGAGCGCCCAGAGATTATCCACGTAGGCGGAGGCGATCCAGCTGCCGCCTGACAGCAGCGCGCCGAAGGCGATCAGCGCGCGCGGGCCGAAGCGATCGACCAGATGCGCCTGCAACGGCGACAGCCAGGTTTGCAGAATAATCAGGAGCGAGAACGTCCACTGCAATTGCGCCAGCGTCGTTCCAAGCTTTTGATTGAGCGGGCCGGTGAACAGCGTCCACACATATTGCGGGCTGGAGATCGCCATCATGGCGATGATCGCCGAGGATCAGCTGATTCCAGCGATTGAGATACCAGGCGCTACGCCCGGTCTGGACGGCAACGGTCATGGTGGCGGCCTCGCGTCCCGGCGAGATCAAGACAACGAAAGCGTATCGGCGGCGCGATCAGACGGCAAGCGAGCGAACCGGCAGGCCCGGTCAGCCGGCGCCGGTTGAGGCCGGCAGTTCCGCGTGAATGCCAAAGCGGGCGAGCGCGGTTCGCGGCGCGCGGCCTGAGGTGAAAATGGCGCGGGTCGTGCCGGAACGTTTGGGGGAGGGCGCGGGACCAAGAAGCTCGTTGACGCGACGTGCAATGGCCGGCGCCGGATCGACAAAAGCGACCGGCCACGGGGCGAGCTGCCGCAGGCGATCAATCAGCAAGGGATAATGGGTGCAGGCCAGCACGACGGTATCCGTCCGCGCGCCCTCGTCGCGAAAGCACGGCGCGATTTCCGCGCAAATTGCTTCGTCACTGACCGGCGTTCCGGCAAGCTCCGCTTCCGCATAGGCGGCGAGCGCTTTTGATCCGACCAGCGTCACCCGGCAATCTCCGGCGTAGTCGCGGATCAACGCGCGGGTATATTCGCGCGCAACCGTTGCCTCAGTGCCGAGCACGGCAACATGTCGGGTGACGGAGTTTGCGCAAGCGGGCTTGATCGCCGGCACCGTGCCGACAAAGGGCAGCGAGAATTTTTTGCGCAAATCGGGCAGCACGATGGTCGAAGCGGTGTTGCAGGCGATGACAATGAGGTCGGGCCGGTGCGCCGCGATCAATTCGCCCATCAGCGCGACGACCCGGGCCACGAGCGCGGGTTCGGGCATCGCTCCATAGGGAAACGCCGCATCGTCGGCGACGTAAATGAAATCGGTGCCGGGGCGCGCCGCCGCGATCTCACGGTAGACCGTGAGACCGCCGAGCCCGGAGTCAAACACCAGAATCGTTTCGGCAGCCGCCATCATGCGAGTCGTGACATACGAAATTGACGGCCGGCAATCGGGTCGTCCGCCGCCGCGTGTTTACTTTAACGCCAACGTTCAGCCGAAGACACGGCGGAAGATCGTGTCGACCTGCGCGAAGTGAAAATCGAGGTCGAAATTAGCGGTGAGCTCTTTTTCGTTAAGGTATTTGCGCACCTCGGCATCGGCCTTGAGGAGCGCGAGAAAATCGCCTTCGCCGCGCCAGGTCTTCATGGCGTTGCGCTGGACCATGGCGTAGGCGTCTTCGCGCGTTACGCCCTTCTGCGTCAGTGCCAGCAGGACGCGCTGCGAGTGAACCAGACCGCCGAGTCGGTCGAGGTTCTTGCGCATGTTGTCGGGGTAGACAATCAGCTTGTCGATGATGCCGGCGAGGCGAGTGAGGGCAAAATCGAGCGTCACCGTCGCGTCGGGTCCGATCATGCGCTCGACCGAAGAATGCGAGATGTCGCGTTCGTGCCAGAGCGCGACATCTTCGAGCGCCGGCATCACATAGGCGCGGACCATGCGCGCCAGCCCGACCAGATTCTCCGACAGCACCGGGTTGCGCTTGTGCGGCATGGCGGACGAGCCCTTTTGCCCAGCCGAGAAATACTCCTCCGCTTCCAGAACCTCGGTGCGCTGCAGGTGGCGGATTTCGGTTGCCAACCGCTCGATCGAGGAGGCAACGACGCCGAGCACCGCGAAATACATGGCATGGCGGTCGCGCGGGATAACCTGGGTCGAGATCGTCTCGACCTTCAGTCCCATTTTCTCCGCGACATACGCTTCGACGCGCGGATCGACTTGCGCGAACGTGCCGACGGCGCCGGAAATCGCGCAGGTCGCGACTTCGCCCCGCGCCGCGATCAGGCGTTCCCTGGCGCGCGCAAACTCGGCATAGGCATAAGCGAGCTTAAGCCCGAACGTCGTCGGCTCCGCATGGATGCCGTGCGAGCGGCCGATAGTCGGGGTGAACTTGTATTCGAGCGCGCGGCGTTTGAGTGCGGCGTTGAGCTTTTCCACGTCGGCGATCAGGAGGTCGGCGGCGCGCACCAGCTGCACGTTGAGGCAAGTGTCGAGCACGTCGGACGAGGTCATGCCCTGATGCACAAAACGCGCTTCGGGGCCGACGATCTCGGCCAGATGGGTGAGAAAGGCGACGACGTCGTGCTTGGTCTCGCGCTCGATTTCCTCGATGCGCGCGATATCGAACTTGGCGTTCTTGCCCTTGGCCCAGATTTTCGCCGCCGCCGTCGGCGGAATAATCCCGAGTTCGGCCATGGCGCTGGCGGCATGCGCCTCGATCTCGAACCAGATACGAAAGCGCGTTTCCGGCGACCAGATCGCCGCCATTTCGGGCCTGGTGTAACGCGGTATCATCGCCACCTCGCCGGGAAGCCTGCGCTGTAGCAGATCGTGCGACGCTCAACAATTGCGCTACGCGGTGCAATACTGAGTGGAAAGCGCATCAAGGGATTCCGGCCGCGGCAGCCGGCGATTAGCGACCCGGCCGCGCCGAAATTTATGCCGCGAAGCGGGCGCGGTCGTGCGGCTGCCGGAAGTCGACCGGCGTTCCTTTCGGAATGATGCCGGTCGGATTGACGCGCGTGATCGAGTAGTAGCCCATGACGTAATAGCGCGGCTTGACGGTCTCGGCGACGCCCGGGACCGCATAGAGTTCACGCATGTAGTTCAGGAGATTTGGATAGTCGGCGATCCGGTTCCTGTTGCATTTGAACAGCGAGAAATAGGCAACGTCGAAACGCACCAGCGTGGGGAATAGCCGCCAGTCAGCCTCGGTGATCTGATTGCCGACCAGATAACGCTGGCGTCCGAGCCGGGCCTCGATTTCATCCAGCGTGGCAAACAGCGCGTCGTAAGCTTCGTCGTAGGCGGCCTGCGAGCGGGCAAAACCGCAGCGATAGACGCCGTTGTTGACGGTGGCATAGACCTGCGCGTTGACCCGATCGATCTCGGCGCGCAAGTGCGGCGGATAGAAATCCGTCGGATCGGCGCCGACGCCGGCGAACTCCGAATTGAGCATGCGGATGATTTCGGAGGAACTCGTTGTTGACGATGCGCTTGGTCTTTTTATCCCACAACGTCGGCACGGTGACCTTGCCGGTATAGTGCGGATTGCTCGCGCTGTAGGCTTCGTGGAGATAGTGGAAGCCGTTGACGCGGTCAGGCGGGCAATCCGGAAACGCGGCATTATCCTCGAACGTCCAGCCTTGCTGGCGCAAGCCGGGAATGGCGATCGCCACACTGATCGCGCCGGTGAGTTTCTTCAGCGCCAGATAGATTTGCGTGCGATGCGCCCACGGGCAGGTGTAGGCCACATAGAGGTGATAGCGCCCGGCTTCCGCCTTGAACCCGGATGAGCCGTCCGCGGTGATGCGGTCGCGGAACACGCTGTCGATCCGCTGGAAATTGCCGGCCGCGCCGGTCTCCTGCGGGAGGTCCTCGTCGCGCCATTTGCCGTCAACCAAAATACCCATCACGCAGCCTCCCCGCGGACGAGCGCCGCCGCCTGGCGGATCGCCGCGATGTTTGTTCGATAAGATTCAGGCGTCCGATCCTTGAACACGGCGGCGCCGGCGACGAGTGCGTTGGCGCCGGCGCGCACGACCTCGGGCGCTACCTCCGGCGTAATGCCGCCGTCGATCTCAATGTCGATCGGCCGGCCGCCCGCAAGCGCGCGCAGCTTCCGGATTTTGTCGATGGCCGCCGGAATGAATTTCTGTCCGCCGAAGCCGGGATTGACCGACATGACGAGGATGAGATCGACGAGGTCGATGACCGGCGCGACCGCTTCCGCCGGCGTGCCGGGATTCATGGTCACGCCGACTTTCTTGCCGAGCGCGCGGATGGTTTGCAGCGAGCGGTGGATATGCGGGCCGGCCTCGACATGCACCGTAATGATGTCGGCGCCCGCCTTGGCGAAAGCTTCGAGATAAGGGTCGCACGGTGCGATCATCAGGTGCACGTCGAACACCTTTTTGGTGTGCGGGCGAAGCGCCTTTACTACGTCCGGCCCGATGGTGATGTTGGGTACGAAATGGCCGTCCATGACGTCGACATGGATCCAGTCGGCGCCGGCCGCGTCAACCGCGCGGACTTCCTCGCCCAGTTTCGC
Organism: uncultured Alphaproteobacteria bacterium; assembly: GCA_963759345.1. GTDB lineage: Bacteria > Pseudomonadota > Alphaproteobacteria > Rhizobiales > Xanthobacteraceae > BOG-931. The sequence continues at coordinate 98,780 of CAVWYW010000017.1, forward strand.
GAAATCGGCGGACAGGATCGACGGAGCGATAATGAGCGGACGAGTCACGAGGGCCTCATCGACACCGCGCAGGACTTTGCCGGAGCGGTTCGCCTAACACGCCATGCCGGGAGGGGCAACGCACCCCGCCGGACCCGGCATTATTTGCCGGGGGCAGGTGAGGGCGTGCAGGTTTCGCTCCGCCGCGAAAATGCGTTCCGCCGGGAAACGTATTGACTTAGCGCCACTTAAGCGGCGGCCCCGGTCTTGCATCGCCATGTTCGGGTAACTGCATCCACTGGCGCATCAATTGTGCATCCAATGGCTTCGAGGAGCGTGCCATGTCTACGGTTGGCGCATCGAATGGCAACAATCCCTATGCCCAGCTTCAAGCGCTGTGGCAGCGGGGACAATCCCAAAGCAGTGCGGCGCAGGGCGATGCCCCCTCGCAATCGTTTGCCCTGACGAGCTCGCAAAAAACCAGCGTGCCCTCGGCCCCGCCGGCGGCCTCTTCCAGCGCAACGCCCGCGACTTCCGCCGGCACGTTTCCGCGCTTCGAGCCGCAGACTCTGCAAACGCTCATTGCCCTGCAGGCGTCTGACAACAATCGTTGACGCACAGCGCATCGTTAGGCGCGACGCAATTCGTGTCGGCACGACAAGCACGTGATTTTAATCGGTGCTGATTGGTGCTGGGCCTTGTGGTCCGGCCGACGTGTGCGCATACGATTACGGCGTACGGCGACGTTTAGAACTCGGCCACAACGGAGGCTCGCCTGGCGCGCACCGATGTCATCGTGCTCGGGGCCGGCATCGTCGGCACATCCATCGCGGTCCAGCTCGCCAAGCGCGGATTGTCGGTCGCGCTGATCGATCGTGGCGGCCCGGGGGAGGGCACGTCGTACGGCAATGCCGGCATCATCGAGGGCAACACCGTTTTTCCGGCGGCGTTTCCTTCAAGTTTCGCCGAGCTGGCGCGGATCGCGCTGAAGCGCTCGCCTGTTGCCAATTATCACTTGTCGCATCTGCCGCGGATCGCGCCCTGGCTGGCGGCTTTTCGCGCCGCCTCGCAGCCGCAGCGCCTGGTCGAGACGGCACAGCTGATGCGGCCGTTGTTTGCGCGGGCGGTCGGCGAGCACGAGCAACTGGCCGCCGAAGCCGGCGCGGAGCGCTATCTGAGCCGTCGCGGTTGGCTCAAGCTTTACCGCACCGACGGTGCGTTCGCGGCGTTAGCGCCGGAGCTCGACCTTGCCGCGCGCTTCGGCATCGGCAACGTGCCGCTTGATCGCGACGCCGCGCTTGCGCTCGAGCCGGCGTTGGCGGGAGTGTTCCGGCACGCGGTACATTGGACCGGCGCCGTCAGCGTCAGTAATCCGCTGGCGTTGACCCGCGCCTACGCCGCGCGCTTTGCCGCGCTCGGAGGCCTTACGCTGTCCGGGCGACGCCCGCACGCTGCATCGCGCCGATTCTCATTGGCGCGTCGAGACCGCTTCCGGGCCGATCGATACCGGCGATGTGGTGATTGCGCTCGGCCCGTGGGCGCCGGATGTTCTCAACCCGCTCGACATCCGGCTGCCGCTCGCGGTCAAGCGCGGCTATCACCGCCACTATCGGCCGCAAGGCAACGCCGCGCTCAGCCGTCCGGTGCTCGATGCCGAGAATGGCTACGTGCTCGCTCCGATGGAGCAGGGTATCCGGATCACCACCGGCGTCGAGTTCGCTGCGCGCGATGCGGCGCCGACGCCGGTGCAATTCGATCGGCTGTTGCCGGCGGCGCGCGCGTTGTTTCCGCTCGGGGAGGCCGTCGAAGCTCAGCCGTGGCTAGGGGCGCGGCCCTGCTTTCCCAACTCGCGGCCGGTGATCGGACGGGCGCCCGGCCAGCGTGGTCTTTGGCTCGCTATCGGTCATGCCCATTGGGGCTTGACGCTTGGGCCGGCGACGGGACGGCTCATTGCTGAGATGATGACCGGCGCAACGCCGTTCTGCGATCCAAAACCCTACGGCGCGGATCGGTTCATGCGCTAGCAGCGCGATGAAAGGCCGGCGATCGGCCGGACGATCAATCGTGCACCGCCGATGCCGGAGCCGGCGAACCCTTGTACTCGCCGATCGTATGCAACACGCTGTTTTCGGGCCGCGTGTTGTTCACCGACATCTTGTCCTGCTGCATGAGCATTTCGTCGTACTTCGGCAGCGTCGTCACCGGCTGATGCGGCACCAGATGCACGACCTTGTAGCCGCCTGCCTTGAGCTGGCGGAGGAGTTCCGGCATCGCTTCGCCGGTCGCCTTCTGGAAGTCATGCATCAGGATGATGCCCTTACCGTGCTTTTCCAGCTTGGTCATCACCGATTTGATCACCTGCTCCGGCTTATGCAACTTGAAATCGAACGAATCGATGTCAGTCGAGAACACCGCGATGTTGCGCTCGGCGAGATAGGCCAGGAGCTGTGGGGGGTGCTGGAGGTCCGGGAAGCGGAAGAATGGCGCGATCGGGGCGTCGGCGGCCATGTGCACCGCGCTGATGCCCATTTCGATTTCCTGTTTGGCCAGTTCAAGGTCGCTGGCGTAGGGGTTCTTGGCGAGGTCCTTGTGCGACCAGGTATGCGAGCCGACCGTCATTCCGGCCGCGATCACCCGCTTGGTGATCTCCGGATGCCAGGTCGCGTGCTCGCCGATCTCAAAGAAAGTGGCTTTCAAACAATTGTCGGTCAACGCCTTGACGACCGCCATGGTGTTTTCCGGCCACGGGCCGTCATCGAAGGTCAGCACGACCTCTTTGTCGCGGAGGAAATCGTACTGCTTGAAGTGTTCGAAGCCGAACCCGGGGCCGCCAGTGGTGTCGATTTCGACGATGCGCGAAAGCCCCATCCCGCCCGGCTTGTCGCAGGCCGCGATGCCGCTGGGCGGCGGAGCTAGCTGCGGCGGCCTTGGCCGAATTAGTGGACGGTGCTCCAGCCGCGGCCTGATTGGAGTTGCTGCGTGGTGCCGGCGTGGTCTGTGCGACGCGCACCGGCGGAACAGCTTGTAGGCTGCGGCCTGCGCCTGCAGCATTCCCGTCGTCTTCGGCGCCGATATCCCGGACTCCGCCGATTGGGCAAGCTGATGAAACGGCGTCTGCGCCGGAACCGCCTTATCGTTCGATGCCAGGCGCGTCAGCGGTGCGGGCGCTGAAGGCGCGGTGACTGACGCAGTGAGTGACTGTGTCGCGGACGCCAATTGCGGCAAACCGATCCCGAAGGCTGCGAGAGCGCCAAAGGCCGCGAGGCCCAGGCCGACTAACACAGCACCGCCAATGATTACGAAACGCATGGTTCCTCGCAACAAATCCGTCGCCATTTGGCCCGGAATGAAAGCGCAATCGGCGAACGTGTCAACGCCAGCGCATAGACGATCGCGTGATAGATGCGCGCTGTGGTTTCCGCCACCGGCGTCACGGTCGGAAGGTATTCGATCACTCCGGTTCATCGCTCGAATCGATCCTTCCAGCTTGGCAGCGCGCCCGTGAATTGCAGCGCCGTCGCGGTGTAAACGCCGCGGGCGACTGCGCGGGCCACGACATTAGCCGCTATCGCGCCAAGCACGGTTAACCCCAAAAGTGCGTCCGCAAGAGGGCGGCGGCCAGTCGAGGCAGCGAACACCACGTCGCCGTCAAGCGGGGTGTGAACAGGGTAGATGGCGCGCGACAAGCCCGATTGCGCCATAACGGCAAGCCTTTTTGCCTGCGCTTTGGTTAAAATTGCGTCTGTGGCCACGACTACCAGGGTCGTATTTTCCCGCGTACTGCCTTTGGTGAGCGGATAAAGCGCATCGGCGGGCACAACGGACGGTAACCCGCGGCCGCCGAACTCGCCGTCGCGCTCGAACGGCGCCGCCCAGAACCAGGGACCTTCGCCGATCACCACGCTACCCGCGGCGTTGGCCACGGCGAGAGCGCCGATGATGTGGCCGTCCGGCGTTTGCGCCGAGGCCGAGCCGATCCCGCCCTTATAGTTGACCGTGGTCGCTCCGGTGCCGGCGCCAACGCTGCCCAGGGCGAAATCCGCGCCGGCGGCGGCTGCTGCCGCATAACCAAGCTCGCGGTAGGGCGGGAACCGGCCCCAGTTCTTGTCGCCGGCGCCGAGAAGATCAAACAGGATCGCAGCCGGCACGATCGGAACCCGCGCGCTGCGCACGGCAAAGCCGCGGCCTTGTTCCCGCAGCCAAGCCTGTACGCCGGAAGCAGCATCGAGGCCGAAGGCCGAGCCGCCGGAAAGGGTGATGGCGTCGATGCCCTCGACGGTTTGCGCCGGGTCGAGCAGCGCGGTTTCGCGGGTGCCCGGCCCGCCGCCGCGCACATCGATCGAGGCGACGGCCGGTTCGTCGAACACGATGGCGGTCGCGCCTGAGCCGAGGCGCGCATCCTCGGCGTGACCGATGTTGAGTCCCTGGGACGTCGGTGATGAGGTTGCGCACGATGCTGCCTCGCAAACGGTCAGCGGAGACGATTTTGCCTTGGCGGTCAACGATCACATCCTCGCGGGCGCGGCGCTGCCGCGCTTGCGCGACGGGGAGTGGCCGGGCATGAGTGCGCCATGCCGAACGTCACCATCGCCGCCGCGCTCGTTGCCGGCATGTTGAGCTTTCTGTCGCCGTGCGTGCTGCCGCTCGTGCCGCCCTACCTGGTCTATCTCACCGGCACCTCGATCGAGCGTTTTGCCGATAAGGAACCCGAGCCGCGGGTGCGCCGCGAGACGCTCGCCGCCGCGCTCCTCTTCGTGCTCGGCTTCTCCACCGTGTTCGTGGCACTCGGCGCCAGCGCCAGCGCGATCGGCTCGCTGGTGCGCGCCTATTCGGGCACGCTCGCCATCGTCGCCGGCCTTGGCATCATTGCCATGGGCCTGCACTTCCTCGGGCTTACGCCGATCAAAATGTTGATGCGCGAGAAGCGCCTCGGCATGACCAAGCCGGTCGGGTTGTGGGGCGCCTATTTGATGGGGCTGGCGTTTGCGCTCGGCTGGACGCCGTGCATCGGCCCGATCCTCGCGGCGATCCTTGCGGTTGCGGCATCAGAGGCAACCGTCGCGAAAGGCGCCGGCATGCTCGCGATCTATTCACTCGGCCTCGGCATACCGTTCATCGCGGCCGCACTTGCGATCGAGCCGTTCGCCGCTTTCCTGGCGCGCTTTCGTGCTCATCTTGGTCTGGTGGAGAAGGCGATGGGCGGGTTGTTGGTGCTCACCGGCATCGCCTTTCTCACCGGCGCGGTGACACAGGCTAGCTTCTGGCTGCTGGATACCTTCCCGATGCTTGGCAAGATCGGTTAGCGTGACGGTTTCTAGGTACGCCCCAACTCGGTGATCTCGTCGTAATTGCCGTCTTTGTCCCAGCGAAACACCGCCCAGCCGACGGAAGTAATGTCACCCTTCTTGTCGAATGAGAGTGGACCGAGCACCGTGTCCCAGGTGCCGGCGTGGATGGCCGCGGCGACCTTTTGTCCGTCGACGGTGCCTGCCTTGGCGGCGGCCTGCGCCCAAACCTGAAAGGCCGCGTAAGTGTAAAGCGTGTAGCCCTCGGGATCGATGCCCTTGGCTTTGAATTTGTCGACGATGCGTCGCCGCGGTCGGGCGCTTGCGCGGATCAGGACCGAAGGTGAACAGCACGCCTTCCGCGGCCGGGCCGGCGATTGAGGCAAACTCGCGGTCGGCGAGAGCATCGCCCGCCATCAGCACCGTCTTAAGCCCCTGGTCGCGCATCTGCCGCACGATCAGGCCAGCTTCCTGGTGATAGCCGCCGTCATAGACGATATCGATGCCGTTTAGCTTGAGCTTGGAAACGAGCGCGGTGAAATCCTTGTCGCCCTGATTGTACGACTCGTACAGCTTCTCCTTCACGCCGGCGGCGTTGAGCGCTTTCTTGACCTCGTCGGCGAGGCCTTTTCCGTATGTCGTCTTGTCGTTGATGATGGCGATGTTCTTGCCTTTGAAATTCTTGGCGAGATAGCTCGCGGCAAACCCGCCCTGCTGATCGTCGCGCCCGCAGGTGCGGAACGTGTTCCACATTTTGCGGTCGGTGAAGAGCGGATTGGTCGACGCCGGCGTGATCTGCAGGACGCCGCCGTCGAGATAAGCATCCGAGGCCGGGATCGATGAGGACGAGCAATAATGGCCGACGACGACGGCTACTCCCGCGCCAGCGAGTTTTTCCGCGACCGAGCGCGCTTGTTTCGGATCGCAGGCATCGTCGCCAATCTGCAGCGCTGAGCTTCTTTCCCAGCACGCCGCCCGCGGCATTGAGGTCGGCAATCGCCTGCTCGGCGCCGTTGCGCATCTGCCTTCCAAAAGTCGCTTGCCCGCCGGTCATCGGTCCGGCCGCGGCAACGGCTATTTCATCGGCTTTCGCCGCGCCGGCAAAGGAGACCAAAAGGAGCGCAAAGGCGTTAAGCCACAGCTTGTTCATGCCTAATCCCTCGCTGAAGACAGTGGTGGTTTCACGCAAATTACCACTTCTAGCGCGCACTTTCTTGCCCGATTTCGCGCCAGTTGAGCGGGCCGGAGCGGGCATAAAGCCAGGGATATTGCCGCACCATCTGGGCGGCGCGGGTCGCGCGCCATGCAATCAGTCCGAAGATCAGGAAGATCAGGGTGTCGCAGCAATACGACGCGAGCGAGAGGAGTTCGCCGTCGAACAAGGCGAAGTGAAAGAACCGCGCGGCGGCGCCAAGAAGCAGCGCCGTGACGACGACCTGCCATTGCCGGCCCCAAGCCCGGGCAATGGCGCGGCCGGAAAGCGCCGCGGCACCGCCGCCGACAACAAAGGTGACCAGCACGATCGGGGCGACGCTCTCACCGGAATAGAGACTGAACATATTGATCACATATCCGTCTGTGTCAGCGCGTGCCGCCTTCGAGATAGGCGGCGCGGATTTCCGGCCGCCGCAACAATTCGCGGCCGCTGCCTTGCAGCGTGATTTCGCCGTTGACCATGATGTAGCCGCGGTGTGCGAGCTTGAGCGCATGGTAGGCGTTTTGCTCGACCAGAAACACGGTGAGCTTGTCGCGTTCGTTGAGCGCACGAATGGCGGCAAAAATTTGCTGCGCGAGCAAGGGCGCCAAGCCAAGCGACGGCTCGTCGAGCAGGATCAGCCGCGGCCGGCTCATGAGCGCGCGGCCGATCGCCAGCATCTGCTGCTCGCCGCCGGAGAGCGTGCCGCCGCGCTGATATCTGCGGTCGCGCAGCCGCGGAAACAGCGCGAACACGCGATCGAGGTCGGCGTCGAAGTCGGTGGCGTCGGCCACGGTGGCGCCGATCTGCAAATTTTCCATCACCGTCATGCGCGGAAAAATGCGGCGGCCTTCCGGCGATTGTGCGATGCGGAGCTTGGCGACCTCGTGCGTCATCAGGCCGGTGATGTCGCGGCCGGCGAAGCAGATACTGCCTTCGCGGGCGCGAGGGTTGCCAAACACCGTCATCATCAGCGTCGATTTGCCGGCGCCGTTGGCGCCGATCAGCGCAACGATCTCGCCTTCGTTGACGTCGACATCGACGCCTTTGAGGGCGATGACGCTGCCGTAATAGGCTTTGACGCCGCGCAGCGAGAGAAGTGGCTCAGTCGCCTCGCTCACAGTCCGACCTCCGCGCCGGCCTGCTCGATTTCTTCGTCGGGGACGCCGAGATAGGCGGCAATTACCTTGGAGTCGTTGCGGACATCCTGCGGAGCGCCGTCGGCGATTTTCAGGCCGTAGTCGAGCACGACGATGTGGTCGGAAATCTCCATCACCACGCCCATGTCGTGCTCGATGAGCAGGATTGAGATGCCGTGTTCGTCGCGAAGCGTCCGTAAGAATGCGTTGAGTTCGGCGCTCTCGCGATTGTTCAGCCCGGCGGCCGGCTCGTCGAGGCAGAGCAGCACCGGATCGGTACACATGGCGCGCGCAATTTCGAGCCGCCGTTGCGCGCCGTAGGGCAGCGCGCCGGCAGGATCGTCGGCGCGCTCGGCGAGGCCAACGTGATCGAGCCAGTAACGCGCCTTGTCGATGGCGTCCGCTTCGGCACGCGCGTAGGTGCGCGAGCCGACCAGGCCGAGCACAGTGAAGCCGGAGGCAACCATCAGGGTGTTGTGCTGCGCGACGAGCAGATTTTCGAGCAGCGTCATCCCGGCAAACAGCCGCACATTCTGAAACGTGCGTGCGACACGCGCCTCCTTGGCGATGCGAAACTCCGGCAGGCGCTCGAGCAAAAACGTGGCGCCCTCCGGATGAGCAAGCATCAGTCGGCCGACTGTCGGCTTGTAGAAGCCGGTGATGCAGTTGAACAAGGTGGTCTTGCCGGCGCCATTCGGTCCGATCAGCGCGGTGATCTGGCGCGGGTGTGCGGAAAAGGAGAGATCGCTGACGGCGACGAGTCCGCCGAACCGCATGGTGAGGTGCTCGACCGTGAGAATCGGCGCCGCATTCATGCCGGCGTCTCCGTGCGCGCACCCTGCACAATGGCGGCTGGAATCTCCTTGCGGGTTCGCAGCGACACCGAGGGCGCGCGTGTCGAGACCAGGCCTCGCGGGCGATAGATCACAATTGCGACCATGGCCGCGCCGAACACCAGCATGCGGTATTGATCGAACTCGCGGAACAATTCGAAGCCGCCGAGCATGACCGCGGCGGCGACGGCGACGCCGAGCTGCGAGCCCATGCCGCCGAGGACGACGATCGCGAGCACCAGGGCGGATTCGCCGAAGGTGAAAAACTCCGGACTGATAAAGCCCTGTCGCGTAGCGAAGAACGCTCCGGCGAAGCCGCCGAACATCGCGCCCATGGCAAAGGCAGTGAGCTTGGTATTGGTGGTGTTGATGCCGAGCGCGCGACAGGCGATCTCATCCTCGCGCAACGCTTCCCAGGCGCGGCCAATCGGCAATCGCCGCAGCCGCAGCGTTACCCAGTTGGTCAGAAGCGCAAGCGCGAGAATGAGATAATAAAGAAACACCACGCGATGCGTCGGCGAGTAATGCAGGCCGAACGTCGCGGCAAAGCCTTCGCTCGAAGTATTGAATGGCAAGCCGAAGAACGACGGGCGCGGAACTCCGGAAATGCCGTTCGGCCCGCCCGTGAGACTTTGCCAGTTGAGCAGGATAAGCCGGATGATCTCGCCAAAGCCGAGCGTGACGATGGCGAGATAATCGCCGCGCAAGCGCAGCACCGGAAAGCCGAGCAATATGCCGGCGAACGCGGCAAGGATGCCGGCGAGCGGCAGGCAGATCCAGAACGACAGGCCGAAGGTTTGCGCGATCAGCGCGTAGGAGTAGGCGCCGACGGCGTAGAACGCGACATAACCGAGATCGAGGAGGCCCGCGAGGCCGACGACGATGTTCAGGCCGAAGCCCAGCATCGTGTAGGTGACGATCAGGATGCCGAGATCGAGCAAATAGCGGTTGGAGTAAAAGACAACCGGAAGGATCAGCGCAAAGATCAGAAAGGCGACAGCGGCGTAGCGCGAGACACCTGAAAGTCCCGTTCTCACGGCGACTGGCACAAGACGTTCGATCGAACCGGCCACCTCCCGCCAAATCGTGGCGCGCAGGAGCGCGGTAACAAAAACGGCCGCAACGATTGCGGCGAGCGCTCCGAAGCGCGTCGTTAGCACCAGCGCACCGGTCGGTCCTTGATCGGTGCGGATGCCGATCATTAAAACAAAAAGACCGAAGGCCACGAGCGCCGCGATGGCGGCTTCCTTCACCGCAGCGGAGAAATCAAGCCGCTGATCTGCGGGTTCGCTCTCCTGCGGCACGGGCGTCCGCTCGCTCACACCTTCTCGACTTCAGGGCGGCCTAAAATGCCGGTCGGCAGGAATATCAGCACCACAATGAGGATCGCGAACGCCGCGACGTCTTTATATTCGATGGAAAAATACGCCGACCACATCGTCTCGATCAGGCCGATGAGAATGCCGCCGATCATCGCGCCGGGCAGCGAGCCGATGCCGCCAAGGACCGCGGCGGTAAACGCCTTCACGCCGGCAAGGAAACCGATGAAGAAATCGACGACGCCGTAATAGAGGAGAAACATCAGGCCGGCGACCGCAGCGAGCGCCGCGCCGATGACGAACGTGAGCGAGATCGTGCGGTCGACGTCGATGCCGAGCAGTGCGGCCATTTTCAGGTCTTGCTCGCAGGCGCGCATGTTGCGCCCGAGCTTGGTGCGCGCGACGAGGAACGAGAACCCGGCCATCAGCAGCAGCGTGCTGACCACCACGATGATCTGAATGTTGGAGAGGCGCACGGCGAAATCGTTGCCCTCGAACAATGTGTAGCCGCCCTGCACCAGCGGCGGCAGCGGTTTGACGCGGGCGCCCTGCGCCACCTGCACATAGTTCTGCAGCACGATCGACATGCCGATGGCGGAAATCAGCGGCGCCAGCCGGAACGAATGCCGCAGCGGCCGGTAGGCGATGCGCTCGACGGTCCAGCCGTACAGCGCCGTCAGCGCCATGGCGACGAGGAGTACCAGGAACAGCGCCAGCGGGACGGCGGTGACGCCGATCGCCACCAGGACCAGGAAGGCAATGAGCGCCAGGAACGCGCCGACCATGAAGATGTCGCCGTGCGCGAAATTGATCATGCCGATGATGCCGTAGACCATCGTGTAGCCGATGGCGATCAGGCCATAGATCGAACCGAGCGTAATGCCGTTGATGAGCTGCTGGACGAAGTATTCCATGCGTCCGCCGCGTTGCGATTCCCTGCCCAGTACTTAACAGGGGCATCCGTATGCGGCAAAGCCGACGACTGCCGTCATTGTGGGCAGTTGCGGAAACTTTTCCGTCTGCGCCGAAAATAGGCATTTTTACGTGCTTGTTCCAAATAGTTGCTGAAAATAATTGCAGTGGAACCTGGAACGCCGTTGTGAGTTGCGGATTGTCGTTCTGCCGGGCGGGGCTTTTTCGAACAACACCGGAGAACGTCCAGATGGCTAACGAACCGAACAATCCGCAGCGCGACCAGCAAAATCAGAGCAATCCGCAGCAGGGCGGCCAGAGCAAGCCCGGCCAGCAGCAGCAGGGTGGCCAGGGCGGTCAGACAAAGCCGGGTCAGCCTGGTCAGCAGCGCCAGGGTGGCGAAGGCGGGCAGGGCGGCCAGAACAAGCCTGGTCATCAAGGCGCCACGAACCGCTAGCGTTTCCGTTGCAGCGCGGCAGTCCGCTTTAGACCGGCGGGCTGCCGCTTTGTTGTGAAAGTCCGTCGAAGCGCGGCTTCATCCCGGGCGCAATCGGCTTATGCTTGGCCCATGGCCAACGCACTGCCGCTGTTCCACCTTTACGGCGATCCTCCAGACGATCAGGCGTTCGACTTTATTCACGTCGAAACCATTGCTTCGCGTTCGTCGATTCACGACTGGACCATTCGCGCCCACCGGCACCGCAATCTGTTTCAGATTCTTTTGATCGAGGGCGGCGGCGGCGAAATGACGTTCGAAGCCGCGCGACTGCCGTTCTCCGCGCCCTGCCGCGATTCTGGTTCCGGCCGCGATTGCGCACGGCTTCCGCTTCGAGCCGAATGTCACCCAAGGCTGGGTGCTCACGTTCACGGAAGACGCAGCCGTTGCTCTCGCGGACCGGGCGGGCGAAGCCCTGTCGCGGCTGCGTGCGCTTGCCGCGCATCCGATCATTCCTATTGCGGATGATGCGGAACGGGCGCGGCTTTCGGCGCTGTGCACGGAATTGTCCGAAGAGAGCAGTCTGGCCCGCGAAGGCTATCGCGTGGCAATGCGTGGGCTACTCGCGCTGATCGCCGTTGGCGTCGCGCGCCTTGCGGCAAGCCGCGCGCGGACCGGCAGCGTGACGCTACAGCCGGCCGACGCCACGGTCGCGCGGTTGCGGGCGCTGGTCGACGAATTCTTCCGCGGCGAACATCAGCTCGGCTTCTACGCCGAAAAACTCGGCATGACGGTCGATCGGCTCAACGATCACGTCAAGCGCGCCACCGGCGTCACCGCCGGTCATCTCATTCGCCAGCGCATGCTTACGGAAGCCAAGCGCCAGCTGGTCTTCACCACCCAGCCGATCCAGGAGATCGCCGAAGAGCTCGCGTTTTCCGACCCCTCGCATTTTGCCCGGTTTTTTCGCAAGCACACCGGCACGACGCCGCACCAGTTTCGCGATCAGCGCGGGTGAACACCTTTTCCGTCACCCTGAGGTGCGAGCGAAGCGAGCCTCGAAGCGCGATCGGCGGCCGCAGCGCCTGGGCCGGCATCCTTCGAGGGCCGCTTCGCGGCCGCCTCAGGACGACGGTGACTACTTCCCAGCAAAAATTCCAGCACCGTGTCGGCGTAGACCTGCGGCTGCTCCATGTTGGCAATGTGTGCGGTCTCGAGCACGACAAGCTTGGCGCCGGGAATGTGCTGGGCGAGAAACTCGCCGGCTTCGAGCGTCGTGGCCGGATCGTGCCGGCCGGCTATGACCAGGGTCGGTCTTGTGATCTTGGCGAGCAGCATGCGCTGGTCCATGTCGCGGATCGCCTCGCCGCAGGCGACATAGCCTTCGGGGTTGGTGGCCAGAAACATCTCGCGAATACGCGCCATTGCCTGCGGCGAGCGCTCGCGAAATGATCTGGTGAACCAGCGTTCCATATTGGCATCAACGATTGCCGCGAGCCCTTTTTCGCGCACGAGCTTGAGGCGGCCGTCCCACATGGTCCGGTCGTGAAAATAGCTGGAGGTATTGGAGAGGATCAGTTTGTCGATCCGTCCGGGCGCATGCGCGCCGAGCCACTGACCGACCATGCCGCCCATCGACAGCCCGCACCAGTTGGTCCGCTCGATGCCGAGCCCGATCAAGGATTGCGAGCGCGTCGCGGCCGAGCCGCTCCATCGAATAGGGCCCCTTCGGCACATCCGATTGGCCGTGGCCCCGGCGGTCATAACGCACCAGCCGGAAGTGCTTTGTGAACGGCGCTACCTGCTCGTCCCACATATGCAGATTGGTGCCGAGCGAGTTCGACAGCATAAGCACCGGCGCGCGCTCCGGCCCTTCCACCTCTACATGAATGGCGCAGCCGTCCGCGCTGATTTTCGGCATGAAGTTTCCTCCGCACTCGCACCGCCCGTCAGCCTAAGCGGTGAACGACGGTCTTTCCAGCCGCCGTGCGAGGGGGTAAGCGATACGTATAAGCTACCCTCGGTAAGGACACTCGGCGCGACGTTGCGGCAGCGCCGGCAGGAGTGACGCGATATGGCTATGACAATGAGCGGGGAGTATCAGCTCGCGGTCCCGCGGGAAACGGTCTGGGAGAAGCTCAACGACACCGAGACCCTCAAGGCCTGCATTCCCGGCTGCGAGCAGCTCGACAAGTTATCGGATACCGAATTTCAGGCGGTTGCCACGACCAAGATCGGCCCGGTGAAGGCGAAGTTCAAAGGCAAGGTGACGCTGTCCGACCTCGACCCGCCGAACGGCTACACGATCTCGGGTCAGGGCGATGGCGGTGTCGCGGGGTTCGCCAAGGGCGGCGCTACCGTCAAGCTCCTGCCCAAGGACGGCGGTACGCTGCTCAGCTACGCGGTCGAGGCGCAGATCGGCGGCAAGCTCGCGCAGCTCGGCCAGCGCCTGATCAATGGCGCCGCCAAGAAGGTGGCCGATGAATTTTTTCAGAATTTTGCCGCCGCAGTGAACCCGAAACAGTCCTGAGCTACCCAAAGCTGCGCCCGTCCGTCATCGGGCAACTATCCCCGGCGCACGATTAATCCTTGACCGGCGCCCGCGCCGCGGGTCAGATTGTTATTGTTCCAAGGTCGGAATCCGGGAAAACGTCACGATTTTGACCTTAAAGGCAGACCACGGCCGCGAGCCGTCCTGCAAACAAGACGTTTTTTAAGAATCTGAGGAGGCGCTTATGGCAGCCGTATCCCTCACCGTGAACGGAAAATCCGTCACCGTCGACGTCGATCCGCGCACGCTGTTGGTGCAATTACTCCGCGAAAATCTCCGGCTGACCGGGACCCATGTCGGCTGCGATACGTCGCAGTGCGGCGCCTGCGTGGTGCTGGTGAACGGCAAGGCGGTGAAGTCCTGCACCGTGCTCGCTCTGCAGCTTGAAGGCGCCGACGTGCTCTCGATCGAGGGGCTGGCGCCGGCCGACGGTCCGCTTCATCCGATGCAGGAAGCTTTCCGCGAAAACCACGGATTGCAGTGCGGTTATTGTACGCCCGGCATGATTTTGACCGCGGTCGATATGGTCCGCCGCAAGGGCAACGAGCTCGACGACCACACCATTCGCGAGGAGCTGGAGGGCAACATCTGCCGCTGTACCGGCTATCACAATATCGTCAAGGCGATCGCCGCGGGCGCTCGCGCTATGGGCAGCGGCGCCGCTAAAAAAGCCGCCGAATAAAACAACAGCGACAGGGAAGACGCGTTCCAAAATATAACCGCGGGAGGAAACCGCAATGACAGCAACCGGGATCGGCGCAGCGGTGCGCCGAAAGGAAGATCACCGCTTCATTACCGGCAAGGGTCATTACACCGACGACATCAACCGGCCGGGCCAAGCCTACGCCTATTTCGTCCGTTCCCCGCACGCCCACGCGACCATTAAATCGATCGATACCAAAGACGCTTCTCGGCTGCCGGGCGTGGTTGGGGTGCTCACCGGCACCGAGCTTGCCGGCGACAAAATCGGCAATCTCATTTGTGGCTGGATGATCCACTCCAAAGACGGCTCGCCCATGAAGGTGGCGCCGCATCCTGCGCTCGCCACCGGCAAGGCCTGCTACGTCGGCGATCCGGTAGCAGTAGTCGTTGCCGAGACCCTAGCGCAGGCGCGCGATGCGGCCGAAAAGGTCAAGGTCGAGTACGCGGTACTGCCGGCGGTCGCCGATCCCGCAGCGGCGCAGAAAAAAGACGCCCCGCAGATTCACGAAGTCGCGCCCCGCAACACGATCTATCAATGGCATCTCGGCGATGCGAAGGCGGTCGACGCAGCTTTCAAATCGGCGAGCCACATTACCAAGCTCGACATCATCAACAATCGCCTGGTGCCGAACGCCATTGAGCCGCGGGCGGCGATCGGCGAGTACGATTCCGGGACTGGCGCGTTCACGCTGTGGAACACGTCGCAAAATCCGCATGTCGCCCGTCTCGTCATCTCGGCGTTCATCGGCATGGCGCCCGAGCACAAGCTGCGCGTGATCGCGCCGGACGTCGGCGGCGGCTTCGGCTCGAAGATATTCATCTATTCAGAAGAGGTAGTGGCGCTGTGGGCGTCCAAGCGACTGGGCCGTCCGGTGAAATGGGCGGCGGATCGAACCGAGGCTTTTCTTGCCGATGCGCACGGCCGCGATCACGTGACCCACGCCGAGCTTGCGTTGGACAGCGATGGCAAGATCACCGGTCTGCGCGTCAAGACCATCGCCAATCTCGGCGCCTACATGCAGGTCTTCTCGTCGGCGGTACCGACCTATCTTTATGCGACCCTGCTGTCGGGCCAGTACGCCATACCGAGCATCTATGTCGAGGTCGACGCGGTTTACACCAACACCGGGCCGGTCGACGCCTATCGCGGCGCGGGGCGGCCGGAAGCGACGTTCGTGGTCGAGCGCCTCGTCGAGGTTGCGGCGCGCGAGACGGGAAAGGATCCAACGGAGTTGCGGCGCAAGAACTTCGTCACGAGCTTCCCGCACCAGACGCCGGTGGTGTTCGCCTACGACGCCGGCGACTACGACGCCTCGCTGAAAAAGGCGCTGGAGCTTGCCGACTACAAAGGCTTTGGCAAGCGCAAGCGCGAGGCGGCGCGGCGCGGCAAGCTGCGCGGTATCGGTTTTTCGACCTACATCGAAGCTTGCGGGCTGGCACCGTCACAAGCCGTCGGCGCGCTCGGCGGCGGCGTCGGACAATGGGAGTCCGCCGAAGTGCGGGTCAATCCCACCGGTTCCGTCGAAGTCCTCACCGGCTCGCATTCCCACGGCCAGGGTCACGAGACAACGTTTGCGCAGGTCGTTTCCGATCGGCTTGGAATTCCGATCGAGAATATTTCGGTCTTGCACGGCGATACCGACAAGGTGCAGTTCGGCATGGGGACCTATGGTTCCCGCTCCGGCGCGGTCGGTATGTCTGCGGTCGTCAAAGCGCTCGATAAGGTCGAGGCCAAGGCGAAGAAAGTCGCGGCGCACCTTCTCGAAGCGGCGGAAGGCGACATCGAGTTCAAGGACGGAAAGTTCAGCGTTGCCGGCACCGATAAATCCGCGGCTTGGGGCGATGTCGCGCTGAATGCCTACACGGCGCACAAATTCTCCGGCCAGGAGCTTGAGCCGGGCCTCAAGGAGACGCGCGTTCTGGGACCCGACCAACTTTACTTTTCCTGCCGGGTGCCACATCTGCGAGGTCGAAGTCGATCCGGAAACCGGCAACAGTGACATCGTGGCCTGGACCGCGGTCGACGACTTCGGCGTGGTGATCAATCCGATGATCGTCGAGGGCCAGATCCACGGCGGCGTCGCGCAGGGCGTCGGGCAGGCTTTGTACGAAGGCGCCATCTACGACAAGGACGGACAGCTCATGACCGGTTCGCTGATGGATTACTGCATGCCCCGAGCCGACCATCTGCCTTCGCTGAAGGTGGACACGACTGTCACCAAGTGTCCGTCCAATCCGCTCGGCATCAAAGGCTGTGGCGAAGCCGGGGCGATCGCTTCGCCTGCCGCGGTGATCAACGCCATTACCGACGCTATCGGCACCGAAGCCGTTGCCATGCCGGCGACACCGGCCACGGTCTGGGCGGCATTGCAGAAGGTCGGCCACTCGCTGCCGCACGCGGCCTGACCCGCACGAGATAAACGGAGAACCGAAGATGTATAGCTTCACCTTCCATCGTCCCGAGACTTTGCGGCAGGCGATCAATCTGCTGAGCAAGAACGAGGACGCGAAACTTCTTGCCGGCGGCCATACGCTGTTGCCGACGATGAAGCTCCGGCTCGCCAGCCCGCCGCAATTGATCGACTTGTCGCGGGTCGAGGGCTTGTCCGGGATTGAGCTAAAAGGGCGCGCCCTCGTCATTGGCGCCATGACCAAGCACGTCGATGTGCACACCTCTCCGGTGGTGCAGCAGGCCGCGCCGGTTATCGCCAAGCTCGCCGGCATGATCGGCGACCCGGCGGTGCGTCACATGGGCACGATCGGCGGCTCGGTGGCCAATAACGATCCGACCGCCGACTATCCGGCGGCGTGCCTTGGCCTCGGCGCCACCATCATCACCAACAAACGCCGGATTGCGGCTGACGATTTCTTCACCGGCATGTTCTCGACTGCGCTGGAGCCTGCGGAAATCATCACCAAGATCAGCTTTCCGCTGCCGAAGAAGGCCGCCTACCAGAAATTCCGCAATCAGGCGTCACGCTATGCGCTGGTCGGCGTCTTTGTCGGCAAGCGCGCCAGCGAGATTCGCGTTGCGGTCACCGGCGCCGGCGGCAATGGCGTATTCCGCGTGCCATCGTTCGAGGAAGCACTGAAAAAGCGATTTTCGCCGAAGTCGCTTGAGGGGCTCACCATCCCGGCCGACGGCCTCAATAGTGACATTCACGGCAGCGCCGAATACCGCGCCCACCTCGTCGGCGTGCTGGCGCGCCGCGCGGTGGCGGAGGCGATTGGGAAGTAAGGCCTCAACATATTGAAGCCGTAAGTCATCGCCCGCGAAAATTGGATGCCCCGTACCGCTTGGCGCTGCACAGTTCAAATTAGCGCCGTCCGCGCAGCCATCGTGGCCTGATGTGAAAGGTTGTGAGTTCGACTAGGTAATCGCCGCCGGCGGGCCGCTGTCCCTGAATTTTCGCGCGTTTGGAAGATGTCCGCAGCGGAGCGTTGTTCGCGGTAGGTCGAGCAGGTTTGCCTTTTCGACCGACCACAAGTTGCATGTAGTTCCGCTCTACAGGCGGTCTCTGGAAAGGACGCTCCATTGCGATCTCTTTACCGCGACGCGCTCGCCACTCCGTTCAAGACGGCGGTGCGCGGCAGGGGCCCCAGATCGTCCGCTGACCCCTTGTTGAGGGCCAGCGACATCAATCCGTCGATCAGAAACAGTCCTTGCAGCTACTGTACGCCGGGCCGAGGCACGAGATACACGCGGGGTTGAGAGGATTTGGAATACATGCAGCGGCACAACCCGCGACCGCTCCGGCACAAGTTAGCCAGTTGCAACTCTGCGTTAACGATTGGATCTGATAAGCGCGAGCCTGTCCCCGCATTACGGGCGCTGACTGGATGGGCGAATTCATGTTTCTCTCCTGTGATTGGACGCTCTCATGTTCAGTTCGCTAAAGCCCTGACGATTAGGTGAAACGGCAAGTCTGATGAGGAACGGCCGTTAGCATTGGCCGAGATTCGGCACGCACACTCCCGCGCAATGGCTGATGCCGAGGGGTCCGGTTATGCACGCTCCCGCGCAGCAGTTCGCACCACAACAGGCGTCCGACTGACGGACGCTATTGTTTTCCGCGCAACGCGCAACGGATTGCCGCTGAACAGGCTTGGCTTGGACTGGGCTTCTCATTTCGTATCCTCCTGCTCGAACCTCGTGAGATCGTGTATGCACTCTTTGGGCGCTTGCCGTCATAGCGCGCCCGTCCGCACGGCCCACGAGCGGACTTGACCGACCGTGACTGGAAGCACTTCGCTTACGTCCACGGTGTAGCGATAGACCCGGCTGGCGCGCCGTTCGTTCTCGGGATCGAACATTTGAAGCTGAACGTCCCAGCAATCTGAGTCGGGCCGACAGATTGGGCTCTTGACGACTTGGATGGTGTCGAGAGCGAGATTTCGCCCGGCGGATTCGGCGAACGCAACCTGAGACTGGTAGGCGTTCGTAGCAGCGAAATTGATCGCGCGTTCTTGCGGGGCGATACCCAAATTTCGCAGCTCGTAGTAGACCCGATTGAGGAAATTGAACATGTCTTCCTCGGATGCGACGTCTTTGCCGACGGCGGCTTTAGCCGCGGCGATCAGTTCGCGCGATTGCCATTTGTACATCCCGCGCAAGTCGGGATAGACGACGGGCACCGTCATACCGTTAAGGAGACGTGTTGAGCCCGCGATGATTCCAGGTATGGATACGCGTTGCTCACGGTTGTGGGTTTCATCAAGCGAAGACTCAAGGGCGTCGAGCATCGCGTTGTAAGTCTGCAAGGCGAACGGACCCGCTGGCTGGATAGCATAGAGCGGGATTTGATCTTGCATGAGGATGAAAGTAATGCCCCTACGAAATGCGGACTTTGCCGCAGAAAAGCGAAGAGTTCGGCGGGATTGTTGGCCCGCACGGGGTCGCCGATCTGCTGGACGAGCGCGTCGTAACGGGCCTCGGTACCGAAATCGAACCATAAGGCGCCAAGAGCAAAGACAAGTTGCGGCAACTGACTTCCGCCGCAGGTGCATGTTCCCTCGCCCTTGCCGCAGGAGCAGGCTTGTTGTTTTAGGCCGTTCGCCGATGCGCTGTTTTGCGCTATTGGCGCAAGCGGCGGCGCCACGGAGGGCGCAAAGCCGGTACTTTGCGGGGAAAGCCCAGCTTTTGGATCCTCTTCTTGCTGTCGGCAATTGCAAGCCGAAGCTGCGAGGTCCGACGGCTCGACGGCCATCGCATCGCTTGAGTTTGTACTGGACATTGCGGCAGACATCACAAGACCCCCCATCCCTGAACGCGTGCGCGCAAACTGTTGCTGATTGCTATCGTCTCCTAAGACTGCCGCCAGCTCGACGGGCTGGAGTGACGCGAATGAAGCCCGCGAGGTGCCGGCGCGATGGATCGCCGCCAGCGCCGCAGCGGCATCGAGAGTCCCGGCCAGATACCGGTCACAGGCACCGTCGCCCTCCAGTTCGCAAGCCGCCGCGGTGTCAATGAGAATTTGCCGGATATCAAGCGGATCAAGGCGATAACCTTCTCGATGCACAATTGACAACAACAACGCTGCCACCGCCGACGCGACGGCAGTTGCGAAACTGGTCCCGCTGCCCGCGGTCACGCCTCCGCCCGGAACGGCGACAGGCAAATTCTCCCCCGGCGCCAGCAGCCCGTTCCGCCGGTAAGCCTCCGCCCAATCTTTCAATTACCCATAAGTCGCTGACTCCAATAGAGATCCTGAAGGCGGAAATGTTGAATCGAATAAATCCCTTGTGATTCTGTGTTGAGCACCTGATTCGTTTGACGGGGTGCGAGATGTCGGTTCGGAACGATGGTTCGGCGCATTGGAGCGACCAAGAGGTCGATGAGGCGGCCTTCAAGGACGCCCGGCTTGGTCGCCGTTTTGCCGATCTGTTGAAGCAGCTGGGCGACGGAATGGGCGGCTCGATCCCCTTCGCGTGCCAAGATTGGGCGAATACCAAAGCGGCCTACAGGTTTTTCTCGAACGCGAAAGTGGAGGAAGGCGATATTCTGAGCGGGCATTTCGCCGCCACTCGCGCGAGGTATGACGCCTGCGACGGCCCCATTTTGCTGCTGCAGGACACGACGGAGTTCACCTACCAGCGACGTAACCCCCACGACGTCGGGTTCACCAAGAGCATCAACAGCGGACGCGACAAGGAGGGGCGTCTGCGCCACCACGCCGTTTGCGGAATTCTGATGCATTCCAGCCTGGCGGTCACCGTGGAGGGGCTTCCACTCGGTCTTTCGTCGGTGAAGTTCTGGAATCGCGATAAATTTAAAGGGACCGCCGCGCTCAAGCGCAAGATCAACCCGACCCGCGTCCCGATCGAAAAGAAGGAAAGCGTTCGGTGGCTTGAAAACCTCGGCCAATCCATCGGCCGCCTCGGACGGCCAGACAGATGTGTTCACGTCGGCGACCGCGAGAGCGATATTTACGAGCTCTACTGCCTCACCCAGGAATTAGGCACGCACTTCGTGGTTCGCACCTGCGTCGACCGCCTGGCTGGGGACGGAAGCCACACGGTCGCGGCCGAAATGAGTGACCTCGACGCCGCGGGCCAGCACATCATCGAAGTACGCGATGACGCCGGCGAGCTGGTCAAAGTCGCGTTAGACGTTCGGTTCAGGCGCATCAGGGTCTTGCCGCCGATCGGAAAGCAGAAGCGTTACCCTTCCTTGGACCTGACGGTGATTCACGCTGTCGAACCGGCCGTCCCCAAGGGACGAAAGCGCATTGAATGGAAGTTGCTCACCGATCTTCCAGTCTCAAGTTGCGCCGAGGCCGTCGAGAAAATCAGATGGTACGCGATGCGCTGGAAGATCGAGGTCTTCCACAAGATCCTAAAATCCGGCTGCCGAGCCGAGGATGCAAAACTGCGCACCGCCGAACGCCTGGCGAACCTGGTCTCAGTCTTCTGCATCATTAGCTGGCGCGTATTGTGGCTGACTATGCTCGCCCGAACCTCGCCTGACGCGCCGCCCACGGTGGCGCTGACCGACGCGGAGGTTGTCCTTCTTGACCGCTTGGTGGGCGACGTCGGCAATCGCAAAACCAAACCCGGCACATTGATATTCTATCTGACGAAACTCGCCCGACTTGGCGGATACCTCGCAAGGGCAGCTGACCCACCGCCGGGAAACACTGTCGTCTGGCGCGGACTCACTCGCCTGACCGACATCAGGCTCGGCGCCGACATCGCGGCGGACCAACATATGGGTAATTGAAAGCCGCCCAATTGCTGGTGGCGAGAGGTTTTCCGTCAACACCGAGCGCCCCGACCGACAAAACGGATTCTACTCAAGCGGGTATATGAATGCAAGTACAACCATCGTTACCGGCCGCCGCAACGATCAGCACGCGCCGCTCGACGCATTGCTGAATGACTTGTTCAAGGTGCGCTTCTGGTTCGGTGGTGAAGGACTTTTGGCCAGCGCTGATGTTGAAGATGGAGATGCCGCGTTCCAATCCAAAAGCGATCGCCCGTGCCAGGTCTAATTGCGAGACTGGTCGCGAGTGCTTTTCGCCGGCGTTGCGAAAAAACAGTGGAAGCACGAGGCCGGAACACCCCGGCGCGAGTCCACGCACCGGATCACCGCGTCCAAAGATCAGACTGCAAATGCCGGTGCCATGAGGGTCGGCGTCAACCGACCCCGGACGAATCAACTCGGCAACAATGTCAACGGAAGCCCCGGCCAAGGCGGGTTGAGACAAGTCCGGAATCCCGTCGATGATGCCGAGCTTTACCGACGGCATTCCTGGCCAACAGGAGGCAAGCGCAGCTCGGACAGCCAATAAAGGATCGGTGGATTGTATGATCATAAAATACAATTAGAGGGTATTGCGACGTAGTCTAGTCCTCGGTCTGGCTGACGCGGTTTCCGGGCAAGGAATTGAAGTTTATGTATGATGTGAAGGTGCAACCGAGGTTCGCTGTGAAGTCATCCGTTCCCCGCCCGTTACCCGCCTCGATCGATGCTACTGTCGCGCTGCTCGCCGAAGCGGAGTATCTCGCCGATCGCTCGCTCGGCACCGTGCTTTATCTGGCCCTGAAAATGGGTCGGCCGATTTTTCTTGAAGGCGAAGCCGGCGTCGGCAAGACCGAGATTGCCAAGGTGCTGTCCGCGACGCTCGGCCGCCGCCTGATCCGCCTGCAATGCTACGAAGGTCTCGACGTTGCTGCCGCCGTCTACGAGTGGAACTACGCCGCCCAGATGATCGCGATCCGGGTCGCAGAAGCCGAGGGCGAGCACGACCGGGCGCGGCTCGAGCACGACATTTTCTCCGAGCGCTTTTTGATCAAGCGTCCGCTCCTGCAGGCGCTGGAGCCCGACACCGCCGGCGCCCCGGTGTTGCTGATCGACGAGATCGATCGAACCGACGAAGCCTTCGAGGCGTTTTTGCTGGAAGTGTTGAGCGATTTTCAGGTCACGATCCCGGAAATGGGCACGGTGAAGGCCGCGCACCCGCCGGTCGTGGTCATCACCTCGAACCGGACCCGGGAGGTGCACGACGCGCTCAAGCGCCGCTGTCTCTATCATTGGGTCGGGTATCCGAGCGCTGAGCGCGAATTGGCGATCGTGCGCGCCAAAGTGCCGGGCGTCGGCAAGAAGCTTTCCGAGCAGGTGGTCGCGTTCGTGCAGGCGCTGCGCAAGCAAGATCTGTTCAAGTCGCCCGGCGTCGCCGAGACGCTGGATTGGGCCAGCGCGCTCTCGGAGCTTGACGTGGTTGCACTCGATCCGGCGACCGTCTCCGACACGCTGGGCGTGCTGTTGAAATACCAGGACGACATCGCCCGGCTTGAAGGCAGCAAGGTCAAGGAATTGCTCGACGAGATAAAGTCGGACCTGCGCGCGGCGGAATGATCGGACAATGGCAGAGCAATCCGGGCGGCTCGCTGAAAACATTGTCTACTTCGCCCGCGCGTTGCGCGCGGCGGGAATTCCGGTCGGACCCGGCGCGGTGCTCGACGCGCTTGAGGCGGTGAAGGCCGCCGGTGTCGGCACCCGCGAGGATTTTTACTGGACGCTGCACGCGGTGTTCGTGAAGCGGCACGAACACACCGTCCTGTTCGATCAGGCGTTCCGCATTTTCTTCCGCCGCCGCGGTTATATCGACCAGCTGATGGCAATGATGCTGCAGCCGGCGCCGGGCGCGCCGCGCCCGCCGGAAGCCGGAGCGACGCGCATCCAGGAGGCGCTGTTTTCAGGCCTCGATGACAAGCTCAAACACGAGCGCGAGATCGAGCTCGACACCCGCATGACCGTCTCCGAGCGTGAGGTGTTGCAACGCAAGGATTTCGCGCAGATGTCGAACGTCGAGATCGCCGCCGCCAAGGAAGCGATGCAGCGGCTCGTTCTGCCGATGGCGGAAGTGCGCACGCGGCGGCTTGCGCCGCATCCGCATGGCCATCTGATCGATATCCGCCGCACCTTGCGTTCGAGCCTCAAGGGCGGCGGCGATTTCATCGATCTGCGCTTCGTCGGACCGAAAATGAAGCCGCCGCCGATCGTGGCTTTGCTGGACATATCCGGCTCCATGACCCAGTACAGCCGGATTTTTCTGCATTTTCTGCATGCGTTGACGGAAAAACGGCGGCGCGTCAGCACGTTCTTGTTCGGCACGCGGCTGACCAATATCACCCGAGCATTGCGCCAACGCGATCCTGACGACGCATTGGCCGCCTGTTCAGCGAGCGTGCCGGACTGGTCGGGCGGGACGCGGATTGCGTCATCGCTGCATGCTTTCAACAAGCAGTGGGCGCGCCGCGTGCTCACCCAGGGCGCCATCGTGCTCCTGATCACCGACGGTCTCGAGCGCGATGCCGATGATACACTCGCCTTCGAGATCGACCGGCTGCATCGCTCGTGCCGGCGGCTGATCTGGCTCAATCCGCTGCTGCGTTTCGAAGGCTTCGAGGCGCGCGCGCGCGGCATCAAGACCATGTTGCCGCACGTCGACGAATTCCGGCCGATCCATGATCTCAACTCAATCACTGAGCTGGTGGCCGCATTGCAGCCCGGCCGCAGCGGCGCCGGCGATCCGAAAGCCTGGA
This sequence comes from uncultured Alphaproteobacteria bacterium, assembly GCA_963759345.1. Lineage (GTDB taxonomy): Bacteria > Pseudomonadota > Alphaproteobacteria > Rhizobiales > Xanthobacteraceae > BOG-931. The sequence continues at coordinate 123,178 of CAVWYW010000017.1, forward strand.
TGCAAAAGGTGGCCTGACCTCGCAACGTCATTGCCGGACTTGATCCGGCGATCCATCTTAAGGTCAGGAAGATCGACCCCCTGGTCAAGCCGGTGGGTGACGATCGAAGGCGATAACGGAGGCTCCAATGCTCTCAACCGACAACGACATTCTCAAAGCCGCCGAGGACTGGCGCAAGAAAGGCCGCTCTGTGGCGCTGGCGACCGTGGTCGAGACCTGGGGTTCGGCGCCCCGGCCGGTCGGGTCCAATCTCGTCATCGACGAGGAGGGGAATTTTCTGGGTTCGGTCTCCGGCGGTTGCGTTGAAGGCGCTGTGGTTACGGAAGCGCTCGACGTGATCGAAAGCGGCAAGCCGAAAATGCTCGAATTCGGTGTTGCCGACGAAACCGCCTGGAAGGTCGGCCTGTCCTGCGGCGGCACGATCCGCGTCTTCGTGGAAAAGGTTGAATGAAGTCGTGTGGCTCGCCGAGCGGGCGAGTGCATCTTGTAGTTTATGTGTCGGTAATATGAACGCTTGAGTTTGATCTACATCAATACCGCAAGCGACTGCATGAGATTCATTGGGTTCCGGCTGGATCAGCAGGAGACGTGTCGTGGCCCAAAAGGAAACACAGACGGAAAAGTCATCCCCATTTAATTTTGCCCCTGCAGAGTTTGCCGCGATGGGACAGAAGCAGTTCGAAGGATTTGCCAGCGCGCAGTCAGAGCTGTTCGAAAAATTCGAAGAGACAAGACGGCAGTGGCTCGATCGCGTTCAGTCGGAGGCGAACCTGACATCCGAATTTGCCTCGAAGTTGACGGCGGCGCGTTCAATTCCGGACGCGATGATGGCGTATCAGGACTGGGCTAATCGGTGGCTAGAGATGATGGCCGATGATCGCAAGCACCTGCTTGCCGACTATCAGACGCTGGCCGAGACGGGCGCGCGTTTCATGTCGAGTGGCTGGCAACCGAAGAGCCCCGCTGTCAGTTCATAGCTTGCGGCAGTTTAGTCTTTTCGTCTGCAACGAGAATATTTGCCGCCTCTCGCTCACTTTCGTGAGCGACGTTGTGGCCGGCCGCCTGTATGATTTCTGACAGCCGAAGCAAAGATTAGCGGCAATCGGTCGACGACAACCGACGTGTTGTCGCGGTGCGGCCAAATCGATGGCGGCGTGAGTTCAATTGGTCCAGTCAAATTGCATCATTGGCGCTAGCTGCCGCGGGCACCGCTATCTCCAAAGGCCGCCTGGAACTGGGCAATTTTTTTGCCATATGAATGATCCGGAACGGACCCGGCCGGCGAGCCTCGAATCCCATAAACACCGCGCGTTTTTGATAGTATGATAGCCAAGGGTTACCAGGCAGCCGTGCCGCGGGCGACCTGCGCAATGACGACTGAGAGACGTTGATGCATCTTGACCTCCTTGCCACCCTCAACGCCGAGCGCGCCGCGCGCCGCGCGGCGATCGTCGTCACCGATACCGCCACCGGCCAACAGCGGCTGGTGAAGGCCGCCGATATCGGCAAGGATCCGCTCAAAGCGCAGCTTGCCGAACGCCTGCGCAGCGGACGGAGCGGCATGGAGGAAACCCCGCAGGGACGCGTGTTCTTTACTGTGTACGTGCCGGCGCCGCAGCTCGTCATTACCGGCGCGGTGCACATCAGCCAGGCGCTCGCGCCGATCGCCAAGCTGCTGGGCTATGACGTCACCATCGTCGATCCGCGCACCGCATTTGCGTCGCCCGAGCGTTTTCCGGATGTCAAAGTCATCGCCGAATGGCCGGACCAAGCGCTGCCCCCGCTCGGCATCGACCGTTACACGGCGTTTGTCGCGCTCACCCACGATCCGAAGATCGACGATCCGGCGCTGCTGCATGCGCTGTCCCGCGACTGTTTCTATATCGGCGCCCTTGGCTCGCGGAAGACGCACGCGCGGCGGGTCGACCGGCTCAGGCAGCAGGGTATCAGCGATGCCGATATTGCGCGCATCCATGCGCCGATTGGCCTCGACATCGGCGCGGTCTCGCCGGCGGAGATCGCCGTCTCCATCATCGCGCAAATTACAGAACGGCTGCGCGAAGAGGCCGAAACCGACCCCCTCCCTTACCCTCCCCCGCTTGCGGGGGAGGGCAGGGTGGGGGTTAAGGCCGCGTCATGAAGTTCGGAGGCGTCGCACCCAACGAGGCGATCGGTGCCACTGCGGTGCACACGATCCGCAAGGGCGCGCTGGTACTCAAGAAAGGGACGCTGATCGGCCCCATCGAGGCCGCCGCGCTCCAAGCCGCCGGCATCAAGGACATCGTAGTCGCGCGGCTCGAGCCGGGTGACGTGTCCGAGGATGTGGCGGCGGCCGGGATCGCCGAGGCAATTGCCGGCGAGGGCGTGCACGTCGATCGCGCCTTTACCGGCCGCGCTAATCTGTTCGCGCGGGCGGCCGGGGTGCTTGTCGTCGACAAGAATACCGTCGATGGCATCAATCGCGTCGACGAAGCAATCACAGTGGCGACATTGTCGGCCTATAAGCCGGTCGTAGCCGGCGAGATGATCGCGACGGTGAAGATAATTCCGTTTGCGGTTGCCGCATCGGCGCGGGATTCGGCCCTGGCCGCCGCGCAGCGGCCGCTCATCCGCGTTGCGCCTTATCACATCCGCAAAGTCGGAATCGTATCGACGCTCCTGCCCGGGCTATCATTGAAGGTGATCGACAAGACGTTGAAAATCACGGCCGAACGGCTTGCGCCCGCGAATGCCTCGATCGTCGCCGAACGGCGCGTGCCGCACGAGCAGGCCGCACTGGCGCGCGCGCTCGGCGAAGTACTCCGTGAGGGCGCCGAGCTTGTCATCGTGTTCGGCGCCTCTGCGATTGCCGATCGGCGCGACGTCATCCCGGCGGCGCTGGAGGCGATCGGCGGCCGCATCGAACATTTCGGCATGCCGGTCGATCCGGGCAATCTGTTGCTGATCGGCTCGGCGACCGGACACCCGGTGCTCGGTGCCCCCGGTTGCGCGCGCAGTCCGAAGGAGAACGGTTTTGACTGGGTGCTGATGCGGTTACTCGCCGGTCTGAAAGTGCCACGCGAGGATATTACCGGCATGGGAGTCGGCGGCCTGCTGATGGAAATCGTCACCCGTCCGCAGCCGCGCGACGAGCCAGTACATCCCGCCAGCAACATCGCGGCGCTGGTGCTGGCTGCGGGCCGCTCGAGCCGCATGGGCGGGCCGAACAAGCTCCTGGCCGAAATCGGTGGCCGGCCGCTCGTGCGCATCGCCGTCGAGGAAGCGCTCGCCTCGCAGGCACGGCCGGTCATCGTCGTCACCGGCCACCAGCGCGAGCGCGTCGAGGCGGCGCTGGCCGGCCTGCCGGTCGATTTCGTCCACAATCCGAAGTTCGCCGATGGTCTCGGTACTTCGCTGCGCGCCGGGATCGCGGCGCTGCCGGCCCAGGCGGACGCCGTCATCGTCTGTCTCGGCGACATGCCGCAAGTCGACGCCACGATGATCGATCGACTGATCGGCGCGCTCGATCCCGACAAGGGAGCCCTGATCGCGATTCCCACCATCGACGGTCAGCGCGGCAATCCGGTGGTCTGGTCGCGCCGATTTTTCTCCGATCTCATGAACGTCGAGGGCGACGTCGGCGCCCGCCACCTGATCAGCCGCTACAGTGAAGCGGTGGTCGAGGTGCCGCTGACCGGCAGTGCGGCGCTGACCGACGTCGACACGCCGGAAGCGCTTGAAGCCGTCAGGGCTGAGTTGGAAGGCACCTAGGCGTCTATCCGGGCGCTCTCAGTGCGCCGTGTCGTGCGCTGCGCCATGAAATGCCGGAGCGCTGCGAGCCACTTCGCGAAACCCTGCAGCTCGAAGTATTTGACCCATTTGTCCCGTTCGTCTGCGGCGCAGTCGAAGGTCGCCCACCACTCGACAAACGACCTGTTATCGGCGGTCACCGGACTGACGCGTAACGTCGCTTCATAATCTTGCACCGGGAACGGAGCTGTTTCGCAGAAACAATAGCTGTAGGAACACTCGACGTCGGAATGAGCCAGCAGACGCTGGCGGATGACGTTTCCGCCGAAGCTCACACGCCGCACTGCGCCAACCTGATCTCCCGACTTGTTGTCTTCGATCGTAGTCGTGCTCTCTATTCCGGCCCAAGCGTAGTGGTCGAATGGGCGGATCACGCCCCATACTTCGGTTGCCGGGTGATCGAGCACCATACTGGAATAAGACCTTGCCATGGTTCCGAATCTTCGCTGTTGAACCTTCGCTTTTTCTGACGCGGATTTGCCCCGGACGATGCGATGCTTCCACCCGTTTTCTGCGAGCCCCATCGGGCTCTGTGCCTCCTGATTCACCAACTCGAAACTCTTCCCCGCTAGCCTCGGCAAGACCCTTGGGGAGGGGCCCTTATGACCTCTTTGATGCGGCGTTCTGCGCTCGCCGCGGCGACCGGATGTATTCTGATCGCGGCGATTGGCGTTGCCGACGCGGCCGGCGCGTTTGCGGTCGGCGCCTGCGGCGCGTACGGCTACGGCTACGATTATCGCAAGCTCGCGGACGCGCGCGCCGCAGCCATGAAGCAATGCTCGGGTAACGCCTGTAAGATCGTCGGCGAGATCCGCCGCGGCTGCGCCGCGCTAGCGATCGACGCCAAGCATCCGTGCGGCTCGTTTGGTTGGGCGGTCAATTCGCACCTGGGCAAAGCCGAGAACGCCTCGCTGCGCCGCTGCTACGATTTCGGCGGCCACGATTGCGTCCTGCGCGCTTGGGCCTGCGACGAAAAGGGCTGAGTGCTTTTGCTCCGTTCTTGAACGCGGCGACTACGCGCCGGTCGCTTCCTTTACGAGCGCGCCAATCGCGTTAGCCAGCGCCTTCGCGACCGCGGCGCCTTGCTCGCCGACGCCATGCCGTTCAGCAAGCCATGCCGGCTCATTATAGGACAGCCAGGTTTTTCCAGCCGCATCCTCCCAGGCAAGAGCCTTCAGCGGCAAATCGATGCCGATCGTTTGCGCTAGCTGCATCAGCGGTGTACCGCCCCGCGCGTTGCCAAAAATGAGAAGTTCCGTCGGCCGCAAGGTCAGGCCCACCGATGTTGCGCCTGCGGCATGATCGACGCGGGCGAAGATGGTCATGCCTTTGGCCTTCGCTGCGCTCTCCAGCCGATCGACCGTGACTTTGACGGAGTGCTGACTCGTCAGCGTCGTCAACCCATTCTCAGCCATTGGCTTAGTCTCCCCGAACTCTGAATTCGGCCATTTGAGTACTCCAAATCTTGGTAGGCGGGTGAATTGCCGGCCTAGTCGGGGCAAAGCTGCCCCAATCGGAGGGCCGCGTCATCAGCTCAACGCCGAGACGAGATATCCCTTGAAAATGACTGACTGGTCAGTCATATACAAAATATGGCTGTTACCTCGAAACCCAAATTGCCTGTCGAGGCGCCGGGTACGAGCAGAGGCGCCGTGCTCGCCTCCCGGCAGAGCGCGCGGATCGCCAAGGCCGCAGCCCGGCGCACCGCGATACTCAATGCTGCGCTTGACGAGTTTTCGGCCCGCGGGTTTGCGGCGGCGCGGCTCGATGATGTGGCGCGGCGGGCCGACGTCGCCAAGGGCACGATCTATCTTCACTTCAACGACAAGGAAGCGCTGTTTCAGGAGCTGATCCGATTTCAGCTGAACCCGGTGGTCGGCACCTTCGAGGCCGCGCTGGCGAGCGACCTGCCACTGCGCACCATCCTCGATCAGGCGATTGAGATTTTTGTTCGCGAAATCTACGGTACCCACCGCAAAGAGGTGATGCGACTGATCATCACCGAAGGGCCACGGTTTCCCGCGCTCGCCGAATTCTACTATCGCGAGGTGCTGGAGCGCCTGCTCAAAGCGCTGCGCGCGCGACTGACGCGCGCGCTCGAGCGCGGCGAGATCGCCGACGATACGTTGGTCCGCTTTCCGCAGTTACTCGGTGCGGTGTCCGTCATTGCCATCGTCTGGCACGGCCTGTTCGATCGTTTCGAGCCGCTGGACGTGCGCGCGATGATGCGCGCGTATTTCGACCGTCTGTTTCCACAAGCGGGGAGGCCGGCATGAGCGTCCGGCGCTTTCCGTTCATTGCCGGCCTGCTGGCGCTGTCGCTGGCGGCCTGCGACAGCCACGATACCCCCTACCAGGGCTGGGTCGAAGCAAACCTCATCTTCGTTGCGCCCGATGAGGTCGGCCGCGTGCAAACGCTGTCGGTGCGCGAAGGCGACGTCGTCAAAGCCGGCGACGAATTGTTCACCGTCGACGACGATCTGCAACGCGCCGATTTTGCCCAGGTCAAAGCCTCGCTGACCAATGCGCAACAGACCTATGACCGCGCATCGTCATTGCTGAAGACCGGAGCCGGCACGCAGAAGGATTACGATGCCGCCGAGGCGATGTTGCGCGACGCCCAGGCGCGGCTCAATTCCGTCCAGACCCGGCTGTCGCGGCGGCGGATTTTCAGCGCGGTCAATGGCACCGTGCAGCAAATCTATTTCCGGCCGGGCGAAATGGTCCCTGCGAGCCGGCCGGTGCTGTCCTTGCTGCCGCCCGGCAACGTCAAAATACGGTTTTACGTGCCTGAGACCGGGCTCCCGGCCATCGCCTATGGCGATGAAATCAAGGTCGCATGCGACGGCTGCGCCAGCGGCCTGAGTGCACGTGTGAGCTTCATCGCCAGGCAGTCGGAATTCACGCCGCCGGTCATCTACAGCCTCGACGAACGCGCCAAACTTGTCTTTCTGATCGAAGCCCTGCCGGAGAAGCCGGGCGACTTTCGCGTCGGCCAGCCGGTCGACGTGGTGCTGGCGCGCCAGACGACACCGGCGCCGCAACCGCAAGCATCGCGATGAGCGCCGCGGCCGAATCCGCAACCGTTGCCGTACCCGGCGCGACGCCGGAGATCGTCATCGACGTGCACGGTCTGACCAAATCTTTCGGCGGCCGGCAGGTGGTGCGCAACCTCTCCATGCAGGTCAAGCGCGGCACGATTTTCGGCTTCCTCGGACCCAACGGATCGGGAAAGACCACGACAATTCGCATGCTGTGCGGACTGCTCACGCCCGACGAAGGCAGCGGCACCTGTCTCGGCTATGACATCCGCACCGAGGCCGTGAAGATCAAAAACCGCGTCGGCTATATGACGCAGCGCTTTAGCCTCTACGAAGATCTTTCGGTACGCGAAAATCTTGAGTTCGTCGCTCGGATCTATGGCATGCCGCGCCCGACTTCGGCGGCGAAGGCCATGATCGAGCGGCTCGGTCTGCAGGGCCGCGAGGAGCAGATCGCCGGCAAGCTTTCCGGCGGCTGGAAACAGCGGCTTGCGCTTGGCGCCTGTACGCTGCCGAATCCCAGCCTGCTTCTGCTCGATGAACCAACCGCTGGCGTCGATCCAAAAGCGCGCCGTGATTTCTGGAGCGAGATTCATCATCTCGCTGCGGAAGGCCTCACCGTGCTGGTCTCCACCCATTACATGGACGAAGCGGAGCGCTGTCACGAGATCGCCTACATCGCTTTCGGCGAAGTGCTGACGCGCGGCACCGTCCAGGATGTGATCGTCGGCTCGCATCTCGTCACGTTTACGGTCAACGCGCCGCGCGGCGAAAATCTCTCGCACCTCGCGGGCGAACTCGCGGCGCTGCCCGGCATCGACATGGTGGCTCCGTTCGGCACCAGCCTGCACGTATCCTCCCGCGATGGCGCCGCGCTCGAGGCGGCGATTGCGCCTTATCGCGACCGCCCCGGACTTTATTGGGAGCGGGCCTCGCCGTCGCTGGAAGACGTGTTCATCGACCTCATGGGCCGCGCCCGGGACAATTTCCCATGAGCGCGCTGGCGGAAGTCCATAACGGCGGATTTTTTCGCCGCGCCGGCGCCATGCTGCTCAAGGAGTTTTTGCAGCTGCGCCGTGATCGCGTGACTTTCGCCACCATGATCACGATTCCGCTATTGCAGCTGACGCTGTTCGGCTACGCGATCAACACGACACCGCGCTATTTGCCGACCGCGGTACTGCTCCAGGAATCGAGCGACGTCGGCCGCTCCATCCTGGCGGCATTGCAGAATACCAAATTCTTCAAGGTCACGCGGCAACTCCGCGATGAAGCCGAACTCGATCAGGCGCTGGCCTCAGGCACCGTGCTGTTTGCGGTGGAAATACCCGCAGGCTTCGAGCGCGCGCTCCGCCGCGGCGACGATCCGGCGCTGCTGGTTGCCGCCGACGCCACCGACCCGGTGGCGACCGGTCCGGCAATTGCGGCGCTATCTGCCATCGTCGAGACGGCTTTGGTCAACGACCGCTGGATTCCCGACAGCGGCCAGCCGCCGTTCGAAATCCGCTCGCACGAGCGTTACAACCCGGCGGCCTCGACGCCGCTCAACATCGTGCCCGGACTGCTCGGCACCATTCTGACGTTGACGATGCTGATCTTCACCGCGCTCTCGGTTACCCGCGAGATCGAGCGCGGCACCATGGAAAGCCTGTTGGCGATGCCGATCACGCCGTTCGAGATCATGATCGGCAAGATCGCGCCCTACGTGCTGGTCGGCTTCGTGCAGGCGGCGCTGATCCTCGGCGCCGGCGTGTTGATGTTCGGCGTGCCGATCGTCGGCAACCTGACGCTGCTCGCCTCGCTCACCACGCTGTTCATCGCCACCAACCTGTCGTTCGGGTACACCTTTTCGACGCTGGCGCAGAATCAGCTGCAGGCGATCCAGATGTCGATGATGTTCTTTCTGCCCAACATGCTGCTGTCGGGCTTCGTCTTTCCCTTCCTCGGCATGCCGGGCTGGGCGCAGGTCATTGGCGAATGGCTGCCTCTGACGCACTACATCCGCATCGTGCGCGCCATCATGCTCAAAGGCTCGACGCTCGCGGATTTGCGATACGACACGGCGGCTCTCGCCGGTTTGATGGCGTTCGCGATGATTGTCGCGGTGACGCGGTTCCGTCGCACGCTGGATTAATGCGCGGGCAAGGCCTCAGAAGCGCGTATTGACGCCGAGACGCAAATAGGGGCCATTGCGGTGAAACAACTCGTACGCCCAGCCGGCGCCTGCCCGACCAATCGAGCCCGTCGACGCGATAGCCGGTGACGTGCGCGCCGAGGCGCCACTGTTGATAGTCGATGCACCACAGCGCCTGGGCCTCGGGACCGACAAAGAACGGCTCGGAGAATTGCCAGCCGACTGCGGCGCGCATCGTTCCGATGAGAGCAATCGACGCAATCGACGCGTTGAGAGCAAACATGCTCGTCGGCGTCGGCTGGTACCATACGTCACCCGAGAGCTGCGCACCCGCATAAAAACCGTGCAGGAGACTGCCGGGATCGTACGGCGAAAGCCGATAATCCTGGACGATGGGCCCGGCGTAAAGCGCAACGGTTATGCCGTCGCTGGTCACCCGCCAGCCGGGCAGCGCGGAGGCGGACTGGAGCGTACCATCAACATCCGTGTGCAGACCGCCGGATGGGTAGGTGTAGAGCCCGCCGGCGAGGAGGAGTTTCAGCGTGAAGCCGTCAACATCGAAACCGGCCGGCGACCACAACAACCCGCCGTAAAGGAAGGCGCCGTCGCGCCACACGTCCGTGCCGGCGAACAGAAGCAAGGGACGCCCATCCGGCCCCGCGGTATCAGCCTGGGCCGGGACGACACAAAGCAACAAAAACGCGGCCGCGGCCGCCCCAAACCGCCACGCAACGCCCACTGAGGCCGCTCCCCCGAGGTGCGCCTCTAAACCCCGACCGCAAGAGAATATCTGCCATTTAGGGGATAAGTCGAGTTGAGTTTTAGTTCATAACAAGCTTCGAGAGCATTTGCCGGCCATTGCATCAAATCATCAGATGATATAGCATCATTCGATGCGAACGACCCTTTCGATCGATGATGATGTACTGAATGCAGCGAAGGAAATGGCCGCAATCCAAGGGACATCGGCAGGGAAGATCATCTCAGAGCTTGCCCGGCGCGCGCTAACCCAGCCGGCTGACGGAACACTAATCCAGCGCAATGGCTTTTGGGTGCTACCCAAACGCGGCGGTCTGGTGACTTCGGATCTGGTCAAGCGGCTGGCTGAAGACGATCGCTGAAAGCTGTGCGGGCTTTATTCGACGTCAACGTGCTCATCGCTATGTTGGACGAGCAGCATGTTCATCATGGCGCCGCGCATCAATGGTGGCTCGCGAACCAGCGTGAGGGCTGGGCATCGTGCCCGCTCACCGAGAATGGGTTTGTGCGGATCGTCTCGCAACTAGGCTACGCCAACCCGGTGCCGACGAGTTTCGCCATTGGTCTGCTCGCGCGGCAGATGACCGAGACCGACCACGCTTTTTGGCCCGATCGCATTTCCATAGGCGACCGTGACCTTTTCCACCACGACCGCATCGTCAGTCCCAGCCAGTTGACCGACATCTACTTGGTCGCGCTGGCCATCACGAATGAAGGACGGCTCGTGACATTCGATCGTTCGGTCCCTTTGACTGCGGTGCGCGGCGCCCAGGCGCGGCATATCGCGGTCATTTGACCAACAAGAGCCGGGCTGACCTGCAAAATCACGGTAGGTAGCGGCTCTCGCGCGCTGTATATATTTGTGCTGCAATTCTGGATTGACTCATGACCTCTGAGGCTTCGACTGCCGATCGATTTGCCCGCCCCGCCGACGTTTCGCAGCGGCGGCTGGCGATCGGCTTTCTCAATGTTGCCCACGGGCTCGATCACTTTGTGATGCTGATCTTCCCGATGGCGGTGATCGAGCTGCAAGCCTTTTATCGCCTGTCCTATTCCGAGCTCATCGTGTTCGGCACGGCGTCCTTCATCGCGTTCGGATTATTCTCGCTGCCGGCAGGCTGGCTCGCCGACCGCTGGAGCCGCCGCAACATGATGGTCGCGTTCTATATCGGCTGCGGGGCGTCGCTCGTCGGCGCCGCGTTCGCGCCGTCGCTGTACGCGCTCGCTGCCGCCTTGTTCGCGCTCGGCATCTTCGCGGCGATCTATCATCCGGTCGGCACGGCGCTGGTGCTTGAAAACGCCACCCAGCGCGGCCGGACGCTCGCGTTCAACGGCGTCTGCGGCAATCTCGGTATCTCGCTTGCCGCCGCCATCACGGCAGTGCTGACCGCGGCGTTCTCCTGGCGCGGCGCGTTCCTGGTGCCGGGCATCGTCTGTATTGCCACCGGGCTGGCGTATCTTCGCTTCGTGCCTAACGAGGCGCGACACCGGGCGTCGCGCAGTGCGGCGCCGGACGTTGCGCTGTCGCCCACAGCTGCCGCCGCGATCTTCAGCCTCTTTGTGGTGGTCGCGCTGTGCGCGGGGCTCGTGTTCAACACCATCTCGATTGCGCTGCCAAAGATCATCGACGAACGCGCCGGCGGCGATATTTCGCTCCTTATGATTGGCGGCCTTACTACGGCGGTTTTCCTTTGCGGAGCGATCGCGCAGATGGCCGTCGGCCGCATCGTCGAGCACGTCCGGCTGCACATCCTATTCGCGATCCTTGCCGTGATGCAGTTCGCGAGCGTGATGTGGGCGGCGTTTGCTACCGGCAAAATGCTGTTGGTCGCGCTCGCCTGCGTAATGACCGCAATTTACGGACAGATCACGGTCAACGATCTCGTCATCGCCCGCTACACCGCCGATGCCTGGCGAGGCCGCGTCTATGCGGTGCGCTATTTCCTCACCTTCATGATCTCGGGGGTGGCGGTGTCGATGATCGCGATCCTGTACGGCCGCGGCGGATTCGATCTTATTCTCGGCACCACCGCCGTCGTGGCGCTGGGTTTTTTGCTCGCCGTGCTGGCCATCGCGTTGATCGCGGCCAACGTCGAAAAAGCGCGGGTGCCGCATCCCGTTCCGGCGCGAGTAATACATGTAGCGAGGAGCGCCGCGACGACCCTCCTACGCTCGCCCCGAGCTTAGGCGCGTCAGCTGCGGCCCGCTGGCAATCACGCGATAGCGTTGCCGCCTAAGCAGCCGAGGGATGCCGCGCCGCCATCGCCATTCCGATCAGCGCCACGCCGCCAAACACCATATTGATCCCGACCAGGAGACCGAGCGCCCAAACCGCCGTTCCCGGCAGCCCGGAAAAAATGATTGCGGCGAGGATCAGGTCGACGATGCCGCTGAACAGCATCCAGCCCCAGCGTCCGGTGAGCTGATTGCGGTGCTCGATGGCGTAAAGGATCGAGGCGATGCCTTCGACCACGAAGAACGCGATCAGCACCAGCGTCAGCGATACCGCGCCGCTGATCGGCCAAAGCAGCAGTACGAGGCCGGCGGCAATGGCGATGATCGCCGAGATCAGCGCCCACCAGAAGCCGGGCGCCTGGCGCGCCCAAAACGTCGTGATCAAGCCGAGGATGCCGCTGACCAGAAAGATCCAGCCGATGATGATGGTAAAGGCAATCGTGGCGATCGGCGGCAGCACGATCGCGGCAATGCCGAGCAGGACCAATATGATCCCTTCGATCAGGAACATGACCCAGTGCTCATGGATCGCGCTGGCGACGGCGCGCCCGATGCTCTCGGCCTGTGTTTGATTCATCGTCATGATCGTCTCCCTTGAAGTCTAAGCGCCGATTGTTGGTTCTGCCGGAAATAACCGGGTGGTTGGAGAAACAGGAGGCTTTCGGTTACGAAATGGTTGCAGCGATGGTTTTGGGAGCCATCCTTGGATTCGCGCCGCAGTCTGGCACAAAAGCGCCCCTTGCATAATAGCGACGGCGTGCCCATTTGGGCTCAAGCGACGTCGAGCCTCTAATCGGGTTCCGTCGTGGGACGGCCACGGTTACGACGGGTGACGCCGGATGTACGCGCACCTGATCGTTTCGTGGCCGTTGGCATTTTTGGCCGCGGCCCCCGCGCGCAGGCATTCGAATCCCCCAATTTATGTCATAAAACTGCAATCGAGCGCCGTCATGAGATTGAAATAATTGGGCGAACAGCAGGGGACGCTATGCCGGATACGAATATCGATTTCGGCCTGTTGGCCGGGGCAGGGGCGCCGGTCCGAAGTTTCAAGGCCGGCGACGTCATTTTCAAGGAGGGCGATCCCGCCGAGGAGCTGTTCGTTGTCCAAACCGGCAGCGTCGAGATCCGCCTCGGTAACCGGCTGCTGGATACCCTGCCTGAACGTAGCATTTTCGGCGAAATGGCCTTGATCGACCACGGTCCGCGCAGCGCCACGGCCGTTGCGGCAACCGATGCGACGCTGGTGCCGGTCGGCGAGAAGCAGTTTCTGTTCCTGGTGAGCCGGACGCCTTACTTCGCGCTCAACGTGATGCGGGTGCTGGTGCAGCGCCTGCGTAGCACCAACACGGTGATCTACTAGACGTCCCCACTAGTCCTTCAATCGCACGATCAATGCCATCGCCGCCGCCGGCGCGCGGATTTTGCCTTCATGAATCACGTAGGCGAAGACGTCGCGCGGCGTGATTTTTTTGGGCTCATGAGCCGGATCGACACGCGGTAGATCGTCCGGCATTTGGCCGGATGCCCAGGTTCGCAAACGCTGAGCCCAGGCATCGAGTTCCTTCGGCGGATAGGCAGTCGGTATCGTGTCCCGACCCTTTTGCAGGCGCGCATAGACGAAATCGCCCGGCAGGTCGGCGAGCGAAGGATAGGTCGCATGGTCGGTGAATACGACCGGCGTGCCGAACTGGCGCAACAATGCCACGAAATCCGGCGTGCCAAAGCTTGCGTGCCGCACTTCCACGACGTGGCGCAGACGCATTCCGTTGGCGTCCGCCGGCAAGAGTTCGAGGAATTTTCCGAAGTCTGAAGCATCGAATTTTTTGGTCGGCGCGAACTGCCACAGCATCGGCCCGAGCCGATCGCCGAGCTCGAGCACGCCGGAATTCAGAAACCGCTTGATGGAGTTCGCCGGCCTCGGCAAGGACACGCCGGTTGGTGGCAAAGCGCGGCCCCTTGACGGAAAAAACAAACCCGTCCGGCACCGTGCCCGCCCATTTGCGGAAGCTCTCCGGCTTTTGCGAGCCGTAGAAGGTCGAGTTGATCTCGACCGAACTCAGGTGGGTCGCGGCGTATTCCAGTTCCTTCGTTTGCGCGAGACCCTTTGGATAAAACACGCCGCGCCACGGCTCGTAATTCCAGCCGCCGATGCCGACGTAGATGTGACCGCTCTTCGTTGCCATGACGATGGTTTCTATGGTGGCTCGTATCACGCGTGATGGCCAGTCATACCGCCGTCACGCGTCATCGCCATAGTATTAACGTACCCGGCGGCGGGTTTCGACCCGGTGCCGGTTGCGGCCACGGTGAGCCGGTGACGCCGGATGAACGCGCACCGTCCATTCGTGGTCGTGTGTTTTTGATCGTATCGCGTATTTTATCGTATCGCGTAACTTTCCCTGTTTGAGTAGCAGACGCGCAGGAAGGCCCGGAATTTCCGGGCCTTCTCAGTTTTTCCCGCGGCGACATGTTGTGCTCAAAACGCGACAGCAAAGACGCAATTACTTAGACGCAATCACTTAAACGTCACCAACACGTTCGGCGCCGGATAGTCGTTCCTAAACGGCCGCTGCGGGCCGATCGGGCCGAACATGATGGCATTCGGCGAACTCACATTGGCATCGACCGGCCCGCTCGCCTCGCCCTCAGTAAATTCATACGGCACGCCGTTGCCGGCAAGGAAAGACGGCTGATCATCAATATGCATATGCAGATGCGGTTCGGTTGAGCTGCCGGTGTTGCCGACAACGCCGATGACCTCGCCGGTGCGAACCTGATCCCCGACCTTCACCCGCACCGTGCCGGGACGCATGTGTGCATAAAGTACGAAGCGGTGCGGTGCGATCTCGACCACGGCATGATTGCCGGCGGCGTTGTTGAAGTCGATCGGGACGGCGTACTTGCCGGAATGCGGCACGTTCTCCGGCAGACCGTCAGCCATGTCGACCACTTTGCCGTCGGCGACGCCGTAGATCGGCTGGTTGTAACAGAAGTAGCTTTCGTTCTTATCCTCATGGCCCTTCCAGGTGGTGCGTACGCCATCGACCGTCTGATATTGCACCCAGTCGATGGCGTAGCGCTGGGCGAGCCAGGCATGTCCATTGTCGATCAGAACGGCGCGGCGATGCGCGGCGTCGGGCCGATTGTTCACCGAGTCCCCGGCAATCCAGTCGCCGCGCAACGGCGGCGCCACGACGATCGGGCTTTCGTTGGCAACCGGCAGCGGCGTGATCGTGATGTCGTGGGCGTCGCCTTTGTCATCGAGCACGTGCAGCGAATGTTCGATCGAACGCGGAACGTTAGCGTCGCCCATATCGAGCAGGAAAAATATCATGACCGTGCGCCCGGCTTCGATCGTGCGATCGGCTGGACCTTCCGGCGGCGCCGGCACTCCGAGGTGACTGATCATTGTCGCCAACGGCTTGCCGGAGAATTTGGACTGCATCCCTCCCGCCTTGGCATCGATTGCATCGAGCACGTAGGCACTCTTCGAGAAGTTGGTGATCAGCATCTCGTAGACGAGCCGTGTCGAGCCGTACTGCACAATCGGCGCCGGCCGCGATAGGAAGGAGATATTGAGTTGCGGTGGGCGCGGGTCGCCGGCGAGGGTGGGGCAGGTCCCGATTCCGAGAGCGAAGCCTAGAACGAGACAGCGTCCAATCGTCCGCATGAAGTGTTCTCTCCAGGTGTTCTCTCCACTTGCCCGCTCAAGGCTAATACCGCCGCAGACCTGTCGCCATGACCGAGCGGCCGCACCTTAATACGGCCGATCACGACCCCGTCCACGACCGCGGCGTAAATCCGCCGAGCGGCGTTGAACCTTCTTCAGGGCAGCTCCGACCAATGGGTACCGAAACCCATACCCTGGAGAACAGTTATGTCACGCACTCTCATTCTTACCCTCGCAGCCGCGGCTACGATCACCGTTGCCTCGTTTGCGTCTAGCGCGTCCTACGCCCGCGGCTTCGGCGGCGGCGGTCATATCGGCGGTGGCGGACACGTCGGTGTCGGTGGCCATATCGGTGGCGGCGCCCGCATTGGCGGTGGCCGTGTTGGTGGCCGCGTCGCTCTGAACGGCGGTCGGATCGGTCACCCCGGTTACGGCGGTTACCGCGGTTACCGCGGTCGTGGATTTGTCGGCCGTCCCGGCTGGGCCTTCAATCATCACGGACACTGGATATTCCGTGGCGGCCGCTGGATCGTTGTCGACCCGGTGGTGGCCGATGCGGGTTCGGACGTGGCGCCCGCGGCTCCGGTCGTGGCTCCGGTCGCCAGCTCCGGACCGTGCACATGCCTGACCAAGACCTACACGCCGGACGGCCTCGTGATGTTCGCGGACGTCTGCACCAAGGAAGCTGCCTCAGCGCCGAAATAACTAAAGATGATGAGGACCTAACTCTTTTGTTGAAATCGAATCAGAACCGCCTGCGACATCACCGCAGGCGGTTCTTAATTGCTCAGCGCATCCCGGCGTCGCGTCAGGCCGGAGAGAGCTCGCGCTCCTTCTTTGCCAGCGACATGTTGTGCGGCAGCAGCTTCTGCCAGCTGTCGCCAACCGCTACGTTGGTATCCGCGAGACTGCGCACCTTCGAATAGTCCGCGATATTGAGCCCGAACGGATCCTGTCCCGCTTCGTGACGGCGCACCGATTCGAGCAGGCGATGGCGCAGGCGCACGACGGCGGCGTCGGCCGCCACCAGCATCTCCTTTTGCCGCTCGACGATCGGCCCCATGGAGACGCCGATGCTCGCGTCTTCCGGCACGAGCCCGCTTAAGCCCGACCAGGCCACGTCCATCTTCGAGCGGTCCTGGCCGAACAGGTTCTCCTCGGTGGCGCGGTACTCGCAGTCCTTCTCGTTCCACAGCCGCTCATTGTCGAGCCCGAGCACGCCGCGCATTTTCTTGCGGTCGAACGATTGCGGGCCGTGCGCGACCACGTAGGTGCTGGTGCGCACGTCATCCTGCGGCACTTCGAAGACGAAAAACTGGTAGCGCGTCAGCGGGATGATGCGGCAGGTCGGCAGGATCACGGCGGTGACGCGCACGCTGTGGGTCTCGCGGCCATTTTCCGTGCGCGGGCCGGCGCGCTTGGCGGCGTAGTGGTAGCCGTATTCGGTGTTCTCGATTTCGATGTCGGGGGCATTGTCGTCGACGGCCAGTGCTACCGACGTGTAGTCGGCGGCGTCCGGCACGTGCTCCGGCTTCGTCTTCCATGACGGGATTGGCGAGATTGCAGTGCAGAATGCCGACATGCGAGGAGTCGGTGCCGCCCTCGAACAGCTGCAGGTAGTTGGCCGGCGTGTTGATACGGAACACCAGCCGGTTCTCCGGGGGGCCATCGAAGAACTCGTATTTCTGAAACGGCGGCTCTTTGTCGGCCGGCCCCACATAGGCCCACACCATGCCGCCCGCTTCGCGCACCGGGAATGCCGGCGCCTTGACGCGGTTGCGAAACCGCTCGTCGCAATGGTTCGGAGTTTCCTGGATGGTGCCGTCGACGCCGAATTTCCAGCCGTGATAGAGGCAGCGGATGCCGTTGTCCTCCACGCGCCCCATGGCGAGCGAGGCGCGGCGGTGCATGCAGTATTCTTCGAGGACGCCCGGCCGGCCCGAGGTGTCGCGAAAGGCGACGAAGCGCTCGCCCAACAGCCGGACGCGAAGCGGATCGCAATCGGGCTTCGGTAATTGCTCTGACGTACAGACCGGCAGCCAGTAACGGCGCATCATGCGTCCCATCGGCGTTTCGGGTCCGACGCGGGTGAGGATTTCGTTCTCTTGCGCGCTGATCATGGCTCTGGTCCCTTTCCCGCCCTGCCTGGCGGTGCTGGTTGAAAAGTCGGCGTCGGCCGGCGCCGGCGGATCATCCCGGCGGTCGTCACTCGATGAAGGTTGGCTTCACCGCCGGATAGGTATCGATGATCACGTTCTCGAGCCTGCCGTTCACGCGCTCGACGCGGCGGATGTACATGTTCTCGACGATGTCGCGGCTGTCCGGGTCGATCATCATCGGGCCGCGCGGGCCATCCCATTTGTAGCCCTTCATCGCCTCAACCGCGGCGGCGGCATCGAACGATTTGCCGGCCAGTGTCTCGATCAGGTGATGGACGGCGTGCATGCCGTCGTAGCCCTGAACCACGAAGGCATCAGCCGCGACTTTGTCGCCGAACTTCGCCGCCAGCTGCTGCTTGAACTGCTCGTTCGCTTTGTTGTCGAGCAGCCGCGAGTAGTGGAACGACGAGTAGATGCCGACCACTGAATCGTCATAGCTCCCGAGAAACGCTTCATCGGTTTCGCCGATGCCCATGATCAGCGTGCCCTTCTCGCGCACGCCTTGCGCCAGCAGGCCGCGAGTGAACGACACTGCGGCCGGTCCTGGCGGAATGAACACCTGCACCACGTCGGCGTTGGAGCGCGCCACGCGCTCGGCGAACGGTGCGTAGTCCACGGTATTGAGCGGGATCCGGTCCTCGCCGACAATCGTTCCGCCGAGTTCGGTAAATTTGCGCTTGAACGTGGCTTGTACTTCGTGGCCTGGTGCGTAGTCGGACACCGCGATATAGGCGCGCTTCTTACCGTTCTTTGCCGCCCAATCGGCGCCGGGCCAAACCGTCGACTGCATGTTGTTGGAGACACGCAGGAAGTAAGGCGACATCTTCATCAGCGCCGGCGTCGACGGAATCTGGATCACGGTCGGGATCTTGGCCTGGTTGGCGACCGAGGCCACCGCCGCCACCTGCGGCGTCAGGTCAAAGCCGGTGAGGATCGACACCTTGTCGCGAACGATAAGTTCCTCTGCGACCTGCTTGGCGACGACCGGGTTCTGGTTGCCGACATCGCGCCAGACGATCTCGATTTCCCTATCGCCGATCTTGCTGCCTGCAGCCGATAGATAGGTTTCCATTCCCTGGCGCAGCATCGTGCCGGACAGGGCAAAGGGCCCGGTGAAATCGGCGATCACGCCAACTTTGATTTTGTCTTGCGCGCCGGCTGTGCCACTCGCGGCCACGGCCGCAATCGCAAGAATCCCGCCCAGCATCGATCCGCGGCGCATGAAATTCCTCCCTGTTGGTAGGAGCCAACTGGCACACATTCGGCGGCCGTGGTCTTTTCCGTCATCATATCGGGAGCCGCGGCATTGGCAAGATATCTTCCGTGGAAGAAATCGCTTGCTTTGCCGGGCCGCCTCGGAACATTCTCGCCGCAACGCGCACGCAGAGGCGCTCTTAGCCCGCTTACGGCTTTTGGGAGGACCGTTGCACGACTTCGCGGCGTCCCTGATTTTTATCGTCCTGTACGGCCTGTCATTCGGGATGGTGCTGTTCGCCATTTCCATCGGTCTCGTCATAACGATGGGCCTGATGCGGGTGGTGAACATGGCGCACGGTTTCTTTGCTGCGCTCGGCGCCTACGTGACGGTGTGGCTGATGTTCCAGCAAGGCGCGCCGATGTGGCTCGCCGCAGTGGCGGCCTGCGTGGCCGTGACGCTGTTGAGCGTCCTGATCGAACGGACTTTGATCCGCCGGCTCTATAGCGCGGCGCAGCTTGACCAGGTGCTGCTCACGATCGGGCTCGCCTTCCTCGGGGCGGCTTTTCTCAACCTGTTGTTTGGTCCGGATCCGCAGCCGAGCGCACTGCCGCCTTCGCTCGCCGCCAATGTCGACCTCGGCATCCGCACCATCCAGCTTTACCGGCTATTCGTGGTGGCGCTCGGCGCCTGTCTGATGCCCGGATTGTGGTGGCTGTTTGATAAGACCGACTTCGGCGCGCGCGTCCGCGCGGCGGTCGACAATCGCCGCATGGCCGAAGCGGTCGGGATCAATGTCGACCGTCTGTTCATGATCACCTTTGCGATCGGCTGTTGTCTTGCGGCGCTCGGCGGCGCGGTCGGCTACGCCATGCTGCCGCCGGAGCCGATGTACCCGTTCAAGTATCTGGTCATCATCCTGATCGTCGTGGCGCTAACCGGGTTCGGCAACATCAAGTCGGGGGCTTTCATCGCCGCTGCGGTTGGCATCGTCGATACCGGAGCGCGCTTTCTCGCGCCCACCTATGGCAGCTTCGTCGTCTATGTCTTTCTGATCGGGATGATGGTCTCGCAGCACCTCCGAACGGCCGATCCTTGAATGTCGAGGGACTCTTCCACGTCCGCACTGGCGGCAGAGGGATGACCGGCAACGCCACCGCGTCGTGGCTGCGGAAGTCTGGCCGCTTCCCCGAAGTCTGGGTCGTACTCATAGCATTGCTGTGCTTCGTTCTATTCCCGGATCAGCTGTCGTTCGCCACCTCCGTACTCGTGACGGCGATCTTCGTGATGTCGCTTGATCTCGTGCTCGGCTACGCCGGCGTGGTGACGCTCGGTCATGCGCTTTTTTTCGGCTTCGGCTCCTATGCGGCGGGATTGATCTCGATCTACGGCTGGAACGAGCCGATCTCGGTTGTGCTCGCCGCCGCTTTGGTCGGAGCCATTGTGGCGCTCGCGACCGGGCCCTTCGTGCTGCGGCTCCGCGAACTTCCGCTCCTGATGGTGACGCTTGCGCTTGGAGCGATCGCCTTTGAAGCCGCCAACAAAGCCACCTGGCTGACCGGCGGCGACGATGGCCTCGTCGGCATCGAGTTCAAGCCGGTGCTTGGCTTGTTCGAATGGACCCTGTCGTCCGAGAACGCCTACTTCTACGCGCTGGGCTGGCTCTGCATCTGCTTCTATCTCGCCCGCCGCGTCGTGAACTCGCCCTTCGGGCTTGCAGTCGTCGGCGTGCGCGAGAACTTCCGGCGCATGGCGCTGCTTGGTGCGCCGGTGCAAAAGCATCTGCTGCGCATCTATGTGATCGGCGGCGCGATTGCAGCACTTGCCGGAGCGCTGTCCGTGGAAACGGCCCGCTTCGTCGGCTTGTCGGTGCTGAGCGTGGAGACCTCGATCGCCGCACTGGTGATGCTGGTGGTCGGCGGCGTCGGGCGGCTTTACGGCGCGCTGATCGGCACCGTCGCTTACATGCTGGTCCACCACGTCGCCGCGCAGATCAATCCATATCACTGGATGTTCGTGATTGGCGCGATGTTGGTGGCGGTGGTTTTATACGCGCGCGGCGGCCTTCTAGGCTTGGCCGAGACACTCGCTGCTTCGGTTATGCGAAAGCGAGGCGAGCAATGAGCGCCGAACCCGTGCTGTCGACCCGCGCTTTGAGCAAGCGCTTCGGCACCGTCGTCGTCGCCGACGACGTCGACTTCGATCTGCAGGTCGGCGAGCGCCGCGCTTTAATCGGACCGAACGGCGCCGGCAAGACGAGCTTCGTCGGCCTCGTCTCCGGTACCATTCGTTCCGACGCAGGAGAAGTTTACCTGGGCGGACAGGATGTCACCCGATTGCGCAGCGACCACCGGGTCAAGGCCGGGCTGGTGCGCACTTTCCAGATCACCAGCCTGTTCAACAATCTCACCGTGCAGCAGAATCTTTATCTGCCGATCAGCGAGCGCACCGGAGCGAGTGACAAGGTCTGGTCGCCGGCTTCGGCGCAGACCGCGATCATCGAGGAGATCGACGACATTCTCGACCAACTGGGGCTGCTTGAAGATCGCCACCGCACCATCAGCGAACTGCCATACGGCAGGCGGCGGCTTCTTGAGATCGGCATTGCGCTGAGCCTGCGCCCGAAGGTCCTCATCCTCGACGAGCCCGCAGCCGGGCTGCGCGCAGAAGACGTCGCCCGCATGCTCGACGTGATCGGCCGCTTGCCGGCCGAAATGGCGATGATCATGGTCGAGCATGATATGCAGGTGGTGAAGCGGTTCGCATCGCGCGTGACCGTGCTGGTCAGGGGGGCCGTTCTGATGACCGGATCGCCGTCGGAGGTCATGGCGGCCGACGCCGTGCGCTCGGTCTATCTCGGCCGCACCGGGCACGCCCGTTTCCACGGTGGCGTCCATGCTTGAAGTACGCGGACTGAACGGCGGCTGGGGCGAGACCACGGTGGTCGAGAATCTCGACCTCACCATTGCCGACGGCGAGAGCGTCGCCCTGATCGGCCGCAACGGCGTCGGCAAGACCACAACGCTCGAGCTGATTACCGGCCGCGCCCAGCGCCATTCCGGCACCATCCGTCTCGACGGCGAAGACTTGTCGATCGCGCGCACGTACGAGCGTTCGCGTGCCGGCATTGGCTATGTGCCGCAGGAACGCGAGGTGTTTGGCAGCTTGACCGTGCGGGAGAATCTTTCAGTCGCGCGCCGGCCCGGGCGCTGGACCGAGGAGCGGCTGTTTGCGCTGTTTCCGTTGCTCGCGGAACGGGCTTCCAGTCTGAGCGGGCGCCTCTCCGGTGGCGAACAGCAGATGCTGTCGATCGCGCGGGCGCTGCGCGGCAATCCGAAACTGTTGCTGATGGACGAGCCGACCGAAGGGCTCGCTCCGGTCGTTGTCGAGCAGCTCACCGAGACGATCCGGCAGATCACGCGCAGCGGCGAACTCGCCGTCCTGATCGTCGAGCAGCGCGTCGATCTTGCTCTTGAGCTGACCGACCGTTGCCTGGTCATGGATCGCGGCCGGATCACAGCCGATGCACCGAGCGCGCAATTGGCGGAGCAGGCCGCGATGCTGTCCACCATCATCGGCATCGAGCCCGCCGCACCGGGGCTCCGGCCATGAGCGGCCGCGCTTTAGGTCGCGGCCGCATCGCGGCACCCGCCGAGGCGAATGCTCCGGTGTCGGTCGCGTCCCGCCGGGCCGAGTCAGCCATTCCCGACGAATGGCTGGTGCAGAAGCCGCATCTCGACACTTCGATTATCCGCGCCATCGTTCTCATCTACAGTCTGTCGCAGCAGATGGAGAACGAGTTCCGCGACCTGGCACGGTCGCGTTTCTCGCTGCGGGTCGGCGATCTGCGGATCTTGTTCGCGTTGCGGCGGTCCACCGAGCGCGGGGGCTTAAGGCCGACCGAGCTGTTCCGCTTTCTGCTGATCACTTCGAGCGCCGTAACCAAACAAGTCGATCGCCTGATCGCCCGCGGCCTGGTCAAGCGCTGCCCGGATCCCGACACGCGCAAGAGTTTCCGTGTGAAGCTCACGCCCGCGGGCCGGCGCGTGGCGGACGTGGCCCTTCACGAGATCATGGAGTTTTCGCGCTCGCCGCAGCGATCAAGCAATTGCCCGCCGAGCTGCGCGCTGCAGGCCTCGAATTTCTGCGCGCCCTGAGTGTCGGCGTGCGCGAGCGGTAGGCGTCAGCCTTCTGCGAGCTTCAGCGATCAACCGTGCCGAAATGGCCAGCTGTGTTACCGGCGTCCGTAGGCGTCCGTCCCAGATCCCAAATCTCACGGTCAGCAAGCATCCTTTGCTCGTAGCGGGTACGGGCGCGTTCGCGCAATTCGGCGAGCAACTGCCGCCATTTCGGCGGGCGACGCGAAGAGACAGCGGTTAGGTCGAGGGTCATAACGCTCATGGCTCTTGCTCCATTTGCCCGGCAACAACCGCCGCAAACCTAGGCGAGGCCCGCCGCATCTGATGTGATTGGCGGCACAACTTATCGGATTTTTGCGCTGGGCGGCGCGATTGCCGAACGATCGACAATCGGCGGCTAGTTTTTTAACGCCGTCAGCTGATCGGTGTCATAGCGCCTTCTCAAGTCTGCAATGACCTTGGCGTCCGGCGGGTTGCCGTAGGCAACCACTTTCGCAAGCTCTTCGAAATAATGTTCATGACCGGGCGGCGATACGGTCATGATCATTCTCGCCGTCTTGTTGCTGGCATTGCCGATGTTGTGAGGCACACCGGGCGGAATGAACACGTATGTTCCCGGAGTGGCGCGGACCTGTTGTTCACCGATCTGCCAGGTGCACTCGCCGTCCAGCACGTAGAAGGTTTCTTCCTGCACACGATGAACGTGGAGGCCGGTCGAAAAGCCCGCCGGCAGGGTCCAATCGAACATGGACGTGTGTTTGGTATCTGCTCCGGTCACCAGGAACGCCAATGGTTGGCCGGACAACGCGACGCCTTTGGCCTCGCCCGGCATTCGAATGACAGCTTTCGCGCTCATTGTGGTTCTCCGTGGCTGGGCGCATCGTGATGCGCAGCACCGCACAGCTTGGTCCTGCCGCCTACGAAAGTCGTGAATCCGTCCCGAAAATATTGCAAAATGTTTCCGAATGGTGCCAGCCGATGGCAATAATCCATAAGTTTGGTCCGTTCGGCATCGACGCCGACGCCGGCATACTGTTTTGCGATGCTGAACCGACCATGCTGGGTCAGCGCGCGGTTGCGCTGCTTCGATTGCTTCTGGAGCGGAAAGGCGAGCCGGTTTCCAAAGACGCTCTGATCGAGGCTGCCTGGCCCGGACTTGCGATCGAGGACAGCAATCTGACGGTTCAGATTGCCGGGTTGCGCCGTGTTCTTGAAGAAGCGTGCGCCGGTGCGAACTGGATTGAGACCTTGCCCCGTCGTGGCTACCGCTACGTTGGGCCGGCTGTAACGACGGGGCATCCGGACACCGAGACAGCACCGCGGGCGTCAACGGCGCTTGCATTGCCCGAGAAGCCGTCGGTGGCGGTTCTGCCATTTTCAAATTTGAGCGGCGACCCGGAGCAGGGATATTTCGCCGACGGCATGGTCGATGACATCATCACTGGCCTGTCGCGCATCAAGTGGCTGTTTGTCATCGCCGGAAATTCGACATTCACTTACAAGAACCGGGCCGCGGACGTAACGCAGGTCGGCCGCGAGCTCGGCGTGCGCTACGTACTTGAAGGCAGCGTGCGCAAGGTTGCTGACCGGGTACGCATCAACGGACAGCTGATCGACGCGGCGACCGGCATGCATGTTTGGGCCGAGCGTTATGATCGCAAGTCTGATGACATCTTCGCCCTTCAGGATGAGATCGCGCTATCGGTCGTTGGCGCAATCGAGCCGAGCCTGCGCCGGGCGGAATTCGAGCGCGTCAAACGCAAGCGGCCGGATAGCCTCGACGCCTATGATCTCGTCTTGCAGGCGCAGCCTGACGTCTTTTCCGGCATGCCGGACCGTTCGGAAAAGGCGCTGGTGCTTCTGGACCGCGCAATCTTGCTCGATCCTGCGTACGCTCTCGCGCACGGACTAGCCGCCGTATGCTTTCATAATCGGTTCCTGCGCGCCGGGTTGCACGAGGAGGACAGGTCGAGATCGATCCGCCATGCCCAGGCGGCTATAGCGCACGGCCAGGACGACGCGCTCGCTCTGACTCTTGCTGGATTTTGTATAGGCATGGACGGGCACGATCGCGCCGCCGCGTTCGCCGCATTCGAGGCGGCACTGGCGGTGAGTCCTTCCACCGCGCTGAGCTATATCTGCGGCAGCGTTATTCTTGGATGGACCGGGGAGGCCGAGCGTGCGATCGAGTGGGGCGAGCGCGGGATGCGGCTAAGCCCGTTTGATCCTTGGGCGTTCGCTGCTTTCCATTCGCTCACGCTTGGGCATTTCCACCGCAGCCGCTACGAAGAGGCAGCCAAAGCCGCCTACAAAGCCGTCCAATCCAATCCGGGCCACAGTATCTCTTATATGCTGCTCGCGGCGCCGCTGGTGAAGCTCGGGCGGCCCGAAGAAGCCAAGGCGGCGGCGGCCCGCGTTTTGGAGCTACAACCGGCGTTCCGGTACAGCCGCCAATTCTCCGGCGTGGATTGCGCGCCCGCGCTTGCCGCCTCGCTCAGCGAAGCTCTCCGCGTGACGGGCCTGCCAGGCTAGCTTTGCGATCTATTTTGCTTGCAGATCGAGCCGCGCACTTTGCTCAGCGGCTTTGGCGGGAAAAAAGAGTTTGAATGGCACGTCGGTCGGAAGGCGCTAAAGCGTTGCGCTTTGGTATCCGAACGGTGAGGGGGGCGTTTTTACTCCGCCCCCCGCACGTCCCCCATCACGCGTCAGCGAATTACCACCACGGGCCGAACTTGTAGTTCAGCCCGACCGTCACGAGGTTGATCACGCGGTTGTTCGAGCTGATCGTGTCGCCACCGAGCGGCTTAGCCGCGCTGGTCGACACCGTATAGCTCGCGCTGTCCAGCCGGATGTAATCGTACTCTGCCCTAGCCGACCAATTGCCCCAAAACGCATATTCAAGCCCGACGCCCACGTTCCAGCCCGAATTGGATGAGGGGCCGGCAACGCCCACTGTGGTCCCAGTCGCAGCGATAGCGGCGCCAGAATTGCTCGTGCCAACAAAGGCACCGCCGCCTTTACCGTAAACAAGGAGACGATCCCATGCATAACCGAGCTTGGCGTCGGCCAGCGTCAGCCATCGATTGTTGATCGTCGCGGTGGCTGCAGGAGCAGCACTCCCAGGAGGATTGAAGAGGCTAAGCGTGTTTTGGGCATTGGGAAGCCAATCGAACTGGGCCTCGGCTCCGATCACGACGCCCGGCCCGAACTCCCAATTGACGCCAACCTGGCCACCGCCGAGGAATTGGCTGCTGGTCGTGCTGGTAAAGTTGCTTCCAGCCGTATCCGAGAAGCTGCTGGAGCTACTGAAGCCGTAGCCAAGATTGCCGCCGATGTAGAAGCCGCTCCAGTTGTAATAAGGAATCGGAGCCGGAACGTAGGTCGCAGGAGCCCGCGGCGGCGGCGCCATCGGCGGTGGGAGATCGGCTGCCAGCGCGGCGGACCCGGCGCCAACGCTCAACACAACTGCCAGCACTAACCGCTTCATGGAAGTCCCTTTCAAATTTGTCGATTTCTCACTCGCGCGGCAATCTAACGGATTGATCGGAGAAACACTGTAGCCGAAGTACAACAGCGGCCGGAAACAAGTCGGCTAAATCTAGGCAGGCTCGGGGCGGGCAACAATATTCTGCAGTCAAATCAATGACGTAACGCTGCATGTCCGGCTTCAGCCAAACGGCTTTCCCGACACTGTCAAGGACCGATGTGGTTAAATTTTTGCAAAGCAATTGACGGGGTGATTCCCAAGAAGAAGAGCGATTCAAGCGCCGGATTCGGAGCAGCGGGATTATGCGGGATAATCCGCCTTGATGGCGCGTGTTCGTTCGTCCTGCTATCAAGCCTCCCCGCCGGTTGGATTCAATCGAACACCCCGTCATCGGCAAGGAATTCGATTTGGTTGCGTTAGGCGCCACCACTTTGCCGAAGCGACGCTACGAAGTCGCGGTAAGCACAGAGTTGTTCGACGGGGCTCATTCATGTGATGTGATGCCGGCAGTCCATCAGATCAAGAAATTGGTGGAAATGTGACTGGCGCGGCTCTTTTGGTCGGCAGTGTTCCACTCGACACAGCGGAGGAAGTTTTTCGTAGTTTCGGCGGACTACTCGGTCCGTCGCTTATGGCGATGCCCGACGGCGAGGTCGGCCCGCGCAAGCATTGGATCAGCAAGGTCCACTATCAGGTCCTGTCCGGCCATCCCGAACTCGAAACGGTGCGGCGTCCGCAGCCCGAAAACGGTATCGAGCGGCTCAACCCGCGCAACGCCGCCGACAGTTGGCAATTCAAGGTCAGGGACGGCGTCGAATTGGTTCGCTTCGGCGATCCCGGGTGGCGGCTCAGCTACGCCCGCGATGCCATCAATTCATATTTCGTTTTCAAGACGCTACGCGATCAAGGCGTGCTGCCAAAACATCTGCGCTTCCAGGTGTCGCTGCCATCGGTCAACAGCGCGCTGCCGCCGCGAATATTTCCGAATCCAGCAGATATCGCCAAGATCAGGCCGGGCTATACCGATGCCCTTGCCGCCGAGATTGGCACGATCGTACAAAAAATTCCCGGGAAGGACCTCGCCATCCAGTGGGATTGCGCGACCGAAGTGCAGGACGCTTACGGCGCGATACCCGGCTTTTCCGCCGAGACCGCGATCGAGCGAAATCTCGATCAGTTCCGCAAGTTATCGCCGCTTGTTCCTGAAAGCGCATTGCTCGGATACCATTTTTGTTTCGGTACGCTCGGCGGTTGGCCGCGCTTTGCGCCGGCCGACTTGTCGGCGACAGTTGCGCTTGCCAATGCCGTAATCGAAGCCTCCGGACGGCGCGTCGATTGGATTCACATCCCGGTGCTGGATGACGTGGACGATGCGTTTTTCGCTCCCCTGCGGGGACCTGCAGCCACGCGGGGCGCGCGTCTATCTCGGCATCGTCCATCACATGGCCGGCTTCAAGGATCGCTTGGCGAAGGCCCGCAAATACCTGCCGGAGTTCGGAGTTGCGGCGTATTGCGGCTTTGGCCGCATGGCGCCGAGCGAGATGTCGACGGTTCTTGACGAGCATCTGCAAGCCATCAAGGCGGTCAGCTAATCGGTACCAGGGAAGGTTCGTCATGCAACAAAGACTGGCGCTTATTCTAATCGCGGCGGTTGCCGTTGCTGCTTCCACTGCCAGCGCCGAAAACTTTCCTGACCACGCGGTGAGGATCATCGTGCCAACCGCGCCAGCCGGCGCGATCGACACGACCGCGCGTGTGATCGGCGAAAAGCTGCAGGAAAAATGGGGCAAGCCGGTCGTGATTGAGAACCGGCCGGGTGCTGCGATGCAGGTCGGTGCAGAAGCGGTGCGCCGGGCGCCGGCCGACGGCTACACGCTCCTTGTAGCGCACGACGGCACCATGGCAATGAACCCCCTGGTGTTTCCGAACCTGCCGTACGATCCGCAAAAAGATTTCGAGCCGATCGGCCTCATCATTTCCATCCCCGAGGCGGTCATGGTCAACGTGAACGTCCCCGCGAACTCGATCGCCGCGCTGATTGCGCTCGCCAAGAAAGAGCCCGGCCAGCTCACGCATGCCTCGGGCGGTTCGGCGACATTGCTCTCGCTCGAACTGCTCAAATCAATGGCCGGCATCGACATCCGCAGCATTCCCTATCGCGGCGGCGCACCGGCAGTCACGGCCACGATCGCCGGCGAGACAAGCATGATCATCGCCGACCTCACGACCGGCGCGCCTGGTTTGCAGTCTGATCGTATACGGCCGCTTGCCGTGACCAGCCTTACACGCTCAAAACTGTATTCGCAGCTGGGCACGGTCGACGAACTCGGCGTGCCAGGTTACGAGGTCAACACCTGGATGGGAGTCTTTGCTCCGGCCGGGACGCCGAAGCACGTAGCGGCGGCGATCGAAGCCGCGATCCAGGCAGCCGTTGCGCTGCCGGACGTGCGCGCGCGCTTCGAGTCGACCGGAGCGAACGTCCGCAGCGGCACTGCCGAAGAACTGCGTCAGGTGCTCGCCGCCGATATCGCCAAATGGGCGAAGCTCGTCACCGAGAAGCACATCACATTCGGGCAGTGATGCTGGACAGCCGCGGTACGCCTTGTTGGCGGGTGCCCGCCAGTCCTGCTATGAACTGTGCCGTCGGTTAGACCCAACCGAACACCCCGCCATCGGTACGAAGGACACCGAATTGGTTGCGTTAGGCGCCACCACTTTGCCGGAGCGACGTTACGAGGCTGCGGTCGTCGCGACGATTCTTGTTCTCGTCGCCGTGCGTCTCGTTTGCGCGGCGCTGACGCCGTTGAGCTTTGACGAAAGTCTCTACTGGGTTTGGTCAAAACATATTGCGGGCGGTTACTACAGTCATCCGCCGGTCAATCCAATTCTGATCAGGCTGGGTACCGAGCTGTTCGGCAACACCGAATTTGGCGTCCGCGTGTTCAACGTGCTCCTTGCGCTGCCGGCGAGCTGGGCGATCTGGCGGTCTGCCGCAATCCTCTTCAATGACGAGAAAGTGGGCGCGACCGCGGCGCTCTATTTCAATCTGACGCTGGTCATGGCGGCCGGATCGATCATCGCCACGCCCGATAACGCCGTGGTCGCGGCAGCCGCCTTCCTGCTGTTGACGCTGGTCAAGCTTTTCGAAACCGGCCGCGCCGCGTGGTGGCTTGCGATCGGCGTGGCGTTCGGGATCGGCATGCTGTCGAAATATACCACGATCTTCTTTGCCGTCAGCATTCTCGCCTGGTTGGTGCTGGTGCCGCAGCAGCGCAAATGGCTGTTGACGCCGTGGCCATACATCGCGGGCGTGCTTGCGCTGGTGGTGTTTTCGCCGACCCTGATCTGGAATGCGCAACACGGCTGGGCTTCGGTTCTGTACCAATTCCACCGGCTGGTCGTTGACGAATGGTCATTGCGTTATTTCGGCGAATTCTTCGTCACCCAAATGGGACTTGCGACACCGCCGGTTTTCATCCTCGGCGTGATGGGTCTCGTCGCCATGCTGCGGGGCGAGGGCGGGCCGCTCGGCGCGCGCATTCTTCTCAACGCGATGGTCTGGCCGATCGTGCTCTATTTCGCCTGGCATACGTTCCATGGGCGTGTCGAAGGCAACTGGCCGGAGCCGATCTATGCTGCATTCGTGATCGCGGCTGCTGTTGCGGCGGAACTGATCAAATGGGACGGCGTCTGGGCGAGCATCGCGCGCTGGTCGCGGCAGCTTGCGGTGCCGGTTGGTCTTGTTATCGCCGCCTGCCTTTATCTGCAGGCGGTGTT
Source organism: uncultured Alphaproteobacteria bacterium (assembly GCA_963759345.1). Taxonomy (GTDB): domain Bacteria; phylum Pseudomonadota; class Alphaproteobacteria; order Rhizobiales; family Xanthobacteraceae; genus BOG-931. The sequence goes on from CAVWYW010000017.1 coordinate 153,565, forward strand.
CGCCATCGTTCCGCTTGGTCCGGTCGATCCGACCGCGCGCGCTCTCGGCGCCGGATGGAAGGAATTGGGTGTCCGACTGGACGACGTGCGCCAAAAACTCGGCGCGCCGATCGTGCTGACAAGAAATTACGGTTTGACCTCCTGGCTTTCGTTCTATCTGCCGTCGCATCCGCCGGTCGCCCAGATCAACGAGCGTTTGTGGTGGGTCAACTCTCCCGAACCGGACCCGGCGCTGTTCACCGGCACGATGATGTATGTGTGCATCGTCAATTGCGACGAGCTGCCGCTCGTTCAACGGCGCTTTGAAAAGGTCGAGCTGGTGACGACCATGGCGCGGACACGCCGCGGCGTGCCGATCCAGCAATATCAGGTCTACCGGCTGTCCGGTCCGATCGGGCCGCCGCTTGACCCGCCGTAGCGGGTCTAATCCGATTGACAGCGCAACCTGACAATGCAACGGCAAACCGTTTGCGAACGCCCTCTGGAGAATCGTCGATGCCGGTGCCGATCGACAGGCGCGCCAGTCCGCGGCTCTCCATTGTTGCGCCCTGTTACAACGAAGAGATGGGGCTCGAAGAATTTCACCGGCGCATGAGTGGGGCGGCGCAGGACACCGCCGGCGCAGACTACGAACTGATCCTGTTGAACGATGGCTCAAGCGATCGGACCTGGCCGATCATGACCGATCTGGTGCGGCGCGATCCGCATCTGGTGGCGGTCAATCTATCACGCCGGCACGGTCATCAGCTGGCGATGACGGCCGGTCTCTATACCTGCCGTGGCGACCGCATCCTCACCATCGACGCTGATTTGCAGGATCCGCCGGAACTGCTCGGCGAGATGTGGCGGCTGATGGATCGCGCCGAAGCGGACGTGGTTTACGGGTTGCGCCGCGAGCGGCAGGGCGAGTCCGTGCTCAAGCGCGGCACGGCGGCGCTGTTTTATCGCCTGATGCGGCGCGTCGGCTACGCCGATCTGCCGGTCGACGCCGGCGATTTCCGGCTGATGACCCGCCGCGTGCTCGACATCCTTAACAGCATGCCGGAGCAGCATCGCTTCATTCGCGGCATGGTGAGCTGGATCGGACTGCGGCAGGTGCCGCTCGCCTACGACCGCGCCGCGCGGCATTCGGGCGCGAGCAACTACTCGCTCGCCAAGATGATGGGGCTTGCGTTCGACGCGCTGACCTCGTTCTCGATCATGCCGCTGCGGCTGGCGTCCTATCTCGGACTGCTGCTCGGCCTGTTGAGTCTGCTGATGCTCGCCTACACCTTCGGCAGCTGGGCGCTCGGCCATGTGGTGACCGGCTGGACCAGCTTGTTGACGGTCGTGCTCATCCTCGGCTCCGCGCAACTCATTCTGTTCGGACTCCTCGGCGAATATGTCGGGCGACTTTACCTCGAAACCAAGCGCCGGCCGCTGTTTGTCATCGATCAGGTGCTGACGCAGAACGCTCCTCAATCGGCCGAATACCGCGCGCCGCGCGAACACGCGACCGTTCCCGGCGACGTCTGAAGTGCTGTTTAGCTCAGCGAAGCCAGTGGCTGTTATTTTAGGATTTCGGCGACGGCGCTGACGCGCCATCTCGTGCCGGCAAAGGACGCCGCTGCCTTTTGCCGCGCAAACTCGATGTCAGGCGCCAGCAGAACCGTATGACGGTCAGTGACGCCGTCACTGACGCGAACCAGATATCCCCGCACGTCCACGTCCGACCCCGTAGTCCGATTGCAGGATTATGATCGGGCGGCGGTGGTTAATTTTTTATGTACGGACGGGCCTGCGAAAAATCACTTAAGGCGTACGCGGGCATAGAGCCTCCGCAAATGGCAAATCGAGCCCCAACGGCCCGACGTGAATGACGGCGTCCTGACCTTCCAACACGTCGGCGCCGGCCGCGAAATCCTTCGGTCCGCGGGCCCAAACCCACGCTTTCATTTCGTCCTGCGCAAAGACGAGGTAGGCCATCAGGCTCGGCATCCTGAGATACTCCGCCGCTTTGTCCCCGAGATCGATCCGTTCCGACGAAGGCGAAAGCACTTCGACGATGAGCACCGGCGCGGTGGCTTTCAAATCGCCGGGAGTCTCCCCCGCCACATCCACAACGATATCGGGGAATCGGATGGAAAGCGGTCCGAGGTCGACGCCGAATTCCGGCAAGACTGCAAAGCGATCCGGGTCGAGACGGTCAGCGAGCGCCCTGCCGAGATTGAGGGTAATCTGCCAGTGGGCGCGCGAGCCACCTGTCATCATGACAACGCGCCCTCGATCAAGCTCATAGCGCTCCTCTCGTTCTTGCACCCAGGCAAGAAACGCTTGCTGATCCATGTGCACCGGAAGTTGGACGTTCATTTCGGCGCGCCTCCGCTTACAAAACTCTAGCTCCGTCCATTGAACGAGGAAAGGGCGCAGCTTGCGCTGCGCCCCGTTCTAGATTTGCCGTGAGTGGACTGAATTAGAAGTCCATCCCGCCGCCGCACCGAAGTCGGCTGTTGCCGACTTCGGTCACTTTAAAAAGTCGCGGCGATCTGGAATGGATTTCGTTTAGAAATCCATTCCGCCGCCACCGGGCGGCATGGCCGGCATGCTGTCCTTCTTCTTCGGCAGCTCGGCGACCATCGCCTCGGTGGTGATGAGCAAGCCGGCGACCGAGGAAGCGCCCTGCAGAGCCTGGCGCACGACCTTGGTCGGATCGATGATGCCCTTTTTCACCATGTCGACGTAGTCACCGCCCTGGGCGTCGAAGCCGAAAGCGTAATTGGAGTTCTCCAGGATCTTGCCGACAATGACCGAGCCGTCTTCACCGGCGTTGGTCGCGATCTGCCGAGCCGGAGACTGCAGCGCCTTGCGCACGATGTCGACGCCGTGCTTCTGGTCTTCGTTGTGGGTGCGCACCTTCTTGAGCTGTTCGGTGGCGCGCAGCAGCGCGACGCCGCCTCCCGGCAGGATGCCTTCTTCGACCGCGGCGCGGGTTGCATGCATCGCGTCATCGACGCGATCCTTGCGTTCCTTCACCTCGACCTCGGTGGCGCCGCCGACGCGGATCACCGCGACGCCGCCGGCGAGCTTGGCCAGCCGCTCCTGCAGCTTCTCGCGGTCGTAGTCGGAGGTGGTCTCCTCGATCTGGGCCTTGATCTGGGAGATGCGGCCCTCGATGTCGGCCTTCTTGCCGCCACCGTTGACGATCGTGGTGTTCTCCTTGTCGATCATCACCTTCTTGGCCTTGCCGAGCATGGCGATCGTGACGTTCTCGAGCTTGATGCCGAGATCTTCACTGATCGCCTGGCCGCCGGTCAGGACTGCGATGTCCTGCAGCATGGCCTTGCGGCGATCGCCGAAGCCCGGGGCCTTCACGGCCGCGACCTTCAAACCACCGCGCAGCTTGTTGACCACGAGGGTGGCAAGCGCTTCGCCTTCCACGTCCTCGGCGACGATCAGAAGCGGCTTGCCGGTCTGCACGACAGCTTCCAAGAGCGGAAGCAGCTCGTTCAGCGCCGAAAGCTTCTTCTCGTTGATGAGGATGTAGGGGTCTTCCATCTCCACGCGCATCTTGTCGGCGTTGGTGATGAAGTACGGCGAGATGTAGCCGCGGTCGAACTGCATGCCTTCGACCACGTCGAGCTCGGTCTCGAGGCTCTTGGCCTCTTCCACCGTGATCACGCCCTCATTGCCGACCTTCTTCATCGCTTCGGCGAGGAAGCGGCCGATCTCGTGGTCGCCGTTGGCCGAAATGGTGCCGACCTGGGCGATCTCGTCGTTGGAGGTGACCTTCTTGGAGTTCTTCTTCAGCTCCTCGACCACGGTCTCGACCGCAAGGTCGATGCCGCGCTTCAGATCCATCGGGTTCATGCCCGCGGCGACGGCCTTCGAGCCTTCCTTGACGATGGCGGCGGCGAGCACGGTCGCCGTCGTGGTGCCGTCACCGGCGATGTCGGAGGTCTTTGAAGCGACCTCGCGGACCATCTGCGCGCCCATGTTCTCGAACTTGTCTTCGAGTTCGATCTCCTTGGCGACGGTGACGCCGTCCTTGGTGATGCGGGGAGCGCCGAACGACTTGTCGAGCACGACGTTGCGGCCCTTCGGGCCGAGCGTCACCCTCACCGCATTGGCGAGAATGTCGACCCCGCGCAACATCTTGTCGCGCGCATCGACGGAAAATCTGACTTCCTTGGCAGCCATGTGAGTTCTCTCCTGTTTTCCAGTCGTCACCCTGAGGTGCGAGCGGCTATGCCGCGAGCCTCGAAGGGCGACGTGGCACTGAGTGGCATCCTCGAGGCCCGCCTTCGGCGGGCACCTCAGGATGACGGGTTTCGGGGTTTACGCGGCCTTCTTCTTGGCCACCGGCTCGTCGATGATGCCCATGATGTCGGACTCCTTCATGATCAGGAGATCCTGGCCATCGATCTTGACCTCGGTGCCCGACCACTTGCCGAACAGCACGCGGTCGCCGACCTTGATATCGATCGGGATGAGCTTGCCGGCCTCGTCGCGGCCGCCAGGGCCGACGGCGGTGACTTCGCCCTGGGAGGGCTTTTCCTTAGCGGTGTCGGGAATGATGATGCCGCCGGTAGTTTTTTCCTCGGCATCGATGCGCTTGACGACGACGCGGTCGTGAAGCGGGCGAAACTTCATGGTGTCCTCCTAGGTTGTTGAAAACGCGAAGAATTGTGGTTTCGGGCGGCCCCCTTCAGGTCCCTCGGCGGCCGCATGACCGCGACATAGGGAGATGTTTTTGGCTCGCAAGAGGCGCGCGGAAATTTATTAGCACTCACTTTGCCGGATTGCCAACAGGCGGATTGTTTCAACCCGCTTATGGTTAACGGCAATGGGTTCCGGGTATCGGAGAAGTTCCAGCTCGGCCCAGAAATATAGCGGCCGCGAGCGCGGAAACTCCTTCCGACAAGTTCCGTTGAATCCACATCAAGCGGGTCGCATCGGCTGTTAGCAGGAGCACATGAATGCTGCTAGTGCCTTGAAAGTAAACAGCTTCTTCATTTTTCAGGCTTGCAATAAGGCCGCGAGTCTCGAAACATTCCCGGGGACGGACGGAGGGCACTTATGGTTTCGAAAGACTTTCACCGCCAGCTCGAAGGCTACGGATTGACCACCGCCAACATCCTTTACCGGCGGCCGGATCACCCTTGGCTGCTCCAGACTTACGTCTGGCAGGACTACGATCTTTGCCCGCAATTTCCCGAGCTGAACAAATTCCTCAATTTCTGGCTGGAGAAGCTTGAAGGCCCGCTCCATTCGGTCACGGTGGCACATGCGCGCTTGATCAAGCCGGCCGAGATCCGCGCCGTCGATGGGGAGTTTCGGCTGCACTGAGGCCCTTCGTAGCCTGGCTTGAGCCTAGCGAAACCCAGGGCGGCCAGAGCCAGGAGTTGAAAATCTCCAGATATCGCTTCGCTCGCTCTGGGCCACAGTCAGTGACTCCGCTAGCCGATCCCAACCAGCCGAATGAGACCGTAGCTCATCATCCCGAGCGCGATCAGCGAAGCCGTCACCGCGAGCGTCACACGGACGCCGGTGCGCGCTACCGTGCGGACATCAACACCCAGTCCGAGCGCCGCCACGGCGATGGTCGTGAGGATCGCGGCTGCACGACGCCTAGCACGGCCGTAAACGAAATCGAGGACGCGACGTCGTTGCTGTCGGCGCCGATCACCGGCGCAATCGCCGCAATCGCCGAATTGCCGCAGATCGAATTGCCGCAGGCGATCAGAATGCTCATGCGCTGCGGCAGGCCGAGCGCGCCGCCGATCAGATAACTGCACGCGATCGCCACGGCGACGATGCAGGCGATGCCGACAATCAGGATCGGGCCGAGCGCCAGGATCGTCGCCGCGCTCACCGAAGCGCCAAGCATGACGATCGCGATTTCGAGTAGAAGCTTCGCGGAAAAGTCGATGCCCGGGATCCAACGCGGCTCCGGCTGCCAGGCGCTGCGGATCGCGACGCCGATCAGAATCGCCAGCACCAGCGCTTCGAGATAGGGCTGGCCGACCAGCCCGACCTCAATTGTTTGCAGAACCAGCGCGGCGATGGTGATCGCCACGCAAACAACGATGCCGGGCAGCAGCCGTTGGAGATAATCGATCAACGTCATCGGCGCCGCCGCGGCTGCAGGTTCTGCATTCCCGATCCCACTCCGTTGCGCCGGGCGAGCGGTGTATAGCGCTTCCGCTCGTCCCCGCGAAAGCGGGGACGCAGTGCTTAGGACAAGCAGGATTCTCGCTTGCGCGGGAATGAGCGCCAAGTTTACGCGGATGCCGCCTGAATATTTGTTGCCGGAATAGCGCAAATCCGCCTCGGCATGGCTCTAATTTCGCCCCCGCGCTTCGCTCCCATGCGGCATCGTTTTTGGGTATCGATTGAAAGGCAAAGCTGATGCGAATGTTTGTGAAGCTGTCTTTAGCCGTAGTCGTTGGCGCAGGCGCGCTTGGAGCCGCCGGATTTGCGCCGGTCAAAGCCGCCGATATGCCGATGCCTCAGGCGCAGATGCCGCCGCCCGGCTACGAGGGACCGCCGCCGGTTCAAGAAGGCTACGCTTACCCGCCGCCTCCCGCTGTCTACGGTTATCCGCCGCCGCGTGTCGGCTACGCGTACCCGGCGCGGCGTTTTGTTGGTCCCTACGGGTACGGCCGCGGACCCTATTGGCGGGGCTATTACGGGTCGCGTTACGGCTACCGCTACACGCGCTGGCGCCGTTAGTACTGAGCGCTGAACGAATCGCTACCGGCGAATCAGTCTGCCCTCGGCAATCCGGGGTCGTCGCGCACGATCAGGATTGCTTTGCCAGCCCGTCGCAACAGCGGAAAATCTGTATCATTTTGCGACAGCGCGATCTTCAGGCGGCATTAACGGAAATGCCGCCTTAATGTTGCACCGTTTTTGCGGTTGTTGGTTCGGACGCGATTTCGCACCGGGTGGGGTGAGGGCTCGCGGGCTTGTCCGGCTCGATGCGCCATAGGGCGGCTCATCGAACGCTTCTCCGGACAGGGCAACTTGAACTTGGTACGGGGGACTTTCGAGGGGAATGACAGACACTTTCGGGTGGCGTGACTCTGTCGCGGAATACGATCGTCAAGTTTTGTCCAGGCAAGCTTTGTCCAGGAATGCGCGCCTGCATCGATTTGCCGGCGCGGCGCTTCTGTGCATCGGGTTTGCCTGCGCGTGGACCCTCTGGACCAATCTTGCCGGCAGCGGCGACGATCAGATCGCAGACCAGGAGCCGTTGTCTGAGCCGGCTTCGCCGGCGTCGTCGACGCACGCCAAGCTGCCGCCGCGCGCGGTCGCTTATGCCAAGCTCGCGGATGCATTGAACCGCACGCGGCACGCGGCGACATCGCGCATCATGGCTTCGCTGTTTGATTCGCATCCGTTGGGTTTTCCGCCCGGCATGTTTGCCAGGTTCGCCGCGGTTGAAGATGGCGCAGCGGTGCCGGCGATAGCGCAGGACAGTTCGGCCGCGCCGCGCAGCGATCGCGCCGTGTCGGCGGCGCCGCAGCCGGCGCACCGCCGCAGCACGCCGCTTGATGTTGCGCATCTTGACGTTGCGCATGCCGGCTCGGATTTCGCCGCCGCGCCGGCTGAGAAGCCGTCGCTCTTCCAACGTCTGTTCGGCAGGCACTCACCGCCGGTGCTGGCTTATGCGGCGCCGGAGGACGACGGAGCGGGCGTGGGGCAGGGCGCCTCGGGCGGCTACGACCGCTACACCGCCGTCTACGATATCTCCGCGCGCACGGTTTACCTGCCGGACGGCACGCGGCTCGAAGCGCATTCCGGCTTTGGCCCGTGGCTCGACGATCCGCGGCATACGGAAATAAAAATGCGCGGCGCCACGCCGGTTGCGCTCTACGATCTGCAACCGCGCGAAAGCCTGTTCCACGGCGTGCGGGCGCTCCGCCTCATTCCGCTCGACGAGAGCAAGGTCTTCGGCCGCACCGGGCTTCTTGCCCACACCTACATGCTCGGGGGCAACGGCCAGTCGAACGGCTGCGTGTCGTTCCGCAACTACGAAGCATTCCTGCGCGCCTACCAGAGCGGCGAGATCAAACGCCTCGCCGTGGTGTCGCAGCTCGATTGAGCGGGCCAGCGTCCTCACTGCATTTCACGCGTCATTGCCGCACAGAAGGCGCCAACGCTTCAGCCCGAAGTGGCCGGCCCGATGACAAGCTCCGCGCCGTCTTCGTGTCAGAAGTTCCGGCAATCCCTGCGGCTGCGAAGCTCTATCAATTCCCGGTAGGTTTGGACAGCCGCGTTTTAGTTCTCGTCACCCTGAGGGGCACGCCGACAAAGTCGGCGTGCCTCGAAGGGCTACGGCATGCAATCGGCTTTTGCAGTCCGCTTTCGCGCAAGAGATGACGTGCCGGTAGATGACGATCGGGACCAGGGTGCAGCGATTGACGCGTTTCGATGGGTTCGACTCAAAGCAATGCGCGAACCTGTCATTGTAGCGGCCCGCTCCCTACATCTACACCCGAGCGATGCCGATAAGCGCCCTTGATGACAAGAGATTAGATCGTTTCCTCAGCCTATCCGGCTGGAACGAGCCGATCTCTAACGAGCCGCTGCCCGGACCCTCGCCAGAGGACACGAGTTGGTCGCGCCAAGGGGAGATCGATCGCATCCGCGCGAGCATTCGAACCATCCTCGCGCGCGGCGATGGGTTATCTGTTGGCGCGTTGTTTGCTCTTTGCAAACCTGTGTGTATTGCAGTTCACCTCGGGCGCGCCACTGCCGAGCAATACGCCGTGCTCCGTGAAATCTGTGACATGCTCCGCGGCGAGCCGGCCGTTATAAGGTTTGAGGACGAGGCCACGTGGAACGAGGCGGTTGCCGCAACTCGCCGCATCCGACATCTCTCCGGTATCGACCTTTACCCGCTCGATCTGCTGGCGCGACCGAAGGCAGTTGCCGCGGCGGCCCGGCGCATAGAGCTGCGCGGGTACACCATCTTGCTCACGGCGCGCGGCATCGGCGTCGATGGCCCGGTGCTGACGGCGATTTGTGCGGATATCGAGCAGCGCATCCAGAGGCTAGGCGGTCGACGCGTCATCGATGCCATTTTGAAATGGTTCGAAGTCCATGGGCGCACGTACAAAGGCTCGCTGTTGTATGGCAGGACAATCGGGCAACCGCGGCACAGTCGGGAGCCCAGCATCCCCTGGCATTTTCTGTATAACGTCGCCTGGAAGCACTACGGCGCGGCTCCAACATCGACAAACCCGGTTCGCGATATTGAGGAACTCGCGAAGCTAGCCCGCGACATGGGCGCCCTATTCGATGTCGAAATCTACGACAGGTTCGACGGGATGACGATCGGCCCGGAGAATTTCCATCAGGCCTTTTCGGACCGGATCGTCTACGATGAGCTTTTTGCCTTTCAGCAGTGGCAGCCTCAGGTCGCCAGCCGCGTGTTGTGTTCTTGACTTCGGCATCTATCTGCGGCGGGCTGTGTCTTACCGCTCGCGAGCCTTGAGCAATGGGAGGCTATTTGCTCATCGCTGATAGCGAAGGCGCAGCTTTGCGCCCTCAATATTACCGTCCCTTCCGAACATTTTGGCCCGATAACTCCGTCGATAGCCGCCGCGGTTTTCGAAGCGCTTGCCGTTCCGATCGACCGGCTGAACGAGGCATACGCCACCCCGCTCGACACGGCGAAACGAAACAGCCCGTACTTTTCATTGTACGAAATCTCGGCTGGCCTTTATTTATTGCCGCCCCGCGGCATGGTCGCCCGCGCACTGTTCGAACGTATTTACACGCTGCTCAGAAACGCGGGAGACCCCCATCTCGAACGGCGGATGGGCACCGCGCTGGAGCGCATGACCGTCGAAGCGGTTGGCCTTACCGGGCATATGCCTGCCTATGCCGGATTGCAGTATCGCATCCCGAACCAGCGCAAGGCGGCGGCCCCGTTCGAACTTGACGTGGCGGATGTGACCGACAAGCACATCTTTTTCCTGGAGTGCAAAAAGAAGCCGCTAACCAATGCTGCGCGCGCCGGGAACGTGCTCTCTGCCGCCGTTGACTTCGCACAGGCATTCCTCATGCCTCTCGTGCAAATGAACAGACATGAAGCACAGCTTCGCGACGGCGGTATTACTTTTCTCAACGGGCAAGTCCTGCAGTACGATGGGCGCGATATACAGCGCATCGCGACCACCATGACGGACCACGGTTCGATGCATGACCGGATGTTTTTGCGGGCGGTTCTTATCGGATTATGGGGTGCTCACCTCACCGCCCTGAACCCTGCGCATCAAGCCGATGCAGACAAGGTGAATGAACAGCTCGAGCTCGTCGCCAACGGCATCACGTCGCTAGCCGGCCAGGCAGGCGGCAAGTTCGATGATTTCGTGCATCGTTACATCCATTCGTCGTGGTGGCTTTCCATCGATCAACTCTATTTTCTTTGCGAGCGTACAATCGATCTGCGGAATGCCCTATCACCATTGGGCAGCATCACCTTCGGCACCGGCGACATCATGAACGAAATCGCGCATTGTGACCGCGGGGGTCTCCTCAAACGCAAGGCCTAGCGAGGCCGGATGTGGTCAGCTGGGAAAACTGCGGACGACTTGCTTTATGCCGTCGCCGTCACTGATGACGGGACGGATTGCTCTTGACGTCCGTCCCCATTTTAGTTACTATGCGGCCTTCGAATCTCGCTCAGTGAAGGACGCCTTCGGCCGAGGGTACTCCTGAAGGTGGAGCGAGTGCGGTGCCCGCGCGCGGAACGATACACTCCGCACCCGGGCAGTTTCGGGCATCATGCTGACCGGCACTACGACCGGTCCGGGAGGTGCGTTCCCTGGACTGGGACAGGCGGGCGCGGGTAACGCCCGTGCAAGAACGTAAGATCTTTGCTCCCCGGTTGGAGCGAGCTTACCGGATCGAACGTCCTGCCACGTCCCAGGAAGCCTGGCCTGGAGCTGCGCCCAAGGGCCGAAAGCCCTGACGGTAAGAGCCGCCGTGGAACGCCGATAGGCGAGCGCGTGCCGTTGCACGCGCGCCGCATCGCGAGATGCGGAGGTTGGCTGAACACGTCTGTCGGCGTTCCGCTTCCTTTTTTCTTTCGCTTCGTAGGGTGGGTAGAGCGAAGCGAAACCCACCGCTCAGCATGGTGGGTTACGCTGCCATCGGGCCGGTCACTTCGGGTCGGACCTGTTGGCAGCTGACCCACCCCATATTTCGCAAGCCCCGGGCGCGGAGCGCGTCGCGGGAACGCATACCGTTGCCCGTCACCCTGAGGCTCGGCGCGACGCGCCGAGCCTCGAAGGGCGACGGCTGAGGCGCCGGGGCCGTGCATCCTTCGAGGCTCGTGGAGCCTGTCATCGGGCCGGCCACTTCGGGCCGGACCGCGTTGGCTCGCGCCTCAGGATCGACGGGATGAAGTCTTGCTCCGCGAAAACGCTATGCTTTTTCTGCCCGGCTCAGCGGGGCAGGATAAAAGAGGAGTAGCCATGCGCATCCGATTTGATTTTGGCGCGATCACGCTCGACGCCGAACTGCTCGATACGCCGACGGCGAAGGCGATTGCGGCGGCGCTGCCGATCGCCGGGCTCGGCGCTGACCTGGGGGGAGGAGGTTTACTTCGAAATCCCGGTGAAGGTCGCGCGCGAGAAGGACGCCCGCGCGGTCGTCACGCCCGGCGAGATCGCCTACTGGCCCGACGGCCACGCGATCGCCATCGGCTTTGGCCGCACGCCGATCTCGCAGGGCGACGAGACGCGGCTCGCCAGCCCCTGCAACATCTGGGCGAAGGCGCTCGGCGACGTGAAGACGCTGGCCAAAGTCAAAGCCGGGACGAAGATCAAGGTGACGGCGGCTGATTAGGTGCCGGTGTCGATCGCTGGCGGCGGCAAAGGATTGTCGGTGCGCCGCTGCGCGAAAAATACGGTCAGGTCCCAGGCGTTGCGGATATTGACGATCAGCAAAAGGACCAGTGCGCCGGCCAAAAGCGGCGGGCCAATTTTGGAGTGCAGGAAAATGAAAACTGATGCGGCGAGCGCGGCGGCATAGGCCGCCATCGGGCTCGCGCCATAGGCGAGGCGATCATCGAGATCGGTGACGGTACTCGTGCGCATGACGCGGACCAGTATGGCAATCGAATAGAGGAGCGCCACCGCCGCGCTGACGCCGATGAGCGCGGCGAGCGAATGATCGGTGTTGATCGGCACCAAAGCCGCAAGGCTCAAGAACAAGACGTAGGTGTAATGAAAGATGATCGGGCTGGTGAACGTCCGCGTCGGGCTGCGGCGTTCGGCGCTGAGATAGCCCGCGCCGATCGAAGCGGCGACAAACAGCAGTCCCACCAGCGTGGCGGCGGCCGTGCCGAGCACGGCATAAAATTCGTGCCAGCCATCGAGCACGCCGGATCATCCTCTGCCGACGAACGGCATCTTGTTGGCCATCACCGTCATGAACAGCACATTGGCATCGAGCGGCAGGCTTGCCATGTAGACCACGGCGCGGCCGACGTCGTCGACGTTCATGCGCGCTTCCGGCCTGGTGCTGCCGTCGGCCTGCAGCATGCCCTCGGCCATCTTTTCGGTGAGCGGGGTTGCGGCGTTGCCGATATCGATCTGGCCGCAGCAGATGTCGTAGGCGCGGCAGTCGAGCGCGGTCTGTTTGGTCAGCCCGGTGATGGCGTGTTTGGTCGCGGTGTAGGCGGCGGTGCCCGGCCGCGGCGTGTGCGCCGAGATCGAGCCGTTGTTGATGATGCGGCCGCCGCGCGGATCCTGCGCTTTCATGATCTTGATGGCTTCCTGGGTGCAGACGAACGGGCCGGTGAGATTGGTGGCGACGATCGAGAGCCACCGCTCAAGCGGGATGTCTTCCAGCGGCATGCCGCGCATGCTGACGCCGGCATTGTTGAACAACAGATCGAGCCGGCCGAAGGTCTCTTTGACTTTGGCGAACAGTGCCAGGATCGCGGCCGGCTCGCGCACGTCGGTCGGCACGACGAGCGTCGTGCCGTTCGCCTCCTTCGCCACCGCCTCAAGCTTGTCGGCGCGGCGGCCGGCGAGCGCGACCGCATAGCCCTCGCGCGACAGCGCAAGCGCCGCGCTTCTGCCGACGCCGCTGCCGGCCCCGGTCACCAACGCGATCTTCTGTGCGGCCATCGGCGCCTCCTTCTCAGTCTCGTCATTCCGGAAGCCGCGTCGGCGGCTACCCGGAATCCATAACCACGGATTGCCGGATTTCGAAAGGGCCGAGCGGAAGGCTTGGAGGACGGTGGCGACGGATTCCGGGCGCGCGCTGCGCGCACCCCGGAATGACAGGCCTTGCTCAACTCGCGAGCGCGATTTCCTGGTCGGGATTGGCGAAGCGGTGATCGTCAGGAGCAGCGAGCCGAGAACCAATATCCGCGGCGGGGCCGGGCCTGCCGAAGCGGAAGCCCTGCATCGAGTGCACGCCGGCTGCGCGCAGGAACAAATGCTGTTCCGCGGTCTCGACGCCCTCGGCGGTCACCTTCATGCCCAGGCCGCGGCCGAGGCTGACGACGGCGTGGACGATGGCGGCCGCGTCCGGCGCGGTCTCGATGCTGCGCACAAAGCTCGAGTCGATCTTGAGCTTGTCGAACGGGAAACGCCGCAAATATTGCAGGCTCGAATAGCCGGTGCCGAAATCGTCGAGCGCAAACCGCACGCCGATCGCTTTCAGGCGGAGCATCGACAGCTCCGAGGTTTCGAGGTTGCCAAGCAGCGTGCTCTCGGTGAGCTCCAGTTCCAGACGGCTCGGATCGAAATCGGTTTCCTTGAGGATGCGTTCGACCACATCGACGAAGTCCGAACGGCGGAACTGCAGCGGCGAGACGTTGACGGCGACGGTCAATCCCGGCCACTGCCGCCCGTCGAGGCAGGCGCGGCGCAGCATCCACTCGCCGAGCTCGACGATCAGGCCGGAGTGCTCGGCGATCGGAATGAACTCGGAGGGCGAGATGACGCCTATGGTCGGATGGGTCCAGCGCGCCAGCGCTTCGACGCCGACCATTTTATCGCCGCTGGCATTGACGATCGGCTGGTAGGCGGCATAAAGGCCGTCGTTCTTGATCGCGTACAACAGATCGCCTTCCAGCAGCTTGCGCTGCGACAGGTCGGCATCCATCGCCGCGTCGTAGATGAAAGCGCGATTGCGGCCTTCGTTCTTGGCGCGGTAGAGCGCCATGTCGGCGTAGCGCAGGATGTCGCCGGCGTCCTTGGCGCGGCGGTCGATCACCGCAATGCCGATCGAAGCGCCGATGACGATGTTGTGGCCGCTGATCAAATAGGGCGCGCAGACCGCGGTCAGGATGCGCCCGGCGATCGCCTGCAGCGAATACGAATCGGAGCTGCAGGTGGTGAGGATCGCGAACTCGTCGCCGCCGAGACGGGCGACCAGATCGTCATCGCGCATTACGTGGCTCAAGCGCTTGGTGACGTCGAGAATGAGCTCGTCGCCGATGTGATGCCCGAGCGTGTCGTTGACGTCTTTGAAGTGATCGAGGTCGATGAAGAAGACGGCGGCCGAAGGGCCGCCGCGACGCACTTCGTCGATGACGCTCTCGAGCCGCTCGCCGAAATAAATGCGGTTCGGCAACCCGCAGACCGGATCGTGCAAGGCGAGGTGACGCAGTTGCGTTTCGCCGGCGGTGATTTTCTCCACGGTGCGCCGCATGTGGTATATCACAAGGCAGAGCAACGCGGCGAAGCCGGCGAGCGCCACGACCATAAACGGCAGCACGCGGCTCACAATCTGGCCGCCGGGCGTGGCCGGCTTCCAGGCAAAGCGTGCGACCGGGCTACCTCGCGGATCGGTAATGGCGACGATCGGCGTGTCTCCGGCGCGGGTTTGATCGTCGAGCTGATGCAGCTCGGCAAGTTGCAGCCGGCTGCCGATCTCCCGCAACATGGCGTCATCGATGTATTTGACGACGACGACGATCGGCGCGCCGGTGTTGCCGGCGGCAAAATCGTCGTCGGAGCCGACGGCGACTGCCGCCACGATCGCGGGCCGCTCGGTGAAGCGCTGGATAAGGGCCGCGAACCGGCTCGGCTGCGTCGTATCCGGCGCAACGACGACGGGAACGGCGTGACTCAACGCTGCGCCAGTCCGCCCGCGCAACAGATCGAGCACGGCCGCAAGCTCTACCGGCCACTTGATCGCGCCGGTCGCGGCGGCGGATCGCGAACGGGAATATTCGACCTGGTCGGCAGCGTCGACGACGGCGACGAGATCGTCATCGAAATAGCTCTCCAGCCAATTGCCGACCCGGCGCTCGACCCATTGCGGGTTATAAGTGTGGCGGATGGTCTCGGCGGCGCGCTCCGTCGCGGCGACGCTTTCAAGTTCGCGCAGAACCTGCGTGCCGCGATCGGCGATCGCCTGCTGGACCAGTTCCTGTTCCCGATTGAACGAGACTTCGTCGGCCCGTCGCGCCGAGGTCAGTACCGCAACAATGACGCAGATGATCGCGACGGCGACCAGCACGCCGATTGGCAGGACGAGCCGCCGCAGGATCTGGTCCGCACGCGGCCGCTTGCTGTCCTCGGCGATGTCCGGCTGCGCCGAAGCACTCACGCTGTTGCCCTTTGCGGTGTTGCTGTTCACCGCGGAACATACGGCGAAAATGATTGCAATTCGCTTGCATTGGCCGCGCGAAAAGCGCTGGCCCGCCGGGCGGCTTCGAAATCGTTGTGGAAGTTAACGCCGGGTAAATTCCCGGGCGTAACGCAGCGAAGCGGCGGTAATTCTTGGCGGGGTGAACCGAAACTTTCTGCAACGCTGGCAGCGACTTAGCGCGCGATCATCGCCTGTTGGTGTAAGGCGGGCGCGGGATTGCGATATGGGCGGCGCGCAGCGCCGCCGACCAGCGTTCGCGCAGATCGGTGAAGTAGGGTTCCCCCGGCTCGATCCGATAGATCAGCTCGGCGTCGCAGGTGTCCCGCCGCACCACCAGGAGATCGATTGGCATGCCGACGCTCAGATTCGAGCGCATCGTCGAGTCGATGGAAACCAGCCCGACCTTGAGCGCATCGTAAAGGTCCATGCCGTAGAATATTGCGCGATCGAGCACCGGCTTGCCGTATTTGTGTTCGCCGATCTGCAGATAGGGCGTATCGGTGGTGCTCTCGATGAAGTTGCCGGCGGAATAGATCATAAACAGCCGCATGCGTTCGTCGGCGATCTGGCCGCCGAACAGAAACGAAACGTCGAACGATACATCCGACGCCTCCAGCGCCTTGCCTTCGGTAGCGTGAATGGTGCGGATCACATGTCCGACGCGCTGCGCCGCCTGAAACATGCTCGGAGCGTTCATCAGCGTTTCGTGCTCGCCGGTATCGGGATTGTCGTAGCCTTCAGTGAGAATGCTCACCACCGACTGGCTGATCGAAAGATTTCCGGCGGAAGCGATCGCCATGATGCGCTTTCCGGGGTCCTTGAAGATGTGGAGCTTGCGGAAGGTGGCGATGTTGTCGACGCCGGCATTGGTGCGGGTATCGCCGAACATCACCAAGCCTTCACGCACCAGAATGCCGCAGCAATAAGTCATCGATTCACCGGCTCCCGCAACGCGCTCTTTATACTGGCAGCGGTCCGCTTGCGCCATGCCGCCTCGGCCTTCCCCGCTCACCTCGCTCACTGATCGACTTTGATCGCGACCGCGAGCTTCTCGTCGCCCGCGCCGTAGCGGGTACCGCGCACCGGCACCGCGCCGAGAGCATCGAGACCGACAGCGACGCGAACATAGGCCTCGGTCGGGCAAACGCAGTTTACCGGGTCGAAGCCGACCCAGCCGAGGCCGGGCACGAAGGCCTCCGCCCAGGCGTGGCCGGCGTGCTGCTCGACGGCATCTTCGGCGCAGAAATAGCCGGAGATATAGCGCGCCGGGATCGCAAGGCTGTGCGCCGCGCCGATGAAGATATGCGTCAAGTCGCGGGCAATGCCGCGCTTGCGCGCGAACACCTCGACCGCTGTCGCGGCTTCCTGCGGTCCGTCGTTGTCATGCGGCAGCTCTTCGTGCAGCCGGTGCATAAGCGCGTGGAGGTGAGCCAGCACATCGCCGCCGCTGGCCGGGCCGATTTCGCCGGCAAACTCGCTGATGCGTTCATCGGCCTGCGTCAACGCTGTGTCGCGCAGGAACAGGCTTGGCGGAAATCGTTCGACGGTACCGCGAACCACCCCGTCGGTATTCTGCGTTTCGACCTCGCCATCGACCCTGATGCTCAATGTCTCAAGCGGACCATCGGCGGTGAACACATGGGTCAGGTTGCCAAAGGCATCCTCATGCGCGTTGAGCCGCGCGTCGGCGGAAATATCGATGCGCCAGCCGATGACGTACTGACCCTCATGGTTGCGCGGCGTGAGCCGCAGTACCTGGATTGCGCCAGCGGCGGGCGGATCGTAGCGACGGACGATGCTGTGGGCGATGTGGAGGCGCATAACGGCCGGCGGATGATCGGATGACAACGAACGGATGATAGACGACCCGATAGCCGTCTGTCCTCTATCGTCCGCTGTCCGCCGGCCGCTTACATCAGATATTGCTGCGCGATGGCCGTTCCGAGCTGATTGTTGTCTTCGACGAAATCGTCGATGAACTCGTGCAATCCGGTTTGGAAAATCTCTTCGATGCGGCTGTTTTGCAGCCGCGCCCTCACAGCGCGGGCCTGACGCTGGGCATTGCCCTGGCGACCGTAGGCGTGGGCGATGCGGTCGAGATTTTGCACGAGATTCTCATAGCAGCTCGCCAACGAGCGCGGCATCTCATCCTTGAGCATCAGCAGGTCGGCGACCAGCCACGGCTTGACGTTCTGGCGGTAAACCCAGTGATACGCCGTGAGCGCCGATACCGAGCGCAGGATCGAGGCCCATTGATGGTAGTCGAGCGGGCCGCCAACTCTTTCATGCGCCGGAAGCAGCAAGTGGTACTTGACGTCGAGGATGCGCGCGGTGTTGTCGGCGCGTTCGATATAGACGCCGAGGCGGGAGAACCAGTAGGCATCGTTGCGCAGCATGGTGCGATAAGCCGATCCGTCGAACCGGAGCGAAGATTCCTGCACCCAACGCAGGAAGCGTGCGAACTCCTCGCGCGACCGCGGACCATTGCCCCACTTCTTGAGTTCGAGCCAGGCGCTGTTGATCGTGTCCCACATCTCGATGGTGAGCGCGGTGCGGACCGAGCGCGCATTCAGCCGCGCCGTCTCGATGCAGTTGCGAATCGAGGACGGATTGCTGGTCGAGAACGCCAAAAACTCGGTGACGGTCTCTTCGTTCGCCTCGGAATAGGCCGCGAAAAAGGCGCTGGCGCAGCCGGCTGTAGCGACCGCCGACTCCCACTCGTTCGAGGTGCCGACATAGGAGAGCGGCAGCGCCGTGAGCCGGTAGGTGGTCTCGAGGATGCGCGCCAGATATTCCGCGCGCTCGACGTAGCGAGCGAGCCAGTACAGGTTATCGGCCGTGCGCGAGAGCATCTTTTGCGTTTATCCGTCCAACACCCAGGTATCCTTGGTGCCGCCGCCCTGGCTGGAGTTGACGACGAGCGAGCCCTTCTTCAGCGCAACCCGCGTCAGTCCGCCGGGCACGATGCGGACGCGGTCGCTGCCCGAGAGCACGAACGGCCGCAGGTCGACGTGGCGCGGCGCTATGCCCTCTTCGACGCAGGTGGGGCAGGTCGACAGCGCAAGTGTCGGCTGCGCGATGAAATTTTTCGGGTCGGACTTCAGCTTGGCGCGAAACGCGTCGATCGCGACCTTGTCGGCCTTCGGACCGATCAGCATGCCGTAGCCGCCGGAGCCGTGCACTTCTTTCACCACCAGTTCTTCGAGGTGGTCGAGCACATAGGCGAGATGATCGCTCTCCCGGCAGCGCCAGGTCGGCACGTTCTTCAGGAGCGGCTCCTCGCCCAGATAGAACTTCACGATGTCCGGCATGTAACTGTAGACCGCTTTATCATCGGCGATCCCGGTCCCGACCGCATTCGCAAGCGTGACGTTGCCGGCCTGATAGGCCGACATCAGGCCGGGTACCCCGAGCGCGCTGTCGGGCCGGAATACCAGCGGATCGAGGAAGTCGTCGTCGATGCGGCGATAAATGACGTCGACGCGCTTTAAGCCTTCGGTCGTGCGCATGTAGATGACGTCGCCCTTGGCCACGAGATCGCGGCCTTCGACCAATTCGACGCCGAGCTTGTCGGCCAGGAACGAATGCTCGTAGTAGGCGGAATTGTAGACGCCGGGGGTAAGCAGCACGACGGTTGGCTCGGCGGAAGCGGTCGGCGGCGCGATGGATTTCAGCGTCGCCAGAAGTTCGTCCGGGTAATTCTCGACCGGCGCGACCCGATAACGGGAGAACAATTCGGGAAAGAGCCGCAGCATGATCTCGCGGTTTTCCAGCATGTAGGAGACGCCCGACGGCGTGCGGGCGTTATCCTCGAGCACATAAAAGTCGTCGGCGTCGACGCGGATGATGTCGATGCCGGCGACATGGACATAGATGTCGTGCGGTACTTTTTGCCCGTTCATTTCCGGGCGGAACACCGGGTTCTGAAACACCAGATCCTCGGGAACGATTCCGGCTTTCAGGATTTCGCGGCGGCCATAAACGTCCTTGATGTAGGCGTTGATAGCTTTGACGCGCTGCTCGAGACCGCGTTGCAGGACCTCCCATTCTGCCGCCGAGATGATGCGCGGGATCACGTCGAACGGGATGAGACGTTCCTGCGCCTCGGGGTCGCCGTAGACCGCAAACGTGATGCCGATGCGACGGAAGAACAGCTCCGCCTCACGGCGGCGGAAATCGAGCGTATCGGGCGCGATCTGGTCCAGCCATTGCGATAGTTCGGCGTAGGCCGGCCGGACCGCGCCTTCGCTACCCCTCATTTCGTCGAACATGTCCCCGGCCCGCCCGCGTTCGTACTGGAAATGCCTGCCGTATCAATGGCGATAGCACCTTTGTAGCAATCTTCGCGCCAATTTGAACGAGCCAGGCGTGCCTAGGGCGGCGGTTACCCAATCCTCAGTGCTTACGTTTTAGGCGAAGTGACCAACTGAGTGGCGCGCCCGATTTCACAAATCCTGGAAACGCTTCTTCTCTGCGGCGAGGCTTTCGAGGAGCGGGGCCGGTGTGAAATCCGTCCCCATCGTCCCCTCGAACTCCTTGAGCTTTGCCAGCACTTTGTCCGGGCCGATCAGATCGCCATAGAACATCGGCCCGCCGCGATAGACCTGGCCAGCCGTAGCCGTTGATCCAGACAATATCGATGTCGGAGGCGCGCTGGGCTTTGCCTTCTTCGATAATCTTGGCGCCTTCGTTGATCATCGGATAGATGCAGCGTTCCAGTATCTCCTGGTTTGAGATGCTGCGCCGGTTGATGCCCTTCTTGGCGGCGAAGTCGAGGATGATCTTTTCGACAACGGGCGAAGGCTTGGCATTACGCTGTTCGTCGTAGTCGTAGAATCCGGCGCCGGTTTTTTGTCCGCGCCGATCCATTTCGCAGAGGATTTCCCGAATGGTCGAGGATTTGCTCGTCTCCTTCGACCAGCCGATGTCGAGGCCGGCGAGATCGCTCATGGCAAACGGGCCCATGGGCAGACCGAAATCGTAGATCACACGATCGACGTCCCAGGGCATGGCGCCTTCGAGGATGAGCTTTTGCGCCTCGCGCTGGCGCTGCGCCAGCATGCGGTTGCCGACAAAGCCGTGGCAGACGCCGACGAGCACGCCGATTTTTCCGATCTTTCGCGCCAGCTGCATGACGGTCGCAATCACCGGCTTTGCGGTCTTGGCGCCGCGCACGACTTCGAGAAGCCGCATCACGTTCGCCGGCGAGAAGAAGTGCATGCCGAGCACGTGGTCCGGCCGGCTGGTTACCGAGGCGATCTCGTCGATGTTGAGGTAGGAGGTGTTGGAAGCCAGGATCGCGCCCGGTTTGGCGATCTTGTCGAGTTTGCGGAAGACGTCCTTTTTGATGTCCATATTCTCGAACACCGCCTCGATGATCAGATCGCAGTCGGACAGAGCGTCGAGATTCAAACCGGGATGAAGAAGCCCCATGCGGGTTTCGACGTCGGCCGCAGTCAGCCGGCCCTTCTTGGCGGTGTTGTCGTAGTTGCGGCGGATGGTGGCAATGCCGCGATCGAGCGCGGCTTGTGCGGTCTCGACGATGGTCACCGGAATTCCGGCATTGAGGAAATTCATCGAGATGCCGCCGCCCATAGTGCCGGCGCCGATGACGCCAACTTTATTGATCGGCAAGGTCGGCGTGTCGTCCGGCACATCGGCGATCTTCCAAACCTTGCGTTCGGCAAAGAACACGTAACGCTGCGCCTGCGATTGCGCGGTGGGAATCAGATCGAGGAAGGCCTGACGCTCGCGCTTCATGCCTTCGTCAAAGGGCAGTTCGATGGCGTTCTGCACGGCGCGGATGGCGACCTGCCAGGCCTCGAAGCCGCGATATTTGCGGGCATATTCGCGGCGGATCTTGTCGAATATTTCCGGGTGTCCGCGGGCCGCCTCGATCTTGTCGTTGAGATCGCGAATCCTGCGCAGCGGCATTTTCTTCATCGATCACTTTGCGCGCAAACGCCATCGCGCCGTCGCGCAATTTTCCTTCTTCAACGAGCGTATCGACCACGCCCCATTCCAGCGCCTGCTTGGCGGAAAATGGCGTGCCGGAGAGAATGGCCTCAAGCGCGGCCTCAACTCCGCTCAAGCGCGGCAGGCGTTGCGTGCCGCCCGCGCCCGGAATGAGGCCGAGCTTGATCTCGGGAAAGCCGAACTTCGCCGACGGCACCGCGACGCGGTAATGGCACATCAGCGACATTTCGAAACCGCCGCCAAGCGCCGTGCCGTGGATCGCGGCAATGACCGGCTTCGGTCCGCCCTCAAGTGCGGCTTGCAGTTCCGGCAGCGTAGCGCCTTTGGCGGGTTTGCCGAATTCGGAAATGTCGGCGCCGGCGATGAAGGTGCGGCCGGCGCAAATCACGACGATGGCTTTGACGGCGGCGTCGGCCGTCGCCTGCTGGACGCCATCGCGCAGGCCGTTGCGAACATCGGCGGAAAGCGCGTTGACCGGAGGCGAGTTGATGGTGATGACGGCGATGTCGCCTTCGCGGGTCAGATCGGTGACGGCATTGATGGCGCTCATCGTCGTTTCCTCTTCAGCTTGCCGGTTTGCTTTGCGCTCAATAAGCTGGAGCGCAAAATACATCATATGCAACAGGAAGGAATGCCCGTGTCGCTCTTCGACCTCAGTGGAAAGGTGGCGCTCGTCACCGGCTCATCGCGCGGCATCGGGCGCGCCATTGTCGAGCGAATGGCCGAGCACGGAGCAAAGGTGGTGGTTTCCTCGCGCAAGCTCGACGCCTGCAAGGAGGTGGCGACGGCGATCAACGCCAAATACGGCGAGGGGCGGGCGCTGGCGATACCGGCGAATATCTCGTCGAAAGACGAATTGCAGCGGCTGGTCGCGGAAACAACGCGCCAGTTCGGCGATATTCACGTGCTGGTGTGCAACGCCGCCTCAAATCCGCATTACGGGCCGATGCACACCATCTCCGACGAGCAATTGCGCAAAATTCTCGACAACAACATCGTGTCCAATCACTGGCTGATCACGATGGTGGCGCCGCAGATGATCGCCCGCAAGGACGGCGCGATCATCATCGTCTCCTCGATCGGCGGTCTGCGCGGCAGCCCGGTGATCGGCACCTATTGCATCTCCAAGGCGGCGGATTTGCAGCTGGCGCGCAATCTTGCCGTCGAGCTCGGACCGCACAACGTGCGGATCAACTGCATCGCGCCCGGTCTCATCCGCACCGATTTCGCGCGCGCGCTATGGGAAAATCCGGAGATGCTGAAACATAGAAACGAACAGACGCCGCTTCGGCGCATCGGCGAGCCGGACGAGATTGCCGGCGCCGCGATCATGCTCGCCTCGCAGGCCGGAAGCTTCATGACCGGACAGACCATCGTCGTCGATGGCGGCGTAACCATCGCCTGAGTGGAGTTTGGGCGAGCGCTGCTCAGATCCGCGTGTTGGTGTATTTGCGCATTTCCAGCCGCGAGATCGCCCGGCAGTGGACTTCATCCGGTCCGTCGGCAAGCCGAAGCGTGCGGATGTGGGCGTAAGATTTCGCCAGGCCAGCGTCGGTCGTGACCCCCATCCCGCCATGCGCCTGGATCGCGTCATCGATGACGCGCAGCGCGATCCGCGGCGCCGCGACCTTGATCATGGCGATTTCGAGCTGCGCGGTCTTGTTGCCGAGCTTGTCCATAATGTCGGCGGCCTTCAGGCAAAGGAGCCGCGTCATCTCGATGTCGATGCGCGCTTCGGCAATGCGCTGCTCCCACACCGACTGCTCGGCGAGCTTCTTGCCGAAGGCGACGCGCGACAAAAGCCGCTTGGTCATCTTTTCCAGTGCGACCTCGGCGGCCCCGATCGTCCGCATGCAGTGATGTATCCGCCCCGGACCGAGCCGTCCCTGCGCGATCTCGAAGCCGCGGCCTTCGCCGAGGAGGAGATTGCCGGCCGGCACCCGGACATTGTCGAGCTGGACTTCGGCGTGACCGTGCGGCGCGTCGTCATAGCCGAACACCGGCAGCATGCGCAGTACCTTGACGCCCGGCGTACCGAGCGGAACCAGGATCTGCGACTGCTGTTCGTGCCGGGCGCGACTCGGGTCGGTCTTTCCCATGACGATGGCGATCTTGCAGCGCGGGTCGCCGACGCCCGATGACCACCATTTGCGACCATTGATCACATAGTCGCTGCCGTCGCGGACAATCGAGGTTTCGATATTGGTGGCGTCGGACGAGGCCACCGCCGGTTCGGTCATCAGAAACGCCGAGCGGATTTCGCCGGCAAGCAGCGGCTTGAGCCACTTGGTCTTTTGCTCCGGCGATCCGTAGCGATGCAGCACTTCCATGTTGCCGGTATCGGGCGCGGAGCAATTGAAGACCTCCGATGCCCAGGACACCCGGCCCATCTGCTCGGCGCAAAGTGCATAGTCGAGGTTCGTCAATCCGGCGCCGTGGTAGTCGCCTTCGTCGTGCGTCGGGGACGGCGGCAGGAAGAGATTCCACAGGCCTTCGGCTTTGGCCTTGGCTTTCAGCTGTTCGAGGACCGGGATGACCTTCCAGCGTTCACCTTCGTGGTCCTGACGGTCGTAGGTTTCGACCGACGGATAGACATGGGCTTCCATGAAAGCGACAACCCGGTCGCGCCAGAGCTTTTGCCGCTCCGATATCGAAAAATCCATGACGTTTCTCTCCCCGACGTTGCGCGACCATACCAGCGGGCTGGAAACAGCGCCATGCTTGAGCCGCCGGGGCTGCCGCGCTACAGAAACGCGAAGGCGCGGAGATTTGCCGATGAGCGGCTCGACGACCCGCACGACTGACAGCGACAGCGCGATCATAACGGCGGCTCTGCTTGTCATCGGCGACGAGATTCTGTCGGGCCGGACCAAGGACAAGAACATCGGTTATACGGCGGAGTTTCTCACCGCGATCGGCATCGATCTCAAGGAAGTGCGCGTCGTGCCCGACGAGGAGCCGGAGATCGTCGCGGCGCTCAATGCGTTACGTGCGCGCTACACTTACGTCTTCACCACCGGCGGCATCGGCCCGACCCACGACGACATTACCGCTGACGCGATCGCCAAGGCGTTCGGCGTGCCGATCGATTATCATCCCGGCGCGGTCGAAATTCTGCGCGCGCGCCTCGCCGAAACCGGCGGCACCATGAACGAGGCGCGCATGCGTATGACGCGGATGCCCGCAGGCGCGGAATTGGTGCTCAACAAAATCTCGGCCGCGCCCGGTTTCCGGATCGACAACGTCATCGTCATGGCGGGCATTCCACAAGTCATGCAGGCCATGCTCGACTACGTGGCGCCGCAGCTGAAGACCGGCGTGAAGATGTTGTCGGATACGGTCCGCGCCGATTGCCGCGAAGGCGATATCGGCACCGAACTCGGCGCGGTGGCGAAAGCGCATCCCGCCGTCATCATCGGCTCCTATCCTTTTATCGATGAAGACCGGCGCGCCAACGCCCACATCGTGATGCGCTCGCGCGACCCGCAAAAACTCGCCGATGCCAAGGCCGCCGTGGAGGCGATGCTCAAGCGGGTGCAGGCGCAGCTTGCGGCCGGGTAGGGCGTCAGACGGCGGCGCTCCAGGTAAAAGACCCGGCTCAAGTCACCGTGATGCCGGGCGCTGCGGCGATCACGGTGGCTCGCCTTGCGGCGCCCTGACCTGAAGCCTACCTTCGCCGCAATGCGGTGCGAGGAAGCGCTTAAATGAGCGAAACCGAAGCCCTCTTTGGCGTATTGCGCCAATCGGCGGATCCTGATTGTGCCGCCGCCATCGAGCAATTGGTTCGCGAGGGGCCGATCACGAGCTTTGCCGCATCAATGTGCTGGCCTTCGCCGGCAAGCGCGGTCTTGATGAAGAGCGGACCATCGCCGCGTTCCTCCATGCGGCGAGGCTCGGCCTGTTCGAATTATCGTGGAATGTGCTCTGCCCCGGCTGCGGCGGCGTGCTCGATGCGGGTGCGACGCTCAAGACCGTGAACCGCGACGAATACGACTGCGGACTTTGCGCCGCCGGTTACAAGCCGACGCTCGATGAGATGGTGGAAGTGACTTTCACGGTCAGTCCGCGCACGCGCCGCATTGCCGCGCATAGCCCGGATACATTGTCGGAGGTCGAATATTACCGGCAGATTTTCTGGTGTTCGGGTGTCGATCTTCCCGAGACGCTGGCGGAAAGTCTCGCCGAGTTTACTGTCGACTCGATCGAGCTGCCGCCCGGCGAGAAGGCGGTGCTGTCGGTGCAGCTGCCCAGTGAATTTATCATCCTGTTTGATCCGGTGACGCACGGCACGCAGTTCATTGACGTGAAGGGCGAGCCGACGCGCGAGCGACAAACACTCACGATGGTTTTCAACAATGTGAAGGCGCCGGTCGGCACGATCGAGATGCGGCCGGGTCCGCTGCGGCTCTCGCTCGAGAACCGCACCAACCGGCGGGTGTTGCCCGGGCTGTGGATTGCCGCCAATTCTCTGCATCAACTGCTTGGCAAGCGCCGGCCGTTCCTGACGGCAAAGCGTCTTCTGACCAACCAGACGTTCCGGGACATCTATCGCACCGAGACCCTCGATGCGGACCAGCGGCTCAAGATCACGAGCCTCACCTTCCTGTTCACGGATCTCAAAGGCTCGACCGCGCTCTATGAGCGGGTCGGCGACCTCGTCGCCTACGATCTGGTGCGCCAGCATTTCCACGTTCTCTACGACGTGGTTGCGGCGGAGGCCGGCGCGGTGGTCAAGACCATCGGTGATGCGGTGATGGCGACGTTCGAGACGCCGGACCGGGCGCTGGCGGCGGCGTTGCGCATGCGGGAGGAAATGGCCCGCATCAATGCCGAACGCAACAATGAGGACTTGATCCTCAAGATCGGCATTCACGAAGGGCCGTGCCTCGCGGTCACGCTCAACAACAGCCAGGATTATTTCGGCCAGACCGTGAACATGGCCGCCCGCGTGCAGGGACTCGCGTCCTCGCGCGCCATCTTCGTCACCAAGTCGGTGGTCGAGGACGCCAACGCCGCGAAAATTCTCGAAAGCTCGGGCCTGCACCCGACCATGCAGCGCGCGGCGCTCCGCGGCATCGCCGACGAAACCACAGTGTACGAGATTCCCTGATTGCCAGCGGTGCGTCCGGTCTGATATCGGCTGAAAACGCGTCATCCTCGCCGTAAGGACCTTCGATGGCCCAGGTCGAAGCAGAGCAACCCGCCGAGCCAATGCAGCGCGATCCCGCGAAAATCTTTCCGGTGTCGTGGGACCAGTTTCACCGCGATTCGCGGGCGCTCGCCTGGCGCTTGAGCGGCGCCGGGCCGTTCGAGGCTATCGTCTGCATCACCCGCGGCGGCCTGGTGCCGGCGGCGATCGTCGCGCGCGAACTTGGCATCAAGCTGATCGAGACGGTGTGCGTATCGAGCTATACCGGCACCAACCAGGGCGATCTGAAGGTGCTCAAGAACGTGGCGGCCCCGATTGTTGCGCTTGGCGGCGGGCAGGGGGTGCGGGTTCTGCTGGTCGACGATCTGGTCGACACCGGCAAGACCGCAAAAGTCGTGCGCGAAATCGTGCCGCGCGCCCACCTCGCGACCGTCTACGCCAAGCCCATGGGCCGGCCGCTGGTGGATACTTTCATCACCGAGGTGTCGCAGGATACCTGGATCTACTTTCCCTGGGACACTGGTCTTGCGTTCCAGCCGCCGATCAACGAAGCGGGATTGTAGGAGAACGCCCGATGGATGCGATCACGCCGAAAGCAGACCACGACACCGCCGAGACCCATTCGCACGTCGTGCGCCCGGCCGAGATGGAATGGAAAAAGACACGCTTCCCCGGCTGCGAAGTGAAAGGGCTGCTGCTCGACAAAGAGACCGGGCTTGTCACGGCGCTGATGCGCCTTGCTCCCGGCGCCGTGCTGCCGGATCATGAGCACGTCAAGATCGAGCAGACCTACATGCTCGAGGGCAAACTCGTCGACAAGGAAGGCCCGGTCGCCGGGCTGAGCGTCGGCGCCGGCGAGTTCGTCTGGCGCGAAGCCGGCAGCCGCCACGTCGCCTGGACGCCGGAAGGCGGGCTGATGCTCGCGATGTTCCAGGTGCCGAACAAATTCTTCGAGCACGACGGGCGCGTCACCGATATTTCGGGGGCCGACTGGGACAGCTTATGGGGGCACGTCTTCAAGGAGTAGGAGCAACTGATGTTGCGGAAACTCATCCAGGCGGGCGCAATCGTCACTTTAATGACGCGGGGCGGCCGCCGCCCAGGACACAGTGGGCATTCCGCTCAACGCGAGAAAACACTTTGACCAAGGACGAGATCGAAAAACAAAAGGCCACCGATGAAGCCTACCGAGCGGCGATGAAGAAGATACCCGACAAGGCTTCATCCGGCGATCCGTGGGGCAATGTTCGCCCGGCCGCGCCAACAACTGCCAAGAATAAGCAGCAATAACGGGAGCCGCCGGCCATCGTGCTCGCTTCCGGCGCACGCGCGCCCGGTGCTACAAGGGCGACCGCGCAGACCTGCTTTAAAGGTTTCGCTCTGCGGACGTGGCGAAATGGTAGACGCAAGGGACTTAAAATCCCTTGGCCGTAAGGCTGTGAGGGTTCGAGTCCCTCCGTCCGCACCAGTCTCTGCAGTGTCAGGACGGGGGACGCCGATCACACACGCGAAATCGAAGTGTGGCTTCGGTTCGTAAGCCTTGCCGCTTCTTAACCGGTTAGGTGTGTGGCGCATTGACGCTGGCTGGCCCGGCTCAGCATTGCCTTTTGTGTTGGAATGGCGGGCGACTGTGCTAGCGTCGATTTAGGAAGCGTCAGTCGGTTGGGCACATGGCAAATAGGCGGAACACGCCGCCGCGAACAATACGGTATTCCAGGAGCAACGATGCCAGTGCAAGTCAACCCAGTCCAGACGAGCACGGCCGTGGCATCGTTAGCCGCGCAGCTTCGATGCACGTCGATGTCAGTCGCTCGATGCATAGCTCCCGGGTTGCGGCGGCCGGCGACAACAACGGCGTGTTCGATGCTGGCATCGCGAGCCAGACGCGTGACCTAACCTTCACAATCGGCTCAGGCAACGAGCCGTATCTCGGCGAACTCGTGCCGCCACAACGCGAGGCCGGCCGACCAGTAGTCCGCGTTTCCTCTGGCCCTACCGGACAGAAGCTGGCAACCATGACCGTCCCGTCCACGGGGACCGCGCTGATTTTCGACCATGCCAGCTGCGCAACAATTGTAAACGCTGCGGAAGGCGTCCGCATTACATTGAACCCTCACGCGGCGCAGGATCTGGAGATACCGGCGACCAAATTGACAATTCGCTGGCCACATCAGATACCGGCGGGGGCCGAACCGGGCAGGGCGGACATACCGCCCGCGCTGCACGGCGAAGTCGCTCAAGCACCCAGCGATGAGGACCGGCAGTTCGCAGCGCTGATCGAGCGCTCCGGCCTGCTCGATGCTGCTTTCTACCATTCGCACAACGGCGGCCTCGCGGCTGCCGGGATATCTCCGGCTCTCCACTACGTCACGTATGGCGACGCCGAAGGCCGCAAACCCAGCGCCTATTTCGATCCAGTTTGGTATTCAAAAAAATACTTCAATCGCCCGCCGCCGCGCGGCGCGTTGCGTGACTATGTCGAAATCGGCGAGCGGCTCGGTCGCAAACCGTGCGCCGTTTTTGACCCTCTCTGGTACGCCTCGACCTATGGGATCGATCTCCACAGCGAATGCGCCCTGGCGCATTACCTGTCCAAACGGGGGTCGAATCGCCATTCTCCCAACCCCTATTTCGATGTCTCGTTTTATCTCGACCACAATCCCGACGTGCGCGAGGCGGATGTAGATGCTTTCGAGCATTGGCTTCACTGGGGCATCCGCGAGAGCCGCAAGGGCTCGCCCCGTTTCAACGCCGAATTTGTCTGGCCGACTTACCTCAACAACAATCGCGACATTAATGCTTTCGAGAAATTCATGGATATCGGGTTGGAGCTCGGCTGGGATCCGGTCGGCAGCCGGGCGGACGACCGCCGTTTCGAGGCCTATCGCGAGCTGAAGCGGAATTGCGTGCGCGGGCCGCTGTTTGAAGAACTGGCGCCGCCGCCCGGAGCTGCTCCGAAACTGGCCAAGCTCCTCGCGTTCTATCTGCCGCAATTTCATCCAATCCCGCAGAACGACGAATGGTGGGGCGCCGGATTTACTGAATGGCACAACATACCGCGCGCCGTGCCGCGCTATGCTGGCCATTATCAACCTCGCATCCCGCGCGATCTGGGGTTCTACAGTCTCGAGTCACCTGCGGTGATGCGCCGGCAAGTCGAATTGGCGCGGCTGATGGGGCTCTTTGGCTTTTGTTTCTATTATTACAACTTTGGTGGGCAGCGGCTCCTGGAAAAGCCGCTCGACGCATTCGTTGCAGATCGCGAGATCGATTTTCCGTTCTGCCTCATCTGGGCGAACGAGAACTGGACCCGGCGGTGGGACGGGCGGGAGCGCGAAATCCTGATCCGGCAGGATTACCACCCTGGGCATGTCGCCGCCCTGGTCGCCGACATCGCGCGATACATGCGCAATCCGCGCTACATCCGGCTGGCCGGCGATCGGCCATTACTGATGCTCTATCGTCCCGACGTCATCCCTGCCTGCGCCGACGCGGTGGGATCGTGGCGGGAGCATTTCCGCCGCGATCATGGTCTCGACCCGATTATTGTGATGGCCCAGACCTTCGGGACCTTCGACCCCGGCCCCCTGGGGTTCGACGGCGCCCTGGAATTCCCTCCGCATAAGCTCGGCTTTGAGCTCGATCTGCTCAGCCGCCGAACCGACTTCGAGCTCTACGATATCGATTTTCGCGGTTGGGTGCACGACTACGAGCAGATCGTCGGCAAGTCACTGGCGCTGCCGGCGTCGAAATTTCCGCTGATCAAGACGGCATTTCCGAGCTGGGATAACGACGCCCGCACCCAGGGTGCCGGCATGTCATTTGCGAATTCGACGCCCCGGGCTTTCCAACGCTGGCTTGAGGGGTTGATCGAGCTGGCGCAGAAGCGGCCGTTCTTCGGCGAGCCTTTTGTCTGCATCAATGCCTGGAACGAGTGGTGCGAGGGGGCATACCTGGAGCCCGATGTGCATTTCGGATACGCTTATCTCAATGCGCTGGCGCGCACGGTCACGCGTGAAGTTCCCGTCGCGCAGTCGAGGGCGCGCGGCAGAACCATCTGAGATCCCGCTTCCATACATTCGCCGCCGGCTCAGATCAGCGACAAACGTTTGCCGCGCATTCGCAGCAAGTCATCGAGCTGGAAATCCTGGGCGAGCTGCTTCGAGCCGCGCTGGATAGCGACAAACCAATCGCGGACAACCATGTTCCAGAACAGATCCGGGTGGCCGCCATAGGCGATCAGCAATTCGAAGATGAGATTGGTGGGGGCGGGCTGCCCGCCAAAAGCTTCTCCGTTCTGATATCGCGGGCTGTCGATGTGCGCCCAGTGCCAGTCTTCGATAATATACAGCCCGCCTTCTCGCAGGCGCGGGAATAGTATTTCGAAGCTCCTTCGGCTGAGTTCGTACTGGTGCGACGCGTCGTCGATCACGAGGTCGAGGTACTGCCCGGGAAACTCCCGGTCCAGGATCGCGGTGATAACGGCGCGGTCGTCCTGAGACACGCCGAAATTCAGCCGTATCTTCTCACCCAGCCGATATTTCTCGATAATCTGGTTGATCGCCGGGTTTCTATGAGCGAGAGCCATATTTCGGTCTTGGCCCGTGGAATTCGGAGTCGGACTGGGATTGAGGCGATCGAGAGCAACGACCTTTCCAACATCCGTTGCAAGCCCATAGAACAGCGGACTGCCGCCCTGCCAGATTCCCAATTCGAGCAGGTTGTCGACCCGATGAGGTGCAAGGAAATCAAGATACTGCCGCAGCAAGCGTGTTTCTTTAAGGATCACCACACGATCGGGCGTTGTCATTTCGGTGTACAACACCAGATCGCCGGCAAATTCGAGGCCATCAACGACGAATTTCGTCTCTGAAATCCATTCGACGGGTCTAATCACTTGCATCTCGGTCTTGCTCAAGTTCTAAGGCGATCAAATCTCGCAAAATCGCAGCCGTTGTTGGGACGGCGCTCCAGCCGAAAGGCCTGTTCGCAAAGCTGGTGCCAAAGCTCGAATGGCGGTTGAGCGCCGCCAACGAAATCTGTTAGCCCCGGAAAATATCCCGCATACAATCTGTCTTGCAATTGTTCGACCATGCCGACGGGGTGACCGTCGTCGGACGGCCGCACATAGAGCAGCGAATTCGGCGCAAAAGCCTGCAGGGCCGAAAACAGCCGCCCGACATCGGCGTCCGAATTCCGCTGGTCGGTCGAGTAGACAAATATCTTCTGCGAAATCTTCAAGGTCCGTGATCAGCTTGTTCTTCAGAAACACGAGCCGTTGCAGCTGCCGACTCTGGAACGCCTCACGCTTTTCGAGCGTCGGCAGGTCGCGCTGATAGACAAAGGTGTGGAAGATCAGGCCGTATCTTCGCATGCGGACGATGTTTTCGTCTTTGTACAGTTCGAAACCAGTGTCCTCGGCGGTGCCGATTGCAGAAAAACGATCCTCCAACGCCGCGATCAGCGGCTCGAAGTTGGTGAAAGCGAACCGCAGGAGCCCCAGCGGCTCCACCCCGAACTTACGCTGGACCGCGCCAAAATCGCATCGCTCGCCGAGGCTCTCGAACGCCAACATCAATTCGGTCGCAGCGAGATGTTCGGCCGTAGGTGCCGCGTTTTTCTGTTCAGGCGGCGCGGCTAGCGCGACCAACTGCGCAGCGGGCGACCGATCCCGGAGCTGGCGGACGACCCAGCCGAGATTTGCCTCAAAGCGTTCCACGTCACTCAGTTTTCCGCGCGCCGTTTCAGTCGTACCGCCGCCTCAGTCCAATCGTCACGAGCGACCGCGGTCCAGACGTGTTCGATCAGCAGGTCTTCGGCCTCCGGATGTTGGGTTAGTGCTTCCGCCACAAGCGCCTCGGCCTCCGCGCCACGCCCTGCCATACGCAGCGCCTGGCTTGATCCCGCCGTGCCGTCAGTGCGCTCCGGATGCTTGTGGCTGAGCAAAGACCAATGGCGTAACGCCTCCGGCCAGTCGCGCCGAGCCACCGCGATCCAGGCGAACTCCGCCAGCGCATTCGGGTCGTCGGGAAAGCGTTGGGCTGCGGCGGCGGCCATTCTAGCCGCCTCGTCGAGCCGGCCGGACTGCCACAGCGAACGGGCGGCCCATATGTAGCAGTCCGGACGGTCCGGTGCGCGCGCCCGCACCTGCGACCAGTGCTCGATCGCTTCGTTCCAGTCTTGCCCCCGCATCGCGGTCCAGGCGCGCTGCGCGATCAGCTCCGGATCATCGGAAAACCGCCCGTCGATTTTGGCAGCAAGTTCTTTGGCTTCG
Source organism: uncultured Alphaproteobacteria bacterium (assembly GCA_963759345.1). Taxonomy (GTDB): domain Bacteria; phylum Pseudomonadota; class Alphaproteobacteria; order Rhizobiales; family Xanthobacteraceae; genus BOG-931. The sequence goes on from CAVWYW010000017.1 coordinate 186,573, forward strand.
TCGAGACGCCCGGCCTGCCACAGCACCTGAACCGGACGAATATGACCTTCCGGGCGATCTGGAAACTCAGCGCGCAGAACTTGCCACCAATGCAGCGCCGCGTCCGCTTCGCGGCGCCCCATTGCGGCCCAGGCTGCGGCCGCTATGTCGTCGGCCGTCATCCATTGACTATCTTCATAGCTTGATTTCAACGATCGCCTCCGCAGGCCATGTGACACTGCAGATACACACTGCAAAATGCCACGCTGCAAATGTCACACTGTAGCCGGCGCGAATGCAAGCAGGCCGCTGATCGCGCCGCGTCGGCCTTCTGCCGTTAGTTTACGAGTAAGTCGAAGAGGCTTTAGCGGCAATCGCAAACACTTTGCATTGAGCATAAAGGACTTTGGTATCTTCTGGCCGTAAAGCCGTGAGAGGTGGACCCCTCCGTCTGCCCCGGCGGACCGGACGTCGGTCTGCTGAATTCAGATGCCTTGCGTTCCGCCGGTTGCGCAGTGCTGCATTCGGTAAACTTCCGGCCTTTCCGATCGGGCGTAGTCGCAGCCGCCGTCGCCAAATCCGCCGTCGTCGACGCAACGGACTTAGAAAGTCAGATTTTGTGCTAAGCTTTTGTGGCCGCGAATTTACTTCGAGTGGGGCGGAAAGTAGCGCTACGCTTCAAAGGTTGCGCGCAAGCAGCGGTAAGGCTTTGGCAACAAGAATCGAAGAGGGATCAGAGAATCCTTCGAGCCCAAAGGGGTCTCGACAGCTTGTCGCCAGTGCCGGCACGGCCAACGCGGTCGAACCTGCCAACGACAACGCGAGCAGGGCAAAGCGTGGCGGCACGCGGTGCATGTAATTCCTCTGTTGTTTTTCGCCGGCTACAGGCTACCGACGACGGCGGGCTATTTCAGGCGAATATTCGACGTTCTCTCCTGTTGGTCAATTCACGTTGAATGATGGCCGGATACGCGGTCGCAAATATGCCGCGCCACTGCCAGGCTGGTTTCTGCGGGCAACTGCCTCAACCGTAAAGAATGACGCCGGAGCTGGATGATAATACCGGGGTTCCGCGCCCACGAACTTCGCAGCACAATTACCGTGCAGAGCCGTTCAGCAATTTGTTTTGGTGCGCTGCTGAGACAGGCAATTGCGAGTGGTTTCAAGGAACCCGCTGAGAGGAGCGCAGCGTAACTGGGAGCGGCCGCGATACCGGCCTGGGAGCGGGCCGGCTTCGCGATAGCGCGGCAGCAAATGCTTTATCAGGCCGAAACTTGCGAGCAGGAGGCTCGCCCACACCGCGGCACTGAAATAGAGCGACATCCACGCGATCTCATCTCTCCAGCGGGCGATATCGTGAGTCACGACCCAGCGGGTGGCCACGTCGTGCAGGCCTGAAAACAGCCCGAAGAATTCTCGGCCGCTCGCCAAGTCGGCCTGCCAGCGGACGAAATACATCGGCACGTCGATCGTGCACATGAAAACGACATAGCCGGATGACGCCGGCGATAGCGGCCGCGATTGCCCATTGCACCACACCGCGATAGCGGCTGACGAGGTCCAAAAGCGCGATGGCAATGAGCACGAAGATCACCGTCCACAGTGAATTTTCCAGCACGTTGCCCAGATAATTGGTGGTGATCACCGCGTACCACGAACAAGCTTCCGCCAGTACGACCAGCGGGACGATTGTCTTTGAGATATTTCGCGCGCTCTCGGCGTTGGCGACTTCGGCGAACGCGCGCAAGACGATGGCCCATTGCGCAACGAAGCAGATTTCCGCGACGGTGGCGACCGATCTGCCGACAAAGACGCTCGAGAGCCAGGTATCGAACAGGCAGATTCGCTGGACGTCGGCTCGAGGAAGAATGGAGCGGAACGCGCAGCCCAAGACGTAGGCGGCGCTCAGCAGCAGTAAGGGCTCGATAGCGAAGACGCCGGCGCGCGGGGCAGCGTCATTCCTGCGAACACGCGCAATAAGCCCGAGCAGCAGCGCGACGTTGCCGGCGCTGACCAGGATCAAGAAGCTCCACCAGATCGCAACTGGATTGGACCAGCTAAGCCAGTCAAGCCGCATCGCTTTCCCGCCCGCGTTACCAAACGCTCATGGAATTGTAACAATACGGTCACACAATTCCAGAGGGTTCGTGCGGGTTCCGGCGAATACGCTTTTTCAGACGCCGGCGAATTTGGCCGGCCGCTTCTCCAAAAATGCCTTCACGCCTTCGCGAAAATCCTCTGATGCACCGGCGAGACGCTGGCTGCGGCACTCGAGATCGAGCTGCTGTTCGAAGGAGTTTTGCTGGCTGTCCCAGTAAAGCCGGCGGATGAGACCGAGCGCGACGGTCGGGCCGGCGGCGAGTTCGTGCGCGAGGCGCAGCGCTTCGCTCATCAGCGCCTCGTCATCGAACACGCGGTTGACCAAGCCCCAGGCCAGCGCCGTTTCGGCCGGCAGGCGTTCCCCGAGCAGCGACAACTCGATCGCGCGCGCCCGTCCGACCAGCCGGGGCAGGAGCCACGTCGAGCCGCAATCGGGCACCAGGCCGATGCGCCGGAACGCCTGCAGGAAATAGGCGGAGCGCGCGCAGAGTATCAAATCGCCCATCAGCGCGAGGCTCATGCCGGCGCCGGCAGCAGGACCGTTGACGGCGGTTACGACCGGATACGGCAGATCGCGCAGCCGCCTGATGAAGGGATGGAACAGGGTCTCCAGCGTCCGGCCGGCGCCGCGCTTCGCTAGTCCGTCGTCGCCGCGTCCTTGCAGGTTGGCGCCGGTCGAAAACGCGCGGCCCACGCCGGTCAACACGAGGCAACGGGTATGCTCGTTCGACGATGCCAACGCATCGAGCGCTTCGGTCATGCCCTTGAGCATCTCCGGCGACACCGCATTGAGCACGTCAGGATGGTTCATGCGCAGGACGGCGACGGCGCCGTCGCGCTCCAGGCTGGCGCGTTCGAAACTCCATGTACGTCTCCCTTGGCGTGCTCGTCCTCGATGCAGGCGCGAAGCCGTCCGGGCAAGCCAGCGCCGAGCACGTTAAAGCGTGGGAACGGTATCAGGGAGCGTCTGAGAGCTAAAGCGCTTTTGGGGCCGTGGCCAGCGTCGCCCGTGTGATCGCCGTAGCGAGCTTTTCAGATCGGATCAGCGGCCTAACCAACAACTATTATACGGATCCGTTCATCGGTACAGCGTGACGCTGATAATTCCGCCCAGGTCACCTTCGCTGGCGCCTTCTTTCGGGAAGCCGGTAATGTCGATTTCTCCCGCAGGGGAGCCGTGGCAGGCAAGGCAGCTGCGGCCGTAATATTCTGGAAACAGCGTACGCTGCGCCGCCACACCATTTTTTGCAGCTGTGGCAGTATAGGGCTGATCCTTGGGCCAGGATGACGCCATCAGCCGCGTCTGTATGGCCTCAAGCTCCCATTCGTCCGGGCGGACCTTCGGGTTGCGGATCAGCCTGGGCGGTGCGGTCACTTTCATCTCGGCGACGCCCGCTGCCCGGCGACCGAAGGCCTCGTTCACTAGGCGCCCGAACACGGCGGGAATGAATCCCTTGAACCCCACGCCCTGGCGATTGATGGTTTCCTGGTGGACGTCCATGACTTCGGCAATGGCATCCATCTGCATGTGAACAAGCTTGCCCTGGAGCGAGTTCGGCGGGATTGCTGAAGGGTCGATCTCGGCGGTCTGCTGATAAAGTTTGCTGGTTTCGGCCAGCACCATTTTCGCATCAATGCCTTTGTTGCCGACATTCGGATCATTGATACGGTCCTGATTCCGCGAAATCACGGTGCGCCCGGCTCGTAACAGCGTGGCCAGGCTTTTGGCGATCTGCGTATCGTCGTCAGCGGTTCGGCTGACCGCCGGGACGTTCGTGATGACGGCGACCGCCAACGTCACGCTAACAACCGCGCTCATCGTCCCGGCGACGGCTATGCCAAGCCGGCCGTTTGCGGCCGCCAAATGCAGCCCCCTAAGTGAAGCACGACGCATCGGCATATTTGCCTCCTTCGATTGGTGTCCGGCTGCGGTCAAACCGCTGTGACCCTTTTCAAGAAATCCTCGACGGTCTTGTCGATGGTGTTGGTTTGCGCCGACAGCGCATGGGCGACATCGAGCACCTGCGAGGCGAAGCGGTTAGTGTTGTCAATCGCCTTGGTTACCTCGGTCATATTGCCGGCGAGCTGGGTGACGCCTGCGGCAGCGCCTTGGACATTTCGCGTGATCATTTGCGCAGCATTGTTCTGCTGCTCGACGGACGCGGCGATCGCCGAGGTGAAACGGGCAATATCATCGGTTACGACGTTGATTGATTGGATGACGTCGACCGCTTCGGTCGTTGAGGTTTGAATCCCGGCGATTTGCACGGTGATGTCTTCCGTGGCCTTTGCGGTCTGGCTGGCGAGTTGCTTGATCTCGTTGGCAACAACGGCAAAGCCGCGGCCCGCTTGTCCGGCGCGCGCCGCTTCGATCGTGGCGTTGAGCGCCAGGAGGTTGGTCTGCTCGGCGACATCGCGAATGAGCTTGACCACGTCACCGATCCGATTTGAGCCTGCGGACAGCTGTTCGCCAAGTTCATGCGCCGAGTGCGCAATCTCGGCGGCGCGGTTGACGACCCCGCGCGTTTGGCCGGCTTGTTTGTTGATCTCGTGGATCGAAACACCGAGCTCTTCAGTAGCGTCAGCCACGGTGCGCACGTTGTTCGAGGTCGTCTCAGACGAAAGCGAGACTGCGCGGGCTTGAGCGTCGGCCTCGCTGGCGATGGCCGAAAGTCCGCGCGCCGTCGTCTCCATCGCCGAAGCGTTGGTCGACAACGTCGTGACGACGGAGCTCACGGCGGCGCGAAAGTCGTCGATGATCTTATCAATGGACGAAGCCCGGACACGTTGGGTCAGCTGCTCCGCCCGCTCGCGTTCGATAAGCTTGCGCCGCTCCATCTCGCCGGCATGCAACACCTGCAGTGCCCGTGACATTTCGCCCATCTCATCGCGGGTCGAGATCGAAGGCAGCGCGCTGTCAACGTCGCCGGCGGCGAGCTGGCGCATCGCATTGCTGATCGATATCAGCCGTTGAACGAGCCGCCGCTGGACATAAAGGACGCCGACGCCGACAGCGGCAATGATGCTGGCGATGGCAACGATCAAGAGCACGATGCGGCTGCGATTGAGCGTATTGGTCAGCGCGGCGGTGCCGCGTTCGACGCCGTCCTGTGCCGTGCTTACCAGGTTCGCGACCGTGGCATCGAGATCGCGCTGGATGGCGACGTTTTCATCGATGGTGGCGTCGGCTCGTACGCCGACGAATGTCTCTCGCGCATGATGGGCGAAAATACTCTCGGCGCCGATGCCGAGCGGAAGAAGTTGTTCCGCAGTCTTGGTGACGCCGTCATTGGACAGCGCCGCAACCGAATCGCGCAACCCGCCCGCTGCTGCTTTGAGAAGGTCCTGAATGTGCTTGAATTCACGTCGGCTCGTTTAACAACGAGGCTTCGCTGATCAAGCTGACAAAGAGATGGGCCTTGGCGGAGACTTCAAGGGCTGGACGTGACTCCGGCAGCTGCGCCAGCTGCTCGGCGAGCTTTGCATTGTTCTTGTGCAGGGTCTCAACCTGCGCGGCGATCTCCATGCGCAGATTGGTCCGCTCGGCTATGATGTCCTCAAGAGCGGAGAGATTGGCATCAAGACGCTTCGACAGCGTGATCAGCTTGCCGATCGCCGGGTTGTCGCTGTCGAGCTTTTGCAGGCGCCGTAACGTATCGCCCATATCGCTGTGTTTGCGCGCGATCAACGCGGCGAGGTTTTTTTGATCCGCCACGGTTCTGGCGTTGATCAGTCGCGCCGCCGCCGCCGAAATTTCCCCTGAGAGTGCGGAAAGCTGAATGACTTCGGCGACCACCGGCATACGCCGTGCCGCAAAATCGTCGATCCCGGTCTCGACGGCCGAAAAGCACAAGAGCGAGACCAGGGTTGAGATCGCAGTCAGGCCGGCGACAAAACTAAAGGCGGATTGGAGCCGGGCGGCAACGCCAAATCGTGGGCGTCGCCACATCGATGATCGCGGCGCCGCACCTGTGTCGAACGGGCCAGCCATTTTGTCCGCTCGCTAATCGTTGTTCCTGTCACCCGCAGCAGCCAAAACGGCTCAGCAGGCGATTGCCCGCACGGCGACACCTGTCCGTCAAGGTTACAAAGCATCGTAAAGAACTGGTTACGGTTGTACCCGTAGCCCAGCAGATTCTTTTCGGAATAGTCGTGGAATGTGGAGCTTCTTGGGTTCACAGCGGACACGGGCATCTTGACGCGTAAGTTAACCCCCTGGACCTGACTTAACGCGTTCTTAACCGGCTACTTCGCAGCCCAGGCGCCCACGTATTGCCGCGAGGCAAGGGTCGAATTTAGTATCGGCGCATCGGCTTGGAACAGCGAATGCGAATCCTGGTCCCGCGGATTTGTGTCGCGAGAGCGGTGAAGTCGCTTTCTCATGAAAAAGCCGGTCGGACGTTGCCTTATTTGCGGCGCAGGAGGCTGCAAACGGAGGGCCGGGGACTTACGCGGCTTTGAGTGACTGCTAAACCGGCTCTGGCGTGTTGGATGATTCGATGACATCGAGGGACGGCGGTCGCGCGTCCGCAGCCAGCCCAGGTCGCAAGCCGGCTGTCGGGCCGTTGCCGGGCCGATGCGCTCGACCGCGCGCGCTCGGATTGATCTGCGGCTTGTTAGCCGTCGCGTGCGCCGGCTGTTCTTTGAGCGACGGCGTCGGCCCGTACATCGTCGACCCCGGCCGTTATTCAGCTTATCACTGCAAGGATCTCGTCGATCGACTGAAGGCCCTGACTACACGGCAAGCTGAATTGCGCGACCTCATGGCCAAAGCCAGTGAAGGCGGCGGCGGTACTGTAATCGGAACGCTTTCCTATCGGCCGGAGTACGAGAAGGATTTGGGTGAAGAGAAAGTCTTGCGGCGCACGGCGGCCGACAAGAAATGTGCATTGGAGCCGCCGACTTTTGAAAGCGACCAGAGCGTCCGCTGACGCGTCTAGATCCTCCAGCTGATGAATCGCACACGGCCAAATAAAGCTGATAGCGACAAGGTTCGGAACCTAGAGGTTGTCCAAGCTAACAGCGAGAGCAACGCCGGCAGCGGCGAGCAGCACTAGCACGGCCGCGCTTACCGCCGTTGCGCGTCCACCCGCGAACACGGCTGCATAAAGCGCTTTTAGAATATTGTTGGATGACGCCGCGATGAGAATTGCGGCGGCGAGCGCGGTTTCCGACATTCCCGATGTCCCGCCTTGCGCCAGATTAAGGACAAACGGATCGATGTCCGTCACGCCGACGATGGCTGCGAGTGTGTAGATCCCCGAGACGCCGAACTGCGCCTTGGCCCAATTCGACACCAACGACACTGCGATAAAAAGAAACGCAAAAAGAGCCGCCGGACCGAGCTCGAGCGGATTGCCGCCAGATGGTGGAAGAGCCGGTCGCTGCGCTTTGGCGTCTTCCGGCGCCGGTCGCGCCAGCCAGTATTGCAGCGCGCACACCAACAGCCCGGCGAGCGAAAGGCCGCAAAGCGGCAGCGCCAACGTTCGCGCCAGCGTCATATTGAAGACCGCGACGACGATGAGAATGCGGAGATACATGATTGCGGTAGCGAGCGTGATCCCGGCCTGCGCATTGCGTCGCATCACGGATCCGGTTTTCGCCTGTCTCGCGAGCACGACCGTCGTTGCTGTCGACGAGTAAACGCCGCCCAAGGCGGCCATCCACAACCCATTCGCCGCCGCGGTCCAGTAGCGTTGGGCCAGATAGCTGGCGTAGGACAAGCTGCAGACGACGACGAGCGCGAGCCAGGCTTGGCGCGGCGTGATTGTCGTCAGCGTGGTGACCGGCTCGTTTGGCAACAGCGGCAGAATGATCCCGGTCAGAATCAAAAATTCGCCGGCGGTGACGATTTCCGTCAATTCGACGCGCCGCGCCAAAGCGTGCAGTTTTTCGCGGCCGGTGAGAAGGAGGACCGCGCTCACGGTAAATGTCACCGCCACCCATGGCGGCAGCGCCAAGGCGATGGCGCCAAGCAGATAAGCGTGAACATTGAGCGCGGGTACAACCAGCCCGACATTCGGTTCGCCTTCCTCATCCTGCTCGCGGACATGCTGCCGGTAGAAAATCGCGAGCCAGACGCCGAGCACGACGAGGCCGCCAGTGAAGGGGATGAAATGGTCGGGATCGAACAGGTAAAGCACGCCGCCGGCGAACGCCAGCATCGGAAAGGTACGGATGCCGCCTGGACGTTTGGTATCGGTACGCGCGAAAAAATCCTCGAATGCCAGCCCAAGAAACAAGCTTAGGCCCAGAAGGAGGCCGACACTGGTCAGGGAGGGTGCTGAAATCATTGCTAGATCGATTGTTGGCGTGACCGGGTGCGCACCGTGGCAATTCGATTTCGCCTATCATACATAGTTTGCCAGCGCGATCTTAAGGGCCTGCGCGCCATCAGCGTACAATCGCCATTAGATTTGCTGAATTGAGGAATAAGCCATGAGCTGGATGCCCGACAAAGACCCGGTATTGGGTGATAAGAACTCATGCGATGCGCTCGAACTGATCATCATTCCGCGGGTGCGCGATCTTGGCGACGGCTTTTCCGTGCGTCGCGCGCTTCCCCACGCCAAGAGGCAGATGATCGGCCCGTTTATTTTCTTCGATCAGATGGGTCCGGTGCAGCTGATGGCCGGGAAGGGGATGGATGTTCGTCCGCATCCCCACATCGGGCTGGCGACCGTCACTTACCTGTTCGACGGCCGCGTCATGCACCGTGACAGCGAAGGCAATGCGCTCGAGATTACGCCTGGGTCGATGAATCTCATGACCGCGGGCCGCGGCATTTCCCATTCCGAGCGGACGCCGGCGAGTATGCGCACCGGCGGTGGGGGCATGTTCGGCATCCAGAGCTGGATCGCGCTGCCGCAAGACCATGAGGAGATGGCGCCACTGTTCGAACACTTCGATGCCGCGAGCCTGCCGAGCGTCGACGACGGCGGCGTGCGCGCGCGGGTCATCGCCGGCTCGGCGTTCGGACAGAAGTCGCCGGTCGGCATGGTTTCGGAGTGGTTCTATGCCGAGGTCTTGCTCGATGCCGGCGCGAGCGCGCCGCTCGATGCCGATCACGAGGAGCGCGCCATCTACGTGGCCGAGGGCGAAGTCGATATCGCCGGCGACAAGTTCGCGGCGCCGCAGCTTTTGGTGTTCCGTCCCGGCGACCGCATTACCGTGACGGCGACGCAAGCCGGCGCGGCTGATGTTTCTCGGCGGCGCCGCGCTCGAAGGCCCGCGCTATCTGTGGTGGAATTTCGTCTCCTCGCGCAAGGAGCGCATCGAGGAGGCGAAGCAGGAATGGAAGAGCGGCCGTTTCGCGCTGATTCCCGGCGACGAGAAGGAGTTCATCCCGCTGCCGGAGAACTAGGGCAGGGCGCCGACGGAGCGTCCAATTCGTCGTGTCACCGGGCTGGCAGGTGAGAAAAACGCCAGTACTGCCGCAATCATTGCGAACAAAACGCGAATTGTGATTCAGTCGGGTGTCGAGCCCACGTGATTCGTTCGCGTGTGCCCGGGGTAATCTCAAGCCAATCAAGGGCAATCGATCCCGTGTCGGCGGCGCGCCTGGAAAAACTCAATCCGCAGCAGCGCCGTGCCGTCGAGCATGGCGGTCTGCCGCTGGCCGAGGCCGGGCCGCTGCTCATCATTGCTGGTGCGGGTTCGGGCAAGACCTCGACGCTGGCGCATCGTGTCGCTTGGCTGATCGAACAGGGCGCCGATCCACGGCGCATCATGCTTCTGACGTTTTCACGGCGCGCCGCGGCGGAAATGATCCGCCGCGTCGACTTGATCCTCGTTGAGTTCAACCGCGCGCGGGGCGCCGTGACGGATGGCCTGGCCTGGGCCGGCACATTTCACGCCATCGGCGCGCGGCTGTTGCGTGAATATGCCGAAACGATCGGCCTTGCACCGGCCTTCACCATCCATGATCGCGAGGATTCCGCTGATCTGATGAACCTCGTGCGTCACGATCTTGGATTTTCAAAGACCGAGAAGCGCTTTCCGACCAAAGGCACTTGTCTCGCGATTTATTCGCGTGCCGTGAACGGTGAGTTTCCGCTCGACGAGGTTCTCGGCTCCTATTTTCCCTGGTGCGCGATGTGGCAGGACGAGCTGCGGGCGCTGTTTGCGCAATACGTCGAAACCAAACAGCGCCAGCATGTGCTCGATTACGACGATCTCCTGCTGTACTGGGCGCACATGATGCTGGAGCCTTCGATCGCCGGCGAAATCTCGGAGCGGTTCGATCATGTGCTGGTCGACGAATATCAGGACACCAACAAGCTGCAGGCATCTGTGCTGCTGGCGCTGCGGCCCAATGGCAACGGCTTGACCGTGGTCGGCGACGATGCGCAGTCGATCTATTCGTTTCGCGCGGCAACCGTGCGCAACATCCTCGACTTTCCCGGGCACTTCAGCCCGCGGGCGGAAATGGTGATGCTCGAGCAAAATTATCGCTCGACGCAGCCGATCTTGACGGCCGCCAACGCCGTCATCGAATTAGCCGAGGAGCGCTTCACCAAAAATCTGTGGTCGGAGCGAAAGTCCGTCGAGCGGCCGCAGTTGATCAGCGTGCGCGATGAAGCGGATCAGGCGCTCTACGTGGTCGAGAAAGTGCTGGAAAGCCGCGAACAGGGCCTCGCGCTGAAAACGCAAGCCGTTTTGTTCCGCGCCTCGCATCACTCTGGACCGCTCGAAGTCGAGCTGACCCGCCGCAACGTTCCATTCGTAAAGTTCGGCGGGTTGAAATTTTTGGAAGCCGCGCACATCAAAGACATGCTGGCATTCCTGCGCTGGGCGGAAAATCCGCGTGATCGCGTCGCCGGCTTCCGCGTCGTGCAATTGCTGCCGGGCGCCGGACCGGCTACGGCGGCGCGGGTTCTGGAGCGTGTTGCCGAGCAGGCCGACGCGGTGGCGGCCCTGGGCGACATCAAGCCGCCGGCGGCAGCGGCCGAGCATTGGACGCGCCTTCGTCGAGGCGGTTCGTCTGGTCCGCAGCCGTGCGGCGGGATGGCCCGCCGAGTTGGACTTGGTGCGCCGCTGGTACGAGCCGCACCTCAATCGCATCCACGACGATGCCATGCTGCGCGAGGCCGATCTGCTGCAGCTCCTCCAGATCGCCTCGACCTATCCAAGCCGCGAGCGATTTTTGACCGAGCTGACGCTCGACCCGCCGGATGCGACCAGCGACCGGGCCGGCGATCCGCTGCTCGACGAGGATTATCTGATCCTCTCGACCATTCATTCGGCCAAGGGCCAGGAGTGGAAGTCGGTCCATATTTTGAACGCCGTCGATGGCTGCCTGCCCTCGGACCTTGCTACCGGCACCAGCGCGGAGATCGAGGAGGAGCGGCGGCTGCTCTATGTCGCAATGACCCGCGCGCGTGATCATCTGCACGTGATCGTCCCGCAACGCTTCTTCGTGCACGGGCAACGCAACAACGGCGACCGCCACATGTATGCGTCACGGACCCGATTCATTCCAGCCGCGCTGCTCGAGCATTTCGAGTGCTGTGCCTGGCCGCGAGCGGCAGCAACTGGCGCCGCAGCGAAGCCGGCGCGCGCGCCGGTCGATATCCGCGCCCGCGTGCGCCGAAGCTGGGGCTAGGTCGAGCGCGGCCAGCTTTACAGTTTGACCGTGCGAAGCCGCAAGGCGTTCGCGATCACGCTCACCGAGGAAAGCGCCATCGCCGCGGCGCCGATGATCGGCGATAGCAGGATGCCGAAGGTGGGGTAGAGAATGCCGGCCGCGATTGGAATGGCGGCGCCGTTATAGACGAACGCGAAGAACAAATTTTGCCGGATGTTGCGCATGATGGCGCGAGACAGATGCCGCGCTCGCACGATGCCGGCGAGATCGCCCTTGAGCAGCGTGATGCCGGCGCTTTCGATGGCGACGTCGGTGCCGGTGCCCATGGCAATGCCGACGTCAGCGGCGGCGAGCGCCGGCGCATCGTTGATACCGTCGCCGGCCATGGCGACGATGCGGCCTTCGCGGCGCAGCTTGTCGACCACGCCGCCTTTTTCGTTAGGCAACACCTCCGCTTCGATCTCGCTGATCGAAGCCTCCGCGCCACTGCCTCCGCGGTCGCCCGGTTGTCGCCGGTCAGCATGACAATGCGCAAACCATCGCCGCGCAGCGCTTGCAGCGCCGCGGGCGCATTTCCCTTGATGGGGTCGGCAACGCCGAGAATGCCGGCGAAATCGCCGTCAACCGCGAGAAAGATCACGGTCGCGCCGTCGCGACGCAAACGCTCGGCATCAGCCGCGAGGGAAATCGCCCTGACGCCGCGTTCGGCGAGGAACTTGTCGTTTCCGAGGGCAACCTCACGGCCGTCGACTGTGCCGACCACGCCTTTGCCGGTCGGCGAGTCGAAATTGGCCACCTCGGCGGGCGCGATACCGCGCTCGGCCGCCGCGGCAACGATCGCCGTCGCCAGCGGATGTTCGCTCGCGCGCTCGACGCTCGCTGCGAGCCGCAGCACTTCAGCCTCATTGCCGCCCGTTGGCAGGAACGATGGCGACGACCTTGGGCTTGCCTTCGGTCAAAGTTCCGGTCTTGTCGACCACGAGGGTGTCGACTTTCTCCATCCGCTCCAGCGCTTCCGCGCTCTTGACCAGGATGCCCGCCTGCGCGCCGCGTCCGACGCCGACCATGATTGACATCGGCGTGGCGAGACCGAGCGCACACGGACAGGCAATAATGAGGACGCTGACCGCAGCGACGAGGCCGAACGTAAGGCGCGGTTCGGGTCCATAGATCGACCAGGCTGCGAAGGCCAACAGCGCGGCCGCGATCACCAGCGGCACGAACCAGGACGCCACTTGGTCGGCGAGCCGCGCAATCGGCGCGCGTGAGCGTTGCGCGGTGGCGACCATCTGCACGATTTGCGCCAGCAGCGTGTCGCGCCCGACCTTCTCGGCCCGCATGACGAAGCTGCCGGTTTGATTGAGCGTGCCGGCGATAACGTGCGCGCCCGCCGCTTTTACCACCGGCATGGATTCGCCGGTGACCAGGGATTCGTCGATCGACGAGTGCCCGTCGACGATGGTGCCGTCGACCGGGATTTTTTCGCCGGGACGCACCCGCAGGCGCTCTCCGACGGCAACGTCGGCAAGCGAAACTTCAAACTCGCTGCCATCGTCGGCGATCCGACGCGCCTTCTTGGGCGCAAGATCGAGGAGGGCGCGGATAGCGCTCGACGTCGAGGCGCGGGCGCGCAGTTCGAGCACCTGCCCGAGCAGCACCAGCACGGTGATGACGGCGGCGGCCTCGAAATAGAGCGCAACACCGCCATGCGCGTCACGGAAGGCTGGAGGAAATAGCTGCGGAGCGAGCGCGGCGACGACACTGTAGACGTAGGCCACACCCGTACCCAGCGCGATCAGCGTGAACATGTTGAGATGGCGGCTGCGCAGCGACTGGGCTCCGCGCACGAAGAACGGCCAGCCGCCCCAGAGCACCACGGGCGTCGCAAAAACGAGTTGCACCAGTGCCGACGCCGTGTGCGATAGCGGCGCAAATCCAAACAAATGCGCGCCCATCTCCAGTACAACGACCGGCAGCGCCAGCATGGCGGAAAACCACAGCCGGCGTGTCATGTCGGCGAGTTCGCCGCCGTCGTCGCCATCGTCGGCAATGCCGGTCTCGGGTTCGAGCGCCATGCCGCAGATCGGGCAGGCGCCCGGACCGGCCTGGCGGATTTCGGGGTGCATCGGGCAGGTATAAATCGTGCTTTCCGGCGCCGGCGGCGCAACCGCCTTCGACGATGACGCGTCCAGATATTTGCCGGGTTCGGCGATGAACTTGCTGCGGCAGCCGGCACTGCAGAAGTAATAGGCGTGGCCGTCGTGCGTATGGCGATGCGGAGTTTTTGCCGGATCGACTTTCATGCCGCAGACCGGATCGGTTGCGGTTAAGTCACCATGCGAATGAACCGATTGCTCCACGACAATCCCGCTTGAAACGGATACCCGGTAGGGGTATATAGCGGTCATGCGGGCGGATGCCAAGACAGCGGTGCTCAAGCGCCTGAAGCGGATCGAGGGCCAGGTCCGCGGGCTGGCGCGCATGGTCGAGGACGACCGCTACTGCATCGACATCGTTACCCAGCTGTCGGCCGCGCGCGCCGCTCTGCGCCGCGCCGAGGACGAAATCCTGGCCGATCACGTCGCCCACTGCGTCGAGCATGCCATTGCTTCTGGCAACAAAGGCGAGCAGCGAAGGAAGGTCGGCGAATTGATCGATGTCCTGTCGCGCAGCGACCGCTGACGGCTTTTAGCCGAATTTCTCTCGCGCCAGCGTCGCGCCCTTGGCAAGGGCTTCAAGCTTCTTGACCGCGATGTCCCGCCGCATCGGCGCCATGCCGCAATTGGTGCAGGCGATGATCTTTTCCTTCGGCACGTAGTCGGCCACCTGCGTGATAATGGCGGCGACCTGTTCGGGCGTTTCGACTTCGTCGGTGGCGACATCAATGGCGCCAATGAGGACGTCCTTGCCGTCGAGCAGTTTGAGTACGCTCAGCGGCACGTGCGAGTTGATGCACTCGACCGAAACCTGATCGATCCGGCTCCGCGCCAGCGCCGGGAAAAATTTCTCGTACTGCCGCCATTCGCCGCCGAGTGCTGCTTTCCAGGCGATATTGGCGGGAATGCCGTAACCGTAGCAGATATGCACCGCGCTGGTTGCGGCGACGCCCTCGATGGCGCGATGCAGCGCTTCGATGCCCCAGCCGGCCGCCGCGTCCATGTAGACATTGAAGGCCGGCTCGTCGAACTGGATCACGTCGACGCCGTCGGCCGCGAGGCCGCGCGCTTCTTCGTTCAATAGCGCCGCGAACGCCATAGCCATCTTCACACGGTCGCCGTAGTGAGTCGTCGGCAATGGTATCGACGATAGTCATCGGACCGGGCAGGGTGAATTTCAATTTCCGCCGCGTGTGGGCGCGGGCAAGCCGCGCTTCGCGGGCGTGAACGCGCGAGCGCAGTCGCAGCGGGCCGGTGACGGTCGGACACATCGCTTTGTAGCGATCGTTGCGGATACCCATCTCGACGCGGCGCTCGAAGTCGATGCCCTCGACGGCTTCGAGAAAGCCGTGGACGAAATGCTGACGCGCCTGCTCGCCGTCGGCGACGATGTCGATGCCCGCGTCTTCCTGCAGTTTGATCGCGAGCAGGGTGGCGTCGTCCTTGGCTGCCAACAACTCCTCGCCCTGGAGACGCCACGGCGCCCAAAGCTTATTCGGTTCGGCGAGCCACGACGGTTTCGGCAAACTGCCGGCAATTGTGGTGGGAAACAGAACATTCTCGCTCGTTGGCATGGCAAAACCCCGGCAAGCTTTGCGTCTTGACGCTGATGCGTCGTACCGATTATCGGAACACTTTCTCGCGATAATCAATCGCTTTGGGAGGACGGGCATGGCAGACGCGGAAGCTTTCCCGCAGCTTCAATTTATTTTCACCGCCCACGTTAAGGTCGACGTCCCGCTCGACCTCGGCGATGTGGGCAAAGGCGGGCGGCGTATCGTTCCCATCGCCGGTGGAGAGTTTTCAGGTCCGCAGCTGCGCGGCACGGTGCTGCCGGGCGGCGCCGACTGGCAGGTTTTGCGTGACGACGGCGTTGCCGAGCTGGAAGCGCGCTATACGCTTCGTACCGACGACGCTGCGTTGATCTACGTCCGAAATCACGCGCTTCGGCATGGTCCGGCCAACGTAATGGCGGCGCTCGCCGCTGGTCAGCCGGTCGACCCATCGAGCTACTATTTCCGCGGCGCGACGTTCTTTGAGACGAGCGCCGCGCGTTATGCCTGGATCACCAGGTGCATCGTCGTTTGCACCGGGGAACGCGAACCCACTGCCGTAAAGGTCAAGTTCTTTCAGATGCTATGACAGCCGGGCGACTTAATGCGCACGCTCTAGCCAGTTTTTCAGCGCCACCGCGTTGTTATGGTTCTCGTCGCGAGCGGCGTAAAGCAAGGTGACCGGACGGCTCTGCGCCTGTTTGCGCAGGTCCGCGGCGGCGGTCTTGGCAGGCTCTTGCGCCAGCTCGCGGCGATAGGCCGCGACGAACTCATCCCATTTCGTCGGGTCGCCGTGCACCAGCCGGCGCAGCGCATCGCTCGGGGAAATCTCTTTGAGCCACAGATCAATCCGCGCTTTTTCTTTGGCGATGCCGCGCGGCCACAGCCGGTCTACCAGTACGCGAAGCCCGTCGTCCTTCGCCGGCGGCTCGTAGATGCGCTTGATACGAAAGCCGCCCGCCGCCTCTTTGCGTGGCCGTTTTGCTTTCATTTTGCGGCAGGCGTCCGCTCGTCGCTCTTGCCGTTGCCGAACACCATCAACGTGGAGGTGCCGTGGGCCAGGATGCGTCCCTCGGAATCGAGCACCCGGCCTTCGGCGGATATAATTTGCCGGCCACGGGTAACGACACGCCCTTCGGCGCGGACGCGGCCGGTGTCGTGTTTAATCGGGCGGGTGAAATTGGCTTTGGTCTCGACCGTCGCATAGCCGACGCCGGCCGGAAGAATAGTATGTCCCGCAACCCCTGTGACCGTATCGATCAGCGTGAGCGCCCAACCGCCGTGCACCGTGCCAAGGGGATTAAGGAAATCGGGCTTGGTCTCAGCTTCGAACAATGCGTAGCCGTCGCCAACCTCGACGATCCAAAAGTTCAGCGTCTGCGCGATCGGCGGCGCAGGGATTTTGCGATCGATCATAGCCTGCAGCATTTCCCGCCCGGTCATCCCGGCAACCTCGCCCGGCTTCGGGAGGCCATAGGTAAATGAGGATACCGCGAGCATGGCAGTATTTCCTTGTAGATACAAATGATGTAGATACATACAACCATGGCCAAACGACCGCAAGCCCCTCCGAAGACGCTCGTCAGCGACGCCCGCGCCGCAGCGGACGCGTGCGCCTGCTGGGCAAGCCGCCTCGCGGCGCGGCGAATTACCAACTTCCTCGACGAGCGCATGCACGGCAGCGGCTTCAGCATCGCGCAGTTCGGGTTGATGGCGCAGATCGCTGCCGCCCCAGACGATACGCTCGGAGCGCTCGCCGAGCGCACCGGCCTCGATCAGTCGACGCTGTCGCGAAATTTGCGAGCGCTGGAGACTGCCGGCCTCGTCGAGATCGCGATCGTTGAGGAAGATCAGCGCCGCCGGGCGGTGTGGCTCACCGAGGAGGGGGCGCGCCGCTTGCAAGCGGCTATCCCGGTCTGGCGCGACGCCCACGCGGCGCTGGAGCAACGGCTCGATCCGCGACTGGCGCTTACACTCGGCGCCGCTTCGGAAGGATTGGTCGGCTGATAGCTTAAGTTTTCTCCGCCGGAATAACGATCTGCGTCTGGATCACCAGCGCGCAGAGCCTGCCGTCATTGCGCGTGATCTTGGTCTGCCACACCATGGTGGTGCGGCCGCGATGTAGCGGCGTGCACTCGGCGCGCGCGGTTTCGCCGACTGGAATGGCGGCAAAGAAATTGGTCTTGCTCTCGATGGTCGCGGTGCGGGCGCCTTTCGGCAAATTCACCACCGTGGCGACGCCGCCGAGATTGTCGGCCAGCGCCATGACCGCGCCGCCGTGCAGAATATCCGGGACGGTTGCGAGGTCGTGACGGACGGCAAGTTCGGCCTCGACACGTTCCGGCGAAACGTGGGTCAGCTTGATGCCGAGAAACGCGGCGAACGGCGCTTGAAAATCGGATGGGCTCGTCATGGCGGCTGCCTCTTGGCTAATAGACCACGACGCTGCGGATGCTTTTGCCTTCGTGCATCAGATCGAACGCCTTGTTGATGTCGCTGAGCGGCATGGTATGGGTGATCATCGGGTCGATTTCGATTTTCCCCTGCATGTACCAATCGACGATTTTTGGCACGTCGGAGCGGCCGCGGGCGCCGCCGAAAGCGGTGCCGCGCCACACCCGGCCGGTCACGAGCTGAAACGGCCGCGTGGCGATCTCCTGGCCTGAGCCGGCGACGCCGATGATGATGCTTTCGCCCCAGCCGCGATGGCAGCTTTCCAGCGCCGCACGCATCAGATTGACATTGCCGATGCACTCAAAGGTGTAATCGGCACCGCCGATCTGGTCGGCGCCGCTCTTGGTCATGTTGACGAGATGCGGGACGAGATCGCCGCCGATTTCCTTCGGGTTGACGAAATGCGTCATGCCGAAGCGTTCGCCCCAGGCCTTCTTGTCGGGATTGAGATCGACGCCGATGATCATGTCGGCGCCGACGAGGCGCAGGCCTTGGATGACATTTAGTCCGATGCCGCCCAAGCCGAAGACGATGCATTTCGATCCCGGCTCGACTTTCGCGGTATTGATCACGGCGCCGATGCCGGTGGTCACGCCGCAGCCGATGTAGCAGACCTTGTCGAACGGCGCGTCCTCGCGGATCTTGGCTACCGCGATTTCCGGCAGCACCGTGAAATTGCTGAACGTCGAGCAGCCCATATAGTGGTGAACTTTTCTGCCGTCGATCGAGAAGCGCGAAGTGCCGTCAGGCATGACGCCTTGGCCCTGCGTGGCGCGGATCGCGGTGCACAGATTGGTCTTGCGCGACAGGCAGGATGGGCAGGATCTACACTCCGGTGTGTACAGCGGAATAACGTGGTCGCCCTTCTTCACCGACGTCACGCCGGGGCCGACATCGACGACGATGCCGGCGCCCTCGTGACCGAGGATCGCGGGAAACAAACCCTCCGGATCGGCGCCAGACAGGGTGAACTCGTCGGTATGGCAGATGCCAGTTGCCTTGATCTCGACCAGCACTTCACCGGCACGTGGGCCGTCAAGCTTTACATTCGTGACTTCGAGCGGCTTGCCGGCATTAAACGCAACGGCGGCGCGAACGTCCATGGGTTTCCTCTTCTGCGGTGATTGTCATTCGGACGATGAATTGATGCTGTCATTGTCCATTAACAATACCAACGGCACGCAAACAAGTGTTCGCGGTCACTGCGAGCGGGCGATCGCCCTGCAATCATCTATCATCGAGTTTGGACGGGCAGGAGCTAAGCTCAGTCCGTCGGGCAAAGGGAGATACGGCAATGGATCCAATTGGCGTCGTGATATTTGCTCTCGTGATTTTCTTCCTGCTGGTCGTGGTGCTTGGAAGCTTTTTCACGGTGAGCACCGCGCAGGTGGCGGTGATCACCAGATTTGGAAAATTTCGGTCGCGTGGCCGAGCCCGGCCTGAACTGGAAGTGGCCGATCATCGACAAGGTTGCGGGCAAAATCAGCCTTCGCGTCAATCAAATCGATCTGACAATGGAGACCAAGACCAAGGACAACGTCTTCGTCACGATTCCCATCTCCGTCCAAAACCGGGTGCGGCCGGAAAAAATCTACGACGCGTTCTACAAGCTCGCCAATCCAATGGAGCAAATTCAGTCGTATGTCGAACAGGTGATCCTTGGTCACGTTCCCGGCATGACGCTCGATGAAGTCTTCGCCAGCCAATCGGGCATTGCCACAGCCGTGAAGCAGGAGCTCGATGCGGACATGGCCGCCTTCGGATTTGAAATCGTCAATGTTCTGGTCACCGACATCGTTCCGGATGCCAAAGTGAAATCGGCGATGAATGACATCAATGCCGCGCAACGCGAGCAGGTTGCGGCCAATGCGCGTGGCGAGGCCGAGAAGATTTTGGTGGTCAAAAAGGCCGAAGCCGAGGCCGAGAGTAAGGCACTTCAAGGCCAGGGCATTGCCAATCAGAGGAAAGCGATTATTGCCGGACTTCAGGGTTCGATCGACCAATTCAAGAAGGTCGTCGAAGATGCATCGACCTCCGAGGTCATGCAGCTCGTCATGGCCACCCAGTATTTCGACACGATCAAATCGATCGGTGAAAGCGACAAGACCAACACTCTGTTCCTGTCACATTCGCCAGCGGCGGTTCGTGATATTTCCGAGCAGATTCTGCAATCGATGCTGACGGCGGAAAGAGCGAAAGTGTAGCGCGCGACGTCGCTACGATTCGCGTCGACGCGATCTAAAGCGTAATCAAAGCGGGCGGGTGCGAAGCCGGAGATCTAACGCCATGCGGCAGATTTGGATCACGAAGGCCGGTCCGCCGGAGGTCCTGGAAGTCAAAGAGGCGCCCGATCCCGAGCCCAAAGCCGGCGAAGTTCGCATTCGCGTCGAAGCGACTGGCGTCAATTTTGCCGACATCATGGGCCGCCTGGGTATCTATCCAGACCTGCCGCCGATGCCGGTGGTGCCGGGCTACGAGGTCAGCGGCCGCATCGACGCGATCGGTGCCGGCGTGGACGGCAGTTGGGCCGGCCGCGACGTCCTGGCGGTCACGCGATTTGGCGGTTATGCCGACACTGTTTGCGTTCCGACCAATCAGATCTTCGCGCGCCCTGCGAATATGTCGGCATCGGAGGGCGCGGCCCTTCCCGTCAATTATTTCACTGCGTGGCAGCTCGTCGTGGTGATGGGCGGCTTGAAAGCCGGCGAAACCGTGCTCGATTCATTCCGCGGGCGGCGGCGTCGGTATTGCTGCGACCCAGATTGCCAAGCATATCGGCGCCCGCGTTATTGGCACGGCTTCAGCCGGCAAGCACGCCGAGCTGCGCGCGCTTGGCGTCGACCACCTCATCGACTATCGAACCGAGGATTTCGAAGCCCGCACCCGCGAGATCACCAACGGCCGCGGCGTCGAACTTATTCTCGATGCGGTCGGCGGCGAGTTCGTGGAAGAAAGGCTATCGCGTGCTGGCGCCGACGGGACGCCTCGGCATGTTTGGCCTGTCCGTTGCGGCAACCGGCAAGAACCGCAATGTGCTGTCGATGCTGTCAGCAGTTGCGAACATGCCGTGGTTTCAATTCAACCCGCTGTCGCTGATGAACGCGAACAAGGGTGTCTTCGGCGTCAATCTCGGCCATATGTGGGGCGAAATTGACCGCCAGCGCGCATGGGCCGACCAGTTGTGGCAGTTGTGGGCGCAAGGCGCCATCAAGCCCAAGATCGCGCGGAGCTTCCCTTTAACGAAGCTCCGCAAGCTCATCACTTCATTCAGGATCGCAGCAATATCGGCAAAGTCGTTTTGGTGCCGTAGGCCGATCTGCAGGCGGGGCTGAAAAGCAAAAAGCGCGGCGTGGAGCCGCGCTTTTCGTTTGATCGTGACTTGTCGGGGCGCTTTTACTACCGCGGCGCCGGCACGATGCGGATATAGGGCTTCGGCGTCTTCCAGCCCTGCGGATAAAGTTTCTCCGCCTCTTCATTGGTAACGGCGCCGGTGAGAATGACGTCTTCGCCCTGTTTCCAGTTCGCCGGCGTGGCTACGCGGTGCTTGGCGGTGAGCTGCAGCGAATCGACCACGCGAAGCACTTCGTCGAAATTGCGGCCCGTAGTCATCGGATAGACCAAGACGAGCTTGATCTTCTTATCCGGGCCGATGACGAACACGTTGCGAACCGTCTGGTTATCGGCCGGGGTGCGGCCGTCCGAGGTGCCGCTCGTGCTTGCCGGCAGCATGCCGTAGAGCTTTGACACCTTCAGGTCGGTGTCGCCGATCATCGGATAGTTCGGGGCAAAGCCGACCACGTCCTTGATGTCGGCAGCCCATTTCTTGTGGTTATCGACCGGGTCGACGGACAGCCCGATGATCTTCACGCCGCGCTTGTCGAACTCCGGCTTGAGCCGGGCCATGGTGCCAAGTTCGGTCGTGCAGACCGGGGTGAAATCCTTGGGGTGGGAGAACAGCACCACCCAATTGTTGCCGATCCAGTCGTGGAAATGGATCTTGCCTTCCGTCGTTTCGGCTTCGAAATCAGGGGCGGTGTCGCCGATTGCAAGGGCCATGGAAACCTCCGTCGCGTGGTCTGATTTGAGATCTTTTTTGAATACTGCCCGCATCACATAGCGTTCAGGTGGCGTCAATACTAGGGCTTATACTGAGGATTGTATGTTCGAATTCGCCTTAAAGCTAAGAAGAATTGACTGGTTGCGGCAATAGGTACGGAAGAAATTTCTGATGGGCTAGAGGGAGCTGAGGGGGGCCTGTTGGGCTCTTAATTAGCGACTGCCACGTGACCTGGATCACATCGGTGCCCAGAACTTGCCTTACCGTCGCCTTTTAGCGGCCCGGCTCGCATTGCAAATCTTGCGCGCTAAACCGCGAGTCGGGACGGCGGCAAAGATGGGTGTGATGGAACCGCGCGTGAGCACTGCTGTCGAAGATAAAGCGCGGGAGGCGATGATGAAGCTCTCGATGGATTACGGCCTTCTAACTCTTGAAACCCTGACCGAAGTGATCGGGCATTCGCAGATTGTGGTCGCGCATCCAGCCGATCCGGCGAAGAATCTCCCCGCAGGATTCGACGCGACGGACTTGGCCATTCTCGATTGGATCGTTGCCGAAGGGCAGCGCGTCGGCCGCGGCGTCGTGCGGATGTGATTTTGGGATTCAACGGTTCGCGTCCGGCGGCGGTGTTAGGCGCACCACACCGGTCGTTGGATCAAGATTGAGGGGCGTATTGTGCCCCCTGCCGGTAAAATCAAAAAGGGCGTCAATTGAACCCGCTGTGGCGTCAAATGAGCCGCCGCCGATCCGCTGACCTTTTAGCCAATTGTCCTCGATGAAGCGCGGCACAGAGGCGAGCGAAATCCGGTCGTGGCTCACGTAGTTTGATTTTGCCCACGGTGAGATCACGAGAAACGGCACGCGTGTGCCGGGCCCGCAGCGTCCGTTTACTGGTTTGCCGGCAACACCGGGGAGGGGAACGCCGGCGCCACATTTGCCCGGACCACCGAGCTGGTCGGCCTCGGCATCAAAGGACGGGTTTGTGACCTTGGCGAAAGCGTGATCGTACCAGCCGTCGGAATCGTCCCAGACAATAATGACAGCCGTGCTTTTCCAGTCCGGTTGCTGTTCGAGGAAATTGACGAGCGTCACCGTGCCCACCTGTTCGTCCAGCGGATTGGAATAGCCGGCGTGGCCGTCCTGGTGCGCCGGCAGCTTGATGTAGGAGACCGACGGGAAATTGCCCGCCGTTACCGCATCGTAAAAATCCCGCAGATCGTAATTGTGATTGGCGGGTTCGCGTGTCACGCCGTCATGCATGAAGCTATAGCCGATGGTGGCAAGTGATCTCGGCCGCGTATGCAGCGGGTTGGCCGTGGAGGCGTAGTACTGAAACCAGGCGTGGTGCGGGATATAGTCCGGTTTATCGAATCCGACCACAGCCGAACGGGTGCTCCGCCCGCAGTCGGTAGAGCCATTGGCGTTGGTTACGTCCAGCCTGAAACCGCCCATGAATGAGCCCCAGGTAACCCCTGCGTCGTTGAGGAGATCGCCGATATTGCGGCCCGCCATCGTTGCCTGGTCCAACTTTGGGTCCGAACAGACATCGTATACGGGATCGATGTCATTGATCATGGTCAGCCCGCCCTGGCCGTCCTTAATGTAATTGGGAACGTTCGTCGTGGTGGACGGCTTCATAGTCGGGGGCACGATGCTCAAGCCGTTGGTCTGGCCCGAACTGATATTCAGCATCCCCGGTGTGGACGGACCGTAGCTGTCGGTATAAGCGTTGTCGCTCATCGCGAAGTGCTGAGCGTAGTTCCACATCGCGGTTACAGTGTTGCCGTCGTAATAGCCCATGACTTGGCCATTGTTGCCGAAGGCCCCAGCACCGCCGACCGTGCCCATGCCCGTGTAAAGTGGAAACAGGTCGGCTTTCCCGCCGTCGTAAGCCTGCTGCTCGGCAGTATATTCGTGGCTCTGATCGGCCGTTCGTGCCTGGCTACGGTCAAGCCGGAATGGCTCAGCGGCGCCGCTGCCATTAGCCCGGTTGGTAAAATTGGGATTGTTGGTCAACAGATTTGCCGAGACGAGATTGTTCACCGCCGGCGTGTCTGGCTTCGCGATTAAGATCGGCTCGCCGCGCGGATTTTCGGCTTTAGGGTAGGTGGCGAAGTAATGATCGAATGAGACATTCTCGTTGAAGATAATCACGAGATGTTTGATCGGCGTCGTCGTCGCTACGGTTTGCTGGGAGTTTGGGCTGGGTATAGCAGACGGCGCAATCGAGTCGGCGGCGGCTCGCCAACCTGGCACGATCGCGATCGCGCAAAGCGCCAAGGCGCGGGGGAGGGTTTGTCGCATCGCGTTCCTCAACATTGCATTCTCACGCCCCGTGGCTCGATGGATATCGGCCTAGGGTGAGCTTGCAGGGGCGGCAGACGATACCCGGTGTCATTGACATTCTCGCGACGACGCCGCAAAGCAAAAGGGCTGGCTTGCGGGCTATATAACCGGAAATGTTCAAGCAAATCCTCATTGCCAACCGCGGCGAGAT
The DNA here is from genome assembly GCA_963759345.1 of uncultured Alphaproteobacteria bacterium. Taxonomy (GTDB): domain Bacteria; phylum Pseudomonadota; class Alphaproteobacteria; order Rhizobiales; family Xanthobacteraceae; genus BOG-931. The sequence continues at coordinate 210,955 of CAVWYW010000017.1, forward strand.
CGCCTGTCGGATCATTAAGACCGCCCGCCGCATGGGGATTGCAACCGTTGCGGTCTATTCCGAGGCCGACCGCGACGCGCTCCACGTCGAGATGGCCGACACGGCAATCCCGATCGGTCCGCCGCCTGCCGCGCAAAGCTACCTTCTGATCGACCGGATCGTTGCTGCCTGCAAGGAAAGCGGCGCCGAAGCGGTACATCCGGGCTACGGTTTTTTGTCCGAGCGCGCGGCGTTTCCCGAGGCGCTCGCCAAGGCGGGCGTTGTGTTTATTGGGCCGAACCCCAAGGCAATCGCCGCCATGGGCGACAAGATCGAATCAAAAAAAGCCGCCGCCCGCGCCAACGTCTCCACCGTACCGGGTCATCTCGGTGTGATCGAGGACGATATCCAGGCGATCGCCATCGCCGAACAGATTGGGTATCCGGTGATGATCAAGGCATCGGCTGGCGGCGGCGGCAAGGGCATGCGCATCGCCTTTACCAAGGGGGAAGTCGCCGAGAACTTCGCCCGCGCCCGCTCGGAGGCGAAATCAAGCTTCGGCGATGATCGCGTTTTCATCGAGAAATTCATCACCGATCCGCGCCATGTCGAAATTCAGGTTCTGGGCGACAAGCATGGCAACGTCATCTATCTCGGCGAACGCGAGTGCTCGATCCAGCGCCGCAATCAGAAAGTCATCGAGGAATCGCCGAGCCCGCTGCTTGACGCCAAGACGCGCGCCAAGATGGGCGAGCAGGCCGTCGCGCTCGCCAGCGCAGTCGGCTACGACAGCGCCGGCACGGTGGAATTCGTGGCCGGGCAGGATCGCAGCTTTTATTTCTTGGAGATGAACACGCGGCTGCAAGTCGAGCATCCGGTGACCGAACTTGTCACCGGCATCGATCTGGTCGAGCAGATGATCCGGGTCGCTGCCGGCGAGCCGCTGGCGCTGAAACAGCGCGACGTGAAGCTTTCCGGCTGGGCGGTTGAGAGCCGCGTCTATGCGGAGGACCCGTACCGGAATTTCGCGCCGTCAATCGGGCGCTTGGTGCGGTATCGCCCGCCGGTGGAAGGCGAGCACGATGGCGTGACAGTGCGAAACGACACCGGAGTAGCAGAAGGCGGTGAAATCTCCCTCTATTACGATCCGATGATCGCAAAGCTCGTCACGCATGCGAAGACCCGTGTCGAAGCAATCGACGCGCAGGCCGACGCGCTTGATGCCTTCACCATCGAGGGCATTCGCCACAACATTCCGTTTCTCGCGGCGATCATGCAGCATCCGCGCTGGCGCGCCGGCAAGCTCTCCACCGCCTTCATCGCCGAGGAATTTCCCCACGGTTTCGAGCGCACCGCCCCGACCGGCGCCGTGGCGCGTACCGTCGCCGGTGTCGCGGCGGCGATTGACCATGTTCTGGGCGAGCGCAAGCGCCGCATTTCCGGTCAGCTCAATAGCGCGATGACCCGCGAGCGCCGCCGGGCCATCTGGCTGAGCGGCGAAGAGATTCACGCCGACGTCGACCACGAAGGTGGGTCCATCGTCGTATTGTTCGAGGATGGCAATCGGCATGTTATTTCCTCGAACTGGCTTCCCGGCATGCCGGTTTGGAGCGGCACCCTCGATGGTGCGGCCGTCGCCATGCACGTGCGGATGATCCCGAACGGCTTCGAGCTCGCCTACCGCGGCATTGAAGTGAAAGCGTTTGTCTATACCGAGCGCGAAGCGCGCTACGCGCGTTTGATGCCGGCAAAGAAACTCTCCGGCAGCGAAAAGGCCGTACGCTGTCCGATGCCTGGCCTGGTTGTTTCGATCGCCGTCGCGGAAGGCCAAGAGGTCAAGGCGGGTGAAACCTTGGCTGTGGTCGAGGCGATGAAGATGGAGAACATCCTGCGCGCCGAGCGCGACGGCATTATCAAGAAGATACCCGTCAAGCCAGGCGACAGCGTCGCCGTCGACGCGGTGATCATGGAATTCGCCTAGAAACCGCGCGGGCGCGCCGAAGGCGCAAACGCAATGACGGCCCACCTGTATGGAAGCGCTACGCTTTCTTTTTTCGCCGTCCGGGCGGCTCTCGCCGCAGGCTTTTCTGTTCGGCGCCTTCGCAGTGTATGCCGCCGGCGCGGCATCGCACCTGCTGACGATGCCGGCAGTCATGTCACGCGGCGGACCGTGGCTGTTTGCGGCGGCCCAGGCCCTGCTGATTTGGATCTGGTACGTTTTGCATGCGAAGCGGCTCCGCGACGCCGACCGCTCCGTTGCACCTGCCGTCGCCGCGAGCATCCTCTACGGGCTGGCGATCATCCTTCTGTTGATCCTCGCGGTTTCATTCTACTCCCCGCTTGCCGGACAAGGGACGGATGCAAACACCGCGAGTGCGCTCGGTTTGATCCTGCTCGTTGCCGTCGTCGCGGTTTTGCTCGGCTCACCGCATTACGATTTGGCTTCGGTGGTGGTGGCGATCCTGCTTCTGCTCGCTTTCCTGCCGTTGATCCTCGCGGCCGGCGTCACTTTATTTGCGGCGACCAGACCAAGCGCGGAAGGCCGTGCGGCGTGATCCTGTACTTCGCCTATGGGTCGAATATGCACCGCGACGTGATGGCGACACATGCGCCGAATGCGGTGCCGCTTGGCGTCGGGTGCTTTGGCGAATTACGCGTTCGTAATTACGGCAGACGGCTACGCATCTATCGAGCCGAAACAAGCGCGCACTGTCTGCGGTGTGTTGTGGCGGATCGAACCCCGCGATCGTGTGCGGCTCGATGCATGGGAGAACGTTGCCGGGGGTCTCTACCGCGCAAAGATGTCGCCGGTTCGACACGCCGGCCGCCGCTACAGCGCGCTCACCTATATTGCGCGGCAACAGCCGGCCGGACGGGCGAAGGCCGGCTACGTGGAGCTTTTGATCGCGGCGGCGCTGGAGTGGCAATTGCCGCCAGCATACATTGCATGTTTGCGGCGCTTTTTGCCGAAGCGTCCGAGGCGGGGTGACCTGGCGCAGTCTTAAGGAATACGGATGGACGTGATCTTTCAGGTCGTCGTCCGCGGCCGGGTGCACGGCGTCGGCTTTCGTGCCTGGGCGGAACTGACCGCGCTCGAACTCGGCGTCGAGGGCTGGGTACGCAACTGCCGCGACGGCTCGGTCGAGGCGGTGCTGGCGGGTCCGGAGGAAGTCGTCCTGACAATGATTGAGTTGTGCCGGGATGGTCCACCGGGCGCGCGGGTGGAGGCCGTCGATCAGCGCGAGGCCGGTGCGACAGACTTGGCGCTCCGCCGCCCTGGCGAGCTGTTTTCGGTGCTGGCAAACTTTTGAGCTTCCGCTGTCGCGCCAAACAGTTTTTCGAATTCGGCTCCGCAGCACGCTATCGACCTCGCTCATCGACGCTGGCACGCCGAGATCGGCGAGCGACGTGACGCCATAGCGCGGATCGGAAACCCGCAGGGCACGATGCCGGAGAAATGCGACAGGTCCGGCGCGACATTCAGCGAAAATCCGTGGAAAGTGACCCAGCGCTGCACCCGGATGCCGATTGCGGCGATTTTGTCCTCGGCGCCCTGGCGCTTGCCTGGGCGGCGCACCCACACGCCGATACGATCGTCGCGGCGCTCGCCGCGCACATCAAAAGCCGCAAGCGTACGGATGATCCATTCCTCGATGGTCGCGACGAAGCGGCGGACATCAGGCGCGCGCCGCTTGAGATCGAGCATGAGGTAGCCGACCCGCTGGCCCGGCCCATGATACGTGAACTGGCCGCCGCGGCCGGCCGCGTAAACGGGAAAGCGCGCCTCGATCAGTTCCTGCGGCTGTGCCGACGTGCCGGCTGTGTATAGCGGCGGATGCTCGACAAGCCAGACCAGTTCTCGCGCCTCACCCCGCGCGATTGCCGCCGCACGGGCCGTCATGAACTCGACAGCACGCTCATAATCGACCGCGCCGCCGCTCATGCTCCATTCGACCGGCGGCGAGCCGGCAATTGGGAGCGCGCCAATCTTCAGATCGCTGCGCGTGTTAACCACCTCGTAACTATGCCGGGCTCAAGAATAGCGCAGTAACGGCCATCGACAAAAGCCGCGCGGGGAATCTTGGCGACACTCGACAACGTCTCGATCGATATTGCGGTGGTATTGGGGAGAACCTCGATGCCGATCCATCAGGTGCTGCGGCTCGGCCGTGGCGCCATTATCGAACTCGACTCGTCGGAGGAAGACGAGGTCCGCATCCTCGCCAACAACATGCCGGTGGCAAAGGGGACCGTGATCGTCAGCGGCAATCGGATCGCCGTCGAGGTCAAGGAACTGTTGCCGCGGACGCCGGACGCGGTCTAGCCCGACGGCCGTCGATTTCCGCCTTGCTTCGCCCGCAAATGGCCCGGTCGTGGCGGCCGTAACGGTCGCGGGTCTGGGTCTTGTCCGCGCCAGAGCTTGCTGTTACATCGGCGCCACGCACCAATTTAACGGTGCGTTCACCCCACATGCGGTCGTGGCGGAATTGGTAGACGCACTAGCTTGAGGTGCTAGCGGGGCAACCCGTGGAGGTTCGAGTCCTCTCGACCGCACCAGCCTTACTTATCCCCGCATGGCCTCAGCAACTTACTGGCATCGCTTGTAAATTCCACGCGCCTGCTACACTATGGGCTACACATGCCTCGTGTAGCGACCAAGCTGACCCCCACCAAGGACGGCGGATTTAGCGCCCGCAAACGTATCCCCAAAGACGCACACGACGCGTACGAGAGGCTCTACGGCGTTAGGTGGGAGGCGCGTCTCATCATAGCCGCAGGCACGCCCGTTCTGCTGGCGCGCGCAAAGCACCGCGAGTGGCTTTCAGAAATCGAGAGCCGCGTGGCGAACATTCGGGCTGAGAGCAAAGGCGAGGGCCGCCTGTTGACGCCCAAGGACGCAAGGGCGCTTGCGGGCGATTGGTATCATTGGTTCACCGAGAGACACATTCAGCGCGTTCAGTCGGCGACGCATTGGGAGGACCTTAGAGAACGCGTGGGGGACGCCGTGCGCGATGAAGTGCTCCGGTATCGGGGGGAGCATCTTCAGGCCGAAGATGAGGTTGATGACATTTGGGAGCGTTCACCGAAGGCGCGCGAAGACCTGCGACCGATGCTGGCCGATTGGGGTGAAACATCACAATTCCTTGCGCTGAAACGGTTGGTGTTGACCGCACCATCGCGGGACCTGTTTTTAGATCATCTGTACGGAGACTTTGCAGCAGCGCTAAACCTACTGATGCAGCGCGCGCGGGGCGACTACTCAGCGGATACCTACGCGCTGCGGTTCCCAAAGTTTGAGAACTCACGGGACACAGGGCACGGGGCTTGGCAGTTGTTTGAACTTTGGGTCGGGGCGGGGAAGCCTGCGCCAGCAACTGTGGACAGATGGCGGGGCGTTTTCCTGCATCTGGAGGCGGAGTTCCCAAGGCGCAGCGCGGGCTCAATCACACCTGAAGAAGCTCAGGAATGGGCTGACAAGCTGGGCAATCCTAAACGCAGCGCACGAACCGTGCATGACGTTTGGGTAATCGCTGCACGCACCGTGTTCGCGTGGGCGGTGACACACAAACACGCAAAGCAGAACCCCTTCAAGAGTGTGCGCGTTTCAGTCCCGCGTAAGAAAATCACACGACCACACAAAGCGTTCAACACGGAGGAGGTCAGAACCATCCTACAGGCATCACGTGCCATTACCGACACAGCCAAACCGAGCGCGGCAGCACGTAGGTGGGTGCCTTGGCTGTGCGCTTACACAGGCGCGCGAGTAGGTGAGATCACCCAACTGCGTAGCGTCGATGTCACCGAGCAAGACGGTGTGAACGTAATCAACATCACGCCAGAGGCGGGAACGGTGAAGACGGGGAGGGGCCGGGCGGTGCCGCTGCACGAGCACCTGATCGCACAAGGCTTTCTCACCTTCGTTGCTTCTCGGCACAACGGCCCGCTGTTCTACAATCTGATGCGGGGTGAAACACGCGTGGGCGTCGCCACAAATCCAGGTAAGGCGCGGTACGTGAAAGCGCGTGAACGTCTAGCCGCTTGGATACGCGGCCTTGGCGTCAAGGACAGCGAAGTCCGTCCCAATCACGCGTGGCGGTACACGTTCAAACAGGTAGCAGCACGCAACGGTATACCCGATGGAATGTCCGATTATCTAACAGGACACGCACCAGTTACGGTCGCGCGGGGATACGGCGCGCCCACGATCGGCGATATGGCGGAAGCACTAAAGAAATTTCCGCGATACGAAGTCTGACACCGAGCGCCGCTAGGCCGACGGCGCGCGGTCACTTCCACATCGGCCAAACAGCGATTTGATGTGGGTGAGGCGCAGAGAGCACACGGGGCCGAAAGTCGAAACCGCAAGCGGCCGGCTCGTCCGACGAACGGACGTATAACTTGTTCCGAATGCGCTCGGGAAGTGACGCTCGAAGTTATGAACATTGACCGCGCCGCGTGCAGCGAAGAGTATCGCGACTATCAGACCACAGTTTCACCACATCTATCCGTCACTGACGAAATCCTGCGCACCCACCGTCGTCTCTTCCGTCCCTGAAAGATGCTTGGCTTGTCCGTATGCTTGAACTGAACGGCGTTGAGGGTCGCGTTGGCGTTCACACCAAAGAAAACGTCGATGTCGATAAATCCCGCACGGAAATCATTAGGCTCATCAGGGCTTGGGCGTGGGCGCAGGAACCCAAGCGGCAGCGATGGGCAGACCTGCACAGCAGGGCACGCACAGAAGCAGCGCGTGAACTGATTGCGCGCATCCGCAGAGAGCTTGAGGAGCTTGAGCGCAGTGCAAACACGCGGCGTCGCACGCGCCGCGAAAAAACTGGCGCAAAGTTCTCTGATGCCATCGAGCGGTTCGTCGGAGATTTGCTGCGCGCAAGAACCGGCATGAGAGTTCCCGCTCTCATCTATCGGTCCATCGGCAAATCGAGTTTCGACCACGATCCCGTCAAGTATGAAACATTCACGAACGTGCTCACGGGTCTCAAGGCACTCGAACTGATCGGCCACCGAGTAGGCCAGACGCGCTACCGGAAAACAGAGTTTGACCCCGGCGAATTTGTCTCGACATCGCTTCCCGGTCACGCCTCGCGATTTTGGGCGACAGGTAGACTACTGCGGCTTGCCGCGCTTCACGGGATCGACGAAGACAATGTGCGTGAACACTTTGCGCCCGAGCCCCCGATGCACCCATTGGTGCTGAAGGATTACGCAGGCGGTAGGGGCAAGAAGAAAGCAAAAGGTCGCAGGATCAACTTCAAGCACACCGCAGAGAGTGAACGTCTCGAAGAGGACGTTCGGGAACTCAACAAGTTTTTGGCGCACTTCGAGATCACGGGCGGAGAACACAACGGCTACACACGCGTCTTCAATAATCGTTCATGGAAAATGGGCGGTCGCCTCTACAGCGTAGGGGGACCAAACAGTTACCAACAGATGCACGAGGCCAAACGACACAAGATGACGATCAACGGCGAGCCTGTTGTTGAAATTGACATCAAGGCGAGCCAACTCAACATCTACCATGCGAAGGTCGGACAGCCGCTAAAGGGCGCTAGTGATCCCTATGCGCGTGCAGGCATTGACCGCTGGATCGCCAAGAAGTGGGTCGTCATGTCGTTCGGGCTTGGTGCCCCCCGTAGGAAGTGGTCGGATGACGCCATCAAGGACTACGAGGAACACCGACGAGAATACAGAGAGGCAACTGGCGAAAAACTTCCCGATCTGCCACCAGCGAAGGACGTTGCGCGCAAGATGCTGGCGACCTTCCCGGCCCTCAGGGACCTCGGGGACGATATGGAACTTTGGGGTGACCTTCAGTACCGCGAGGCCACGCCGGTCATCGGGACCATGCTGATCCTGATGAGAACCCACGGCGTCCCGAGCCTCTCGATGCACGACGGGCTGATCGTGCCCAAGTCGAAGACGGACTTAGCCAAGGACATCCTGACGCGCGAGTTTCGCCGTGTGGTCGGTGTGGACCCCGTGTTGACCGTAGAGCCCGAAGAGCCAGTATTCGATGCCACGGACCTTTGACCAGCGGAGCCTCGGAAGGCACAGGGTCGTCTACCAAGAGAGCCTTGAAAGATAGGTAATTGGTATCCCGATTGACTGATCTTAAGTGAACTGAAGACCCCTTCTGCATTACTAGGGTGTTTTCTGCGGAGCCTACAAAAAGACATGCTACTCCGAGGGTGTTTTCTGCCTGACGCCCGTCAGTCAGCAGGCGACAGCACCTACAGCCCGACGGCCATCGACAGCACGCGAAGCGCCCGACGTGACTCCCAGAAGCCCGTGGATGCGTTTGCAGCCGCTGGCCGCTAGTGGGGTAGCCGAGAAGGGGCAAAACGCACCAACGGAGTCCCTAGAGTCACTGTGGGGCTAATGGGTCTCAGAGCCCCTCAAGACCCTGCCGAACCCGCATCAAGAACATTGTAGGCCGCCAAGGGCCGCCTGATCCCTTTCAACTCGAACTCACCCACCGGCTCGACCTTCACGGCGTCTTCGACGGCCATCAGCACCCGCGGGCTGATGAGAATTTGCCCGGGCTTTCGCCTCGTCGCAGAGCCGAGAAGCGACGTTGGAGACCGTGCCGATGGCGGCATAGTCGAAGCGGCCCTCGAAGCCGATGGTGCCGAGGGTGGCAAACCCGTGCGCGATGCCGATGCCGAAGCCGATGTCGTGCCCCAGACGACGCCACTTCTCTGTCAACGCCCCGATGGCGCTGCGCATTTCAAGCGCCATCAGGACAGCTTGAAGCGCGGGGTTCTCGACTGGAACAGGATCATTGAAGACCACCATCACTCCGTCGCCAGCGTAGCGTTCTAGCGTTCCGCTGTACTTGATGATCTTCTCACCAACGGCGGCGTGGTATTCGCGCGAGTAGCGCGATTACGTCTTCCGCGTCGGCGGTTTCGGTGAACCCTGTAAAGCCGCGTAGATCGCAGAACAGCGCCGTAATTTCCCGGCGATGGCTTTCGAGTTGCTTCTCCGTTCCAGATGCGACGATTAGATCAGCGACCTGCGGCGGGAGGAAGCGGCGCAGCCTGCCCATGCGCTCGATTTCGCCTACTTGATCGGCAACGCGCTGTTCAAGTTGTTGGTTTAGTTTCTCAACTTCGTCTGTTCTTTCACGCAGCTCGTTGAGTAGACTTGTGTTCTCGATAGCAATAACCGCTTGGCGCGGCGAAGTTTGTCACAAGCGCGATCTGATCGTCGGTATAAAGGACGAACTTCCTGACGATAGATGTTGATTGAACCGACCAACTCTTTCTCCTTGAGCATTGGTACGGCAAGCAGCGTACGCATGCCGGCAAACTCAACACCAGATACGAACATTTGATCGCGCCTAAAATAACCCGGTTCCGCACTCACGTCGGCAATCTGGACTACCTATTATTCGTTCGGAGAAGCTTTCCAAGTGCCGTATCAGCTGGCGGCCTGATAGGTCCTTGCGTGCGTACTGCTGCGTAGGCGGGCGGTGCATTGAACATCGCGACCGTGCGAAAGGTATCGTCATTATTGCGCAGAAAGAGGTTACCGAACTTTGCCTCGCAAAGGCGTGTCGCTTTCTGTAAGACACTCGAAAAAACTGGCTCCAAATCGCCGGACGAAGTGGAGATCGTACGCAGAACTTCTGCCGTGGCGGTCTGCTGCTCTAATGAAACAGTTAGTTCCTCGGTTCGCTGGCGAAGTTCATTAAGGAGCCGCGAGTTCTCGATGGCGATGACGGCTTGGTCGGCGAAGGTCTGCAGTAACTGAACTTGTCGGTCTGAAAATGGCTTTGGCTCCGCCTTACCAACAGAAAGAGCTCCCACCGGAATTCCATCGCGAAGCAGGGGAACCGAAAGCACCGCCCGCCATCGCCCGGCCAGCGCTAGCTCGCGCGAGTACTCCGGGTCTGCAAGCACGTCAGGGACGTGCACGATTGCGCGTTCCAATATAGCTCGGCCTGCAAGATGTGCACGCTCTGGCTGCTTTAGCTGCTGAATTTCCTGAATTCGACTGATCGCCTCAATGTTGAAGTTGCTTGTCGCTCCGATACTCATCCGGTCGCCATCGTATAGATAGAGAACGCTGAAAATGGCACCGGACAGGTGGGCAGCGCTCTCGACGATAGCCTCGAATACCGGTTGGGTATCTGCCGGTGAGCGACGAATAATTCGTAGGACTTCGCTTGTGGCCGCTTGCTGCTGAAGCGCCTCATCGCGCTCGCGAGTAAGCCGAGCGACCTCTATCTCCTCGCCGCTCGGCGATTGGGAAGAGGGTGCGGCCTTCGGCGCATTGCGACGGTTCAGCTTCGTTGCTTTGAAACGTCGCGTCTTGGCGCGTGCGCCCCTGACCTTGGCGCGCTTCTTCATCTGCCCTCCGAGCTTACGCCGCCAACTCTTGCAGCAGCGCCTTAGCTTCCTTCAGATCAAGCGTGTCGAACCCTTCGGTAAACCAGCCGTACACCGGCGCGAGCAGTTCGCGAGCCTCGTCTCTCTTGCCCTGATCGCGCCAGAGGCGCGCGAGGCTCATTGCCGCGCGCAGTTCCCAAGACGTTGCCTGCTGCTGACGGGCGACTGTGAGCGCGCGCTCGAAATACGCTTCCGCTTTCGCCACGTCCGGCTGCGGCGACATCAGCGCGACTTCCCCGGCAATGCGATTGACCTCGGCCTCGAATAACCTCTCCTTTGTTGCTTCCAAGGCCGCCAGTGCTTCCCGCATCGAGCGCCAAGCCTCATCAAATTTACCAAGTTCCGCATAGGCATGCGCCAAGTTTGAAAATGATAACGGTATTATGCAACGTCGCTCCCGTTGACCGGTACGCAGCGTACGCGGAGGTCATTGTTTGAATTGCGTCTGAGGCTTTGCCGGTCTGGGCAGACACCCACCCTTGCATCAACATTCCCGCGGTTTTCCAGAACACCGCGCCCTTCTCGTTCGCCAGTGCCACACCTTCATCGCATTGAGCCTTTGCTGCTGCGTATTCCCCGCAAAAGATCGGGCTATAACTTGCGAGAAGTAGAGCTGGTATCAAAGTCGGGGCTTGACCGAACTCGCGCGCGTCCTTGAGGGCGAGTTCAACTTCAGAAAGCGCGGCCTCGGGATAACCAAGCATCCACAAGGCCCACGAACGATGGCACAATGCTGTATTCCTAACGTCCGAGCCGAAACGCATCGTTAGCGGGCGATGCGCGGCAGCATCGTACAATGCGATTGCGCGATCTAAATGCGTCCGAGCGTGCCTGATGTTCCCTGTAAATAACAAAGACGAGCCAGTGAGGCGGTGCCCGATCATGAGCGGGATTGCTGCCCTTTGCTTCTCGGCGAGGCCAAGGAACTGCGCAGCTAGCTCAAGCAAGGCGTCTCCGTTGAAGGCCGCAAGGTTCGCAACCCAGATGCCATACAGGACAGAGAACAGCAGCAGCGGATCCTCGGGAGGCTCTTCGAGTGCTTCAGCTCGTTCGATTAAGAGACGCGACCGCTCCACAGCCGCCTTTGTTTCCGATGCGGCAAATCCTTTGACGTGGATAAGGGGGACGATAAGCGCAACCTGAAGCCTAATCTGCTCGCGACGCCGCGCAGGTGTTGCTGGCAGGGCCGCAATCTGGTCGAGGGCACGAGTGAACTGCACTATCGCTTCAACCAGCGCCGAACGTTCCATCGACCGCTGACCGGCTTTGCCCCACAAGCCCAGCAGCCTTCTCGATCAGGCTGGCCTCGGTGCAGTGACGCGCCAACAGTTCCGGCTGGTTCTCGGCAATTTCGGCGAATTGACCCTCAAGGGTCTCAGCTATGCGTGCGTGAAGTGCGCGTCTCGGTTCGCGGAGCAGCGTTCCATAGGCCGCGTCTTGGACCAGTGCGTGCTTGAACAAGTAGGTCGCGTACGGTGGGATGCCCTGTCGAAACAGTAAGCCGGCCTCAATGAGACGATCGAGCGCCGAATTGAGTTCCGCGTTGGGCTTGCGGACCACGGCGGCCAGCAGGGCATGGGAGAACTCCCGCCCGATCGCCGCACCAATCTGCGCCAACTCCTTGGCGGTGCCGAGCCGATCGAGCCGCGCCATCAGCGAGGCGTGCAGACTTGCCGGAACTGTTGTGGCCGAAGCCGGAACTGCCGCAGCCACGAGCTGCGCCTCGCCTCGGCTCTCCGCCTCCAGCACTGCCTTAGTCATCTCCTCCACGAACAGAGGGATGCCATCAGTGCGTTCGATGATGTCCTGCCGGATATTCGTCGGGAGTTGCTTGTTGCCGACAACCCGGTCGATCATCGCTTCGATGTCGCGTTGCGCCAGCCGATTGAGGGTAAGGGCAGTCACATGCGGCCGTCCGATCCAAGGCGGCTCGAATTCCGGCCGGTGGGTAACGACCAAAAGCACGCGACGGTCTGCGATCCGGTCCACCGCGCGGCCGAATAGTTCAAGGCTGGTCGGATCGGTCCAGTGCACATCCTCAAAGATCATCAGCACCGGACTGGAGCCTGCCAGCGCCTCGGTCTGCGCAAAAAGCGCTTCCATCGTTTTTTGCCGGCGCTGTTGCGGGGTCAGCGCCAGCGCGGGATAACGACCGTCGTTCGGCAGCGACACCATCTCGGCAAAGAGCGCGACATCCTCGATAGAAGTCGAGGTCTGCAAAAGCAGCGCATCGAGCTTGTCGAGCTTCGCTTTCGTGGTGTCGTCATGCGTAAATCCAGCCGCACGTTGCATCTGATCGATGACCGGATAAAACGCGCTGTCGGTGTGTTGCGGCGAGCAGAAATAACGCAGCCTCGTGTGAGGCTCAGTCGCAAGGCGCTCCAGCAGCGCCGCAGTCAATCGAGACTTGCCGATACCTGCCTCGCCAGACAAGAGCACCACCTGACCTTCGCCAGTTTTTGCCTTGGACCAGCGTCTTAGCAGCAGTTCCAGTTCTTCTTCTCGTCCTACAAGCTCAGTCAGACCGCTGCCGTGAAACGCCTCAAACCGGCCTTCCACCGAAGCCTGTCGCAGCGCGGCATAGGCTCTCACGGGGCCTGAGATACCTTTGAGTTCCTTCGGCCCAAGGTCCTCAAGGTCGAACAGGTTGCCGAGCAGCCTGCGAGTACTTTCGGCAATGACCACAGTGTTCGGTTCTGCAACGCCCTGCAGTCGCGCCGCAAGGTTCGGTGTCTCGCCAACGATTGCTTGCTCCTGGGAAGCACCCGAGCCGATCAGGTCGCCGACGACCACCAGTCCGGTCGCAATGCCGACGCGCGTCTGGAGGGCTGCATGGATCTTCAGATCCCTCACAGCCGCGACCAACGCCAACCCTGCGCGGACAGCGCGCTCGGCGTCATCTTCATGGGCTTGCGGATAGCCGAAGAAGATCAGCACCCCATCGCCCATGTACTTCGCCACGAAGCCGCCAAAGCGCTGCACTGTCTCGGCGACGCACTTCTGATAGGCCGAAATGACCTCTCGAAGGTCCTCGGGGTCCATTCGCGCCGATAGCGCCGTCGAACCGACGAGGTCCGAGAACATCACCGTGACCTGACGACGCTCTGCGGTTTCTTGCTGCTTCGGGGGCGCCGGTTCAACAGAGGGCGCCTTGACGCCCGCATCGGTGCGCAGCGCCGCAATAGCATCGAGCAGCTTGCGGCGGTCCCCGAGCGCAGAAACGCCCATTTCCTTCAGGTCCTCCGCCGTCAGCTTCGGCAGGACCCGTCTCATCAATCTTATTCTCGCGGAATGCCGTCTCGTACTCTGCGAGACCCAGGCTCCGCAGCCAGACCACTACGTCCATAACGGCGCCCCGTGCCGCGTAACGGATGCGTCCCTCGGGCTCGCCGAGAGGGCTTACCGTCGCGACGGAAAGTCATATTACCGCACGGCGGCGGGTTTAAGGAGATTTTCGAAGTCGGGTGCCGGGGTGATCTTTCCTGAAATCTACGCAGCGGGGGGGACCCATCGAGCCGAGCCGATCACTCAGCCAACGAGACAGTGTTCGCGGCAGGCGCCCGTTTCTACGATGCTAGGTTCGGACTTCGGCGATGGGGACCTGATGTCTGCTTTGGTGCTGATAGCCACCAAGGAGCGGACATCGAATTTGGTCCGTTTGGGGCAACAACGGACTCATGCAGTGCAGCAAACAAGCGCTGTCATTCGATCGTCTCGTCGGCAGTGGCGAGCAGAATCTGCGGCACGATAAGGCCGAGCGCCTTGGCCGTCTTGAGATTGATGGCGAACTCGAATTTGGTCGGCTGCTCGACTGGCAGCTCGCTTGGCTTTGCCCCTCGCAGTATCTTGTCAATATATAGAGCGGCCCGGCGACACAGATCAGAAATTTTGGCCCCATATGACATCAAGGTCCCGGCGGCTGTAAATTCCCGCGCGAACGCCATAGTCGGGAGGCGATTCTCCAACGCGAGTTCCGCAATGAGGCGCCGCCGGAGAAAGAACATGATATCGTTCGTAATAAGGAGTCCATCAGGTCGGCGTAGTCCGATCTCACCGATTGTTCTAGCCAAATCATCTGCCTCAGCGACTTCATACAGATCAACCGTCAGCTTTAGCTCCTCTGCTGCCGCCTTCATCTCTTTTCCAGTTCGTATGGATAGCGGATAGTTGGGATTTACAAGGATGGCTAAACGGGCGAACGCGGGAGACAATTCTTTGAAGGTCCCAACTTCTTTCGCAGCCAAGTCAAACGACATTGAGGATAGCCCGGTCGCATTCCCTCCCGGATGCGCGAGGCTGTCCACGAGGATTGATCCTACGGGATCGGATGCATTCAGGAAGACGATTGGAATCGTCTTACTGGCTTGCTTTGCCGCCACAGCCGCTGGGGTCACAGAGGCCACGATTAATGTCTACCTGGCTCTCAACGAGTTCAGCCGCAATCGCGCCAAACTGACGGTAGTCTTCCGTATAGCGGTTCTCCAGTTTGATCGTCTTTCCATCGATATAGCCTAAGTTACGTAGGCCTTCTTGCAAGGTACCGAGGTATATCTCCTCCTCTTTGTTGGCCGCCCAGATAATTCCAATTCGAGGTATCCCGCGCGGTGTTTGTGCTCCCCCACGAACCGGCCATGCCGTTGCGGCACCGCCAATGAGTGTGATGAACTCGCGCCGTCTCATTCGATCACCTCGTCGGCGAGCGACGAGTAAGTGTATGCGGTACGGTGAGGCCGAGCGCCTTGGCGGTCTTGAGATTGATGACGAGATCGAATTTGGTTGGCTGCTCGACCGGCAGATCGCCCGGCTTTGTCCCGCGCAGAATCTTATCGACATATTCGGCGGCGCGCGCGGAACAGGGCCTGGAATGTTTGGTCCGTAAGACATGAGACGCTCCGGCTCTCACGAGATCGCCGCTAGATGAAGGTCGTCGGCAGCCGCGCTTTCGAACGCAAACGCGATGATGCGCGCGCGGTTGACGCCAATGCAGAGCATTTTCCACGATATAAAGTGCGTCCGCTTGGCCTTTGAGAGCCTCAAAAGCGGGCGCAATATCCTCTGTTCGCCTGATCCCATGTGGCGCGACTTCCAAGCCGAGGTTGCGAGCCGCAGCCTGCACCTCGCCCATCTCCCGCACGGCTCCGCGATAGCCAGCGTCAAACATGATCGCCAACCGGCGAAGGTCAGGGACAACCTGACGCAAGAGTTCGAGCCGCTTGCCGGCAGTATCGGTCTGCTTGGATCGACAATCCAGTAACGTTGCCGCCCGGTCGCGAAAGGCTTGCGACCAGCCCGCTACCGATCGGATCGGTCGCGATTGCAAAGACGATAGGGATGGAAGCGGTCGCCTGCTTTAATGTGGCGACAGCACCCCCAAACGTGACAATGACGTCGACCTTTTGCCGCACGAACTCGGCCGCAATCTCGGCGACGCGCTCGGGGCGTCCCTCCGACCAGCGATACTCGATGGCGACGGTGCGACCCTCGATCCAGCCGAGTTCACGCAATCGCTCCACAAAGGCAGCGGTCCGATGAACAAACGCCGAAGCGCTGTCTCCCATGAAGCCGATAGTCGGCAGCCTGCCGGCCTGCGCCTGCGCGGCCATTGGGTACGCGACCGCTGCCCCGCCAAGAAGCGTAAGGAATTCGCGCCGTCTCATGAGGTTTCCCCACGGCCAAAGTTTTTTTGTGATGTGTATCATAGCGCATTCGACGCTCATGTCCGAGCAGGGTCGGCAGGGTTGTTTCCGCCATGTCCGCAACAGGTCCGTTCACCCACCCGATTGCCGACATGACGGCGCGCGCGATGGCAACGGGGTCGTCCGTCGTTTGAAGAGCCGGGTACCGCCAGGGACCCATCGAGCCGAGCCGACCTTTCAGCCAACGAGACAAGGGTTCGCGGTATGCGCCCGTTTTTATGATGCTTGTTTGGCGGCGATGGGGACCTGATGTCTGCTTGGTCCTGATAGCTACCAAAGAGCGGACATCGAATTAGGTCGGCTCGGGGCCAGCAACGGAAGTCGGCGCCTCATTCGATCACCTCGTCGGCGAGCAGGAGTAATTTAGGCGGCACGGTGAGGCGAAGCGCTTTGGCAGTCTTGAGATTGATGACGAGATCGAATTTGGTCGGCTGCTCGACCGGTAGCTCGCTTGGCTTTGCCCCTCGCAGAATCTTGTCAACATATACACCGGCGCGGCGGAACAGATCGGGAGCATTGGCCCCATACGATTCCAAGATGCCAGCGGCCGTCATTTCCCTCAGGTACGCCATAGTCGGAAGACCATTCGCCACCGCGAGTTCCGCGATGCGGCGGCGCTCACGAACGAACATGATATCGATCGTAATAATCAGTCCATCAGGTCGGCGTTGTCCGATCTCACCCATTGTTTTAGCAAGATCATTTGCCATGGTGACTTCAAACAGATCGACCGTCAGCTTCAACTCCTCCGCTGCTGCCTTCATCTCTTGGGCAGTTCGCATAGATAGCGGATAGTTGGGGTTTACAAGGATGGCTAACCGGGAAAGGGTCGGAGATATTTCTTGGAAGATCTCAACTTGTTTCGACGCCAAGTCAATCGTCATCGAGGAAAGCCCTGTAGCATTTCCTCCCGGATGCGCGAGGCTGTCCACGATCTTTAATCCTACAGGATCGGATACATATACGAAGACGATTGGAATTGTCTTGGTGGCCTCTTTTGCCGCCACGGCAACTCCGGTTGTGCTGGTAACGATAATGTCTACGTGGCTCTTGACGAGTTCAGCCGCGATTGCGCCAAACTGACGGTAGTTCTCTACAAAGCGGTTTTCCAGGTTGATCGTCTTCCCATCGATATAGCCCAGGCTACGTAAGCTTTCTTTGAAGGGGGCGAGGTACAGTTCCTCCTGTTCGGTCTTGACCGGCCAGATACATCCAATTCGAGGTATCACGGCTGGCTGTTGTGCTCCCGCACGAAGCGGCCATGCCGCCGCGGCGCCGCCAACGAGCGTGACGAACTCGCGCCGTCTCACTCGATCACCTCGTCCGCCGTGTTGAGGAGCGGCGCCGCGACGGTAATGCCGAGTGCCGCCGCAGTCTTGAGGTTGATCGTTAGGGTGAACTTGGTCGGGTTTTGTACCGCCAGATCGGCGGGCTTCTCGCCTTTCAAGATACGATCAACATAATCAGCCGCAGGGGGGTACAGGTCGGTGACATTGACGCCGTATGTTATCAATTCGTCCCTTGTGGCAGATCTGCGATCAACATAGGCCGTCGGCACGCGGTATTTTGTAGCTGCGGCCACCATGGCTTCGCGGTGCACCAGGCTAAAAGTGTCCGGCAGAACCAGCACGCCGCCGTGTTGCTCGGCCGCTACCTCGCTCATCGTGGCCTCGATCCCGGCGTCATCGACGCAAGGTGCGGCCCGTACCGCGACGCCGAGTGAAGGCGCCGCGTCCTCGATGGCGCGCATCATTAGAGCGGCCCAAGGCGCGGTTGAGGAATCATAGAGAACCGCCACATGCGCGACGGGCGGGGTAATCTGCGTCAACATTGCCAGCAATTTGACCACTGTTGGCGGGTCGTAAAGACCGAAGCCAGTGAGGTTGCCGCCAGGGTGCGCCAAGCTCGCGACGAAGCCTTGACCGACGGGGTCGTTGACCGCCACAAACACGATGGGGATGGCGTTCGTTAGCTTCTTAAGCTCCCGAACGGCTGGGCTGGTATTGGCAAATATCACGTCAGGGCCGAGCGCCACCAATTCTGCAGCGTAGCGCTCGAATAGCACGGGGTCGCCGCCAGCGAACCGCCATTTGACCTGCAGGTTCGTGCCCTCATGCCAGCCGAGCGCACCAAGCCTCTGCATTAGGGCAGCGTGGTATGTTCGCCCAGGCACATCGCTCTCGCGATATGCGACGAGCCCGCCCATGAGCCGCATCGGCATCGCCTGCTCGGCCCGCACCCCGAGCGGCGGCCATGCCGCAACGGCACCGCCAAGGAGTGTAATAAATTCGCGCCGTCTCATTCGATCACCTCGTCGGCGAGAACTAGGAGTGTTATGCGGCACGGTAGAGGCCAAGCGCCTTGGCGGTCTTGAGATTGACGACCAGATCGAACTTAGTCGGCTGCTCGACCGGGATGTCGCCGGGCCTTGCGCCACGTAGAATTTTATCAACATAGTCGGCAGCACGTCGGAAAAGAGCGGTAATATTTGGTCCGTATGACATGAGTGCACCACCTCGTCGCACCTTCGCCCGTGTTGACGATCATCGGTAGCCGCATGTTGAGGGCAAGAGCAGCGATGTGAGGCATGTTGCTGACAAGCAAATTGATTTTCCACGAGGTACAGCGCGTCCGCTTGGCCGTTGAAAGCGTCGAAAACCGGTGCAATGTCCTCCACTCGTTGAACCCCAGTGTGGCGCGACTTCGAGACCGAGTTGGCGAGCCGTGGTCGAAACATTGTCCATCTCCCGCACGCTCGCGGGGTAGCTAGCGTCAAATATTATTGCTAATCGACGGAGATCGGGGACGACCTCACGCAGGAATTCGAGCCGCTTGCTGGTAGTATCGGTAGTTTGGAGCGACAATCCAGTAACGTTGCCGCCCGGATGCGAAAGGCTCGCAACAAAGCCAACGCCAACCGGATCGATGGCGACTGCGAAAACGATAGGGATTGAAGTTGTCGCCTGTCTTATTGTGGCGACGGCCCCTCCATACGTGACGATGACGTCAACCTTTTGCCGCACGTACTCTGCCGCTACCTCGGCGATGCGCTCGGGACGACTTGCCGCCCAACGGCGCTGGATGGAGACGGTACGGCCCTCCAGCCAGCCGAGTTCGCCTAACCGCTGCACGAAAGCAGCGAGCCAGACGCTCTCGGGCGAAGAAGCCGCCCCACCGAGGTATCCGATGGTCGGCAGCTTGCCCGGTTGCTGCGCCCGCGCGGCTAGCGGGCACATGACGACTGCACCGCCAACAAGCGTAAGGAATTCGCGCCGCCTCATTACCTCCCCCAAGGCTCAGGACAGGGCATTGCACGAACGTATACTAGCACGTGGTAGCCGCTGAGGCAGCGACAGGTGTGCAGCCCGCCGATGTCTCTGTCGCGTCACGAACGTCAATTCGGCGATGTCTGTTGCAAGTCCCGTTGACCCACCCGATTGCCGACATGACAGCGCGCGCGATGGCAACAGGTTCGTCGGTTGTTTGGAAAGCCGGGAGGGCTCCAGCGCCTTCACACGCCACGAGGTCTGGCCGCGGCCTTGGCCTTTAGCCCCTGCTGTTGGAAGTCGGGGGTGCCGGTGAAATCCTCGGATCGAGGGGCGCAGGGGGACCCGTTTGTCGCGCGGCGCGCGCGCGGCGTGCGTTGTCCTCCGCGTCCGCGAGCGTGCGTGCTTGTCAATCGTCATCGAAGCCAGCAACGCGGCCGGTCTTTGGGTTTACAAGGTGAACGCGCGTGCAGGCGAGGCATACAAGTGACTGATAGGTGTCGGCGTCTTCATCCGTCGGATCGTCGGCAATCCACCCTTGCACCTGGCGCTCGGTGTTCGGGCAGCGGTAGAGAAATGTGGGCATTTGGTTCAATGATACCCTTCCGGTGTCGCCGCCAGCCTATTCATCGGATGAGCCGCGCTTGGGCTTGATCCGCATACCGGCCCAAGGTGTAATGATAGCTAAGCGCTGACCCCCCTCAGCGTGCCCCACGGTCGGGTGCGTCCGTTGTCTTAACACCAACGATTGCTCGGCGCGGCACACATGCTCCCCATTGAAGTTCTCAGCGCAGCAGCCAAAGGGCTTACGTCGCACCCGAATGCAACCAGCGTTCGCCGCTCCAAGGTGATCCTGCGTTTCGAGAGGTTCCTGCAGGCGAACCGCCACTGGCCCGTAAGTTATGTCAACATTTGCGAAGCCATCGGCGTGCCGGAACGTACCCTGCGAGCACACTGCCAGGAACTACTAGGCGTGCGCCCGATGCTCTATGTGCGGCTAAGGCGAATGCGTATGGCGCGTGTTGCGCTCCTGCGCGGTGACCGGACAACGGCAACGGTGACCAGGATTGCCACCAAGTTCGGCTTTTTGGAGCTTGGTCGGTTTTCGGTCGAATATAGGAAGATGTTCGGGGAAGTCCCTTCCACGACGCTTCAGCGGCCACCGACGCGGATGCGGAAGAGAACCAAGGGCTCTACTCGGTCTCAACGCGCGGCCTAGTGGTAAGGGCGCAGATCGGACGCACTGCTGCGGTAAGCCCGACAGCGCCGGGGCCTTGCCCCGACTTTTTGGAAGTCTGTTTCAGTTTCGACCGTGGCGGGGATGGTCGATCAGCAGAGGCTCAATCTCGCTGCATCAGCCCCGGAATGCGCGTGATGGCTCGTGCGATGCGCCAAGCCTCATCCTTGTTAAGGCGCTTCGTAGACATCTGCCGCTGCGGCTCGTCCTCGAAGTACAGGAAGGCGAGTTGCTGGCCGCGCCCGTCCACCACGACGAAGCTCTCGGTGTTCTCCTCGACCTTCCAAGGCGGCGGAAATCGGCGGGGGTAAGCCATCTATTGATTAGAACGTAAAGAGAACAAAAGTACAAGCTTGACACCGTACACAACTTGATCTAACGCTCCTTAGATGAATTCGTGAACATAGGGCGGACGGCAATGGCTAAGGGCAAATTTATCTCGTATCAGCGGGTGAGCACCGACAAGCAGGGGCGCAGCGGCCTTGGATTGGAAGCGCAGCGTGAGGCTGTGGCGCGCTATCTCAATGGCGGCAGTTGGACGCTTGCGGCGGAATACGTCGAGGTCGAGAGCGGCAAGCGCAGCGACCGTCCTAAGCTCGCGGCTGCGCTGGCACACGCCAAGGCTATCGGGGCCACGGTTGTCTTCGCCAAGCTGGATCGTCTGACACGCAACGTGGACCTGCTGCGTGCCTTGGTGGCCAGCGGCGTTGATCTGGTGTTCTGTGACCTGCCGCACGTCCCGCCAGGGGCAATGGGGCGCTTCCTGCTAACACAGATGGCGTCTGTGGCGGAGTTGGAAGCGGGCCTAACCAGCGAGCGCACCAAGGCTGCGCTTGCGGCTGCGAAATCGCGCGGGGTGAAACTCGGCAACCCCAACGGTGCACGTGCTCTCAGAGGCAAGCAGACCGGCAACAGCGAGGCTGTGGCGGCGATCAAGCTGAAGGCTCAGGAGCACGCGCGCAACCTTCGCGCAATCTTGGAGGATGTGCGGGCGCAAGGGATCACCAGTGTCCGCAAGATAGCGGAAGAGCTTAATCGACGTGGCATCCTTGCCCCGCGCGGTGGCGAGTGGCGCCCGACCACGGTTGTGCGGCTGCTGGATCGAATGTAGTCGCGGGGGGCTTCGCGGCTTGGGTAACACGAGCCTGAGGCAACAACACGCTCGCGCTATACGCGTGGTCCAGCTATCATTTGACGACACTTCGACACGTTGGATGGCGGCTGGTGACGTTCGTGCGGCAGTTCTTCTTCTCCCGTAGCGACCTGAGGCGCCGGAGCGCTGGATAAAGGTGGGCGTGCTGCGTCTTCTCTTGGCGTTGACCGTGCTCAATTGGCACTATCCAGTCACGCCGTACTACTACAATTTTATCTTCAGCCGCGCCGCTGTTTTCGTCTTTATGATGATAAGCGGTTTCTACATAGCGATGGTGCTCAACGAGAAGTATGGCGCGAGCACATCTGGCATTCTCACGTTTTACGGCAATCGCGTGCTGCGGCTCATGCCGCCATATTGGGTCGCGCTCGTCGGCTGCATCCTGTTCGAGCCGACGGCTTGGTTCGACCGATTGTCGCTGTGGTTTCAGGTCAATGACGTGTTGTTATTTCCCCAAGGTTTATGGGCTAATCTGACGCTTACGCCAGCCGCGTCCGGCGGCCTTCATCTTGCACAGATGTTCACCGTCGCGCTTGAAATCATGTTCTACGCGCTCGCGCCGTTCATTCTATTTCGCGGCACGCGCGTGCTGGCCGGATTATTCGGCGCGACCGCAGCGCTCAACGGCGCCTTGTGGATTTTGGGCGTCGATCCGGTCGCATGGCAGTACGAGTTTTTTCCGTCAACGCTGATGTATTTCCTCACAGGAGCGCTGGTGTATCGTTTTTATTTGGTCGTGAAGGACTGGCCGCCATCGGCGCTCATCGGCTACGTGGCGCTTCCACTCCTCGTTCTGTTCGGCGTGCTGTCGCGGAGCGCGCGGGCGGTGCTGTGGACTAATCACATTTCGATCTACGTCTTTTATCTTCAGTGCGCGGCCTCAATCCCGTTCATCTTTGTTGCTTCGCGGCGCTGGACGGCGGACCGGATTATCGGCGACCTGTCCTACCCGCTTTACATCGTCCACATTCCGGCAATATGGATCGTCGAGGCGACGCCTTGGCTCGGGGGCAAGGAGAATGGTGGCCCGGCCGCGCTCGGCCTGTCGCTAGGCTTTGCCGGGCTTCTCTATTTGCTTGTAGATAGACCTGTGGAGTATTGGCGCAGTCAGATCGGTGCCCGTCGATTTATGCTTCTGTCACTTCATACGGGGGCGCCTACACAAGTCGCTACACAACAGGCGACGCTGACAGAAAAATAACAAACCCTTTCAGTGTGTTAGCCTCACGGATTTCGTTTCCTCTCGACCGCACCACCGCCTAAAAACAGCTTTGTTTTCATTGCGGTTTTTACGAGGTGCGACACTCTCACCATCAAGGTGCGACAATAGAATTTCACTTTTCGTTCCGCAGCATGTGCATCGCCTCTTTCGCCAAGCGACGTCGATCCGCCATGCGGGTGTAGAGCGCCGGCATCGTCCCGCCCTGCCAGCCGAAGATTGCCTCAAGCTGCGCGACCGTGGCGCCGGCATTGGCCGCACGCGTCGCCGCGATCTTGCGTACGCCGTGCGCGGAACCCAGCACGCCTGCGGCACGACATGCCTGCCGGAAAAGATTACCGAAGCTCTCCTTTTTCAGCGGCCTGCCATTCTCGCCAGCGATGAAGGCGAGGTCGCCGCATGGGCCGGTGTTCAGTGTCGCGGCGAGCACCGGCAGAATAGGCAGCGTTACTTCGGTGTTGGTCTTTTCAGTTTTGATGACGACGATCTCATCGCGAATATGCTGGCGCCCGAGCCGCACGGCGTCGCCGCGGCGAAGGCCGGTGTAAAGCAATACGTCGAGCCATACCCGCTGCCGCGTGCCGATCGGCCAGCGCTTCTCGTAGGCCGCCACATCGTCCTCACTCCACGGCCGAAACCCGCCGCCCTTCTTGCGCGGCGGATTCTTCACGCCAACCGTCGGATCGGCCTTGACCAACTGGGCGTCGGCAGCCCAGCGGAATAGCCCGCGCATGGCGTCAAGGAAATTGCGCGCCTGCGCTGGCGTCGCCGCCCGGCGCTCGCGCCCCGCAATGATCGTCGTCGACGTAATCTTGGCGAAGTGCTGCGTGCCAGCCGATTGCATGACATGCAGAAAAATGTTTTCGCGTTGCCGTTTGGTTGCCGGCGACAGCCGGGTCCACGTCGCCGAATCCCGATAGCGTTCAATCAGCCAGGCGAGCGTGCCTTGGCTTGGTCCTTTTGGGTCGCCCCTCGGCGTGCAAGAAATCGCGGTCTGGTATTCCGCCTCGAAGTCGACGGTTCCGAACTCGGCTCTGATCCGTACCCGCTTGCCGTTGCGCCGCACATACCAAACAGCATTGCCGTGCCGGGTCACTTCCCTTGATAGATAAGGCGGTCTGGGTCGGGGCATGGCTTCCATCACAGGACGATCTCCTCGTCCGCTTCAAGGTCTTTCGCCTGGCCTGTGGATTGCCCGAGCTTGACGATGACCGATTGCTCGCCGACCTTGACCACAACCTCCGACGCCCCCGCTTGCTTGGCCGCGCGGATGATGCGGGCTACATCGGCTTGAGTGATCTGAGCGGCGCGGCGCGGCATGGCTGCGTCAATCATTACCCTCGCCCAGACTCACCTCAGTATTGTCCGTCGACGCTTGCGCTTCAGCGCAGTCCGCTAACCCGGCGCCGATCATCCATCCGTCGCATTGGGTGACCACGCGCTTCTGCCGCTCGACTTTCGTTACCTGTCCATTCGCTGCCGATCGGCTCCGATCTTGAGCGCTGACGGCGCGGTTGCGGCGGCTGGCGTTGCTCATGCGGCGCCCCCGCGGGGTCGATGGGGGAAAACCAGGTGCCGGGCAGGGGGGCGCCCTTCCTTTTCCCATCGGTCCCAGGTCTCCGGCGAGACGCAAAATTCAGCCGCACCCGTTTCCCGATCAACATAGGCCGGTGTGCGGGATGGCAGGCGAAGGTTTTCTTTTCGCGTGGTCATGGGGAGGCGTGACTCGATTGCAGATCGAAGTCCTCCAAGCTATCGCCCACCGGCCCCAACGCGGGCTTGTTGTGCCTGCGGTAAACGGTGATGGAGCCACTTGGGTTTTCGATCGCCGCGGTGTGGTCGGTCAGCGCCAGGACCGGCCTTCCCCGAAGCAGCCAAATCAAACCGATTTGGTCATATCGGGATAGCCGCTGGTAATTGGACGATGGCCTCTCGGGGACAGAGGGTAGGCCAAACAAATCCCTTGCGGTCCAGCCGAGTTCGGCGGCCTTTTCGCTCCATTGGCCCAGGAAGCGGCGTGCGTCAGTGGTCGCTTGCTGCCAGCGTTCGTGGTCGACATGTTCAGGACACCTGCGCTCCAAAGCATCGGCGGCCGCCTGGCAAAATCGTAGAGGGTTGCGATCAAAGCGACAAAAGCGACTAAAGGGCGCACCTGCGCCTTCTTTCGGTACGCTTATGTCGCCTATGTCGCTTAGGTCGCGCTCACCGCGTTGCAGAATCTCGAGATACTTCCCCATGTCATCCACTCTCGACTGCGAACCAGGTCTCGATCGGGCGGCCGTGCGTGGATTTCTTCTCCATCCTGGCCCGCTTCTTTGCCGCTAAAAGTGTGAGCGCTAGGTCGATCCGGTCACTGGCCCGATGGCGGCCAAACAGGTCGCGGATGGCTGTTCTCGTCATGCCGGCGGTGCCGGCATCGTGGAGCGCCCGCATGATCTCATCGGCGATGGGGTCGCCCAGGGCGCTTCCAAAGATTCGCGCTACGGACATTTCGCAGTATTCCCAGACAGCCAATGCTGCCCTGAGGTGCGCAACCTCAATCATGTCCTTTTGATCGAGGAGGGCATAGATGAGGGCAAGGCGAATGGTTTGCGCTTCGCCGCGTGCCGTCATTGCGCCCAACAAACCCGGCTGCTCTGCGGAAAGGTGAGGGTAGATAGTTTCCCATACCGTCCGGGCTGGTTGCGTCATTTCTACGCGACCCACCGCTTTTGCGAAGGTTGCCGCCCTCCTGATTTCTTCGGCTAACCTCCCAATCTCGGCGTCGGCGAGGTTGCCGCCATGAGGCAATAATTTCGAGCGACGAACGCACACCAGCAGAAATCGGTTTACAAATCCGTTCGCCATCTCGGTGCGCGTTATCCGCGCGCGAAGCTCTTCCTCGGTAATATGCCCGACGATCGAAATGTGCGGGTTGCTGGCTTTGAGCGGAGAATTTTTTGTGAGCGTGGAGAGTGTTTGACCGTCCCAAGCGTTCCTAACGATCGGGGAAAGTGTGTTGCCTGGTCGCTCCATCACTTCCAACGCATTTGCAAATTCGGGCTCCGTTATCATCAATCTTTTGTCGGGCACGCCGGGATCAATCGTCTCGTACTGCTCCGTCTTCGAATCCCATTTCTTGACATCGTCACGGACCTCATTGATGAGTCCCTCGCCCGACGAAAGGCCGCCTTTCATTCGTTCATCGATCCACCGTTCATCAGCAACTTTCATTACCGACTTAGCGCGACCGCCTGAGGTGCCCTTGCGGCCTTTGGCGCTCATTCCGACCAGCACTGCGAACAGATTTGTATGATGACGGTCGGCCTCGACTTTATAGTGGGCAGTATTGCCGATGAGATTGCCGAAGAACACTAAGACCTGGATGAGGATGGCAACTGGATCAGCCTCGGTGTGTGGAGCGATTGTCCTAATGATTTCTCCGACGACGCCGTAGTAGGCCGCCTCATCCATGATCGGCCACGAAATGTCCTCGGCGTCGCGCCGATCAGATCGAGATTTCGGATTGCTACGAAGATCGTGGTCCGACGTGGCATCATCATCGGGCTTGGCGCCGGCACTGGCGAGCGCCTCGCCGCAATAGTCCCGCGCGATATTCTCGGTCATGGGGCTATCTTCTTTGTGGCAATCAGGCGCGCTATACGCTCATTGATCTCATCTTTGGCAGCAGCGTCGCAGCGTGACAGCCGGTCAATGTTGATGGGCTCCCTTAATGCCGCCACGCCCCTTGCTTGAACTGTGTACATGATCGCGTCGATCGTAGCCTGCGGAGTTCCCCGCCGACTGCGAACGTGCTCCGGGTCCTCGATGGCGGCGAAGCGCTTAATCCCTGTCCCGACATCCGGCCGAACCGGCGTTTTGTCGAGGTCTACGTTCCCGTCGAGAAATGCCGCCTCAAAGAGGGCATGGATTGTTTCGGGATAGTGCAAATCTGATAGATGCCGGCCAGCGCATTGCTGTAGTTCATCGACGGCGCGGAACGTGAATAATTCGTCCGCACCGTAGTTTACCTTCAATTCGGAGAGGGCTCTTTGCAGCGCGTCGAGGCCGTGCCCTTCTTGCGCTTCCCGTGCGATTTCCGCCTGCCAGCCTGAGAGTTGTTTTTCCCGGGCCGCATGGTCCTCGTGCTGATCGTCACTTTCGGTGGCGACCTCCGGCCTTTTTGATTGGCTCGCAATCATTTGCAGCCCCCATTATCGGTAGACTGCTTGAACATGCTGTGCCCAGGCCGACATAGCCTGACGGCGCGCGTACGGTCGATAGGATTGTCGTTTGTTGGGATCGCTGGCTTCACCAAAGACCTCACGGCCGGCTCGTCGCCGATCCGTGCTCCTGGTCTTCGGCTTCGGAATTACACCGATAGCGCCGACCTTGCGTTTATATGAGACTAGCGATCCCAGTCACAGGGATTTGGTTGTCATCAAATACTTGCTAGATTTTCAGACGACGAAACGATAGCTCTTGCCTGCCTCAACCGTAATACTTGTCTTGTTAGACTGCACCTTCTCGACGACGATAGTCATTTTGGAAAAACCGTGGTGCACGCCTTCAACCAATTGGCGCACGATATGTTCACAGGCTGCCGTAAGTTCGCCGCCAGGTGATTCACCTACGTCCAGTTGGATTGCCTTGAGATTATGCTTGTCCACAAACTTTGACATCGATGCCGCCTCCTATTTGCCCAATCTAGGCAAAGGGTTCGGCGCGCCAGCGAAGAAGGCTAACTAACTACAGACGGAAAATGTTATTCACTCCTTTATGCGTTACGCATATTGACCCTATTCCGTCTATCAAGTTAGCCTTGATCCTGCGAGGGAAGACGCGATCTCAATCAAAAGCTCGTCCTTTGCATCCAGACCGGGCCCGGGGGCGTAGCAAGCACTCTCGGGCCCGACGGTCTTTCTGCCCCTCACGCGCGCTCGTAACGATTAGTACCCGACGAGGCCAGAATGGCCTCGAACGTACGAAGCATTTTCGCATGAAACTGCAATGCGACAACCAAAATCGAACGACGATCAAGGCTTTCCACATGCTTTTGAGCACCCTCGGGTCAAAGGGAACGACCTACTGTTGGAAGCTCGGCGGTTTCGGACATCCTCAAGCCGCGCTTTGCCGCCTTGATCCTCAACACTGTCGTGAAGAAGAGCCGCGATGGCCAAGTCTTCGTCACCACCGTACTCGAAATTCGATGGCCGCCCTCCCGTCCGGTACCGTCTGGTCACTCAACGTCTTAGATTATCAGGCAATTTCAATGATTGCGGCGTTCGCTATTGGTTTTCGTCACGGGCCGTACCATCGTGTTCGGTAGCAATTTCGGTAGCACGGACGCCAATTGTTCTCGGTGTTGCGTGCGGGCTCGCGTAACTGCGCCCGGCGCCAAACCATATTTGCACCCGCCGCCAATAGGTGAATGCTCTCAGGTTCATCTAAATTCGCTGGATGGCTAAGGCGGAAGCGGACAAAGCAGCGGATAAAGGAACACGGAAGACGACAGCCCCAAAACGAAAGAGAATTTGGCAAGCGATCGACAATCTCATCCCATTTCTTGAACTCGTCGCCTCCAATCAAAAAGCGAACATCGCACGATTGAGCGCGCCGTATGACCTTATTCGGACGTGGAAGGTCGAGGGGGAATCTCGAACGACGAGTTGCCGAAGTGCCGGCAGAAGCGACGTCCGGGCACAATTGCGCTAATCTATTTTTTTGCAGAGTTACGAAAAGGCAGTCAGGTCCACCTGCCACAGCAAAAACATCTATCAAGGGTCGATCCATGGAACTTTCCCACTCAATGCCTGGTATGTCGCGGCCTGGAGCCATGAGGTCGGGGGGCGCACGCCCTTCGCCCGCAAGTCTGCAATAAGCGGGTTGTGCTGTGGCGGAAGTCGGACGGCTCGATCGCCGCGTTGGAAGATGCCTGTTGGCACCGGCGACTGCCGCTGTCGATGGGCTGGCTCGAGGGCGATGATGTCGTCTGCCGCTATCACGGCCTCGCCTACGACGGCAAAGGCCAGTGCACGCGTATGCCCTCGCAGGACAACCTGAACCCGGCGGCAAAGGTGCATTCCTATCCGGTCGTCGACCTCTACCGCTTCGTCTGGGTCTGGCCGGGCGATCCGGAGCTCGCCGATCCGGCGCTCGTGCCCGACATGCACTGGAATGATGATCCGGAATGGGCGGGCGACGGCAAGACGATGTTCGCCAAATGCGACTACCGCCTGTTCGTCGACAATCTGATGGACCTCACTCACGAGTTTTTCGTGCATACCACCAGCATCGGCAGCAAGCACGTCGCCGAAGCGCCGATGACGACGACCGTCGATCAGGGGCCCGTTCGAATGAGATTGAAACCGAAGGCCACAAGAGATGGCACGGTTACGATACACGACACACATGGGCACACGAAAGAGTCATTCAACCTCGAGCCTCGGCACTGACGATTTTTCTTTAGGCAAATCATTTTATCAAAAAATTTCGTCCTCATTTTCCATCACTTGAACGTCACTGGATCGGCTCTATTTTGTAGACCGAGCGCCAAATCTACAAATGGCCAACAGGAGATAGAACAACATGGCTGACGAAGTGAAACAATTGCGAAAGAACGAATTGAAACAAAAATCGGCGGACAAAAAGCTGTATAAGCTTTCTAAAAGTGAGGCCGTCCGGCTCGTACTCGATGCTTCCGAACGTCTCAGAAGCGCGGCGAAGGTGATCCGCGTTCTCGCGGCGGGCCAGGGGCAGCGCCATGAGGACCTTCTCGACGCCGCCATCTGGGGCCTGGTCATCGCAGGCGCAGAGCGGGCCTTTGGTCGCCACGGTTTGCAGGAGCGGGATCGACCCGCAAACAGGGTCTCTTCGGGCACGGCTGCGCCGTCACTGACCGCCGAATTAAACGTCAAACAGGGCGGTAAAAAGAAGCTGAGGTAGGGCGCAACGGGAGCCGACGCCGCATATCACGCAACAACAAGTCGTCCTGCGGCTGGCGCGGTCGGGGCCGGATCATCGCTTCGGCTGATCGGTTGCCAGCGCCTTCCTGACGTTCGCTTGGGTCAGCCCGAACTGCCGGGCGATCCTTGCGGTCGTGATACCAGCGTTGAAGGCGGCGCGAACCGCATTCACCTGTCCCCGCGTTAGCGGGACATCTTCGTGGCGTCCTCGGGAAACCTTATCGGCTCGAGGCAACCGAACCGTCGCCGGATCGGGGGATTGCCCCGATTGTGCCTCAACGGCCGGTGCAAGTTTGCGTCGGGCCTTCATCTCGTCGGTCGTTGCCGCGTAGAGCAGGTCTAGCTCGTGGTCATTCAAATGTTTGACGGCGGCACGCAGATCGCTTGGCAGGACGTGCCGTGGCGGCGGAGGGTTGGCTGCTGAGGCGGCTGGTGCCTTAGGCGGCGGCGAACCATCCCGGACCGAACCATCAGAGAAGAGGTCCGGCGAAATTTGCTCACGTTGCTCGCGTCCCATTCCGCAATCATGCCGCCGCCAATGTTCGGCGGCAATACCGAAGTCGGCGAGGCGGCGGCCGGAATAAGGGTGGTTGCTAAGTAATAGTATTAGCAAAGGTGCTTATGAAGAGAGGATCGATGTCCGTCCCTTGTTTGGCCGATCCTCGGCATTTCCAGCGGCGACGGGTTGACGCGAGAGTCGATAGTGCCCCGACGATTTTGTTCTGACGTTTGTCAGCACGCGGTGCTTCACAAAGCCGGACGTTACGGTGTTGGCCTCAGGCCGATCACTTTATCAAAAAATTTCGCCATCGGCGGCCTCGACTTGAACGTCCTCAAAACGGCTATACCTTCGGCCAAGGCTACAATTGCCAACAGAGGACAACAACATGGCTGACGTTTTCGAAAATTTGCCGAACAGCAGGGAGAGGCGGAACCCGGCAAAGAAAAAACGCAGGGCATCGCGTGATCGTGCCATCGCGTATCATGAAGCGGGACACGCGGTCGCCGCTTTTGCGTTAGGCGTTACCGTGGACATGCCAAGGACATTGTCACAAGTGAAGCTTATTGGCCAGCGGTCGAAGCCGTCGCCGAGGCGCTCGTGCACCACCGCAAGATGAGCGGTGAGCAAGTGGAGGAATGCATCAGGAACTCCGCTGTTATGGAGAAACGACACGATCTAGCCGAACTGTCCGGTCTAACGGCCGTGCAGTTTCTGCGAAGGGATTAAGAGGCGCGACAATCGCCACTTGAGGAGATGGGCGGCGGGAAATCGCCGATGCCGTCCTTATCGACCGATCTACCGTCGCCGTTTTTTGGGCCGTCCGTCCGCGCAACCCGGGCTCGCTGGTCGAAATCGAAGCCGATCATGGCGGCGTGAAGATTTAGTTCAAGAATGTCCGCTTGTTAAGAACGAAATTTCGATAAGTATGTATGCGGTACATAACTTCTCAGGGAGGTACACAGGTGGAAAATGTTTTAGACCGGGCGAAGAGCCTCGGGATAAAATTTGACAAGAAACTCGACCGATTGGCGGAACTGCAGGAATTGCTACACGTCGCCGAATGCCAACGCACTGGTTTGGACGAGAAGGGGGAGGATACGTCGCTCCATGACGTGGTCATTGAGAAAGTTCGGGAGGCGATTGACGCCGAGTCGGAGCAGGTCCGATGACAAAAGCCGCCTACAAGCGGTGCAGCGTGACGCTGGACCTCGCCACGATTGACAAGTGCAAAGAACTTGCCGGGGAAAAGGGCCAGTCCGTTTCGTCATTCATCCGGTATGTCATCGGGCATGTGTATGATGAGGCGGTGGGTGCGAAGAGCATCAAAAGCAGTGACAAGCGGCGCTCGGCACTCTGATTGCCTGACGGTTTGGCCTTGGGTAATTCGGGCGTGCTAGATTTCCCACATGCCTGAGCAGACAGTCATCGTTTGGGACCTTGAGACCGTTCCGGACATACAAGCCGCAGCCCGAATGCTTGACGTCGGCGGCGCACCCGAAGCCGACGTCCGTGAATCTCTGGGCTCAGGCTTCCCCAAGCAGCCCTTACACAAGATCGTCTGTATCGGGGCGCTGGTAGCAAGCCGCCAGGTTGAGGGATGGCGCGTTGACGCCCTTGGCGCACCCCACATAGGAGAGCGCACGGAGACCGAGCTAATAAGCGCCTTTGTGGAAAGGGTCGGGCAGCTTCGCCCGCAACTCATTACCTTCAACGGCCACAGCTTCGATTTGCCTGTGCTGCGTTATCGGGCAATGGTGAATCGGGTAGCGGCGGTTGGCCTGCAAGTGCGTCCCTATTTCCACAGGTACACGGAGGACGCGCTCGATCTTTGTGACGTCCTGGGCTCATACGTGCCCGGGGGCAAGGTGAAGCTGGACGAGGTGAGCAAAATATTGGGGCTTACCGGAAAACCGGAGGGCGTTGACGGTAGCCGTGTTGAGGAAATGATGCTCGCCGGCCAAATCGAGGAAGTAGCCCGCTATTGCGAGAGCGATGTTTTGAACACCTACCGGGTCTGGCTGATCTATGAGCTATTTCGCGGCTCGATCACCGCGAAAGAACTGGACTGGAGCGAGGCGCAAATTCGCGATTTCGTGGCGGCCCGCAAGACGGTCAATCCTCATCTGCGGGCGGCGGTTGGGATTGCGGCAAGCTCCTAACGGGAGGTTGGCAACAACCTGATGAAGGATGGGCGACGACCGGCGCGCACGATTGGTTAGGTTCTATTCGTTGCTTGCGGGCCTCGAACATAAAATTGGCGGAGCCCGCAGGCTTATGGATTGTTCCGGTCGGATGGCATGGCCAAAGCGAGGAGTTCTACTTCTTTTATGAGCAAGGCGAGAACCGTTCAGACAGCGGCGATGGTCCAAGGATCGTCCGTGTTGGAACACATGCCCTGACGGCCACCTGGCGCACGACCTTGTGGAACCGGTTATCACAGCACAGAGGCTCGCTCAAAACGGGCGGTGGCAATCACCGAGGTTCGATCTTCAGGGACTTGGTGGGGGCAGCACTAATAAGCCGAGACCGCCTGGACTGCCGCACGTGGGCACTTCCACATCCAGCCAACGGAGGCGTTCGGGGTGGCGAGTTAGCGTTGGAGCGCCAGGTAAGTTTGGTCATCGGAAACATGAGTTTCTTATGGTTATCCATTGAGGACGATCCGGGGCACGAGAGCCGAAGAGGTTACGTCGAGAAGAATTGTCATCGGCTGTGGGAAACTGACCCGCCCGGCACCTTGAATTTGACCCACCGCTTTAGGTGGTTCCTCCGTGAGGGAGGGGCCGATGCTGAAGGTGGAGGAGCAGATGGAATTGGCGGTTTTGAAGAAACACGGGGGTAGCATCCGGGGTCTATCGCGGTTGACAGGACGGTCGCGCAATACGGTTCGGCGCTATCTGCGCGGAGGCGAAGAGGTGGCCAAGCGCAAGTCCGGGCCCAAACGGGCTGAGAAGCTCGATCCGTTCAAGAGTTACATTGTCGATCGGATGAAGGCCGCGCTGCCTGAGCGCATTCCAGCGACTGTGTTGTTTCGAGAGATCAAAGGGCTTGGCTATGAAGGTGGCGAGACGCGTGTGAAGCTGTTCGTGCGCGGGTTGACGCCGGAGCCGGCGGCGACGCCTGCGGGTCGGTTCGAGACCACGCCTGGTCATCAGATGCAGGCGGACTGGGCGACGGTTGGGCGCGGCGCCGACAAGCTGTCGCTTTTCATTGCGACGCTGGGGTGGAGCCGCTCAGCATATGTCGAGTTCTGCGACGACGAGCGGGTCGAGACGCTGATCGGCTGTCACGAGACCGCGTACTTGAGCTTTGGGGGCGTGCCGGTCGAGGTTCTCTACGACAACATGAAAACTGTCGTTATCGAGCGGAACACTTATGGGCTTGGCGTGCATCGCTTCCATGCGGGGTTCCTCGATTATGCGCGGCACGCGGGATTCCTGCCGCGACTTTGTCAGCCATATCGCGCGCAGACGAAGGGCAAGGTCGAATGCTTCATCGGCTATCTGAAGCGCAGCTTCTGGGTTCCGTTTGTTGCGTCGATGCGACAGGCTGGTCTGAAACCCGACAAGCACGCGGCGAATGGAGCAGTCGCGCGGTGGCTTCGCGAGGTCGCGAACGCGCGGGTGCACGCGACGACCAACGAGGTGCCTGCCGAGCGGCTCGTGATCGAGCAGGCGGCGCTGCAGGCACTTCCCGCGCCCTATCGCGGCCGATCGGCGCGCAGTCTCATAGCGCCAGTGTGCGACGCTGTCGTTGGCTATCAGCATCCGCTCGCGGTGTACGAAGATCTGATGCCGGGAGGTGTGGCGTGAGCAATCTCCAGCACGAGCGCATCACGGTCCTGGCGCAGGACCTGCGGCTGACGGCACTGCCGGAACTCTATGGTGGAATTGCGCAGAGCGCTGCAAATAAGAAGGACGTGAGCTACGCCGACTTCCTCGAGGATGTCCTCAAAGCCGAGCGCGACGCACGACGTGTCCGGTCCCGCGAAATACTGACGCGGACGGCGGGCTTCCCGGCATTAAAGACGCTGGAGGCCTATGACTTCACGTTCGCCACCGGCGCGCCGCGCAGCCAAATCCAGGAGCTGGCGTCGTTAGGCTTTGTCGAGCGCGCCGAGAATATCGTCCTGCTCGGTCCGAGCGGCACCGGCAAGACCCACCTCGCGATCGCGTTCGGACTGATTGCGGCGCAGAAGAGTTGGAAGGTACGCTTCACGACGGCTGCCGATCTCGTCATCGCGATGGAAGCGGCTTATCGGCAGGGCCGGATGAAAGAGGCGATGCATCGCGTGATCGCGGCACCGAAGCTGCTGATCACGCCCGCGCGCCAGCCATCACTGCCGGTCATTGGCTTTCTTAGCTGCCTATCTGCCGCCGCTCTTACCGGGCCCGTTGCCGCATTTCGGCAGGGGCTGCAGGAGTGTCGGCTATGAAGAAGGAAAGAACGTCGCTATTGAATTTCGGTGGGCGGAAGGACACTACGACCTGATATCCGTTGGCGCATTCGTGGCGGCGGTCGGCGCCCACTCGCTAACGGCAAGTATTGAGGCACTTCCGCCGACTTCGTCAGATGTCCGCTATCCGGTCACTATTGGGGGGGCAAAGCCGACTTTGTTGGGATAGCGCCACGCGCTCTAAGAACGCCGCTTATTGCCGGCGCGGGTGCGGTAGGGGGCTTGTCGCTGAAAGTTTGGTTTATTTCAGCTAGCGCATCGATCAGATTAAATCGGACGTGCTTGCTCCAGCGCGCACGTTGCCAGGCGTATCACCGAAGCGCCGGCGGAACGAGCGATTGAAATTGGAGATGTCCGAAAATCCGGATTGGAGAGCAATATCCGAAACCCGTTTTTGGCTGAACCGCCTATCGGTCAACTGCGCGAACGCCAGCTGCAATCGCAGTTCGGTCACTCGCTCAGAGAATGTCATGCCCGTAGTCTCGATGAGACGCTGCAGATATCGCGGTGAGACATTCTGACTGCGAGCGGTAGCCGAAATGGTAAGGCCGGGAAAGACGAAATTCCTGTTGATATATGTCAGCGCGAGTTCAAGCCGCGCCGCCGCCGTCGCGCTCAAGCCGTTCTCGTTCACCGGACGGTCGGGATTGATTGCGAGCGCGGCCAGATCGTAGATGTGATTGATCATGACGCGGCGCAGCTTGTGCGATACGGGCTCAAGCTTTTCCGGCAACCCGTTCAGGTAATTCAGAAGCAGGCGTAAGGGCAGGCTGTTACCGTCAATCCGCCCTCTGAAATCTTCGATATGTTTGATACGGGACGCGAGTGCGGGGCGAGGCAGCAGCATCCCGAGATGGCGCCGTCCCGAAAGGCTCGCCGGCTCGCCGGTCAAGATCGGATAGGCTTCGCCCTTTCCCAAAGAAAAATCGTGATCTCGCTGCGTGACCGCGGCTCGGCCGCCGAGGTTAACGATCAGCCCGATGCTATCGTCGCTGCCCGCCACCATCGCTTTGGTGCGGTTGAACGACATCGGCGATCCGGAAAATAGTACCGTCCGCAGCCCCGGCATGGTGCGCAACGTTGCTTGCGCCCCAAACGGTTCGTCCCCGATCGGTTCGATGTCTACGCGAACGACCGCGCGCCCGAATTCCTCGCGCCACGTCGATAGACGACGGCGTTCCGGAAGGGCGTCGGTCGTAAATCGGCGCACCGAAAAGTCAGCGGTGCCGCCCGACTGTGACCTCGGACCTGAATTAACCACTTGTCGCCCCCAGGCGCGGCCTTCACCGAAAGCTCCGTCGGTGAAACCGGCGCCAGGATATTACGCGCAACATTAGATCGGATAGCGCCAACTTTGCAAATGGTGAACCGGACCGTACGCGTCTTTGTTCGCGTGCCGCCAAGATCGTCCGTCTAACCGATGGTAGCGTGATCGCGGAGTGATATCTGTTTGGTGGTGGCTATGTCGAATACCACGACGACTACGATCCTTTCGGCGGCCGACAAGCTGCTCGCGCTGAGTTCGGACGGTCAGTACATCGCGTACTCGGAGATGTCCGGCGGCGTGGATATGCTTGATGATTTCAATATTATACCAACGCGCGGAGTGGCTGACTCTCCGGGATTCCCAAATCGTCTGCGAAATAATTCAAGGTGGCAAACGGAGGGTCGTTTGCCATGGGCCAGGCGATTGCGGTGAGGGCTGATTATACGGCGGGCGAGGTCCGCGGGTTTGCCAAGCGGGCGAAAGACGGCGCGCAGGCGCGGCGGCTTTTGGCGATCGCAGCGGTGCTCGATGGAGCATCGCGGACGAATGCGGCGACGATAGGCGGAATGGACCGTCAGACGTTGCGGGACTGGGTGATCCGGTTCAACGAGCAAGGGCCGGACGGTCTCATCAACATTCCTTCCCCGGGCGTGCCGCCCAAGCTGGGCAAAAAACACAGGGCCTTTCTGGCTCGGCTCGCGGAGGAGGGTCCGATCCCGGCGGTGCATGGTGTGGTGCGCTGGCGGGCGTGCGACCTGATCATGCGGCTGCACGAGGAGTTTGGGCTCTCGGTCTCGGACGACACGATCTATCGTGCTTTGAAGAGCCTGGGCTTCACGCATGTGAGCGCACGGCCGAAAGCCTACAAGCAGGACCCTGATGCCTTGGAGGCGTTCAAAAAAACTTTGCCGTACGCGTGGCGGAAGTCCGCGCCAAGCTCGCGCCGGGCACACCGCTAGAGGTCTGGTTCCAGGACGAGATGCGGGTCGGCCAGAAGAACAAGCTCACCTATCGTTGGGCCAGGAAGGGCTCGCGTCCCCGCGCCGCGCATGATCAGCGCACGCAGTCGACCTATCTGTTCGGCGCGGTTTGCCCTGAACGCGGAGCTGGCGCCGCTCTCGTTCTCCCGTTCTGCAACACCGAAGCCATGCAGCTTCATCTCGACGAGATCGCTACAAGAGTAACCGCCGGCGCGCACGCCATCCTGATCCTCGATCAGGCCGGCTGGCACGGCGCCAAAGACCTCAGGATTTCCCAGCAATGTAGCGCTCCTGCCGCTGCCGCCGCGTGCGCCGGAGCTCAACCCCCAAGAAAACATCTGGCAGTTCATGCGCCAGAACTGGCTGTCGAACCGAATCTTCAAATCCTTCGACGACATCGTCGATCACTGTTGCTACGCATGGAACACACTGATCGATCAGCCCTGGAAAATCATGTCCATCGCACGCCGCGACTGGGCCGCCGTCGGTCACTTAATCTGAGGATTGGTATTAGCTGTTCGGGAGAGATTGTCCGCGGCGTTCGCCGTCTTCGCACTTTGAGTCTTTAACAAGGAGATCGCAATGCCCTTTGGCACAACAGCAATCTCGCGCGCGCGGTGTGAAACCCGGGATGATCTCCAAACGCTGAAAACCCTCGCCGTTTTTTGTGGTGTCGGGCTGGTTCTCTCATTGGCCTTGCTGGCGCGGGCAACCCGCCGCGTCATCACGTTCGTGCCGCGCCGGATCGCTCGTCCAGGAGCCGAGCATCCATTTCATTTGTTCGAGAGTACCGCAGCGAATGTCGGGAGAACTGCATGAAGACCATCGTTCTGGTCCGACCGGGCGGCAACCCGGAAACCCTCGTCGGCCTTTCGGCCGATGGGCGCTATGTCCTCTCCCAGGATAGCGAGGATATCGACAGCAAACAGTTCTACCTCACGGACACACAGACCGGAGATACACAAACCGTCGCAACCGCTACCAGCGAGTTCCCGCTTTTTGGGAGCGTTGTGTCGCCAGATGGCCAGTTCGTCGTCTACAACACCGTCACTGTCAATCAGAACAGCAACGAAGCTACCCAATTTATTGATATCTTCGATCGGGCGACCGACCAAAGCCGCACGGTGTTTTCCGATACATCGCCCGCGTTGGAACCTGACGATACACAGTTCATCGCCCTGTCACCTGACGATCAGTCATTGTTTTTCTGGTCGGATCAAACGAATCTCACGGGCGCTACCGGTAGTACAAACCTACCGGTCGATCTGTTTCAGCTCAATCTGCAAACCCAGGCGATCCAGCGTGTCCTGGTGGGTTTTGATGTTTATGAAGGTGTCTCGGCCGGGGGGAAATATCTCGCCGCTGTTTCCGGGGACGATGTCGCCGGATTCCAATTGGACCGGGTCGACCTGACGACGGGCGACATCGACGTTATTGCTTCAGGAATCGGCGAGAACGAGTTCGACGAGGTCACCTTCTCCGCAGACGGCCGCTTTGCGGTTTTTACGACCGCTCAGGCGCTTCTACCTCAAGATACCAACGGCACTACAGACGTCTACCTGAAGGACCTCTCCACGGGGGACCTGCAGCTCATTTCCGCGTCGGCCACGGGAGCACCGGGAAACGACTTCAGTTTCGATGGCCAGATTTCGGCCGACGGCAGCAGGATTGTATTCGGGACCGCGGCATCGAACGTGAGTTCGGGAGCGACGGAGCAAACCCCGCATATTGTCATCTGGGAGCGCGCGACCGGCACCCTGGACTTCGTGGCGGACGATCCGAACGGAGTCGGCCCCGTAATCTCCGCCGACGGTAGCACGGTGGCGATCGACACCCCCGAACGTCTGACCGCCGGCGATACCGACAATACCGACGATATCTATCTGATACATCTGACGGCACCCGCCCTGACCATCAATCCGATCACTAGCGGCAGTTACTTCAATATCGCGGATGGCCTGACGGTCACGATTTCCGGAACATCCGATGCGATCGGCCACACCGTCACCATCACGTTGCCGGGCTCGGGGATCCTGGACACGGCGCTCGTAAACCCTGATGGAACCTGGAGCACGGGTGTCAGCGCCCCCAGTCTCTCCGACGGCACCTACGATGTGCATGCCGTCGTCTCCGACGGACTGACAACCACCGCGGACAGTTCCTTCAACGTCGACCGCACCCCGCCGCAACTCACCTTCACCTCCGTGGCGGGCGACGACATCATCAATGCAGCCGAGTCGCATAACGCGACGGTCGTGGGTTCCGTTCTGGTGGCCAATCCGACCGGGCCCGGCACGGTGCAGGGGACGATCTCGATCAGCATCGATGGCGGACCGAGCCAACCCTTGCTGACGACGACGACCAATCCGTCGTCGCCGCCGGTGGCCGACGATTTTTCGCAAAGCTTCGATGCATCAGGTCTTGCGGACGGCGCGCACACCATTACCCTGACGGCCACCGACGAGGCCGGCAACACCACCTCCATCACCAAAGACGTAACGATCGACACCACACCGCCCAAGATCGCGATCACCTCGATATCGGGCGACGACGTAATCAATCCGACCGAGCTCAAGACCGAGCAAGGCATTCAGGGAACGTCCGATGCGATTGGTGAGACGGTTACCGTCTCACTCAACGGCGTCGAAATCGGCCAAGCCGTCGTGCAGGCCGACGGCACCTGGATCACGACCGGAGATTTCTCCGCCGCAACCTCCGGCGAGAATCTTGTCACCGCGGACGTCGATGATGAAGCCGGCAATCCCGGCGAAGCGAGCGTCGGCGTCTTCGTCGACCGCGGCTTCAGCGCCCAACAACTCTCGGATGGCCCGAACGGCCAGCAGGGTGGCGGCGGCGGCGTGATGTTTCCGGAATTGGACGCCGCCGGCGACAAGCTCGTCTTCACCGGATTGAACTTCAATCTGATGTCGGCGGCGACCGGATCGTACGGCGCGCAGGTCTACATCAAGGATTTGACGACCGGCGCAATCACCTTCGCGACGCCCGATCCTTCGGAGAACGCAGAGTTTGGCGCCATCTCGCCGGATGGCACCAAGATCGTGTTCGTCAGCAATGCCCCGCTTGATCCTGTCACTCAAGCGATGACGGGTGTGGGGCCCGGCTACTACACCTACGAAGAAAATCTCTCGGACGGCGTTCCGCATATCCGCGTGTTCGACAGTCCGACACCGGACACTTACAACGTCGGGGTTTCGGTCGCCAATCCGCCTCCGGTTTTCCCATTGGCGATCGCCAACAATGGATATGACTCGAAGCTTGTTCAAATCCAGAGCTTCACTTCTCCGAATTATCTGACGACGATCATTGCGCTGGACGGCAGCACCAATGCCAGCGGACAGCCGACCAGTCCTTTCAATGAATTGAGGGAGTTCACACCGGCGCTGCCGGCGAGCTTCGGTACGGTTCAAGAATACGCTCCCCAGTTTTCGGCAGACGGATCGGTCGTGGCATTCGAGGCGAACCTTGATTCCAATCAGCCGCAGACGACGCCGGCGGGCCCCAATACGCAAATCTACGCAGGCAAGACTTCCGGCTTTGCTCAGGTTCCACTGGTCTCATCCTTTGCCGACGGCACGCCAATGCCGTTCGGCGCGGTCGATCCGGCGCTTTCAGCCAATGGCAATTACGTTGCGTTCTGGTCGTGGGGCAATGACGGCCAGCTTGAAGTCTTCGTCAAGAACCTGATCACCGGCGCTCTCGAGGTTGCCTCCTCCGACGCCAACGGCAATCTTGGCGTCAATAACGCGGCAGGCACGTTCACCGGCGGTTTCAACACCATCGCCATTTCCGCCGACGGCCGCTACGTCGCCTTCACCAGCGACGCCGTGCTGACGCCCGACGATTCCGGCACCGCCGCGGATTTGTTCGTCAAGGATATGCAGACCGGCGCGATCACGCGCGTCAACCTGCCGGCCGGCACCTTTGCGAACGATCTCAGCACGCAGCTCACCATGAATGCGGACGGCAGCTATGTCGCATTCGTCACCTCAAAAAGCCTGACCCTGCTCGATAACAACACGGTGGCCGACGTCTATGGCGTCTCCGTTGCCGCCGCGACGGGCACGCCGCCGCAGATCGCCATCAATCCGGTGA
Organism: uncultured Alphaproteobacteria bacterium; assembly: GCA_963759345.1. Classification (GTDB taxonomy): domain Bacteria; phylum Pseudomonadota; class Alphaproteobacteria; order Rhizobiales; family Xanthobacteraceae; genus BOG-931. The sequence goes on from CAVWYW010000017.1 coordinate 252,179, forward strand.
CCGGCAACGACAGGATCAATGCCGCCGAGACCTCCAAGCATGTGACCGTGAGCGGCACCTCCGACGCCATCGGCCAGACCGTGACGCTCTATGTCGACGGCGGCTTTCTGCCCGGCGTGGTCGTCAATGCCGACGGCATCTGGTCCACGTCGATCGATACGACCAACCTGGTCGACGGCGTGCATCAGCTCCGCGCCACTGTCACCGCTAGCGATGGCGCGACCAATACTGTCGGCGATCTGATCACCATCGACACGGTCGCGCCGACAGTCACGCTGTCGTCGGACAAAACGCACCTGACGGCAGGCGAGACCGCAACCATTACCGCGACCTTCAGCGAGGGCATCGGCAGTGTCGGGGCCAACTTTCTCACCGCCAGCGGCGGCACGCTCAGCCAGCAGACCTTCGTCAACGATCATACGCTGACGGCGATTTTCACGCCGGATACCGGCGCGGATTCTTTCACCATTCAGGCCAATCCGGATTCCGCGTTCGATTTTTCCGGCAACCCGAGCGTTGGCACGAACCTGACGATCGGGCTTGCGTTCGACGGCGATTTTTCGGGCAGCTTTGTCTTCGCCGACGCCAACCACAACGGCGCCTTCGATGTCGGCGAAGCTTCCACCACCACCGACGCCGCCGGGAATTTTGTGCTGAGCGGCGGCTCCGGTCCCCTTATCCTGACTGGCGGCACGGACATTTCGACAGGTCTGTCTTTTACCGGAGAGCTGGAAGCGCCAGACGGCTCGGCGGTGGTGACGCCGTTGACGACGGTCGTCGAGAAACTGATTGAGACAAGCGCCGACACGGTATCGCAAGCTGACAATGCCGTCGTTGCAGCACTCGGTCTGCCTGCCGGCATTGACCTGACGACGCTCGATGCCGTCGCAGGCGCGCAATCAGGTGACCCGGCGGCGCTGTCCGTGTTCGAGACCGGCTCGGAATTGCTCGACGTCATCACGCTGATCCAGGCCGCTGGCGGCTCCGCCGATGCAGCCTATGCGGCACTGGCTGCCGACATCACCGCGGACGCGGCAAATGGGACAACCATCGATCTTACCGATGCGGCGGTTATCGAAACGATCGGCCAGTCGGCCGGACTAGATTTGGCTGCAGCGCAAGTGGTCGCAACCATCGTTTCCGAGACTGATGCGGCCCTCAATCAACAGCTCGCCGGTACCAGTTCTCCTCTGCAGGCTTTCATCGACATTACGGGCGCCAGCATCGCTGAACAAGGCGATGCCGCCGCGGCGTTGGCTCGAACGAGCGGAGATGCCGGCTATCAGCAGGTCTTGAATGACTACCTGCAAAACCTCGATGCAACACTCAGCAGGGACGATCTCACCGCAGCCGACAATGCCGCGTGTTATTGCCGGGGAACCTTGATCGCGACTAATCGGGGCGATGTTGCGGTCGAGAAATTGCAGATCGGCGACCGGGTCGTCATCATGTCCGGCGCAACGCGGACAATAAAATGGATCGGACGACGCAGCTATGACGGCCGCTTTATCCTGGGCCGCAAGGACATCTTGCCGATTTGTATCAGAGCGGGTGCGCTCAGCGAGAACGTCCCGCGCCGTGACCTTTGGATTTCGCCGTGTCACGCCATGTATTTCGAGAGCGTGCATCGGGAAGGTGTGCTGATCGAGGCGAAGGATCTCGTAAATGGGATCAGCATCGTCCAGGCCGAGCGGACCGAAGGCAGTCGAGTACTACCACGTCGAACTCGACAGCCACGATGTGATCGTCGCCGAGGGCGCCTTGTCCGAGACGTTCATCGACAATGACAGTCGCGGCATGTTCCACAACGCCCACGAATACCGGAGGCTCTATCCGGATGCACTGCCAGAGGTGGCCCAATATTGCGCACCGCGGCTGGACCAAGGCTACGAGGTCGAGGCGGTGCGGCGGCGCATCGCGCGGCGCGCCGGAGTGGTGGCGGAGGAACCCGCCGTCCCCACCGGTACGCTGCGTGGCTATGTCGATCGGATTGCGCCGCATGTCGTCGAAGGTTGGGCGCAGAACGTCGCCCATCCCGAAGCGCCGGTCTGTCTGGACATTTTTGCCAGCGGCCGATTGATCGGACAGGTTCTCGCCAACCGCTACCGCGAGGACCTCCAGCAAGCAGGCATGGGCAGCGGGTGCCACAGCTTCCGCTTCACCCCGCCCACGGGGATTATGTTTGCTCCCGGCGCAATCGAAGTGCGGCGCTCGCTTGATGGTGCTTCGCTGATGCGGTCAGCGGATGCGCAGCACAAGGAAGAATTGCCGACTGCTGCTTGACCAGCGCCGTCGGTCTATTCAGCGCGACCGGAAGTGTGCGCGAGCATGCATTTTGCTGCAGATGCTCACGGCAGGTTTTGGCCCATCACGACATGCGGCCCTGAAACGGTTGTCGGTCGCTTTCGGGGCGTAGCGGACATGGCCGGATTTTCTACTAGCTCGCCCCGGTCGCGATTGACCCAAAGCAGTCCTCAGACACCAAGTCCTTCTCTCACCGGGCTACTAGGCAAGTCGAGAACAAGTTGACCTACATCAACGTTCGACACCGTTCTTCATGCGTTTTATAAAAAGGGAAGGCGTATCGACGCGGCAGGGGATAACTAAGACAGCAGCGCAGCACACTCTGCGAGTGAGACGAAGAGAAAGCCGTAATGCCTGTTCGATCGTCGATCCGAACTAAAATCCTTGGCATCGCTGTCGGGTTGATCGTGCTCATGGTCGGCACGGCAGCGCTGTCGTTCGTAGCCGCGATGCGGGTCGGCAATCGTCTCGAACAACTTTCAGCGGATTATTTTCCGGCTTACCACGACTTATCGGACGCAACGATCAATTCGCTGGGTAGAGCGATCGCAGTCCGAAGGATGATCATCGCCAAGACCGCGACGCCGCCCGATTACATTCGCTACGCCGAGAGCATAGCCGTGGCTGAAGCAAAGCTCGCCGATATCGATCGCGAGGAGCTTGCGGCTGCGGCGCTGATACAGGCCATGATCGACAACACTGCGTTCTCGGATACGATTGCGCTCACGCACATTAAAACTCTGCTTGACACCATACTTACTGACGATCGCCGCTATCTCGCCAACGAAACCAAGCGCCTGCTGCCTCTACTCGACACCGGCAACTCAGAGGAGATCGCCGCCGGGCTTGAGCGCGTTGAGGGACTGCGCGACGAACTAACCCGGAAGATGAACGCCATTCGCTCCGAAATGCTCACTCTTGTTCAAGCCAGCACAGCGCAAACGCTGCGTAAGCAACGCGAGCTGATGATCGGCGCTGCGGCCCTGACGGCGCTCGCGACAATCTTGGGCTTGGCGGTTTCACTGCTGGTCAGCGCCGGAATGATGCGGCCAGTGAGGCGGCTGCTGGAAGGCACACGCGCAATAGAGGCAGGTCATTTAGACCAAATGCTTCAAGTTACCTCGCGGGATGAGATCGGAGCTCTCACCACCGCTTTCAATCACATGGTCGAGCAATTGCGTCTCAAAGAGCGCATTCGCGAAACATTCGGAAAATACGTCGATCCACAGGTCGTCGAGGGACTAATCGACCGACCCGCGCTCGCGACCTCCGGACAGCGGCGTTTAATGACGACGCTGTTCTGCGATCTTGTGGGTTTCACCAGCATCAGCGAGGGGATGACTCCGCAAGGTCTGGTGAAAGTCATGAACCGCTATTTGTCAATGATGTCTGCGCCGATCAGGGCTCAGCACGGCGTCATCGACAAGTATATCGGCGACGCCATCATGGCCTATTGGGGACCGCCCTTTAATGATGATGCGGACCAGGCGCGGCTCGCTTGCCTTGCCGCGCTCGATATGGTCGAGCGGGTTGCTCCTCTATGCGCCGAGCTGCCGGAAATCCTGGGCGTTCGCAACTTGCCTCCATTGGACATCCGCATCGGCGTGGCTACCGGCGAGGCACTGGTCGGAAGCATCGGCTCGGAGCTGATGATGAGTTACACGATCATGGGCAACTCGGTGAATCTCGCCTCGCGACTGGAAGGAGCCAATAAGGTCTATGGGACGCGGGTGCTGGCCTCCGCGGCGACCGCCAAAGCTGCCGCCTCAGACGTTGAGGTACGCGAGATCGACCGCGTTGTCGTACTTGGTCAAAAAGTGCCGCAGGCCGTGTTCGAGGTAATGGCCCGCAAAGGCGAACTGACGACTACACAAGCGGAACTCCGCACACGATTTGCCGAAGCGCTGGCGGCGTATCGTGCCAGGCAATGGGAGGCAGCGCACAGCGGCTTTGCGGCGGCGCTTGCAATAGTTCCCGACGACGGACCGTCGCGAACCCTCTTAAAACGTCTAGATGCGTTGCAGGCGGCGAACCTGGCACAAAACTGGGACGGTGCTTGGCATTTGGACCAGAAATAGTGCGGAGCCCCACATGATCGGCGTGGTGCGCTCCCCACCGCCATACATAAGAATGTCTCCTCGTGGACCCTGAGCGTCATTTGTTGCGAGACAGAAAAATGTCTGAAATCGGAGGTAAAGCGGAAATCACTGGCGCGCGCACTCGAACCGACGTTGATGACCGTGCGCCCCGAGGGCGCGAACTATCAGTGAGGGAGGATCTCACCCGGATAAATGTCGATTGGTCCGGAAGCTGGCAGGCGACACGGTCGGGTAACTGGCTGGGTCGGAGCCCTGCGACAAAGGCAGCCTTGGGCTGCTGAGCGATCTGATGGGCCGTAATAAAGTGAAGCCCGAGCAGGCCTCGAAAGTTCTAATGCGGATGCCGACCCTCCGGTCATTTGGGGAAGGCCGCACGTGTGGGGAAGTAATCGACACGCGCACCCGCACGATCCGCCGGGGTAGTGGGTACGGCACGTCGGAAGGGTGGTTCGTAGTTACAGGGGGAGACCCGTCGCAGACGAGGGTAGCAGCCTCAGCATCGCATCAGGCGGTGGTCACGGCGGGAGTCGGACGGGGTCGTAAGAGTGTTGAGGCCGGGTAATGCCGGCGGAGCAAAGGGCCCCGACTTCTGGTGCGCTTTCGAAGATGGTGAGGTGAAGGTGATTGGCGATGAGCCTGACAACGCCTGATAAGATCCGGAACCTTCAGAGGAAGCTCTACTGCAAAGCGAAGGCGGAGCCCGCCTTCCGCTTCTATCTGCTCTACGACAAGATCTGTCGCGAGGACATCCTGGACCACGCCTATCGGCTCGCCCGCGTTAATGCGGGCGCACCGGGTGCGGATGGGATGACGTTTGCTCGCATCGAGGAGCAGGGGCTGGAAGCATGGTTGGCGGGCTTGCGCGCGGAACTGGTCTCGAAGACATACCGACCTGATCCGGTGCGGCAGGTGATGATCCCCAAAGCGAATGGTGGCGAGCGTCCGCTCGGCATTCCGACCATTCGTGATCGTGTGATTCAGACTGCCGCCAAGATCGTGATCGAACCCATCTTCGAGGCTGACTTCGAGGACAATGCCTACGGCTACCGACCCACACGCGGAGCGGTAGACGCGGTCAGGGAAGTGCACCGGCATTTATGCCGGGGGTATGCTGACGTAGTTGATGCTGATTTGTCCAAGTACTTCGATACGATCCCGCATTCCGAGCTGATAAAGTCAGTAGCCCGGCGTGTCGTGGATCGAAACGTCCTGCGCCTCATCAAAATGTGGCTGAGGGCGCCGATCGAGGAACGGGACGCGGACGGAACCCGGCGCATGAGTGGCGGCAATGGAAACACGCGCGGCACGCCGCAAGGCGGCGTCGCAAGTCCACTGCTCGCCAACATCTACATGAACCGGTTCCTGAAGCATTGGCGTTTGACCGGATGCGGCGACACGTTCCATGCTCACGTCGTCTCCTATGCCGACGACTTCGTTATCCTCAGCCGCGGTCGCGCGGCGGAGGCATTAGCGTGGACAAAGGCGGTGATGACCAAGCTCGGGTTGACGATTAACGAGGGTAAAACATCGTTGAGAAACGCCCGAAAGGAACGCTTCGACTTCCTTGGCTACTCGTTCGGCGCGCATTTGTTCGAGGCGAACGGGAATTGGTATCAGGGTGCGAGCCCGTCCAAGAAGAGCGTGCAACGGCTCAAAACAAAGGTCGGCGATCTTCTGGTGCCGAGCAATATCGATCCATGGCCAGAAGTGCGTGACAAGCTGAACAGGTCACTGCGAGGCTGGTCCAACTACTTTGGCTACGGCTCGCGGAGCAAGGCATACCGTAGCGTCGACCATTACGTCTTTGAACGTGTGCGCAGGTTCCTCGTGCGAAGGCACAAGGTGCAAGGGCGCGGCAATCGCCAATTCACATTCGATGTAATTCATCGAGAACTCGGCGTTCTGTGCCTCCAACGGCTGCCCCGAGCGGTCCCGTCGTGTGCCTTGCGGTGAAGCCAGTCGGAAAGCCGGATGCCGGAGATCGGCTTGTCCGGTTTGATGAGCGGGGATGGAAAACGGGGCGTTGGACATAGGCCCCAAGCTACCGCGCCCATCCTCGAACTCTACCGCGTGGTCGGCCTTGTCGGCGTCCCGTCGAACCAGTTCCCGCGCGCGCTCGACATTGCGCGAACGTTGTGAGCTGCCAGGATTCCCGTTCAGATGGATCCCGTCTGCCCCTAGACATAAGCTACGTTGCCTGCTCGTCTAACGCCGCGAAATGCAACGATGTGGTGAAACATGAACAGGCTGCTGATCGATTACTGGCGAGAATTGCGGCCCGACATCTTCCGATGGATCGCCGCCATATTGATCTTCGCTCTGTTTGCCTGGGTCGCATTAGACTATTACGATTATTTTGATCATTTCCGATGATGTAGCCTGACGGCAGCCCATTCATAGTCGGTGAGTTTCATACCGCGTGATTCGCGAAGCCAGATAATTGCAGCAACTCGCTCGTCGCGACAATCCGCATATAGAGATAACGCGCACTCCGCTCGCACAATTGCACCGTCAGGACGTTCCGTTCCTGGCCCGAAACAGAAGTGCAGTAACGTATACGTTTTTGTCCGCTATCGTGAAAAAGAACATGACTCGGACATCGGCGATTGATCGAGTTTGACCCATATCCGTCATCGGCGCCAAAAATTGCTGTGATGCACAAAACAGCTTGCAGTCAGGGAAATGGTGAGGTGCAATACCGGGCCTGAGGGAGCAGCCCATGAGACGGCGCGAGTTCGTCAGTCTGCTCGGCGCAACAGCGATATGGTCGCTCGCAGCGCGCGCGCAGGCGCCGGACAAGCTGCGGACCATCGGGTATTTGGGCGACGACCCTCCGAGTTGGCGTCCATGGACAGCTCGTTTTGTTGAGCGACTGGGTGAACTCGGCTGGATCGAGGGTCACACCATCGCGATTGAGTACCGCTGGTCGGAAGGACGCCCCGAGCGCATCGCTGAGATCGCTGCCGAATTCGTGCGGCGGAACGTCGACGTCATTGTCACGTATGGACGTGCTGTCACCACCCTGAAGCAGGTGACGGCGGCCATCCCCATTGTATTCGCAATCGCGGTCGATCCGGTCCGTCACCAGCCTTGCGCACCCCGGCGGCATCGTCACGGGCCTCTCGGTCGAGCAGAGCGATATTGCCGGCAAGCGGCTCGAGCTTTTGCGAGAGGCCGTCCCCAGCCTCCGGAGATTGGCGATCATGTTCGACGCCGGCTATCCCGCAGCCTTGCGCGAGAATGACCAGGCTCAGGCCGCGGCTCGCGCGTTCGGCCTTGGTGTTGCGCCACACGGGATTCGCCGAGCGGAGGATATTGCACCGGCCTTCGAGGCGATTAAGTCCCAAGCCGACGCAGTTTACGTTGCGGTCGACGGCCTCGTTAACGCGAACCGCACGCAAATCGCGACGTTAGCGCTCAGCGCGAGGCTGCCGACGAGCTTCAACGAAAGCGGTTGTGTCCAAGCTGGGGAACTCATGTCCTACGGACCAAACTTTTCGGACCTGTTTCGGCGCGCTGGCGAAATTGTTGACAAGATACTGCGCGGGACCAAGCCGGCCGATATTCCGGTCGAGCAGCCGACCAAGTTCGAGTTCGTGATCAATATGAAGACGGCGAAGCTGCTCGGACTGACCGTACCCTCCTCGATGCAATTGCTCGCCGGCGAGGTAATCGAATAGCTAAGCAGTTTGCTGCGACGCATGATGCGAATGTTGGTAAATTATCGACCCTCGCCGCAATTTCGGCGCTTGCCTACTCTACGGGAGCATTTTCAGAATACCGCACGATCGAATTGCTGACTACGAGCGAACTCGACGCAGCCTTGGAGAAACCCGTTGCTTATCGCCCACCAGGCGCCTGATCAGCATTAAAACGAAAGCGCGAAGCAAGTAGTCGGCTGGCGCCTTATGGCCCATCACAACTGCGGCCCTGAAACGGTTTTCGGTCGCTTTCGGGGGGCATAGCGGACATGGCCGGATTTTCTGCTAGCTCGCCCCGGTCGCGATTGACCTATCGCGGACAGGAGGGACCGATCTCGCTGGGACACACGGCCATAGAACCCGCCCGCAGTCCTGTTATCCTGTTATACTGAGTTATTGATCCTCGCCCCAGGGGAAGCCTATGAGGCGGCGGGAATTCATCACGCTTATAGGTAGCGCGACAGTCACGTGGCCGTTCGCTTCCATCGCGCAGGAAGTGGGGCGGACCTATCGGCTTGGCATCTTATTTCCCTTCCCGCGGGAACACCCTTTGATGGTGCTTCTTATGGACGATCTGCGACGCCGCGGCTTTATTGACGGCCAAAACCTCACGATCAATTACCGTGTTTTTGGGCAACACCCTGAGCTGATCTCGGAATATGCGGCGCAGCTTATAAAAGCCGAGGCCGATGTCCTCTGTGTTGGCGGCGGCGGTGCAATTCGCGTCGTGCAGCAGGCAACGAAAAGCATTCCGATCCTCGGGGTTACAGACGATATGGTGAGTGAGGGATTGGTTAACTCGCTGGCACGGCCAAACGGCAACACAACGGGCGTCAGCATCCTAGCGACCGAGCTTGACGGCAAACGACAGGACATTCTGATCGACGCGGTGCCCCCCGGCATTCACCAAATGGCGGCCCTCGCCGATTCCAACGTAACATCAGTTGCGCAGCTTGAGGCACTCCAGGAGGCGGCACGCGCCCGCAACATCGAGCTTTCAATTCATCGGACCGCCAAGCCCGAGGAGATCGCAGCGGCCATCAACATGGCGAACGCATCGGGCGCCACAGCGCTCAACGTTTTGGCATCACCGATGCTCTATGCCAATCGTCAGCTCATTATGCACCAGGTCGCAGAGCTGCACGTCCCCACCATCTACCAATGGCCAGAGATGGCGGAGGAAGGAGGTTTTGTCGCCTACGGCCCACGTCTTGGGCAAATCTTTCGGGAGCCAGTGGCCCCAGTAATTGTCAAGCTTTTGCGCGGCGCCAAGCCCGCCGATGTGCCGGTCGTGCAACCGACTAAGTTTGAGCTGGTGATCAACCTCAAGACCGCGAAGGCACTCGGGCTCGCAATCCCAGAATCATTCCTGGTTCGCGCCGACAAGGTGATCGAGTGAGACCGCTGACTTCCGGTAATGGCCCCCAAACGGACCTAATTCGATGTCCGCTCTTTGGTAGCTATCCGCACCACAGCGGACATCAGGTCCCCATCGCCGCCGAACCTATCATCGTAGAAACAGGCGCCTGCCACGAACACTGTCTCGTTGGCTGAAAGGTCGGCTCAGCTCGATGGGTCCCTCCCGCCGCGCAGATTTCAGGAAAGGCACCCCGGCACCCGATTTCAAAAATGTTCTTAAACCCGCCGCGCGGTAATATGATTTGTCTTCGCACGGTACGCCTTCTCGGCGAGCCCGAAGGACGTATCCGTTACTCGGCACGGGAGCGCCGTAATGGACGTGGTGGTCTGGCTGCGGAGCCTAGGTCTCGGAAAATACGAGGCGGCATTCCGCGAGAACGAGATAGACGAGACGGTCCTTCAGAACCTGACGGCGGAGGACCTCAAGGACCTTGGTATCGGTGTTGTTGGACACCGCCGTAAACTGCTCGATGCCATCGCTGCTCTGCACACGGATGCGGGCGTCAAGGCGCCCTCTGTGGAACCGGCGACCCCGAAGCAGCAGGAGACCGCCGAACGCCGCCAAGTCACGGTGATGTTCTCGGACCTCGTCGGCTCGACGGCGCTATCGGCTCGAATGGACCCCGAGGACCTTCGTGAGGTCATCTCCGCGTACCACAAGTGCGCTGCTGAGACGGTGCGCCGGTTTGGAGGCTTTGTGTCCCAATATTTGGGCGATGGTGTCCTCGTTTACTTTGGTTTCCCACAGGCGCACGAGGATGATGCTGAGCGAGCGGTCCGAGCAGGACTGGAACTGGTTGCGGCGGTGGCTCGGCTGAAGACCCACGCAGAGCTTCAAACCCGCGTTGGTATTGCCACTGGCATGGTCGTAGTCGGAGATGTGGTCGATGCAGGCGGCTCTCAGGAGCGCGGTATCGTTGGCGAGACGCCAAATCTTGCCGCGCGGCTGCAAGGGATAGCCGAGCCTGACACGGTGGTCATCGCCGATAGCACGCGAAGGCTGCTTGGCAACCTGTTTGAACTTGAGGACCTTGGTGCGCGCGACCTTAAGGGCATCACTGGTCCTGTGCGAGCTTGCGCCGTACTGCAGCTTTGAGGATGCGATCGCATTTGCTGATCTCACTGGAGGTCCGCCAAATATCGCTGCGGTACGCCAATATAGAAGCCGCGGTGGTATCGACATGAACATCGAGCAGGAAATCACATCCAATCTCGGTGTCTTTATGCGGGCGGGCTGGGCTGACGGCAATATCGAGCCGTATGATTACACCGACATCGACCGCACTATCGCCGGCGGTCTCTCACTGAACGGCAAACAATGGGGACGCCCGGGACTGTCAGGAATTTGTGTGAGGTCATGATGATGAGAATCGAAGGAGCATCACATGGCTATCGAGAAAGACCTACTGGACCAGCTTCTGGCCGGCCGCGATCCAAAGGATGTATTCAATAAGGACGGATTGGTTGACGAGCTGAAGAAGGCGCTCTCCGAGCGGATCTTGAACACCGAGCTTGAGGAGCATCTTGACGCTGACAGCGTTGGGGGCAAGTCAATTCACCGCAACGGCTATTCGAAGAAGTCTGTTCTGACCGGCACCTCGAAGATGACGCTTTCGGTGCCGCGGGATCGGGCCGGGACGTTTGACCCCAAGCTGATCGCTAAATACCAGCGCCGGTTTCCGGATTTCGATGACAAGATCATCTCGATGTATGCGCGCGGGATGACGGTCCGCGAGATCCGTGGCCATCTTGAGGAACTCTACGGCATCGAGGTTTCGCCGGACCTGGTTTCGGCGATCACCGACGCGGTGCTGGACGAGGTTGCAGAATGGCAGAACCGGCCCCTCGATATCTGCTACCCGCTGGTGTTCTTCGATGCCATTCGGGTCAAGGTCCGCGACGAAGGCTTCGTGCGCAATAAGGCGATCTACATCGCGTTGGGTGTTCTGCCGGACGGCACCAAGGAGATTCTTGGCATCTGGATCGAACAGACCGAGGGCGCCAAATTCTGGCTGCGCGTCGTAAACGAGTTAAAGACCCGCGGGGTCCAGGACATTCTCATCGCCGTCGTCGACGGCTTGAAGGGTTTTCCCGAAGCCATTAATGCCGTCTTCCCACAGACAATCGTGCAAACCTGCATCGTCCATCTGATCCGCCATTCCATGGATTTTGCCTCCTGGAAGGATCGCAAGAGCCTGGCGCAGGCGCTGCGGACTGTTTATCGCGCGGCCGATGCTGCTGCTGGCCAGGCTGCCCTCGACGCCTTTGCGCAAAGTCCGTGGGGCGCAAAATATCCGGCAATCGCGCAGAGCTGGCGCCGCAACTGGGAGCTCGTGATTCCTTTCTTCGCTTTCCCCGAAGGCGTGCGGCGAATCATCTACACCACGAATGCCATCGAGGCGCTAAATTCCAAACTGCGCCGCGCCGTCAGAACCAGAGGACATTTTCCCTCTGACGACGCCGCGACGAAGCTGTTATATTTGGTCTTGAACCGCGCCACTGCGGAATGGAAACGACCGCCGCGCGAGTGGGCCGAGGCGAAAACGCAATTCGCCGTCATGTTCACCGAGCGATTCGTGAACTCATGACGGATAACCGGCCTCACACGGAAATTCTGATAGTCCCGGACGCCCAAACGACACGGTCGGATTAGCCGGCATCGTCAACGGCATTTCCAGTGTCCACGAAGCGTTCCTAAATGATGGAGGCTTGGGCATCCTAGTCGGCGACGGCATGCTTCCTCATCCCGGTCTCGAGCAGATCATTGAGACGTATTATAGCTACGCTATCTCCTCCTCCACGTACCTGACCTTCGACTATCAGTTCGTTGTCGATCCTGCATACAACAGCGACCGTGGGCCGGTATCGGTCATCGGAGCGCGCTTGCACGCACAGTTTTGAAGGCCGGTGGCAGATCTTCCCGTGAGCATGCGCCATGCGGCCCCACTCCAGAGCAGATGACATCGCCCACGCAACTCGATGAGCCATCATGAAGCCACAAGTAATGACATGACGTACTGGCGATAAACTGTCATCAGTCGCAGTAGATGATGTGATTAATGACAGACGACGGCCAAGCCTAAGTAACGGCCATTTCGGGGCGATTTCGATGACTCGGTCGGTTTATTGGTGAGCAGGACGCGCACCACTGGGGCTGGTTCCGATCACGACAATCGGTCTCAACCTCGAATGACCCGGCGGCGAGGGTGATGTCTCTATCCTGGCCCGTTTCGACGTTTGCCGTGGTGCAGCGATACTTCCGTAGTTGGAGGTCAAGCCGACATTCGGGCATCCTCGATCTGAAGCGAATGACCCCATTGCTGCCAATCGGCAGCGAATTTTGCTGTGATGCACAACGAACCCCATGATGTGATAGGTTGTGGTCGTCCGCCCAGGGAGGGCTAGGTGAGACGGCGCAACACGATAAGCCGTAAGCCAGCGAAGGTGTGGCACCGCACGGCGACGAAGCCGAAGCGCAGGATGGCGTCAAAGGCCGCGCCCGGAGCCAGTTCGTCGCTTAACGAACTGCAAGAGCAGCTTGAACGTCAGGCGCGCGAACTTGCCGAGGCGCGCGAGCAGCAGACGGCGACCGCCGACGTACTCCGCGTCATCAACTCGTCGCCCGGCGCATTAGAGCCGGTGTTCCAAGCCATGCTGGAGAAAGCGACGCGGCTGTGTGAAGCTGAGTTTGGCAATCTATTTCTTTACGACGGTGAGGCTTTTCGCACTGTTGCGCTTTACCAAGCGTCGCAGGCCTACACCGAGGCGCGACAAATGCCGTTTTTGGCGCGCGACCTGCATCCGGATGTTCCTCTGGTCCGCATCATCCAAAACAAGGAGGTCATTCATGTTGCCGACGTGAGAACCGAGCGGTCCTACATTGCGGGCGACGTCGAGTTTTCCAAGCTCGTTGATGTCGCCGGTGCCCGGACCCTTCTGCTCGTCCCGCTGCTTCGGGAAACTCAGTTCGTCGGCGCATTCGCCATCTATCGCAAGGAAGTCCGCCAATTCGCCGACAAGCAGATTGAGTTGGTCAAGAATTTTGCCGCCCAGGCTGTCATTGCCATCGAGAACACGCGGCTGCTGAACGAGTTGCGCCAGCGCACTAACGACCTAACCGAGTCTTGGAGCAGCAGACGGCGACGTCGGAGGTGCTTCAGGTCATCTCGAGCTCGCCCGGCGATCTTGAGCGGGTGTTTGTCCGCATGCTGGAGAATGCGGTGCGGATTTGCGACGCCACCTTCGGAAATATCTACCGCTGGGACGGCGATCTGCACATGTTGGCGTCGCACAAGACGCCCGCCGCCCTGGCCGAGGCGCGCCGGCGCATTGGAGAAGGCTTCAAGGTACACGGGCGAGATCCCCTCGGCCGCATGATTCTGAGCAAGAGCGCGGTTCACGTGAGCGATCTGGCGGCGGAGCAGGTCTATCTTGACCGCAGCGCGCCCGGCGCCGTTATGGGCGTCGAACTCGGCGGCGTACGGACGACGCTTATGGTGCCGATGCTCAAGGACGACGAAGTTGTCGGCGCGTTCGTCCTCTCCCGCCATAAGGTCTATCCCTTTACCGACAAGCAGATCGCGCTGGTCACGAGCTTCGCCGCCCAGGCTGTCATCGCCATTGAAAATGCGAGACTCCTCAACGAGCTGCGCCAGCGCACGGACGAACTAACCGAACGCACCGCTGCGCTTACCGAAGTCACTGGAGCAGCAGACGGCGACCTCGGAGGTGTTGCAGGTCATCTCCAGCTCCCCCGGCGATCTTGAGCCGGTGTTTGCGACCATGCTGGAGAGCGCCGTACGCATCTGCGACGCCAAGTTCGGAAATATCTATCGTTGGAATGGCGACGCCCTGCAGCTCATGGCTTCATACAATGCGCCAGCGGCGTTCGCCGCGGCGCGCGGGCGTTCACCGAACCTTCCTGGTCCGCAAACTCCGGCAGGTCGCATGATCGCGACCAAGACGTTTGTTCATGTCCCTGATTTGTCCGCGTACCCCAGTTACGCCGAACGCGATCCGTGGACCGTGAGTGGCGTCGAACTTGCAGGCGTGCGGACACTACTCGCCGTCCCGATGCTGAAAGAGGAGGAACTGGTCGGCGGCTTCACCATTTACCGCCAGGAAGTTCACCCCTTTACCGACAAGCAGATCGAACTAGTCAAGAACTTTGCCGCCCAGGCCGTCATCGCTATCGAGAATGCGCGGCTGCTCAATGAGTTGCGGCAGCGCACCATCGATCTCACCGAATCGCTGGAGCAGCAAACGGCGACAAGTGAAATTCTTGTGTCAATCAGCGGCTCGATTACTGACGCTGGGCCAGTCTTCGAGGCGATCCTGGACAACCTACTGCGCTTGTTCGGTACGCGTTTCGCGCTTGTGTTGCTTGTTCGCAACGGCATGCTCGAAGTGGCCGGAATTAAAGGAGGCCCCGGTTTCGAGAAGTTAGCCGACCATTATCCGCTGCCGATAGATGACAGGCTGCTTCCTGGAAAGGCAATTCTCTCCGGACGCGCGTTGCAGCTTGTACCGATTCTGGGCAACCCCGAAGCCCCGCCGAAGACACAAGAGTTAGCCCGCGAATTCGGTTACGACGCGCTGATCTCAGTGCCTTTGATCCGCGAGGGTACAGTGATCGGTGTGATTAACACCGCTCATCGCGACCCCGTGCCATTTAGCGACAAGCAGATCGCACTCATCAGGTCCTTTGCCAGCCAGGCCGTGATCGCCATCGAGAACACGCGGTTGCTAAACGAACTGCGCGAGTTGCTTCAGCAGCAGACAGCCACCGCCGACGTGCTCAAGGTCATCAGTCACTCGACGTTCGATCTGCAATCCGTGCTCAATACGCTTGCCGAATCGGCCGCTAAGCTGTGCGAAGCGGAAGCGGCGGGAATTGCTCAGCAAACCGGCGAGACATTGCGACAGGTTGCAAGCTACGGGTATTCGGCAGAATTCACCCTATACATGGGGCAGCATCCCCTACCTTCGGGCTGCGGTTCCATCTCCGGCCGTGCGTTGCTCGAAAGGCGGGTCGTGCAAATTTCCGATGTTCAAACCGACCCAGAATATGATTTCAAAGAGAGCGCAAGAATCGGTGGTTCGCGCACGATGTTGGGGGTTCCGCTCCTACGCGAGGGCAACCCGATTGGCGTGATCGTACTGAGCCGGACGAGCGTGCGGTCGTTTACCGACAAGCAGATCGAACTGGTCGAGACCTTTGCCGACCAGGCGGTGATCGCAATTGAAAATGCGCGACTGGTGAGCGAGCTGCGCCAACGCACCGACGAGCTTGGCCGCTCGGTCGAGGAGTTGCGAGCGCTGGGTGAAGTGTCCCAGGCAGTTAATTCGACGCTCGATCTGGAGACCGTGCTCTCCGCCATCGTCGCGAAGGCGGTGCAACTCTCCGGCACCGAGGCCGGTGCGATCTACGTCTTCGACGAGCCGCAGCGCGAATTTCATCTGCGCGCTACCTACGGCATGGCTCAGGAGCTAATTGACGCACTCACGCAGCAACGCATTGGCCTTGATGAGCCGAACACGGCGGCTGTCCTGGCGCAGGCGGAGCCGATGCAAGCCACCGACTTAAGGGAGGAAGCTCCCTCGCACATAAACGAGATTACGCTCCGTGCCGGTTTCAGGGCGCGCTTGGTGGCGCCGCTGTTGCGCGGGGAGGAGGCCGTCGGCATGCTCGTGGTGCGCCGCAAGATGCCCGGCGCCTTCCCGCAGAACACCATCGATCTGATCAAGACTTTCGCCGCGCAATCAGTGCTGGCGATCCAAAACGCCCGGCTGTTTCACGAGATTGAGGACAAAAGCCGGCAGCTCGAAGTCGCCAGCCAACACAAATCGCAGTTTCTTGCCAATATGAGCCACGAGCTGCGCACGCCACTCAACGCCATTCTCGGCTACACCGAACTGATCGCCGATGGCATCTACGGCCCGCCTTCGGAGAAGATGCTCAGCGTACTCAAAAGGCTTGAAAGCAATGGCAAGCACCTGCTCGGCTTGATCAATGACGTGCTCGATTTGTCCAAGATCGAGGCCGGCCACCTCGTACTCGAACTCTCTGATTACTCGCTTCAAGATATTGCTCAAACCGTCCGTAGCACGCTGGAGCCGCTAGCGGCCGACAAGAAACTTCTGTTCAAGGTTGAGCTGGCTCCTAAACTGCCTCCTGGCCGTGGCGATGGGCGTCGCTTGACGCAGGTTCTAATCAACCTCGTCGGCAATGCCATCAAGTTCACTGATGCCGGTGAAGTTGTCATCAAGGCCGCAGATACCGACGGTTCATTCCACGTATCGGTGCATGACACAGGGCCCGGTATCTCCGCTGCCGATCAGGCCAAGCTTTTTCAGGAGTTCCAGCAGGCCGACAATGCGATCACGCGGAAGAAGGGGGGAACCGGCTTGGGGCTCGCCATATCAAAGCGCATAATCGAAATGCACGGCGGCAAAATATGGGTCGAGTCACAGGTTGGTCAGGGCTCGACGTTTTCTTTCACACTTCCCGTCGTCGTCGATCGGCAAGTCAATACGGAAGCAAGTTAGTCGGGAGCGGGAGGTTGTCTGCAATGAGACCGTTCAAAGATATGTCGAAAAACTCCGAAAGTTTCGGAGTGAAGAAGTCGAAAAGCTAGACTCAGACGAGCCCATCTTCTGTCATCCCAACGGTCAGCCCAGGTCCCAAAATTCGACGTGTCACATGATGGACAAAAAGGGATCAGCCCTTTACGGCCCGGGCCGCCCGGACAACTGTCGGAAGACAAGAGCGAGCAACGTCCTCTCGGCAGTTCGGGGTGTTCACTTTACGGACAGTAGTGTCCAAGCCAATATTGAATTAAATGACAAAATCCGCTCGGAAACGCACCCCCTCAACCGTCGTAAACCGGACAGTTCCTCGCCGGGCTCCTAATTTCGAACTCCGCCCGGCGGTGTTCATCCCGCCGACGACGAAGCATTACGCCATGCTGCAGCGTAATTTGCTTTATAGGCATTACACGCGGCAAGCGACTTCTCGTCCCGGTGGGCCAGAAAAACCGTCGCCATCGCGGTGCGCAACGTCCCAGGCCGGCGGCGTTGGTCGAAGCTACAAGGATTGCTGAGCACTAAAGTATCGAAGCGTTATGCCTGATCTAAATCCTCACCGTGCCGCTCCAGTCGCGGTTTGATTTGGCGGGAAAGAATATGCGCAACTATTCAGTCGCACCGTTTCGAGCATACCCAGCCACTTCCGCTCTTCGCCCAAAAGCCGACATTCGGTTGCAGCGCACTATCTGTCGCTATGGGCCAGTTCCGGACTAACGCACCGCAGCAAACAGTACCTCTCTGTCGATTACATCGAGGGTCGGGACGGCTATCAGGGAGTAAGCGGTACAAGCGCGTGGCGCACCGGCTCACTGGATATCATCAATAATCCAGCAAACGGCCGATCCATTTCGAGGAAGAGGAAAAGTGCACTCGATACCGAGAGCGCACCGACAAACAACGTTACGATCACAATCGTATTGGGCCGAACAAACAGGCCGAAGCCTGCAAAAATAATTGTGAGCCAAAAAATGATGATTACAAGAAATGGCGCTGAAACAGCATCGTGCGCGTGAGCATACAGCGCATAACGCGCTTGGCGTAAGTCGGCGACAGCGCTGAGCACTTGCGCTCGAAGGTCACGTTGTTCTTCATTGTTCGGCTGGAGCTCTTGGACTTTCTTGATAAATGCCACCGCCTCCGTGGTAGCCACAAATGGCGCTAATTTGGTATCGTTATTCCGTTCGTTCCAAATCTGATCAACCGTTGGTGGGACCGCGTCGCGCAGTGCAATGCGCAAGTTCTGCGCCTCCGGCCCATAGTGCTCAAGCAGAACATCGAGCAGAATGATGTTGGCAGTGAACTGCTTGATCTGAGTGTTGCTGGCATCATACGAGTTCTTGGCCGAGGCGATCAGCAGCCCTAGGGCAATACCTGCAAGTGTCCCAATGAGGCCCATATTGAGCCTTACGACGTCCTTTACGTCTTCGCGGAGATGGCCCTCCGGCAAAGCGTTGCGCACAAACATACCGAGAAATGCCCCGCCGAAAACAAACGCAAACGCTATCAACGAGATTGTGAGTGCACTCACGCCGGTCTCCTATGCTTGGCACCAGGGAAAATTTGTCGCCACGCAAGGCTTTTGTGATACAAAAGACAATACAGTTCAACACGCTCAAGAAACGAGACCATTGTCACCCGGTGCGCGTTTTCGCAGGGATGGAATAAACAACTCACCGCCCTTTATGTGCAATGTCATAGGGATACGGCTGGTAAGCGGAGCAACTACGATGCCAAAAATGGGATTGGTCCTGCAGGGTGGCGGCGCGCTTGGTGCATATGAGTACGGCGCTGTTACACGCCTGATCGAACTTGGTTGGGAACCGGTTGCCGTCACTGGTGTGTCGATTGGAGCGGCTACTGCGGCTGCGATCGCGGGTGCACGTGACGGCGACATTCGTGCGAGCGTAAAGCGCCTGTGGGACGCAATAACTCTTTCGCCGCTGCCTTTCTGGCCGCCAGACAGACAGGCAACGTTCTCAATGTTCGGCAATCCAGGTTTTTGGCAATCCCGCCACGATTTATACAACTACACAAAGTGGACAAGCTTGTGCGATGTATCGCCAATGCGCAAAACTTTGGCCGAGGTTTGTGATTTTGAGCGTCTGAATGATGCTTCCAAGATGCGAGTAGCGGTCACCGCGACCAACGTACAAACGGGCGATCAGGTTTCGTTTTCAAACTATGTAGCCAATGTGGACGCGGTTCACTATGTGACACCGAGGATCAAGCCCATGACTTTGACGCCAGATCACATTCTGGCAAGTGGAAGTCTTCCGCCGGGCTTTCCAAGAGCTATTCGCGAAAGTTGGTGACGGCATGAAGGGATAAGGCGGCGTATCGTGGGGGTGCTTGACGCCTCCACTTCTCCACCGAAGGAGTGATACGCCGTGACCAAGACTAATGTTTTCCCACTCTCACAGCCAGGAACATTTGCCGACCCGCTGACCGAGGTATTGCGCAGTGGTGCGCGAGCGTTGCTGACGCAGGCCGTCGAGGCCGAAGTTGCGGCCTTGCTTAGTGGACATGCCGACAAGCTGACCGACGACGGTCGGGCGCGACTGGTGCGCCACGGTCATCTGCCCGAGCGCGAGATTATGACCGGCATCGGTGCAGTCGCGGTGCGCTGTCCGCGGGTGCGCGACCGCGTCGGCGAGGGCTCCGAGCGCATCCGCTTTTCATCGGCGGTTCTGCCGCCTTACGCGCGCCGGTCGAAAAGCCTCGAAGTGCTGATCCCGATCCTCTACCTCAAGGGTGTTTCCACTGGCGACTTCGAGGAGGCTCTGGTCGCGCTGTTCGGTAAGGACGCCGGCGGGCTCTCGGCTTCGACCGTCGCGCGGCTCAAGGACGCCTGGTCCGAGGAGCACGCGCGCTGGAGCAAACGCGATCTCTCAGCCAAGCGCTACGTCTACCTCTGGGTCGACGGCATCCACGTGCAGGCCAGGCTTGAGGATGCCGCGCAGTGTTTGCTGGTCATCATCGGCGCCACCCCCGAGGGCAAGAAGGAACTCGTCGGTCTCATCGACGGCGCGCGCGAAAGCGCGCAATCCTGGAGGGAGTTGCTCCTCGACCTGAAGCGGCGTGGACTTGCGATGCCGCCCGAGCTCGCGGTCGCCGATGGCGCCCTTGGCTTCTGGCAAGCGATCGAGGAAGTGTGGCCGGCAACCCGCGGTCAGCGCTGCTGGGTGCACAAGACCGCCAACGTCCTCAATAAGCTGCCGAAGAGCCAGCAACCGAAAGCTAAGAGGTCGCTGCAGGAGATCTGGATGGCCGAGACTAAAAAGGATGCACTTGCAGCTTTCGACGCTTTCGTCGAGACCTGGGGCGTCAAATACGAGAAGGCCGTCGAGTGCTTGATCAAAGATCGCGATGCCCTCTTGGCCTTCTACGACTTCCCCGCCGAACACTGGAAACATCTGCGCACAACCAACGTCATTGAAAGCTCGTTCGCAACAATCCGCCATCGCACGGCGCGCTCGAAGGGATGTCTCTCGAATAAGACCGCGCTCGCTATGATCTTCAAGCTCGCTGAGGCTGCCGAGAAAAGTTGGCGTCGTCTCAACGGTCACAATCAGTTGCCGAAAATCATCCTCGGTGTAAAGTTCGCCGACGGAATTGAGGTCGTCAGATCGCAAGATCAAGCCGCTGCCGCCTGACCCTCGTCACCAAGATTTAACGATAGCTCGCTTTCCAATGACGGTTATTGATGGGGTGCCTTATTGGGATGGGGGTTTGTTCGATAACACTCCGATCGAAACATTGCTTGACCTGCTGGAGAATGATGAACTTGATCACCTTCCTATTTTTGTCGTCAATTTGTTCGCTACTCACGCAAACCCTCCCGCAAATTTGCATGAGGTCCAGCAGCGTATGCTCGAAATCAGCTTTGAAAGCCGATTTCTTCTGGCACATGCCGACGCTGAAGGCAGTTTAAGCGAATTTACAAAAATGATCGAACAAGTGATGCGCGACCTACCCCAAGACAGTCCTGCTAGAGGCACGGAGTCCTTCAGGCGATATATTCGTTTTAGAGCGCTCAAAAACATTAGGATCATTGAGGCAGACCACGCGCCGATGTCGGGTGGCATGGATTTTTCCGCCCATGGAGTGAAGACCCGTTACCAGAGTGGGTACAAGGCGGTAAATAAGCTTTTCAAGAATTAGGCGTCGCGCAATCATCCCCCACCGCTGCGGTGCACACTCCACTTCCGCTGTGGGTCATTCTCTACCGATCCGTTTGGCGCCCGCCTCTCACGATGTCCGCAGTGCCTCGAAAACCGACATTAGGTTCCAGCGCAATATCCGTTGCGATGGGCCAATTAACGACATTTCGCAAACAGTAAAACAGCGGGCTTTTTGGTCATCGGATAACTGTGAAGGATGTCACAGCCCCCCGATTTCAGGCGTGATAGTCTTCTGCATACAGCAGCCCGCATGATCCCTTTGGGAACAAGGCAAATGGCAATCGGTATCGGACGGCGGCAATTCATATCCGTGCTCGCCGGTGCGGCGGCGGCTTGGCCGCTCGCGACAAGTGCGCAGCAGCCGAGTCCGGTGCGGCGTATCGGCGTTCTGATGGGATATTCCGAGAGCGATCCGGAAGCGCAGGCATTCGTTGCGACCTTCGTCCAGGAACTTCAAAAGCTGGGATGGAGCGAGAGTGTCAATATCCACATCGAATATCGATGGTCTGCTGGCGATGTTGAGCGGATGCGGACCTACGCCAAGCAGTTGGTCGCGTATCAGCCCGATGTCATCGTTGCCAACACAACCCCGGTCACTGCCGCGTTGCAACGCGAGACCCGAACGATCCCGATTGTCTTTGTGATCGTCTCCGATCCGGTTGGTGCCGGATTTATTCAAAGCCTCTCCAAGCCCGGCGGCAACATCACCGGATTTATCAACTTGGAGGCCTCGGTGGGCGGCAAATGGTTGGACCTGCTCAAGGAGATTGCTCCGGAAGTGACCCGAGTTGCGCTCATGTACAATCCCGCAACGGCTCCTGGTGCTGGAATGTATTTCCAGCCTGCGTTCGAGACTGCTGCCCGATCGCTCGCTGTGATGCCGATCATCGCTCCTGTGCATGATGACACTGAAATTGAACGAGCGATTACCACGCTTGGGCAAGAGCCGGGCGGCGGCTTGGTCGTTATGACTGACGGCTTTATGTTGGGGTATCGCGCAAAAATCATCTCGCTCACAGCGCGATTGAGGGTGCCGGCAGTGTACCCATTTTCTCATGCTGCCAAGGAAGGAGGCCTAATATCCTTTTCTCAAGACACCACAGACATATTTCGCCGGGCGGCGCCCTATGTGGATCGCATTCTGAGAGGAGAAAAGCCCAGCGATCTTCCCGCTCAGGTCCCGATCAAGTATGAAATAAGACTCAATCTCAAGACCGCCAAGGCGCTTGGCCTGACAATTCCGCAGACGCTGCTGGTTACAGCCGACGAGGTGATCGAGTAAGTCATCACGCGAGTATCCTCGACTGCTGCGATGCACACTCCAGTTCCGGATTGGGTCACGAACGCCGTTTTGGCGATGTCGGCTGTAAGTCCGTTCATCACCTCATTGCCGACGTGACTAGGCGTATCGCGATTGGTCGAAAGGGGCCAGGAACCGACATCAAGCAGCGGTCTCGTAAATGATATCAAGGACCGTCGCGAGCTCACGCTGTGGCTGCGCTCTTCGTCCGGTCCAAGCGTTCGCTCATCTCGGTCGGTTGGCGGCTTACCGCTAATCTACGGTGTAATGGATCGTCTGGGCCACGATCCAGCCATCCTCGATCAGAAACGAGTCAGCGCCGTCGCTCACGCAGGAATGCTCGGCTTGCGCCGTCCACTCCAGAAAGGCGACGCGCCCCTCTACCAGACGGTTAGTATAGACGTAAGGTGCTCCGGGCAGTTCCTGCTCCAGTAGCCGCGCAAGCTCCCTAACGCCATTGTGGCCTCGGAAAATGCCTCGACGTTCGAGAACAACGATGTCGGGCGAAACGTTCCGCTGTATGTCCTCCTCAAAGCGATGCTCGCCAGCGAGGCGCAGGTGGTCTTCGAATACTTCCGCCGCGGATCGCCTTCGCAGATCGTCGATCATTCTGTCCCCTTTCTTCGCATATCAGATGCAAAGCCGCGGCTGGCAAGCTTCACACCAACGGTGATTGATGTCCACTTTCCGCCTAATAGCGACAGAAAGATAAGAATCGCTTGATGTCGGCGATGCGCCAATGAACGAAACCGCTCGCGCGGTAGAGCGCTGCGCGCAAGGTGTGGTTAAGACGGAGGCAAGCACGGCGGGAGGAACGGTTAGTTTGCGTTGCGCCCCGTCGGACACGCCGTGGATGATGGCAGTAACCGTTCGCTTCGCCGGGGTGCGATTGCGACCTGAAATTGGCAGGATCGCATTGCTAGTGAGTACGCCCTATCGATTTGTCATCTTGACGAGCAGCGTGAAAAGATTTCGGCTTATCGACAGGGAGATTTTTGTAATTCTTCGAGGATTGGTTTGCGCTATGCGGCTCAAGGCACTTGCAACGGCTCATCGCGTCATAGTTGTTAAGTGCGCTATTTTTACAACGCCTAACTCATTGAAATCACAGGGCGCGCAAAACATTAAATCCCCATTTCGCAACGATCGTGCCATCACCTCGAAGTTGTACAGCCGCTTGAGCCCCACATAGCCCCAGCGTGCGGCACCGCCCGTGCTTCCCCATCGCGGTTTCTTTCATTGAAGGCTTTCGGACGCCGGCCTCGGTGCAAGCCGCATCGTCGCAATGCGCCGGCATCCGAAACCCTCAACACAAGCCGACATCGCGCATCGCCCGCAAATCATTGTGATCCAGGTGAAGATGTTATCGACTAGCCCAGACATAACCAAGCCAACACAGAAGAACGCCCGCGACCAGCAGTATCCAAACCTGTAAATGAACGTCAAACAGGGGTACGTCAGCAATCAGCCACTCCGCCATCGGCCCGAGCTATCGTTAAATCTTGGTGACGAGGGTCAGGCGGCAGCGGCTTGATCTTGCGATCTGACGACCTCAATTCCGTCGGCGAACTTTACACCGAGGATGATTTTCGGCAACTGATTGTGACCGTTGAGACGACGCCAACTTTTCTCGGCAGCCTCAGCGAGCTTGAAGATCATAGCGAGCGCGGTCTTATTCGAGAGACATCCCTTCGAGCGCGCCGTGCGATGGCGGATTGTTGCGAACGAGCTTTCAATGACGTTGGTTGTGCGCAGATGTTTCCAGTGTTCGGCGGGGAAGTCGTAGAAGGCCAAGAGGGCATCGCGATCTTTGATCAAGCACTCGACGGCCTTCTCGTATTTGACGCCCCAGGTCTCGACGAAAGCGTCGAAAGCTGCAAGTGCATCCTTTTTAGTCTCGGCCATCCAGATCTCCTGCAGCGACCTCTTAGCTTTCGGTTGCTGGCTCTTCGGCAGCTTATTGAGGACGTTGGCGGTCTTGTGCACCCAGCAGCGCTGACCGCGGGTTGCCGGCCACACTTCCTCGATCGCTTGCCAGAAGCCAAGGGCGCCATCGGCGACCGCGAGCTCGGGCGGCATCGCAAGTCCACGCCGCTTCAGGTCGAGGAGCAACTCCCTCCAGGATTGCGCGCTTTCGCGCGCGCCGTCGATGAGACCGACGAGTTCCTTCTTGCCCTCGGGGGTGGCGCCGATGATGACCAGCAAACACTGCGCGGCATCCTCAAGCCTGGCCTGCACGTGGATGCCGTCGACCCAGAGGTAGACGTAGCGCTTGGCTGAGAGATCGCGTTTGCTCCAGCGCGCGTGCTCCTCGGACCAGGCGTCCTTGAGCCGCGCGACGGTCGAAGCCGAGAGCCCGCCGGCGTCCTTACCGAACAGCGCGACCAGAGCCTCCTCGAAGTCGCCAGTGGAAACACCGGGCGGCGGTCTCCAAGCGCTTCACGATCGACCGCATGGCTGATCGATATATGGGCTTGTATCGATCGATACTTGGCTGAGAACCTCGTTGGCTCTTATCGCCCCTGGATTAAAGAGGCGAGCAACATTGGGTTCATCTCGCTAAGGCGCACACCAAAGAATATCAATCTGACAAGAAACAGAAAGGCGGTTATGCCGCCAGGGGCGTGATCTGGACGGCATAGCCGAGGTTCTGAAGTCTGGCGACGAGCTGCTTGGTCTTGGTGGTTTTGGCGCGACGATCGAAGTGGTCAGGGCCCAGGTCTTGATAGCAGCCGTTCTTGAGCATGTGATAGATGGCTGTGAGGATGGAAGCGGCGACGGCGCCGATGGCCTTTTTGGCACCGCGCCGGGAACGGATGCGGTGGAACTGAGCCTGGATGTAGCTGCCCTTCTTGCGCGCCGCAGCCCAGAGCTGCATTGGATCAAGGTGGTCTTGAGCCAAGTAGCGCCCTTTCGCATGCGGGTAGAGCGCCGTTTGCCGGCACTCTCGTCATTTTTGGGGCATAGGCCGGCCCAGGAGATGAGATGCGCTGCGGTAGCAAATCGGCTCATGTCGTTGCCGATTTCAGCCGCAATGACGCGTGCGCCAAGTTCGCTGAATTCCCGGGATAGTGCTCAGCAGCTCGACGGTGGTGCGAAAGGGCTCGATGCGCTCGTCCACTTCGCGATCGATCTCGGCAATGGAGGTGTCGATGGCATCGATCTGCTGAAGATGCAGCCGCAGCAGAAAGCGGTGGTGCTTCATGATCCGGCCGCGCAGCGCCTCGCGTAGTTGAGCCGGCGGCGCCTTGATGCGTGGATGAGCGAGGGCAGCCAGAGCAGACGGTGGCGCTTAAGATCGCGCCGGGCGGCGAAATCCGAGCACATGCAGTGGCTTGGGCAAACGGGCATCACCTCCATGGGCTACGATTTAAGTAGCAAGCGCCTGGAAATCCTCAAAAATGTCGTTCCCGCGTTGTCGCGCGTGGCTTTGGTTGTCAATCCAAAAACCAGAGCGCCGACAGAGAACGATATTCAGAAATACGGTGAGGCAGCAAAACTGCTTAACGTATCGGTTCGCACTTTCGATCTCGACGATTTTGATCGGGTCGCTCCAGCATTTGCCGCGATAACCGAGTGGCGGGCGGACGCAGTGATAATCTCACAAACCCCCCTCTTTGCGCTTATCAGGGAGGAGCTCGCACATGCTGCCCTCTCTTCCCGGTTGCCGATGATGACCTGGTCCGACACTTTCGTTTCCTCGGGAGCGGTCATGTCATACGGCTCATCGCTTCGGGAGACGTTTTTAGCGGGCGGGGCGTTGGTGAAACGGATTCTCATGGGAGAGCGGGCTGGCGATATTCCTGTTCTCGTGCCCACGAAATTCGAGCTGGTTCTCAACATGAAGACGGCCAAAGCGCTTGGGCTGACGATCACTCCGCAGTTTCTTGCGATTGTTGACCGCGTAATTGAGTAAGAACGGCGACTTCCGTTGTTGGCCCATTTCGACGTTCGCGACGCTGCAACATTATGTCGGAAGTTGAGGGATGAACGGACGTAACGCGGACATCGTCGATCGGTCGAAGATGACCCGAAAGAGACATACAGCAGGACATCAAGTTTGACGATGAGATTGGGCAAGCTTGGCGGGTCGCGCTCACCACTCCGGCACCCCGGCTTTGCGCATACCTTCATAGATGTGTTCGCGCCCAGTGAGGTAGATCGAATTGTCGGTAGCTAGGCTGTTGCGGAAGCGGGAGACGGTGAAAGTCGGATCGAGCGCCAATCCCGCTTGTACCGCCGACCGCGCTTCCGCGAGTCGACCGAGATGCGCCAAGGCGGCGGCGAGACAGAAATGCGCGAGTGGAAAATTCCGGTTGGTCTCGATGGCATGACGGAACCGCGCGACCGCCTCCTCGTCGCTGCTCAAATAGATCTTCGCGAGGCCCGTGATAGCGATCCACAAATAGGCGTTCGTATCGCGAGGACTGAGGCGGAGCGCCTCTTGAATATGGGTCTCGGTTTCCTCGCCGCGACCGATCATATACATGGCTTGACCGATATATCCGTGAGCGGCCGCCAAATTCCGATCCAGCGCTAAAGCCTGCTCGTATTCGGCAATACCTTCGGCCGCGCGATTGGTATGGAGTTTGATCACGCCCATGTACAAATGGGCGAGGGCATGCTCGGGAGCCAACGATAGAGCCCTGGTCAAAGCCGCTTCGGCCGCCGTGAGGCGCGCGGCCCGATCGTGGGCCATCAAACCGGTACCCCTCATTGTATCGGCTATCCCCGTGCCGACCAGCGCCTCGATATTGCCCGGATCGAGCGCCAAGGCACGTTCGAAAAACCCACACGCTTGCGCCACATACTCGGGAGTCCATCCCTTACTTACGCAAGCCATGCCTTGGAAATAAAGGTCCATCGAGTCGGGATGCGGTGTCAGTTCTGCGCGGCGCGCCTCGGCGGCGATAAATTGCGTGCCTAATTGACTGGCCAGCCGCGCGACGATCTCGTCCTGCATGTCGAAGAGGTCGGCCAGCGGCTTGTCGAAGCGTTCCGCCCATAGGTGCTTGCCGGTCTCGGCGTCGATAAGTTGAACATTGACGCGCATACGGCTG
This sequence comes from uncultured Alphaproteobacteria bacterium, assembly GCA_963759345.1. Lineage (GTDB taxonomy): Bacteria > Pseudomonadota > Alphaproteobacteria > Rhizobiales > Xanthobacteraceae > BOG-931. Next base: position 279,830 of record CAVWYW010000017.1, read on the forward strand.
CCGCCGCGCTGAACGCTGCCCTCCAGGACGTAGCGCACGTTCAACTCGCGGCCGATCTGCTTCAAATCGACATGTTTTCCCTTGTAAGTGAAAGCCGTGTTGCGACCGATCACGAAGGAGCCGGAGATACGCGAGAGGTCCGTCGTGAGGCTCTCGGTCACGCCGTCGACGAAATACTCCTGCTCCGGATCGCCGCCGATATTGGCGAACGGCAGCACAACGATGGACAGACGCGGCGGTGTTGAGGCCGAAGGCGGCTTTACCTGCACCGCCGGCTGCGGTTGCGCTGGGACGCCGACTTGCAACGAATAGACGCGCACGGGCTCGGCAATGTTCTTGAGTTGGGTCGCGCCAAGATCGCTGACCGCGAGATCGAGCCGCGCCTTTACTTGCCGGTAGGCGTCTTCCGAAAGACAGATCGCTCCGGGCTTGGCGATACCTTCCAATCGCGCAGCAATATTGACACCGTCGCCCATCAGGTCGCCGTCGCTCTCCTCGACCACATCGCCCAGATGGATGCCGACGCGAAACTCAATGCGGCGCTCAGGTGCAAGGCCGGCGTTGCGCTCGACCATGCCGTTCTGCACCTCGATGGCGCAGCGTACGGCGTCAACGACGCTACGGAACTCGATGAGCATGCCGTCGCCGGTGCGCTTTACCACGCGGCCGTTATGCACGGCGATGGTCGGATCGATCAGGTCACTACGCAGCGCTCGCAGCCGCGCCAGTGTGCGATCTTCATCAGCACCGGCGAGCCGGCTGTATCCGACCACATCCGCCGCCAGGATAGCCGCGAGTTTCCGGGTCTCGGCCATGACCTTCCGCCCCAAATACGGGGGAAGGATATCACGCCCCAATACCGAGTTCTGTGACCTAATTCACAGGTGCTCCGAGCGACCGGCGAATGTCTCATTGTGGCCCATTGCTGCCATCTGATCAGCGCCGCCGAATGTCTGATGTTGAGGTAAGAGCGGACTCCGCGTGAGCAGTCGGCCACTTCGCCATTGAACAAAAGCGACGTGGGGCCCGCATTGCAGGGCAGGGCCGGCCCTTTCGGGAAGCCCCGAAAATCGCTACTCTTCCTCAAGTTGCGGGTTCATCCGGGGAATTCCGGCTAACCTGACAAATCCGGTGAACATGTCTGAACATGTCTGAACATGTCGCGGCTTCGCCATCTGCGGGAGGACGCCATGCCGAAACGCAGCTCGTCACCTGATGCTGCCCGTCGCAATTTCTTGAAGGGTGCTGGCTTGATCGGCGCGGCCGCCGCGGTCGCGCCGTTTCAAAATTGAAAATTATTTAACCATGCTGACCAAGGCAGGCCTTGATTCAGATCAATTTCGTTGGCAGCGCTTGGTGCAAATCGCGATGGCTGAGAAAGGTGAAAAGACAGCTGCGCATGAACCAGGAGCCGCCGAAAACTGCATCGACGATACGCGAAGTTGCCGTCGCCTTGCAGGGAGGTGGCTCGCATGGGGCGTTTACATGGGGCGTGCTCGATAGGCTGCTAGAGGAACCAACTCTCAAGATTACGGGCGCTACCGGCGCCAGCGCCGGTGCGATGAACGCCGTGATCCTGGTGGACGCATTGGTCCGGGCAGGCACCGAGGAAGCTCGACGTGCGCTGCGCCGGTACTGGGCATGGATCGGCAAGATGCCTAGCGCTGCTAATAGCACGGTGAGCCCGAATGCGTCGCCATACGATCTCAATCCCTCCAATTTTAATCCGTTGCGCGAGCTGCTCACCGAGATGATCGATTTTGAGCGTTTGCGCTCGCAAAACGCCCTTCAAGTCGCGGTGTGCGCAACCAACGTCTGGAGCGCCAAGCGGCGCGTTTTCGATAACAAGGACATCTCGGTCGATGCCGTTCTGGCATCGGCATGTCTGCCCCAGATGTCTCCGGCGGTTGAGATAGACGGCGAACCGTATTGGGACGGCGGGTGGACAGGGAACCCGGCGATACACGACATCCTTAACGACATGGATGTGCACGACTTGATCATCGTTAGGATCGATCCTATCGTTCGCAAAGAAACACCGCGCACGCAAAATCAAATCCTCGATCGGATGATCGAGATCAGCTTCAACTCAACATTCTTTCTTGAGCTCGGCGCAATCGCGCTCGTCCTCAAGCTTCAGGATGAGGAAGGGACCCTTACGGGCCTCCGCGCGTTCTTTCACTGCATCGACGCGCCCCCAGAACTTACAAATCTTGCTGCGTCGAGCAAAATGAACAACGACCCGGCCTTCCTCGAGGAGCTGTTCCATATGGGCGGGCAAACTGCGGCAGCGTGGTTAGCCGAAAATAGCGCAGCTGTTGGTCAACGATCGACGTTTAATTTGAAGGCGTTATTGCCGCCAGGCTTCAAGTTGGAACATTTGCTCGCGCCCGGCATTTCCAAAACCTAAGACTGCGAACTCGCTCGACCTAAGAAGTGAATTCGCTCGGCAGTTCCTTAAAGCTCGATCGGCTCCCGCGCAGAGTCTTAGCCGGAATTTCCATTTTGATTTTCGTACCGAGCTACAACCAACCGGCTCCGCCTTCTTGAATTGCGTGGCAATCGCTTGGATGAGCCCAGATTTCTCAGCGCTTTTGTGCAATGCATGAGTCTCCTCCTGGCCCATTTCGACGTTCGCGGCGCCCCAAGAGCATGTCGGAGATTGAGGTGCCGGTTCAACCGGTCGACGCAACACTTGGAGCAAGTGGCTATAAATAACGATGACGGCTTGCCAAATGCCCGCCCAAACGCTTTCAGCGAGTCTCCCCGCAACCAGCTATCCCATAACGGGATTTGCTCGGCCGCCCTCGAAGCATCACCACATCTCCAACTTATCAGCCTATAATCGACCTTTGCGGTCTACGGGAAAGTGTTGCGTCGACCAGTTGAGACCACCAGGGATAAACGGACGTAACGCGGACATCGCCTTTCGGCAGCGATTGACCCATAGCGGTCATTAGCACCACGTTTGTCGTGTGCCCCAGATGACCCATTTGCTCTGTCCGGAACGAAGCTGCACCGCCTCCCGGCGTCCTCGTCGCTCACGAGCGCGAACAATTATTCAATCGTGCGCGATGCGGCTGACGATGCGCACCAGATGGCTAACCCTTCTAGTATTGTCCGAAATCTCGCCCTAAGGTTACACTTGGGGTCTGGGGAGCTTTATGGGAACCCTTCGACTTTTGCTCGCGCTGACGGTCCTTAATTGGCACTACCCCATCGTGCCGTTCAATTTCATTTTCAGCTATTCGGCGGTGCTGATTTTTTTCATCATCAGCGGCTTCTACATGTCGATGGTGATAACCGAGAAATACGGAACCAGCCGCAGCGGCATGCTGTCGTTTTATGAAAACAGGGCGCTCCGACTTCTGCCGGTCTATTACATCGTGCTGTTCGCTTGTCAGCTCGCGGGACAATTCGACTTGTTCGGCCAAGAACAATTCGACATCTTCGGCCAAGGCGTGGGGCTGGCAATCAATCAACTGTTGATTTTCCCCCAAACACTATGGGCCAATATCATACTGCACCCGTACGGAGGCGGCGATCTCTTGCTTGGACAGATGTACACGGTCGCGCTTGAGATAATGTTTTATGCAATCGCGCCGTTGATCGTACCGCGTAGTTTGTCGGACATATGGGCACTGTTTCTGCTCGGCGCAGTGCTCAACGTCGGTTTTTGGTACTTCCAAGCGGAGACCGGGGCATGGCAGTACAATTTCTTCCCATCCATACTGATGTATTTTCTCTACGCGGCTTGGACTTTGCCGAGCAATCGCTCGAACGCGTCGTAGTCCGACTTGGCGATCGGGAGAGGCGCACCCAAGGGTGGCGCTTGAGCACTCCCGATACCACCAAGTGCACCCAAACTGTGCACGGAAGGAGCATGGGCCGCGGCAAATTATTCGACGGAAGATCTGTCGGTGTTGCGGACGATGGTGACACCCGAGATGCTGTCCTATTTTTCCGAACAGCTAGCTGGTAACGCAAGCCGCGGTCTAGTCAATCGGGTGACTGGCGTGAAGTTACTGCAAGGCGATCTCTCGGAAGCCTGGGGCGAACGCGACGCGGACTACGCGACCGTGGCAATGAAGTTTGCGCTCAACGATAGCATGGTCGATCGCGCAAGCGGACGAACTGTCGAGGGCGGCCAGCCGAGTACAGTGACGGAATTGTGGACCTTCATGCGGGCGCGTGGCGGCAATTGGTTGCTCTCGGGCATTCAGCAGAGCTGAACCGTCGTTGCATTGGCCTTAATGGTTAGCGCGAAAACCCGGACCTTGCCAAAACGGCGCTGATGAATTTGAGGTGTGCCTCAGAACCTAAAGCGAAGCGGCTTTCGCTAAGCCCAATGAACTCGACCATTCCAAGCCTTAGATGAGTATGACAAGGCGACGACTGCAGCGCGCAAGTCGATCGACATGAATCCGCGCTTTCCCATGTCTTACGCCTGGTTAATCGTGGCAGAATGCGGACGCGGCGACAAGACACAAGCCGCGTCCCGGCTGCGGCAACTCGGGGAAATCATACCTGGTTTCACTGCCAAGAGTTTGCCCGGTCTATTCAGTTTTTTTCCGCCGGCAATTCGGGAAAAGGCGCTCGAGCGTTGCGAGGATTGCGCCCACACCCGTGAAGAAAAACCGCAGCCCGGAAACGGTATTGTTCATGCTCGCCGCAGAGATGCCATCTGAAGAGAGATGTAACTGAAAGCGACGCACATCCTCGCTGGTTGCCGTGTCGGGCGATCGGCCGAGGAACATTGTCAGGTTCTTGACGCTGCGGATGTAGTCGTGCTGCGTCTTCGCCCCGAAGTTCCGGATCGTCATGTCCTCGATCATGCGCCGACGTAACGGGCTCATCGCCTCGTTGGTCATGGGGAGCTCCTGTCTTGGGTGAGGTTGACACCCCAATCCTCAAGACAGGACGCGCCCATCCCAATACCGCGCTGGCCCAGACGCACGCCGCAGCAAGCTATCGCGCGAGCGATTTAGTCCGGTGGCCCACAGCGACAGATATCGCGCCGCAACCGAATGTCGGCTTTTGGGCGAAGAGCGGAAGTGGCTGGGTATGCTCGAAAGGGCGCGACTGAATGGTTGCGCATATTCTTTCCCGCCAAATCAAACCCGATTTCCCAAACGCACAAGCAATTGAGCTCACGCGTTAGAACAGGTTACAGGATCAACCGGTGGACAAAGCTGGAGCTCAATCGTGGGCTCAATTGCTTGTGCGTTTGGTAAATCGCTATCATCCGTATCGATACGCGCCCATTTCGGTATCCCATAGAGAACATGCACTCTGCACTGAGCATCTTGACCCCGCAGTGCTTCGCGACGGAAGCCTTCGCCAATGCTACTGCAGCCGTCGCGCGCCTCGACGAGATCTATGAGCGCAATACTAGCTTCCTGCGCGATCGCTTTGGGGCGTATGCCAATGGTGAAGCGATTAGCACGCGCGTGCGCGCCACCTATCCCTTTGTGCGCATAAGGACCACGACCCATGCGCGGCTCGAACTCACGACTTTCCTACGGCTTCGTCGCAGGGCCGGGCGTGTACGAGACCACCGTCACGCGACCTGACCTTTTCCGTGCCTATCTCACAGAGCAAATCAAGCTCTTAATCGAAAACCACGACGTGCCGGTCGAGATCGGCGAATCGAGCGAGCCGATCCCAGTCCATTTCGCCTATCGCCGCGACATTAATATCGAAGCGGCGGTCTCTGACGGCGAAAAGGTACGCGTCCAACGCCCGGTGCGCGACGTGTTCGACACGCCTGATCTCGCCGCCATGGACGACGCGATCGCCAACGGCACGCTACAGCGGCATCCCGGCACACCCGAGCCGCTTGCTTTGTTCTGTGCCGCGCGCGTCGACTATTCTTTGCACCGGCTTTTCCACTACACCGGCACCGACCCAGAGCACTTCCAGAACTTTGTGATCTTCACGAACTATCAGTTCTATGTCGATGTCTTCGGCCGCTTGGGCCACGAGCACATGGCCTCGGGCCGCTCCGGCGCCGACGCCTTAGTCGAGCCCGGCAATGTGATCACGCGCAATGCTCGCCTAGGCGGAGGAACGTCTGGCGTTGTCCCTGAGCGCATGCCGCAGATGCCGGCATTTCATCTCGTAGAGCCCGGCTATCGAGGCATCACCTTGATCAACATAGGCACCGGCCCGTCCAACGCCCGCACCATAACCGACCACGTTGCCGTGCTGCGGCCGCATGCTTGGCTGATGTTGGGACATTGCGCGGGCCTCAGCAACTCGCAGAACCTCGGTGACTACGTCCTGGCTCACGGCTATATGCGGGAAGATCACGTCCTCGACACTGAACTGCCGCTGTGGGCGCCGATCCCGGCATTGGCCGAGATGCAGGTCGCGCTCGAGTTGGCGGTCGGCGAGGTCACCGGGCTTTCGGGCTTCGAGCTAAAGCGCGTGATGCGTACGGGAACAGTCGCAAGCGTCGACAACCGCAACTGGGAGATCGGTGATCCCTCAATCATCCGACGCCTGTCGCAGTCCCGCGCTATCGCGCTAGACATGGAATTGGCAGCAATCGCCGCCAATGGCTTTCGCTACCGCGTGCCATACGGCACCCTGCTCTGCGTCTCGGATAAGCCCCTCCATGGTGAAATCAAGCTTGCCGGTATGGCCGCCGAATTCTATCGCCAGCGTGTCGGCCAGCATCTCGAGATCGGGCTAAGGGCGCTTGAAAAGCTCAAGGCCCAGGATTGGGAACGCTTGCACTCGCGCAAGCTCCGAAGCTTCTCGGAGGTCGCGTTCCAATAGTTTCAGCGGCGCCTCGCCGAGCGAGCCGGGTGGAAAAACTGTCTCAATAGCGCAATAGATCACCAACCTATTCGGGCAAGCCGAGCAGGCGCGCGGCTTCTGCATACTCTAGTCCGCGTTTGCGCGGGCTATTCCGTACGTGCCCCGCGGCGGAAGCGTTGTGGTGAACCGATCGCCAGCCTTAATGCCGCTTTTCAGCGCCCGCCTTCGGGCCGAATATCGATTATTTAAGCTTCGTGTTAAGCCATTCTGCTATACTATTGCGGAATCAACGATTTAACCTCATACGCCTTGGTCAAATGACAGTCGATCAGAACCCCACGGAAACGACTTCCTCGTCTCCCGGGGCGGCGCGCATGCGAACCTATCGCCAAAGGCGGCGCCGTGGCACGCGATGTGTTCGCGTCGCGCTAGATTCAATGGAAATCGATCGCCTGATCGCGAAGGGCTACTTACCGGCGGAGGAACGTACGGATCGCGAGGCTGTCCAGCGAGCAGCGTGCTGGTTCATCGCAGATGCGCTGGCCGATCTGGTCGGTGAGGCGTAACGGACGAGCCCGGGCGAAACGTACCTTTGCTCTCTTTTGCGGTGACGCGTCACGCCCCTTGCGCAAGCGTGTAGCTTCAAGCTGGTGACGCGTCACGTGGCGTCCGCGCGCATCTGAAACGCGTCACTCCCGGCGCTGTTGGGGACGCCTTCGTCGAGCCGCGGCCGCTGCCAAATAAAGACCCGGCCACCAAATAAAGTCTCCCGCCGTTAACTCTTAGCTCGAGCATCTGCTCGTCGAGAACTGCCTTCGGCTCGGTCCAAGCCGCTGCATTCATTCGGATTTTGCCGCCTAGCGCCAGCTCGAGGACAACCGTCTGCTTCTCGATTTTCAGTAAGGGGGTCTGATATCATTATTCTCCCCCGTATTTTCAGTAAGGGGGTCTGATATCATTATTCTCCCCCGTGACGCGTAGCCTCAGTCCCCCAAGTAGATTGCGAACTCGGCGCGTTTTCAGCTCCGCAAGGTCGGTTGCGCGTTACGCGTCACAATTCTTGTCTTCGCCTCTAACGACGCATCCGCTCGGCTGGCGCCAGGGCAGGGGGGCTTTGGCGGCTTCGCAAAGTCAGGATGTTGCGCCATCGGGATCCTTTGGCCGAGAAAACGTGCGTCTCAAAGAAAGGGATCATACCTGGTAACCGAGCCTTCCCACTCGACGCCAATCGCGTCAGCCATGAGGCCAAGTGTGCGTTTCCGGCTCGCTCCCAAAAGGAATAACCACGGGACTTGGCGTTTCGAGCCTGCCTCACCATCCAAGATCAAAGTTCGCACTTCCATGCTCTGGCTTCGCGGTGGTGCGACAGACGCTGAAAAATCCATTTGCCCTTCAAAGGTTCCGAATTGTCGCACCTTTGCGATAAGCCTCTGATTGCGCCCAAAAGCTTTAGTTCTCTCGACCGCACCACTTCGAAAAATCAGCTTTGATTCGACTGTTCTTTTCGCTCTGCGGCCCTCACCTGGATGCAAGGTGAGGGAATAGATGTTGCCGGATCGTTCCCGCTCAACTTGTGCAGCGCTTCGGGCGCCAGCCGACGTCGGCAAAGGAAAGTGCGAATTCACGAATGGAGTGAGATCGTATGCGACCGAGGAGATGTTGAATGTTCCTCGCGCACCAAGGGATACCCTTCGATCAATTTCGTGCGCAGCGCCGACCGGCCTCGATCGCTCACAACCGAGGCGAAACGCCCTTATTTGCAGCCAGTATCGAACGTGCCGACTCAGGAATTGATCGTCAACAAATCGGGACAATCCGACCACCGCGGGAGGGCCCGCTATAAATACACCGACGCCCGATCAGGGCATTACCGCTCTGCTGGTGTTAGATCCGTACAACGACTTCATATCCGAGGGCGGCAAGCTTTGGCCCCGCATCAAGGCTGTGGCTGAAGCGAACAATTGCGTTTCCAACATGCTGCAGGTTCTGAATGCCGCGCGGAAGGCGGAGCTGCCGATTTTCTTTGCAATGCATCATCGATACCGTCCGGGCGACTACGAGACCTGGAAGTACGTTGCGCCCATTCAGAAGGTGGCGTGGGCGCGAAAGACGTTCGAGTACGGCACCTGGGGCGGTGAATTTCGAGCCGAGTTCGCGCCGAAACCCGGCGAAATTGTCGTGCAAGAGCACTGGTGCTCCAGCGGCTCCGCCTTCGGAGCGAACAGCGATCGGCAAGCTGAGCTCGTCATGTCGGCGATTGACCCTGGCTGTGTGAAAACATCCGACTTGTTCGAAACAACTGCGCTAAGAATAAACATGAAAATACGCCATGCGTCGCCTCACGATATGGCCGCAATTGCAGAGCTCTCCAGAGAGCTTGCAGCACACGTCAATGATCCCGATCCGGGATCGGATGCGTCTCTGTTGTCAGACTGCGCCTTCGGTCCTGACCGATGGTTCGAATGTCTTGTTGCTGAGAGCACAAATCGTGTGGTTGGCTTTGCGGCGTTTTGCCGAAGATTTGAAGCGCATACACGTGAGAGGCGCCTGTGGGTGAGTGACCTGTGGGTCGCGCGCAATCAACGCCGCGGAGGTATAGGACGCGCGCTTGTTGCCGCCGTCCAAGCCCGCGCCGCTGACTTGGGATGCGCAGCAGTCGACTTCGACCTCGCGCGTGGGAACGATACGGCTCGCGCCTTCTACAAGCATTTGAAGGCCGCAATTTGCCGAAGAGATTGAGCCTTGGCGCCTACCGATGTAGTTTTCGATGTCCGAAAGTCGACTGCCGGTTCAACCGGTCGACGCAACACGGACATGACCGGCCCGGGAAGGTCGCCCCCAGCTACCGCTGAAAGCTCACGCCACCAAGCGCTGCGCCGCCGTTGGAATGACTCTTTTTGCTCGAAGCGATCAAAGCTCGGACGCATTCGATAAGATCGTTGCTATCCGTCGAACTTGCGAATACAGCGGCGACGCCTGATTGCCGCATTTTCTCGGCGTCCTCCGGCGTAATGACCGAGCCCCCGATAACAACGGGAATATCCGACCCGCGCGCCCTCAGTTGCTGGATTAGTTCCGGCACTAAGCGAAGGTACTCCCAGGAATGGCAGCTGATGCCGATGACATCAGCGCCGTCTCTGATGGCCTTTTCGGCGACCGAGGCGGGCGTCTGGAGTTTGCCAAAATAATCAACCTTCATCTGTGCTTCGCGCAGCACACGAGCAACGGCGACCGCGCCGTTCTCATGCTGGTCAATTCCCATGATCGCAAGCGCGACAAACTCACGCGACATGGCGCTGCCCCGTGCCCCCATGCGGCAACGGATGATCGAACAAATCAGGCGGCAGTCCAAGCGCGGAACGCATCACGGTCATGATCTCTCCGATTGTGGCAGACGCATCGAGCGCGGCAATAATCGGCAGGATGAGATTCGCTTTACTGCTTGCCGCGATGGCTACTCCGTCGAGTCCCTCACGCACCGCTGCGTTATTCCGCTCCCTTTTGAAGCCCTCAATTTTCTGTGTATGGCGATGCCAAGTTTCGATTTTAGAAGTGGTCACATCGCGCAGCAGCTTATCGTCTTTCTCATCCAGCGTGTGGACGTTGACACCGACGACAGAAATTTCGCCTTTCTCGACGCTGCGCTGGGAGTCTTCCATCGCCTGGCGGAAAATGTCGCGGAAGAAGCCATTGGTCGACAGGGATTCGGGGTCGCCCATCGCGTCGATTTCGTCGATGCGCCCGCGAATTCGTTGTTCAAGCTGGTCGGTCAGCGATTCCAAAAAATAAGAGCCGCCGAGCGGATCGAGAACCTTGCCAGCACCTGATTCGAGCTCCAAGACTTGCTGCGTGCGAAGCCCGACGATGTGGGCATCCTTGCTCGGCGTGCGGTAGGCTTCGTCAAAAGCGGAAATCTCCAGCGCCTGTACGCCCGCGAGCACCAGCGACAGAGCTTGAACGGTGCCGCGGATGACATTGTTGATCGGCTGCTGCGCGGTCAGCGAAAGGCCGGACGTGTGACTGGTGATTGCGACCGATGTTGACCGCGGATCCGACGCGCCGAACTCGTCGCGCATCATCTTCGCGTAAAGCCGACGCGTCGCGCGAATTTTGGCGATCTCTTCAAAGAAATCCATGCTGCAATTGACCAGGAGCGCAATCCGCGGCGCAAACGAGTCAACGCCGACGCCGCGCGCAAGCAGTTTGCGCACGAGGTGCCTCAGCTGGACGAAGCCCAACGCCATTTCGTCGACCGGGGTGAGGCCGGATTCGCTAAAAAAATAGGTGTCTTCGAGATAGGCATGAAACCTGGGCATGTGCTGCGAGCAGTACTCGATCGCGTCGAGCGCAAGACGCACGCGAAATTCGACCGGCAGATGCAACGCATAGGAACAGTCCTCGGCATAAAGAGGCGCGTGCAGGATTGAGCCGCGCAACCGATCCAGCGGAAAGCCTGCTTCGCGGGCGGCCAATACCAAGCCAGGCAGGGTAAAAAATGCGGGAACCGAGCTTGAAATCGAAACCTTATCTAACGGGAGGTTTTTGAACAGATCGAGAAAATCCTGCTTCCGGCACAAGGAAACGCCCTGCGTGCCGACGGCTTCGCGCGCCAGAGGATGATCGGGGTCGAGAAGCGATTGGGTCGGCGCATCGCCAATCACATCGATTCCGGTTTGACCATGCTCAAGAAGGTACCGGATCTGCTCGTTCGACCTCTCGCCGTTCCCCTCCCCAGACAGCTCCCGTTGTATCCAGGTCGTGTGTTTTGGACTTGATAATCGCCCGCGTGTGAACGGAAATTCTCCCGGCAGTTCTCCGCCTCCGTCGTTGGCGGCGTAAACGCGCTGCAACGGCACTCCGGATCTCGTGATCATACTCATGTGGCGCTCCGGGAATGGTCCCACGCTTAGATCAGTGTATCGCTTTCAGCGGGCCAATCCGCCGCTGACTTCCAAAATCTGTCCAGTGACGTAATCGGATTCCGGAATACAGAAGAGCATGATGCCGCCCGCGGCTTCGTCGGCAGTGCCGGCGCGACCGAGCGCGGTACGTTCCTTAATCGCCTCGATCATCGGGCGAGTGAGCCCGGCGCGTCGAGCCGCGCCCTCGATCGTTACCACCGTTTCGCCGCGAATTTCCTGGGTCAGGCGCGTGTCGATGTAACCGAAAGCGACGCAATTGACGTTGACGGACAGCGGTCCCCATTCCTTCGCCAGCGAGCGGGTAAGTCCATGCAGACCCGCCTTGGCGGCCGCGTAATTTGCTTGTCCCGCCGAGCCGCCAGTCGCAGACACTGATGAGACATTCACCACTTTACGGTGAATGACCGTGCCGTTTTTCTGTTCTTCGGCCACGCGCGTGTCTAAAAACGTGCGCAACTCCCGGAGAATGCGAAACGGCGCCTTGAGATGTACATCTTGAATTGCATCCCATTGTTCGTCGACGATCTTATGCAGCGGCGCATTCCATATGTAGCCGGCATTGTTGACCAGGATATGGATGTCGCCGAACTGCTGCAGAGCAGCGCCGATGAAGCCACGCGGAAAGTCATCGCGGGTGACATTGCCCGGATAGGCGGCAGCCACGCCGCCTGCCTCCTTTATCGCGCGCACGGCTCCCTCCGCTTCCGCAGCATCGAGGTCGTTGACCAGCACGCGCGCGCCCTCGGCGGCGAGTTTGCGCACCAGGCTCAGTCCGATCCCGCGCCCCGCCCCGGTGACAAGCGCGACCTTTCCGGTGAGCCGGCTCATGCTTGATCCCTCACCGCACCATTAAGGCCTCCGCCCGTCGAGAAGGGATTGAGAAGCCGCCAAGCCTGGCAGCCGGCCTCGTCAAGGCAAGATGATGCAGCGCCAGTTTGTAAAAACGGCGCAGCGCACAAAAAGCGCAACACCATTATCCTCCCGCCCGCGCCGACAGCAGCAGCTAAAGCGTTAATTGCTGAAATTGTATCGCACGTTCCATTTTTGGTCAACATCGTATGGATACTGCTGAAGACCCTTCGATCACACACTCGCCGCGCCTCGAGCCCTCTTCACCCGCCGGCGCACCTTCTCGTTCGCAGACTCGAGCATTCCGCGAATGCCGCCGGCGATGAACTCCTTCATCATCGGCCCCAGCAGGGTCAGATCGCCCGAGGAGAACGCCCGCTCCGGAAAAGTTTCGATACGACCCGTTTCTGCAATCACCATAATGTAAGGACCTATCAGCATGAGGGCGGCCGCCTGAACTTTTGCCGCCGGGGCGGACGGGTAAAGCTCGTATCAGGCCCGCCATTAATTGACGCGCCGGTTCATTGAAGAACTCGGCAATTTGCGGCGCCGCAAAACCGCTGAAGGTTACCTGCCCTATGAGGGAAAAGAAGTTCTTCCAGCCAACATCGCCGCCTCGGCTCAATTCGAGTGGCGGATCGGCATACGCGGCAACAAGCTCCTGAAGCTTCAAGTCTCGATTTATCTTCAATGCACGAGCCGCTTTGATCCGTTCAAGACGCATACGTGACAGAGGCTCGGCGCGGCGGCGCAACACCTCGTAGTAAAGGTTCTGCTTGCTGCCGAAATAGTAACTCACATTGGCGACGCGCATTTTGGCCAGCGACGTCACGTCGCGGATAGAAACGGCTGCGTAGCCCCACCGCGCAAACAAATATTCGGCGGTATCCAGCAAGTTTTTCTGAACCGCCGCCGAGTTCTTGTAGCGGACCGGAGGCTCGGTGACGGGACCGACAATCTCACCGCCGACCTCGAACCGTGGGTTGGCGAGGTTCAAAGAGGGCCGCCTCCTTCTCCGCGAACGTTGCATCTGCGATTGCACTCTATTTGGAAGGCTGGCTTGCGTTCTAGTCGAACTGATCGCCAATCTGCATGCCATCTAGTATTACGCCAATTCTCAAATTTGGAACAGTCAATCCAAATTGCTCTTGGAGCGGCCCAGCCAATGTGCTAACGATGGAAGTTAGGTGGCGTTAGACCACCCTGCGTATTAGGGAGGCTGATGCGAGCCGGACGAAGCCGGCATCTTCGCTCAAAACCTGACGGAATGTTTGCGCCCGGCCGTCCGGAAGCTTGCGCTTTCGTCGGTGAATTTTGCTTCATGGGACGCTCGGAGTATAGTTGTGAAAAAGAGCCGGGAAAAATCTCGGCTCATCGCTGAAAAGGGAGGAGAAAAGCCATGACCCGAACCTATTCGTGGGCAGCAATGGCGGCGTCATTGACTGCTTTCGCCGTTTGGGGCCTGCAGGGCTCCGCAATCGCGCAGGAGCAAGGCGGCACCAAAACCGCACATGAATTGCGCGCCGACTATGACAAGGACTTAAAAGGCAAGACGATAGCGTTCCTGCCGATCGCAACCGGTGTACCGCTCATGGACGAGTGGGGACGCGTGATCAAGACCGAAGCCGAGTGGCGCGGCATGAAGTTCATCGTGCGCGATCCGGCTCTCAATCCTGCCGCTATGCAGCAAGCGCTGACCGCTTTGATCGACGAGAAGCCCGATGTGCTTGTGGTGCAGAACCCGAGCGTCACGCTGCTCATGAAGGAGCTCAAACGGGCCGAGGCGCAGGGCATTCACGTCGTACAGATGAATATGTCGTCCAACTACAAATCGGACGCGTTCGTCGGCGCCGACTGGTACGAGGTCGGAAAGATACTGGCTGAGGACGTCGTTAAAGTCTGCGGTACCGGCAGCGGAACTTCAGGCGAAGTGCAAATCGTCCAAGGCGAGTTGACGGCGGCTGCGAGCGTCGATCAAATCGCCGGCATCATGGACGTTCTCAACAAAGACAAAGCCATCAAGGTCGTATCGAACCAGGCGGCGTTGTGGGACGCCAACAAAGCGCTCGACATCACCGCGACCGTGATCCAGCAGCACCCCAATCTGTGCGCCAGTATCGGCTTCTGGGGCATCATGCAGTCGGGTGCGGCGCAGGCCATACGCAACGCCAACAAGATCGGCCAGGTGAAGGTCTACGCGTCCGGTGAAGGATCGCAGCTGGACTGCGATCAGGTTGCGCAAGGGAACTTCTACAAGTTCCTGAGCTATACCGCGACCGAGCAGGGCCACGACGCCTTCGTCGCCGCCGAAACATTGCTGCAAGGCAGCGACAAGCCCGGCATCAAGCATCGCGAGTTCTACACCCGGCCAGTGTGGCTCGATAAGAACAATGCCAGCGGCGCGAACTGTTACCCGGTTCCGAAGCCGCCGACGTCGACGGCATCGAACTAACCGCACGCGGGTCAACTGCTTGACCTGAATCGACGCTCCCGCCGCAATTGGCGGGAGCGGATTTGTTCCGCGGAGTAGGCCGATGTCGACAACCGCCTTGCAGGCGCCCAATCGCCGGCCGTTGCGGCTGCCATCTTCATGGTCGCCGCGTTTGTTTTTGTCCGAGCTGCTGTTGAAGCAATGGTTCGAGCCGGTCATTCCATTCACGGTAATGATCGCGCTGTTGGTGTACTTCTCGCTCACCATCAAGGATTACGCCTCGATCGCCAACGCGCTGTCGCTCATGCGACTGTTCGCCGAATTCGGCTTTGTCGCACTCGGCATGGCGTTCAGCCTCATCTCCGGCGGCATCGATCTCAGCGTTGGTGCGACCTTCGCGCTGTGCAATTTCGCGGCGTTGTTCTTTCTGTTCGTGCTCGGCTTTCCAGCCTGGCTTGTGGTTCTGGCAACGCTCGCGACCGGAGCGGTCGTCGGTGCGGGCAACGGCCTCCTGATCGGCTATCTCAAAGCGCGGCCGTTTCTCACCACGCTCGTCACGCTGATTATTCTGCGCGCCAGCGTCAACCTGCTGAACGAGCGCTTCGCAACGGTGTTCGCCACTAATTCCGTCGAAAGCGACGCTTGGGACTTCCTCGGCGAAGGCAGCATCCTTGGCGTGCCGGTCAACGCCGCTACGCTGATTGCCGTTCTTCTTGTTGGGCATATTTTTCTCAGCCGCTCGCGCTACGGCTGGCATCTCACCGCGATCGGCGCCAGCCGCAAAGCGGCACGCCATGCCGGAATTCGCGTCGAGCGCATGTTGCTCGCCACCTACATGCTCTCCGGCTTGTTATGCGCCGCCAGCGGCATCTTCTACGCCGCCCGCCAGGGCAGTACGGATTCGACCACCGGCGTCGGCTGGGAATTTCAGGCACTGACCGCGGTCATCATCGGCGGCGCGTCGGTCGCCGGCGGGCGTGGCACGGTGTGGCGGGCGATGATCGGCGCCATCATCATCTTTGTCATGACCAACGGTCTCGTCCGCATTGGTATTCCCGGTTACATCACGTCCGCCATCACCGGTGTCATTCTTCTGGTCGCCATCGGCATCGACGTGAAATGGGCGAAGAACCGCGGCAAGGTCATTCAGAAGATTTACGTCAATCCGGCGGTGCTGCCGCTTTCGCCGTCGCCAGCGATAACACGCGGCAGCGGCTCCGCATATGCGCAAAACGACCGCCTGGTCGGAGCGGAAGCCATTGGGCTCGATCGCGTCGAAGGTCCCGAGGACGTCATTCTCGATCGGCATGATCGGCTGTACGGCTCGACCCGCGACGGCAATATTATCCGGTTTTCCGGCGAGCGTTTTGAAAAGCGCGAGGTATTTGCCCATATCGGCGGCCGTCCCTACGGCATGCAGTTCGACAAGGATGAAAACCTGATTGTTTGCATCGGCGGCATGGGCGTCTACGGCGTGAAGCCCAGCGGCGAGGTGTTCAAAATTACCGATGAGACCGGCCGGACCTGGACCAAGCTCAACGACGACTCGCGCGTGCGCATGGCCGACGATCTCGACATTGCACCGGACGGCAAGATTTATTTCAGCGATTGCACCACGCGTTATGAGGCGTCCAACTATCCGCTCGAGATCGTCGAAGGCCGGCCTAACGGGCGTGTGCTGTGTTATGATCCGGCGACCGGAAAGACACAAAAAGTCATCAAGAGCTTTTACTTTCCCAACGGCATCTGCGTCACCCATGATGCGCGCTCGGTGCTGATCGCTTCGACGACCGACTGCCGCATCTATCGCCATTGGCTCGCCGGTCCACGCGGCGGCGCGACGGAAATCCTGATCGACGAAATCCCGGGACATCCGGACAACATCAACCGCGCCTCGGACGGCAACTATTGGCTGGCGCTGGTCGGCGTCCGCACGCCGTCATTCGATCTCTCGATGCGCAAAGCCGCGTTTCGGCGGCGGATGGCCAAACAAGTGCCGCTCGACGAATGGCTTGGACCAAATCTGAACTACGGCTGCGTCGTTAAGTTTGACGATGCCGGCAACGTCCTCGAGTTGTATTGGGATCCGACCGGCGTGTCGCACGCGTCGGTTACCTCGATACGTGAGCATAAGGGCTACCTCTATTTGGGCGGGCTCGAAAATAATCGGATCGGGCGCATCTGGATCGAAGGCGCCGACCCGACCTGGACCGGGTACGAGGCGTATTGGGGCAACAAGCGGCGGGTGTGATGCGATGAGCTTTCTCACATACCTGCGTCGCGACCTTGAGCAGATCTGGTTCAAGGATCGCGACCCGCACGCGATCCCGTCGATGGACGGAGCTTTCAGCCCGAATGATCGTCTCGATCGGGCGACGCCTATCGGCGAGCCCCTCGTCGGGGCCGACGCGGTCGCCGAGGCGCCCGATGGTGCGATCTGCGTATCGGCCGGCAAGACGGTCTGGCGACTCAGGGGCGCGGGCTATCAAGATCGCGCCGTCTTGGCGGAATTCGAGAGTGACGTCGGCGCATTGGCCTTCGATCCTGAAGGCCGCCTCCTTGCCTGCACCGCCCGCGGCTTGGCGGTGTTGGACGACGCCGGCAGGACGATCAAGTTGCTTACGGAGGCTGAAGGCGAGCCGCTGCACTGCCTCACCGCCATAGCGTCGGCACCGGACGGCACGATCTTCGTCAGCGACGGCAGCATGCGCCACTGTGCCGAAGATTGGCGCGTCGATTTGATGGAGGGCAACAAGCTTGGCCGCATCGTCGCTAGTGGATCGGCGCTTACCGACGCCCGCGTACTGCTGCGCGATTTGAGTTATCCGGCCGGCTTGGCGCTGGCCGACGATCACCTCTGGTTCACCGAGAGCTTTGCGCATCAGTTAAGCCGCGCACCGATCACGGCACGCGCCACCATTGCGGCGCCGCAGATCGTCATCCGCAACATGCCGGGCTATCCGTCGCGGCTCGCTCGCAACGGCGACGGCGGCTTTTGGCTCAGTCTATTTGCCGTACGCACGCACTTGGTGGAATTTGTCTTGCGCGAAGACGACTTCCGCTACGAGATGATGCGAACCATCCCCCAGGCCTATTGGGTTGCGCCCGCGCTCTCGAGCGGAAATGATTGCCTCGAGCCCCTGCAAGTGGGCGCCCTCCGGGCACTCGGCATCGAGAAACCGTGGGCGCCGCCGCGGTCATACGGACTGGCAGCGCGCCTCGATGGCGACGGCGAGGTGATCGAGACCTTACATAGCCGCGTCGGCGGCCGCTATCACGGCATCACTGCGGCGATCGAAACGGCTCAAGGGGTCGTCATTATTTCCAAAGGCAGCGGCCGCGTGCTCCTGCATCGAGCGGAGACCCGGCAATGAATAACATCGCCGTGCTGGAAACGTCCTCCGCAGCCGTTACTCCGCCCGCCTCCCCGCAGCCGGTTCTGAGTGTCAGCGCCGGCAGCAAAATCTACGGCGGGGTCCACGCCATCGAAGGTATCGATTTCGATCTCTACGCGGGCGAGGTGCACGCGCTCGTCGGCGAGAACGGTGCCGGCAAGTCGACGCTGTGCAAAGCAATCGCCGGCGCAATTCGGCTGACGTCAGGCATTTATTGCGTCGACGGCAAACCCGTTGATTTCCACTCGCCGCGCGATGCGCTGACCGCCGGCATTTGCATGGTCTATCAAGAGACGAGTTCTGGTTCCGACCATGACCGCGGCGCAAAACATCGAGCTAGGCAATGAAAGGCTGCTGACGCGCTTTCGCACGCTCAATATCCAGGCACAGCAGCTGCTGCAGTCGCTTAATTTTCACGTCGACCCGGCGATACCGGTGGCGCTCTTGGGAACTGCCAAGCGGCAAATGGTGGAGATCGCGCGCGCGATCTACAACGAGGCCCGCATCATTATTTTCGACGAGCCGACCGCCAGTCTCACGCCTGAGGAGATCGTGCATTTCTTCAACCTGGTGCGCGATCTGCGCGCGCGGGGCGTTGCCATCATCTACATCTCCCATGCACTTGAGGAATCGCTGAAGATTTCCGACCGCATTACAGTGTTGCGCGACGGTAAGCTCGTCATCACCGCCGACACGCCGGAGATGACGCGCGAGAAGCTCGTGCGCTACATGGTTGGCCGCGATATCACCCAGACCTACTACGCCCGTGAACCGGGCGGAAAGGAGCAGCATCACCGCGCCGAAAAGGTGCTGGTTGTCGAGAACGTGACGATGGGCGCGGTGGTGAAGAACATGTCGCTGTCGGTTTATGCCGGCGAGGTTGTCGGTATCGCCGGCCTGATCGGGTCAGGACGCACCGAGATCGCCAAGATCATTTTCGGCGCGCTGAAGCGCAATTTGATCAATGGCGGCATGATCTACTTGCGCGGCAAACCCATCCGCTATCGGGTGCCCAAGCAGGCGATCAATGACGGCATCGGTTACATCACCGAAGATCGCAAGCTGAACGGTTTCTTCGAGACCATGCGGATCGACGACAACATCTATCTTAGCAAGCTGGCGACGAAATTAGGCTTTAGTTTCCTGCTGTCACGCGTCAAGCGCAATCAGTTGGCAAATTATTGGGTTGAGCGCTTGAAGATCTCGGCGCTGCAACGAAAGGCCCGCATCGTTGAACTATCCGGCGGCAACCAACAGAAGGTCGTGATTGCGAAATCGCTAGCGCAGGACCCGTCAATCGTCATTTTCGACGAACCAACCCGCGGCGTCGATGTCGGCACAATTCCGGAAATTCACGGGCAGATCCGCCGGCTGGCGGACGAAGGCAAAGCCGTCGTGGTGATCTCATCGTATTTGCCGGAGATTCTTGCCGTGTCGGATCGCATTCTGGTGGCACGCTTGGGCCGGATCGCTGCAGAGTTCGACGGTGCCACGGCGACTGAAGACAGGATCATGTATGCCGCGATTCACTGAGAGCCGGGCTGACGGAGCAAGCAGCCTTCGGAGAGATGAAGTCACATGGCGACGATAACGACTACCGCACCCGGCAAAGCAGCGCCGCCCTGGCGCGGTTTGAGCAAGCTCAGCCAGGAGCAAGTGGTCGGCGCGATCACCGTGCTGCTTCTGATCGTGTTCGCGTTGGCTTTGCCTGGCTTCGCCACCACGCAAAACATTCTCGGGCTCGTCCGGAGCATCTCCATTCTCGGGGTCCTCGGATTGGGAATGGGCGTCGTCGTCATCAGCCGCGGCATCGACCTGAGCGAAATCGCGCTAATGGCCTGCCCTTGGGCAATTGCGCTTATTGCTATCCAGCACGGGCTTCCGTCATTTTGGGCCGCGGTGCTGGCTCTTGCCATCGCGGTCGGCATCGGCGCGATAAACGGCGTCATGGTCGCGTTCGTCGAGGCCCCAGCCCTTTTCGTCACATTGGCTACCACATTGGCGATTTATGGCGCCGCATACTGGATTGCGCCAGTCTACGTGGTGTACGCCAATCATGCCGCACCTGAACTACTTTTCTTCGGACATGCGAGCATCTTCGGCATTCCCATGCCGATCTTCGTGTTTGCCGCCGCCGCGGTCGTCATGCACAGTTTCCTATCGCGCACTTCGATCGGACGCTTCATCTACGCACAGGGCGATAATCCCGATGCCGCGCGGCTCTCGGGCATCGCGCTTCGTCCGCTGATCGTGCTCGAACATGTGCTGGTAGGGGCTTTCGCCTGGCTGGCGGGATTGGTCTGGATCGGTCAGACCGGCAGCATGCAGACAAACATCGTGATCATCGGCACTCAGATTTTCGACGTGATACTCGTGGTGGTGCTGGGCGGCATCAGCCTCGTCGGTGGGCGCGGCGGTGTTTTCAGCGTTGTGGTCGGCTGTGCGCTGATTGGCACGCTCTTAAACGCCTTCACCATTATGGATGTGAACAGCGAAGTGCAGAACATCATTCGCGGCGTCGTGCTGCTCGCGGCCATCATTGTCGACAATTGGCTGCATCCCCGTGATGAGGAGACTGCCCGTCAGGGCGACTAGTCCGGGAGGAGCGCAAAATGCCGGGCTCACATTTGCTCGATCGCATTATCGGCAGCGAATATCCGAGCTTTGCGACAGATGCCGAGGTGCGCGCTTTCGAACAAGTTCCCTACGCAGATCGCATCGCCGCAGCGAGCACCTATGACGCCATCAGTTTAGGTGCGGGCCGCACTCCCGATGCGCCAGCGATCCAGTACTTGCCCAATGCGGACCCGGCCGACACACCGATCGTCATTACCCACCGCGATTTCGTCGCGCGCGTTACGCAAGCCGCCAACATGTTTCACGCGCTCGGCGTCGGTAGCGACGATGTGGTGAGCTTTTTGCTTCCGTTGTTGCCCGAGGCCTTTATTACGCTCTTCGGTGCCGAGGCGGCCGGCATCGCCAATCCCGTCAATCCCTTGCTAGAGCCGCATCAAATCACGGAAATCTTGGAAGCCGCCCGCACCAGCGTGCTGGTCGCACTTGGCCCCACGCCCGGCACCGACATCTGGCAAAAGGTTGAGCAGGTGCGCGGCTCTTTGAAGCACCTGAAGGCGATCGTGCAGGTCCATGGTCCCGGTGATCCGGCGAATAAAATCTTTTCGTTCAGCAATCTCATCGGCGCGCAGCCGTCCGACAGGCTGGTCAGCGGCAGGAAAATTTCCGGTGCTCAGATTGCAGCTTACTTCCACACCGGCGGCACCACGGGCACGCCGAAGCTTGTCCGTCACACCCATGCCAATCAGGTCTATCAGGCGTGGGCCATGAATTTGGTGCTTAAGTCGAAACCTGGCGCCAATTTGCTGTTCGGCATGCCGCTGTACCACGTCGGCGGATCGCTCACTCAGGCTCTATCGACGCTCTCAAACGGCAACTGCCTTGTCGTCCTGTCGGCTGCTGGATGGCGCAATCCCGCCAGCATCAAGAATATCTGGGGCCTGGTCGAACGCTTCAAACCCGAGACGCTATCGAGCGTCCCGACAGTGCTGGCGGCAGCGTTCGGCATACCGCCCGGCGATGCCGACATATCGAGCCTGCGATACGCGGCCGGCGGCGGATCGGCGATTCCAGTGGCGGTCGGCAAGGCGATCCAGGACAAGTTTGGGCTCAAGGTCCTTGAGGTCTACGGCATGACCGAGACTTCGAGCGTGCAGACCATGGCCTATCCGGATCGTCCCATCAGCCTTGGTTCTGTTGGTCTGCCGGTGCCTTACTCCCGCGTTCGTGTCGTCAAGCTCGATGCCGACGGCCGGTTCGATCGCGACTGCGCGGTAGATGAGATCGGCGTCGTGATCATGGCTGGACCGGGCGTCTTCGGCGGCTATCTCAACGAGGCACACAACAAGGGCGCGTTCGTCGACGGCCATTGGGTCAATTCCGGCGATCTTGGGCGTCTCGACAAAGACGGTTTTCTTTGGATCACCGGCCGCGCCAAGGACCTCGTCATCCGCGGCGGCCACAACATCGATCCCGCTCCGGTCGAGGAAATCCTGTTCCAGCATCCCGCCGTCGGCCTTGCCGCTGTCGTCGGCCAGCCCGATGCCTATGCCGGCGAGTTGCCGGTAGGCTACGTGCAACTGAAGCCAGGGGCGACAGTCGCGCCGGGCGAACTTGAGGCCTGGGTCCGCGAGCGCACGCCCGAGCGCGCGGCAGTTCCTGTTCAGATTTTCCAGGTCGATCCCATGCCGCTCACCGGCGTCGGCAAGGTGTTCAAGCCTCAGCTTCGCTGGGATGCCGCCACTCGAGCGCTCACCAAGATTCTTGCGTCGCTCACGGAAAAAGGAATCGACTGTAGTGTTCGGGTCGGCCCCCACGGCAGTCACGGTAGTGTCGCCACGGTCACCATCGTCCATGTTGCGGAGCACAAGCGCGAAGCCGTCGCTAAAGAAGTGCAGACGGTGTTCGCTCCGTTCGTGCTACGTCACGAGATTGTTTTTACCTAGGAGACGGTCTCCCGCAGCTTGGCTGCTTCTGTTGCGAGTGATCTCATTCTTCGGGGAGAGAAACCACAGCTGCGCCGGCATGCACCGCTTGCGCTGGTCCGAACGACAAGCTCGCGATCTGCTTGCTCCGGTGTAGGGTTGGTTCACTGAAGGCTTTGACACGTTCGATCTGAAGGAGGCCCAAGGCGCTGCTCGCCGAGTTGGCGCACAAACTGCACTCCCGGCGAATGTCGCTTAATGCCGCTTTCGTCGTTGTCGTAATGCAGCAACTCGGCAGCGATCGGAAGGAAAGCGGACATGCGCGGACATCGCCATTGCGACGCTTTTGACCATCTCTGCCATCGCCGGTGATTTTTCGCTGCGCTGCGCTGCTCAGTGGAGCTTTTTGGTTTTCAAGATGAAGGAAAGGGGCGGTGAGTACCGGCTACCCCTGACCCTCGGATTCGCAGTGCTTCCTGGCCTCGTTACATTTTGCTTCGCAGCACTGGATGGGCGCAGCGTCGATACCTTCCATGCCGCCGCGCCGGCGGCCGGCGGCCGCGATAATGGAATGCCAAGGCTACGCGCCGAATGACGGGCCCGCCTACTACGCCGCCTTAGTTGCCGACCCGGACGGCTATCGCATGGAGGCCCATTCGGGGTAAGCGGCGCGTGCGACCTACTGCGCGGGTGAAAACGCCGCCGCGAGCATGAACACGCTTTCCTGATGGACAAGGTATGGCAGGATCGACGGTACGAACGCCTGCCATTGCGGATCCTTGCCGAGCTTGCCGCGCTGCTGCGTGCGATGCGCGAAATCTTCGTAGGCCCACAGGAAAACCACCGAGTTCAAGACTCCCGATTCCTTGGTCCAGCAACCAATGAGTTTTGCGTAGCGACTGATGATCGCGAGCCCGTTCTCTTCATAAATCTTCAAAAACTCAGGCGCCTTGCCGGCGTGCAGCCGATAGGTACGAAGTTCGTAAATCACTGACTTTAGCCTCCCGTTCGCAAGCCAATTGGAAAACGTAACGGCGGGACGAACCTGCGGCAACGCACTTATTGCCGTTTCGCCGCGAACTGATGTATCCATAGCGAGGCCGCAGAGACGGGAAAGAGCGCTCCTTTCGCCGCGACCCACGTGGAAAGTCGCTGTTTCGTACCGCAGCCCCCGGGCGACCGGAGCAATGCCGTGACCGGATTTCAAACACTCAGCCGCCGATCGTTTCTGAAATCGTCCGCCGGCAGCCTTGCTGCAGCAACGTCGCTTGCGGGATACCGTCGCGCCGCGGCCAAGGAGCCAATTCATTTTGCGACCTGGTCGGCTGCGGTTGATACCGTCAAAAGCCATCTTGCCGCGTTTGAGGTCAAGACCGGGATCGCGGTCGAATACGCGAACACGCCTTGGGCGCAATATCGCGAAAGCCTGATCACCAAGTTTGTCGGCGGGGCGCCGATCGATACGCTCTGGGTCTCGGACAGCTGGCTGCCGGAATGGGCCGAAGCCGGCTGGATCGTACCGATCGATCAGTACAAGGACCTGACCAAGTACAATGCCGACGTCGAGCAGTTCTGCGTCGATTCAATGAGCTATAAAGGTAAGCAATACGGCATCACCTATTACGACGACTTCATGGCGTTCATCGTCAACGACGGCATGCTGCGAAAGGCAGGCATGTCCACTGCGCCGGCAACCTGGTCGGACGTGAGCGAACAGGCCAGGGCGATCAAGGCAAAGGGGCTTAGCGAGTATCCCATCCTGATCGGCATGGCGCAGGAGACCTGGCTCATCGAGTTCATGTCTGCGCTGGTGTTTTCACAAGGCGGCCGCTTCACCGACGACAAGGGCAACGCGACCATGCAGCAGCCGAACGGCGGCGCCGTCGCGGCACTCACCTGGCTGGTCGACCGGGTGCAAAAGGACAAGACGTTGTCAGCTTCATGTGTCGAGACCGGTGAGCTCGCGGCGCTCAAGAGCTTTTCGGCTGGACAGCACGCGTTTGCCCTGCTCCCCAAATATCGCCTGCGCACGCTCAACGATCCCAAGCAGAGTCAGATTGCCGGCAACGCCAAACTGGCCCTAATGCCGAAAGGGGAAAACGGATCGCATGCGACCGTCGGCTGGATGCGGTTTTACGGCATGACGCCGCGCGCCCAGGCCGACCGTGAACGCGCGGCCGAGACCGTAAAGCTGATGGAATGGTTCGGCGGCAAGGCCGACGGTGAATACAAGTTCCAGAAGCTCCTGTTCAAGGACGTCGGCGCCGGATTTGGCGTCAAGTCGCTGTTTCAGGACCCCGAAATGCGTGCGGCTTATGCTGCGTACGGCGACGTCGACATGATCGGCGAGCAACAGAACCTGGCGCGCAAGAAAGACGTCGTGACACCCTGGTTCGGGGAATGGCAGGATGTCAATGGCGCAGCTTGGCAGCAGGCGTTGCTCGGCAAGGCATCAGCGGTTGAGGCCTTGAGCAATTCCGCGGCCAAGTGGACGGCGCTCAAGAAACAGAGCTAATTTACCCGGACGCGGCAACTCCACGTCTGCTTTTACGCTCTCCGCCGCGCGGGGCTGTCATGAGCGCGAGCGTGAGTGTTGTAGTCCGCCGTCCGTTGGCAGCGATCCGCCTGTCTTACGACGAGCGGAGCGCGCTCTTTTTCATTGCGCCGCTAGCCACTGTGCTGTTCGCCGTCGCCGTTTTCCCGATCGTCTACTCGTTCTACATCAGCCTGTTCGATCTGAAGCTGACCCGGCCGCGGCGCGCGCCGTTTGTCTTCTTCGATAATTATCTCAGCGTACTCGCCGATCCTCAGTTTGGGGCCGCCGTTGAGCGCACGGTAATCTTTACCCTGATCTCGGTCGTAGCGATCGCCATCATCGCGCTGCTGGTCGCGTTGCTGCTCAACGAAGACTTCCGCGGCCGGCGATTGCTCGGCGCCGTGCTGCTGGTGCCCTGGGCGATCCCTTATGTCGCCGATGCGCTGATGTGGAAATGGATTTATGATTCAAACTATGGCGCCCTGAACGGCCTGTTGCTCCAGCTTGGCTTCATCGACAGCTACATGGTCTGGCTCGGCGATACCCGGAAAACGCTGGCGCTGATCGCCCAGGCCTTCGTCTGGAAGGAAGTGCCGCTGGCTGTGATCCTGCTGCTGGTCGGCCTCAAGACCATCCCGGCCGATCTCTATGCTGCGGCGAAAGTAGACGGCGCCAATCTCGCGCAGCGCTTCGTTCACGTCACGCTGCCGGCGCTGACGCCGAGTTTTGCGCTTGTCGTTATTTACGAGGCGATGATGGCAATCCGGCACTTCGATCTCTTTTTTATTCTGACCGAAGGCGGTCCGGCCAACGCCAGCGATGTCGTCGCCTGGCGCATCTACGTCGAAACGTTTCGCAACCTGTCGTTCGGGATTGGCGCTGCGATGTCCTATCTGCTGTCGCTTGGCACATTGGCGCTGGCGTATATCGTTATTCGCACTTTAGCGCGGCGGATCTGACATGCCGCGGCGGCTGTTTCTATTCGCGGCATCCGTGGTGTTTCTCGTCTATGCGCTCTCGCCAATCGTGTGGCTTGTTTCCTCTTCGTTGCAGAATGAACGCGAGATCGTTTCAAAGCCGCCGCATTGGATTCCACACAAACTGACCCTCGCGAACTTTGCCGCCATCTTTCAGGCCCGCGACAAGGCCGTCACCTACGAAACGCGGCGCGCGGCCGACCCGGCGAGCGGCGGCTTTATTCCTTCCAGCGCCGGCAATCTCGTTCCGGCGATGGAAAACAGCCTCATTGTGGCTGCCGCAGTCGTGGTCCTGAACCTGCTGATCGGGGTTCCGGCCGCCTACGCAATGGCCAAGATCCGCTTTCGCGGCCGGCAAGCGTCGATTTACGCCATCCTGACGACGCGGGTCATTCCCGACATTGCACTCGTCGTCCCGTTCTTTCTGTTCATCCGGCGGTTGGGCCTGCTCGACAGTCTTTGGTCGCTGATCATCACATATCTCGCAGTCACCGTACCGTTTTCGGTTTTCATTCTGGTCAGCTATTTCGAGTCCCTTCCCGATGAACTCGATAAGGCCGCCCGGGTCGACGGTTGCTCGCGGTGGCAGACTTTGACGATAGTCTTTCTGCCTCTGGCGCTGCCTTCGATCGTCGCCGTCACTCTGTTTGCCTTCCTCGCCAGCTGGAATGAGTTTCTGCTGGCGCTGATGTTCACCCAGACACCGAAGTCGCAAACGCTGCCAATTATCGTTGCTTCGTTCGCCTCGGATTTCACCATCAGCTTCTCCTTCATCAACGCTGCCGGAGTGCTGGCAATCATCCCGCCGGTTATCCTGGCGCTGATCTTCGAACGCTACATCATTTCCGGCATTACCGCCGGCGCGGTCAAAGGTTGAAGAGGCCGCAGCGATGGCGCGAATTCGCTTCGTGAACGTCACCAAGCGCTATGGGGATGTGATTGCGGTTGCCGACCTCAACCTGGAGATTTACGACCGGGAATTTGTCGTCCTGCTCGGCCCTTCGGGCTGCGGCAAATCGACGACGCTGAACATGATTGCCGGGTTGGAGGAAATCACCAGCGGGCAGCTCTGGTTCGACGATCTGATGGTCAACGACCGGCCCCCCCATCGCCGCGATGTGGCGATGGTGTTCCAGAGCTATGCGCTCTACCCGCACAAAACTGTATACGAGAACATCGCATTCGGGCTACGGATGCGAAGAGTGTCGAGTGCCGAAGTTGACCGCCGTGTCCGCGACGCCGCTACCAAGCTTGCAATCACCCACCTGCTGCAACGGCGCCCGAGTCAACTATCCGGCGGCCAGCGGCAACGCGTAGCGCTCGGCCGGGCCATGGTGCGTCAGCCGTCAGTCTTTCTAATGGACGAGCCGCTGTCCAACCTCGATGCCGCGTTGCGGATTTCCACGCGCGCTGAGATCAAGCAGTTGCACACCCAAATGCAAACTACGTTTGTCTATGTGACACACGATCAGGCTGAGGCGTTGACCTTAGCGGATCGCATCGTGGTCATGAACGACGGCGTCGTGCAACAGATCGGCACGCCGGACGAAATCTATGAAAGGCCCGCAAATATGTTCGTGGCCTCATTCCTGGGCAATCCGCCGATCAATTACCTCAAGGGCGAGCTGGTGCGCAGCGGCGAGGAATTGCATTTCCGGCACGGCCCACTAGACCTGTTGGTGCCGGGTGATTTGGCGTCACGGCTAGCGGCGTTCGCGGGCCGCACGGTCTGTGTCGGCGTACGCGCCGAAGATGTCAGTGAGCGCAGCGCAATGCCGCCGGGACAGACGATCCGGGGCCGCGTGACATCGGTACTCCCGATCGGCTCGGATCAGTTCCTCGGGATGGAGCTTGAAGGCAATGAATTGTTCTTCCGGGTCGGCAAGGATTTGCGCCATACCGCAGGCGAAACCGTTGCGTTGGCGGTCGACGTGAAGCGCCTGCACGTGTTTGATCCGGATAACGGTCGAACCCTGCTCCATTGAATGCTGAAAGAGTTGCCCACGTGAAGCCGGCGTCATTCGAATATCATCGGCCGCAAAGCCTC
Source organism: uncultured Alphaproteobacteria bacterium (assembly GCA_963759345.1). Lineage (GTDB taxonomy): Bacteria > Pseudomonadota > Alphaproteobacteria > Rhizobiales > Xanthobacteraceae > BOG-931. Next base: position 308,251 of record CAVWYW010000017.1, read on the forward strand.
GCCGAAGTTTTCGACTGCTTCGATCAGCTCGAAGGAGAGGTGAGGCTTCTCGCCGGCGGCCAGAGTTTGGTGCCCATGCTCAATCTGCGGCTTTCACGGCCGGACCACTTGATCGACGTGAACGACCTCGCGGAGCTCGACTATGTCCGTCAGACCGACACAGCCATCGAAATCGGAGCATTGACCCGGCACCATCGCCTAGCGACCGACTCGCAGATCAAAGTCGCGCTGCCGATACTTGCCGCCGCAGCAGAATCGATCGGCCATTATGCGATTCGCCAGCGTGGAACGCTCGGGGGCAGCCTGGTGCATGCCGATCCTGCCGCACAACTTCCATTGCTGGCTGTCCTGTTCGATGCCGAACTCACCTGCGTTTCTCGCAGCAGGCGGCGAACCATCCGCAGCCGTGAGTTCTTCAAGTCGCTGATGACCACGGCGCTTGATGAGAACGAAATACTCGTCAGCGCGCGCTTCTCGAAACTCCAGCAGGGAACAGGGTGGGGATTCGAGTTGTTCAGCCGACGCCAAGGAGATTTCGCCATCGTCGCAACGGCAGCGCTGCTTGGCATGGACGATCGCGGCCGTGTCTACGATCTGCGGCTGGCGCTTGGCGGCGTATCCCCTACGCCGATCCGTTTCGATACCGTGACGGAGGTATTTCTCGGCCTGCCCCCGGACCAGACTTGGCTGCAAGCAATCAGCAAGGCGGTCGCGCAGAACTGCCCTGTCGAGGATGACGAAAACATTCCGGTCGCATTCCGGAGGGAGCTCGCGCAGGCGTTGACGCACCGGGCTCTGTCGGCAGCCATCGGGCGTAAGCGCAAGGCAGCCGATTGATGGCGACCCGCACAATCACACTGGAAGTGAATGGGCGGTCTTACGATGTGCCGCTGCAACCACGACGCCTGCTCTCGGACGTGCTGCGCGACACGCTGGGGCTCACCGGCACCCATGTTGGCTGCGAACACGGCGTTTGCGGCGCCTGTACCGTGCTGGTGGATGAAAGGCCGACGCGGTCGTGCCTGCTATTCGCAATCCAGATGGAGGGCCACACGATCACAACGGTCGAAGCTGTCGCAAAGGACCGCCGTTACAGCCCGTTCCAGCAGGCGCTGCACGAAGAGCACGGCCTGCAATGCGGATTTTGTACGCCGGGCATTATCATGACGATCGAGGCTTTTCTCAAGGAAAACGCGGACCCTACCGACGCGGAAATCCGCGAAGCCTTGTCAGGCAATCTCTGCCGCTGCACCGGCTACCAGAACATTGTTGCCGCTGTCCGCAAAGCGGCAGCAGCTATCCGGGACGGCCAATCATGAGCGAGGCGTCGAGATCGGAATTCCGGCAGATCGGACGACCGCTGCTACGCAAAGAAGACTACCGGCTGCTCACCGGACAAGCCCGTTACGTCGATGACATCGCCGTGCCCGGCGCCTTGCACGCGCACTTCGTACGCTCGCCACACGCGCACGCCCGCATCCGGACGATCGCCGCCGGACGGGCTCGCGCCATGCCGGGCGTGGTCGCCGTGACCACCGGCCGCGATCTGCTGCAGTGGACCACCACGATGCGGATGGCGCCGCCGATCGCCGGGCTGCAGCCGACCGAGATCACCACGCTGCCGGTCGACAAAGTCCGCTTCCAGGGCGATCCGGTGGTCTGCGTTGTCGCAACCGACCGCTACCTCGCAGAAGATGCAGCCGAGGCGATCGAGATCGACTACGATGTCCTGCAGCACGTACTCAATTTCGCCGATGCCGTTGCGGAGACGGCCTCGCTGGTCGACGAAAGCCTGCCAAGCAATCTGGTCTCGCACCAATCTTTTCAGAAGGGGGAGGTGAAGACCCGCATGCAGGCGGCACACGCGGTCGTGGAAGCCGCCTTCTCGCAGCATCGGCAAACTCATCTGCCGATTGAGACGCGGGGCTGTCTCGCGATCTGGGATCGCGGCCGCGAGCACCTGACCTTCCACGTCGGAACCCAGGTGCCGCATCCGCTGCGCACCCAGCTTGCGGCACGGCTGCGCGTGTCTGAGTCGCAGGTCACGGTCATTTCCGCGGACGCCGGAGGCGGCTTCGGCCAGAAGATCGCGCTCTACCGCGAGGAGCTCACGGTCGCCGCGCTCGCGCGGCAGCTGGATCAGCCGGTGCGCTGGCGGGAGGATCGCCTGGAGAATCTGCAAACGGCGAGCCACGCCCGCGAGCAGGCCTGCCGGGTGCGGGCCGGTGTCGATCGCGACGGCCGTATCCTGGCGCTCGATTTGGCCATGGAAGAGGACTTCGGCGCTTACTGCTTCTATCCCGCCAATTATCTCGCGCGTGTTGTCGCCATGATCCTGACCGGCCCCTATCGCGTCGATAACTATGCGTTCGACGTGAAAGTCGCGCTGACCAACAAATGCGGCGCCGGACCGATGCGCGCACCGATGTCGATCACCAGCTGGGTGATGGAAGGCACAATCGACGCCATTGCACGAAAACTCGGCCTCGACCCGCTCGACGTGCGCCGCGCCAACACCCTGCGCCGCCAGGATCTCCCCTATACGATGGCGACGGGCGAAGTGCTCGAGGACATCACCCCCGCGGAGACGCTCGACGCCGCCGTTGCTGCTGCCGACTATAACGCCTTCCGCGAGCGGCAGGCGGACGAACGCACCAAGCAAAGATATCTTGGCCTCGGCATTTGCACGGTCGTTAAATCGACGACCTACGGTTCGCGCTTCTACAAATCGGCGGGCATCCCCGGATCCGGGCACGAGGCGGCGTGGGTGCGCATTGAGCCGTCGGGCGCGGTCAATGCTTCCGTCGGCCTCATGGCGAGCGGTCAGGGCTACGAGACCGCGCTCGCCCAGGCCGTGGCCGACGGTCTCGGCGTCGATGCTTGTGTGGTCCGTATCCAGCTCGGCAATACCGATGTGGCGCCTTACGGCATGGGAAGCCGCGGCGCCCGCGGCGCCACGGCCGGCGGCGGCGCGCTTTATCTCTGCGCCGGCAAGGCGCACGAGCGGGTTCTCACCATTGCCACGGCGATGTTGAAGCTCAACAGCCCCGCGGAGTTGCGCATGGTCGACGGCGTGATCGAGCGCAGGATCGAGGGACAATGGACCGACACCGGCGTGACGCTGGCCAGCGTTGCGCGCACGGCTTATCTCGATCCGGGCGCTTTGCCTGAAGGGGTACCGCCGGGCCTCGACTTCTCGGTGACGTACGATCCGCCGCCGATGACGTATTCCAATTCGACGCACCTGTGCATTGTTGAAGTGCACGTCGACACCGGACGAATCAGTATCGAGAGGTATCTAGTCGCCGAAGATTGCGGGACCGTGCTCAATCCAATTCTAATGCGCGGCCAACAGCAGGGCGCGATCGCCATGGGCTTAAGCGGTGCGCTCTTCGAGCAGGTCCAATATGATCCGGAAACGGGGCAAAACCTGACCAGCACACTGGCCGACTACCTGGTGGCGACTGCATGCGAACTGCCGGATTTCGAAATCATCCCGATGCACACACCGAACCGCCGAACTCCAGCTGGCATCAAGGGCATGGCGGAGGGCGGCGTCATGGGCGCCATCGGCGCGATCACCAATGCGGTCAACGACGCGCTGCGGCCGTTCAACGTCTGCGTGGAACGCCAACCGCTGTCGCCGCAAGCCATTCGTGAACTGCTGCGTGGCGCGAGCCTGGCTGCGTGAGAGCGGACATGAAGAGCGGATAAATTCTCTGGGCATTTCTAGAGGACAATACATCCGAGAACGGAACTTATCGGAAGTCACAACGCCACCTGCTGCTTGGATAGTCCCATGCGGCGTCCGGCATCGGTTTGGCGGAGGCCGTCTTGGGTGAGGGCTAAGCGAAGAATGCTTCTTGTAAATCAATGGGGCGAATTAGCCCTCACTTTTCTCTAAGCTGTTTGATCCTACTTGATAATGTCACTTCTCTCGACCGCACCACTGGTCATTGAATTTGGCTTCGGGGGCTTTTGGCGTTGACGCACGCGCCACGATGAAGGCGCGGTAAGACTTCATTCAGCATATCAATCCCAGTGCTGGCCGGCTGTGATTTCTGGCAGTCTCGGCGTCCCAATTTGGCCGCGATACCGTCGTAACCGGCGGTCGATGGGATGGGGAATCTCTTTCATGGACGTCCGCATTTCTGGTTTGATCGCGCTGCTTCTGGCAGCGCTGATGATGAGCTCTTGCGCGCCGCCGAGGCCGTGCCCGCCGGGGTGGCACCCGGGGCCATATGGCCGCAGGTGCTTTCCAGATGCGGGACCGTATGCCCCGCCGCCAGGTTATTTGCCGCCTCCCGGAGCGCCGGGATATGGGCCGCCCCCTCCACCCGGAGCGTATCCGCCTCCACCCGGTGCGTATCCGCCTCCGCCCGGTTCAGCGCCTCCGCGAGGAGGACCGCCGCCTTCTTAAGCGCGCGGCTCGTATTCCGGCCTAGATCGCCTTACGATCGCCTTACTCCGCCGGCGCGGCATCGGCGGCGAAGCCCGTGAGACCGAAATTCTGCAGATCCGGCGCAGGTAGTTCAATATTGTCCGCCGGCCGTGTGTGACCAGGCGGATCCGGCCATTCGATCGCCACGGCCCGGGCGAGATACCTTGCGCCGGCTGAGCGGTCGGCAAGAACAATCCTGCGCTTTGGCAGGTATGCGGTTGCGAAGGACATGACGTCAGGCACCGGCAGCATGGTGTGATCAGCCAATCCCGGCTCGCTGACCGTTTGAATCCGCCCCGGGACGTCGCCAGGTATTACGTGGACGACGCGGAAACCCTTCTCTTTCAGCTCCTTCAAGAGTTCGGGCAGGGCCGCGACGGTCGACTTGTGAATATCGTGCAGCAGCAGAATGCCTTTGCCGCGTTTTTCCAGCCGGCTCATGGCCCGGGAAACGATGTCGCGCGGCTTGATATGGCGATGCCAGTCATCGGCGACCGTGTCGGAACTGAAGATGACCAGCGAACGCGCGGCGGCTTCCTCCTCGATGACCGGCGAGCGCGACAGGCCGGGAATGCGGATAAACGGCGCCAGCTCGTTGGGGTCGCCGAGCGCAGCGCCAACGTCGGCGATGCCCTGATCGATCTCCCAACGGATTTTGTCGATCGGCAACTTATGCATCCGCAACGGATGATCTTCGGTATGCGAGCCGATGGTATGCCCTTCCTGATGAATCCGGCGCACGACACTCGGGTACGCCTGCGCCATCTTGCCGATCAGGAAATAGGTCGCCTTGACGCATTGCTCGGCGAGGATATCGAGCACCTTGTTCGAATACGGCGGCAGCGGCCCATCGTCGAAAGTGAGAACGACTTCCTTGTCCGCGAGCGGCAGGCTCTGCGGATATTGCATCACGCCAACCTGGGTCAGTTCGCCGGGTTCAAGCGCCAGCACGCGGCTGGTGCCGAGCGCGTTGGGCTTGCCGGGACATTCCTGCGCCCGTGCAGGCTGGGCCGCCAATAACGCACCGGCGACAGCAGCTATCGCAGCGCAGGCGGCGGCAAAACCGTACGGCAGTACAACGCTGTTACTCTTGCTATTACTCTTCATGCCTCTCTCGGTACCCGGCTTGAACAGCCGGTACCACCCTCTAAATCACGCTACCTGAAGGGTAGATTAATGTCATGTTTACCCTCAAATAACGCCCGTCGCGGCTGTTGAAAACCGGCGCCGGTCAATGGTCTTTCCTTGTCGTTAATCGACGACGGTTAGACCTGACGGAGGTATTTTTCCTCGACGGGGCGTGCGTAATGACGGCCGCTACGGCAGCCGCGAAGTGGTTGGCGGCGCGTAGGCTGCTGTCGCGTTCCTCGATGCGGTCCCCATTCGGTCAGAGCGATCGCCTCGTGCTGTTCGCGCCGGCGCTTCTGTCCGGCGCGGTGATCCTGTGCGCGGCGATTGGTTTTGCCGTCACGCAGCTCAGCGCAAGTCATATCGCAGCCCAGGAGCACGCCGCTCTGCAACGGGCGCTTGACGCATTTCAGGGAGCGACTGGCGATGTCCAGGACGTCAACGCTACGGAGCTTCGGCTGATTGAGCACAGCGCAGGTCTTAAGGACCTGCGCTTTGATGTTGGACCCGCCAACGAAGCCGGGCGTGAGCTGCAATCGCTGCACGACGCGCGGGGCCGGATCATCGGCTGGTTCAGCTGGATCGCCGATAACGCGCTGGCTCACGCCATGGATCGGCTGTGGGGCTTGTTGGCAGTGGTCGGCGCCGTGTTTGGTGTCGTTAGCTTTCTTGCCGCATGGGTCTCGCAGCGGCTGCCGCGCTCGCGCGATCGAAGGGCCGCGACCGCGCGCAAGCCGATTGGCTACGACGCGTTGACCGGACTGCCCAATCGGCGCGCCATGATCGAACATCTCGACGATGCGTTGGCGCAGCGCCGTCTCGGCACTGTCGTTTTCATCCTGGTTGATCTCGACGGCTTTCACGAGGTTAACGACGCGTTGGGGCGGGCAGGGGGCGATGCGGTCATGATGAACGTTGCCGAGCATTTGCGCGCCGGGCTGCCGGCGGGCGCGATGTTGGGACGCTTCGAGGAAGACGAATTTGCCGATCATCGCGAGCGGCGATGATCGGCGCATCGCGGCCGCGGTCGTGGATGCCTGCGCGCTTCGCTGCAGCGCCCGATCTTCGTCGACCGGATGTGGCAGATCACGGCCGGCATCGGCGTCGCGGAAGCGCCCGAGGATGGCACGACCAGCGACGAACTGGCGCGCCGTGCGGGTCTGGCGCTTCGCGCCGCCAAGCGCGAGGGCCGCGGCCGGTTGCGCTTCTTCGAGCCGCAGATCGAAACCGAATACGCCGAGCGCCGTTCGCTGTTGCGCGAACTGCAATCCGCGATCTCCCTGCAAACCTTCGACGTCCACTATCAGCCGATTATTGCGGCCGACGGCGGCGCGATGGTCGGCGTCGAAGCGTTGCTGCGCTGGACCCACCCAAGCCGCGGTGCGATCCCGCCGGCGGTATTCATTCCGCTCGCCGAGCAAAGCGGTCTGATGTCGCAACTCGGCGAGATCGTGCTGCGCCGCGCGCTCGCCGACGCCTCGCGGTGGCCGGCATTGTCGGTCGCCGTCAATCTTTCGCCGTTGCAGATTCGCGACCGCTGGCTGGTCGATCTGGTCGGCGCCGTGATGTCGGAGACCGGCATCGCTTCGTCTCGTGTCGTGCTCGAAGTGACCGAAGGCATCCTGATCGATAACCCGCAGGAAGCGCTCGCCCGGCTCGAAGCTTTGCGTGCGCTCGGCGTCAGCTTGCGCTCGACGATTTCGGCACCGGCTTTTCGAGCCTGAACTACCTGCAGAAATTTCCGTTCGACCGCCTCAAGATCGATCGCGCCTTCGTTGCTTCGCTCGGCTCGTCCGGCACCACCGGTCCGATCATCCAGGCGATCGTCACTTTGGGCCATGCGCTCGGCATGAAAGTGCTGGCGGAAGGCGTTGAGACCGACGAACAGCGGGTCTTGCTGCGGCTTGCCGGCTGCGATGAAATGCAGGGCTTCCTGTTCGCTAAGCCCGGCCCGGCCGCCGAGATCGACAGGATGCTGACCAGGGTCGCCCGCTCCGCTGCCGGCTAAAAGGCCCCCACGCTGACACGGCGGGCGGCTAACCGCTATCGTTGGCGTACGTAGGCGCCGGCGCGGCGCTGCGGCAGAGCCAACGATGATCTCGAACAGTCTTCCCGGCCTCGATTTTGATCTCGGCAGCGATATCGAGATGCTGCGCGACACCGTCGGCTCGTTCGCGCAGGCCAAGATCGCTCCCAACGCCGCCGAGATCGACCGCTCCAACAAATTTCCGCGCGAGCTTTGGCCGCAGCTCGGCGAGCTCGGACTTCTCGGCATCACCGTCGAGGAGGAATGGGGCGGCGCCGGGATGGGCTACCTCGCGCACTGCGTGGCGATGGAAGAAATTTCGCGCGCCTCGGCGGCGATCGGCCTGTCCTACGGCGCGCATTCGAACCTCTGCGTCAATCAGCTCCGGAGGAACGGCAGCCCCGAGCAGAAGAAGACACTATTTGCCGAAACTGATTTCCGGCGAGCATGTCGGCGCGCTGGCGATGTCGGAGCCCAATGCCGGCTCCGACGTGGTGTCGATGCGCACCCGCGCCGACCAGAAAGGCGACCGCTTCATCCTCAACGGCACGAAAATGTGGATCACCAACGGTCCGCTCGCCGACACCATGGTGGTCTACGCCAAGACCGACTCGACCGCGGGCTCGCGCGGCATCACCGCCTTCGTTGTCGAGAAAACCTTCAAGGGATTTTCCACCGGCCAGAAACTCGACAAACTCGGCATGCGCGGCTCCGACACCGGCGAACTGGTGTTCGAGGATTGCGAGGTGCCGGCCGAAAACGTGCTCGGCGTGGTCGGCAACGGCGTCAACATCCTGATGTCGGGTCTCGACTACGAGCGCGCGGTACTGGCGGCGGGACCGATCGGGGTGATGCAGGCCTGCCTCGATTTGGTCATGCCTTATGTCCATCAGCGCACCCAGTTCGGCCAGCCGATCGGCCGCTTTCAGCTCATCCAGGCCAAGCTCGCCGACATGTACGTCACGCTCAATGCCAGCAAGGCTTACGTTTATGCGGTCGCGAAAGCCTGCGACCGCGGCGAGACCACGCGCGAAGACGCCGCCGGCGCCATTCTCTACGCCGCCGAGCGCGCGACCTGGATGGCGCTCGAAACCATCCAATGCCTCGGCGGCAACGGCTACATCAACGATTTCCCCGCCGGTCGGCTCCTGCGCGACGCCAAGCTCTACGAAATCGGCGCCGGCACCAGCGAGATCCGCCGCATGCTGATCGGGCGGGAGATTTTCGAAAAGACCCGCTGACGCCAGCGACGACCTATGTTCCGTCATCCTGAGGCGCGCCTGCGCGCACCTCAGGATGCGACGGCGGACCAGCTATCGTTCCCGCGACGCGCTCGCGTCCCGGGGTTTTCGAAAATGTAGGGTGGGTTAGCTGCGAACGCAGCGTAACCCACCATGCTGAGCGGTGGGTTTCGCTTCGCTCAACCCACCCTACGAAGCGAAAGAAAAAAGGAAGCGGAACGCCGACAGACGTGTTCAGCCAACCTCCGCATCTTGCGATGCGGCGCGCGTGCAACGGCACGCGCTCGCCTATCGGCGTTCCACCGCGGCTCTAGCTTAGGCGACCGAACGCCACTGCTCAGCTTCAGACACGCGCTTCCTGGGACTTGGTCGGGGCGCACGATCCCGAAAGTTTCGAACAACCGGGTTCGAAAGATCGTGCACTGTTCAGCGGGCGTTACCCGCTCCTTCCTGTCCCAGTCCAGCGAGCTCCTCGCAGGCCGGTCGTAATGCCGGCCGGGCGTGATGCCCGAAGCCGCCCGGGTGCGGAGTGTATCGTTCCGCGCGCGGGCACCGCACTCGCTCCACCTCTCGGAATACCTTCGCGACAGGCGTCCTCGATCGAGCGAAATTCGTTGACCCAATACCTGAAATAGAGACAAATGTCAATGGAAGAGTGACGAGCTCGCCACCAACCCAAGCCACCCTGCGCCTTGGCGCAGGCAAATAGCCCGATTGAGCGCTAGGTGAAATCCAGCAAGCATGCCGCCTCAAATGCCACTCCCGGCTTTCGCTGCGCTCAAGCGGGGCTACGCTTGCTACGTCCTTGGAGATGCGTGAGGACGCAGAGATGTTGGTGCTAAGCCTCCGGCAGAGGTATTTCACGGCACATTGTGGCGATGAGACTCGTAAATTCGATCGATATGGAGCTAAACAGCGTCGCGATCGTCTCAAGGTGCTTCATCTCAAAGTGCAACTCGCCGACGCTGTAGAGACCCTCTCGATGATCGTACATCGTGAAAGCTATGTTCGTGCTGTTCCGTGGTACCATTATCGCGTGTACCATGAAGTTACGGTGTTCCGCGTATTGTTCGAACTCGTCAAGCCTTGGCTGGAGATCGGCTCGATAACTGGCAATGGGACCAGCAAGTCCGATTATCTGATTAAGCCTTTTGAGCTTCTTTGCCGGCCCGAACGGAGGATGGCCTAGGTGGGAATAGGCCTGATGCAAGAATGCGCGGGACACCAATTCAGCGATTGCGAACTCAACGGCCGCGTAGCGGCTGATGAACAAGCCGCGCCAGTAGATCGCTTCTTTCACAAGCTTAAGATCAACTTCCACGCCGCTCTTCCAATTCATCGATGCACGGTCGCATATCCCCGGCGCGGCGCGAATGAGTGATGAGTTTCGCGAGGCCTCATTTCATCCCACTTCGCTGGCTGAGAGGAACACTTCATGGCTCGTATAGTCCCTTCTCAGATTGTTGCTCTGATTGACCAGAATCCCCCTGGCAACTCAGCGACCCTTGCTGTGGGCCATGGCACCGTTGGAATTCTGACAGCAGTTACTCGTTTGATTGATGAGCTTCCGGCGGAACTGTTGACGATTAGCGGACCGGATTACAGCGACCTCGTGTGCAGCGTAGAATCCATTAGAAACTCAGTTGCCTTCTGGCAGCAAAAAGGAGTCGGCCAAATTGGTAACTCCGGCATCCGGGGCAAGAACGTTCTTGTGCTTATCCGCGAGGTCTTGGCCAAGTGTCCTGATCAAGCCCCGTCTCTTGCGACAGCGGAGTTGGCTTTTATCACGGATAGTGGTTTGCGAGACAGCCTCCGACTAGACATAAGCAGCGCGACAAGTGCGTTACACAACGGAGATTGGAAGGCTGCGACCGTTTTGGCGGGAGCTGCGGCGGAGGCCTTGCTGCTGTGGGCTATTAAAAGCGCACCTGGACTCCCAGCTCTCGCAAAGAAGCCCAACGGAGCTCCCGAAGATTGGAGCCTCGGAAACTACATAGCAGTCGCGAGCTCCCTCGCTCTGATTAAAAGTGCTACCTCTCAACAAGCTAGTCTTGCCCAGAATTTCCGCAATCTCATCCATCCAGGTCGCGCTCAGCGTCTTGGTGAAGTTTGTGACCGGGCAACTGCCTTGACCGCGCTGGCCGCCGTTGAGCTCATTGTTCGCGATCTGAGCTAAGTTAGCGATGCTCTGGCAGGTAATCCGCCGGCTCTTGGCAACGAATGGCGGATTACCGTCCGCTAATCAGCCACCGCTTTCGGCAAATCCGCTCTGCACGCTCACTTCCTCGATGGATAACAAAGGATCATAGGTGACTTCTCCCAAGCGCATTCCGATCTTCGACGGCCACAACGACGTCATGCTCCGGCTGCATCTGCGCGGCGGTGCGGACGCGGTGACGGCATTTCTGCAAGGCGGGGAGAAGGGCCATCTGGATCTTCCTAAAGCGCACAAGGGCGGATTTGCCGGCGGTCTGTTCGCGATTTTCGTCCCTTCGCCGAAGCGGAAAGATCGCGCCAACGGCGAAACGCCTCCGCAAGAAACCGGTAGCGTCGCCGGCAACGACCCGGCGCCGCCTGCGGTCGATGTTGCAGAGGCGCAGCGGGTCGTGTTCGCGATGGCGTCGCTGCTGTTTCGGATCGAGCGGGAGTTCGAACGGGCGCGTTCGCGTTTGCCGGAATGTTGCCGATATCGAAAACTGCCTCGCCGACGACGCGCTGGCGGCGGTGCTTCATATCGAAGGCGCCGAAGCGATCGATGCGAACTTTGAGCTGCTCGGACGTGCTGTACGAAGCGGGGCTGCGCTCGCTCGGGCCGGTGTGGAGCCGGCCGAACGTGTTCGGCCATGGCGTGCCGTTCCGCTGTCCGTCATCGCCCGACACCGGCCCCGGTTTGACCGACCTCGGCAAGGCGCTGATCGGCGCCTGCAACCGGTTGCGGATTCTGATCGATCTGTCGCACCTGAACGAACGCGGCTTCTGGGACGTTGCCGAAATCAGCAACGCGCCGCTGGTCGCCACGCACTCCAACGCCCACGCCGTCAGCCCGCATTCGCGCAATCTGACCGACAAGCAACTGGCGGCGATCGGTGAAACCGGCGGCCTCGTCGGCGTCAATTTTGCCACGAGCTTCCTGCGTCCGGACGGCCGTCACGACAGGGACACGCCGCTCGACCTGATGATCCAGCACATCGAGCACATGCTCGAACATGCCGGCAAGGACTGCGGTCGGACTTGGCTCCGATTTCGACGGCGCCATGATCCCCGCGGCACTCGGCAATGCGGCCGGGCTGCAAAATCTGGTGCAGGCGATGCGCAAGCGCGGCTTTAAAAAGCCGCTGATCGAGAAAGTGTGCTTCCGAAATTGGCTGCGCGTGTTGGGGCGAACGTGGGGGAGGGTGGATGATCTGTAGGATGGGTAGAGCCCTTGCGAAACCCATCAAGCATCCTCGCCGCCGTATGATGGGTATCGCTTCGCTCCACCCATCCTACGTAATTGCTTGCGAAACCCATCACTCATCCTCGACGCCGCATGATGGGTATCGCTTCGCTCCACCCATCCTACGCATTATCCGCCCCCGCGAAGTGAAACGAAGCGGGGAGGGGGACCATGCGAAGCATGGTGGAGGGGGCGTGCGGCGCTTGAGCTGGCGGCGTGGGCGACGCCCCTTCCACCGCCCTTCGGGCGGTCCCCCTTCCCCGCTTCGCGGGGCAGGATGAGAATTCACCCTAATCTTCGGTCGTATTCCAGCACCGCGTTGAGCAGCACCTGGGCGCCTGCGGCGCATTCGTCGAAGCTCGTCGACTCGGCTTCGTTGTGTGAAATGCCGCCGGCGCAGGGCACGAAGATCATCGTGGTCGGCGCGACGCGGGCGACGTAGGCGGCGTCGTGGCCGGCGCCGGAGATCATGTCGCGGGACTTAAAGCCGGCTTTCGCGGTGCCGACGCGCACGCAGTCGATCAGCTCCGGTGCGAATTTGACGGCGGGTGAGTGCCAGATCCGCGCCTCTTTGTAGGTGAGCTTCATCGGCTCGAGAATTTCGGCAAGCGATGCGCGCAGTTTCGCCTCCATGGCGTCGAGAACTTTTTCATCCGGGTGGCGGAAATCGATCGTGAAAAACACTTCGCCGGGAATGACGTTGCGGCTGTTCGGCTTGTTTTCGATCAGGCCGACCGCACCGACAGCATCTGGCGCGTGCTCCCAGGCGATGGCGTCGATGCGCTCGATCATCCGCGCGGCGCCAAGGAGCGCATTCTTGCGCAGCCGCATCGGGGTCGCGCCGGTATGAGCCTCCTGGCCGGTGACGGTGACTTCGTACCAGCGCATGCCCTGCACGCCCTGGACGATGCCGATCATCTTGCCTTCGTCTTCCAGGATCGGGCCCTGCTCGATGTGCAGTTCGAACATGGCGCCGAATTTGCGCGCGCCGGCTTTCTCCTCGCCCTTGTAGCCGATGCGGTTGAGTTCCTCGCCGAAGGTCTTGCCGTCGCGGTCGGCGCGCGAATAGGCAAAGTCAGGGGTAAACACACCGGCGAAAACGCCGGAGGCCAGCATCGCCGGCGCATAGCGCGAGCCTTCCTCGTTGGTCCAATTGACGATCTCGATCGGCTGCGTTGGTCTCGTAGCCGGTCTCGTGCAGCGTGCGGAGCGCTTCGAGCGCGCCGAGAACGCCGAGCACGCCGTCGAACTTGCCGCCGGTCGGCTGGGTGTCGAGGTGCGAGCCCATGGCGATCGGCGGCAGCTTGTCGTTCTTGCCCGGCCGGCGCGCGAACATGTTGCCGACCTCATCGACCGTGACCGTGCAGCCCAACGCTTCGCAGCGCGCCTTGAACCAGTCGCGTACCTGCCGATCGAGGTCGGTCAAGGTGAGCCGGCAAATGCCGCCCTTCGCGGTGGCGCCGATCTTCGCCGTCTCCATCAGCGTATCCCAGAGCCGTTGGGCATCGATCTGAAGGTTTTGCATTTGCTCCTCAGTCCTAAGATTATTCGCCGGCCAAGTTCTCCCTCTCCCCGCGTGCGGGGAGAGGGTCGGGGTGAGGGGGCGCCGCCGCAGACGCTGCTGCGAAGATTGTGTCCCAAACGCCTTCGATGTTTCCCAGCACTTCGTTATTCCAGAAACGCAGGATGCGGTAGCGATGTTTGAGCAGCCATTCATCGCGGCGCGCGTCGCGTTCGTTCTCGGCATGTTGACCGCCGTCGACCTCGACGACGAGCCGCTTCTCCCTACAAATAAAATCGACTACGTAGGGCCCGAGGGGCTGCTGGCGCACGAACTTAAATCCGCCGAGTGATCGCGAACGGAGGTAGCGCCAAAGTCGCCGTTCGGCGGGCGTCGAATTTTTCCGCAATCGTCTCGCCAAACGGGTCTTCGCTACGTTTGCGCCGCGCATGTTTCGAGGCCCCCTCACCCCACCCTCTCCCCGCATGCGGGGAGAGGGAGCTATTGTAAGCTATGGCGTGACTTCCATGCGTTCGACGCGGCGCGGCGCGTTGAGTTCGCGCCACGTCGCGTTGGCGACGTGCACGGCGGGGAAGGGATCGCGCGCCACGTATTGGCCGGCGCCGGCCGCGGCCCGCAGGTCGCCGTCGAGCCAGGTGATCTCGCCGCGCGACAAGGTCGCGCGCGGCAGGCCTTTGCATTGGAAGCCTTCGAACACATTGTAGTCGATCCGGCTCACTTGCTTTTTGGCTGAGATGGTTTTGCCGGCGCTTGGGTCCCAAATGACCAGATCGGCGTCGGAGCCGATGGCGACCGCGCCTTTCTTCGGGTAGACGTTGAGGATGCGCGCGCAATTCGTTGAGGTGACGGCGACAAATTCCTCTTTGGTCAGCCGTCCGGTATTGACGCCGACGGCCCACAGCACCGGCATCCGGTCCTCAAGCCCGCCGGTGCCGTTCGGTATCTTGGTGAAGTCGGTGCGGCCAAGCCGTTTCTGTTCGGTTGTGAAAGCGCAGTGATCGGTTGCCACGACTTGCAGCGAGCCCGACTGCAGGCCGGCCCAGAGACTTGCCCGATGATCCTTGGTGCGAAATGGCGGCGACATCACTCGCTGCGCCGCGTACTCCCAGTCCTTATTGCGATATTCGGCCTCGTCGAGAACGAGGTGCTGGATGATCGGTTCGCCGAACACGCGCTGGCCGGCGGCGCGGGCGCGGGCGATCGCTTCGTGCGCGTCGCGGCTCGATGTATGTACGATGTAGACCGGACAGCCGGCCATGTCGGCGATCATGATGGCGCGATTGGTGGCTTCGCCTTCGACGGCAGGCGGGCGCGAATAAGCATGGCCCTCGGGGCCGGTGACGCCGGTGCTGAGATAATGCTGCTGCAGGTGCCAGACGACGTCGCCGTTCTCGGCGTGGATGAGCGGCATGGCGCCGAGGCCGGCGCAGCGCAGGAACGAATTGTACATCTCGTCGTCGTTGACCATCAACGCGCCCTTATAGGCCAGGAAATGTTTGAAGGTGTTGATGCCGTAGGTTTTGACGGTCGTCTCCATCTCGTCGAACACCTGCTTGTCCCACCAGGTGATCGCCATGTGGAAGCCGTAGTCGCTGGCCGCGCCTTCGGCTTTCCGGCGCCAGTCCTGATAGGCGGCCAGCAGCGACTGCCCGGGATTGGGAATGCAATGATCGATCACCATGGTGGTGCCGCCCGAGAGCGCCGCCTTGGTGCCCCATTCGAAATCGTCGGCCGTTACCGTGCCCATGAACTCGAACTCGAGGTGCGTATGCGGATCGATACCGCCGGGCATAACATAGCAGCCGCCGGCATCGATCACTTCGGCGCCGGCCGGCGCTTCGAGGTTGACGCCGATCGCAGCGATTATGCCGTCGCGTAGGAGAACGTCGGCGCGCCGTGAATAGTCGTGGTTGACGACGGTGCCGCCGCGAATGAGTTTGATCATGAGGGTGCCTTTTCTCGTTGTTGGTAAGACGCCTGGCCCGCATTTTTGTATGTTTGTCGGGAGTTCGTCAAAGCGCGTCCGCAGGGGGAGTCAATGTCGAAGTGGTCAAGTTGGATCGCGCCCACGGGCTTGGCGGTGCTGCTATTAGGCGGGACGCAAGCCGCGCGGGCCCAGGACGAAATGCCGACGGCGCAGCAGATTGCCGCCATTCGCTCCTGCGCCGAGAAGAACCAGGACGATATCACCGAGGCGGAACGGCAATGCCTGTTCGAACTTGTCGCCACGCCCTGCCAAAGCACGCCTGAAGGCCAATCCAATCTCGGAATGGCCGATTGCTTCCGCCTCGAAGCGAAGATCTGGGACGACCTGCTCAACGAGAACTACAAGCGCTTGCGCGATGTTATCGACGCCGGACAAGCGGCCAAGCTGCGCGACATGCAGTGGGCCTGGATCGCGTCGCGCGATGCCACCTGCGCGTTCTACGACGTGAAAATCCAGGGCAGCATGGCGATCCCGATGGGGGCAGCTTGCCTCGCGCGCGAGACGGCGCGCCGGGCGCTGTTGCTCAAATTCTTCACCGGTTTGTGAAACGGCTGTCATCTCGACCGGCTGTGACTTGTCGCGTGAAGCCGCTTACAATGTCGATGGTCATTTGCGCCGAAGCTGACTGCCGAACCCGGCTGCCGTGCCGGCGCAACTACCGTCCGCATCCGGAACTGCAGCCAACCCTGTTTGTTCTCGAGGTGAAGAAACCACGCCTCTTGGCACCAACACGATCGTAAGGAGTCGAGCCATGAACCTTTCGCTCTCGCGTCGCGTCGTCGTATTGGCGGCATGCACCGCCGGCATCGCCGCTTGGGCCGCGGCATCGAATGCCGCGCCGGAATCGTTCAAGGTTGCACTGAGCGGAGCGCAGCAGGTGCCGGCGGTAGAAACTCCGGGCAAGGGGACAGCCGATCTCACCTACGATCCGGCAACGCGGATGTTGACCTGGAGCATCAGCTACGAAGGGCTGTCGGCGCCGGCCACCATGGCGCATTTCCACGGACCCGCGGCGGCGGGAAAGAACGGACCGGTAGTAATCTGGCTAAGCAAACAGGGTAGCCCGCCCGCGAGCCCCATCAAGGGCGAAGCCACACTCACTCCCGAGCAGGCGGCGCAGTTCACCGCCGGCGAGTGGTATGTCAATTTCCACACCCAGTCGCATCCGGCAGGCGAGATCCGCGGTCAGGTCGTGCCGCCTAAAAGCTGATCGCGCCGGGTGAGTGTACTCATAGTA
This sequence comes from uncultured Alphaproteobacteria bacterium, assembly GCA_963759345.1. Lineage (GTDB taxonomy): Bacteria > Pseudomonadota > Alphaproteobacteria > Rhizobiales > Xanthobacteraceae > BOG-931. The sequence goes on from CAVWYW010000017.1 coordinate 325,269, forward strand.
CGTTGACGAGAACGGCGACAGCGAGCGCGCTGGCGGCAAGAAGAGCGCTGGCGCGCACCAGGCTGCCGATGCGGGGGTGCGGCACGTCGGGCGGCAGGTTCTTTCGCCCGGTGATCATCGGCGTAAGCAGATCGTGTCCCTTAGCAATGGCGTAAATCGCGATCGCGAGGACATGCAGCGCGACGGCCGCCAACAGCAGGTCCCAAAAAATCCAGTGCAGGGCGGTGATCGCGTTGGCGATCCGCGCGGGTGTGAGTTCGGTCAGCGGTCCCTGATCGGCGACGTCGTTGGCGACGTAGAGCCCGCTCAGGGTTTCGCCGAGCAGTAGCCCAAGGAGGAGCAGCACCATCCAGCCGCCAGCCGGGTTATGGCCGACTTGACGGTCAGGTTCGCGACGGAAAACTTCGGCAAGATGGTGGAGAGCGAGCGGCGGCGAAGCAACAAAGCGCGAGAAGCGCGCCGTGTCGCTGCCGGCGAAGCCCCACAGCAGCCGAAACACGACGAGCGTAAGAACCGCGTAGCCGGCCTTGGCGTGCCAATTCATCCAGTCCAATCGCCAGGTGATGTACGCCGCGAACACCAGAGCGGCCGTCAGCCAATGAAACAGCCGCGTTGGGACATCCCAGACCTCAATGCGGCTCGAGCTATTCGGAAAGGAATCGCCGCTGCGCTCCATTGGATGCCGCCGACAATGTTGCCGCCAAGCTTGAGCCCGGATACGTCAAGCGTTTAAAGGGGGCAATGGCCTACTAAGCCAAAGAATTAGTCGTTCAAAGAAAACTTTATCTGCAGCAAAGCAAACCTACTAACTCATTGAATCCAAGCCGAATCAGCTATGGTGTCCGCAGCCGGGAACGCTGGAGCCTATGCCCATGCTGCGCGTTCGGTTGAAAGCTGATGGACGCTTGGTGGAAATCCTGCCTGACGGCAGCGAAGGTCCGATTTTGATTTCCAACGGCGCGCACGCGCCGCGCGTCAACGGTGCAAGACATTCGGCGAACGGCCGCTTCGTTGAGGCCGCCTACGCGCGCAATGTGCGCGGGCAGACCGGCCTGACCCAGACCGCGTTCGCAGCGCGGATCGGAGTGCCGGTCGAGACCGTGCGTAATTGGGAACAGGGCAAACGTTCGCCGCGCGGACCGGCCCGGGCGTTGCTCAAGGTCATTGAACGGGCGCCCGAAGCAGCGTTCGCGGTGCTTGGCGCCAAGCCGCCGTAAGCGTTGTGCCGTCCGCGGACTCGATATGGCCGACGTAATCACGACGAGAGCGGGCGTTCCGGCCATCGAGGTCAAAGGCGTCCGCATTCCTTTGCTCGGGCTCGGCACTTGGGAGCTGCGCGGTCGCGTTTGCGCGCGGGTCGTCGAGCAGGCATTGCGTCTCGGCTACCGGCACATCGACACCGCCGAAATGTACGACAACGAGCGCGAGGTGGGCGAGGGCCTGCGCGGGTCGGGCGTCGAACGCGACGAAGTGTTCATAACGACGAAGATCTGGCCGACGCATTTCACTCCGCGCGAATTCGATCGCGCGGTGCACGAGTGCCTGGCGCGGCTGCGCTTGAGCGAGGTCGATCTGCTGCTGTTGCACTGGCCCAGTACCCGGCTGCCGCTTGCGGAGACAATCGGCGTCCTCGTCAAGGCCAAGCGCGACGGGCTTGCGCGTCACATCGGCGTCTCCAACTTCAGCGTGGCGCAGATCGAAGAGGCGGTGCAGGTCAGCAGCGAACCGCTGATATGCAATCAGTTTGAATGTAACCCTTTCCTCGACCAGTCCGCGCTGATCGCCGCTTGCCACAAACTCGGGATGGCCGTCGTCGCCTATAGCCCGATCGCGCGCGGCCGGGTTCGCGACAATGAGGTGTTGTCGCGGATCGGCGCGGCGCACAAGAAAAGCGCCACGCAAGTGTGCCTGCGCTTTCTGGTACAGCAGCACATGGTGGTCATTCCGCGGACTAGCAAAGTGGAGCGCTTATCCGGGAACGCGGCGGTTTTCGATTTTTCGCTCAGCGAGACCGAGATGGCGACAATTTTCGGTCTGGCGCACGCAAGCGTACCGTCCAACTAGCACTACTTTGGCAGATTTTTAGCGGCACGGGATTCCCAAATCAGTTTTTCAATGATTCATGGGTGGTCGGCTTTTGGAGGGCCGACCATGGTAGGCACAACGTCGAATTGGGAAGACGAGCTTCGAGGATGGCTCAAGCCGTTCTTGGATCGCCTGGGCCATAAATCGCGGCGGCGAATGTGTCCGCTTTATGTGGCAGGGCTGATCGGACCCGGCGATCGCAAGAGCGTTCAGCCAATGGCGGAGCGGCTTGCGCCTGGCGATTACGACCAGCTGCATCATTTTGTTGCGGCTGGCGTCTGGGACGCGGCGCCATTGGAGACAGAGCTGCTCATTCAAGCGGATCGGCTCGTTGGTGGCAGCGACGCCGTGTTGGTAATCGACGATACGGCGGTGCCGAAGAAGGGCACGCACTCGGTCGGCGTCGCTGCGCAATACGCTTCAGCGCTAGGCAAGACCGCCAACTGCCAGACTCTGGTGTCACTGACGCTCGCCCGCGGCGAAGTTCCGGTGATGGTGGCATTGCGGCTTTTCCTTCCAGACAGTTGGGTCAACGATCGGCGGCGGCTGAAGCGAGCTGGTGTTCCGGCCGAATATCGAACTTCACGGACAAAGCCCGAGATCGCACTGGCGGAGATTGATCGCTTGATATCGATCGGCGTGCGCTTCCGCTGTGTGCTGGCGGATGCCGGTTACGGTCTCAGTGCGCCTTTCCGTCAAGGGCTGACGGCCCGCAAGCTTGCCTGGGCGGTTGGCATCCCTCGTCACCTCAAGGTGTACCCTGTTGGGGTACAGCTCATTTGGCCAGTTACCAAAGTTCGAGGCCGGCCACGTAAACGGCACGTGCCGGATAGTCTATCGACAGCAGCTGAAGACATGTTGGCCAGTGCGCAGTGGAGAACTGTGAGTTGGCGCAGCGGTACGAAGGGTCGGCTCAAAGCCCGGTTTGCCGCCGTCCGTGTGCGTACTGCCGACGGTCCTCCCCAGCGGATATGGGACAAGGGGCAGCAGCATCTTCCAGGGGACGAGGCTTGGCTGATCGGCGAGCACCGCGCGTCGGGAGAGAAGAAATACTATCTCGCCAACTTGGCCGCCGGAATGGACCTCCGCAGCTTAGCTGCGACGATCAAGGCACGATGGATTTGCGAGCAGGCCCATCAACAGTTGAAGGAGGAACTCGGGCTCGACCACTTCGAGGGAAGGTCTTGGCACGGCCTTCATCGTCATGCGCTGATGGCGATGATTGCTTACGCGTTCCTCCAACATCGCCGGCTCAAAAAAGTGAGGCGGGGAAAAAAGAATCAACGGCCCGCCCCCTCAACCGACGTTGCCGGCGGTTCGCCACGCCATCGTCGACCTCATCATGCGATCAAGTCCTCAGCGATGTCCGTACTGCCGATCCTGGATCAGCGAGGAAAAGCAGCGTGAGTAAATCTGCCAAAGTAGTGCTAAGACGTGGACTCATGAGCCGCAGCCAGATGCTGATAGCTGCCAGCTTGACTTCCGCTTTCGCGGCGTAGCCGACATGGCCGGACTTGCTACTGGCTCGGCCTGGTCGCGAATGGCCCATCAGGTCATTTCGGCACCGTCGATTGTTGCATTGCGAGAAGTTGCGCGGCATCACTGGTAGGACCTAGCTTTGAGAGTGCGCTTAGGTCCTCAGAACTGGTTGTACTGCTCAATCAAGGCTCCGAGATCCGGGAAACGAAGAATCACATTGATCGTGATTAAAAGGACAATCGCGTAAACGCAAAGGACCGTGTTTAAATTGTAGTCGTTGATGATCCGATCGCTACGGTAGTCGCGGTCATCGACTTTGACCTCTGCAGAGGCTCTATAATGTGAAGATAACGTTGTTGGCATGATCTCCTCCAACTAAACCAATGCGCCCCCGCAGCGCCCACCGTCGATCATCACGCTGGCGATGAATTCTTCCATATCCAAGTAGCGAGAGGTTACGAGCGGTCCCTACGCGCCCTGTCGCAAGCCCGCTCGAGCCGACGCGACCCCGTGCCTGAGCGGCCGCCACTTTGCGGCGCTCTGGCCAAGCAATCAAGGCGGTGAGCAAATGGCGCGTGTTCGCGGTGGCTTTGCGGTAGGAGGGTTGAGACCTGACAAGCTCCGTGAGCCGAAGGATGTTAAGCGGCAGCAGTAGCAGATGGAGACAAAACACGGGTGGAAGCCAATTAAGCGCTCCATATGTAATGAACGCGATGTTGCTGAAGATTGCGACGCTGCGCAGAAGCCGCATGTCCTTTGTCATAAAGGTCAGCAGGACCAAGGTCGATGCGATGTAGCCACTCAGTTCGGATATCGTTCCCATGGCTTGATCCTTCTCAAATCGCCAAATCTTTTAGTAGCGACCGTGTGTGAAGCATGGGGCAAGCCGCGTCGGAAGTCGTGAAGGTGTCGGTGCTGCCAATGCCGCGGTCATCGCGATCGGTGTTGTCACGTTTTGTCGGCTTGGAAATTGACACAACAGTCCGTGGGGGGCTTGTGAAATGCTTGCTAAAAATCAAAAGCACTCGCGAAAAGCTCACCATCGACCGAGTGTGAAGTCTTTGACAAGTAATTCACGAGCGGACGCTCGTCGGTAGTGTTACGATCTTGCCGCCGGTGCCGAAGAGAGTTGTCTCGTCGACCTTTCCGGGAACCCACGACCTTTCGGATTGCGATCGCCATGCTGCAATTGCGCCTGTTCGGTCGTTTTGATCTTCGCCGCGATGATGGCTCTGCCGTGTCACTTCCGGGCCGTCAATCTATGGCCGTTCTTGCCTGCCTTGGGCTGGCCGAAGACTTCACCTTGGCTCGCGAACGGCTTGCCGAGCTGATCTGGGCCGGCCGTGGTACCGAACAGGCCAACGGGAGTCTTCGACAGGAACTGGTGCGTCTGCGTCGCACAATCGGCGAGGAGGTTTTGCCAGCGGCAGGTACAACCTCGCAGCCCGTTCGTCTCGATGCAACCGACATTGACATTGATGTCGTGCGCTTTCGCGGCGCTGCCGCTGCTCCAGGCGGTGGGGCGGAGGCGATCGCACTATATCGCGGCCCGCTGTTGGAGGATTTTGCAGTACGTCCACGTGATCCATTTGGCGATTGGATCGCTGTACATCGCCAAAAGCTGCGGGATATCGCAAGGGCGCTGATGTTGCGCATGCTGCGTGGGGGTGAAGGCAGTCCCGCTTTGGCTCAACGACTGGTGGCTCTCGACCCATTGTGCGAGGAAGCCTATCGGTTTCTCATCCGTTACCATGTCGGGGAGGGAGACCTGCCCGGCGCGCAAAAGTGGTTTGATAGCTGCGCAGCGTCGTTTGGTGCAGCCGGAGTCGAAACCTCCTTGGAAATCCGCTCCCTGATGAAGGACGCTAAGGCCGAGATCTCCCGGAGTTCGGCGCACTCATTCCAAATCATGCATCCCGCTGCGGCGGCCGGGACTACGCAGTGGTTGCGCGCGTCGCTCGCTTCCCCGGGCAGGCTGCATCGGCCACCCGCGCGGAAGCTACCGGAAATAACCGACCGCCCGTCGATCGTTGTTCTGCCGTTCGACGATTTGACCGAGTCCTCGGAATTTCGTGACCACCTGCTTGGCGATATCATCACTGAGGCGACAACGGCAGCGCTCGCACGGGTAAACGGACTATTTGTCACCGCGCGGCATTCAGCGATGGCCTACCGTAATGCGGCGATCGATGTGCGCTTGATCGCTGCAGAGCTTGGCGTGCGCTATCTCATCGAAGGCAGCGTCGTCCGTTCCGGCCGGTCACTACGTTGCAACGTGCGGCTCATCGACGGGCACACCGGATTGCATATCTGGGCCGACCAAGTCGAAAGCGCTGCAGACGACGAGCTGGCGCTGCGCGATCGGATCGTGCACGAAACACTTGGACGACTGATGCCGCGGCTTTTGGTCGCCGAAATGGTACGCGCCGGCGCAGGGCAGAAAGCACCGCGCGACGCCTACACCTCGCTAATGGGCGCGCGCGCCGAGTTGCTGCGCGAGCAGCCATTCGACGACGCGCTGCGTCGGGCCATGACGCGCGTCGAACTGGCACTCACCCTGGATCCTGAGAACGCCGAGGCGCATGCCATGGCCGCCTATTTGCTCATGCATCAGACTTGGTCGCGGTTCTCGGCCCAGCCATTGCGCGACCGATGGCGCGCGCGTCGGTTCATGCGAGGCGCCCTCCGCCGGGACTCCGAAAACGCAACAGTACTAACAATGTGCTCAGAGGTCGCGCTGATTTGCGCCTCCGATATCGATCAAGCGCTCGCGCTTTCCGAAGCCGCGGTGCGCCACGACGCTAATGACGCGCAGGCGCTAGCGCTGCTCGGCCATATCCGACGCATGGCGGGCGACGACCCTCGTGGCTCCCTGGCGTTAATCGAGCACGCCCAGCGCCTGAGCCCGCGTGATCCGCGTACCTTCCTTTGGCTGCTTTACGGCGTTTGGTGCCGCTGGAAGCTTGGTGAGTACACAGAAATGGAGGCCATGGCGCGCCGGTCAATTGGGCTTTATGCCAACATCCCGTGGAACTGGTTAGGCCTCGCTGCTGCCCTGGCGCTGCAGAATAAGCACGCCGAAGCCGCCGAGGCCTTGAGCTCTACTCGTGCAATGATGCCGACTTACACGCCCTCGCGGTTCCACTGGGGAGCGCAATATGTTTATGGCCGTCGCTTTCGCGATCACGTGAAGGACGATTACCGGCGGCTTCGCGATGCGTTGAATGCAAGCCTTGCCCAGAGCACTGGGACCGTCTTTCCGGCGGACGCTGCTCGCACTCACCGACGGCGTGAATGAATGAGACCGTCGACTTCAGGTATAGGCCCATCGCGTCGGATGCTGCGGCGCAATCGATGTGGTGCAAATAGTCAAGGCTATTAGCGCCGTTAATGGCGCAATAACGGGAAGGTACAGATGTCGGTAATATCCACCATTGTAGACGTCTTAGCCGGCCAAAGCTCCAGCGGTGATGTTCTTATCGCGCCGGGCGGCTTCGTAGTAGCGAGCGGCGGGTCGATCGCTAATAACGTCGTCGCTGATTTCGGCTTTACGGAAATCGCGATTGGCGGCACGGCGAGTGCAACAACGCTGCAACAGGGTGACCAGCTCGATGATGGCACGGCGGTCAAGACCTTGATCGCGTCCGATGGCGTAGAGCAGGTCGGTGCCGGCGGCGTGACCTTTGGAGCGGAGGTGTTTACCAGCGGGCTCGAAAAAGTCTTCACATCCGGTCTTGCCATCGCGATGACCGTCAATGGGGGCTCGGCAGTGATCTTTAGCGGCGGTACCGCGTCTGGAACCGATGTCATCAATGGCGGCGTGCTGACCGTCTCCAGCGGCGGCACGGACAAAGGTGCAACGGTGGGCACCGGCGGCACGCTAAACGTATCTTCGGGCGGCACCGACAGCGGCACGTCAGTAACCGGCAGCACGATGAACGTGTATTCCGGCGGCACGGCCGACCATACCTCGGTCGGCACCGGTGGCACGATGAACGTGTCTTCAGGAGGCGCCGCCAGCGGCGTTTCAGTCGGCAGCGGCGGCACGCTCACCGTCTCTTCCGGCGGCGTCGTCAGCGCGCTGACGATTAATGATTCGAATGACCCGGTTGTCACCGCGGTAGCCAATGTGCTGTCCGGCGGTACCGTCGATGGCAATACCAAGATCGACGGCGGAGCATTGGTTTTGGACGCCGGCGCCGTCTTTGAAGCCCACTCCACGCTGACCATCGCCAAAACCGGTGAGCTAGTGCTGGAACAGGACTCGTTCAAAGGCACCATCCACGACTTCAGCGGACAGGATTTCATGGACCTGACCAAGATCAGATTCATCGGCCAGGGGATGGCGGAAACGACCGCGACTTTTACGCAAACCAATGGGGCCGGCGGCCTGCTTCAAATCGCACAAGGAAACCACGTCGCCGACCTTCACCTGACCGGCACTTACACGACGGCTAACTTCGCTTTGCAGAGCGATGGTGCGCACGGGACGACGGTTGTTTTTGTTCCCGATGCTGCGCTGGCGGGTCACGGCTAGGAGAAATCGCTGTTGTTTTAGGATCGTTACCCGTCCGCGCCCGGCGCAGCAGCACGTCGCGATTCGGACGTCTCACGCGCGATGGGCGATCTCGCCTCATGGCCCATCGCGACGTGTGGCCCTGCAATGGTTGTCGGTCGCTTTCGGGGGACAGAGCGGACGTCGCAAGTCGTTCGTCCGGACACTGTTCATGAGTTCACGGCCTAGCGCGCCCTTTGCAGGCCGACACAAACGCGATTTAGTCCACAGGACGCAGCTCAAAATTCGACGTCGAGCTCTTCAAGCTCGTCGGGCTCGACTTTGGCCGCCGCGATCCATTCCTGCATCAGCGGCATTGCCATGATGGTGCGGCAGTATTGCGCCGACACCGGATCTAGCGCGACGTCGTACGTGACAAAGCGGGTGCAAACCGGAGCGTACATGGCGTCGGCGGCACAGGGCTTTTTGCCGAACAGGTATGGTCCCTGGTACTTCTCCAGGCATTCGCGCCAGATCGCGGTGATGCGCTCGATATCGCCGCGGGCGCCGGCCCAGGATTTGAAGCCCGGAAAATGCGCTTTGAGATTCATCGGCAGCGCCGAGCGCAGATTGGCGAAGCCGGAATGCATCTCACCGCAGATCGCGCGGCAATGCGCGCGTTGCGCTTGATCGGCCGGCAACAGGCCCGCTTCGGGCTTGATCTCATTCAGATATTCGACGATCGCCAGCGTGTCCCAAACCTTCAGCCCGTCGTGGATCAGGCAAGGCACCAGGAAGGACGGCGACAGCAACAGCAATTCCGCGCGCGTCGAGGGGTCATCGGTGCCGACATGCTGTTCATCGAAATCGAGGCCGGACATTTTGCAGAGCAACCAGCCGCGCAGCGACCATGAGCCATAATTCTTGCTTGCAATTGTCAGGGTGGCCTTAGACATTGAGCGCTCGTGATGGCGGGAAGGTTGCTGTTTATCAATCGGTTACGGCCAATTTCAGGGATTCGGCGGTGCTTGCTTCCGCGCACCGATTCCCGCGTTCCGCTCCCTTAATGCAGGATGTTCACAATTTTGTCGCAGCGCAACAAGAAATGCACTAGTTTCCCCGCGCTTGGGGGGTCGCAGGTGTGCTGTCGCCAGACAGCCTACGGCGCCCGTGGGTAACGGATGCTGTATTTCGCCTATCAGACCCACGCCGACATTATAACGCCGATGAAAGCGTGGGCGACCATGGCGCTTGCCGCCGGCCGCCAGCCGCTCGTCGCCGAAAATTCCGCCATCCGCAATCTGACCGCGGCTTACGAGTTGGTCTCGCGGATGGGGCTGACCCATACCCGCCCGCCCTTTGCCATCCGCTCGATCAACGTCGGCAACCGCGAGGTCGAAGTCCGCGAGGAGGCCGCGCACAAGACGCCGTTCGGCACGCTGCTTCACTTCAAGAAGGATGTTGCGACGACGCAGCCGCGCGTGCTGCTGGTAGCGCCGCTGTCCGGGCACTTCGCCACGCTGCTGCGGGCGACGGTGCGTACGATGCTTCCGGATCATGACGTTTTCATCACCGACTGGCACAATGCGCGCGACATCCCGCTGATCGCGGGCCGCTTCGGCGTCGATGAATATGTCGACCATCTGATCAAGTTTCTCGAAGTGATGGGGCCCGGCTCTCACGTCCTTGCGGTGTGCCAGCCCTGCGTCGCGGTACTCTCCGCCGTTGCGGCGATGGCGCAGCAGAGCAATCCGGCGCAGCCGCGTTCGATGACGCTGATGGCCGGACCGATCGACTGCCGCGTCAATCCGACCAAAGTGAACGATCTTGCCAACAAGCGCGACATGGCCTGGTTCGAGCGGATGCTCACCGCATCGGTGCCGATCCGTTATCCTGGCGCGTTCCGCCGGGTCTATCCGGGTTTCGTTCAGCTCACCGCCTTCATGAGCATGAACATCGAGCGGCACGTGAAAGCGCACAAGGAGCTTTACGAGCATCTCGCCAACGGCGAAACCGAAAAGGCGGCGACCACCAAAGCCTTCTACGACGAATATTTCGCCGTGCTCGATCTCACCGCCGAGTTTTATCTGGAGACGGTGCGGCTGATCTTCCAGGAATACGCGCTGCCGCTCGGCAAGCTGGAATGGCACGGCACCCGCATCGATCCGAGCGCGATCCGCCGCACCATGCTGCTCACGGTCGAAGGCGAGCGCGACGACATCTGCGCCGTCGGCCAGACCGTCGCGGCGCACGACCTGTGCAGCAAGCTCCGCCCATATCTGAAGCGCCACCACATGCAGGCCGGCGTCGGCCATTACGGCGTGTTCTCCGGCAAGCGCTGGGAGAACCAGGTTTATCCGATCGTCAAGAACGTGATCCTGTCGAGCGATTGAGCGGAAGTGGCTAACCGGCGAAAGGCCCCGCAGGCCAACTGATCGGCCGAGTTTTGGCCAATCGCTATCGTGACGGCCTAGAGCGGGCGGGATGGAGCGGCCATCACAGTTTCGTGTTCATTCCGCGCGATGGCGTTGCCTTCGCTAAGATGTGGTGGTGGTCACGCGTTCGCTCGACGGCGTCGCGCTGGAACTGACGATCGAGGCCTGGCGCAGGCCGCCGCGATGTCCCGAGGCCGCGAATGCGTGAGCGCGGTGGCTTAGCGACGCATCGATGTTCGCCGCACTGAGCGGACGAAGGGGATATCCGTTGTTGGCGTAGCGGTGACCCGCGAGGGTCGAAAGAGTTGGTGGGATAGGTGTCAGTGGCGGAAACAGCGGCTTCCGATCTCGGTAACGACCGCGTTGGAATGTTGACCGCGCTGCGCGACCAAGGCGCCGCACGCTTGCGCGCAAATTCTTTCGTCGAAGCGATCGAACTACTTGCCCGCGCCGTTTCGCTCGAGCCGAACGATCCAAAGGCACAACTCAGTCTCGGCGTCGCTTTGCAAAGCGCCGGTCGTCACGCCGATGCCGTAAGGGTCCTTGCGTCCGTGCAAAAGTTGCTGCCGGACGATCCAACAGCGTTCCTGCATGCTGCGTCGTCGCTGCTCGCTCTCGGAGACGCGGTCGGTGCGCTGCGTGCCGCAAGCGATGCGTGCCACCGCGACCCGAGGCTGCCGCAAGCGCATTATATGTACGGGCGGGCTTGGTTGGCTCAGAACGATCCCACGAAAGCCGAGCGTGCTTTTGCCGAAGCGCTTCGGCTCGCGCCGGGATCGGCCGACGCCTGGGTCAGTTATGGTATTGCCCGATACAACCAGGGCGCCACCGAAGACGCCAAGACCGCGATGCGCCAGGCGCTCAAGTTCGCGCCGAACCATTCGACGGCGTCATCAAATCTCGCCGCCTTTATGCGGATCAGCGGCGAATCCGAAGCCGCCGTACAATTGCTTCAGGCGACCATCACCAGAGATCCAAATAACACCGGAGCACGGCTTAACCTGGCGGCGGACTTTTTGCAGGACGAACGCGCCGGCGACGCGTTGGCGGTGCTTGACGGGGCGCCGCCGGCCAGCGGTGGTCTGCGCGCGGCGCGCCACTGGCATCTGCAGAAGTCGCTGGCGCTCCTGCAGCTTGGCCACGCAACGGAGGCAAAAGCAGAGCTTGATGCTCTCTCCGCCCTCGGCCCGATCCCGCCCGGTCTCGCGCCGCTGTGGCACTGGCGCCAGGTGCTGCTGGCGCACGCCGACAACGACCTGCCGCGTGCGTGTGCGGCGGCCGAGCAGATGGAAGCGGCGCTCGAAACGATGGGGCCGGAGGCCGTTCTCGAACACCGTGTTATGGGGCACTACGACCTCGCCAAGTTCTGGTCGGGGCAAAATGCCCGCTCGCGTGCATTCGCGCATTGGCAAGCGGGCCACAAGCTCATCAAAAGGAGCCAACCATTTTCGCGTGACGCGCACCGCTCTTTCGTCGACGCCAATATCGCCGCCTTCGATAAGGATCGCTTCGTCAACGGTCCGCGGGCGCAGAACGCCGATCCCGCGCCGGTCTTCATTGTCGGCATGCCGCGCTCGGGCACGACCTTGTGCGAACAAATTCTCGCCGCGCACGCGCAGGTTCTCGGAGCCGGCGAAAGGAATGCGCTTCCGACCGCGCTTTCACGCGCTGGGCGGTGGAGAAGATCAGGCCGGGTCGGTTCGCCGTATTGCCGCGCTCGGCGCCGGTGCGCTCGACGCTGCGGCATCGCAATATCTCGCCGAACTTCATGCGCTTGCGCCGGACAAGGCCCGTATCGTCGACAAGCTTCCCGGCAACTTCAACTATCTCGGCCTTGTCGGCCTGATGCTGCCGGGCGCGAAGATCATTTACTGCGCGCGCGACCCGCGCGACATCGGGCTGTCGATTTTCACCTTCCGCTTCCACGGCGCGCACGGCTACGCGCACGATCTTGCCAATCTCGGCTGGTATATCGGCGAGCACGACCGGCTGATGCAGCATTGGAAGACCGTGCTGCCGAATCCAATCCTCACCGTGAATTTGTCGGATTGGGTCGAGGATTTTGACGGTACGCTCGCTCGCGTTTTGGCGCATGCCGATCTGCCGCCCGATCCCAACTGTGCGCGCTTCTACGAAGGCGACAACCGCGTGCGAACGGTCAGTTACGCACAAGTGCGCCAACCGGTTAACGCGCGCGGCATCGGCCGCTGGAAGGCCTATGCCGCAGAGCTTGCGCCGTTGATCGGCGAGCTCGAGAAGGCGGGATTGATCGCTCCCGACCAAACGAAGATTGCCGACCGGTCAGCAGGCTCGCCGGAGCTGAGCTTGTGGAAGCCGGCTGAGCCCGCCACTGCGCTCGGCTTGGCGGTCGAGTTTCTCATGAAGGAGCCGGTGTTCGCGAGATTGCCATTCGGCGACTGGTCGCAGGTGCTGATCGGGCAGATCAATCGCGATCAGTTTTGTTTTGTCGTTGACGCACAGCGGCGCGTCCAGGGATTTCTCGGCTGGGCATACACGCAAGAACGTCTCGCCGAGCAATGGGTCGAGAGCCGCGCGTCGCTCACCGACGAGGATTGCCGGGAAGGCGATTGCGTCATTATCAACGCCTGGGCAGCCTCTTCGACGGCAGCGCATCGGCTGTTGATCGATGAAGGGCTCAAGCTGTTCGGTCGAAAGCTCCGAATCTATGCCCGGCGATACAACATCCGCGGTCGGCCCCGGCCGCTACGGATCGGTGGCCATGAGGCGGCCGACAAATTTGCGGCGATGATGCGGGCGGTCGCCAACGTTCAGGATGAAAACGCGACGCGTCGTCAGGACGCCTAGGAAAAGCAAACAGGTCGGTGAGCAGTCATGGGCAACGTCTACACGGTTACCACGACGTCGGATGTCGATCCGAGTCCCGGCAACGATCTGACGCTGAGCGAGGCGATCAATGACGCCAACGCCAATCCCGGCTCGACCATTGATTTCTCACCATCGGTCTTCACGGCGGGAAACGACACCTACACGCTGACCGGCACGCTGCCGGAGATCACCGCCAACGTCACCATCGACGGCACGACCACCGACGGTCAGGGCATCACGCTCGACGGCGGCGGCAAGTATCAAGGCCTCTACGTCTATTCGGGTACGGCCGTCATTGAAAACCTCACGCTCGACGACACGCCCGCCATCGGCCAAGCCGGAAGTAATGGTGCTGACGGCAACGCCGTCTTCACTCCTGGGGGTGGTGGTGTATTTGGCGCGGGTGGCGGTGGCGGCGGCGGTGCGGGCCTTGGCGGCGGCCTCCTGGTCGGGAGTCGAGCGTCGGTCACGTTGAGCAACGTCGCCTTCGCGGCGGAGTTGGCGACGGGCGGCCAAGGCGGCGCTGGCGGCAGCTACGATGTCACACACGATATGGGTAACAACCGCGGCGGGTCGGGCGGCGGTTTTGAGAGCGGCGCCGGCGGCCAAGGCGCCCAGACAAAGGGTGTCGGTGGCAGTGCCGGCGGTTTCGGTGCCGGGGGTGGCGGTGGCGCGGGGAGCGCCGGGACAGGTGGAGCCGGCGGCTTCGGCGGGGGTGGCGGTGGCGGCGGCGGGCTCTCGAAGCCTGGCGAGAACGGGGCCGGAGTTGGTGGTGCTGGTGGGTTCGGCGCTGGCGCCGGCCGCGGGATCGCAGGTCCCTTCAGTTTAAGCGGTGGCGGCGGTGGCGGCGGCCTTGGCGCCGGCGGCGACATTTTTGTCGAACAAGGCGGATCGCTGACGATCGATGCCGCTTCGCTTGGCGCGGCGACGGTGAGTGGCGGCCTCCTCGGTTCTGATGGTGAGGGCAACACCGCCGGGACCGGCGGAGCCTACGGCAGCGGGCTCTTCATCCAGGGCGACCAGTCGGTGACCTTTGCACCGGCCGCGGACCAGACCGTTACCATCTCCGGCGTCGTTGCCGATCAGAGCGGGTCGGGCGGCACCGGCGTCAACGCCGGCACAGGATCGTTGATCATGGACGGTGCCGGCGCGCTGGTGCTCGCCGCCGACAACATGCCCGGCTCGTCGAGCGACCCCGACCACGGGGGTTTCACCGGCGGCATCACGATCGAAGCGGGGACGGTCGATCTGACGGCGGCGGGCGCGGCCGGCTCAGGTCCGATCACCTTCGATCCCGGCACGCTGGAATTTACGCCGGCGACAGCACCGACCAACGAGATCGACGGTTTCGGCGCCGGCGACAGCATCCAGATTGACGATTTTCGGGAGACGTCGGCGCCGACTTACGCAAACGGCATCCTGACGCTCACGGGAACGGATGAAAACGGAAATCCAATTTCGCCTTTTACCCTCGACATTCCGGGGCAGGCGCTCGGGAATTTCCAGGTCAATGTCGGTTCGACCGACACGGTGATCGACTACGCCGCCTGCTATTGCGCAGGCACGCTCATCCGCACGGCGTGCGGGGAACAAGCGAGTTGAGAAGCTTAAGATTGGCGATGAGGTGATGACCGCGTCCGGCGTGGCGCGGCCGATCAAATGGACGGGCGCAGAAGCTACCTTGGGCGCTTCGTGATGGGACGGAAAGACATTCTCCCGGTCTGCATCAAAGCCAGCGCGCTCGACGACAACGTGCCCAAACGTGATCTGTGGATTTCGCCGAACCACGCCATGTTTGAGATCTGGACGGCGTGCTGATCGAGGCGAAAGACCTCGTCAACGGCGTCTCAGTCGTGCAGGTCGAGAGGTCGAGCAAGTCGAATACTTCCACATCGAGCTTGAGACCCACGACGTGATCGTCGCCGAGGGCGCGCTGTCGGAGACGTTCATCGACGACGACAGCCGCGGAATGTTCCACAACGCGCACGAATACCGCGTGCTCTACCCGGGGGCGGCGGCGGTCGCGCGCTTATTGCGCGCCGCGGCTTGACGATGGCTACGAAGTGGAGGCGATCCGGCGGCGCCTCGCGCGGCGCGCCGGATTGGTCTCGGAGGAGACCTCGACGTTGGCGGGCCAGCTGCGCGGTTTCATCGATCGGATCACGCCGCATGTCCTTGAAGGCTGGGCGCAGAACGTCGATCATCCGGAGGCGCCGGTTTGTTTGGACATCTTTGCCGGCTGACCGACTGATTGGTCAGATACTGGCCAATTGTTATCGAGAGGATCTCAAGCAAGCCGGCATCGGCAGCGGTCATCATGGCTTTGAGTTCGTACTGCCAGCGGAGCTTTTGTTCGCTCCCAAAGACATCGATGTGCGGCGCTCGGTCGACGGTGCGGCGCTGGAGCTGACAATCGACGCCTGGCGAGCGCGTGCGATCCGCCGCTTAGCCCGCCTCCTTTCCTTTGCGCCGCCGGTAAAGCGTGCCGGCTAGCGGGACAGGTCGCGTTGGGAGTAGGCTTGTTTCGCGCGTATCGTCTTTAGCGCGCGGACAGGAGGCGCACATGGTCACAAGCGTCAAACAAATGCTGGAAGCCGCCAACGCTGCGGTGCCGAAGATTACGCCGGCGCAGGCGAGGAGATGATCGCGAAAGGCGACACGCTCGTGGTCGACGTGCGCGACGCGCCCGAGGTGCAGGCGAGCGGCAAGGTGGCGGGCGCCGTCCATGTCTCCCGCGGCATGCTGGAGTTCCGCGCCGATCCGGATTTGCCCTCGCACGACAAGAATTTCAGCAAGGACAAGACCGTCATTCTTTATTGCGGCTCGGGCGGGCGCGCCGCGCTCGCCGGCAAGATGCTCAAGGATTTGGGCTACGAGAAAGTTTACAATCTCGGCGGGTTCAAAGACTGGGCCGACTCGGGCGGCGCGGTGGAGAAGTAATCAAGCCGACGTTGCTAGGGACGCGGCTCCGCGGAGATCACCGCATCGCGGCTGCGATATTGCCGCCGTCGACGGTGGTGACGTCGGCCGTGGTCTTCAGCGCCAGCGCCTGATGCACAAACGCTTGCGCCACATCCTCCGCCGTCACTTCGCGGCCGAGCAGATTGCCGCTCATATAGTCTTTTTCACTTAAGCCTCGCGCCTTGGAGCGCGACGCGATCATTTCCTTTGTCAGCAGCCCGGAGCGGATGCGGTCGGCATTGACGGCGTTGGCGCGGATGCCGTCTGCGCCGTAATCGAGCGCGTATTGGCGCATCAGCGCCAGCAGCGCCGCTTTCGGGATCCCGTACGGGCCGAAATTCGGGCCGGGATTGACCGCCTGTTTGGAGACGTTGAAGAGGAGGCAGCCGCCGGTTTTCTGGGCCAGCATGATTTTGACCGCCGCCTGCGCGGCGCGCTGCTGGCCGTAAAAATTCAGCTCAAAGCTTTTGCGCAAAACTTCTTCGTCGACCTCGCCGATGCGGCCTTGCCAGGCCGCGCCGGCATTGGCGACCAAGATATCGACGCCGCCGAAGGCCGCTGCTACGGCATCGAAGGCAGCGTGCACGGAAGCCGCGTCGGTCACGTCGCATTGCACCGGTAATGCGGTCGGACCGATCGCCTCGGCCTTCTCGCGCGCCGCGGCGAGATTGAGGTCGAGCAGGGCGACTTCCGCGCCCGCCGCGGCGAACGCCTTCGCGGTCGCTGCGCCGATGGCGCCCGCGGCGCCGGTGACGACCGCAATCTGGCCGGCCAGCGGCGGCTCCTTGCGCGCGCCGAGCTTGGCTTGCTCCAGCGGCCAATATTCGACGTCAAACATGTCGGCCTCCGAGATCGACTCGAAGCGGCCGATGCTTTCCGCGCCGGTGACGACAGCGATCCATTCCTCGGCGATGTCGGCGGCGATGACCGCGTCGCGTTTGGAGCGGCCCAAACCAAAAAGACCGAGCCCCGGAACCAGGACAACGCGGGGCAGGGGATCGAGCTCGTGCTTGATCCCGCCGACACGATGGTTGTGATGCGAAAAATAGTTGCGGTAGCGCTCGGCGAAATCGCCTGCCGCTTTGCGCGCCGCCGCGGCGAAATCATCCAGCTTGCCGGTCTGAGGCGCAGGCAAAACCAGCGGCCAGTTCTTGGTGCGAATGGTGTGATCCGGCGTCACCACGCCCGCCTGGCTCAAGCGCGGCAAATCGTCGGCGTTGACGAATGCCTGAAGCGTTGTTGCCGGCGAAAATCCAACACCAGCCTTCGCCAGGCGCCTTCGATGTTTTCGTCTCTTTCACTGCACGCGCCGCGCACAATCGGCGCGACTTCGGCGAGTGAGGCGGCCTCGCGCCGCGCGGTGACGGCGGCGGATTTGCCGTGCCGGGCAATGAAATCTTCCGCCAGCGACACCATCTCGATCATGCGCTCATAGGCTTCGCGCGCGGTTTCGCCGAAGGTGACGATGCCGTGCTTGCTGAGAATGAGCCCGTCGCTTGGTTTGTTTCGCTCGAAAACCTCGATCGCGGCTTTGGCCAGGCCGAAACCGGGCATGAGGTAGGGCACGAACGCCAGCCGGCCGCGAAACACTTCCGCGCATTTTTCTTCGCCGCGCGGCTGATCGATCACGCTGAGCACCGCCGTCGCATGGGTGTGATCGATGAATTTGTGCGGCAGGAACGCATGCAACATGATCTCGACGGACGGATTTGGCGCTGCCGGATCGATCAGGTTGGCGCGCTCAATGGCCACCAGCTCTTCGTCGGCGATGGCGTCGATCGCGCGCAGTTGGCGCAACGGCGCAAGCCGTACCGCGGGCAGCCCTTCAGGCTCGGTGGTTGCCATGTCGGCGCCGGAGGCTTTCACCCGCAAAACCTCGACATCCTCACCGAGCAGATCGCGGGCGCGGGTCTTCAGCGAGGTGTTGCCGCCGCCGTGGAGGACGAGCTTTGGATCGCGGCCGAGAAGCCGCGTGGTGTAGACCCGAAGCGCCAGGTCGCGCTCGACGCCCGCCCTGGCGCCGTGGGCGACGATCGCCTCGGCGTCACGGTCGACCCACGCGCTTTTCATGGCGTGTCGAGAGTTGGATCAACCGCCGGCGAAGCGCCGGGACCACCAGCCGCTGCGGCGCGGCTTGTCGGTGCTTTCGCTTTCGCCGACTTCGGTGATCACCGGTTGCGGAGGCGGCGACGATGCCGGCACTGGCGTCGGGCTGTGGCGCGTCCGCGCTCACAATCGGTGCCGGCTCGCGAACGGTCGAGCGCCGGCGCGGCGGCTCCGGTTGGCTCGCCGGGGCCGAGGGCGTCGACTCAACGACGGCCGGCTCGCTGGAAGGTGCCGCTGCGGCGAATGGCGGCGCAGCATCAAGGTCGGCGACGGCCGTCGCTCAGTTCCGCTTCGGTCGGCGGCGCTCCGGTGAGCTCTTCAGGCGGCGTCGGCGGCGGCTCATGCGGCTCGTAAGTATCGTGCCCCTCCGCCAGAGGCGCAGCTTCGCCGATACGTTCCGGACGATTGCGCCGGCCGCCGCGACGGCCGCGGCGGCGCCGGCGCCGCTCGCCATCGCGCTGCGCCTCGTTGCGGTTGTCTGAGCCGTTTTCGCTGGCCTCTTCGGCGAGTTCGTCCGCCGACAACTCGCCAATTTCGTCTGCGGCCTGGTCGCCGGCCGTCTCTGCCATCTCTTCGTGATGGTGCGGCTGCGGGTGCGCGCCGCCACCATTGCGTCCGCGGCGTCGCCGCCGGCGCCGGCGGCGTCCGCCGCCTTCCGCATGCTCGGCGGAAACTTCCGCCGCTGATCCCTCAGCCTCAGTCTCGACCTCGGCGTCGGACTCTTCTTCTTCCAACACCGCCGCGTCTTCAAGATCGTCGTCCTCCTCGAGCGGGGCGGCGATTGCTTCGTTCCGTTCGGCCAGCGCTTTGGCCGCTTCCAGCGTGTGCACCTGCTCACCGCGATCGATGGCGAACGCCAGCGGCGCCGCGATGGTCGGCATCCGCGCTGATGGTGATGGTAATGGCGAACCGCTCCTCCAGTGCCCGCAGGTGCGCGCGCTTCTGGTTGAGCACATAAAGCGCCACGTCGGGGCGGGTGCGGGCGATCAGATTGTGGGTCGCGCCCTTGATCAGCTGCTCTTCCAGCGCCCGCAGTACCTGCAGCGCCAGCGACGAAACCGAGCGCACGTGGCCGCTGCCGCCGCAGTACGGACACTTCTCCGTCGAGCTTTCGAGCACGCTGGCGCGGATGCGCTGGCGCGACATTTCGAGCAGGCCGAAGTGCGAGATGCGGCCGACCTGGATGCGGGCGCGATCCTGCTTGAGGCATTCCTTCAGCCGGCGCTCGACCGAGCGGTTGTTGCGCTTCTCGTCCATATCGATGAAGTCGATGACGATCAGCCCGGCGAGGTCGCGCAATCTGAGCTGGCGCGCGATCTCATCGGCGGCTTCCAGATTGGTCTTGAGCGCGGTGTCCTCGATATGATGCTCGCGCGTGGCGCGGCCGGAATTGACGTCGATCGCGACCAGCGCTTCGGCCTGGTTGAGCACGATGTAACCGCCGGAGCGCAGCTGCACTACCGGCGAGAACATGCCGTCGAGCTGGTTCTCGACCCCGTAGCGCGAGAGCAGCGGCTGGGTGTCGGAATACGGCTTCACGTTCTTTGCATGACTCGGCATGAGCATGCGCATGAAGTCTTTGGCCTCGTTATAGGCCTCCGGCCCGGCGACGATCACCTCGTCGATTTCCTTGGAGTACAGGTCGCGGATCGAGCGTTTGACCAGCGAACCCTCTTCGTAGACGAGCTTCGGCGCCGTCGATTTCAGGGTCAGGTCGCGCACGGTTTCCCAGAGCCGCAGCAGATATTCGAAATCGCGCTTGATCTCGGTCTTGGTGCGGCTGGCACCGGCGGTGCGCACAATCACGCCCATGCCTTCCGGAACTTCGAGCTCCTGCGCGATCTCCTTGAGCCTGGAACGATCCTCGCCGCTGGTGATTTTGCGGCTGATCCCGCCGCCGCGCGCGGTATTGGGCATCAGCACCGAATAGCGGCCGGCGAGCGACAGATAGGTCGTCAGCGCGGCGCCTTTGGTGCCGCGCTCCTCTTTGACCACCTGCACCAGCATGACCTGCCGGCGCTTGATGACTTCCTGGATTTTATACTGGCGGCGATAGCGCGGGGCGCGATCGGGGACTTCTTCGAGCGCATCGGCGCCGCCGACGGATTCAACGATCTCCTCGGCGGCTTCGTCGTCTTCGCCGTTCTCGCCGCCGTTGTGACGTTCGGAAACTTCCCGAACGTTATCCGCGTCGGCGGCCTCAGCCGCCATCGGCTCGGCGCTCTCAGTGGCGGGTTCGCCGGCCGTCTCGACCAGAGAGGGTGCGTCGTGCGCCTCGGCGTCGTCGCCGTGCGGTGGCAAATTTTCGGAAGCGACGGGAACCTCGGATTCGCCTTCGGCTTCGGCAGGCGAGGGGGCCTCGGCGTGATCTGCGGAGTGTTCGGCAGCAAGCTGTTGCTCGTGCTCTGCCTCGCCGACCAACTCGGTAACGGTCGGGCCTTCGGTGTCCTCGGCCTCGACCGCGGCCTCATCTTCGATCGCGGTTTCTTCGGCTGGCCGCGCTTCAGCGTGTTCGTGGGCCTCGGCCGCCTCGCCGTGCACCACCTCATCCCCGCGCCGCGCTTGCGACGAGCGGCTGTTGCCGCGATGCCGGCGCGAGCGCCGATCCGATCGCTCGTCTTCTGCTGCGCGCTGGGCGCGGCCCTCTTCGTCGATCAGGGCCTGCCGGTCGGCGACCGGGATCTGATAGTAGTCCGGATGGATTTCGCTGAACGCCAGAAAGCCGTGGCGGTTGCCGCCGTAATCGACAAAGGCTGCTTGCAGCGACGGCTCAACGCGCGTCACTTTCGCCAGATAGATATTGCCTCTGAGCTGTTTACGCTGAGCAGACTCGAAGTCGAATTCCTCGACGCGATTGCCGCGCAAGACGACTACCCGGGTCTCTTCCGGATGCGTCGCGTCGATAAGCATTTTGTTGGCCATTGCAAATCTCGTGAAGGCGCTCGTGCCGCACGCTCCGCGCCGCAGCGGCGAGGGAGGACGGTGAACTGCCTGTTAGTCGGTGAAGGAAAAGGATCGGAAATCCCGAACGCGCTGAACGGAACTCGGTCCGCCGGTTGCAGAGCGCGTGAACGCCGCTGCACCAATCTGATCGAACCTGTTGCGCCTCGAACATGAATTCCAAACCGTGATGGACGGCGGCGCCTTAAGCCGCCGCGATTACTCTCCAGTGCCTACGGCATCGGCGACGCCGCATCGGCAATGCATTTCGTGCCGGCACGGCGCCGCGCGGTAAGTTCCGGCCGCCCTGCTCCTTTAAGGTATTTGGCTCGCTTGTTCGTCCATCTGCATCGGCCGGCGCGCTATCTGCGCCGGATCGGATCGAAAAGCGCCGTCCGCTTAAGCTTCCCCCAATCGGAAGCGATTGCGGCGGACATGCCGGATACCCTGACGGGACACAGCCTGAACACTTGACCGTCGGCAACCTCTTCTTAAGGCCGCGGCTACGGAATTGGCAAGCCGGATACGACATTTACCCAAAGCAGCCGAATTGCGGGTTTGCCCGCTGCCTTGTCCGCTTGCCTCTAATTTAGGTACTTAAGTTTCGATTAACCACGCCTGCCTAATGCAGTAAGAGGGGCGCGGAGGGCTGAAAACCGATGGCTGTCCGAGCGGCGCGCTGGGCTTTCCTCGGTCTGATCTTCGCGACGGCCGCATTTGCCGGGGACCGGGCTATGGCCCCCTCGGCTGCTGGCGGCGATTCGCCCCCGGTTGCGACCGATGCGCGGCTCGGCGGCGACGAATCGCAGACCCGGTTTGTCATGGATGTCAGCCGCAAGATCGATCTCCACGCCTTTACGCTGGCCGATCCGTATCGCGTCGTAATCGACATTCCGCAGGTAACCTTTCAGCTTCCGCCGAAAACGGGCGACAGCGGCCGCGGCCTGATCAAGGCCTTTCGCTTCGGCCTGGTGATGCAGGGCGGGTCACGGCTGGTGTTCGACCTCGCCAAGCCCGTGCGCGTCGAAAAAGCCTTCGTCGTCGATGCCGCTGCCGACGCGCCCGCGCGATTGGTGCTTGATCTTGTCGCAACCGATCGCGAGAGCTTCTTGCGCCGGATCGCTTTGGAAAACAGCCAGGTGCGCGCCGAGCCTCAACACGAGAGCAATCAGGCGGCCAAGGACACCGATCTGCGTCCGCTTGTCGCGCTTGATCCCGGCCACGGCGGCATCGACACCGGCAGCAAAGCGGCGAGCGGCGAACTGGAAAAAGACATTGTCTTGAGTTTCGCCCAACACTTGCGTGACCGCATCGAGAAAACCGGCAAGTACCGCGTCCTCATGACGCGGACCGACGACACGTTCGTGCCGCTTGCCGAGCGGGTGCGCATCGCGCGCAACGCCGGCGCTTCGCTGTTCGTTTCGATTCACGCCAATTCGCTGCCGCACGGGGAGGGTGATGCGCAAGGCGCGAGCATCTACACATTGTCGGATACTGCGACCGACTCGGAGGCCGCGCGTCTTGCCGAGAAGGAAAACCGTGCCGATGTTATCGCCGGTGTCGATCTCAAAGCCGAGCCGGATGACGTAGCCGGCATTCTGCTCGACCTTGCCGAGCGGGAGACCAAAGGTTTTTCGCTGCGATTTGCCCAGAAACTGGTCAGTGACCTGAAGACCGCTACCGTGCTGCACAAGAAGCCGCTGAAGTCGGCCGGCTTTCGCGTGTTGCGTGCGCCCGACGTGCCCTCCGTGCTAGTAGAGCTCGGCTACGTCTCGAACCGCTCTGACCTGCACTCACTGCTTTCCGAAACCTGGCGCAATCGGACGTCGGAGACTATGGCGCAGGCCATCGACTCTTTCATGGCGGCTCGCACTACCAACACCCGCACCGGCGCGAATTAGGGATCCCGACCAGTGCTAGCCCGAGCTATCGCCGGCCTCAGTTTGAACAAAAACCGGAGCGACGAAACGTGATGGCGATCGGGGCTAACGGGGAATTGGGGCCGATAGCGCCCAACCGGATGTTCGCCGCGTGGCCGCTTTTGACCGCGCGCCGCGGCGAGGTAGGGCGCTGGTAAATGAAGCTCTTGCTACGATTCCTCGGCTTCCTGTTCGCGGCGGGTACCATTCTGTTCCTTGTCGGCATCGGCGCAGTCGCCGGCGTATTATGGCATTTCTCCAAGGACTTGCCGGACTATTCTCAACTAAAGGACTATGAGCCTCCGGTCATGACGCGGGTACACGCCGCGGACGGCTCGTTATTGGCTGAATATGCCAACGAACGCCGGCTCTATCTTCCGATCCAGGCGGTGCCGAAGCTGGTGGTCAACGCGTTCATCTCGGCGGAAGACAAAAACTTTTACCAACATCCCGGAATTGACGTTGCCGGCATTGCCCGCGCGGGCCTGCTCTATGTCCAGAACTTTGGCAGTAGCCGGCGTCCGCAAGGTGCTTCGACCATCACCCAACAGGTGGCAAAGAACTTCCTGCTGACCAACGAACTATCGATTACCCGCAAAATCAAGGAAGCGCTGCTCGCGCTGCGCATCGAACGGACCTATTCGAAGGACAAGATTCTCGAACTCTATCTCAATCAAATTTACCTCGGACTCGGCGCCTACGGCATTGCCGCGGCTTCGCTGCTGTACTTCGACAAGTCGGTGCATGAGCTGACGATCGCCGAGGCGGCGTATCTCGCGGCCTTGCCCAAGGGTCCGAACAATTACAATCCATTCCGCCACCACGACGAAGCGGTCGCGCGCCGCAATTACGTGATCGACCGCATGGTCGAGGACGGCTACATCACCGCGCAAGTCGGGGACGACGCCAAGAAGCAGCCGCTCAATATCGCGGTACGGCCGACCGGCGCTCACACTTTCGCGGCCGAATATTTCGCCGAAGAAGTACGCCGGTACATCTTCGAAAACTACGGCGAGAAAAAGCTCTACGAGGGCGGGCTTTCTGTTCGCACCACGCTTGATCCAAAGATGCAGGTGCTGGCGCGCAAAACCATGGCCGACGGCCTGGTTAATTTTGATGAGACGCAAGGCTGGCGCGGTGCGGTCACCAAGATCGATATCAGCGGCGATTGGGGTGCGAAGCTCGCCGACGTGAAATCGCTGTCTGACATCGATCCGTGGCGGCTCGCGGTCGTGCTCCAGGTCGATGATCAATCGGCGCGCATCGGGCTCCAGCCCCCCCGCGATCCCGGCGGCGCCGTGGTCAAGGCCCGCGAGGTTGGTATCGTCCCGGCCGAAGGCGCCAAATGGGCGAAACCGGCGGGCACACCGGCAAAACAGGCAGTGCGGGTCAGTCAGATCCTCACACCTGGCGACGTCATCTATGTCGAGCCGCTGAAGGAGCAACAAGGCCAGTTTCGGCTGCGCCAGATACCGGAAATCTCGGGCGCCATGGTCGTCATGGATCCGCACACCGGCCGCGTGCTGGCGATGGTTGGCGGCTTCTCTTACGACCAGAGCCAGTTCAACCGCGCGACCCAGGCGCTGCGGCAGCCCGGCTCGTCGTTCAAACCGCTCGTCTATGCTTCAGCGATCGACAACGGCTACACACCCTCAACCATTGTGCTCGATGCTCCCCTCGAAATTGACATGGGGCCTGGTGGTGGCGGCGTTTGGAAGCCAGAAAACTACGGCGGCAAATTCTATGGGCCCTCGACGCTGCGCTTCGGCCTTGAACTGTCGCGCAACGTGATGACGGTACGGTTGGCGCAAGAAATCGGCATGCCGTTGATTGCGGAATACGCCAAGCGGTTCGGCGTCTACGACGATTTGCCGCCTTACCTTTCGTACGCGCTCGGTGCCGGCGAGACCACGGTATTGCGGATGGTCGCCGCTTATTCGATGCTCGATAATGGCGGTAAACGCGTCAAGCCGACCTTGATCGACCGGATACAGGACCGCTACGGCCACACCATCTACAAGCACGACCAGCGCGAGTGCCGCGGCTGCGACGCCGATCAATGGACCAATCAGCCGGAACCAACGCTGGTGGATCGCCGCGAACAGGTGATTGATACGATGACCGCCTATCAGATCACCTCGATGATGGAGGGCGTCGTCCAGCGCGGCACAGCGACCGTGGTGCGCGACGTTGGCAAGCCCATCGCCGGCAAAACCGGCACCACCAATGAAGAGAAGGACGTGTGGTTCATCGGCTTTTCGCCGGATATCGTGTGCGGCGTCTATATGGGGTACGACAAGCCGCGCCACATCGCGCGCCTTGCCACCGGCGGGCACTTGGCCGCGCCGGTCGTTCGCGATTTCCTCAAGGTCGCGCTCGCCGACAAGCCGCCGATCCCGTTCCGCGTGCCGCCCGGCATCAAGCTGATCCGGGTCAACGCCAAAACCGGCATGCGCGCCGCCGCTGGCGATACCCGAGTCATTCTCGAAGCCTTCAAGCCGGGCACTGCGCCGCCCGATAGCTACTCGGTCATCGGGACCGAATCCGCCAACGGCAAGGCGCTGCCAGTTCCGCCCGAAGCGGATCGCGCGGTCCGCGGCGGCACCAGCGGCTTGTACTAAGATCAAGGATCGGGCGCTAGCGATCAGGTCACGCCAGCCGCCAGGGCGCGATCATTGACACCTGATGTCCGACGCCTGATATCTGACCGATGCGCGCGGAAATCACGGCCGTCGTCGAGGAGATTAAGCAGTCCGTCGGGCTGCTGAGGAGGCATCTTTGACGTCGACAAAGCCCGCGTGCGGCTTGCCGAGCTGAACCGGCAGGCCGAAGACCCCAATCTCTGGAATGATCCGCAGCGCGCCAGCCGCGTCATGCAGGAGCGCACCGCGCTCGACGACCAGCTCACCGCGCTGTCCCGCATCGAGCAGGAGCTCGACGATCAGGGGATGCTGATCGAACTCGGCGAAGCAGAGGACGATCAGAAAGTTATCGCCGAGGCTGAAGGGGCGCTGCGTAAGCTCAAAGCCGAAGTGGCGCGCCGCGAGCTTGAGGCGCTGCTGTCTGGCGAGGCTGACGCCAACGATTGCTATCTCGAAGTGCATGCCGGCGCCGGCGGTACCGAGAGCCAGGATTGGACCAATATGCTGCTGCGCATGTATGTGCGCTGGGCCGAGCAGCACGGCTTCAAGGTCGATTACATCGAGGAAACCCAGGGCGAAGAGGCCGGCATCAAATCAGCCACCATTGAGGTCAAGGGCCACAACGCCTATGGCTGGCTGAAAACCGAGAATGGCGTGCACCGCCTCGTGCGCATCTCGCCATTTGACGCCAATGCGCGCCGGCATACCTCGTTCGCCAGCGTCAACGTCTATCCGGTGGTCGATGACCGCATCAATATCGACATCAAGGAAGCCGACGTGCGTGTCGACACGATGCGCGCCGGCGGCGCCGGCGGTCAGCACGTCAACAAGACCGAATTCGGCGATCCGTCTCACCCACATTCCGACCAACATCGTAGTCGTGTGCCAGAACGATCGTTCCCAGCACCGCAATCGGGCACAGGCCTGGCAGATGCTGCGCGCCAAACTCTATGAAGCCGAGCTGAAAAAACGCGAGGCGCAGGCCGCCGCTGAACAGGCCGCCAAGACCGACATCGGCTGGGGCCATCAGATCCGTTCCTACGTGTTGCAGCCCTATCAGATGGTGAAGGATTTGCGCACCGGCGTCGCGACGTCCAACACCGGCGGCGTGCTCGATGGCGACATCGATCAATTCATGGAAGCGGCACTGGCGCAGAAGGCGTTCGGCGGCGAGCCGGTTGCGGTGGAAGACGTCGAGTAGAGTTCGTGCCCTTAAATCGGGTTCAATGTCCGCATCGCCCCGAAGGCAACTGAATTGCTGCGTCGCCGCGAAATGACGCGATGGGGCCATGCAAACCTCAAAGCCGCGTCCGAGCCAGGTCCCTCGAAGCCGACTTGTGGAGGTACTGCGGCGGTGCCAAAAAAGCGCAAGCTCGCGGGCGAACCTTTCCGAGGTGTGCTCCGACAAAGAGGTTGTTCCCGGGGAGAAATTCCGAGGCGGGGCTACCGTTACGCCGTAGCTGGGGGCTTTTCGCTCAAAACCCCTTGAAGCCGTCGATGGCCACCCATGCATTGGATGCTCACCGTGACGATCCTTGCTGCGACGCTTGTGGCTACCGCGCCGTTGCTCGTCCAAACCTGCCGGCCGATGGAAAGCTCAGCAGTCGGTGTTGATACCGGCATGACGGACGTGCTTCCGCAGCGCTGCGATGAGTCTGGCAAATGCCGAATCTTCGACATCAGCGGACGGCCGCTCGGCGAGCCCGGCGACTTTGTCGTTCCGCGAACCGCGTCGGCCTTTGGTCTGGTTGCGGTCGAAACAAAGAACAGCGGCTTGCGGGGCTACATGAACACTGATGGCACCTGGAAGATCGAACCGCAATTCAAGCGCGCGGGTCCATATTGTGGCGACCGCGCGGCCGTCCAGCGCGTCGACGGTCTCTGGGTCTACCTTGATCGTGAAGGCCAGGAGGTCGGCGGTCCCTGGGACGGCGCGGAAGCGTTCACCGAAGGCCGCGGCCTCGTTACATCCTACAAGGGGGGCGACAAGTTCCTCCACGGATATGTCGACACCAGCCGGCAAAGTCGCCATTCTCAATTCAATTCGCTGGCGCGCGATTGTTTTCGGAAGGGCTTGCGGCGGTGCTGGTCGACGGAAAATGGGGTTACATCGACCGCGACGGCAAGATGGCCATCAGTCCGCGCTTCGCCGAGGCCGAAGCTTTTCGGGACGGTCGTGCCGTGGTGCGTGTCGGTGCCGGCTGGGGAAGGAACAGCGGCCTGATCGATGCGACCGGGAAATTCATCATCGACCCGCAATACGAGCAGATCAGCAGGATCGGCGACCGCTTCTGGAGCGTCGGCATCACCGACCGGGCCCATCGTGGCAACGGCGAACCTCCGCTGTTGTCGCGGCTCGTCGATGCGGAGGGACACTTTGTTTCAAGGAAGTCCTACAATGCCTTCGGCGCGCTGGAGGATGGGCTGATTTCAGTCTGCCGCAAGGATCGCTGCGGATTCATGGACATCCATGGCAAACTTGCCATTCCCTTGAAGTACAAGGGCGTGGACGATTTCCAGGAAGGGCTCGCCGCGGTAACCACCCACGGAAACCGCTACGGCTTCATCGATCGAAGGGCAAGCTTGTTCTCGCCGAACGTTACCAAGCCTCGGTCCGCACCACGAACATTTTGGCGCGGGACCATTCGTGAACGGCCTGGCGCCGGCGGGCTGCAAGGGACGTTGGGGCTTCATCGACAAGGAGGGCGCTTGGGCGATCCCGCCGATCTACCGGTTCGCGCAGTCGTTCGAAAACGGCTTCGCACCCGTCCGGATCAAGACCGGAACCGGGCATCTGCGGCCCGACGGCAGCGCCATCGATTTCAGTCCAGCTGAAGTCAACGAGATCACGCTGCCGTCGCGTCCCTGCGGTGCTCCGTTGGCGCACGCTAATCGGGATCAGGATGAAGCCGGCGTCCACGCCGCAGTCGTCACCGCGAAACACGCTTGCAGGACGATTAACCATCTGCCTGTTCGTCGGTGCGGGCCCGGCTTCCCTCGCGCTGTTGCTCTTGTGCCGGCATTGGCCGCGAGCATCCTCGCAGGGTGCCTTTCGTTCGAAGCTTGGTTACTTCAGATTTAAGCCTCCGGTTCTGAAACGCTACTGCGTTTGCTCGACGTTCTCAGGATCGGCCGATGACTTATTCCTCGCTTTCAGCGCGGCGTTTCTGCTGTTCGCCGTCGACGAACTGTTCCACGCCTTGGCAGCGGTTCGCAATTCGGCGGCTGGGCCTTTTCATTCCGGCTT
This sequence comes from uncultured Alphaproteobacteria bacterium, assembly GCA_963759345.1. GTDB lineage: Bacteria > Pseudomonadota > Alphaproteobacteria > Rhizobiales > Xanthobacteraceae > BOG-931. Next base: position 354,425 of record CAVWYW010000017.1, read on the forward strand.
GCGGGTTTCGGCGTGTTGATTTTTGCGATCCTGCGAAAGAACCTCAGATAACCGATCCCGGGAACGCCGGGGCATTTGCGGAGGGGCTTCGATTGGCCGGGCTGCGCGCCGGTTCTATTAATTTCAAATTGGTCGGGACCGCTCTGCTTTGGTTGTTCGGGCAGTATGCGTCGAAGTGCAGCGCATCGAGTCGTATTTTCGACGTAATACCGCTCGCATCCTGCCAGCTTGAGGGGAAGCGTGCGCGGATCCTTCCTGGTTGGTGCATCATTGTCGGCTAGGGGACGACGATGAAATTCGTCATTCGCTACGGCTTGGCGGCCCTTCTCATCATCACCGCAATCGTGCTGGTGATACCCCATTTGCCGACTTCTTCGAACAAAGTCGGCGAGCGAGTCAATCGCGCTCGGTATTGGCCTTCATGCGGCGTCCAACTCACTAGCACTAGTCGCTCGGCTAATCGACTTAAAGTAATCATGATGCTGTTCATCGGTGGCCTACGAGAGCAAGTTGGCGAGCGATTTTGCGACGACAATGGGACGCTCGTTACAAGAAAAGAAATGTCGAAGGGCTTCGTTTTCAAGAAGCCGGTCATCGAACACTGCGTGATTGTCAAACTCAACGTCGGCCGCCTGAGCCTCATGGTGTCGAGCTTCCCGGTCGTGACGCCCGACGAGCGCGGGCAGATGGTGCTGGTACATGATCTGGCGGTCGTCGCGCAGCGCACCGCCGAGGCGAGGCGATGGATTATCGTCGTTCTCGTCGGCGTGGTGTTTCTTGCCGCGGCCTTTGCCGGTCTGGTCACGATCTTGTTGACACGGGCTGGCTCCGATCGTTGCGGCGCGCGAACGAGGCCATATCTATCGGCGGCAGCGGCAGCATCGCGGCTTCCAGAGCAACAAAATTAGCCGACTCAGTCACTCTTGACGCGACCTTGAGCTGAGCCAGATTCCGGCCGACGAACCCGATGTCGAAAGGTCTCCCGCCATGCTTCGCAACGTGCTGGCGCGGAAGCTGCCGGGCGCCGAAGTGATCGTGGTCTCGAATCGCGAGCCGTAGAACAACAATCGCGAAGGTGCAGACATTGTCGTGCAACCGCCGGCTAGCGGTCTGGTGCGGCCATCGAGCCCATCATGCGTGCCTGTGGCGGCACCTGGGTCGCTCACGGCAGCGGCAGCGCCGACGCTGAAACCGTCGACCGGTTTGATCGCATCCGTGTGCCGCCGGCCCAACCGAGCTACTTGCTACGGCGCGTCTGGGTGACGGAGGAGGAGCAAAACGGCTACTACTACGGACTCGCCAACGAGGGCTTGTGGCCGTTGTGTCACATGGCTTACGTGCGGCCGAATTTCCGCGATCGCGACTGGAATGAGTACAAGCTCGTCAACGCCCGTTACGCTCAGGCCGTCGCAGATGAGGCCAAACGGCCCGATCCGATCATCCTCGTTCAGGATTACCATTTTGCGCTATTGCCGAGCATGCTGCGCAAGAAGCTCCCGAACGCGACCATCATTACGTTCTGGCAATCCCGTGGCCAAATCCCGAGAATTCGGAATTGCCCGTGGAAGGAGGAAATCATCGCCGGACTGCTGGGCAGTTCGGTGAATCGGTTTAACACCCGGATTTATTGCAATAATTTCCTCGATACTGTTGACCGCTTTATGGAAGCCCGGACTGATCGGGAGCACTCGCTAATCACCTTCGGCAGCCATTGACACGCTCGTCCGACCCTACCCGATCTCGATCGAGTGGCCGCCCGCCGCCATGGCCGGACAGAAGCCGGTCGCCGAATGTCCGCGCTGGTCCGGCAGCGCTTCGGACCGCCAATAACGTGGCGCCTGGAGTCGGAATCAAACGTGTCATTATACAAGGGCATTTTCGACCGCTCCAGGCGATTATGCCCTGCCGGCTGATGTCCGGAGTGGAAGAACCAGTTCGTCTTCGTGCAAGTCGCAGCGCCGACGAGGAGCAAACTTGCCGTCTATACCGCGCTGCAAAAGCAGGCGCTGATGCCGGGAGAAATCAAGGCCCGCATGGTAACTGCGGCGCTATCAGCTGATCGGTCTGGTCGTGCGGCCATATCGAGCCGCACGAAATATTCGAACTGTTCCGCGCCGCCGACCTGTGCATCGTGTTCAAGCCTGCAGGATGGAATGAATCTCGTCGCCAAGGAGTTTGTCGCGGCGCGTGACGATGACGATGGAGTCTTGCTGCTGTCGACTTTCGCCGGCGCTTCGCAGGAGTTGGCAGAAGCACTGATCGTTAATCCCTATAACGTCCACAACACGAGCGTCGCCATCGAGCAGGCTCTGCTGATGTCGCCCACGGAAAAACGCGAACGGATGCGGCTGCATGCGCGAAATCGTGCGGTTAAGAAATGTCACCGCTGGGCTGGCATCAGATGCTGCTCGATGGCGGCGACCTCAGGAAACGACAGCCGCATCATGCAGTTGATGTCTCAGCAGCGCTCCACGCTTGAGGCGCCGAAGCGAGTTGCCTTGAAGTAATCGGTTTTCGCAGGCGGCGGGCCGCGGGTGAACAATCTTCCGATGTGTATTGCCAGACCTCTTGCGCGGCACTATACGCGGCGATCACTCCGCATAGCGGTACGCACCGCCTTTCTCGAGCGCCCGCTTGTAAGCAGGTCGCGCGTGGATCCGCTCCAGGAAATTCATCAGCCTGGGGCGTGTTTCGTCGAGACCGCCGCGGTCGGTGGCGACTTCGAGCGGAAAACTCAACATGATGTCGGCGGCGGAGAAGTGATCGCCCAGGAACCATGGCGCCGCGAGTAGCTCGGCTTCCAAATAGTCCAAGTGAAGCTTTAGTTGCGACTTCACGAATGCTTTCGCCGGCAACGCCAAAAGTCCAAGCCGGTCCACGACAAGCTTGAGGAGCAGCGGCGGCATCAGCGAGCCTTCGGCGTAATGCAGCCAATATTTGTAGCGCCAATACAGCTCGGAATCGCGGGACGGCGCCAAATTCGAGCCATAACGCGCGACCAGATATTCGACGATTGGTCCAGTCTCGGCGAATTTTTTGTCGTTGTCTTCGATAATTGGCGATTTGCCGAGCGGATGGATGCGGCGCAGTTCCTTCGGCGCCAGCATCGTCCGCCGGTCACGCTCGTAACGCACGACTTCGTACGGTGTGCCGGTTTCCTCGAGCAGCCAGAGAACGCGCTGGCTGCGTGAATTGTTCAGATGATGAACACGGATCATGTCGCGGCCAAAGCAACGGTGAAGCCGGTGACTGGAAAATCGTAACAAACAAAGTCGGGAATAGCGATACGACGGTTCACTATTTCCGATGGCTACAGCAAATCGCTATTGGGTCGTCGCACCTTCGAGCCTGGCGCCGGCATTGAGGAATTTCAGCGGATCGACTGCCTCGCCGTCGATGCGGGTTTCGTAGTGCACGTGCGGCCCAGTCGAGCGTCCGGTCGAGCCGAGGCGGCCGACCACCTGGCCAATCCGAATCTTGTCGCCGACGTCGACGTCGATCTGCGAGAGATGGCCATAGCGGGTCGCAAGCCCGTTGCCGTGATCGATCTCGACCATCTTGCCGTACCCGCCGGTCCAGCCGGCGGCGGTGACGGTTCCCGCGGCGGTTGCCCGGATCGGGTCGCCGACTTCGCCGCGGAAGTCGAGGCCGGTGTGCATTGCCGGGATGCGCAGAAACGGATCAATACGCACGCCGAACTGTGAAGACATATCGATCTCGCCGCTCACCGGCTTGCGCACCGGAACGTAGACCAGCGCGCGGTTTAACTGTTCGGTCTGTGCACGCGCGATATTGAGGCGCATGAGCTCCCGCTCGAACGTATTGCTTTCGCCGGGCAGTTTGACCGGCACGAATGGTCCGCCGCTTGCCGCCGCCGGCGGCGCGTTAATCTTCAAGCCAAGCTCGGCAAATACATTCCGCAGTCGGCGGGCTCTGCCCTCGTAGCGTTCCTCAATTTGCGTGAGCGCCAGCGACTGGCGTCGCTCGACACGCTCAAGAGTGGTTTCGGCGCGCGCGAGCTTGGCGGTAACATCCCCACCTTTGCCGGTTTTGCGGCTGGTCTGCATCCAATCGGGATCAAGGAGCGACTGGCGGTCGCGACCGGACGGTGCGGTAAACGTCGCTCCCGAGCCGCCACGTGCTGAAGGCCTGATCGCACCGGTCGTCGCCGGATCGACGATGCCAACCAAAGCTGACGCCCGCAACTCCAGTGTGCTTTGACGGCGCAGCAGGTCGTCGAGCTTTTGCTGGAACTGTTCCTGATCGAGCAGTTGGCGGCTCGTGGTGCGGTCGAGGCGGGCACGCAGTTCAGCGATGCGGTCCTCATAGGCGTATTGCTGTTCGACCTGGCGGGCGAGGAGACCTCGGAGAACGTCCTCGCGGAAGGCGAAATAAGTGGCGGCGGTCAACGACCAGCCGGCCATGATCACCACCGTACCGACGGCGATCCAGAATGCGACCGGTCCGAATCGAATCTGCCGCCCGGCATGGGCGAATGTGTAACCAGAACCTGCTCGGCTTACGCTTCGCTCACGCGGAACGGCGTGCCCCTGAAAGCGCACGACTTCACGCGACTGAGCCGCTTTCCCACCCGACATTGACGCTCCCACAAGAGCCGGTTGTTTGGTCCGGCTCGCCCGGAAAGGCATTTGAGCGCCGTATGGTTAATATTCCGCAAATTGCGGCTGACATTTTGTGACCTGGGGTAAATGCTTCGGCAATTTCGAACGTACCGCGACAGTAACCGCCGGTTTTCGGACGAGGTCATGCTTCATAGCGACTTGCTTCATAGTGATTTGCTTCAAGCGACTTGGCGGCCGCCAGCACCTCTTCGGCGTGTCCTTCGACCGAGACTTTTGGCCACACGCGGGCAAGACGTTGGTCAGGCCCGATCAGGACGGTGGTTCGCACGACCCCCATGAACTTTCGCCCATACATCGACTTCTCCTGCCAGACACCATAGGCTTCCAGCATCAGATGTTTTTCGTCGGACGCCAGTGCGATCGAGAGTTTGTGCTTGGATTTGAATTTGTCCTGTGCCGGTACCGGGTCGGCCGACACGCCGAGGATGTCGGTATCGACTTTCGCAAAAGCGGCCTTGAGGCGGGAGAAGTCGATGGCCTCTTTGGTACAGCCGGGCGTATCCGCTTTCGGATAGAAATAGAGTACAAGCTTGCGGCCGGCGAAATCGGCCAGCGAGACAGTGCCGCCTCCGTCCCGGGGCAATGTGAACGCGGGGGCCTTGGTGCCGGGGTCAAGCTTGGTGGACATGCGCCTTCCTTTCGACGCTTTCAAAGCGGCATTGTGCGGCGCCAGAATACGCGCGCTCGTGGACGGGGTCGATGGCGCCGGGTTATTCTGAAATCACCGCGGACGAGGGGCCACCCGAGGGGGCATGACCAGCCAGCAAAGGCAGCGGGCCGCGCTTCCGCGATGGAGGTCGGTCGTTCATCTGCGGCGAAGGATACGCTCTGCCGCGACCGACGGCGCGCTCCGCGCCAGCGATGTCCCGCGCGTTTCGCCCTTCCGGCCGTTGCTGGCGTTCTTTGCGCGTCATCAGACATGGATCCGCCGCTCGGCGATCGGCATTGGGGTCGTCTGTATGCTCGTCGCGGCGGGCTTTCTCACACTGTGGTGGCGGCTTGCGAGCGGACCGATTCAGCTCGACGTGGCGACGCCCTGGCTTGCCTCCGCGATCGAGGAGAATTTCGGCAGTCATCACCACGTCGCGGTCGGCGGCACCCAGATCGAACGCACCGAAAATGGCGGCACTGCGGTACGCATCCGCGACATTGTCGTGCGCGATGCGGACGGGAGCATCGTGGCCAGCGCACCAAAAGCCGAGGTCCGCGTGTCCGGCTCGGGCCTCTTGAGCGGACACCTGCGCGCCGAAAGCCTCAATCTCGTCGGTGCCGAGATGGCCGTGCGCATCGAGCAGGATGGCGAAGTCACGGTTTTTGCCGGCGCTGACAAACGCCCGATTGCCACGGCCTCGGTACCGGTTTCCGCCGCCGCGCTGTTGCGCGCTGCCCAGGAGAAAGCCAACGAGCAAACGGCTTCAATACCGGTCCAGCCGGTCGCCTCACGCCGTGCCCGCGACGTGTTCGCGGCGCTGTTGTCCTGGATTGACGGCATCAGCCAGAGCGGGCTCGACGGCCACGACCTGCGCGAGCTCGGGCTCAAGAACGGCAATCTGACGGTCGACGACAAGCGCACCGGCAAGCACTGGACGTTTAAGGATATCAATCTCAGCGTTGAACGCGCGCACGGCGGTGTCGAAGTCAGCGTCGGCTCTGACAATCCGGCGCGGCCGTGGGGCCTGGTCGCGGCGGTGACGCCAACCCGTCAGGGCTACCGGAGGATCAAATTCAAGCTCGCCGCGTCTCCGCCAGCGACCTTCTTCTGGTGACGCGCCTTGACGAAGGCAATGTCCGGGTTGACGCGACATTGTCCGCGAGCATCGACGGCGAGATCGGCCCCGACGGATTGCCGCAGATCGCCACCGCCCGCCTCGTTGCCGAGACCGGTTCGATCGGGTACGTGAATGACGACGACAGCCGTCTCACGTTCGATCGCGCCGAGTTCAAACTGAATTGGGAAGCCGGGACCCGTCTGCTGTCGGTGCCGTTCCAAGTTCTTTCCGGCGGCGCCCGCGTCACGCTCCTGGGACAGATCGAAGCGCCGCCCGAGGCCGGCGGCATCTGGTCGTTCAAGGTCGGCGGCGGCACGATCGTGTTGACCTCTCCTGGTGCGGCCAGCGATCCGCCTTTAGTCCTGAACCGCATCGCCGTGAGCGGCCGCTACGACGCGGGTAAGCAGCGCTTCATCATGGACGAGGGCGATATCGGCAACACCAGCGTCGGTGTCGCCATGTCCGGCAACATGGATTTTTCAGGCGGCGCTGCGCGCTTGACAGCTGGTTTTGCCGGCACGCGCATGCCGGTCGAATCCCTGAAACGGATTTGGCCGATTTTCATCAATCCGCAGGTGCGTGGCTGGTTCAACGAGCACCTTCTGAGCGGCACCGTCGAGCGCATCGTGATTGCGGTGAACGCACCGTTCGATACGCTTAAGGCCGGCGGCCCGCCGGTTCCCGACGACGGATTTCAATCGAAGCGCTGGCGACGGGCTGCGTGCTGCGGCCGGTGGCTAGCCTGCCGGCACTGCGCGATGCCGATCTCAACATGCGTATCGTCGGCCGTAACGCCGTCGTGGCGGTCAGCAAGGCGACGGCTGATCTGCCATCCGGGCGCAAGCTTGTCCTGTCGTCCGGCGCGTTCGAAGTGCCCGATACGGACGTGCATCCGCCCCAGGCGCGCGTGCATTTTAAGCTCGAGGTCCGGCGCCGGCCGCCGCGGAATTGTTGCGCACCGAACGGCTGCGCGACATTGCCGACGCTCCGTTCGATCCGTCGACCATTCGCGGGACGGTGAGCGCGCAAGTCACGCTCGGGATGCCGATCAAGTCCAATCTGCCGCCAGGATCGACCAGTTACGCAATCACGGTCGACGCCACCAATTTTTCCGCCGACCGGATGATCATGGGCAGAAGGCGACGCCGCGCTGCTGCGCGCGACCGCTACGGCGCAAGGCTTCCAGCTTAAGGGCGACGTGAAGATCGGCAGCACGCCGGTCAGTCTCGAATATCGCAAGGCGCGCGGCGACGCCGACGCGGAAATCCGCATCACCGGCATGCTCGATGAGGCGGCGCGCAAAGTCTCGGCTTCGACGTCGGCGAGGCAATCGCCGGGGCAATTCCGATCCGGCTGACCGGGCGTGTCGCCATGACGGCCGAGCGAGAGGGGCACTTCACCGTCGATGCCGACCTGACGCCCGCGCAGATCGACGGGCTGCTGCCGGGATGGTCCAAGGCGTCCGGCAAACCGGCCAGGGCAACGTTTACGCTGACGACCAAGCCGCAATCGATCCGGATCGAGGATCTGCTGATCGAAGGCTCCGGCGGCGGCGTGAAAGGATCGATTGATCTCGACGGTTCCGGCGAAGTGCAGTCGGCGCATTTTCCGGCCTACGGTTTCTCCGACGGCGACCGGGCGAACCTCAAGATCGACCGCGCTGGCGACGGGGCGCTGCGTGTTGTCCTTCGCGGCGACGTCTATGACGGACGCGGCTTCATCAAGACGGCAGCTGGTGCTGCTTCATCGAGCGCGAACAGCAAACGCCGCCAGGTGGACGTCGACGTCGATATGAAACTCGGCGCCGTAGTCGGCTTCAACGGCGAGGCGTTGCGCAGCGTTGATCTGAAAATGTCGCGCCGCGCCGGCGAAATTCGCAGCTTCGGTTTAAACGCCAAGATCGGGCGCGACGCCACGCTCACCGGCGATCTGCGCAGCCGCGGCAGCGGCCGCCAGCTGATCTATCTGGAAAGCAGCGATGCCGGCGCGTTCTTTCGCTTCACCGACGTCTACACTCGCATGACCGGCGGGCAGGTGGCGATCGCGATGGAGACGCCGTCGGCCGATAACAGCGCGCAGCAGGGTATGCTCAGCGCGCACAATTTTGCCATCCACGACGAAACCCAGCTTGAGCGCGCGGTCACGACCGGCAACCAGCCCCGCCGCGGCAATGCCATCGACTTCTCGAACATGCGCCTCGACTTTACGCGCATGCCCGGGCGCGTCGCGCTGCGCGACGGCGTGGTCCGCGGGCCGATCCTCGGCGGCACCATCGACGGTGTCGTCGATTACGCCCGCGACGATGTGCACCTGCACGGCACGCTGGTACCGCTCTACGGACCAAACAATCTACTCGGGCAGTTGCCGCTGCTCGGCCTGTTCCTGGGCGGCGAAAAGGAAGGGTTGGTCGGCATCACCTACGAAGTGATAGGCAAGGCGGGCAGTCCGCAGCTCCGCATCAACCCGATCTCGGCGCTCGCCCCAGGACTGCTGCGCAAGGTGTTCGAATTCCCAGCCAACGGCAGCGATCCGGGCACCGAGCGGCTTCCCAGCCAGTTTCGCTGAGGCTTAACCGGTTTAAGCAGTACGTGACGCTTCCGGCCGAACGAGAGCTTGATCACGCCCTCCGCCGTGAGGTCTTTTTCGCCTATCGCAAAATTCGAAATTGGTTATTCGAGTGTCATTGACAGAAATACTGTTATTGGCGATCGCGCGGCGCACCTCGCCCTTGGAATTGCAAAAACCAGCCAGAAGTGAAGCGTCGCCGATGGCAATGCCTTCTTCAAGAGTCTTTCCGCGGGACATGAGCCGTAGGCAAGTTCGCGCTAAACTGTTCCTTCCTCGAACGTCGTGCGCGCCGTCGCAGCGGCTTTGTCCGCCTCGGCCGCCCGTGCAACAGCGCCGTCGCTTCCGTCGCGAGAATTTTCTTCGCGTCGTTGACGTCCGCACCTTTCAGCGCGGCGAGACGTTCGATCTCGTCGAGCGGCAGCACCGTGAACAACTTGAGGAAGCGGGCAACATCGGCGTCTTCGGTGTTGCGCCAGTATTGCCAATACTCGTAGGGGCTCACCAAATCAGCGTTGAGCCACACCGCGCCGGCGGCGGTCTTGCCCATCTTGGCGCCCGACGACGTGGTGATCAGCGGCGAGGTCAATGCGAAGAGTTGCGCGTTGTGCAGGCGGCGGCCGAGATCGATGCCGTTGACGATGTTGCCCCACTGATCTGAGCCGCCCATTTGCAGCGCGCAGTCGTAACGGCGATGCAGCTCCACAAAGTCGTACGCCTGCAGGATCATGTAGTTGAATTCGAGAAACGACAATTCCTGCTGGCGCTCGAGCCGAAGCTTGACCGAATTGAACGCCAGCATCCGGTTAATCGAGAAGTGTCGGCCGACGTCACGAAGAAAATCGACATAGTTGAGCCTGTTGAGCCAGTCGGCGTTGTTGGCCATGATGGCGTTGCCGCCGCCGCCTTCGAATTTCAGGAACTTGTCGAAGACCGCGCGAATGCCCTTCAGGTTTTCGTTGATCTCTCGTCGGTGAGCAGCCGGCGGCTCTCGTCCTTTCCCGACGGATCGCCGACGCGCGTAGTGCCGCCGCCCATCAGCGCGATCGGCCGGTGGCCGGTCTGCTGCAGCCAGTACAGCAGCATGATCGGCAGCAGCGAGCCGACATGAAGCGACGCGTGCGGTGCAGTCGAAACCGATATAGGCGGTAATGGTCGACGAGCGCGCCAGCGCATCCAGCGCCTCGGGTTCCGAGACCTGGTGGATAAAGCCCCGGCTGGCGAGGACGTTGAGAAAATCGGACTTGTAAGTGCTCATCGCGTTCCGGCGATATATGTTCCGTCACTCTGAGATGCGAGCCAACGGATCCGACCCGAAGTGGTCGGCCCGATGATAAACTCCGCGAGCCTCGAAGGGCGACGGCCCGGGCGCCTCGGCCGTTCATCCTTTGACGGCCGCCTTGCGGCCACCTCAGGATGACGGTGAATAAGCGGCGGCGCTGGTGTAACAGGTCCACCGGCTGATTCAACCAAAGATACCGCAAATGGCGTCGCCATCGTCCTGGCAACCCGACGCTGCTGCGCATCTCGCCAAAGCGCGTCGCGCCGGCGCGGGTCGAAACCGCGCACGACGCCGGCTGGTCGATCGACTTGCTCGAGGCACAAGCCTTCGCCTACTTGGCGGTGCGCAGTCTGCACGGTCTGCCGATCACCTTCCCCGGCACCACCGGCGTGCCGCGCCCGCTCTGCGGCGGCGTGCTGGCAAGACCCTGGCGCGAGCGGCAAGTAATCGTTAAGGAAAGGGTTAAGCTCGCCGTCGCCAGCCACGACTGTGACGCTAGCTTTCACGTTACTCGCTCAACGTTAAAACCGCCATGAAAGCGAAAATTGCGGTCAGGACGGCGGCCGCGCCGATCGCGCCGGGCGTCGGATCGGTCGCGATGGTTACTGTCCAGAACGCGACTGTCAGCAATACGCAAGCACTTCGAAAAATATCTGGATACCGAGCTTATAAGATGTCTTTTCATTTCGGCGATCTTAATCTGGCGGCGCAAGCCGCTGATCGCGAGAGACGCGCGTGATTTGTCGGCTACAAGGTTTGTGCGCGACCTTCCTTCAAAATGCGCTATGCAATCGCGCGCCAAAGACGGAAACCGGGCCGCGGTCGATGTTGTAGGCAGGGTTCGCGATAAACTGATAGTCGAAGGTGACTTTCGTCGAAGACGTGACGGCGTAGCTGTAATACGCTTCGACGATCTGCTCCATTCCAGGATGCGGCAGTTGTCCATCGCCAATCAGAATGCCGAGCCCGCCAGCGTTGAAAAAGGCTTCGTGCTCGCCCGAAATGCCATTGATGACGCCGGCCACTCCGATCGTATCGTCGGGACGGCCCCATTGCGCGCCGTTGAGCGACAATCCGGCCGCTACGGTCCGATCAATGTCGGTAAACTCGTAAGGCTCGATATCGCCATTGGCGATACCGGCGCGGACGAACGCGCCTAGATCGGATGTGATTTCCTGCTCGATATTCATGCTCAACCCGCCGCGACTGCGATATTGCCGGACCGCGGAAATATCGGCCGGGCCGCCGGTGATCTGCGCCAGTGCGATTGCGTCCTGATAGCTGCCCATGCGCCCGCGACTGAGAAATCCGGTAACTGCGATCTTGTCAGGATGCCCCCACAGGTCGAAGCGGCGCTCGATTTCGCCGACCCATTGGAACTGGCCGAATGTCGGATCGAGTTCGAGATTGTTGGGGAGGATCGACAGATCGAATAGGCCGCCGCGCAATGTCCAGCCGCCATGATACCACTCGGCGGCGGCGCCGAGCGTGTAGCCCCATGGTTCGGCCGCGTAATCGAACGTTCCGGTATCGACGACTGACCAGTTCAAGAAGTCATTGCGCGGATCGTGGGCATATTTGTTGTTGTCGAAGACATCGGCGACACTGAATTTTCCCACCGTTAGCACGAGGCGATCAGCGGTTTGGCTCCCGGCAAACTGATTGATCCCCGCGTCCACCTTCTGCGAGTCCCCGCCAAGATCGATGGTTTGACGGATGAAGGCGCGCTGTAATCGCGTATAGGGATAGGCAAAACCGATCTTGTAGGCTTCGCCGCTCGTATAACCGGCGATACCGAGCGTGTTGCCGATCCCGAATCCCTGGTCGATCTCGGGATTGAGCCATAGCTCTGCGCCCCGCCACAGCCGAATACCCGCAAACAACGTGGCGTCCCAGGTTTCACGACCCAAGCCGTCACCAGGAAGACTGTTGGTACCCTCATAGGGCGATCGGAACGCCGGATATCCCTGCCAAGTGAAAGTGGTCTGGCCGTGAAAATTGACGATATCCGGGTCCGGTGTAGACGACGATACGGTTGACGAAGCCACGTCGTCGCCGAAACGATAATTCAAGCCGGCACGCAGAACCTGCAGCGACAAATCCGAATTGAACCGCTGACCCGCATTGGCGAACAACACGCTGCTGCTGCCATAGTCTGTGAAAAGGTATTCCAGCCGCGCAGTCCAGTGCGGCGCCACTGGAGCCTCGACGCCGACACCGGCCGTCCATCCCAAGCGCCACAAAAACGGCATGTCAGTGGCGCCGGTGGCCAGTTGGGTCAGAGTCAGCCGATCATACGTCCAGGCAAAGCCCCCCGTCGCATAAAACAGCCAGTTCGCCGGTGCATAGCCGATGCGGCCACGCACGGTACCGGAAGAAAGCACTGTCTCGCTGTAGCTCTCGGCACCAAATGGCGAGGATAATGTTGAGGTGCCGCCGATAGAAATGCCGTCGGGATTTTCAATACTTGGAAACGACGCGTCGACCTCGGCACCAACGACGAACCGGTTCGGCAGCATGTAATTGTAGCCAGCTTGCAGTCCGGTGGAAAAACTTCCCGTCCCTTTGAAGAGATCGAACGACTGAAACATGTCGAGTGCCCCGCTGAGGCCTGGCGCTGCCGTCCAGTTCGATCTGCCCAAGGTGTAACCCATGTTCATGCCGGCATAGAAACCGCTCCGGTCATAGGCTGGAGACGATGGTGCTGCTTTCACCAACAGGTCCGCAGCGACGGCTGTAGGCATCTGCGCCGTGGCAACAAACATCATGGCGCAAACTGCAAACCAGATTGCACGCACAACACGGCCCCCTTCACCCTTGCCGGTCACGCCTTCGATCACCTACCGGAAGGTGTAGCATAGGCTACAGGCTAAGGGCCGTGCTTCGGTTGTCAATGGTCATAGATGTAGCCAAGGCTCTATTTTGACATCAAAAGCAAAGCGTGCTCATCGTGCAACACAATTGGTCCGAGTAAGTGTGGCCGCCGAAATGAGATCAAACGCTTCGAGCGACGTGAGGCCAAAGCATCGCGGTGCCGCGACGGCGTTACCGGCGGAGCTAATCCAAGCGAGCCGTTTCGGTAAGACCCGATCGGCCCAATCGACAGCGCTGCTGGAAGACTATGTTGAGTTGATTGCGGACCTGCTGGCCAATGAAGGCGAGGCGCGGCCGACCGACATCGCGCGCCGGCTCGGCGTCTCCCATGCCACGGCAATTAAGACCGTTTCTCGCTTGAAGCGGACAGGGTTGGCGACCGCGCGCCCATATCGCGGGGTATTTTTAACGGAGAAGGGTGAGGCGCTGGCGCAAAGAGTCCGCGCTCGTCATCGGCTCGTTGTCGACGTTCTTCGCGCGATAGGAGTGCCAGTAGAATCCGCCGAGGCCGATGCCGAAGGCATCGAGCATTATGTGTCGGAAGCGACGCTTCAGGCGTTTTCCCGCTTCTTGCGTGGTCGAGCTTGATATTTTCCGCCTAATTTGGATCGCACGCGAATATCGCGCACAGGCTTTCGCCCACGACTTCTTCGCTCTCAGGTGGCCAATTCTGCAACGGCCTGCGCCCTTCGCGCTGACGTAACGCCTCCTACTGCCGGGATTGCAAATCCGTCAAACAACCGCAATATTATGCCGACACACCGAATTGTAGCGTATTGCATATTATCGATACGTGGCTACTGTGAGGATTGAATATTTGTGGCAGGGAGTGCCGGCATGTCCGATCTGCAGGGTGCCGTTCCGCGATCCAAATGGAGATTTTCGCGGCTGGACGATGAGAACGAACCGAGTTTGCCCGAGGTTTATGGCTCGATAGCAGTGCCGCAGTCGGCGGTCTGGTTTCGGCGCATGTTCGTTTTCATGGGGCCGGGCTACATGGTCTCGGTCGGCTACATGGACCCAGGCAATTGGGCGACCGATCTCGCCGGCGGCGCCTCATTCGGCTACACGCTCCTTTTCATCATTATGCTGTCGAACCTGATGGCGATTTTGCTGCAGGCCCTTGCCGCGAGGCTCGGCATCGTCACCGGCCGTGATCTTGCACAAGCCTGCCGCGCCTATTACCCGAGGCCGATCAATCTGCTGCTGTGGATTGCCTGCGAATTGGCGATCATCGCCTGCGACTTGGCCGAAGTGATCGGAACAGCAATCGCTCTTCAGCTCCTCTTCAACATTCCGCTGATTGCCGGTGCAGCGATCGCCGGGCTCGACGCCTTTTTGCTGTTGTTCTTGATGAACAGCGGGTTCCGTTTCCTAGAAGCTTTCATCATTGCGCTGCTCGTTGTGATATTTGCATGCTTTACGATCCAGATCATTGCCGCGGCGCCGCCAGCAGGTGAACTGCTCAAAAATTTATTCATTCCATCGCCGGAGATCGTAACCAATCCGGCGATGCTCTATGTCGCGATTGGCATCATCGGCGCCACTGTGATGCCGCATAATCTCTACTTACATTCCTCGATCGTGCAGACCCGCGACTATGCCAAAACCGACGAGGGAAAGCGCGACGCCATTAAATGGGCGGTAACGGACTCAACCATTGCACTGATGCTGGCACTGTTCGTCAATGCAGCAATCTTGATCGTCTCGGCCGTCGCTTTCCACACCAGTGGCCATCAGGACATTGCCGATATTGGTCAAGCCTTTAAGTTGTTGTCGCCGCTGCTGGGCCTCGGCATCGGGTCCTTCCTTTTCGCAATCGCGCTGCTCGCGTCCGGGGTCAACTCGACTGTGACCGCAACTCTGGCAGGCCAGATCGTCATGGAAGGCTTTCTGCGCCTGCGTATTCCGCACTGGGTAAGACGATTAATTACGCGTGGCATTGCCATCGTTCCAGTGATCATCATAACCGCGATATACGGTGAGAAGGGCAGCGGCAACCTGTTGATTTTCAGCCAAGTCGTCCTTTCGATGCAATTGCCGTTTGCGGTAATTCCGCTCGTGCAATTCGTTTCGGACAGGAAGAAGATGGGCGACCTCGCGATTTCACGCGGAGTTGCGATTTTGTCGTGGATCGTTGCGGCAATCATTCTCGTCCTTAACTTCAAGCTGCTTTATGATTCGATCTTCGGCAATTAACGGCATCGCGTCCTCTTCGCTCCGCTCGCGATGACGAGCGCATGGCGCGATTGACTGAGGCGGATTAGAGAGAATGGATCGCGGCCTCATTTGAAGCCGGCCAGCGCTGATTTCACGCCGGACAGGCCCGCGTTCCAGGACAATGTCGCGATAACGGCCGGATTGCAGCCGTTTGAGCCTGCTGTTGCCGATCCCGTTCCGGTGATCAGAAAGCAGGCTTGTTTGGACAGCGTCGTTGCGTGGTAACGCAAATCGAAGGTCAGGGACTTGTGGGTATAGGAAAATCCGACATTGCCATAGGTGTAATCGGGCAGTGCGAGACCGGGAGACGTTGCCGTCGCTCTCGTTGAGCTGAAAATTTGGTGGCCGAGCTCGGCCGAGAACGAAAGGCCCCGGCCGATGTCATATTTGGCGGTGATCAAGTCGTAGTTCTCCCAGATCCCCATGCGATAATAATCCGGCGCGTAATAAGCGTTCAGCGCGACAGCAAGTTTGGGCGTAACGGCGTATGTGGGCGATACATAAAGCTCCGCATAGCCCGGATCGTTCGAGCCTCCCGGATAGCTGTAGTAGGCAACGGCGGTTTCAACCGTGACCGCTCCAATTGCCGGCCGGATGCCGACCGTATCGGTCATCTGAAAATGCGACAGGTTCGGCATCTGCACCGAAGCCGTATTCACGCTGGCGAACAAGATATTATAGGTGGCTTCGACATTGGCCGAGGCGCTCGGCAGGTGATCCGAAAGCGTGTAGCCGCGGTAATTGTAGTCAGTGGTGCCGGCGACGCCGAACTTAGCGTCGAATGTGGATGCTGGCGGTGTGCTTCCGGGCGGTGCCGCCGCGGGGGTGTCTGTCGCTGCGGGCGCTTTGACCACGATCGGTGAAGCGCTCAGCGCCGAACCTGGCGCTTCCTGGGCTTGGGTCGTCGGCGACGCAACGCTCGTAGCAATGGTCGCAAACAGCGCAATAGTCGCCGTCTGAGCAAACTTTGCTGGCGCGCTGAGTGCTCGAAGAGAGCTGTGATTTTCAGTTAGCGGTGTCGGCTTATTCATCAAATTGCCGCGTGGCTGGCTCGCACGAACGCCGCACGCGGGACATCGCACTGAATGGATTACGCGCAGAAACCGAGCGAAAGTCTTCGGTAACCCGCCGCGCGCCGCAAGGGCAGGAGCTACGCCGCCGTGGTCGCGCGTCCGCTCTTGGTGCCGAGCCGCTTGTCGAGATAGCCGCTGATCGAGGTCATCAGCGCGTCGACCTTGCCGTCGAAGAAGTGGTTGGCGCCGGGGACGACCTTCTGCTCGATGACGATGCCCTTTTGCGTCTTTAGCTTCTCCACCAGCGTGGTGACATCGCGATGCGGCACGACCGCGTCCTTGTCGCCGTGGATGATCAGGCCGGAAGACGGGCAAGGGGCGAGGAACGAAAAGTCGTAGAGATTGGCGGGCGGCGCGATCGAGATGAAGCCCTCGATTTCCGGCCGGCGCATCAGGAGCTGCATGCCGATCCAGGCGCCGAACGAAAAGCCCGCAATCCAGCAGCTGCGCGCTTCCGGGTTGACCGATTGCGCCCAGTCAAGCGCGGAGGCGGCGTCTGAAAGTTCGCCGATGCCGTGGTCGAAGCCGCCCTGGCTCCGTCCGACGCCGCGGAAGTTAAAGCGCAGTGCGGAAAAGTTCCGGTGCACAAAGGAGTAGTAGAGCTGGTACACGATCTGATGGTTCATCGTGCCGCCGAACTGCGGGTGCGGGTGCAGCACGATGCCGATCGGCGCATTCTTTTGCCGCGCCGGGTGATAACGGCCCTCAATGCGGCCAGCTGGGCCGGTGAAGATGACCTCGGGCATTTTTCTTTAAGTCCTTAATCGGTTTGAAGCGAGTTTGAGCGACGCCTGGGGGTACGCTTGACGGCGCCAGTGGCGCACGTAAGTGACTATAACCACTTAAGTTTTGGAACTGGCGGCGTGCTTTAAGCCGGCGAACATTTGAGCTGGCGACTTTTAGCACAGGCCAGGGGACAAAAAGCAAGCGTAACGAGAGGCGCCTTGCTACCTTGATCCGCTCGTCCCCCCGAAAGTGGGGACCCACATGAAGCCCGACAAGGCGGGGCTGCCTGCTAGGGCCGGAAGGCGTTGGCAATAGCAAGTTGGCGATAGCAAGATGGCTGAACGTAGCTATTTCGATTGGAACGCGACCACGCCGCTGCGGCCGGAGGCGTTGGCGGCGTTAGCCGATGCGCTGGCGGTCACCGGTAATCCATCCTCGGTGCATGCCGAGGGACGCGCGGCGCGAAAACTCGTGGAGCGGGCCCGGGAGCAGGTGGCGCAGCTCGTCGGCGCGCGGCCGGCAGACGTTATCTTCACCGGCAGCGGTACCGAAGCCAACATGCTGGCGTTGACGCCGGCGATCGAGACAGCGGGCGAGAAGCGGCCACGCGACAAACTCTTGATGTCGGCGATCGAGCATTCCTCGGTGCGCGCGGGCGGCAGATTTTCACGCGACGCGATCGAGGACATTCCCGTCGATGCGGACGGCCGCGTAAACCTTGCGGCGCTTGCGGAGGCCGTTTCCAAGGCTTCTCGGCCGCTCGTCTCACTCATGCTCGCCAATAATGAGACCGGTGTGGTGCAGCCCGTTGCGGAAGCCGCCGCGATCGTGCATGCGGCCGGCGGATTGCTGCATGTCGATGCTGTGCAGGCGGCCGGACGCATTGCATTCAATATCGGTGCGCTCGGCGCGGACTTGTTGACGCTTTCGGGCCACAAGATCGGCGGACTTAAAGGCGTCGGCGCCCTGGTGCGGGGCCGCGAGGACATTCATTTCTCCGATCCGCTCATTCGCGGTGGCGGCCAGGAGCGCGGCGCGCGCGCCGGGACCGAAAACGTCGCCGGGATCGCTGGCGTTCGGCGCCGCAGCAGAGGTTGCGCACCGGCAGCTTGCCGACGAAGCCGCGCACATGCGCGGACTTCGGGACCTCCTCGAAGAAGGTCTCCGCGCGATCTCTCCGCAGGCAATTATTTTCGGCGAACACCGCCGAGCGGCTGCCGAATACGACCCTGTTTGCGTTGGCAGGCGTAAAGGCCGAGACCGCAGTGATCGCCTTCGACCTCGATGGCGTGGCGGTTTCCTCAGGCGCCGCGTGCTCGTCCGGGAAGGTGCAACCCTCCCATGTCCTTGCCGCCATGGGGGTTTCGCCCCCGCTCATCCGCGGCGCGGTTCGCGTCAGCCTCGGCTGGACGACCACAAAAGCCGACGTCGAACGCTTCCTTGGCGCTTGGAGAAAGCTCGCAAGTGCACTATCTAAGGGGCCAGGGATCGCGGCCTAACCGGCTGCACAACCGAACGATTTTTCGGCCGTTTGGAATCGTTCAAGCGGTCGTCATTGCGTCAACAGGGAATTGAGTCACCAGGGAACAGGACGAACCGAACCCAGGTAACATCATCACCATACCGACTTAATCCAACCCGCGGTCCTTGAAACCGTGAGCGGAGGGACGAATGCCGGCAGTGCAAGAGACCGTCGATCAGGTCCGCAGTATCGACGTCGATCAGTATAAGTATGGCTTTGAGACGCTGATCGAATCCGACAAGGCCCCGAAGGGCCTGTCCGAAGATACGATCCGGTTTATCTCGGCGAAGAAGAACGAGCCCGAATGGATGCTGGCTTGGCGGCTCGATGCCTACAAGCGCTGGCTGACCATGCGCGAGCCGAAATGGGCCAAGGTCGAATACGGCCCGATCGACTACCAGGACCTCTATTACTACTCCGCACCGAAGAAGAAGGACGGGCCGAAATCGCTCGACGAGATCGATCCGGAAATTCTGCGCACCTACGAGAAACTCGGCATTCCGTTGCGCGAGCGGGAGGCGCTGCTGGGCATCCAGAAGAGCCCTCACCTAACCCTCCCCCGCAAGCGGGGGAGGGAAGGAGGGGGAGGACACTGAAGCAGGCGAGGGCGGCAGCTATGGCCGCGTCGCCGTCGACGCGGTGTTCGATTCCGTTTCGGTGGCGACCACGTTCAAGGCGGAGCTTGCCAAGGCCGGCGTGTTGTTCATGCCGATCTCGGAAGCGGTGCACGAGCATCCCGAGCTGGTGAAGAAGTATCTCGGCACGGTGGTGCCGATCAGCGACAATTTCTTCGCCACGCTCAATTCGGCGGTGTTCTCCGACGGCTCGTTTGTCTACGTGCCGCCGGGCGTTCGCTGCCCGATGGAGCTGTCGACCTATTTCCGCATCAATGAGAAGAATACCGGCCAGTTCGAGCGCACGCTGATCATCGCCGACAAGGGCTCCTACGTGAGCTATCTCGAAGGCTGCACGGCGCCGATGCGCGATGAAAACCAGCTTCACGCCGCCGTGGTCGAGCTGGTCGCGCTCGACGATGCCGAAATCAAATATTCGACCATCCAGAACTGGTATCCCGGCGACGCGCCGGGCCGCGGCGGCATCTACAATTTCGTCACCAAGCGCGGCGATTGCCGCGGCCGGAACGCCAAGATTTCGTGGACGCAGGTGGAAACCGGCTCGGCCATCACCTGGAAATATCCGAGCTGCATCCTGCGCGGCGACAATTCGCGCGGCGAGTTCTATTCGATCGCGATCTCCAATGGCTACCAGCAGGTCAATTCCGGCACCAAGATGCTGCACCTCGGCAAGAACTCGACGAGCCGCATCATCAGTAAGGGCATCGCCGCTGGCCACTCCAACAACACCTATCGCGGGCTCGTCACCTCGCACCGCCGCGCCGCCGGCGCGCGCAACTTCACCAATTGCGACTCGCTCCTGATCGGCGACAAGTGCGGCGCGCACACCGTGCCGTACATCGAGACCAAAAACTCCTCGACCGTGTTCGAGCACGAGGCGACGACCTCGAAGATTTCCGAGGAGATGCTGTTCTACTGCATGCAGCGCGGGCTCTCGGCGGAGGAGGCGACGGCGCTCGTCGTCAACGGCTTCGTCAAGGACGTGCTGCAGCAATTGCCGATGGAATTTGCGGTCGAGGCGCAGAAGCTGATCTCGGTCAGCCTCGAGGGCTCGGTCGGCTAGGTTCGAGCGGCCTCCTCGAAAGAAACGACAAACGAAACGGAAAGGCAGTGCGGTTCGATGCCGTTGCTTGAAATCAAAGACCTCCACGTCGAGATCGACGGCCGGGAAATTCTCAAAGGGCTCGATCTGACGGTCAACGCCGGCGAGGTCCACGCGATCATGGGCCCGAACGGCTCGGGCAAGTCGACGCTCGCCTACGTGCTTGCCGGCAAGGCGGGCTACGAGCCTACTTCCGGTGAGGTGCTGTTCAACGGCAAGAACATTTTCGACATGACGCCCGACGAGCGCGCTGCGGCCGGGCTGTTCCTCGCCTTCCAATATCCGCTGGAAATTCCCGGCGTCGCCACCATGACGTTCCTGCGCACCGCGCTCAATGCGCAAAGGAAGAAACGCGGCGAGGCCGAATTTTCCACGCCGGAGTTCCTGAAGAAAGTTCGCGAACTCGCCAAGAAGCTCGGCATCGAACAGGAAATGCTGCGCCGCGCGGTCAATGTCGGCTTCTCCGGTGGCGAGAAGAAGCGCAACGAAATTCTGCAGATGGCACTGCTGGAACCGAAGCTCGCCGTGCTCGACGAGACCGATTCCGGCCTCGACATCGACGCGCTGAAGATCGTCTCGGACGGCGTCAATCGGCTGCGCTCGCCGCAAACGTCATTCGTCGTGATCACCCACTACCAGCGGCTGCTCAACTACATCGTGCCGGACGTGGTGCATGTGCTCTCCAAGGGCCGCATCGTAAAAACCGGCGGCAAGGAATTGGCGCTCGAACTCGAAGCGCGCGGTTATGCCGAATATCAGGAAGCGGCGGCATAGCCCGATGCGGCGCCCTGCGAGCAAAGACTTATGAATGCCATGGCCGACGTAAAGGTGATGAAGACCGCGGCGGAGACCGCCTTGGCGCAGACCTATGCGCAGGCCCATGCCGTCGCTGCCGGGCGGCGCGGCGATTGCGCAACAGCGCGCGGCCGCGTTCGATCTGTTTGCCAAAGAAGGCCTGCCGCATCGCCGCGTCGAGGACTGGAAGTACACCGACCTGCGCGCGCTGATGCGCGACGCCAAGCCGCTCGCCGGGCCGCCCGATGCCGCCGCCAGGAAGCGGGCGAAGGCGGCGGGACAAATGCTCGGCGATATCGGGGCGCGCCGGCTGGTCTTCGTCGACGGCGCATTCGTGCCGGAATTGTCCGACACCGCGGCGCTTGAGGCCGGCCTGTCGATCGGTTCGCTCGCCGACGCTCTCGCCGGCAACGATGCCACGCTCGTCGCGCATCTCGGCAAACTCGCTCCGGCAAGCGATGTCGCGGTTGCGCTCAACACCGCACTGATGGGCGACGGCGCGGTCATCCGCGTCGCCGCCGGCTCGACCATCGAGCGGCCGTTGCATCTGCTCTTTGTCGCTTCGGAAAAGCCCGCGGCGAGCTTCGTGCGGTCGCTCGTGGTCGTGGAGCAGGGCGCCCGCGCCATGCTGATCGAAAGTTATGAGGGGCCGGCCGGCAGCGACTATCAGATCAACGCCGCGCTGGAACTGTTTGTCGGCGACCAGGCGCATGTCGATCACGTCAAGATCATCGGCGAAGGCTCCGACGCGCTGCATGTTTCGACGTTGGCGGCGGCGGTCGGCGCGAAAGCCCGCTTCAACGCCTTTACTTTCACCGCCGGCGGTGCCGTCGTACGCAATCAGTTGTTTTTGAAGTTTGACGGCGAAGACACGGTCGCCAACATTCGCGGCGCGACCTTGATCAAGGGCCGTCAGCACGCCGACACGACGCTGCTTGCCACCCACATCGCGCGCAACTGCCAAAGCCGCGAAGTGTTCAAGTCCGTGCTTGACGATGAGGCGCACGGCGTGTTCCAGGGCCGCATCGTGGTTCGCCCGGGTGCGCAAAAGACCGACGCCAAGATGATGACGCGGGCGCTGCTTCTCTCCGAGCGCGCCGAAGCTGACAACAAGCCGGAACTGGAAATCTTTGCCGACGACGTGCAGTGCGGCCACGGCGCTACCGCCGGCGCGCTCGACGGGGACCTGAAATTCTACCTGATGGCGCGCGGCGTTCCGGAGGCCGAGGCAGAGGCTTTGTTGATTCAGGCGTTCCTCGGCGAAGCAATCGAGGGCGTCGAGCATGCCGGGCTGCGCGAGGCGCTGCTGGATCAGGTCGCGGCCTGGCTCAAGGTGCGGGCGAAGGCGTGATGCATCCGGCAGTGACCAACGGGACTTATGACGTAAACCGTATCCGCGCGGATTTCCCGATCCTCGCGCCAGCAGGTCTACGGCAAGCCGCTCGTCTATCTCGACAACGCCGCCTCGGCGCAGAAGCCGCGCGCGGTGCTCGACCGGCTTGAGCAGGCCTACACCACGCAATACGCCAACGTGCATCGCGGGCTGCATTATCTCGCCAACGAGGCGACCGAAGCTTACGAAGGCGCGCGGGAAAAAGTGGCGGCGTTCCTCAACGCCGAACGCAAGGAAGAGATCATCTTCACCCGCAATGCGACCGAGGCCATCAATCTCGTCGCCTACACGTTCGGGCGCGAGCGGATCAAGCCCGGCGACGAGATCGTGCTCTCGATCATGGAGCACCACTCCAACATCGTGCCTTGGCATTTCCTGCGCGAGCGTCAGGGCGCGGTGATCAAGTGGGCGCCGGTCGACGACGAGGGACTATTTCCTGGTCGACGAATTCGAGAAGCTGCTGAGCCCGCGCACCAGGATGGTCGCCATCACCCACATGTCGAACATGCTGGGCACGCTGGTTCCGGTCAAAGAGGTGACCCGGATCGCGCACGCCCACGGCATCCCGGTGCTGATCGATGGCGCGCAGGGCGCCGTGCACGCCGACGTCGACGTTCAGGACATCGGTTGCGATTTCTATGCGTTCACCGGCCACAAGCTCTACGGCCCGACCGGAATCGGCGTGCTCTACGGCAAATACGATCATCTCGCCGCCATGCCGCCGTTCAACGGCGGTGGCGAGATGATCCGCGAAGTGTCCGAGGACCGCGTCACCTATGGCGATCCGCCCTACAAATTCGAGGCTGGTACGCCGTCGATCGTGCAGGCGATCGGACTGGGCGCTGCGCTCGACTATGTCGCGTCTGTCGGCAAAGAGCGGATCCGCAGCCATGAAACGGGCCTGCTGCACTACGCCCACGACCGGCTGCGGGAAATCAATTCGCTCCGCATCTTCGGCACCACGAAGGACAAGGGGCCGATCGTCTCCTTTGAAATCAAGGGTGCGCATCCTCACGACGTGGCGACGATCATCGATCGCTCCGGCGTTGCGGTTCGCGCCGGCACCCATTGCGTGATGCCGCTGCTTGCCCGCTTCGGCGTGACCGCAAGCTGCCGCGCGTCGTTTGCGATGTATAATACGCCTGAGGAGGTCGATTGCCTGGCGCAAGCGCTGGTCAAAGCTCAAGGTTTCTTCGCATGATGGACGATCAAACAAACCCCGATGCGGGCGCTGTTGCGGCCGCTGACACCGCGGAACGGCCGTCAGCCATTCCGGCGGACGAAATGGCGCGTCTGACCGACGATATCGTCGGCGCGCTCAAGACCGTCTATGACCCGGAGATTCCGGCCGACATCTACGAGATCGGCCTCATCTACAAGGTCGACATCGACGACGACCGCGCGGTCAAGATCGACATGACGCTGACCACGCCGAACTGTCCGTCGGCGGCGGAACTGCCGACCATGGTCGAGAACGCCGTCGCCAGCGTACCCGGCGTGCGCGAGGCCAAGGTCACCATCGTCTGGGATCCGCCGTGGGATCCGAGCCGGATGTCGGACGAAGCGCGCGCGGTGCTCAATATGTGGTGAAGCGGCGAGTTGCGCGCCGCCGGGCGGCGTCTTACATGAAGTAGTGTGGTGAAGTCTTTAGTATTTTTGAGTTATTCTGAATCGTAACTGCGATGAAGCGCCTCCGGCGGAGGCGAGGAGAATGCGACGATGGCCAGCCCCCGGCCGAGACCTCAGGTGATGCGGCTCACCGAAGCTGCGGCGGAACGTATCAAGACGGTGATGGCGAAAGCCGACCATCCGATTGCCGCGGTCCGCGTCGGCGTCAAGAACGGCGGTTGCGCCGGCATGGCCTACACCATGGAATATGCCGAGAAGGTCAATCCGCTCGACGAGGTGATCGAGGATAAGGGCGTTCGGATCCTGATCGATCCCAAGGCGGTGCTGTTCCTGCTCGGCACCGAGATGGACTACAAAGTCGACAAGTTGGCCGCCCAGTTCGTGTTCAACAATCCGAACCAGACCTCGGCCTGCGGCTGCGGTGAATCGGTGCAGCTCGAGCCGGCGCGTGAGGCGGGCGGCGCCGACGCGGGGTAGTCGATCGACTGCTTACGTTCGGCTCATCCGGAAAGCCGCGCGCCGCGCGCACCCCGGATAACCGGGTCTCCTTTTCTACCTCAAAATACCTACAGTTTAGGCGGCGCCAGGGTTATGCTGGCGCTGTTTTTCAACAAAACGAAAACCAGGGGAGACGCTGCGATGAAGGTAGGACCGGGGGCAAACGTCAGTCACGGTACCAAGGTCAACAAACAACGCCGCAGGCTCCTCAAGGGCGCGGCAGCGGTTGGCGCCGGTGCGATTGTTTCGCCGTGGATGTTTCAATCGTCGCGCGCAGCGCCGCGGACCGTCAAAATCGGCATGGTCAGTCCGGAAACCGGAGCAATCGCAGCGTTTGGCGAAGCCGATCAGTTCGTGCTCGCGGGTGTACGAAAAGCGATCGGCGACGGCATCGTCATCGCCGGCGAAAAGCATCCGGTTCAGATCGTGTACAAGGACAGCCAGTCGAACCCAAATCGCGCCGCCGAAGTCACCGCGCAGCTGATCAACAACGACAAGGTCGACCTCGTCATCGGCTCGTCGACCTCCGACACCGTTATACCGGTGTCTGACCAGTGCGAGCTGGCCGGCGTGCCCTGCGTCACTTCGGACGATCCGTGGCAGATATGGTTTTTCGGCCGCAAAGGCGATCCGAAGAAGGGCTTCGAGTGGACCTATCACTTCTTCTGGGGGCTCGATCAGCTCGGCAATGTCTTCGCCGACATGTGGCTGTCGCTGCCGAGCAACAAAGTTCTCGGCACGTTATGGAGCAACGACGGCGACGGCGTGAACGCCAACGCGCATCTTCCCGACTTCTTCAAGTCAAAGGGCTTTGAGGTGCACAATCTCGGGCTTTATCCGAACAACGCCGACGATTTTACCGCGCAAATCACCGAATTGAAGCGAGCGAATTGCGAAATTCTGTCGGGCGTCTTCACGCCGCCGGAATTCGGTATCTTCTGGACCCAGTGCGCGCAACAGGGCTACCGGCCCAAGGTCGTCACCCCCGCCAAGGCGTTGTTGTTCCCGACTGCGGTCGAGACTTTGGGCGACCGCGGCGGCGGTCTATCGACGGAAGTGTGGTGGTCGCACCACCATCCGTTCAAGTCCGGGTTGACCGGGCAGACCGCGCTGCAGTTCTGCGACGCCTATACGGCAGCGACCGGCAAGCAGTGGACGCAGCCGATCGGCTTCAAGCACGCGAACCTCGAAGTCGCAATCGACGTCCTCAAGCGCACCAAGAAGCTCGAGCCCGCGGCCATTCGCGACGCCATCGTTGCGACCGACTATGTGTCGTTAGTCGGTCCGGTCGCGTGGAAGGGCGGACCCACGAATCCGGTGCGGAACGCGTGCTCGACACCGCTGGTCGGCGGGCAATGGAAGAAGGGCGACAAGTTCAAATACGACTTGCACGTAGTTTATAATCAGCCCGCGCCGAACATCGCGCTCGATAGCCCGTTTGAGCCGATCCATTATTCGTGAGCCGTTTCGCATCGCGGTCGAAAACGGCCGCCGCACGTGGCGGCGGCCGTAGAGTTTAATTTTGCGATACCCCACGCTGTCCAAATTCGCTAGGATTATCTTTCCCAGCTGAGCTGATGCGGATGTGGCCGATCGCGACGCGGGTTTAGAACCTGCCGATGTTTGGGTTGGATCATTTGTGGGAGGCCGACTCCACTCGGGCAACCGGTCTTGGGGCGGCCCTAAAAGGGCAAGCCCGACTGCTGGCGAATTTGACGTGGATCAATGCTGACAGCCGTGCGCCTTGTCAGAGTTTGTTTGCTTACTTCTATATCCGCGGACGTCCGACCTTCGGACCGTCCCGGGCTTAGATGCTCGTACTCTTGGGAGAGACTTCCGACCGGTGATCTTTCTAAGTGGAGCGGGGCGGCCGCGTTCCGTCTCCTGCCTTTTGTTAGGACGCTCGGCAAAACGTCGGTTGCTTAAGCCAGGTCTCGAAACTGACCCAAGCGTCCCTCATCGTTGCCGGAGTAAATCGACACGTCTATCGTAACGCTTCACTATTATGACGAAGAAAATCGGCCTAGCGCTTTCCGGAGGTGGGTTCAGAGCAACCTTGTATCACCTCGGTCTGGTTCGCTTTCTTCATGATGCCGACTTTTGAAGAACGTAAGCCACATTACCGCGGTTTCTGGGGGCAGCATTATTGCCGCCCATCTTGTTCTGAACTGGACTCGATATAACGCCTCGGCGCGTGAGTTTGACGCTGTGGCTTCTGAGTTACTCGCATTCGTTCGCCTCGATGTGCGCAATCGGATCCTGCGTCGTTTCCCACTGGCGTTCCCCCTACGTGGGGTGCGTCGCTTAGCGGGGTTGTCGAACCGCAGGCTCACGCGCACTGGGCTCCTAGAAAATCATTACGAAAAGTACCTCTACGGCGACACCAGCTTGTTTCAGCTGCCGGAAAACCCGTGCTTGCACCTCCTTTCCACCAACCTCAGCGAAGGACGCCTCTCCTCATTTAATCGCGATGGACTGTGGATGATCCCCCGCGCAGTGGATCATGTTGATCAAATCGAGCGAGTCTCCGTCGGTTTGGCCACGGTACCAATGGCCGTCACCGCCTCATCCGCGTTTCCCGGCTTTTTTCCACCAATCATTTTGACCGGAGCGGATGTTGGAGCGAGTAGCGGCGAGTTCGGACGGCAAGCGTACACTGACGGTGGGGTCTTCGATAACCTTGGCGTCCGCATGTTCCGCTGCCTCTCGCAAACTTCGGTCACGCACCAGAGTCCATGGGATTGCGTCCTAGTCAGTGACGCGGGCAGACCATTCGAAATCCAGAGCAGTATGCGCGTCGGCGGAATCATCCGGACAGCAATGCGCGCCAGCGACATCCTTATGGACCGGGTCTGGCAACTCGAAACGGAAACCTTCAAAGACACGCCCGGCTTTATATTCGCGCGCATTACCGAAGTCGTTGATCCCGAACAAGACCCGACCGCCCTGCATCCGGAGGCACAACGGCAGTTGCCGAACATTCGGACCGATTTAGATAGGTTCTCACAAGTCGAGATCAGCAGCCTGATGCGACACGGCTACTGCGTCGGCCGCAATACATGTCAGGCGCACCCCGACCTCTTCGGGACAGAGCTCGCACGCAAACCAATCTTGGATATGCCATTTAATGTGCGAGCGACGATGGCTGCTACCACAAGGAAGCGCACACGGCCTGCTTCGGCCTCACGTCGCTTCTGGAGGAAGTTATTTCATTATCCCGACCAGGTGACGCGCGCCACTACGGCTGCCACCGCAAGGGGGGGAATCCGGTTTCTGCCTCGGCGCGAGGCGACGGCGGTTACCGTAAGGGCTCGTACGCTGCATTCCTCGGCGGCACGTCGCATATGGAGTACGCTTTTTGATCCTCGCGATTGGGTCTCTTATGTCTACGTGCCGATAATCGTTCCAATCCTGGTTCTGGCGCCCTATTTCGTGACCAAGTATTATGAGCGTTCGCAGCGGATCAATGAAATCGTTCAGTCGCTCGCTGAGGAAAGCCGGGATCTCGAACAGATGACCCGGCTGTTGGATGGCTTGCCCGAAGACTTTACCGGCGAGAAAGCTGAGGACCTCAGGCCGGATGACAAAGCAGATTTGACGGGCTTCTCGATTCTGCAGGCCCTGCGCATCGTAGACTTACGAAGGTGGAAGCCGGCGGGAGGTGATGGCAACTCGACCGTCTACGCCTATCGCCGCATGAAGGTCCGTAAGGAACCGGGAAAGCAGAGCAACAACTTTCGCATTAGTGTTCTAGCAACCGACCCCAACACGCAGGTACGCTTTCCGCCGCAACAATTGAAGCCCAAGTTGTACTCGAGAATCCTGACCGATGGGGGTGGCAAAAATCTGCGCCACTTTGAGGTGGGAGCCGACTTTCGCAAGGTTCCGGAAGGTGAGTCTGTCGACGTCATCTACGAACACTTGTCGCGTGGATTATTCTTACGTGGAGGCAGGGGGTCGACCTCTCTAACGTATGGTTTTGAGGTAGACACGATCGAGCAGAGCTGGTGGCTGCTAATGCCCGCTGGCCAAGAGTACCGAAGCTTTCAGTTAGTTCGATATCCTGCGGCGAGGCCTGAGGCCGTCGAGATTGTCAAGCCGGTGACGGAACACCTGTCCCAGGACTTCAAGATTTCTCGCATTCAAGCTGCTGGGGCTGAAGGCCGACTATACTTACGAAATCACCTGGTTCTACCGCCGTCAGTGAACAATTCCGAACGAATTGACTTCATGATCTACGAATGGCTGAGCGAGCCCGTACGCTGCGCCAATTGTAGAATGACGCAGTTCGGCGCGAGCCGCCGGCGCGGCCCTCCTTAGTGGCTTGTGGTGCGGCGGCTCCGGATCTAGAGCATGCCCCATTTGGCAAGGACGAGCGACGAGCAAAGGTCGCCTCGCTATGCATGCATTTATGCAACTCGACCCTGCGTTCGATGATCAACTCCCCGGCATCTCGTAATTCTTGCGTTGATCGTAGCGCGTGACAGCCATCGCAAAACTGAATCCGATGATGAGGGCGAGAAGCGTGAGAATGGCCGTTTGCAGGGTATCGAGGTCTTCCCGCTCATCTTTGCGGATGGCGCGGCCCCGCCTACGGAGGAAGTTGCCGACATATGCCGCAAGCCATTGGGCGATAAGCGATACTATGAAGACGATAAACGGGCTGTCGAGAATGCTGCTTATGCGAACGGCCTGGTCGTTGCGTTATTCCGATCAATTCAAGAGCGCAGCCCGGTTCACCATGCTCGAACGCACATCCGTTGATTCTTATCAAAATGTCGCTTCAACTTTGGGGTTATTGATGATCGCAGGCTAGGGATCCACCCGAGACGCGCAGCCGATAAGGATAAACGTCAGCTAGGGGAGGTGGTCGTGGAGCGCGGGGCTGGGCAGTACGAACAGCAAGCGAGAAGGACCGCGGCGAAAGACATACCGGCATTTTCGCCACGGCCGACGTGGGCCGAGCGTTATGCGATGGGAGAGCGTCTGCGAAAGAAGTGCCCGAGGACCTCTCATGCCGAATGGAAACCGTCGAAAGACCGGCCGGATCCCGTTCGGTTGATCGAGGAAGCCGATAAAGGCCGCATTCATCACTTGGTGCCGCTGCGCCACGGGCGCATGCTGGAATCGCCCTTTACCTTCTATCGCGGTGCAGCACTCAACATGGCGGCTGACTTGGCGACCATGCCAACGACCGGCGTTCGCGTGCAGGCATGTGGCGACGCCCATCTGGTCAATTTCCGCGGCTTCGCCACCCCCGAGCGTCAGATCAATTTCGACATTCACGACCTTGACGAGACCCTCCCCGCACCCTGGGAGTGGGACCTCAAACGGCTGGCGGCTAGCTTCGTGCTGGCCTGCCGCGAGAATGGTTTTGACAAGGGCGCGGCAGATGACGCCGCTTTGGCCTGCGCGCGGTCGTATCGCGAGCATATGGCCGCTTATAGTGAGATGGCCGAGCTGGATGTGTGGTACGCTAGGCTTGACCCCGAAACGCTGTTTTCATCGATCGGCGATCCCAAGCTTCGCAAGAACATTCAAAAGCGCGTCGAAAAGCGGATCGGCAAGGAACAGGCGCGCACTGTGCTCGAATACGATTTCCCAAAGCTGGCGAAAGCGACCGGCGAACAGATGTCTCTTCAAGATAATCCGCCGACGATCTATCACGTCAGGGAAGACGGCCAATCCGAATTTGACGCCGCCGTTCGCGAGGGCTTCGCCCACTACCGTGACACTCTGGCGGATGACCGGCGCACTCTGCTTGACCGTTTTGAACTTAAGGACATCGCGATCAAGGTGGTGGGCGTCGGCAGCGTCGGCACTACCTGCGCAGTGATGCTGCTAATGGCGGGGGAGAGAGATCCGCTTTTTCTCCAGCTTAAAGAAGCCCGGGCCTCAGTGCTGGAAGCCTATGCCGGGAAAAGCGCCTATTCCAACCACGGCCAACGGGTGGTCATTGGTCATCGGCTCATGCAATCGGCCAGCGACATTTTCCTCGGCTGGACCGTGGGTAGGGGTGGCCGTCAATTCTACATCCGCCAGCTCAGGGACGCCAAAATCAAGCCGATGGTCGAAACCTTCAGCGTGACCGACATGGTGGTGTTCGCGCAATGGTGCGGCCATTCATTAGCCCGTTCGCATGCGCGCTCGGGCGACGCGGCGGTGATCAGCGGCTATCTCGGGGAGAGCGATACGTTTGACAGAGCGATCGCAGACTTCTCCGCCGTCTACGCCGATCAGACCGAGCGCGATCACGTCGCTCTCAAGAAGGCGGCGCGGAAGGGACGACTAGAGGTCCTTATAGAGCGGGCGTAACCCACCACTTGGCAAATTAGAAAATTAAGCTCGGAGCAAAGACTTCAATAGTCGCTGTTGGCCATAATACCAAAAGCTTTTGTTGTTGATCTCCATTTCCTTGGCGCCCTCAAGAAGCTGCTCAATGATGGTGCCCATCGCAGGGCCGTCATTGGTGTCCTGCAGCTGTTGGCTGGCGTCGGTAAGGCTCTCGAAGTAGCTCGTCGCCGAGCTGGCGGCGTCGTCGATCGTATTCAGCACTTGCTTGATTTTCGCCGAGGACGCGCGAACCGATGGCCTCGATGCGCTCGCTCACCGCTTCGACGAGAGATAGATTACGCCTTCAGCGGCACCGGACGCAGCAAGAAGGCCGGCAGATGGGAAGCATCCCCGTCCTCTCCGCGATTTTTCGGCGGCTGCGGCGGGCGCTGCGGAATGCGAGCGATCGACGCTGACCGGTGCGGCTGGCGATTGCCGTCCGAACGCCCGCGGCGTGACTGCTGCCGCTCCCGAGGGGCGGGTGGGGAAGGCGTTGCATCGGCCGCGGGTGCCCGCTGCGGCTTCAACGTCGCCCCGGCCGGCGTTCCGTTCATCCAGGGGATCGGTTGCCCGATCAGCTTCTCGATTGCCGCCACGGCCTTTTGATCGTTCGATCCGGCCACCAGCGTGATCGCGGTGCCGGTTCTGCCGGCCCGGCCGGTGCGGCCGATCCGGTGCACGTAGTCGTCGGCGTGATGCGGCACGTCGAAATTGTAGATGTGGCTCACGTCGGAAATGTCGAGGCCGCGCGCCGCGACGTCGGAAGCGACCAGCAGCGTCAACTTCGCCCTTGCGGAATTGGTCGAGCGCAGCCGTGCGCGCGGGCTGGTCCATGTCGCCGTGCAGCGCCTGGACCGAAAAGCCGTGGCGCAGCAGCGAGCGATAAAGCGTCGCGACTTCGCGCTTGCGGTTGCAGAAGATGATGGCGTTCTTGAAGCCTTCGGCCGAGCGGATCAGGCGGCGGAGCACGTCGCGCTTGTCATGGGGCTCATGGCCGGCTTTGACCAGAAGCTGCGTCGTGGTGGCGACGGTGGTGGCGGGGCGCGAGACTTCGACGCGGACCGGATTGCTGAGAAACTGCTCGGTGATGCGCCGGATTTCCGGCGGCATGGTCGCGGTGAAGAACAGGGTCTGGCGAGTGAAGGGAACGAGCTTGCAGATGCGCTCGATGTCGGGAATGAAGCCCATGTCGAGCATCCGGTCGGCCTCGTCGATGACGAGGAGTTCGACGCCGCTGAGCAACAACCGTCCGCGCTCGTGATGGTCAAGGAGGCGGCCGGGGGTTGCGATCAGCACGTCCACTCCGCGCATGAGCTTAGTGTCCTGATCGCCGAACGAGACGCCGCCGATGATCAGCGCGACGTTGAGCTTGTGGTTGACGCCGTATTTGACAAAGCTTTCCTCCACCTGCGCCGCGAGTTCGCGCGTCGGCTCGAGAATGAGCGTGCGCGGCATCCGCGCGCGGGCGCGGCCCTGCTCCAGCATGGTCAACATCGGCAACACGAACGCCGCGGTTTTGCCGGTGCCGGTCTGGGCGATGCCGAGCACGTCGCGCCTGGCCAGCACGTGGGGGATGGCTTGATCTTGGATCGGAGTGGGGGTCTGGTAGCCGGCCGCCGCTACGGCGGAGATAACTTTTTCGGACAAGCCGAGATGAGAAAAGGACATAAACCCTCAGATCGAGGCCCGCGCCGGGCGCGGGAACCTATGGATTGAACGGGGGAAACACGCAAGGTCTGCTCGAATCCGCCGCTTTGCGTGCCCGAAACATAGGGGCGAAAGTGCGAAAGTCAACCTAACATCGTCCTGTAAGTTAAAAGAAATGCTTCACTTTTTCTGGAAGTCGAAGAGCAAACGCCGATGCCCGATAGCTTCGTCTGCCGGCTTGCCGGTCGTCCTGATCCCCGGCCTGAATTGTTCGGCGCGCCTTTACGCCGAGCAAATTCCGGCGCTGTGGCGGTTCGGCCCGGTCACGGTCGCGGATCATAGGCGCGACGACACCATGGCGGCGATTGCCCGCCGCATCCTTGCCGCAGCGCCGCCGCGCTTCGCGCTCGCGGGGCTGTCGATGGGCGGTTACATCGCCTTCGAGATCATGCGGCAGGCGCCGCAGCGGGTGGCGAAGCTGGCGCTCCTCGACACCGGTGCGCGGCCGGAGGCTCCGGAACAGACCGAGCGCCGGCGGCCGGCGATGGAAAAGGCAAAAAGCGGGCGTTTTGCCGAAGTCGCCGAAGAATGCTTTTCCTTCTTCGTGCACCCCGATCGTCACGGCGACGCGGCGCTCAAGGCCGTCGTGTTGAGCATGGCGGAAGAAACCGGCGCGCAGACATATCTTCGGCACCAACGAGGCGATCATCGCCCGCCCCGATTCCCGTCCGGACTCTGCCGCCATCGCCTGTCCCACCCTGGTTCTCGTCGGCGAGCAGGACAAAGGAACTCCGCCGGAATTGTCGCGCGAAATCGCCGCCGGGATTCCGGGTTCGCGCCTCGTCATCATTCCCGGCTCCGGCCATTTGTCGACGCTCGAACAACCGCAGGCGGTGAACCAGGCGCTGGTCGAATGGATGACGTCATGAAGGCTGCGCAGTCTGCCGCCCGCGGTGTGCGCCGATTCCTCGTCACGTTGGCTCTCCTTTTGCCGGTGGTGTTGTTGGGCCTCACTGGCGCGCACGCGCAAAGCGATTATCCGACCCGGGCGGTCCGCATCGTGGTCGGCTTTGCTGCCGGCGGCGGCAACGACATTTTCGCGCGCCTCGTCGGACAGAAACTCTCCGACATGATCGGCCAGCCGGTGGTGATCGAGAATCGTCCGGGAGCGGGCGGCCGGCTCGCCGCCGAATACGTTTCGCACCAGGCCGGCCGACGGTTACACGCTCCTCGTCGGCGCCAGCGGTGCGATGTCGATTGCGCCGGCGATTTATCCGGATCTTGCCTACCAGACGACCAAGACCTTCGTTCCGCTCGCCATGATCGCGAGCTTTCCGCTGTTCATGGTGATCGCGAGCGACCATCCGGCAAAGACCGTGAAGGACGTGGTCGCGTGGGCCAAACAGCATCCCGACAAGGCGAATTACGCCACGACATCCCCGGCCTTCACCATCACCACCGAATTGCTGAAACTGGAATCCGGCATGCCCGGCGTTGCCATTCCCTACCGCAGCAGCACCGACATCGTGCTGAGCGTCGTCAGCGGGCAGACCATGACCGCGATCGCCGACGGGCCGCCGTCGGTGCCGATGGTGAAGGCCGGCAAGGTCAAAGCCATCGCCGTCACCGGCGCGGAGCGTTCCGCCGAACTGCCGGACGTGCCGAGCATGGCGGAGGCGGGCTTCCCAGCCGTCGACATTCGTCTCTGGAGCGGCCTGTTCGCACCGGCGGCAACACCGCCGGCGATTGTCGCCAAGCTTGAAAAAGAGCTGCGCGAGGCCATCGGCGATCCCGGCGTTTCCGAGAAGCTTCGCGCCATGGCCGTCGATCCCGGCGGCGGCATGGCGCCGGCCGACTTCACGCGCATGATCGGGGCCGACATCGTCAAATACAAAGACGTGGTCAAAGCCGCCAACCTGCATTTTGAGGAGTAGCGGGGAGTTGGCGTCTGACACAGCTTACCCATTCTCGCGGCGCGGTCGTTGTTCCCCTCATCCTGAGGTGCGGGTGCGACCCCCGACCTGATCGGGGGGAGCCTCGAAGGATGCAGGCCCCGGCGCCTCGGCTGCATCCTTCGAGGCGCGCCGCTGGCGCGCACCTCAGGATGAAGGGCAGCAATATTCATTCTCGCGGCGCGATCACGCCCGAGTCATGCCGCACCACCACCACGCACCAAAAATGACGCGCGATAAGATCATGCGCCACGAAAAAAAGGGAGCGGAGCGCCGATAGGCGCACCATCCATTGTCCGCGCCACATAATCAGATGTTGCCACCTGAATTATGCGCGGGCGCGGAGCGGGCCTTTTTTCTCCTGCCTCCCCCGCGTGCGGGGTGGCCCGCTCGCCTTTCGGCGCTCCGCCACGGCGCTTGCAGCAGCGAGCGAACGCCGCCACTCAGCCCAGGCCGCGCTTCGCGCGAGCGGGAGGATGCAGGCGTTACCCGCACCATCGATCGCGCTTAAGCCAGGCACCCGGCACCCCGGTCGTAATGCCGGAGGGCATAGCAGTTTGCCTTGTGTAAACTGCGTACACTTGTTTGCACTACCCGAGCCGCCCGGGAGCGGTTTGCGAAACCGCCCGCAGGAACCGCACTCGCTCCACTTTCAGGATCGCATCTAGAAAGCGCCCTTCGATGAGCGAGATTTGTTTGCTATAGTATCCGAAATGAGGACCTTATGTCAGGGAAAATGCGACACGCCGCGGACGCGATACGGCCATTGCGCCAGCTCGCGGCAGTGCAGCAAATCGATCGCTTTCGGAACGAAGCGGACATGAATTGGTCGGCACGGCCGGCGGCATCTGCGAATGGACCCAAAGACGACTTCACCAATCAAGACCGCCTTCGGTAAGACTAAGTTTCTCCGAACCTTCCTAGCAGTGGGCTGTCCTAATTTCCAAGTTGCGCCGTAATCCACTGGGCGATCCGTCCTACTGCGATTTCTTAGCTTTGCCGCCAGAACACTGCGCCGTAGTGATAGGGCGAGACTTCAACGACATTCCGTAGCTTGAAACCGCTTGGCACCACCGCGTCCATGGTCGCCTGCGGTGTCATTCTAAGTTCTGAAGCTGGCCCGCGCGGTTGCCCCAAGACCATCGTTTCCTCACGCGGTCTTGCATGCCAATTCACGATAGCGAACAAGCCGCCGGTCTTAAGAACGTCATAAACTGTCCGCGCAAGGCGCGGCTTATCTGGGACGCCATGAAAGGCGTTGGCCAGAAATAAATGATCTACCGGATCGTGGACCACCTTCGCTATCTGGTACGCGTCGGCCTCGATTAGGACGACGTTCGGAGCGCCGCCGCGTTCGGCAAATCGCACCTTCGCCGCGTTGAGTAGCTTACCGTCAATATCGATGGCGATGACGGCGCGCGCGATCTTTGCGAGTGGGAGAGTGAACCAGCCATCGCCACAGCATAAGTCGATGACCCGCATTCCGTTGGCGATACCGACATCAACGAGAACTCGAGCGGGATCGGGCCAGAGAGCTTCCCACCATCCCGGATCGGGCATTCCCGTTCCTTCAAAGAAGCCGCCTATCATTATTTGCGCCGCTTTCCTTCGGAAGGGTCATGGAGCCAAAATGAAGGCTGTTATCGGACTATTGGCGCATTTCCACCATTCTCAGCGGCGTATAATTCGCCTTACGAGAGGAAAGTAGGACCGCTGCGGATCGTACCAGTCTGAGCGAAGTCAAATATTTTCCATCGAATAGGAGGCTCGATGGACCAACTGGTCGACACGACCACCATACTCTTGCTGAAGCGCTGCGACTCCGGGTCCTCGATGGCCCCCGGGTAAGGCCAATCGGGCGATGCGCCAGGCGGCGGCGGAAAGGGCGGCCAGCGGTGCCGCCATGGAGGCTCCCTATGATGACCTTGCGCGCCAGATCGGCGAGTTTGCCGCTGGTGTCACGGATGAGCAGGTTATGAGCGTCGTGCAGGCAATAGGAAGCGAAAAGGCCGCTTTTGAAGTCATTGCGGCTGCGGCCCTAGGCGCCGGCCTCCTGCGCTGGCAACGGGGGCTAAAGGTATTGGATGAGGTCGCCGATGCGTCTGCGTGATATCGAACGCGGCGATGGTGTTTTCAATCGTCTGCTCATCAACTGCATCTCGTTAGTTTCGAGAATGCGATTGCCAGATGCGGCACGCGTCGCCTTTTACCACAAAGATTTTTTCGCTCTCCGATGGGTGCGTGGACCCAGGCGGCTATGCGGGGACCTAGTAAATGTAGCGTCAGTGAGCGCGAATTGATGGCGGCCCTGGTCGCGAAGTGGAATTCGTGCGTCTTCTGCGTTGGTGCTCATGGGGCGATAGCGGCGAAAGAGATACAACGATCAGCGGTTGACGCGGTGCTTGCGGATTTTCGTGCAGCCTCCATCCCCGAAAGTGTAAAGGCGACACTGGGATTTCTGGAGATCCTTACGCTGCGGCCCACCGAACTCACTGCCGACGACGCAAGGGCCGTGCTTCATGCAGGTGTCAGCATCGACGCTCTGATCGATGCGATCGCAGTGTATGCGCTGTTCAGCACTATCACGCGATATGCCGACGCGCTCGATTTTGCAGTTCCAACAGCCAACGAGTTCGACCGTGCCGCGAGCATGCTTCTCAAACGAGGGTATGCATCCTGACTTTAGCGACGTTGCATGCTTTCGCTCGCGATACGTGCCGTTGTCGATGATAGGAACTAGCCTGGCCAGTGTTTTCGTCATTGGTTGTTTGTAGATCTCTCTCAGTGGGCTTGGCGTGCAACAGTGAGAACGGAATTGTCTTTTCCTCCCATCCTCGAAAACAAGCGTCCGAGTTCGCCTTCGGTTTTTCTGCCGCCGGCGTTGCTGCGCGAAGCTCGCCGTCAGAAGGGCTTGCCGGTCGCCGATGTGCCGCCAATCTGCATTCTCGATCCCGATGGCGACATCGTGCGACGTCTAATGAATTTAGGGCAAACAAAGCGGTTCGATGCGTGGCCCTGCTATCACACTGATCTTCAAACCTTCTCGCTCGGCAAAGAAACAGTCGGCATCCTCGGGTGCGTTGTCGGCGCGCCCTTTGCGGTCTTGGTGGCCGAGGAATTGTTCGCGTGTGGATGCCGCATCCTGATCAGCCTGACGTCAGCCGGCCAAATTCTTTCGTCGGTCAGACCGCCTTACTTTGTGGTCATTGATCGCGCGCTGCGGGATGAAGGCACGAGCTATCACTATGCGGCACCTTCGGAGTATAGCGAAGCGGACCCTCGCCTGATCGCTCTGGCCGCTGAAGCGTTGAGGAAGAAAGGCTTGCAAGTGATTGTCGGTTCAACCTGGACGACAGATGCGCCGTTTCGTGAAACCGCAGAAGCAATAGAATCCGCCAGATCGAAAGGCGTACTTGCCGTCGAAATGGAGGCGGCCGCCCTTTACGCCTTCGCGCGCGCCAAGAGCGCAAGCGTTCTTTGCCTTGCGCACGTCACCAATACCATGGGCCAGGAGGGCCAAGACTTTGAAAAGGGAGAAGCTGACGGCACTATCGACGCCCTGGCAATTCTTGAAGTAATTGCAACTCAATTCGCAAACCTCGACATGAGCGTGCAATCTCGTTGATACAGCTCCAATCCAAACTGACTTGTCCCCGGTGTGGGCACCATGCGGTCGAGCAAATGCCGACGGACGCCTGCCAGTTCTTCTATGTATGCAAGGGTTGCGGTGAGAAGCTTAAGCCGCTGCCGGGCGACTGCTGCGTGTTCTGTTCCTACGGATCAGTGCCGTGTCCGCCGGTCCAAAGTGCTAAGTCTTGTTGTTCCTGAGCCGCCTCGATTTAAGCGACAACAGGGAGCAGCGCGGAGCGGGCGGCACCCTCGCGCCGCCAAGCGAGAGCATCAACGCCGAGACTACGCCCTGGCGGATCTATCACGTAGAGCAGTTGGATAACGACCAGGAACATATAGGTCCAGGGCCATTCGCCCTCCGCGTTGTAAAGCCCCAGCCAAAGATTGATCGCCATCAGCGCGCCGAGCGCTGCGCCCACCCGTGTTAACAGGCCAAGGATGAGCGATACCGCTATTGCCACCTCGATAGCATACACGAGCGGCCCGAACACCGCGATGTTTGGCAGCACGATGTCGCGCACAAGATCACTTTGCAGCTGGATCGAGGCATGCTCGACCATCTCCTGCATCCAGTGGATCAAACCCCAATCGTAGTGCGGCGGTATCTTCCAAAGCGACTGCTGCCACCACATGCAGCCGACGAGGACTCGGAGCACGCCGGCACCGACGTGCCGGATCGAGCGCTGCGCCGGATCGCCCTGCCAGGCATAAAAACCCGCTGCGGCGCTGCCGAGAAGCAGGAGCCAGAATACTCCTGTCGTCCATTCGGCTTTCGCCAGAAACGACGCGGCATCGAATAGGGGATTAGGTCTCATGTGCCGAACTTTCGCAGGAGGGACGCACCGGCAGCGTCAAGATCAGCCATGCTCGATTTCCCGTCCGCTTCCCCCAAGGCTGTTCTTACACAGTTATGTTGTTTTGAGAGTTAATTGGCCTGGGTGAAAGCCCACAAGTAGACTAGCTCGGCTGGCTAAAGGGTGATCATCAAATAATGGTGACGTCGCCTGTTGGCCCGTCGCGACATTTCGCTGCGCTGTAGAATTTGATCGCTTTCGGGGAGCGGAGCGGACATCAATCGAGACGCCCCCACAGAAGCGCTTTTTGCGAGTTCACGCCCTAAACGTCGAGCGCCGCCTCATCCGCGAATTCGGCGCGCTCCTGGATGAAGGCAAAGCGCAATTCCGGCTTGGTGCCCATCAGCCGCTCGACGGATTTTTCGGTGTCCTTGCGGTCGTCGGCGATCAGCGTGACCCGAAGCAGCGTGCGCTTCTTCGGGTCCATGGTGGTTTCCTTCAGCTGCGCGGCCATCATCTCGCCGAGCCCCTTGAAGCGGCTGACTTCGACCTTGGCGTTGGCGTGGAATTCTTTCTTCAGAATTTCGTCGCGGTGCTTTTCGTTGCGGGCGTAGAAATTCTTGCCGCCGTGGCTCAATCGGTAGAGCGGCGGGACGGCGAGATAAAGGTGCCCGTTGTCGATGAGCTGCGGCATTTGCCGGTAGAAGAAGGTGATCAGCAGCGAAGCGATGTGGGCGCCGTCGACGTCGGCGTCGGTCATGATGATGATGCGGCCATAGCGCAAATCCTCGTCGCGATAGTGCACGCCGGTGCCGCAGCCGAGCGCCTGGGCGAGGTCGGCGAGCTGCTGGTTCTGTTGCAGCTTGTCCTTGCCGGCGGACGCCACGTTGAGGATTTTTCCGCGCAGCGGCAGAATCGCCTGGCTGGCGCGATCGCGGGCCTGCTTTGCGGAGCCGCCGGCGCTGTCGCCCTCGACGACGAACAGCTCCGAGCCCTGCGCGGCAGCAGTTGGTGCAGTCGGCGAGCTTGCCGGGCAGGCGAAGCTTCCGCACCGCGCTCTTGCGCGCGATGTCCTTTTCCTGACGGCGGCGGATGCGCTCGTCGGCGCGCTCGACCACGAACTCGAAAAGTTTGTTGGCTTGCGCCGGGTTGCCGGCAAGCCAATGATCGAACGGGTCCTTGATCGCCTGCTCGACGATCCTTTGCGCTTCGGCGGTGGCGAGCCGGTCCTTGGTCTGGCCCTGGAATTCCGGCTCGCGGATGAACACCGAGAGCATGGCGCCGGCGCCGGTCATCACGTCGTCAGAGGTGATCGAGGCGGCGCGCTTGCCCTGGCCGACGCGCTCGGCGTGATCCTTGAGCCCGCGGGTGAGCGCGGCGCGCAGGCCCGATTCATGCGTGCCGCCGTCGGGCGTCGGGATGGTGTTGCAGTAGGAGTTGAGGAAGCCGTCGGCGTCGGCGGTCCACGCCACCGCCCATTGCGCAGCTCCGTGCGTGCCGGTCTTGCCGGCGCTGCCGGTGAAAATGTCGGGATGTACGAGGGTGGCGTCGGTGAGCGTTTCCGACAGATAATCCTTCAAGCCATCGGCGAAATGAAACGTCGCCTGTTCCGGCACGTCCTCGACGCCGCGCAGCAATTCCTTCTCGCACGACCAGCGGATTTCGACGCCGCCGAACAGATAAGCTTTCGAGCGCGTCATCTTGAACACGCGCTCGGGCTTGAAATGCGCCTTGGCGCCGAAGATCTCCGGGTCCGGGCGGAAGCGCACTTTGGTGCCGCGCCGGTTCGGCGCTTTGCCGGCTTCCTGCAGTTTCGTCTTCGGCTTGCCGCGCTCGAACGCCATGCGATAGAGCTTTTGGCCGCGCGCGACCTCGACCTCCATGCGCTCGGACAGCGCGTTCGCCACCGAAACGCCGACGCCGTGCAGGCCGCCGGAGGTTTCGTAAACCTCGGAGTCGAATTTGCCGCCGGCGTGCAGCGTGCACATGATCACTTCGAGCGCCGACTTGTTCTTGAATTTCGGATGCGGATCGACCGGGATGCCGCGGCCGTTGTCGGTGACGGTGACAAAGCCGTCGGCCGCCATCTCGACCTCGATCCAGTCGGCGTGGCCGGCCAGCGCCTCGTCCATGGAATTGTCGATCACCTCGGCGAACAGGTGATGCAGCGCCTTCTCGTCGGTGCCGCCGATATACATGCCGGGGCGGCGGCGCACCGGTTCGAGCCCTTCCAGGACCTCGATGTGCTTGGCGGTATAGCCGGACTCGCCGGCGACCCGCGTGCCGATGCGCTGCCGCCGCGCGCCGCTCCGGCGCGATGCGGCCGCGGTTCGCCGAGATTGGCGAACAGGTCCGGGACCGCCCGACGATTTTGATGTTTTAGCTGCTTTTCCCATGCGAAGCTTTTGATGTTGGGCCGATATAGTGAGCCGCGGTCCCGGCGACAGAGGCTGGCGAATCGGCCTCTGACTATGCCACGCGAACGGCAAAACAATGAGGGCAGTCTGTCCGAAGCCGCGTGCGGACGCGCATTGACGCTGCCGGGCGCGGCCTTTATATCGCCGCCCATGACCCGATCGTCCAACAACGTCCGGTCGACCACCGCCGCACGAGCGCCGCCGCCGTCGTGACACGGCACGAGCGCGCGCTCACGCGTAGCAATATCGTGCCGCCGGTTTTCCGCGGCACTTTTCCGATATTCTCTCCGCGGACGCTGGCTTAGTTTCTTAAAGCCAAGGTTTTAATCATGTCAGCGGCTTAATCATGTCTGCGAAAGCAAAAATCGGCATCCTCGGCGCTTCCGGTTACACCGGCGCGGAATTGGTGCGGCTGCTCATCCGCCATCCGGGCGTCGACATTGCGCTGCTCACGGCCGATCGCCGCGCCGGGAAGCCGATGTCCGACGTGTTCCCGCAATTTTCGCCATACGCGCTGCCGATGCTGACCGCGCATCGATGGCGACCGATTGGCCGGCGCTTGGCCTTGATCTCGTATTCTGCGCGCTGCCACATGGCACGACCCAGAAGGTCATCAAGGATCTGCTGACGAGGGCGCCGGCCATCAAAAGTCGTCGATCTTTCCGCCGATTTCCGCCTCGCCGATCCTGACGCCTATGCCCGCTGGTACGGTCATGCGCACGCCGCGCCGCGAGTTGCAAAAGAGAGCGGTCTACGGACTGACTGAAATCTATCGGCGCGAGATCAAGACGGCGCAGCTTGTCGCCAATCCCGGCTGTTACACAAGCTGCGCCGAGCTGGCGCTGATCCCGCTCCTCAAAGCCAAGGCGATCGATCCGGACGAGATCGTGATCGACGCCAAATCGGGCATGACCGGAGCGGGCAGGGCGGCGAAAGAGGAGATGTTGTTTTCGGAAGTCTCCGAAGGCTTTCATGCCTATGGCGTCGGTCATCACCGGCACATGGCCGAACTCGACCAGGAGTTTTCGCTTGGCCGCCGGCCGCGAGGTGGTCGTGACCTTCACGCCGCATCTCGTGCCGATGAATCGCGGCATCCTTTCAACGATTTATGTGCGCGGCCTGAAAGCGTCGCCGCAGGATCTTCATGCGCTACTTTTAAAGTCTTACGCGAACGAGCCGTTCGTCCACGTGCTGCCGTTCGGCACGCTGCCGCAGACCCGCCATGTGCGCGGCTCCAACATGACGTTCATCGGCGTCGCCGCCGACCGCATCCCCGGCCGCGCCATCATCGGCTCGGCGCTCGATAATCTGACCAAGGGCGCGTCCGGTCAGGCGGTGCAGAACATGAACCTGATGCTCGGCTTTCCCGAAACCACGGGGCTCGAGCAGGTGGCGCTGTTTCCGTAATTGGGTGCTCGCCAGGCGCGGCAAGCCTGCGCCGCTTAAGCCTGCACCTTCACGTAGCTTCCCGGCGCGTCCTCGATCGGCTTGAGCGCGCCGTCGCCGGGCACGCGCGCGGGGGCTTCGGTCGCATCGTGGCGCTTGAGCCAGGTGAGCCAGTCCGGCCACCAGGAGCCGGGATGTTCCTTTGCCTTCTTCAGCCAGCCGTCGAGGTTGGCGCTCCGCGGCCGCGGTCCGGTCCAGTAGTGATATTTCTGCTTGTTCGGCGGATTGATCACGCCGGCGATATGGCCGGACCCGGACAGTACATACCTCACCTTGCCGCCAAAGTATTTGCAGCCGAGCAGCACCGATTTCGCCGGCGCGATGTGATCTTCGCGCGTCGCCAGATTGTAGATCGGCACTTTCACCGTTTTCAGATCGATCGGCGTATTGCCGATCACCATCTTGCCCTTGGTGATTTTGTTGTCGAGGTAGCAATTGCGCATATAGAACGAATGATTGGCCGCCGGCAGCCGCGTGGCGTCGGAGTTCCAGTACAACAGGTCGAACGGGAAGGGCGCCTTGCCTCTCAGATAATTGTTGATGACGTAAGGCCAGATCAGGTCGTTCGAGCGCAGCAGGTTGAACACCGTGACCATCGACATGCCTTCGAGATAGCCGCGCTCGGCCATGCGTTGCTCGATCGCCTCGACCTGTTCCTCGTCAATGAAGACCTTGAGATCGCCGGCATAGGTGAAGTCGACCTGGGCGGCAAACAGGGTCGCCGACGCGATGCGCTCGTCGTGATCCACCGCCATTTTTGCCAGCGCTACGGCAAGCATGGTGCCGCCGACGCAATAGCCGACGGCGTTGACTTTGTCTTCGCCGGTCGCCTGTTTGATCGCGTCGAGCGCCGCGAGCGGCCCTTCGCGGATGTAGTCTTCAAAGGTCTTTTGCGCGAGGCTCTCGTCCGGGTTGACCCATGAGACACAGAACACCGTGATCCCCTGATCGACGCACCATTTGATGAAGGATTTTTCCGGCGTCAGATCGAGCACGTAGTATTTGTTGATCCAGGGCGGCACGATCAGCAGCGGGCGCTTGAGGACCTTTTCGGTCGAAGGCGCATATTGGAGAAGCTGCATGATTTCGTTCTGGAAGATCACCTTGCCGGGTGTCATTGCCAGATTGCGTCCGACGGCGAACATCGAGGAATCGGACTGGCGGATCTTGAGATGGCCGCCGCCGGCCTCGACGTCCTCGGCGAGCATGTGCATGCCGCGAACCAGGTTCTCGGCGTTGCTGGTCAGCGTCTCGCGCAGCAGTTCCGGATTGGTCAAAACGAAATTGGACGGCGACAGCGCGTTGGCGATCTGCCGGATATAGAACTCGGCCTTGTGCCGGGTGTGCGGATCGAGCTTGTCGGCGTCGCTGA
Source organism: uncultured Alphaproteobacteria bacterium (assembly GCA_963759345.1). Lineage (GTDB taxonomy): Bacteria > Pseudomonadota > Alphaproteobacteria > Rhizobiales > Xanthobacteraceae > BOG-931. The sequence goes on from CAVWYW010000017.1 coordinate 398,742, forward strand.
CCAGGCGGTCGGCCCAGTTGACCGTGAGCAGATAGAGCTGCTTGAGGAAATCGTAGAATTGGTTCGTGGTCCATTCCGGGTCGGCGAAGCGCTTGTCGTTCGCCGCCGGCGTCGCTACCGGTGGCGCCCCTTCGCCGGAAAGCCGCTTGACGGCAGCGCCCCACAGTTCGAGATAGGACTGACCCAGCCGGCCTTGCAGTTCCGCGGTGCGTTGCGGGTCGGCCAGCCAGTATTGCAACACTTCCCCGAGAGTTTTGACGACGTCGCGCAACTCGTCGGCGAGTTCGCTCTTACGCCCGTCCTCCCGCGGCTTCATATAGGCGGCGAGCGCCCGTCCGCCTTCCTCGATCAGGCGCGCGAGATTGCGTGAAAATACCTCGACGTCGACCGGCCCGACTGTCGTCGGCAGTTGCGATGGAGCTCGCACCAGCGTTCCTCACCTTCCGCAGGGCTTTTAGAATAGGCCCTTGCGGCAGAAATGGCCTGCGCAAATTATGCGCGCAAGGCCGGGCGACGCAGCATTCCCGGGAGGCGGATGTGCGTTCCGTTCCGTCCGTCCCCAGGACATGCGGACCTTGTTTCCACCATATTACAGGCGCTATTTCCGTGGTTCGTGTCACCTCTAGGTTGATATTTGTAAACCTTTGAGGCGGTAGGTTATTCCGGCAGGTCGGGTGGGGCGGACGCTGTCTGGCCGGGCGATTATCGGCTCGTCGGGGGACTGTCGGGGAAACCGCGTGATTAGGCAGAAGCACGGTGCGAAGCTTGCGTTCGGAGCCTTGCTCGCCGCGGGTTTGGCCTGTCTTCTGGCGGGCTGCTCGGAAGTCGGCTTCCCCGCGGTGCACGATATGCCGTCGCCCCGGGCCGAAACGCCGCTGACGCCGGATCAGGTCAAGCCGGTGACCGACGACCTGATCTCTCAGCGCGACCACTTGCAGTCGATTCCGCCGGTTCCTCCCCCTACGCCCGAACCCCAGAAAACCTCGCTGCAGCCCGCGGCCACGCCGGCGGCAACGAAGACGGCTGGTACAGACGACGGGCAGTGATAAAAGTGTAGGATCGTCAAATCCGCCGAGCCGGTTGAAATCATGGAAGAGTTTTATCGCATCCGCCGGTTGCCGCCGTACGTGTTCGAGGTGGTCAACCGGGCTAAGGCTGTGGCGCGCAATGGCGGGGCCGATATCATCGATCTCGGCATGGGTAATCCCGATTTGCCCGCGCCGGCGCATGTGGTCGAAAAGCTCAAAGAGACGGTCGGCAAGCCGCGCACGGACCGCTATTCGGCATCCAAAGGGATTCCGGGTCTGCGCCGCGCTCAGGCCGCCTATTACGCGCGCCGCTTTGGCGTGAAGCTCAATCCGGAAACCCAGATCGTCACCACGCTTGGCTCCAAGGAGGGCTTCGCCAACGTCGCGCAGGCGATCACGGCGCCCGGCGATGTCATTATTGTGCCGAACCCGACTTATCCCATTCACGTCTTCGGCTTCCTGATGGCCGGAGGCGCGATCCGCTCGGTTCCGGTCGAGGCTAACGCGGCGTTTTTCGGCGCGCTTGAACGCGCGGTGAATCACACCATTCCGAAGCCGATTGCGGTCGTCACCTGCTATCCGTCGAATCCGACGGCCTGCATCGCCGATCTCGACTTCTATCGGGACCTCGTGGCGTTTGCGAAAAAGCACTCGCTCATCATTTTGTCCGATCTCGCCTACGGCGAAGTGTATTTTGACGACAATCCGCCGCCCTCGGTGCTGCAAGTTCCGGGCGCGATGGATGTCGCGGTTGAATTCACCTCGATGTCGAAGACTTATTCGATGCCCGGCTGGCGGATCGGATTTGCCGTTGGCAACGAGCGGGTCATTGCGGCTCTGGCGCGGGTGAAGTCGTATCTGGACTACGGCGCCTTTACGCCGATCCAGGTGGCGGCAACGGCGGCGCTCAATGGTCCCGACGATTGCATCCACGAGATGCGTGGGATCTACCGGCGCCGGCGCGACGCGTTGGTGGAATCGTTCGGCCGCGCCGGCTGGCAGGTGCCGCCGCCGCAAGCGTCGATGTTCGCCTGGGCGCCGATACCCGAGCCGTTCCAGCCGCTCGGCAGCGTCGAGTTTTCGACACTTCTGGTCGAAAAAGCGAGCGTGGCAGTATCCCCCGGGGCCGGCTTCGGCGAGCATGGCGAGGGCCATGTGCGTATTGCGCTGGTCGAGAACGAACAGCGCATCCGTCAGGCCGCCCGCAACATCCGGCGCTTTCTTGAAACCGGGCCGGAAATGCTGCACAACGTCGTGCCCATGGCGACCCGACGTTAGTCGAGCGCGCTTTCACCCCCAGGTTAGCGACGTTTATGGCCGAGCCGCTGAAAGTCGGTCTTGCCGGACTTGGAACGGTCGGCACGGCCGTCGTCCATCTGCTTGGAGAGCGGCCGTGACAAGCTCGCGGCGCGCTGCGGGCGGTCGATTGAGGTCGTCGCTGTCAGCGCCCGCTCCCGCAGCAAGAAGCGCGACATTGATCTGAAAAAATTTCGCTGGGTCGAGGATCCCGCGCTGCTCGCCGCCGATCCCGCGATCGATGTCCTGGTCGAACTCATCGGCGGGGAGGGCGATCCCGCAAAGCGGGCGGTCGAAACCGCACTTGCGGCCGGCAAGCCGGTGGTGACCGCCAACAAGGCGCTGCTCGCCCGGCATGGCCATAAGCTTGCCATGCTGGCGGAACGCCGCGGCGTCGCGCTCGATTTCGAAGCCTCGGTCGCCGGCGGCATACCGATCGTGAAGACGCTGCGCGAGGGGCTCAACGGCAACTCGTTCACGCGCATCTACGGCATCCTCAACGGCACCTGCAATTACATCCTCTCGCGCATGGAGGAGGACCGGCTCGCGTTCGACGAATGCCTGCGTGAAGCGCAGCGTTTGGGCTACGCCGAGGCCGATCCTTCCTTCGACGTCGAAGGCCACGACACCGCGCAGAAGCTTTCGATCCTGGCGAGCCTGGCGTTCGGTACCAAGGTCGATCCGGACGCGGTTTACGTCGAGGGCATTTCGTCGATCACGCTCGCCGATCTCGACGCCGCGGCCGAGCTTGGCTATCGCGTCAAGCTCCTGGGCGTGGCGGTGAAAACCGAAGCCGGAATCGAGCAGCGCGTGCATCCAACCATGGTGCCGAAAGAGTTCCGCGATCGCGCAGGTGATGGGCGTGACCAACGCGGTAACCGTCGATGCCGACGGGCTGGCGCCGATTACGCTGGTCGGGCCGGGTGCCGGCGGCATGGCCACCGCCTCTGCCGTCGTATCCGACCTCGCCGATATCGCGCGCGGCGTGCGTACGCCGCCGTTCGGGCGTCCGGCTGCGCGCATGACCGCAATCCGCAAAGCCCCGATGCAGCGCCACGAAGGCGGTTATTACATCCGCCTGTTGGCGCGCGATCGTCCCGGCAGCGCCGCGACCATCGCGCGCCGTCTGGCGCAGCGGAAAATCTCGCTGGAGTTGATCGTGCAGCGCCACGACATCCGCGCCCAAGGCGGTGCCCAGCCCGGACGCTCGGGGGAGCCGGTGCCAGTCATTCTGATCACCTACGCCACCAGCGAAGACGCGGTGCGCAAGGCGCTCGCCGCGGTGCGCCGCGACCGTGTAATCTCCGGGCGGCCGCAGGTGATCCGGATCGAGAAGAACTAGCCGCTTACACACACGGCGAATTGCAGAGGGGAAGATGGCGTCGATTACCGTTCCGCACAGTCTTATGCTCGAGCGCATTCTGGCGATGGAGATCGTGCGCGTGACCGAGCGCGCGGCGGTCAATGCGGCGAGGCTGCGCGGGCGCGGCGAAGAAAAGGCCGCCGATCAGGCCGCCGTCGACGCCATGCGGCGCGAGCTCAACAAGCTGCCGATCGACGGCACGGTCGTGATCGGCGAGGGCGAACTCGACGAGGCGCCGATGCTGTTCATCGGCGAGAAGGTCGGCAGCCAAGGCGGCTTCAAGGTCGATATTGCCGTCGATCCGCTCGAAGGCACGACGTTGTGCGCCAAGAACATGCCCGGCGCCATCGCTACGCTCGCCATGGCCGAGGGCGGCACGCTCCTGCATGCGCCTGACATCTATATGGACAAGATCGCGGTCGGTCCGGGCTATCCCAAGGGCGTCGTCGATCTCGACGCGCCCGCCGACGAAAACATCCGCAACCTGGCCAAGGCCAAAGGCGTCAAGCCCGACGCCATCACCGCCATGGTGCTCGACCGCCCGCGCCATGCCGATCTGATCGCCGCGGTGCGCAAGGCCGGCGCAGCCGTCAGCCTGATCACCGACGGCGACGTCGCCGCGGTCATCCACACCGCCGATCCGGAAAAGACCGGCATCGACATTTTCCTCGGCATCGGCGGCGCGCCCGAAGGCGTTCTGGCGGCGGCCGCTTTGCGCTGCATCGGCGGCCAGATGCAGTGCCGGCTGGTGGTCGATACCGAGGAACGGCGCGAGCGCACCGCCAAGATGGGCATCAAAGACCCGCGCAGGAAATACCAGATCGAAGACATGGTGCGCGGCGATTGCCTGTTCGCGGCGACCGGCATCACCGACGGCCGCATGCTGGAGGGCGTCAGGTTCGGCAACGGCATTGTCGAGACGCAGACGGTGGTGATGCGCTCCGTCACCGGCACGGTGCGCTGGATCAAGGCCGAGCACCGGCAGCTTGATAAGTTTTAGGGTGAGTGCACCTAAGGCGCAATCGCTTCAGATTGAATTGATCGGCGCTCTATTATTTTGGTGGAGCATGATGTTTTCGGAAAACCGAATGCCACTTTTCCGGATCATGCCTCTAGCAGGCCGTTGAAGAAGTCAGGCACGATCGCATACGAAGCCTGAATCGTCGCCGTTGTGGATGTAGAAGTGTCCGACGAGGCGGCCTGCAGTGCCAAGGACAACCCATCCACGACCGGAGGCCGGGTCGTTCTCATCATTTCCCTCCCACGAGAACTCCGCGCAGGCCGAGCCGTCGCGGGTGCCGTAGCGAACATCGAGGAAGCCCTTCAGTGCGCCGAAGGCGATTTCGCCGTCCGCCGCGCCTTTGAATGTCAGATGCGCCGTCTCGACGAGATCAAGGAAGTCTTTGTCCCAAACGTCCATCTCGACGATACGCCAGCGACCGGCAAAAGCCTTGGCGAAGGCGGGAAGCTTTGCCATCAACCCTTTTCCGCGATGAGCTTCGGCAATCGAACCAGATTGTAGGCGGCGGCAGCGAAGGTGAAGGCCCACCCGACGCGGCCGCGACCGCGGAACTTCGTCTTCTCCTGCCTGGCCACCGTCTTGATCCAGCCGAACGCCTCTTCGATGCGCTTGCGGACGCGCTGACTGACGGCATAGCCGCCGTGCCGCGTCGTGCGTGCGTCGATCGCCGAACTTCGGCCGCTGGTGTTCTGCGCCACATGCGGCGTCACTGTCATCGAGCGCAGCTCATTGACGAAGTCTTCCGCGTCGTAGGCCTTGTCGGCACCGAGCGTGATCGCGCGCGGCCGGTCGGCGCGCGGTTCGATCATGGCGAGCGCCGCTACCCGCTCGGCATGGCCGTCAGCCGGCGTCAGACAAGCATCAACCAGAAGGCCATGGCGGTTCTCCATCAAGCCATGGCCGATGAAGCAGAGCTTGGCTTCCTTGCCCGGTCCCTTGCGGTAGAGCCGTGCATCGGGATCCGTCGTCGAGACATGCGTCTCGTTCGACCGCTTCTTGCCATGGAAATCGGCTTCGGTATTGCGCCCGCCACTGGCCGGCGGCTCGTCCGATCCGTCCCGTGGCTTAAAGCTCTTCAACGAAGCCCACGCTTCGATCAGCGTCCCGTCGACCGTGAAGTGGTCGGTGGATAGCAGCTTCTTCACCCGCGGCTGATCCAGAACCGCCGCCAGGAACCTTGCGGCGATATCCCCTTCGAGCAGCCGGTCGCGGTTCTTTGAGAACACCGAATGGTCCCACACTGCAGCATCGACCCCGATTCCGACGAACCAGCGGAATAGGAGATCATACTCCAGCCGCTCCATCAGCTGCCGTTCCGACCGGATTGAATAGAACGCCTGCAACAGCATCGCTCGGAGCAGCTTCTCCGGCGGGATCGACGGCCGCCCAATCGGCGCATAAAGCGCAGAGAATTCGTGCTCCAGCGCGACCAGCGCCTCGTTCACAAGCCCTCTGATCGCTCTCAGCGGATGACCCGACCGAACCCGCTTCTCAAGGTCGACGTAGCTGAAAAGCTCGCCAGTCCGCTTATCCCGTGCGCCGTGACAAGGCGGCGCTTTCCAGTGGGTGCAAGCCCCACCCGGCAACCGCTCCAGCCGGAAGCAATCGGAGCAGTCATGGAGGTAACGAAGTGGCTGAAGCCTTCGATTAGCGTGTCACGATATACGGTGACAGCGCGAGTGTGCAGGCCGTAACGCGAGTGAACGCCGAGCAAACCTCGAAAAGGACAATGCGCAGGCCGACCCGACAGGGCTATCGGGGAAGGCTGATACGACTGGGTGAATGAGCGAAACAGACGCCCGGTCGCTGCGCCGGGGTAGTGGCGACAGCATGTACACAAGGAAAGCGTACGCAACACGGGAAGCCTCAAGGCGTGGTCAGGGATGACCAACCGGATGCCCGCGAGGGACAGGTCGGGCGTCCTGGGGTGGCGGAGGGGTTCGCAGTACCGCTGAAACCGGGTAACGCCGGTGGAGGGAAGGGACCTTAGTTCAAGACAGACGCAAGAAGTGGTGAGGGATCTGGAGATTGGGCAACCTATCAACTCCGAAAAGCGTTCAGAAACTGCAGAAGGCGTTACACGCGAAAGCGAAGGCAGAAGCCGGCTATCGCTTCTACGCGCTGTACGACAAGATCAGCCGTGAGGATATTCTGACTCATGCGTTTGCTCAGTGCCGCTCCAACAAGGGCGCACCGGGGATAGATGGTCAGGACTTTGCGGACATTGAGACGTATGGCGTAGAGCGGTGGCTTGGCGAACTGGCGCTTGCGCTCAGGCAGGAGACTTACCGAGCGGCTCCTATCAGAAGAGTGTACATACCGAAGGCCAACGGCAAACTCAGGCCGCTGGGCATCCCGACCTTGCGGGATCGGGTCTGCATGACAGCAGCGATGCTGGTGCTGGAACCGATCTTTGAAGCCGATCTACCGCCAGAACAGTACGCCTACCGTCCTGGGCGAAATGCCCAACAGGCGGTGGTCGAGGTGGAAGAGCGGCTGTTCCGAGGCCACCTGGAAGTCGTTGACGCCGACCTCGCGGACTACTTCGGGAGCATCCCCCATGCCGAGCTATTAAAGTCGGTAGCGCGCCGGATCGTTGATCGGCGCGTGCTGCATCTGATCAAGATGTGGCTGGAATGCCCCGTAGAAGAAACCGATGATCGAGGAAGGAAGAAACGCACGACCGAAGCCCGGGACAATCGGCGCGGCATTCCGCAAGGTTCACCGATCTCACCGTTGCTGGCGAATATGTACATGCGCCGGTTCGTGCTGGGATGGAAGATGCTCGGGCTGGAGCGAAGCCTCGGCAGTCGCATCGTGACCTACGCCGACGATCTCGTGATCCTGTGCAGGAAAGGCAAAGCCGAAGAGGCTTTGCAGCGATTGCGCGAGATCATGGGCAAGCTGAAGCTTGCGGTCAACGAGGAGAAGACACGCATCTGTAAGGTACCGGAAGGAGAGTTCGACTTTCTGGGTTACACGTTCGGACGAATGCATTCGGCGAGAACCGGCCAGGCGCGCCTGGGGTACCGGCCATCGAAGAAGAGCATCAAGCGCGTGGTGGAGAAGATCCACGCGCTGACCGCCCGATCGGGGACGTGGCAAGAGACCGCAGAGCTGGTGGAGAAGTTGAACCGCACGCTGCGCGGATGGGCGAACTACTTCAATGTAGGCACCGTCAGCAAAGCGTATCGGGCGCTCGACAACTACACCGCTGTGCGGTTGCGCCGGTGGTTGCGCATCAAGCACAAGGTTAGGCGACGCAAGGGCGGGACTTATCCACTCTCGCATCTCTACGGGCACTTCGGGCTCGTACGCCTGAACCGCGCTCGGGCGTGACGTGCCGTGGGCGAAGGCGTGAAGTCTTGTCCGAGAGCCGGATGCGGGAAATCTGCACGTCCGGTTCGATGAGCGGGATGTGGAAACGGAGTCACGGCTGAACCACTAAGGCACCGTCAGACCCACCCCGCATCACCTAACCTCCGAATTGTTTCGGAGAAAGTGAATCATTCAACCAGCCAAACCGCGACCTACTTCTTCAACAGCCTGCTAGGGCGCAATCACTTCAGATTGAATTGATTGGCGCTCTATTATCTTTGCTGGAGCATGATCTTTTCGGCAAACCGGCGTCCACTTTTCCGGATCATGCTCTAGTTAAAGTCGGCGAATGCAGCCGACGGATCGCTGGAGCGAGCCGGAGTCCTTGCCGTCGAGTGGTGGAATTCGCTCGGAGCTGATCCGATTTCGGCAGCCGGCGCGTGGCACCTGCGCGTCAGACCGGCATCACGTCAGGAATGTTGTTCGGGAATTTGGCAACGTCCTGAGGCGACACGTTGAAGTGGGCCGCGACGAGCGCTGGCGGCGTGTGAGTGAGCCAGTCGGAGAGCGAAATATTTTGATAGGTATCACTTTTGAATATCTCCAAAAACAACAGGTCGGTGTCGCCCACGTTCTTGACGTAATGACCGAAGTTGCGCTTGACGTAGCCGATGTCGCCGGCGTTGAAATTGTTCGTCACCGCACTCGGCCCGGTGTTGAACACTGTCATCTGCGCCCTCCCTTTGACGTAGTACTGCCATTCGTCGGCGTTCGGATGCCAGTGCATTTCTCGCATCCCGCCGGGATGGACAGTCACGAGTGCCGCGGCGATGGTGGTCGAAACCTTAAAATTGTTGCTATCGGCGATCTGAACCGTTCCGCCCATGGTCTGCCTGGCAATTGGCCCGCGCGTCAGTGAGAATGTGAACGGATTCGGCGGCGGCCCGTTCGGATTCTTGACTGCGTCCTCGTCCGCCGCAAGTGGTCCGGGGACGACGCCTTGGAAGATCCAAAGGTTGTGGGTGGGGATCTTGCTGAACGTCTCGGCGGGCACGCCAAAGTTCTCGGCCAAAATGTCCGGCGGCGTGTGAGCCATCCAATCGGTGACGAGAAGGGTGTTGTACTCTGACTGCTTGCCGTTATCGAAAGCGAGGATGAACTCGCATCCATCAGGTCCGAGGCCTTGCAGCGAGTGCGGATATCCGGTCGGGAAATACCAAAGGTCGCCTTCCTTCACGTCGGCGACGTAGGCACGGCCGGAGGGATCCAGCACTGTGATACGGCAGTTGCCGTAGCTCATGAAAGCCCACTCGGCGGCCTGATGCCAATGCAACTCACGAATGCCTCCAGTGTCCAGACGCATATTCACCCCGGAAATCTCTTCGGAAACCTGGAAGTCCGCCTGGGTGACTTGACGAGCCCAGCCGCCGTTCTGGATGCGTCGCGGCGCGTTGTTGAACGAAGCCCAGAATTGCGGGAGGTCTCCCACGTCTGTCGCGGGCGGTGTGAAGGCCTTCGGAAACTGCCCGGCGAGTATCGGGTTTTGCGGTCCCGGGTCGACGGCGCTGCGCGGGTTGCGCTGTGTGTTCACAATGCCTTGCGATGGCTCGTCCGGATTACCAAACGTTGCCGCAAGCGCGGTGGTTGCGGTAGCGGTACCTGCCGCCGCTCCGGCTGCAAGGACGCTGCGACGCGAGACAGTATTCAATGGAACCTCCAAGTCATCCCCGGAAGACCTTACGGTTCTCCGCGATTGCACGATTAAAGATTTTCATCTTTTGCGGACCGGGTCGTCGGCGCAGGGGAGCTACGTGAACCTTCTACTTCTTCGTTCCCTTCAAAATACTTCTCGGTTCCCTTCAAAACCGGTCGTTTTTATACAGATTCTGATGCGCCCTCCTACGAAATCACGACGATGGCGAACACTCGTTGCGGTTTATGTATTCCTGGCCTGGGAAATCGAGCCAATCCCGCGTGAATCGGCTAGGCTCGTTCGATGGGCTACGAATCGCGCGAGTTCGCCGTGACGGACGGCCTTTTTCTGGGCGTCGAAAGCTCGGCGACCGGGCGCCGTTGGCGCGACCGGCTCGACCAGCGCGGCTCGGCGCGCGCGCTCGCCATCGCGCAGCGGCACGATCTCCCGGAACTGCTGGCTCGCATCCTCGCCGGGCGGAATATCGAAGCCGATGCGGTCGAAGCCTTCCTCGATCCGACCGTGAAGCGATCGATGCCCGATCCGAACGTGCTCAGCGCCATGCCGGAGGCGGCCGCTCGCATTGCCGACGCGATCGTGCGCGGCGAAACAATCGCAGTCTTCGGTGACTACGACGTCGACGGCGCAACGTCGGCCGCGCTGCTCGCGCGCTTTTTGCGGCAAGCCGGCATCGAGCCTTTGATCCACATCCCCGATCGCCTGTTCGAAGGCTATGGTCCGAACGTCGAAGCGGTGCGCGCGCTTGCCGCGCGCGGCACCACGCTCTTGGTCACTGTCGATTGCGGGACCACGAGCGTCGAGCCGTTGGCGGAGGCGCGTACGCTCGGCGTCGATGTGGTCGTCGTCGATCACCACCAGGCCGACGAGGTGCTGCCGCCGGCTGTCGCTATCGTCAATCCGAACCGGCGTGACGATCTTTCCGGTCTCGGCCATCTCGCAGCGGTCGGACTTACTTTCATGACCGTGGTCGCGGTTAACCGCGAACTGCGCAAACGCGGTTTCTGGACCAGCGGGCGGCCCGAACCCGATCTTCTGGCACTGCTCGATGATGTCGCGCTCGGCACCGTGGCCGACGTCGTGCCGCTCATCGGGCTCAATCGCGCCTTCGTCACTAAGGGCCTGATCGCGCTGCGCCGGCGCGAGCGCGCCGGACACGTGAGCCTGATGGATGCGGCGCGGCTCTCCGGTCCACCCGAGGCCTGGCATCTCGGATTTTTGTTGGGCCCGCGCATCAATGCCGGCGGGCGCATCGGCCGCGCCGATCTCGGCGTGCGGCTGCTGCTGGAAGACGATCCGGACAAGGCGGCGCAAATCGCCGCCGAGCTCGATCGGCTCAACCGCGAACGCCAAGCGATCGAAATGGATACGCTGGCGCAGGCCGAGGCTGAAGCGATGGCCGCGCTCGGTATTGAGGAGAAGGGCGCGGTCGTGGTCACTGCCGCGGAAGGCTGGCATCCGGGCGTGGTCGGTATTGTGGCTGGGCGGCTAAAGGAGAAATTCGGCCGTCCGGCTTTTGCAATCGCGCTGGAGCCCGGCGGCATCGGCACCGGCTCTGGCCGTTCCATTGCCGGCGTCGATATCGGGCGTGCGGTGCGTCGAGCTGTAACCGAGGGCTTGCTCGTCAAGGGCGGCGGACATGCGATGGCGGCGGGCGTGACGCTGCGCAAGGATGCGCTCGCGCCGCTGCGGGCGTTCTTCGAGGCGACGCTTGGCGCCGACGTGGAAATCGCGCGGCGCGCCAATGGACTCCTGATCGACGGTGCGGTGAGCGCGGCTGCGGCAAATGCCGAACTCGTTGCCATGATCGAGCGCGCCGGCCCATTCGGTTCCGGCAATCCGGAGCCGGTGATCGCGTTGCCGGCGCACACGATCGCCTATGCCGAGGAAGTGGGCCAGGCGCATCTGCGGGTGCGCCTCAAATCGGCCGATGGCGCAGGCGTCAGCGCCATCGCCTTCCGCGCCGCCGGCCAAAAGCTCGGCTCTGCACTCTTGCAAAACCGCGGCCGGCAGGTCCACGCCGCCGGCTCATTTGCCCTCGATCGCTTTCAGGGTGAGGAGCGGGTGCAATTCCGCATCACTGATATCGCGCCCGCAGAGCCTTTCGCCGGGCGGTGAATTCTCTCTGCCGGAACTCTTAGCCCGCCCCCCAACGCGAGAGACCTCCATGACGACGGGTTCAGACTTCGTTTTGAGCGCTCTCGTTCAGGAAGGGCTCACTCACCTTTTTTTGGTCCCGGGCGGACTGGTCGATCCGTTTCTGCCGGCGCTGGCGCGGCATCCGAAATTGACGCCGATCGTTGCCGCGCATGAGGGCGGCGCCGCTTATATGGCCGACGGCTACGCCCGGGCGAGCGCGCGTTTCGGCGCGGTGATGGGGATCGGCGGCCCTGGTCTGTGCAACATGGCCACCGCCGTCGCCGCGGCAAAGACCGATGCCTCACCGGTTCTGGTGTTGAGTGGTGAAATTCCTGTCGACATGGAGGGGCTCGGCGAATTCCAGGACGCCAGCCAGGCGACACTCGACGATACTGCGGTGATGAAGCCGCTCACGCGTTTGTCCACGACCGTGGCGAGCTGTCGCAATCTCCATCATTGGTTCCGGCATGCGCTCACGGCAATGTGGGCGCAACCGCGGGGGCCGGTGCATGTTTCGCTGACGCACGATGTGATCACCGGCGAGTGCGCGGCGGATTACATGACGGTCTCCGCTTATTTCGAAGGCGTTGCGCCTCTGAGCCGGCCCGCCGCCGAAGCGGTGCTTAATCTGCTGGGTAGGGCGCCCGACCAAAGATCGCATTTCTTGCCGGCGCCGGCGTCGAGCATGACCAAGCTGCCGTGGCATTGAAGACGGTTGCCGAACGCTGGTCGATTCCAGTTGCGACAACTCTGCGCGCCAAGGGCGTATTCCCCGAAGATCATGAATTATCGCTCGGCGTCTTCGGCTATGCCGGCACTCGCCATGCCACGGCCGCCGTTCTCGGCGACCCGGCGGACGTGCTGATAGTGCTTGGCTCCGGCTTCAACGAGCGGGACACCATGCACTGGACGCTGCGCGGACGCGCCGCGGCGAAGACCGTCATCATTCAGGTCAACATCGATATGGACGAGTTGACCACGCACAGCGTTCCCGGCCACGTCGTCGTTGGCAGTTGCCGCGCATTCCTGGATCTGATGCAGGAACGCCCGGAGGCAATCGCATCTCCGCTTGCGGCGGGAAAGGCGCAACGGCGGGCGTGGTTGGCCAACATCAAAAAGGGACCGCAGTTATACGACACCGAGAATTGCGCCCGGGCGACGAAACCAATTCATCCGGCAGCTGCGGTTTCGGCCTTGCGCAAAGTTTTCCCGCGTAATGGCGCAGTACTGGTCGATTCCGGTGCGCATCGCGCCTTTGCCGGGCATTATTGGACGGCTTACGAGCCGCGCACTTATATCTCGGCCACCAATCTCGGACCGATGGGCTGGGCCATCCCGGCGGCGATCGGTGTGCAATGCGCGCGGCCCGATCACCGTGTTGCGGTCATCACCGGCGATGGCTGTATGCAAATGCACGGCATGGAAGTTCAAACTGCAGCGCGTTACCAGCTTCCGATCGTTTACGTGGTCCTGAATAACAACGCGCTCGGCAATGTGTGGCTGCGCGCGCATCAATTCGGTCCGGTTCCATCTGAACTCACGAGTATTCCAGATCATGACTGGGCCGGATTTGCGCGTGCTCTCGGCGCTGAGGGCCTGACCGTCACTGATCCGGGCCAGCTCGAGAACACCTTTCGACAGGCGCTTGCGGCCAATCGCACAGTCGTTATTGACGTGAAGACCGACAAGAATTGTCCGACGCCGGTTTACGATTTTAACGCCGGCGCAAAGGCCTGGTCCTATCACGAGTAGAGGACGGTCATGACGGTACTGACCATGGAGCCAGCAAAGCTTCCCGCCGCAGGACGTGCGCTGTTTGCCGAGATGTCGGCGAGACGCAATGCGCGCGGCGAGCATTTCGGCGGTCCGTATATTGCGCTCCTCAATCATCCAGAACTCGCGCGGCGCATCGAAGCGTTGGGATTCTTTCTAAAATTCGAGGGCGTGTTGCCGCGGCCGGCTTATCAGTTCATCGTGCTCACGGTTGCGCAAGCCACCGGCGCGGCGTACGAGTGGCACGACCACGTGCAACACGCGCTTGCCGCAGGGCTCCCCCAGGACGTCGTTGACAACGTTGGGGCGGGCCGCGCGGAAATGCTGCCGCCTCCTTACGCGCTGCTACGGGCCATCCTGTCGAAGACAATGGCGTGGCAGCCGGTGCCGGACGACCTCCAGTCTCGCGCCGTCGCTGAGTGGGGCGCCGAAGGGCTGGTTGAGATTCTTGTGCTGTCGGGATTTTATCAGATGTTTGCGGCAATCAACCAAGGCTTTGCCTTCAAGCCTTCGCCCACCGCCTAACGTCGCAAGCAAACGGCCGCGCCGGAAAATCCATGACCGGCATGTCCGCGCGCCGGGTCGCTAGCGCCGACTTATCTCACGTCGTCATCATTTGCTTGGTTCTGGAGCTGGAGTTAGCGGACCGGATATGCAGCCCGTCGATAAAGACATCGACAAGCCGCAAGACGCTGGTCTGCCAGCCGGGCTGATCGTGCATGTAGCACATGCCGATAAGGGCCCGGAGCAAGTCTTCCGGGCTGATGTCATCGCGGATTTCGCCGCTTGCGATCGCTCGATCGAGCAGCGCGCCGACGGCCCGCGTCAATTGGTCGAACGAATAGGAGAAGAGTTTCGAGTTTTTGTAGGCAGCAAGAGCGAGCGCCGCCGACATGCCTTTTTTTGTGGCAACGAACTTCACATTCGAGCGCATCCAATGACGGAGCGCCTCGATAGGCGGCATATCCCGTTTCAACCGATCAGCCAAATCGGCTAGCTGTTGCACTTCGCGGCGGTACACCGCTTCGAACAAGGATTCGCGGGTGGGGAAATGCCGGTAGAGGGTGCCGATGCCGACACCGGCTGTTCGCGCGACGGCCTCGAGGCTGGCCTCGGCACCACCAGCACTGAAAACCTCTCTGGCGGCCTCAAGCACGCGCTCGCGGTTCCGAACCGCATCGGCGCGCGGCTTTCGCGTCCTTTTCCCCGGCGGCCTCATGCGAAGCGTCGAATCTCGACCCCTTGATAAACGGAGGCATCCTCCGTATATTAATTTAAGACACGCTGACACATATCACCCGTGTCGAGCAAACGGCGACGAACCTTTGTTTCCACTGTCAAGACGGGATGCATCGGGGGCCTTCGGCCGCCGAAGTTCTAGGCCATCTGCGTGCTTTCGTAGCCTCAGAGTCGACGAGCGCAACAATCCGTCGGTCAGCGAATTACTTAACCATCGCTCTTAAGGAGCACTGCATGGGCTTCTCAACCACACTCACCGTAAACGGCGTCACGCGAACGATCGAACTTGACGACCCACGTGTCACCCTCCTCGATCTGCTTCGCGAACGCCTGCATCTGACCGGGACCAAGAAGGGCTGTGACCGCGGACAGTGCGGCGCTTGCACGATCATCGTCGATGGACGACGGATAAATTCGTGCCTTGCGCTGGCGATCAGTCACGACGGCGCCGACGTTCTGACCATCGAAGGTGTGGCGCAGGGTGATCAGCTTCATCCGGTGCAAGAAGCCTTTATTGCTCACGACGGCTTGCAGTGCGGCTTCTGTACGCCTGGCCAGATCATGAGTGCGATCGGTCTGATCGGAGAGGGTCAAGCCGGCGACGATCCGGAGCGCGTGCGCGAAGGCATGAGTGGAAATCTCTGCCGGTGCGGCGCCTATCAAGGCATCACCGAGGCGGTGCTGGAGGCGCAGAAGTCTCTTGCTAAGGCAAATCAAAGGAAAGTCGCATGAGGACCTTCGACTATGTGAGGCCGGCAACGATCCGAGATGCCTTCGCGGCTGCTTCGGAACCGGACGCCGCCTTTTTGGCCGCCGGCACCAACCTTCTCGATCTTATGAAAGGCGGCATTAGCCGCCCAAATCGACTTGTCGACATCAGCCACCTTCCCGGCCTTGACCGCATTGAGGACCTTGCCGACGGTGGCTTGCGGATTGGAGCACTGGTCCGCAACGCTGACCTCGCTCACGACCGCGCTTTCGCCCAGCGCTTTCCGGCCGTCGCTGAGGCGCTTCTGTCTGGCGCGTCCGCCCAGCTTCGCAACGCCGCCACGGTCGGCGGCAATTTGCTGCAGCGGACCCGCTGCGCGTACTTCTACGACGTCGCCAGTGCCTGCAATAAACGCGATCCCGGCTCGGGTTGTGACGCCCGCGGCGGCGACAACAGGCTTCATGCCATATTGGGGTGGAGCGACAGCTGCATCGCGACCCACCCGTCCGATTTCTGCGTGCCCCTGGTCGCGCTCGACGCGGTCGTCGAGATCGAAGGCAGAGCGGGGCGCCGGGAGATACCGCTCGAAACGTTTCACCGCTTGCCGGGTAATGCGCCGGACCGCGAGAGCATGCTGGAGCCCGGTGAGATGATCGTCGCGGTGCGCTTACCGGCGGGGGCGGCGCAGTTCGCCGACCATGCCCGTTACCTGAAAGTTCGCGACCGCACCTCTTACGCATTTGCGATCGTCTCGGCCGCGGCGGCGCTGCGTGTCGAGGATGATACGATTATCGACGCGCGCCTCGCGCTCGGCGGTGTCGCCATGAAACCCTGGCGGGCCCGTGAAGCGGAATCGATTCTGGCCGGCGTGCCGACTGATGGCACGTTCTTCCATCGCGCCGCCGAGGCGGCGCTGGCGAACGCCAAGCCCGCCGGCGACAACGGCTTTAAGGTTGAGCTTGCGCGACGGATCGTGGTGCGGGCTCTCACTCTCGCCGCTGACGGCGCGCCAGAGCGTCTGCCGGCCCTGCCGGCTTCCCCTTTCGCTTCCATTTCCGGAGACTTCTATCCATGCCTGAGATCTCGCTCACGCGGGAGCCGGCTTACCTTCGCCACGGCTCGAACATCGGTCAGCCACTCACCCGCCGTGACGGCATTCTCAAAGTCACCGGCGCCGCCCGATACGCTGCCGACAACCATCCGCCCGGGATGCTCTACGCGGTTCTGGCAGTGAGCAGCATCGCGCACGGCCGTGTCGCATCCCTCGATGTCAAGGCTGCGAAAGCCCATCCCGGCGTCGTCGCCGTGATGACGCCGGCCAACAAACCGGCGCTGGCGCAAGATCCGGACGAAAAATCAAATCCGTTCATGTTTCGGCTTGATCTCTTGCAAAGCGACCAGGTCCGCTACGCCAACCAGCCGATCGCCGTCGTTATCGCGGAAACGCTCGAGGCGGCGACGGAGGGCGCCGCGCTGTTGTCGCCGCGCTACGACGTCGAGCCGGCGCGGGTTGGGCTGGATTCGGCCGAGAGCTTCGTGCCGCAGGCCGTTGGCCCCGGCCATCCACCGGTCGCTCATCTGGGCGACATAGAGGCCGGTCTCGCCGCAGCCTCCGAGCGCATCGAAGCGACCTACGAGACCGCTGCCCAGTATCACAACGCGATGGAGCCGCATGCGATCGTCGCCGCATGGGACGGCGATACGCTGTCAGTCGACACCCCGAGCCAAGGTCTTGCCATGGCGCAAGGGCGCCTCGCGGGACTTTTCGGGATCGCTCCCAATAAAATCCACATCCGCAGTCCGTTCCTCGGCGGCGGCTTCGGCTCCAAAGGCATGATCTCCGGCCCGCAGGTCCTAGGCGTCATGGCGGCCCGCATGGTCGGAAAGCCGGTCACGCTGGTGCTCCGCCGGGAGCAGATGTTTGGTCCGGTGGGACACCGGGCGCCGACGCGGCAGACCCTGCGGATAGGTACCGACAAAGAGGGTAAGCTGACAGCGCTCGATCATCGAACGAAGACCACATCGAGCACCTTTGACGATTTCTTCGAGCCGGCCTCCGACGCTTCCCATACGCTTTATGCCAGCGCGGCCATTGCCACATCGCATGAAGCGGTCCGGCTCGACACCGGAACGCCGCTTTTCATGCGCGCACCGGGAGAGGCGACCGGCTCGATTGCACTCGAAAGTGCGATCGATGAAATGGCGCACGCCTGCGGCATCGATCCGTTGGCCTTTCGGCTGCAAAACTATGCCGAAGTCGAGCCGATCTCCGGTAGGCCGTTCTCCTCAAAGGCGTTGCGCGACTGCTACGCGCAAGGCGCCGAGCGTTTCGGCTGGGCGCGCCGGCCGCTCGCACCCCGGCAGATGCGTGACCACGACGGTTTGCTGGTTGGCTGGGGCGTCGGTACGGCGACATTTCCGGCACTGATGTTTCAGGCCGAAGCCAAGGCGGTGCTGCGTCAGGACGGCAGCGGCGTCATGGAGATCGGAGCGCACGACATGGGCCAGGGCGCCTGGACCGCGCTGGCTCAGATCGCGGCAGACGGCCTCGGGCTCGACATCGACCAGGTCGAGTTCAGATCAGGCACATCGGATCTGCCGGATGCTGGTATCGCCGGCGGCTCGGCGCACACCGCGACCGCCGGCATGGCAATTCACAACGCCGGTGCCGATGTAATCGCCCAGCTTGCCGATCTCGCGACCAGCGACGAGCGCTCACCACTGTTCGGCGCCGGCAATGCCGGCGTCACTGCCCGGGACGGCCGCTTGTTCCGGCGCGACGACGAGAGCCGCGGCGAAAGCTACGCGGATATCCTCGGCCGTGCCGGGCGCGCGCAGATCGAGGGTCGCGGCAACAGCGCGGCCAATCCGGCCGCGCAAGCGACCTACGCCATGCATGCCCATGGCGCGGTGTTCGCGGAGGTCAAGGTCGATCCCGATCTCGGCCAGATGCGCGTGACCCGCGTGGTCGGGGCGTTCGCTGCGGGACGGATCATCAATCCGCGCATGGTGTGCAGCCAGCTCTGCGGCGGCATGATCTGGGGCGTGTCGTTCGCGCTGCATGAGCAGGCGGTCATGGACGCGCGGTCCGGCCGTCCGATGAATCCCAATTTGGCCGAGTACCACATTCCCGTGAACGCCGATGTGCCCTTCGTCGAGGCGATCCTCGTCGAGGAACGCGACCCGCACGTGAACGCACTTGGCATCAAGGGCGTGGGTGAAATCGGCGTCACCGGTACGGCGGGCGCGGTCGCCAATGCAGTCTGGCATGCAGCCGGAATCCGCGTGCGCAAATTCCCGATTACGCTTGATCGTTTGATCGCGCCTCGATCTTGATGAAGCAAAGGGGCGAGCTTACACCGTGATGCGAGATAAAGCACCGCGCGGTCGGCGATGCTGACCCGGTCGCCGTTGAGCCGCAGTGGAGCTTTCGCGGGGCGATCGATCAGAGATCGTCTGGCGTGAGGCCGGTGGCTTTGGCGATCCGGCCAAGCATACGCGGACCAATCTCTTCGCTGTCACGGAATGCAAAAACATAATCAGGTGAGCCGGTGCGTTGCAGGATTCGGTGCGAGCCTGTTTGTCGTTTGATGGTCCAGCCGCGGCGCAAAAGCGCGGCGAGTACCCGCTGTGCCTTCGCCGCGGCCCACCGGCTCATGCTGCTTCGAAAACGCCAGCAATCTCCCGGGGCAACGGCTCGCCATTTTCAAGACGGTCGGCGATCACCCGCAATGCCAAAGCTTTGGCCTTAGCACTCGCGTCGGCCTCGCTCGTTCCGTAGACCAATACGCCGGGAAGCGCAGGAACCTCGGCGATCCAGCGGCCATCTTCCTCTTGTTCGCTCTCTATTTTTAGCATGCAATGCCTTGCCTCTAACATCGAGCTTACAGCGTGTCTCCCCGTCGCTCAACATTAACCTCCACCGAAATCTCGCCTTCCAGATAAAGCACCGCGCGCCCGGCGATGCTCACCCGGTCGCCGTTGAGCGTGCAGCGGAGCGCGCCGCCGCGGCGCGAGAGCTGGCGGGCTTCCAGTTCGGTCTTGCCGAGACGCTTGGCCCAGTAAGGCGTCAGGGTGGTGTGCGACGAACCCGTCACCGGATCCTCCGGAACGCCTTGCGCGGGAGCAAAGAAGCGCGACACGAAATCGATGCCATTCTCGCCGGGGGCCGTCACAATCGCGGCCCAGCAGTCTAGCTTCGCCAGTGCGGCAAGATCGGGCTTGAGTTCCGCAATTTCCGCCGCGCTGTCGTAGACAATGAGATGATCGCGAGCACGCAACACCTCGCGCGGCTTTCCTCCCAACGCCGTGAGTAGGCCCGATGGCGCTTCGGCGGGGGCGGCGGGGCGCGCCGGAAAATCCATCACCAGCATGTCGCCGCGTCGCGTCACAACCAGCGTCCCGGCCTTCACGGTGCGGAAGCTGACGCTCTGGCACTGCGGTTCGAGAAGGCTCATGATCACGTGGCCGGAGGCGAGCGTCGCGTGCCCGCATAAGTCGACCTCGACCGCCGGCGTGAACCAGCGCAGCGCATAATCGCCGCCGTCGCGGACGAAGAAAGCGGTCTCGGACAGATTGTTCTCGGCCGCGATCGCCTGCATGGTCGCGTCCGGGAGCCACGTGTCCAACGGGCAGATCGCGGCAGGGTTGCCGCCGAACAGCTTGTCGGTGAAGGCATCGACCTGATAGATCGGCAGACGCATTTTCGGCTCCGGGACCGGTGAAGGAATTGCTCGACTATTGGCACAAGCCG
Organism: uncultured Alphaproteobacteria bacterium; assembly: GCA_963759345.1. Taxonomy (GTDB): domain Bacteria; phylum Pseudomonadota; class Alphaproteobacteria; order Rhizobiales; family Xanthobacteraceae; genus BOG-931. The sequence continues at coordinate 419,092 of CAVWYW010000017.1, forward strand.
CCCCGCGCGACTATGTGGGGCCACTTGCGCGCCCAAGAAAGACATCCAAGGACATCCATGGCCAAGCTCAATCTATCCCTCGCCGTCCGCGACTATGACCGTATCCGCCCGCTCTCTGACGGGCTGGTGCAGATCGACGGGGTCGATCCGGTATTCATGGCGCTTGGCCCGGAGGAGATCTTCTTCCGCGCTTTCCGCCAGGCCGAATTCGACATTTGCGAATTGTCGCTGTCGAGTTTCACGGTCAAGACCGCCCGGGGCGACAGCCCCTATGTCGGCGTGCCGGCTTTCGTCTCGCGCGCCTTTCGCCATAACGCGATCTTTGTGCGCACCGATCGCATCAAGAAGCCCGCGGACCTCAAGGGCAAGAAAATCGGCGTGCCGGAATACCAGCTCACCGCGAATGTCTGGGCTCGCGCCATTCTCGAAGACGATCACGGCGTGAAACCCTCCGACATTCACTGGATTCGCGCCGGCATGTTTGAGCCCGGACGGCTGGAAAAGATAACCATCAACTTGCCGAAGGACGTGAAACTCGACGACGCGCCCCCGGACCGGACATTGTCCGAGATGCTGGACACCGGAGAGATCGACGGCGTCATCGGACCGCGGGTGCCGACGCCGTTCGAGCGCGGGCATCCGCATGTCGGCTGGCTGTTTTCCGATCCGGTGGCGGCGGCCAAGGATTATTTCAAGCGCACCGGCATTTTTCCGATCATGCATCTGATCGGTGTGCGCCGCGAACTGGTCGAGCGGCACCCGTGGTTGCCAGCGGCCGTGTTCAAGGCCTTCGATCACGCGAAGGCTGTGGCGCTGGAAAGTCTCGGTGACACATCCTCAAGCAAGGTCACGCTGCCGTTCATCGAGGAGCGGTTGATGGAGACGCGCGCGCTGATGGGCGCGGATTTTTGGTCCTACGGCGTTGAGGCCAACCGCAAGACACTGGAAACCTTTCTGCGCCACCATCACGCCCAGGGATTGTCGCCACGGCTCGTCAAGGTCGAGGACCTGTTCCACCCAACCACGTTTGAGACGTACAAATTATAAGGACCATTTCCCGTCACCCCGAGGTGCGAGCCAACGGGTCTGGCCCGAAGTGGCCGGCCCAATGACAGGCTCCACGAGCCTCGAAGGGCGACGATCCCCGTGCCTCGGCCAATTCATCCTTCGAGGGCCGCTTCGCGGCCACCTCAGGATGACGGTGAACAAATACGCTCACGCCTTCGCGGGCTTCAGCCGCACGTGGATGTTCTTTTCCTGCGTGTAGGCGAGCATTTCTTCCATGCACTCCTCGCGGCCGATGCCGGATTGCTTGTAGCCGCCGAACGGCGCGCCGAGGAAATGCTTGGAGACGTCGTTGATCCAGACAAAGCCGGCCTGCACCGCGCCGGCGGTGCGGTGCGCCGTCGAGAGGCCGTCGGTCCAGATCGAAGCGGTGAGGCCGTATTCGACCGAATTCACCTGCTCGAGCATCTTCGCCTCATCGCTCCATTTGAAGATCGAGAGCACCGGGCCGAAAATTTCCTCGCGGGCAATGCGCATGGTCGGCTGCACATCGGCGAATACGGTGGGTTCGATGAAAAAGCCCTTGGCGAGCGCCGGATCGGCCGGCCGGCCGCCACCGTGGAACAGCCGCGCGCCTTCCTGCTTGCCCGACTCGATGAAGCCGAGAATGCGCTCGTACTGCGACTTGGAAATGATCGAACCCATGGTGGTGGCGCGGTCGGTGGCGATGCCGGGCTTGAAATGGGCGATTTTGGTTTTCACTTTCGCCAGCACGGCGTCGTAGATTTTTTCGTGGATGAAAGCGCGGCTGGTCGAGCCGCAGGATTGGCCGCACCAGGTGAAGTTCATGCCGCCGACCACGCCGCCCGCAACGTCATCGGGATCGGCATCAGGGTAGGCGATCAGCGCATTCTTGCCGCCGAGCTCGAGCATTACCGGTTTGAGCGTATCGGCAGCGGCCTTCATCACCGCGCGGCCGGTCGGCACCGAGCCGATCAGCGCGACCATCGCGACATCGGGATGGGTCGTCAGCGCCGAGCCCGCGTCGCGACCGCCGGGAACGACGTTGAACACGCCGGGGGGCAGAATGTCGCCAATCATTTCGGCGAGACGGAGTGCCGAGAGCGGCGCCTGCTCCGGCGGCTTCATCACCACGGTGTTGCCGGTCGCCAGCGGCGCGCCCGCCTTGCCGGCGCAGAACATGAACGGATGATTGAACGGAATGATGCGGCCGACCACGCCGCGCGGCTCGCGCACCGAGAAGTTGACCACGCCCGGTCCCATCGGGATCGACGCGCCCTTCATTTCGGTAACGAGGCCGGCGTAGAACTCGATCTGCGCGGCGGCAACGGTTGCGTCCATCACCATCTCATGGACCGGATTGCCGCAATCGGCGGCGTCGATCATCGCGAGCTCGTCGGCGTTCTCGCGCAGCACGTTGGCGATGCGCTTGAGGAGCCGCGCGCGCTCGAGCGGCGGCGTGTTGCGCCAGTCGTCGAAGGCTTTCTTGGCCGCGCCTACCGCGGCGTCGATATCGGCCGCGCCGCCATTCGCCACCGGGCCAAGCGAACTCGGCGGTACCGGGATTGATGGAGTCGACATAGCTGCCGGACTTCGGCTTGTGCCACTCGCCGCCGTAATAGACGTCCCGATGATCGGGCAGGCGAAGCGGCTCGGCTTTGACGGATTTGAGCGGTACGGCAGTGTTCATGTTGGTTTCCTCTCCTCAACTCTTGGCGCGCGTCATTGCCGCGGTCATGTTTGCAGTATAGCCGGGCTCGACGCGTACATCGACGACCGCGACGCCGCCGGCATCGACAGCGGCAATCGCTTGCTCCAGTGCCTTGGCAAGATCGGCAGGCTTGGCGATCGGACCAAAGCCGACTGCGCCCTGTGCCCGGCCCATCGCGGCGAGATCGATTTCGGGATCGGCCATGCGCTGGCCGATCCATTTATTCTCGACCGGGCGCGCCCGCATCCGCGCCATCCGTTCCTGATGTAGTTCGTCATTATAGAACGAGCGATTGTTGGCGATCACGAACAGCAGCGGGATTTTGTAGTGTACCGCGGTCCAGACCGCGGTGACTCCCATGAGAAAGTCACCATCGCCGCAGACGGTGACCGGTAACCGCCCGGAATTTTTCAGCGCTAAGGCCGCGCCGACGGAAATGCCCGGCCCGCCGCCAACACCGCCGCCGCCATCGGAGCCAAGGAAGTCCAGAGGATGGCGGAACGGCCACCACCGATCCTCCCAGGAGATCGGCAGGTGGGTGAGCGTCGTCGGCCGATCGCCGAGAACTTTGCGCAGTATGTAGGCGATGATTTCGTTGGTGAAGCCCGCCGGCTCTTGATCGCTTGCGGGCGCACGCGGCTTCGGCGCGACGCGCGGTTTGTTGCCGGTGCCAATCTCCTTGACGAGTTCGGGCACGACGAGGTCAGGATCGGCGGAGAGGAACAGATCGACCGGCGGCAGCGCCTGGTAGTCCATGCTCCAGGCGCTGTGGATGCGGTAGTCGAGCGAGATCTGGATGATCTTTGCGGTAGGCGAGGGGCCGACTGAGCGCAGCGCGCCGGCGAGATCGACCCAGTCGAGACTCACGATCACGTCTGCATTGCGGATGGCCGCGACGCTGTCGGGCGTCACGTCGCGCGGCGCGCCGGCATGCAGCGGATGATCGGTCGGGAAGCTCGCGCCGATTTTCAGATCGGTGACAACGCTGGCGTTGAGCGCTTCGGCAAGCGCGACGCGCGCATTCCAGGCTTCCTCGCTGCGCGAGGCGCGGCCGGCGAGGATCACCACCTGTTTGGCCGACTTCAGCATTGCCACCGCTTTTTGCACCAGGTCGGGGGGCGCGGCGGTCGTCACCGTCGGCATGTACCGGGCGGCATCGATCGGCGGCAGTGGCTCGGCGAGTTTTGCTTCCTGCATCTCGGCATCAAGATTGATGTAGACCGGGCCCATCGGCGCGGTGTTGGCAATCCAGGTGCCGCGGAGCAGCGCTTCGCGCGCGGCGCCGGGTGAGGCGGGCTGGTCGTCCCACTTGCTGTAGCCGCGGATCAGCGCGCCCTGATCTCGCGCGGTGTGGATCCAATCGATCCACGGCCGACGCTTGACCGCATCGACCGGGCCGGTCGCGCCGAGCACAAGGACCGGCATGCGGTCGCACCAGGCGTTGAACATCGCCATGGTGGCGTGCTGCAGCCCGACGTTGGAATGCACGGCCGCGGCAATCGCTTTGCCGGTGACCTTGGCGTAGCCGTGGGCGATGGCGACCGCGGATTCCTCGTGCACGCACAAGAGCATCTGCGGCGTCGAGTTGCCGAGATAATTGACGATGCTGTCGTGGAGGCCGCGATAGCTCGCGCCCGGCGTCACCGCGATATAGGGAATGTCGAGCGCCTGCAGCGTTTCGGCGACGACGTCGCTGCCGAAGCCGGGTGCCTTGGCGCCGGCGGGGGTCGGGCGCTCAAGTGCCGCGATCGACGCATCGGCGGCAGGCTTTGCCGCGGTGCGCGCGGTCGCGGATTGAGTGGGGGTCATCTGGACATTTCCTTTGGGCGCCGTTCCTCGAATTTTCTCGGGGGGATCGAACCGGATCACGAGCCTGGACGCAAGCGGGCCAGCAGCCCTCACACACGGCGGAGCCATCCGCGGGCTGCATACCGAGCTTGCGCTGGAAGGCGCGCACAACTCTTGCTGTTGTCGAAAGCTTCAAGCCCGGTTGTGCCGAGGTGTACCGCGCGCATGACGCGGGTGTACGTCTCCTCCGCTACGCCGCGCGCCACGGCTTTCGTCCGGAATTAGGCGATCCACTGCCCGGACGAGGTGCGCCCGTCTCCCGCGCGGGCGGCTTTCGGCAACACGAGGCCGGCAAGCGACCCGGCGATGGCCTTTAGCAAGGAGCGCCTCGCAATGTTCGGCGCCGGCAGCCTCGCGGCCGCGGTTTTTCGGACCACTTCCGGTCTCGTTTGCGTTCGCGGCAAGGGGCACGCGCTTAACCGCAGGCTCTGGCTCCGTTTGTGGGCTCATTTCGACCAACCGTTGCGCGGCGGCCTCGGGTTCGACAACGGCGGCGTCGGCCAAAGGACTGCCTTCACTTACTTTCGCCGAGTCAGTCGCCGCCGACTGCGGCCTCGGCATGGCATTGCTCTCACCCTGCGCGATGATTTCGGCGGGCGCCGCCTGGGGCGTCTTCAGTGCAGCCATGACGCTATCGAGGCCGTTGGCGAAGCTTTGAACATCAAAATTGAGCGGATCGTCGTGGCCGTTGCGGATGTCGGCATCAATGGCGGCATGAAAGGCCGGCACCAGCCAGCGTCCAGCCCGGACGCTCGCGATCACGTAGAGCAAAGCCAGACGGTCGTACTGCGCGGTGGTGAAGCTCGGGTGCGGAGGCTGTGCATCATTGCGCCACCGCCCGGCGCTCCGCCGCGGCTGGATCATCTCAACATGAAGAAACAACCCCTTTAGGGCGCCGGCGAAATTAACCGCCCGCTCGAACTTGGTCTCGCGCCAGGGAACGGAAAGTTCGTGATCCAACAGCATGTCGCCGGAACGATTGACGACGACATGAGCCTTGCCCCACCCATCGGTGCATTTGAAGCCGGCGAGACTGTTGATCTTCGGATTGACGTCGACGTCGGACGGAAACGAGCGGCGGCCGAAATTCGGTCCGCTGGTATCGTGGATCACGAAGTAGCGCGCCATCGGCGCATCCGGATCGTTGTCGCGGGCGCGCGACAGCGGCTGCCAAAGATAGGCGGCGAAATCCCATTCGAGATTTTGCTTCGAGAGAAACGCGCTCAGCACTTCGCGCGCCGGAAGCCCGCTGTCCTGTCCAACGCGGCTGGCGAGTGCCGGCGGCAGAGTATCAAGCGCGCGGCCGAGATTTCGGCTCGCGTCCATGCCGCGCATCAAGCACTTGGCTTGCTCGGCCGGCTCGCCGCTGAAGCTCAAAGTCTGCGGATCGAAACCGCAAGCCCCCATATCCTGGAGAATGATCAGAGGCCGTGGGTGATTTGGCTTGCAGCCGTCACTCAAGGCCGCGCCGGCGGAGGTCGCCAGCATCGCGCATGAGAGTCCAACCGCGACGAGGTGGAGGCGCGAGCGCGGCGCGCCGAAAGTTGTCAGCGCGGTTTTTGTCCACGAGGGCAAGCACGCAACGCGGTCAAATTTTGCCGTCAGGCGCACGGCTTCAATCCTAAACCTAAAAACAGCCCACTATCAGTAACAACGCCGGCCTTGCCAAGTGGTGCCATGTCGTCGACGAACGAAATATGCGTAAAACTTTCTCTATTGCGGTGAATCGGTAGAACGGCGCGCTACGATGAATAAATGTTCAGATTGCGGGCCTGACCGACGCGCGCTCGGCGCGCATGGCGGGTTTAAAACGCGTGCCGGTCGGCGCCTCTTACCCAGCTTCGCTCGCGCGGTTTATGTTAGTGAGGACAAGCGCTGACGCGGTGATGGGCGAAGGCGTCGGCGGCGAAGGAGTTGGCAATGGATCAGGTCCTCGAACGGCGCCCTGCACCGGAAACTGTCCCGGAGATCGAGGCGACGCTGAATTACCTCGTCGATACCGGAGAGAAGATCGTAACCGAAGCCGGCCCCGGCGGGACGGCCGACATGCGCGGCGGCAGGCTCGATCCGCGGCGCGTCATTATCCATAACGGCCGACCGCATGCGGGCGAGTTCGTGCTCGACCGAGAAGGTTTTCGCTTCATCCGCCACGACACCAAAGTCGGCGAGTTCTACAACGAAGACGAGGTTCGGCGGATTTATTACCCGGAGATGGAAGCGCTGGTGAAGGCCGAGAGCGGCGCTTCGCGGGTCGTGGTCTTCGACCACACGCTGCGCACCGGCGACGACGCCCTGCGCGCCGAGCTCAAGATTCGGGAAGTCGTGCCGCGGGTGCACAATGACTATACCGAATGGTCGGGGCCGCAGCGCGTGCGCGATTTGCTGCCGGACGAAACCGAGGCGCTGCTGCGCCGCCGCTTTGCCATCATCCAGGTGTGGCGGCCGATCCGGCATCCGGTTGAAAGCTTTCCGCTGGCGATCTGCGATGCGCGCAGCGTATCGATCGATAATCTGATTGTTTCGGAGCGGCGCTATCCCAATCGGGTCGGGCAGACCTACGCCATCACCTACAATCCGAACAACAAATGGTTCTGGTTTCCGCGCATGCGGCGCGAAGAGGCGATCGTGTTCAAGGTGTATGATTCCCTCAAAGACGGCCGCGCCCGCTGGACCGCGCACACCGCCTTCGACGATCCGACTTCGCCGCCGAACGCGCGGCCACGCGAAAGCATCGAGATCCGCACGCTGGCGTTTTTCTGAAATCGCACTGAGCCGAAAGTATGCCCTCTCCCCTCGCGGGAGAGGGCTGCCCGGCGGTTCAACAACAAAAATGGGTGAGGGGTCGGGCCGCAACCCCTCGCCCGACCGTGCTTGCTCAAAGTCCTGCGCTGCCCTCTCCCGCAAGGGGAGAGGGCTCAACGATGCGGCTTCCGAAGTGACGAATTAGTCCTTCGCCCGCTCGACGTAGCTGCCGTCGGCGGTCATGACCACGATCTTGGTACCGGTGGTGACAAAGGGCGGCACCATGGTGCGCACGCCATTGGACAGGACCGCCGGCTTATACGAGGACGCGGCGGTCTGGCTTTTGATGGACGGCTCGGTTTCCACCACTTCGAGCACGGCTTTTGGCGGCAGCTCGATGGCGACCGGGACGGCGTCGTGCATGCTGATCGTGACTTCCATCTCCGGCTGCAGATAGGCCGCCAGGTCGCCGATAATGTCGGCGGGCAGCGCGACCTGGTCGTAGGTTTCCATATTCATGAAATGGAAGCCGTCGCTGTCCTGATACATGATATTGGTGCTTGCGGTCTTCGACGAAGGCCCGTTCGACCTGCTCGGTGGTCTTAAAGCGCAGCGAAACCTTGACCCCGTCGGCGATCCGCCGCACGTCCATCTGGGTGACGGGGGTGCCCTTGCCGGGGTGGATATTCTCGGTTGAGACGATGACGCCGAGCTTGCCGTCAATCTCGACGATATTGCCTTTTCGCAGCGAGCTGGCGATGACTTTCACGGTTTCCTCGATGAATTGGCTTTGAATAGGGGCGCAACATAGCGATCTTGAGCCCGATCGCCACATATTTCCTTAGGCCGCTCCGTACAAGGATATGCCGGAAAGCCTTCCCGCCTCGCCCTTTTGGGCCCCTCACGTGCACGCCGATCGCCGGCCGTTCCTGCTGGCGCGCAACCGCATTGTCGCTGCGCTGCGGGATTGGTTTACCAGGAACGACTTTATCGAGGTGCGAAACCGCCGCCTTGCAGATTTCGCCGGGCAATGAAACCCATCTGCACGCTTTCGCCACGACACTTCTGGCCCCGGACGGAGCCCCGTCGCCGCTTTATTTGCGGACGTCCCCGGAATTCGCCTGCAAAAAGCTCTTGGCGGCGGGCGAGCGCCGTATCGTCGAGTTCGCCAAGGTGTTCCGCAACCGTGAGCGCGGCGCGCTGCACCACCCCGAATTCACTCTTGTCGAATGGTATCGCGCCGGCGAATCCTACGAGACGCTGATGGCCGATTGTGCGGCGATCCTGGCACTCGCGGCAAAGGCGGCCGGAACCGAGCAACTGAACTTTCGCGGCCGTTCGGCTGATCCGTTCGCCGCGCCGGAGCGGCCGACGGTTGCCGAAGCGTTCGCCCGCTTCGCTGGTATCGATTTATTGGCGACGCTGCCGGACGGCGAGCCCGATCGTGACAGGCTTTCGCGCGCGGCCCAAGCGGCGGGCATTCGCGTCAGCGATGACGATAGCTGGGGCGATATTTTCAGCCGCGTGCTGGTGGAAAAGATCGAAGGCCAGCTAGGGATCGGCCGTGCGACTATTCTTGATCGATATCCGGCCGGGCAGGCCGCTTTGGCGCGGCCCGCGCCAGATCCGCGCGTCGCCGAGCGCTTCGAGCTTTATGCGTGCGGCGTGGAACTCGCCAACGGCTTTGGCGAATTGACTGACGCCGCCGAACAGCGCCGGCGGCTCGAATGCGAAATGGCCGAGAAGGAGCGCATTTACGGCGAGCGCTATCCGCTTGATGAGGATTTCCTTGCTGCGCTCGCAACGATGCCACAGGCTTGCGGCATCGCGCTTGGCCTCGACCGCCTGGTCATGCTGGCGACAGGAGCCGCGCGGATCGATCAAGTGTTATGGAATCCGCTCTCATGAACTCCGTTCGCTCCGGCGCTTTCCCGCGGTCGCAATCGCTTCGGCGATCACGGCAAGCGGCAAGATGAGCTTGAGCGGATCGTCGAGGAGCGTCAGAGCGCCGAACCGTTCGTACCATCTAGCGGCTCGCTCATCCTTGGCGTCGATAGCGAGCGCGACGCCGCCGACTTCGGCGGCGACGGCCAAAGCGCGTTTGCCGGCCGCAAACAGCAAATCGCCGCCAAGTCCGCGGCCCTGCAATGAGCGATCGACGGCTAGCCGCCCCAGCCGAAAAACCGGAACATCATAGCGGCCGAGTTTTTTGCTCAGTCTTGCCGGAACGCGGGCAAACGCAACAGCGCCTGGGCTAATCGAGTAGAAGCCGAGCACGCGCGCCGGTGCAGCCGCCGCTACTGCGACGAAGGTCTTGGCGCCGCCGGACTCGTGATTCTGCCTGGCGTAGCGGTCGAGGTATTCGTTGAGCGTGGGAAAGCCGCAGTCGAAATTCTTGCGGTCGTGATGCCGCCCAATGGGTTCCTCGCGCCACTCCAGCAACGCCGCTATTTCCGGGCGGCATGGCGCCGCGCCGCAGCCATGAGCGCGGCGGTCGGTTTAGGTGGATTTTCCAAGAGTTCCAGCACGCGCTTGCTGTCGCGCCCGCTGAGCACGATGCGCTCGGCACGGTCCACGACGTCGCGCGCGGTCGGCAACACGTTACGCATAATGAAGCTGGTCACGTCGAGCCGCTCGTAGGATGCGGCCGCTGCCAGGAGCCGTTTTTCCTCCTTGGTCGTCCGCAACTCAATCCGATCATCGCGATTGGCACTGTCCGCCGCCATTGCCGGCTCCTTACTGAGGGGATACTGTACGGACCATATCCGTACGGACGACAGAAGGTCAATACTGCGGTTTTTTTGCCGTTGCCTTGCCCGAGCCTCGTTGGCGTCAACACCAAGACTTGCTCGCAAGAGACGGTATCGAGCATAAGCCCGTGATCCGGCCAACGAGGTCTTACATGGTTGCCGCCACCCAAAAACCTGCTTTGCGCTTTCAGTCAGCGCTCGTGGATGCGCATCTAGCGGGCCGCGAGCGGCTGCGTGAGCTCGCCGGGTCGCGGCCCGCTATGCCGTCGCCATCACCCCGGCAATGGCCGAATTGATCGACCCCGCCGACCCGCTCGATCCGATTGCACGCCAGTTCGTGCCGGACGCGCGCGAGCTTGAGCAAAGTCCGCAGGAAAGCCGCGATCCGATCGGCGATGATGCATTCAGCCCGGTCGAAGGCATCGTCCATCGCTATCCCGACCGGGTGCTGCTGAAGATCGTGCAACGCCTGCGCGGTCTATTGCCGGTTCTGCTTCCGCCGCGAAATGGTGGGGCCGGGGAGGGGAGGATTGTCGCCGGCCGCGCTCGCGGGCGCGCTCGATTACATCCGTGCTCATCCGGAAATCTGGGAAGTGATTTTGAGCGGCGGCGATCCGCTCGTGCTTTCGGCGCGGCGGATCAAGGAAGTGGTCGGCTCACTTGCCGGTATCGATCACGTCAAGGTGATCCGGGTGCATACCCGCGTGCCGGCGGTCGCGCCGGAACGGATCTCAGCCGCCCTAGTCCGCGCGCTGCGAGCGCGGGACAAGGCAACCTTCGTTGTCTTGCACGTCAATCATCCCCGCGAATTGACCAAACAGGCCCGCGCTGCCTGCGCGCGCTTTATCGACGCCGGCATTCCGATGCTGTCCCAGTCGGTGCTGTTGCGCGGCGTAAACGACGAAACCGAGACGCTCGGCGCGCTGATGCGTACGCTTGGTCGAGTGCCGTATCAAGCCCTATTACCTGCATCATGCCGATCTTGCGCCCGGCACGGCGCATCTGCGCACAACCATTGCCGAGGGTCAGGCGCTGATGCGGGCGCTCCGCGGCCGCTACTCAGGCCTGTGCCAGCCGGCCTACGTGCTCGACATCCCGCACGGTCATGGTAAATCGCCGATCGGTCCGAACTATCTCGACGAAGGCGGCACTAGAGTCGAAGATTTTCAAGGACGGCGGCATCGTTATCCGCCGCGCGCTTGAACACCCAAATACCCTTTGAACGCTACGCGGCCGCTTGCTCCGGCGCTGCGAAAAACACGGTCGTCTCGAATCCATAACCGCAAGCTTCGCACGACCAGCTGTGGCGGACGCTTCGTTCGTTGACGTGTTCCGACCAGTCGGGCGCGAGCAGCCAACCGCTGCACTGCGGACAAATATTCCTATCGTAAGTGGCAAGACGCGCACGCGCGGTATCGTTGAGCACTGTTTTCTCCCTGCCTCACTCCTCCTGAAGCCACCCTAGGCGGAATTTGTGGCATCTCCATGACCTCGTTGAGTCACAAAGCAGACAGTGCGCTGCAAAAAAACTTCGTGCGCATCCGCACAACAAATAAGTCAAGCTTGCTGACGCTTCGCGGAAACATCGCGCGTGAACATGGCGAATAATTAATTAGCCGGCCATCAGGTGGAAAGTTTACGCGGCTTAGCCTTGTCATCGTTCGTAAGCGTCTTGAACCGTTTGGACCCTTCTCGGCCCTTAACAATAAAGAGGAGCGTGTCATGAAATCTTTGATCACCACTGCAATGCTCGCGACTTCGCTGGCGCTGATCGGAACCACCGCAATGGCGGCTCCGAGCCCGGCCAACCCGGTTCCCAGGTACGCGCAGGCCTCGCAAGTGCGCGCGCCACTGCAGTACGCGGCCGGGCGGCCGCTGCCCGGCGGTCGGCTCAACGTCGATGTCGCGCAGTTCGTCCGCGGTATGCTCGGCGGCGGGCCGGTCCCGTATGCCAACTTGGTGCGGGATGTTCGCGCCCTGCGCGGCTCCGGCGGCGGTACCTACGATTGGTTTTCTTCGCCCTCCTATGATTCCAGCGCATCAGCAGGCTGCGCATCTTGTGATGCACAGGCGGCATCCGATGCTGAAAATCAGGCGATTCAGCAGATGAACGACAGCAATGCGCTGAATGCCTCAATGGCAGCGGCCGAACAGGAAAACGACGCGGCGAATGCTGCCACGCTGCAGACGGAGATCAACGCCGGCATGTAATGGTGCTGACGAACGGACCAGGGTTGTGTAGTGCGTACCGAGGGCGCCGGCTTTAAGCCGGCGCCTTTCTCATGCTATGTGCCCGTTGGGCGGTGCAGCGCGGTGCGCGTCCGCTGCCGAACCAGCCATTTCGATCGGCCTGCTATCCCAAGTGCAGCGGCCCGCAACGTTGGCGGCCATGTCGTCGGCAGGCCGAGAAAATAGGAGATACGTTGCGTGTGCTCGGTGAGGGGACGTTCCTGGCGCTCCCAGGTCTCCAACGCGGCGGAAACCTCGTCGTCGCGTTCGAGATAGACGGAGAGCGACAGCGCATTCATCATGGCGCAGCCGCCGCCTTGGCCGATATTCGGTGGCAACGCGTGGGCCGCATCGCCGATGATCGCGACCCGACCGGTCGACCACCGCTTGAGCTTGATGAGTTCGAAGCGGTCGTAACGCCCGAGCGCACCGACACGGTCGATCAGGGCTTCGAGATGCGGGAATGCCCGCTTCCATTCGTCTTTGCGCACCGGCACTGCCTTCGCGGCCGCATCGTCGTCGAGCATGGTGAGCGCAATATAAATGTCGGTCTCGCTGCACGGCGTGTACAGAAGCCGCCGCGTGCCCGACCAATATTCGATCGTCTTGGCGCCGTCGGCCGGTGCGCGCTCGGCTTCGGTTTTGTCCAGCAGCAGCCGGATGCAGCCATCGACCAGATATTTCCGCTTCGACAGCAGGCCGAGCGAATCGCGCAGCCGCGAATTGCTGCCGTCGGCGCCGACGATTAGATCGGCCTTGACGTTACTGCCGTCCGCAAACAGCAGTTCGCCTTCGGCGGTCGCCCCGGTCGCCGTCGAATTGGTGACGATTACGACGCCCGCCCGTGTCGCCGCAGCAGCGAGCGCGTTGATGACGTTCTGACGCACGATGCTGAACACACGGCTGCCGGTCCAGCGATGCACCGAAATCAATCGGTCCCGGCCATCGCGGACTTCGCGGGTGTGCGCGAACGGCGCGCCCTGAACTGCGGCATCATAGGCGCCGACTGCTTCCAGTACGCGCAAGCCGTTCTCGTAAATGTAAATGCCGGCACCGGTGGTGCGCAGGCGATCGGCGCGTTCGTGCACACGCACGCTCCAGCCGCGCTGCGCCAGCGCGGACGCCGCGGTCAGCCCGGCAAATCCGGCGCCGACGATCTCCGCGTATCGTTTTTTCATTTGTTGTAATGCCTAACTGTGTGCGGCGTCGGATGCTGGCAAGTAAAGGGAACGGACCGGGGCCGCAAGGACTGATATGATGCCGGCTATGCGTGCTTCGCCTAGCTCGCGGGATGACGCCGTTATTTGACGAATTGATTGGTGTAGAGCTCGTCGAGCGGCGTCTTCCGCTGGATGATCCCTTTGGCGAGATAAAAGTCTTGCAGCTTGGCGAGCCGCTCGGGATTGACCTCGCCGAGTTCAGTCTGGCCCGGATAGACGAGCTGGTCGTAGTAGGTAAAGACGGCCTTGATCTGATCGGTCTTGCCGGTCCACTCCGGCACAAACTTAACGAAGTCTTCGGCTGCGACGCCGGGATTGTCCATAATGTCCTTCATGCCGTGCAGGGCCGCTTTCACAAACGCTCCGACCATCTGCGGCTTGTCCTTGATGATCTGATCGGACGCGCCGATGCCTTGCGCCATATGCGGGAAAAATTCGTCGGTCGGCAGCACTTTCATCGCGACGCCGGTAGCTTGCAGCGAGCGCGATCCAATCCGGCACACCGGCCATTCCTGCGGATTTACCGCTGGCTACCATTTGCCAGACGCCGGCCGGCCCTGCGGCTTGTATGTTAACGTCGTCTTGCGTCAGGCCGGCGCTCGCGAGCAAACCCAGCAACGCATAAAACGTCGTGTCCTGATAGGACATCACTGTGATGGTCTTTCCCTTGAGGTCAGCCGGCTTCTGGATCTTGGAATCCTCCCGGACCACGAGTTGCATGAAACCTTTGCCGCCGAACACTGCGACGACTTTGATCGGTACGCCATTCTGCCGCACGATGATCGGGCCATCCCCCAGAATGCCGCCCAGCGGCGCGTTGCCGGCGCCGACCTCCTTGGCGACATCGACGCCGCCGCGACCGACCGCGTAGTTCACGTCCAAGCCCGCCCGGGAGAAGTAACCTTTCCCTTTGGCGAGCTGGATCGGGCCAAAGGCCGGCAGAATCGGAGGCGCCGGAAATAAATATGTGAGCTTTTCATCCGCGCGCGCCGGCGTGGCAGCCTGTAAGGCGACAACAGCAATCGCCAGGCCGGCGACGACCCTCAAGGCGAAGGAAGCGGATCGCCCACTCACGCCAATCAACATCATTGCCTCCTTCCTGCGCGGACGCGTCGCACATTATTGCCGCAGCAGTCCTTGCCACTATACTCAATTCACCGGGCGCTGATACGCTGGCAATCGGCCCAAATAGATAGCTGTGGCAGTCGATTTGCCGATGTCAGACGTTGTACGCCTCGAATACCGCAACGTGACGATGCGTTTTGCGGAACGGAGCGGTCGGGGCATGCTGACCGCGGTTCGCGATGTCGGCTTCTCGGTTCGCGACGGCGAAGTCGTTTCCCTGATCGGGCCGAGCGGTTGCGGCAAAAGCACATTCCTCAATATCGGTTCCGGGCTCGCCGCGCCAAGCGAAGGTATGGCCCTCGTAGACGGGGAGCCAGTCGCGGGTCCGCAGGCCCATGTCGCCTTCATGCTGCAGAAAGATCTGCTGCTGCCGTGGCGGACGGTCGCCGAAAACGTCACGTTCGGCGCCGAGATTCAGCGCCAGCCGCTGGTAGAGCGGCGCCAGCGCGCGCAGCAGCTGCTGACAAACTTCAACCTCGCCGAATTTTCCAGCCACTATCCACACCAATTGTCGGGCGGCATGCGGCAACGCGTGGCGCTGGCGCGTACGCTTGCGGTCGACCCGCATGTGCTGTTGCTCGATGAGCCATTCTCGGCGGTGGATGCGCAGACCCGTATGGTGCTGCAGCGCGACCTGGCGCAGACGCTCCAGGAGGCGGGCAAGACTGCGCTACTCATTACTCATGATCTCATCGAAGCGGTCACGCTGTCGGATCGCGTGCTGGTGATGAGCCGGCGGCCGGGCACCATCATCGACGAAATCGCAATCGAGCTGCCGCACCGCGACGATCCAATCGCGCGGCGACAAGATCCCAAGGTGAGCGATTACGTCGCCCGGCTGATGGATCGGCTCGGGATCGGTCATGGCGAGCTTGAGGCCGTGCGAGGCGATGGATGAACGGCGCCGCGCGATCATCGTCGGTTCATAGGGGGCCGGCGGCGAGCGTCATACTGCTCGTTGTCTTTCTCGCCGCATGGCAGTGGGGACCCGGCTTGCTCGGTATTCCCCCGTATATCGTGCCCTCACTCTCGATGGTGGCGCAGGAATTCGCGTACGATTGGCAAGTAAGCCACCTTCTGCTGCACACCGGCGTGACCGCCGGCGAAGTTCTGGCCGGCTTCGTGCTGGGAAGCCTGCTCGGCGCGTTTGTCGGTTATGTGCTCGGAATGTCGCCGACCGCGGAGCTCGCGCTTTCGCCCTACATTCTCGCGCTGCAGATCGCGCCCAAGGTCGCGTTTCGCACCGCTGTTCATCTTGTGGATGGGCTTTACGGTTTATCCGAAAATCCTGGTGGCGATCCTGATCGTGTTCTTCCCGGTCATGGTCAACGTCTTGACCGCGATCCGCGGCGTCGATCCGGATTTGGTCAATCTCGCGCGCGCCTTCAAGGCAACCCGCGCGCAGATTTTCTGGAAGGTCGAATTTCCGGCGTCGCTGCCGCCGATGTTTGCAGGGCTGCGCATCGGCTCGACCTCGGCCGTCGTCGGCGTGGTTGTCGGCGAACTGGTCGGCGGCAATGTGGGGCTGGGTTATCTGCTCAGCTTTCGGCGAGGGCCAGGCCAACACGCCGATGGTGTTCGTCTCGATCGTGATGCTGACCATCGTCGGCGAGCATCGCCTATCTCGCCGTCATCATGGTCGAGCGGCGGGTGCTGCACTATCTGCCGGCGCGAAGTTTCGGCGGTAATATTTGAACAGCAAGGAAATGCAATGAAGCCTGTCGGGATCAACCGGCACGATGCGACGACGGCGCGGAAGATGATCGCGGACGGCGAGATTTACCGCGACGGATTATCTGCAGTGCATGCCTTGATCGCATCGCCGAGCGCGAGGCCGGATGTCGGCGCCTGGACCTACCTGGCGAAAGAGGCTGCGTTCGCGCAGGCGGGCAAGCGCCGACGCATAGCAAGGGGAGGGCGCGTTACACGGTATGCCGATCGCGATCAAGGACATTATCGACACGCACGACATGCCGACCGAGCACGGTTCGCCGATCTATAAGGGCGTTGTTCCGTCCTCGGATGCCGCCTGCGTCGCGATGTTGCGGCGAGCAGGCGCGATCATCCTCGGCAAGACCGTCACACCCGAATTCGCCGCGGTAACACCGGGCCGCACCGCGAACCCGCACAATATCAAACACACACCCGGCGGCTCTTCCTCGGGATCGGCGGCCGCGGTCGCCGATTTCATGGTGCCCGCCGCGATCGGCACCCAGACCGTGGGCTCGACCATCCGCCCGGCGTCGTATTGCGGCGTCGTCGGCTACATGCCGTCGCACCAGATTCTGCCGGTGCAGGGCGTGAAGGTGCAGGCCGGATCGCTGGACAATCTCGGCATTCTGACGCGATCGGTCGCCGATGTGGTGCTGGTCGCAAATGCGCTCCTTGGAGGCGAGGTGCTCCGCGCGGAGCCGTTGGCGCAGGCGCCGCGGATCGGGTTTTGCCCGTCGCCGCACTGGCCGCAGGCGCAAGCCGCAACGCGGCAAGTTATGGAAGAGGCGACTGCGCTATTGCGCGGCGCCGGGGCTAGCGTTGAAACGGTTGAATTGCCGGCGAGCTTCGATGCAGCGCTCGATGCCCACTGGACAATCCTCGCCTTCGAGTTCGCCCGCGCCATGGCGTATGAATTTTACAACCACGCCGACAAGCTTAGCCCGAGGCTTGTCGGCCTGCTTGAACGCGGCTTTGCGACGCCGTTCGCTGATTACACTGGCGCATGCGCGCTCGCTATCGCGCGGCAGCGCGAATTCGCGCCCATTGTCGGCGCGTATGATGTGCTGTTGACGCCAGCTGCAGCGGGTGAGGCGCCCGAGGGGCTCACGGCGCCGAGCGACTTCTTGTTTCAGCGCTTCTGGACCATGTTGCATGTTCCGGCAATCACGTTGCCGGGATTTGCCGGTCCACAACAACTCCCGGTCGGCATCCAGCTCATCGGCTCGCAATTCGAGGACACGAAACTATTGCGTGCGGCGGCTTGGATCGAGCGTGCGATCCACGAGCATCGGCGCTTCTGATATCCGCGAAGCGCTCGTTATGCCGCCTTCACGCCGCGCCGGGCGTGACCGATGACCAGCGCCGCGATCGCCGCGAGATAAGGCAGGATGACGAGAAACTGATAGGGCAGGTCGGGATAGATCGTCTGCAATCGGATCTGGGTCGCTTCCGCCAGACCAAATCCGAGCGCCGCCAGCAACGCAACCACCGGGCGCCGGCGGCCCAGCATTACGCACGCGACGGCAAGAAAGCCGCGGCCCTGCACCATGTTCTCGACGAACGCGTTGACCTGCACGACGGACAGATAAGCGCCGCCCAGGCCAGCTGTGACGCCGCCGAACAGGATGCAAGCTGTTTGCCGCAGCTTGACCGGGATTGCCAAAGTCTCGGCGACCTCGGCATTTTCGCCGCAGGCGCGGACTTCGAGCCCGAACGCGGTGCGGTTGATGACCCATCCAGTAGCGATGGCCAGCGCAACGGCGATGTATGCGAGCGGGCTTTGCGCGAACAGGGTCGGACCGATAACCGGAATGTGGGAGATGGCGCCGAGATCGATCGGTGCAAGCCCGTGGACCGACGTCGGTTTTGCACCGATGGTCAGACGTGCGGTAAAGCTCGAAAAGCCGAGCCCGAAAATGACCATGCCGATGCCGCTGACGAACTGGTCGATCCGCAGCCCCAGAACCATGAAGGCATGAAAGCCGGCAAGGACGAGGCCGATGATCATGGCGAAGAGGACGCCGAGCCATGGCGATCCGGTGCGTACCGAGCCCCACGCGGCGACGAAGGCGCCAGACAGCATCACGCCTTCGATGCCGATGTTGAAAATGCCGGAGCGTTCAGCGGCGGCTTCGCCGATTGCCGCAAGCCCGATCGCCATGCCGAGCCTGATGGTCGCGGCAAGCAATGCGGCGATGAAAATCGCATCCATCACGCGATCGTCTTTCGGCTCGGTAATGCCCATTGCACCGCGGCCACAGCGAAGATGACGGAGGCTTCGATGATCCATACCAGCGGGAACGGCAGCGCTAGTTCGCGCTGGAGCGCGCCGGCGCCGGCGAAGAAAATCTCCGAACAGGCAAGCCGCCAGCGGGATCGCGGCC
This sequence comes from uncultured Alphaproteobacteria bacterium, assembly GCA_963759345.1. Lineage (GTDB taxonomy): Bacteria > Pseudomonadota > Alphaproteobacteria > Rhizobiales > Xanthobacteraceae > BOG-931. The sequence goes on from CAVWYW010000017.1 coordinate 437,840, forward strand.
GCTTCGAGCCGCGCGATCAGCGCGACAGCGATGGCGGCGAGGCCGAAACCTTCGCTCATATTGTCCTGCAGGCGCTGATAGATACCGCCGACTTCGACCGCCCCGGCAAGTCCCGCGAGCCCGCCCGAGATCGCCATGACGATGACGGTGAGGATTTTCACATGGAAGCCGGCATAGGCGGCGGCGCCGGGATTGGCGCCCAATACAGCAGCCCGGAAGCCGAGCACGCTCTGCCGTTGCACGACGGCACCGACGATCACCATGAAGAGCGCGACGAACAAACCGGCATGAAGCCGCGTTCCCGGCACGATCACCGGCAGGAAGCAGTCCTCCGGGATCAGATAAGACTGCGGCCAAAACCGCGTCGATTCCTGCATCGGTCCGCGGATCAGGTAGCTGATCATCTGCACCATTACGTAGTTCAGCATGATCGTGACGATAATCTCGCTGGCGCCGAACCAGGCCCGCAAATAGCCGACCAAAGCCCCAAGGGCGGCGCCGCCGATGGATCCGAGTATGAGAAATACCAAAAGGCCGGCGATGCCCCAGTCGGCGAGATAGGGAGCCAGGAAGACCGCCAGCACCGCACCGGCTATCAGTTGACCGTCGGCGCCGATGTTGAACAGGCCGGCGCGCAGCGCGAATGCGACGCCAAGGCCGATCAAGGTGAGCGGGATCGCATGGACCAGCACTTCGCTCCAGCCCTGCGGCCCGAAGGCGTACAGCACCAGCGTGGTGAACACGCGCCAGGGATTATGCCCGGCGACGAGCACGAACAAGCTGGGAACAAGCGCGGCAACGATGAGGACGACGCCGACACGAGCCACCCGCGTCACGCCCGGGCTCATGGCGTCGTCATCCAGTGACCGATTTCCGCCAGGGTCGTCTCCGCCGACCGGGACCGGGCCGCGCAGCCGTCCGCGCGCCATCACCATGATGCGATCGGCGATATCCCAGACTTCGGACAAGTCGGCGGACAGCAGTAGAATGGCGACACCGCGTGCTCGTTCGGCGACCAGCCGGTTGCGGATCGCAACCACGGTGCGGATGTCAAGCCCACGCGTCGGGTGCCCGGCGAGAATGACCGCGACGTCATCCCCGAGTTCGCGGGCAATGACGAACTTTTGCTGATTGCCGCCGGAAAGGTCGGCCATGCGCGCCCGCGGCCCCGACGCCCGCACGTCGTTGTCCTTGATGGCGGCCGCGGTCGCCTTGGCCGCCGCTTGACGCCGCAGCAATCCCCAGGCGGCGAAGCGGGGTTGGCTCAACTTCCGCAACAGCCAATTCAAGGTCAGGCTGAAGGCGGCAACAATCGCATAATGGTGCCGATCCTCGGGGATATGGGCGACGCCGATCCGGCGAAGCAAAGCGGCGTCCGCATTCGTTACTGGTGCGTTGCCGATCGCGTAAGTGATCTCGCCGGACTGGATCGGCCGCATGCCCGCCAAAGCGTGCAGCAATTCGGTCTGCCCGTTGCCCTCGACGCCGCAGAGACCGACGATTTCGCCGGCATGCAGATCGAAACTGCCGTGATCCACCGCGACTGTGCCGTTGTCGCGATGGACCACGAGTTCCTTGACGGTCACCCGCGGGGCGCCGCGCGTTCCGTGCCGCGTATCCGGCGTCGGCAGCTCGGCGCCGACGATCAGGCGAACAAGCTCGGCGCGGTCGTCTGGACGAAGATCGGACGCGCCGACGACGCGGCCCGCCCGCATCACCACGGCGCGGTCGCAGCAATCGTAGAGATCGTCGAGCTTGTGGCTGATCAGGATCGTCGCCGTGCCGCGGTCTTTGAGAAGACGAATAAAGCGCAGCAGCCGATCGCGTTCGTCGGGCGGCAGCACGGCGGTCGGTTCGTCGAGGATGAGAAGCCGCGGGTCGTGAAACAGGGCGCGGATCAGCTCGACCTGTTGCCGGCCGCCGACCGAGAGCGCGGAGATTGGGGCGTCGAACGGTATGTGCGTGCCAAGGTCTTCGGCAACGCTCAGAAACTCCGGTCGCAACTCTTTGAAGCGAAGAATGCCGTGGCGCAATTCCGGGCGGCCAAGAACCAGGTTCTCCTCGACCGTCAAATCCTCGATCAGGTTGAAGTGCTGATGGACGAGCGAGATGCCGGCTTTTTGCGCGTCAGCGGGAGAGTGCAGGGCGACGGCCGAGCCGGAAATCAGGATCTCTCCGGAATCCGGCGCCAGCGCGCCGCCCAGCATTTTGACCAGCGTCGACTTGCCGGCGCCGTTCTCTCCGACAATGCCGACAATTTCACCGGGAAAGATGGAAAACGAAACATCGTAGTTGGCGCGCAGCTGACCGTAGGATTTGTTCAGCCCGTGCGCCTCCAGCAGCGGTGTCAACGTGGCTTCCGACCTTTAGCGGACTTTCGGCAGGTCCGGCGTCTTACCGGCCTTAATTTCATCGATGATGGCTTGGACCTTGGCTTTGCCGTCAGCCGGAATCTTGCTGTCGAATTTGCCGTAGCCCGACCACGCGATGCCGTTTTCCTTGAATCCCAGGTTGTAGATTTCCGGCTTGATCGATCCGTCCAGGATCCTGCCGATCGCGAGATCGATATTGACGTCGAAATTGACAAGCGCCGTCGCCACAATCGTATCCGGCGCAAACGACGCGCTGTCGAAGGCCGTGCCGATCATAAGCACGCCTTTCTCCTTCGCAGCCTCCAAAGTGCCGATGACGCTTTCATTGCCGGTCGGTGAAACCACGTCGGCGCCCTTCTCGATCAGCGCCAGAGTGACTTCCTTGCCCTTGGCGACGTCAGAGAACGAGCCCACGACCGCCGTAAGCATTTTGACGTCCGGGCGCGTGCGTTTGGCGCCGCGCTCAAGTCCTTCATTGTATTCCAGGATGACCGGGACGGGGATGCCGCCGATACCGCCGATGATCCCGGTTTTGGTCACGACGCCGGCCAGCGCGCCGGCGACGTAGCCGATGTCGCCCCAGCGATTGTCGAATGACGCGAGATTTGGTGCCTCCGCGACCTTTGCCGTATTGATGATGAACCAGGTCTTCGGAAACTGCTTGTGGATCTTCTTCGCCGGCTCGGCGAACTGGAAGCCGTGGCCGATGACGACGTCATAGCCGTTGCTGGCATATTCGAACAAAGCGGCTTCACTCTGCGCCATCTGGGTATTTTCGCGGATCGACACAGTGATGTTCGGATATTTCGCCTGTGCCGCCTTGATGCCTTTGGCGGCGGCCGAATTGAAAGTGCCGTCGCTGACCGGGCCGGGCAGAACGAGTGCGACCTTCAGCGGCCGATGCGGGTCAACTTGCGCGAACGACGGCGAGACATGGAACGATACCAGTGCCAGTCCGGCGACCAATACCGATACACATAGTTTGATCATTCTTTCTGTCAGCTTCATCGCTCTCTCCACTCTCAATCTCCAATGTACCGAAAATCGGTCCATGCGTCACAACCTCTCCGCAGCCGTTGCTGGAGCAAACGACTACTCGGCCGCCACGCGATGGTTGCGACCGAGCTCGGTGCGCATCTCCTGAAGCAAGTCATCCGTTGTCATCACCCGGCCAAAGAACATGTCGACGGTCTTGAGCGAGGCTTCGTGCATTCCCGGATCGAAGGTCGCGTTGCAGTCGCTGGGAAAAGCGACCTGATAGTCGCGGAAAAATCCTGACCGGGCCGTCGACTCGCAGCAGACATTGGTCGCGGTGCCGACGATGATGATCGTTCTGATCCGATGATTGCGCAGGATCGAGTCGAGATCGGTTTCGAAGAACGCATCGTACTTATGCTTGACGACGCGGTATTCGGTTTCCTCGGGCGGGGGCATGTGCTCGTAGAGTTCAAAACTCGGCTGGCCCTTCCACAGGTACTTGTCTTCACGAATGGTCGGGAATTTCTTCAACATGACCCCGCCGAATGGCGCACTATGGTCCGACTGCGTCCAAACAATCGGCATGCGCTGTTCGCGGGCAAAACCGATCAGGCGCTCCAGATTAGGCATCATCGTCCGGGCGCCGGGCGTTTCGTAGGTCGCGCCTTCGGCGACGAAGGCGTTCTGCATGTCGATGATGATCAAAGCGGTAGAGCGCGGATCGACCTCGAAGAACTCGCGGCCGAAAACAATGGGTGCTGCAGGCATGTTCGTTCCCTCGTAGCCAAGGCCCGGCGACAGGATCGAAGTCCTTTATGCATTCCCGAACAACCAGGCAGCGATGCCAAGTTGCGCGGCGTGCGCGATTTTCCCGGAAGTGCTAACGCCTGAGTTGAAGTGGCTGCGGTCCGACGATCCCCCTGACGCGACTACGACCAACCCTTCTGCCAAGCGACTGTTTTAAGTGTAAAATGTCGTTCGACGATTTGTCAATCGAACGACTGCGACTAAGCTTTGGCAGCGGACATTGAGTTCCGTTCAGGCTGCATTGTGAAAAATCATGGAACACGGAAGATTTGAATACTCGGCAATTGCCAAACGTCCGAGATGGGAACTGCCCAATGGCGCACGCATCGCCGTCTGGGTGACGCCGAACATCGAGCACTTCCACTATGACAAGCCGGCGATGTCGCTGACGCCGATGACCGCGGGTCTTCGGCCGGATGTACTCAACTATGCGTGGCGCGATTACGGTGTGCGCGTCGGCGTTTGGCGGCTCATGGAAATCCTCGAGCGGCAGGGATTTGTTGCAACCGCTGCGCTCAATTCGGAAGTCTGCGCGCGCTATCCGGCGATCATCCAGGAGGGCAACCGGCTCGGCTGGGAGTGGATGGCGCATGGCGAGAACAATTCGTCGCTGTTTACCGGCATGCCCGAGGATGCCGAGCGCGGCATCATCAAAGGCGTGCTCGACACGATCACCGCGGCTACGGGCAGGAAACCGCGCGGCTGGCTCGGCCCGGCGCTGACCGAGACCGACAACACGCTCGATCTGCTCGCCGAAGCCGGTATCGACTACGTCGCCGACTGGTGCAACGACGAGCAACCGTACACCATGAAGACCCGCAGAGGGCCGATCATCGCTATCCCCTACACCCTGGAGATCGGCGACATTCCGGTGTTTCTCCAGCATGGCGGCTCGGGTGAGGACTTCGAGCGAATGATCGTCGATCAGTTCGACACCCTTTACGAGGACGGCAAGAAACAGCCGCGCGTGCTCTCCATGGCGCTGCATCCGTTCCTGGTCGGGCATCCGTTCCGCGCGCGCTATCTCGAAAGGGCGCTGAAGCATATCCGCAAGCACGATGCGGTTTGGATCGCGACCGGTAGCGCAATCGTCGACTGGTATCGCTCAAAGTCGGCCTAGCCGGGATGTTTTGACAACTCGGCGTTGCCATAATCGCCGTTGTCATCGGGAGCAGCGGTACGATACGCTACGATGGCGTCTCACCAAACAAAGCTTCCGTGAGCCCTCAAGTTCGCGGCACAAGGCAGCTAAACGCGGTGCACCGATGCGGCACGAAACCCCTCAAGACGTTACATCGCTGGTGAAGCCGGCTGCCGTGCACCGTTCGCTCTATGACGATCCGGCGATCTTCGAACTTGAACTTGAGCGCATCTTCGGCCGCGCGTGGATTTATGTCGGCCATGAAAGTCAGGTGCGCGAGCCGGGCGATTACTTCTGCACCGAGGTCGGCCGCAAGCCGATCGTTGTGGTTCGCGGGCCCGACAAAGCGCTGCATGTCCTGCACAACCAGTGCGCTCACCGCGGCGCCATGGTGGTTGCCCTGGACAAGGGGCGGACTGACGAGTTTCAGTGCTGCTATCACGGCTGGACCTATCATCTCGACGGCCGGCTCAAGGCGGTGCCGCTGCAGCACGGCTATCCGGCGGATTTCGATCCGAAGAGCCGGGCCATGGCGATGCTGCGCGTGCCGCGGGTGTCGAGCTATCGCGGCTTCATCTTTGTCAATCAGTCGGAGGATGGGCCGAGCCTGGAGGATTGGCTCGGCTATATGGCGACTTCGCTCGACGACATGGTCGATCGCGCACCGGACGGAGAACTGGAAATCGCGGGCGGCGTGTTCAAGCACACCTACAACGGCAACTGGAAACTTTATCTCGAAAACCTCTGCGACGCCGCACACCCGTGGTTCACCCACCGTTCGTCGATCGAGGCGGCGCAACAGCAGAAAGACGACGTCTACACCGACGGCGCCGGCGAGATCGCGATCCGGCAGATGCGCCAGAACGGCGCCCCCTACAGCTTCTGGGAGTCACAGGTCGGCATCTGGGCCTACCCGAACGGCCACAGCTATCTCGGCGATTATCACGACGACAAGAAGCTCGTGGCGGCGCTGAACGATCCCGTGTTCCGCGACTACATGGAGTCGCTGGAAAAGAAAAAGGGCAGGGAGGAGACAAGGCGGATCATGGAAGTCCGCCGCTGGAACAGCAACGTCTATCCGAACCTGTCGTTCATGAGCCAGTTCCAGCAGCTTCGCGTCATCCATCCGCTGGGGGTCGATCGTACGCTGGTCTGCACTTATAGTTTCAGATTGCGGGGTGCCCCGGAGCGGATGTTCCACAACACCATCCGCTTTGCCAACATCGTCAACGGCACCGGGTCGCTGGTGCTTACCGACGATCTGGAAATCTACAACCGCATCGGGCTTGGCATTTCCAGCGAAGGCGCCGAGTGGCTGCAGATCGGCCGCGGCTACCAAAGCGACCTGCCGGACGAGCACGGCGGACGCCGCGGCAAGAACTCGACCAGCGAGATTTACATCCGCAACATGTTCGATGCCTGGGTCGGCTACATGGCAGGCGCCCGCACCGAAGCGCGACAGCGGCAGCCGGAAAGCCTGTCGGCATGAACGGGCCGCAAGGGGCACGCGCACCGGAAACCCATGCCGGGATGGGGGCGGAAAAGCGTCTTGACGTTCAAGCGTGTGAGCAGTTTCTGCTCCACGAGGCGCGACTGCTTGATGAAGCCAGATTCGACGAATGGCTGGCGCTGTTTACGCCGGAGGCGACCTACTGGGTCCCGAGCGAGCCTGGGCAGGTCGACCCGCTCGAAACCGTATCGCTGATCTACGACGACCGGCAGCTTCTGGAAACGCGCGTGCGCCGGCTGGCGAGCCCGCGGATCTACTCGCAGGAGCCGCGGTCGCGAACGAGCCGGATCGTCACCAATGTGACAATCGAGGACGATGCGGACGCGACAACGACCCTGGTGCGATCGAAGTTCGTGCTGATCGAATTCCGCCGCAACGAGCAGCGGCTGTTCGGCGGCACGTCGTTTCATTGGCTGACAATCATCGGCGGCAACATCCGGATTTCCTCAAAACGCGTCGACCTCGTCAACTGCGACGCGCCGCTCGACGGCATCGTGGTGCCATTTTAATTACGGCCCCATCGCGGCACAACCGAAGTCGATTTTCAACAACCCTTCATCCAACAAACAAACAGTGAGGAGTGCTCGACCGTGGCCTACACACATATCCTGTACGAAGTGGCTGGACCAGTCGCGACCATTACGCTCAATCGGCCGAAGGCGTACAACGCCATCCTGCCGGAGCTCGAAAATGAAATGCATCGGGCGCTCGATGAGGCCGATGCCGACAGAAAGGTTCGCGCGATTATCCTGACCGGATCCGGCAACGCCTTCTGCGCCGGCTACGACATGGCCACCAGCGGCGAAACCGACACCGGCCCGCTCGACCCGACCGGCAAACCGGTCGGCGACTACATCGAATACTGGTGGCTTCTCGACAGCCGCATTGTCGAAAAGCTGATGCACATCTGGCAGCTGGCCAAGCCGGTCATCGCCGCCGTCAACGGCTACGCGATGGGCGGCGGCTTTTGGTACCAGATCGCGTGCGATATCACGATCGCCTCGGAGCGGGCGGTTTTTGCCCAGCCCGAAGTACGGCACATATCGAATACGACTTTTCTGTTCGCGGCTCTGTGCGGGTGGAAGGCGGCGAACCGCTACGCGCTCACCGGCGATCATATCGACGCGCAAGAGGCCTTGCGCATCGGTCTCGTCAATGAAGTCGTGCCGCACGACAAGCTGATCCCGCATGCGCGCCGCCTCGCCGAGCGCATCGCCATGGTGCCGGAAGCATCGGTGCGGATGAACAAGGCCATTACCATGCGCGGATTACAGTCGGCCGGCGTCTTGGCTGGCATGAATCTCAATGGCGCGCTATCGGCGATGGCGCATACGTCGCATGGCCCGCAACGCGATAAGCTGTTTGCCGCGCAAAAGAAGGGTGGCATGCGCGGCTTTTTGGACGAACGCGACACGCGCTTCCTGCCGGAGCCGTTCGGGCCAAAGTCCAAGCCTAAAGCTTAGCGGCAACCGGCGCTGGCCGTCTCGATATGCGGCTGGCGCCTTAAATCGCCAGATACCGATGCTGGATGTCGGTGCGCGCCTGAAAGTCCTGCCGCGCGCCGGCGAAGACGATCGCCCCTTTGTCGATGACGATGACGTCCTCGGCGATGCTTAAGGCAAACTGGACGTTCTGCTCGGTCAGAAGAATGACCGTGCCAAATTGCCGGCGCAGCGTGTTGATCGCATCGCGAACCTGTTCGAGGATTACCGGCGCGAGGCCCTGCGAGGGTTCGTCCATGATCAGGATTCGCGGGTTCGGCACCATGGCGCGGGCGATGGCAACCAGCTGCTGCTCGCCGCCGCTGAGCTGATTGCCGTAGCGTTCCAGCAACGGCCCGAGCATCGGCAGCGCGTCGACCAGCCGTTGGACGCTGATCGTCTCGCGGGTGCCGCGCGCGTAGGTGCCCAATTCCAGATTTTGCCGCACCGTCATCCGCGAATAGATGCGGCGATCCTCCGGCACTACCTGAAGCCCCTGAATGGCGCGCAGATGTGTCGCCAGCCTGTCGATCCGCTCCCCGCAATAGGTGATCGAGCCGCGGCAACGGCAACGCACGCCCATGATCGCGCGGGTGGTCGTGGTTTTGCCGGCGCCGTTGCGGCCGAGGAGAGCAGTGGAGGAGCCCTCGGCGAGATCGAAATCCAGCCCGAACAGGACCTGGGCGGTGCCGTAGTGCGCGGTGAGACCCGCAACGTTGAGCATCGGCATCCTCACGTCGAGCCGAGATAGATTTGCCGGACGTCGTCGCGCTTTTGGATCTCGACAGGCGTGTCGGTGCACAACACGGCGCCCCGGTGCAACACTGTGATCCGTTGCGCGAGGCGAAAAACCATGGCGACGTCGTGTTCGGTGAGGAGCACGGTTATCTTGCGCTCGCGCCACAGCGCGTCGATGAGATTGATCGTACTTTGGGTTTCTTCGGGCGACATGCCGGCCGTGGGTTCGTCGAGCAAAAGGAGGCGAGGGGAAAGCGCCAGCGCACAGGCGATCTCAAGACGCTTGCGGTCGCCTTGCGACAAGGTCCCGGCGTTCTCCGCGCTTTTTTCCTTTAGCCCGACTGTGTCGAGGACTGCCTCCGCCCGCGCGTGCCAGGCGCGTGACAGCGGCCACCAGAAGCAAATGTTGGCGCGCGTCGCCGCAAGGAGTGCGACAAGCGCATTTTCGAGAACCGTCAGCGAAGGCAGGATGCGCGTCACCTGGAAGGTACGCACCACGCCGGCGCGGGTGCGGCGCTGCGCTGACATGCTGGTAACGTCGCTGCCGTCGATTTCGACCGCGCCGCTGGCCGGACGGCGCTCGCCGGCGAGCACGCTAAACAGGGTCGACTTGCCGGCGCCGTTCGGTCCGATCACGGCTCTGAATTCGCCATTGTCGACTTCGAGGCTCACGCCGTTGAGCGCCCACAGCGCGCCGTAACGGATGCGGAGATCCTTCACCGATAGATGCACGCCGCCAGTCATTTCGCCCGCCTGAAATGATGGACCAGTGAGCGGACGCGGTCCGGTGCGCTGACCAGTCCGTGCGGCAACGCGACGACCATGACGGCAACGACGAGGCCGAGGAAGAACGTCCACAGCGCCGGCGCCAGCGTCGACAAATAATAGTTGAGCAGCACGATCATGATCGCGCCGAGCACCGGCCCCCAGGTTGAATAGAGACCGCCGACCAGCGCCATGATCAGCGCGTTGCCGGACACCGTCCAGTTGAACACCGCAGGGTCGACGGCTTGGGAGGTGCAGGCGAACAGACCGCCGGCCAGGCCGCCAAAGCCGCCGGCAATGATGAACATGATGCCGCGAAACAGCCGGACGCTGACGCCAAAGTGAATAACCCGCAGCGGGTCATCGCGGATCGCGCGCATGGAGAGGCCGAACGGCGAGTTGAGCACCACCCACATCAGCAGGGCCGCGGCGGCGCTGATCGCCAGCATCGCGTACCAGTAGGCCGTCGAAGTGGTCGAAAACCAATCGACCAGAACGACGGGCGTGCCATTAGCTCCGCCCATGAAATTCGAGCGATTCATCATGGAGAAGAGACCCTGTGACACCGCAAGCGTCAGCATCATGACGCCGAGGCCCTCGGCGCGCGACGCAATCGCCGCCACCAGAACGGACGCTGCCGCTCCGAGGATCAGGGCGGCAACCAATCCTAATGCGACCGCGATGCCGGCCTGAGAAAGCGCGGCTACAGTGTAGGCGCCGATGCCGAAGAATGCGGCTTGCCCGAACGTCGCAATTCCGGCATGGCCGACGAGGAGATTGACGCTCAAGGCAAACACCGCCTGGAGGAGTGCCGTCTCCCACAGAAAAAGCTGCGCGCCGTTTGCGGCGAGCGGCAACAACAAGGCCCCCACCAAAAAGATCACCAGGCCGATGGAGCGATAGAAGCGGCCCAGAAGCTCCTGAAACTCTGTCATCGGCCGAACAGGCCGCGCGGGCGCAGCAGCATCATTGCCGCCATGGCGAGATAGATGCTCACTTCCGCCATTGACGGCTCAACCACAACAAGTACAGACTGCAACACCCCGAGCACCAGCGACGCGATGTATGTTCCCATCACGCTGCCGATCCCCCCGACAATGACTACGGCGAACGCTTCGACCACATAGGTTGAGGCGACTTCGGGGGTTAGTCCGTTGAGCGGCGCGATCAATCCGCCGCCAATCCCGGCAGCAAAGGCGCTCAGCGAAAACATCACCAGAAAGGTGCGTTTGGTGTTGATGCCGAGCATCGCCGCCATGTCGCGGTCGTCCGTAACCGCGGCGACGAGCCGGCCAAAACGGCTCCAGGTTAGGATCGAGCCGACGAGAACCGCGAAGGCCAAGCCCACACCGATCAGCAGAAGCGCGTAGGCTGATACCGGATACCGTCCGACATGAAGCGTCCCCTCGAGAACCTCCGGTATCTTGGTCGGCCGCGGCTCAACGCCCCAGGTGATGACTGCGAAACCCTGAATCGTCAGCAACACGGCGTAAGTGCCCAGCAGCGGGAACAGGTGCGGCAGCGCGTAGAGCCTTTGGATGAAGGCCGCTTCCACCGCCGCTCCGACCAGGCCGGCGACGACGCCGCCGACGCTGATGGCGAGGACCATTTGCCAGACGCTGATATTGAGCTGTGGAATGACGAGCGTCGAAATGTAGGCGCCCAGCATGTAAAACGCGCCGTTGCTAATGTTGACCAGCCTCATGACGCCGAGCGTGAGGCTTAATCCCAACGCCACCAAAAACAGCGCCGAGCCCTGACTGAGGCCGTCAACGATCTGGAGAAAGGTGTGCAACGCCACGCGCGGCGCCTCCTTTCCGCTTATGCGCGCGCCGGATGCGCGCGCTCCTTAGGCGTCATTCACTGGTACTGCGGGGGAGTGACCGCCGCCACCGGCAGCACCTTTCCTTCCGCGCATGACCAACCCCCTGGTGCCGCTGCGTCGCCCTTGCACTCATAGCTCGCGGCGGTTTGCAGCATATAGCGGTTCTTGATCGTGATCGGACCTTTGACGCTGTCGAAGGTGAGACCCTGCAGCGCAGCCTGGACTTTGGCAAAATCGGTGCTGCCGGCTTTGTTGATCGCAGCAAAGATCGCCATCATGCCGTCATATGTCGAATAAGCGAGCCACGGAAACGCTACGCCATAGGCTTTCTGCCAGCCAGCCGTCGCCGCCTTGTTGCCCGGGCTGACGTCCGCATAGGCCTGCGGAAAATATTCGCCGACGCTGAAATGCGGCGGCAGCTTCTGGCCGACCCCGTTCATGGTGACATCGGCACTGCCGTGCCAGGCGAATACTTTGTACCGCGAGAACAGGTCTTCCAGGATTGCCTGCTTGATGAAGGTTACGCCGTTACCCCCGTACGCGTAGACATAGAGGCCGCAACCTGGATTGTCCGCAGCGGCGGCCGCGAGCGCGTTGACGTAGGGCCTCACGTCGGCGGTGTTGAGCGGCGCAAAGACCTGCGCTGAAATCTTCACATCGGGTAATTTGGCTTTGAGGGCCTCGATGAACGTGTTGGCGACGGTGTGGCCGGTGACGTAGTCAAGCGAATAGACCGCCCAGCACGGAACATCGCGGTATTTCGATCCGACCGTATCGGCGATGCCGAGCGCGGAGCTGAGCACAAGATTCGCCGCCATGTAGTAATTCTGCGGGCCGGTTGCGGCGAGCAGCGACGGGTCGCTGCATTGACCGAAATAGAGAATGTTCAGTTGCTGCGCGATCGGGCCGAGCGCCGCGCACACTGCGCTGGACGTGAATCCGACGGCGAAGTGTGCGCCATTTCCAGATAGATCGCGGAACGCCTGGGTGTCGGCCAGCGTGCTTTCATTTTGGCTGTCGCGGGCGATGATCTTGACGGTCTTGCCGAGAATGCCGCCGTTGGCGTTGGTCATTTCCGCGGCGAGCTGCGCGGCGCGCACTTGATCGAGACCGAATACGGCGCCAAGCCCGGATTGCGGCCCAACCACGCCGACGGTGAGATCCTCAGCGCGCGAGGAACCCGTGGCGCTAATAAAAGCGGCGACAGCGACGGCGAGTTCAATGAAACCGCCGCGGCGTAACATCCTCAGCATTTGCGTTCTCCATCAGGATCGAGCTTCGCACAACAATTCTCCCGCACGATCAAGCGTGATCACCGCGCGGGGCCCTTCATTTCGAACAAAGCGTCCACAGCAACGGCGCCTTGACCCTTGCGGCCGACCATCAATGGATTGAGATCGGCGGAAACCAATGTGTCCTTGTAGGCCAAGGCGAGGTCGCCGAGCGCGACCAGCACCTTGGCCAGCGCATCGACGTCGGCGAGTTCGGTACCGCGACCACCCAAGAGCACCGACTTACCGCGCAAACGGTTGATCATTTCGATGGCGAGTTGATCATCGATCGGCGGAATTTCGGTCACGGTGTCGTCGATCGTCTCAATGAATATTCCGCCCAGGCCGAACACGATTGCGGGGCCAAGAATGGGATCCGTCGTGATGCCGGCGAAAACCTCGACGAGCTTATCAGCTATCGGCTGCACCAGCACACCATCGATGACCGGCACCCCCGCCTCGGCAGCGTTGGCTTCTATCTTCGCAAAAGCTTCGGACACTTGCGCACCGCCCTTGCACCCGAGAATGACGCACCCGACATCGCTCTTATGCAACAATTGCGCCGACTCGACTTTCAGCGCGACTGGATATCCGAGCTTACCTGCGGCATCGACCGCTTCGGTGGCGGTCTTGGCCAGCACCGTATCGACCACGGGTATGCCGAATGTCTGCAACAGCTCTTTCGACTGCAAGAATGACAGCACACCCGATGTGAATTTCTGCTCGACTGGTTTCGCTGGCCGAGCGGCCGCGGCGGGGCGCCGGCCGACGTGCTCCGCATAGGTGACTAAGAGCGAGATCGCTTTCATCGACCTTTGGGTGCCGAGAAGAAGCGGAATGCGTGCGGCGTGCAGCATATCCGCCAGTTCTTGGTCGACCGGCCCAAGCGTACTCGTCGTGTAGGCGATGAACCTGCCTTCATGTTCGTTGGCAAAATCCGACATAACCCGCGCGAAGCCACGCATTGGTGCAAAGCCGCCACGCGGCGGATGCGCCCCAAGATTTACGGCGATCAGATTTTTGGACCCGCGCAACAGTCCGGATAACAGTCGGGGTAGCAGTTCCGGATTTTCGAACATCGTGCCTGTGCCGTCGACGGGATTGTTCGCCGCGCCGAAATCAGGCAGCGCCGAGGCCAACGCCGATTTGGTTTCGCCGCTCAGCGGAGCCAGGCCTAGCCCGAGCTGCTCCATTGCGTCGGCAACATGTGCACCTTCGCCGCCGCTGCCCGTAACCACAATGATCTCGCGATTGGGTGCCGGCTTCTTGCCGATCATCGCAAACAAACAGATTGCCTCGCACAGCTCATCGAGCGCATCGACCTGGAGAATGCCGTAACGGTCGAGCATCGATGTCAGTATCTCCGTGCTGCTCGAGATCGAGCCAGTGTGCGACAGCGCGGCCAGTCTGCCCGCCGCGGTACGCCCAGCCTTCAGCACGACGATCGGCTTGTCGAGTTGACGCGCCCGGGCCGCAATTTGTTCGAGCCGCCACGGCTCGCGGAAGCCTTCGACAAAGGCCGCCAGCACTTTGGTTCCGGGGTCCTCGACGAAATATTCGAGATAGCTTTCGACTGAAGTGCCGATCTGATTGCCGCAGGAAACCAGGAAACTAAAACCGACGCCACGGTCTTCCATCAGCGGATCGGAAATCAGGCTGCTGAATTCCGCCGCTCTGCGAGACGAGCGCGACCGATCCCGCCACCATCGGCTCGGCCAACGGTCCGCTGAACGTGGCGGCACCGGTTTGCAGGTTGAAGACGCCGTAGCAGTTGGGACCGCAGATCGCCATTCCGCGCCCGGCAAGCGCACGCAATCGCGCGACGCGCTCTTCTTCTGCATGGCCTGCCTCGCCGAACCCGCTGGCGAGAACGACGGCGCCTCGTACGCCCGCCTCAAATGATTCTTCGAGCAAGTCCGCTACGCCCGGTGCCGGGACAGCCGCAACGACGGACTCGACGCCGCCCGGTATGGCGGCGACCGACGGATAGCAGGGGAAGCCCTCGATCTCGTCGTAGTTCGGATGAACGGCGTAAACCTTGCCCTTGAAGTTCGCCGTCTTGATGTTTTTGAGAACCAGATTGCCGCGGGTCACGCGCTTGTTGGTGGCGCCAACGACAGCAATGGCGCTCGGCTTCATCAACGCATCCATCGATGATGTCTCTATAACTCGAGTTATCGCTAGCGATTGGTGCGGCGGCGGAGCCGCTCGAGGACTTCATCGCCGGTCATAACGTCGCCGAACTGCTGAATCATGTTCTCCAGCGCGGAGCGATGTTCGTCGTCGGATAACGCCGCGCAACAGTCCGATACCATCACCACCTTGAAGTCGAGCATCATGGCGTCGCGGGCAGTCGCCTCGCAGCAGATGTTGGTCTTGGTCCCGGCAACGAGAACGGTGTCGATATCGAGGCTGCGCAGCAATCGTTCGAGGCCTGAAGAACCGGCTATCAGCGCGCTATAGCGGTTCTTGATGACCTTGGTGTCGGCCGGATCGACGGTCAATCCCGACCAGACTTGCTGGCGACCGGGCGCCAGGCTTTGCTTCGTCTTCTCCCTGACGTCGTCGGCGACGATGTAATTGAAAAATAACTCCCAGTCGCTGCGTCCACCGGTCTGCGAATTGGCGTGCAATACCCAGATGACGGGCACCCCGATCTTTCTCAGTTCTTCGGTCAGTTGGTTGATCGGCTCGACGATGTCCCGCGATCCCGGTACTTCGGCCGGCGCCCCGGGCGCACAGAACAATTCCTGCATGTCGATGATGACGAGAGCGGTATGCCTCGGATCGAGTTCCTCAAACCAGTGATAGCGGCCGCGCCGTGCCAGGACTCGATCGATGATTTCCTGACGAACGTTCACTTTATGCATCGCATCCTCGACAAATGGTCCGATTTCCTACGCCGCAACGATGTCCTCAAGGAAAGGATCCTCCGGCAGCGCCGTTTCGGTATCCAGCAAATGTCCGCATCGGGGACACGCGAAGCGCCGCAGCACAACGCGCGGCTCGACGTTGCTGCCGGCGCCCGGCAACGTTCGGACCGGAACGGTCGAAAGCGCGGCCGCCATCTTCCAGCCGGTGCCAGCCGACCCCAACGGATGCGCGCACGCGGCACAGCAAATTTTGCCGTCCTGGACGAACAGCGTTTCCGAAATGCGTTTTTTCATTGCCCCAATCCGGCGGCGAGCCGCGCCTCCCGCAGCTCCTTGCGCCGCGCGGCGGTGGCGCTTGCGTCGACCGCGCCCGCGGCCTCGACCACCCCGTAGACGTCGCGCGCCGCCTCATTCGAAATGTGACCAGTGGTCACGTCGGCCATCACCTTCTCCGGAGCCCGGTCCAACGGATCGCCGATGCCGCCGCCACCGTTCCAGCGGACATAGAGGGCATCGTCGCCCATCAACGGAAACACGCCCCAGGAGATCGGCTCGTCTTCGCCGGGAATGGCATCGAGCGTCGTAGCGAAGCGATCAGTGTTGTGACCGTCCTGTGGCGCGTGCACCCAGACGTAATCGTTGACGCTGCCGGGATAGCCGCCGCAAAGCCCGTCGCTCTGCGGAAATCGCGGACCCTTCCCGGACAGCACGTAATGGATGCCCCCGTCGGGCGCGTCGTGGGCGACAATGGCCATTTCGCCGCCGGCGCCGCCGCGGAATTTGCCGGGGCCGCCGGAATCGGTGAGCTTGCGCCGGAACAGATAGCGGACCGGAAACTGCGCCTCGATAGTCTCGACGTTGGCCATGCGCGAGATCGGGTTTGGAATTTCGCCGCCCATGTCGACGCCGTCGCCGAAGGTCCGCGCGCCGCCGGCGCCGGCAAAGGTTTCGGTCAGAATGCCGATGGCGAGCCGGCCGCGCTGATTGTTGCCGAACATGAAGATCGCGAAATGGTTGGCGTGCCAGACCGACGTCGCCTCGTCGGCGTATTTTTCGCTCGCCGCCAGCATCTTGCCGATGGTCGAGCAGGCGGCATTGTTGACCGACTGGATCGCACCGACGGTCGCCACCGATACCGGCGCCGGCCGCGCACAGTTTACGATCGTTCCTTCCGGCGCGATCATCCTGATCGGCCGGATGGCGCCTTCGTTCCAGACGATGTCGTAGCAGAGCAGGGGAAACAGCGGTGCAAACAGGCCGCCGAGCGATGCCCATTTCGAGCAGTTCACGCTGTACTTCGATTGCGGTGACGAGCCGGTGAAATCGAAGGTGAGCGTGTCGTCCTGCTTGGTCATGGTCAGCAGCACTTTGTAGATCTCGCCTTTGACTTCGAGATATTGCCGGGACTGCCAACGTCCGTTCGGCAACTCGCGCAGCCGTTCGCGAAGCTTGACCTCCGACTGATTGATCAGCGCCGCACAGGCTGCGTCTACGGTCCTGGTGCCATATTTGTCGATCAGCGCCAGCATCCGCTCCCGGGCGACGTTGTTGCAGGCGATCATCGAGCGCAGATCGAGGGCGACCATTTCGGGGCTGCGCACCATGTTCAGGATGGTGTCCCACAGATCCTGACGCAGTTCGCCGCGATCGATGATCTTGATGCCGGGCGATGAAAAGCCTTCGGTGAAGATGTCCTGGGAGTCGGGCGCAAAGCCGCCGGGATTTATCGCGCCGATATCGGAGACGTGAACGAAGCAGGCGCTCCAGGCCACGAGCTTGCCGCCGTGATGGATCGGCGAGACGAGATAGATGTCGGAGGTGTGCAACGCCGCGGTGTAGGGGTCGTTCAGCAAAAACATATCGCCTTCGGCGATCTGGCCGCCAAACCGGCGGATGATCGCCTTGCACGCCTCGGCCGCGCTGGTCAGATGATGCAGAAAGCCAACGCCGCCCATCAGCAGCGAACCGTCAGCCTGATAGAGCGAGACCATCAGGTCGTGGCCTTCATTGGTGATAGCGCTGCCGGACACGTGCTTGAGCGTGATCACCGCTTCTTCGACCACGCGGAACAGGCGGTGGCGGATGATGGAGAATGTGATCGGGTCCATCTACGCACCTTCTCCTTATTCCGGCGCCTTACGCATCGAAGTCGACCAGCACGTTGCGATACCCGTCCATGGTGCCGCGCTGGTTCGCCTGCAACACGATGGTGGTGATCGGAGTATGGATTACGGCTGGGCCCGTGACCACGTTGCCGGGCTTGAGCTTCTCGAAGTCATAAATATCGGCTTCGGCCATGCCGTTTTTCGCTTCGACGAAAATCGGCCGGCGTCCGGTTTTAGCTGCCGCAGGATCCTTGCCGGCCAGTAGCAGCAGCTCAAGCCGCGGGCGATCGATCAGGCCGCGGGCGGTCAGCCGGAACATGGTCATTTCGATACCGGCTTCGCGGAAGGCCGAGCCTTTGCCGTATTTGCGCTCGTACTGCGCCTCGAAATCGGCTGACAAGCTGATTGAGGCCCGCTTCGTCGAGCGGGGTAGGGCTTCGCACCATCGTCGTCACTTCGTGCACCTGACGGGAGTAGCGAAGGTCGATCGACCATTCGAGCTTCATCGCATCGCCCGGCAAAGCCTTCGTCCTTCAACTGGCTGCGTGCGCGCTCGATCATCGGCTTGAAAATGTTGTTGACGGCCTGCGGCTGGGAGGGGACCGGCAACAGGGTGGTCTGCGAATATTCATGGACGATGTCGGCCGAGACGAGCCCGAACGCGCAATTCACCGAAGCGGTGTAGGGGATCACCATCCGCTTTACTTTCAGCTCGGCGCCGAACATGCCGGCGACGATGCCGCACGATCCGCCAAACGCGTGCAGCACGAAATCGCGCGGATCGAGGCCGCGTTCGACGGTGATCTCATGGATCAAATCGCTGATCTGGGCGGTCGCCACCCGATAGATGCCGAACGCCGCCTCCTCGACACTCATTCCCAGCGGCTGCGCGATCTTCTCGGCAAAGATGTGCCGCGCCCGCGCGGGATCGAGCCGCATCGTGCCGCCGAGAAAAATGTTCGGGTCCATGTAGCCGATCAGCATGAATACGTCGGTCAGGGTCGGCTCAGTGCCGCCGAGGCCGTAGCAGATCGGACCCGGCCGCGCCCCAGCGGAGCGCGGACCAACGCGCGGCGTGTTGGTTCCCGGCTCGAGCCACACGATCGAACCGCCGCCGGAGCCGATCGAGACCACTTCGATTTTCGGCTGGCTGTAATGGAAGCGATCCACCATCGGCTCGCGGGCGTATTCGATCTCGCCGTTCTGAATGACGGCGACCTTGAAGGTCGTGCCGCCCATGTCGGTGGCGATGACGTCGGGCTGGTCGAGCAACTGTCCGAGCACCCGGCTGCCGATCACGCCGGCAGCGGGCCCGCATTCGAGCATGCCGATCGAGCGGTCGGCGGCTTCCTGTGCCGGAAGTAGCCCGCCGTAGCCTTGCATCACCATGACCGGGCCGGCATAGCCCGCCTTCGCCAGCAGGCCCTGCAGGTTATTCAAGTAGTTTTTGGTGATGCGGCCGGCATAGGCGTTGATCACCGTCGTCGACGAGCGTTCGTATTCGCCGGGTAGCGGCGCGATCTCGCTCGATAACGTGCAGTAGAGACCGGGTGCGATGCGTTCGACCAGTTTCTTGACCTTGCGCTCGTTGTCGGCGTTGTAGAACGACCAGAGAAACGACACCGCGACGGCATCGACGTTTTTGCTGTCGATCAAAAACCGGATCGCCGCTTCGGCGGCCGCTTCGTCGAGGTCCTGAAGGATCGCGCCCTTATAGTCGGTGCGCTCGGGCACGCCGACGATGCAATCGGGCGCCACCAGCGCCGGCGCGCGCTCGGTCTTGACCGGATGTTTGATGCGGTCCTCGGTGAGGCCGCCCCAGCGGCCATAGGCGCCGCGCGTCATCAGCACGGTGTCTTCAAATCCGCGCGTGGTGATTAGGCCGAGTCCGCGCGCCGTCGCGCGTCAGGATGACGTTGTCGACTACGGTCGAGCCATGCATGAACAGCGATGTCTGCGCCAGCAGGTCCGCAAGCGTCATGCCCATCGCATCGGCTGCCGAGCGGATCGAGTCGATCACGCCGACGGAAAAATCCGGCGGCGTCGAGAGCGTCTTGCCGAGATGCGCGGGTTCTCCGGCGGCAAACACGATAGTGTCGGTGCAGGTACCGCCGACGTCGGTCGCCACCATGTATTTGCGTTTTACGTCGCTCATCGGCATTTTACGGGTAACGGCCGAGGGCCGCTAAAATAAGAGTAGTGTGTCGCCGGCTGAACTCCGTCGTGCCGCAACCTCGTTGTGTAAGCTGAAGCAACAAACAATCCGCAGGTGAGCCGATGAAAAAACCGCGCAAGAAGATCAGCAATCCGCGCACCGTCGCGCCGCCGCTCAAGCCCTACTATTCCAACGCGGTCCGCGTTTCCAGCGGTCCGCTGTTGTTTATTGCCGGCCAGATCGCGGTCGATAAAGCCGGCAAGGTGGTCGGGAAGGGGGACCTGCGCGCGCAAGCCGTCAAGGTTCTCGAGAACATCCGCGGCCATTCTGGTCGCCAACAAAGCCGACATGAAGGACATCGTGCAGGTCACGGTCTACGTCACCGACATGCGGGCGTTTCATGACATTGCCGATATCCGCATGAAATATTTCCCCAAGGACGGTCCGACGAGCGTCATCGTCGAAGTCTCGAAGCTTGCTTTGCCGGAACTGCAAATTGAAATCTCCGCCATCGCCGCCGTCTGACCGCGAACTCACAGGACCGGCCACCGCGACTGCGGCTTGACGTTGGCGCGCGCCGCAAGCTTCGGCGCGAGCTCGCGGCAACGGGCGTGCACTTCGGCGAGATCGAGCGTCGTCAGCTGCCGGTTTTCCATGAGGATGCGGCCGTCGACGATTGTGGTATCCACGCTGTCGCCGCTCGCCGTGTAGACGAGGCTGTAGACGTAGTTGTAGGTCGGCACCCATTCCGGCCGGTCGGTGTTGACCAGGATCAGATCGGCCTTCATGCCCGGCGCGAGCGCGCCGATGTCGTTATGCCAGCCGGTGGCGCGATGGCCGGCAAGCGTCGCCATCTCCACCACCTCTTCCGCCGTGATGACTTCGGGATCGATCTTGGCGTCCTTCGGCAGCGTCGCGGCGAGGTACATCGAGCGAAACATGTCCTTGTGGTCGCCGGAATTGACGCCGTCGCAGCCAAGGCAAACGGTCACGCCCTTGGCGCGCATTTCCAGGAAATGGCTCATCTGCGTCGTACCCTTGGCGAGCTTGAGCGCCGCGGGCGGGTTCTGACAGACCTTGGTGTCGGTTTCCGCGAGCATGTCGACTTCAAAAGCATCGACCGCGGTCATGTGGTTCAGATAGACGTTCGGGCCGAGCGCGCCGATCCGGTACATGTGCTCGACCGGCCGGTGTCCGGTTGCTTTGAGCTCGCTCGCCACTTCCTCCCGCGAGCTTGCCTTGTGCATCAGAGTGAAAGTGCCGTAGCGGTCGGCGATCGCCTTGGCGCCGAGCATCAAATCGTCCGAGCAGGTGCCGACGCCTTCGATGGTGGCGAAGCATTTGATGCGGCCGTCGGCGATGCCGTCGAACGCCTTGATGTTGCTTTCGGTGAGATCGAGCGCCTGCTGCAGCGTCATCTTCTTGAAGTATTCTGGACACTTGTGACCGTCGGGCCCGGCGTGGTCCCACACCCAGCTGCCCGTGGTGGCGCGGATCCCGGCTTTCCTCGATCGCCTTGATGGTGGTGTTGAGCCACATGCAGCCGGGCTCGACAAAGCAGGTCGTGCCCGAACGGATCATTTCCGCGATCAGACACTTCGAGTACCAGTACTCGTCCTCCTCGGTGATCGCGGCCATGTAGGGGTAGCACCAGAACTTCAGCCAGTCGCTGGTGCGAAGCGTATCGGGAATGAGGCCGCGGGCGATCTCGCCAAGATGGGCGTGGCCGTCGACCAGGCCGGGCATGACCAGCCGCAGCGACGCGTCGATCGTCTTGGCGCCCTTGTATCGGTTGCGCAGATCGGCCGTCTTGCCGACCGCGACGATGCGATCCTTGCGGATGGCGACGGCGCCATCGGTGATGATGTGCCGGTCGTTGTTGAGGGTGAGCACAATTCCGTGCTCGATCAAGATATCGACGTTCTCCATCGTCCCCTCGTTTGTGTGACTGGCCTGACGGCGTCGGTTATTTAATCGGAGAGAATGGCGCCGGAATCAAAATGCGCGTTTCCATCTTCAAGATGATGTCCGGCGACTGCTTCAGATATGCCTGCCAGTCCGCGTTTGCGACCAGCACGGCGCGCCGCCGTTCGCGCTCGGCGAGCAAGTCGTAGCCCCACATGTGCACGATCTGATTGAGTTCGCCGATTTCGGTGTGAAAATAGCCGATCAGGTTGCCCAGTATCGGTTGCTGGATTTTCAGCCCGCGCGCGCTGTAGTCCTGGTAGTAAACCTGAACCGTTCCCGGTTTCAGCGTGTAGCAGCGTTCCTCGACGATCATTATAGTCCCTTTCTGTTGCTATTGATCCAGCCGCGCGCGGCCGGCATCAAACCATCACATCGCCGCCGGCCGGGCACAGCGTCTGCCCGGTGAAATAATCGCCGTCCTTGGTGGCGAGGAACAGCGCGGTAGAGACCACGTCCTCGACCTCGCCGACGCGACCGAGCGGATAGGCGCCGACAATGGAGTCGCGCACGTCTTCCGGCATGAAGTTATAGAGGTCGGTGCGAATGATCGCGGGCGCGATGCAGTTGACGTTGATGCCGTCGTGGCCGACCTCGCGCGCCAGAGCCCGGGTGAAGCCGATCATGCCGGCCTTGGCGGCCGACATGTGGGTAAACTCGGCGCCACCGGTCACGCCGAACGTGCCGCTCATGTTGATGACTTTGCCGCTCTTCTGCTTGAGCATGTGCGGAATGGTGAAACGCGTGCACAGGAACATGCCGCGCAGATGCACCTTGATCATGTCGTCCCACGTTTCGACCGACATTTCGGCGAGCTTGTGGGAATTGAGCATCCCGGCATTATTGACGAGGATGTCGATCTTGCCGAATTTCTTGATAGCGGCGTCGATCATGCGGGTCACATCGTCGACTTCGCCGATATCGGCGCGAATGGCGATGGCGTCGCTGCCGTGTTTTTTGATCGCCTCGACGACTGCGTTCGCTGACTTCTCATCCTTGAGATAGTTCACGACGATCTTGGCGCCTTCGGCGGCGAAGCCTTCAGCAATGCCGCGGCCGAGGCCGCGGCTTCCCCCTGTCACCAGCGCGACTTTGCCCGCCAGTTTTCCAGTACCGCTCATGCTGTGGCTCCCTTTGCTGCGGCGAGATTTTCGGCAGTGCCCTTCCACCGGCTCCACTGACCGCGGTCGACGGCGGCAAGAAATCCGAACACGATGGTGTTGAAAAGCATCGGCTCTTCGAGATTCATCAGATGCCCCGCACGCGGTAGCACGCAAAGGGCAGCGTCCGGCAGCGTGGTCTTGAGAAACAG
Organism: uncultured Alphaproteobacteria bacterium; assembly: GCA_963759345.1. Taxonomy (GTDB): domain Bacteria; phylum Pseudomonadota; class Alphaproteobacteria; order Rhizobiales; family Xanthobacteraceae; genus BOG-931. Next base: position 461,138 of record CAVWYW010000017.1, read on the forward strand.
GTTCGGTTCGAGGCAGGGCGTATCTTCGTCGCCGGTGAGCAGCAGGACTGGCACCTTAAGCCCACGCAGCGCATCGGCAAGATGCCAGAGCGATGGCCGCGTTGCGAGTATGCCTCGCAGCGTCATCGCCATGCCCGTCGCCGAATGGTCGGCAAGCTGCTCGGCAAAGCGGCGCCAGCCGGCCTCGTCCTTGGCGCGCAGGCATTGCGCATAACTGCTTGCGGCAAGCTCGCGGGCAAAGGCTGTCATGCCGATGGCCTCGGCATGATCGGCTTCGCGTCGCGTGGAGTTGCCGTATTCGGGCTGCTGCTCCGGCTTGGCGCCGTAACCAACCCCGGCAATGGTGAGCGAGCGGGCAAGTTGCGGGTAGCGAAGGCCGAAGTGGAGCGCGGCAAAGCCGCCCATGGAGAGCCCGACCACATGCGCCGGACCGTCGGCTACCGCGCGCACGACGTCAGCGAGATCTTCGGCGGCGCGGTTTTGGTTGTACGCATCGACGGAAGCCGGCACGTCCGATGGCGGATAACCGCGCGCGCAATAGGTGGTGCAGCGGTAGTAACGCGAGAAGAAGCTGATCTGCGCATCCCAACTGCGAGCATCGCCGGAAAACTCGTGCGCGAACACCAGCGGTTCGCCGCTCCCGACCGTGCGGACATCAAGTCTGATCCCGTCGGATGTGGTGATCATTGGACCATGTCGTACGCGTTGCGACACTGTGCCTGCGAGTACTTCTAATTCGCCTGAAGAATTTTAGCGGCCGTGAGCGCGTAGATCCGCGTTGCCGCTTCGATGTCGGTCAGCGCGAGCGATTCATTCGGCTGATAGACTGGCTCGCCGCCAGGGCCGAAGATCACCGTCTCGCACAAGCTGCCGAAGCTTGCAGTATCGCCCAGCCAGGAGCCGCCGCGGAACGTGACCGGTTTACCCATCACCGTTTCCCAGGCCGACTTTCAGGGCGACGACGATCGGCGCGTGAGGGTCGACCATGAAAGAATCTTTCACGTCCGCATCGACCATCTCCAACACGATCTGCGGATCGCGGGCCTTGGCGCGTTGCAGCGCGCCCTCGATGATGCCTTTCACCTCCTCGATCGGCAACGCCCGGCTGCGGCCTGGTATCGACGCGAATGGTGCAGCGGTCGGGAATCATCGAAGGGCCGCCGGGAAACAGTCCGCCATAGATGCGGCCGACCGCAGTGTAGAGTTCCGGTCCGACGAGGTCCTTCATCTCCTGCGAGATGTTCGGAAAATATTTGAGCTTGGAGATTTCCTCGACCACCGGAAGCATTTTCTCGATGGCGTTGATGGCTTTGTACTTGTGGCAGGTATGAGCCGAGTGCCCGATGGTGGAAATGTCGAAATAGTAGCGGCCGCGATGGGCGATGTAGATCTGCATGTCGGTGAGTTCGGCCAGTACGCAGTGATCGAACTTGTGCCGCCGAAACAGATCGATGCTGCCGGTCTGCTGGCCCATGTGATCGGCGACCGCGACGAAGGTGATCTTGCCTTTGAAATCGACGCCGCTGTCGATCATGGTCATGATGCCGCCGACCAAAGAACCGAGCCCGGCTTTCATGTCCATGACGCCATGGCCGTAGAGCCGGCCGTTTTCGATCGCGCCGTCGAACGGATCGCGCTGCCAGCCTTCGCACACCGGCTTGGTGTCGAGATGCCCGGTGAAGAGGAGGCTCGGCCCAGGTTTGCCGCTGTCCACTTCCCACAGCGTATTGAGACGGCCCTCATAGGTCTTCTCGCACCAGACCTTGCCGACTTTCAGCGACTTGAGCCGCGTTTCCAGATCCCGGGCCAGCGCGTCTTCCTTGCCGTTGGTGCTGTCGATCCGCACCATCTCCTGGGTGAGACCGATCGCCGTTTCGGCCGCGGTCGACGCATCGAGCTTATCCAGCGTTTGGGTGTTCATTGTTTTTCTCCCGTTGGTCCGGTGTGTTTGAATAAATCATAATGTGCCGGCGACGACCCGGCCGGCGACCAGGACGGTGCGATTGGTAGCGCCGGTCGCGACCAGATCGTCGACATCTTCCGCATCCGTGATCAGCAAATCGGCGCGCGCGCCGACGCGAATGCCCCAATCCTCGCCAAGCCCGATGATGGCCGCCGGAATGGCGGAGACCATGTCGAAGGCGGTGCCGAGATCAGTAAGTCCGAGGTGGCCAGCCACCAGCGTCCAGCGCGCGATCTCCAGAAGGTCGCCGGAGCCGATCGGAATGAACGGGTCCTGGATGTTGTCGGACGCCGCCGCAACACGCACGCCGGCATTCGAGCAGTTCGCGCACACGCGTGAGACCGCGCGGCGGCAGTTGTTCGGCATCACGGCCTTGCAGAAACAGATTGGCGGCCGGCAGCGTGATGACGGCGATCCCGGCTTTGGCAAAACCGGCGACGATGCGCTTGGCCGCGTCGGGCGTCGTTGCACTGAGCGCGCAGCAATGGCTGGCGGTTACGCGCCCCTGCATGCCATGGGCGAGCGTTCGCTCGATGATGGCGTCGAACAGCAGATGCCCGCTGTCGAGATGCTCGTCGATATGCATGTCGAGCGGCCGTCCGCTTCGCTCGGCGAACTCAAACAGCAGGTCGAGGAACGCGAGCGGCTCGTCCGCATATTGCGGGACGCCGCCAACAATATCGGCACCTTCCGCGATCGCGGCCTTGAGCCAGTTGCGGGCGGCCTCCAGCTTTCGCGGCGCATCGCTCGTCAAGTGGGCAACGACCTGCAAGGTGAGGCGGTCACGGCAGCGGCTGTCGCAGCTCGACCAAGAGCCTCGATGCCCCGAATGTCGCTTTCAGTTTCGATATTGGTGTGGCTGCGGATCGCGACGGTGCCGCGCGCGAGGCAGATATCGAGCGTGCGTTCGGCGCGCGCCAAGATGTCTTCCCGCGTTGATCGCGCGGCCAGCGCGCGGTAGCCGGCAGAGGCGCCCTGCAACGTCGCGCTCGGATTCTCGACGAGACGCCGCGTCCGCGATTTATCGAGATGCTGATGGGCGTCGACGAGGCCCGGTACAACAAGCCGCCCATTCAGATCGACGACCTTTGCCGCGTCGCCGGTAGCGCCGGCCCCAGCGCGGCAATGCGGCCGTCTGTACCGATCGCAACATCGAGCCGCTCCGGCTCTCTTGCGCCCGATCGCAGCACGCGCCCGTTGCTGAGAAGAAGCGAAACGCCGCTCAACGAAGAATCCTGAACCGCCAAAGTGCGCCGCGTTCGCAAACTTTACTGGCAAGCGGCCTGTCATGTTTGTTGGTATTGTATACTAATCGGCCTTATGGGTATAATTCTTTTGCGGTGACGGGCACCACATAAAAGCCGGGCTGCCACGCGAACGTTGCAGGTGTGCGTTCCCGATCGAAAAACTCCCAGAGGGAACCATGATCCACAAAAGGCTTGTTCACCGGCGCGATATTCTTCGGGGCGCGGCGGGTCTCGCCGCCGCCGGACTGGTCGGTGCGCGGCCAGATCCGCGTTCGCGCAATCGGCGCCGGGCGTCACCGACAACGAAATCCTGATCGGCGCGCTGGGCCAGCTCAACGGGCCATTCGCATTCATTGGCGTGCCCGGCCGCGACAATATGCAAATGACCATCGACAAGCTCAACGCAGCCGGAGGGATCAACGGCCGCAAGCTGAAATTACTGTTCGAACAGGCATCGACCCCGGCGGAGTCGGTTGCTGCTGCGAAAAAGCTCGTCGAGGATGACAAGGTGTTCGTGCTGGTGATTGCCACCGGTAGCACCGGCGCAGCCGCGGCGGCGGACTACGTGCGCGCGGCAAAAATTCCGACCTACAACACCGTTGGTGCGACGCCGATCATCCGCGAGCCATTCGCGCGCAACGTGTTCCACGGCACCATTCCGCCGGCGAGCATCACCGGCCAGGCCTTGATCGACATTGGCTTTCAGGCCGCTCCGAACGCGAAGAAAGTCGGCGTGCTTGCCGGCACCTACGCGTTCCCGCAGTCGCATCTTGCTGAAATCAAGCCGCGGCTGGAGAAGCGCGGCGGGCTCGAGGTCACCGTCGAACAATTCGACGCCGCCGCCACCGACTACACCGCTCAATTGGTGTCCTTCACCCGCCATCAGGTCGAACTGGTGATCATCCTCGGCAGCTTCAAGGAAGCCGGATTTGCCATCAAGCAGGCGCCGGAGAAGGGCCTCACTGACGCGATTTTCGTCGTCGACGGCTCCGCAGTGAATAACGCGATCGTGCCGATTATCGGCGCGGACAATACCAAAAACGTACGCGGCTATTTCAACGCGCCGTACTTCACGACCCAGGACGATCCGCCGATTGCAAACTACCGCAAGCTGCTGGTCGACAAATACGGCGGCACGCTGCCGCAGGGCCGTCCCAACATCTACGACCTGATCGGCTATGGGTCGACGTATGTCCTCGCCCAGGTGCTCAAGAAAGCCGGGCGCGATCTGAGCTGGGACGGCGTGATTGGCGCCTGGGAAACGATCAAGGACGCCAAGCCGTCCGACCTCGGCGGGTATGACGTGATCTTTCCGGAAACGGTTACACCGACCGATCACCAGGGCAACAAGAAGGTGGCGTCGGCAAAAATCGTCAACGGACAGTGGCGGGTGGTCGGTCTCGCCTCCTGACGCGTACATACGCCGGTGTTCGCCGAGTTCGTTATGATCATTGTCGGTGGCCTCAAGATCGGGGCCATCTATTCGCTTGCCGCGCTCGGCATTGTCGTCATCTACAAAGCCACGCGCATTGTGAATTTTGCTCACGGTGCGTTCGTGCTGGCCGGTGCTTATGCGACCTATGGCGTGGTCGAAGTGCTGGGCGTTGGCTACTGGCCGGCTTACGTGCTCGTTCCGCTTGCGACCGGCGTGCTCGCGGCCGGCGTCGAAGCTGGTCACGTTGCGGCCGATCCGTCGCGCCGACATCTTCGCCTTGATCACTTCGACCATCTTCATCGGCATCGGCCTGTCGGAAATCTATCGGCTGGTCCAGAACACCGAGATGCTGAGCGTGCGCAATCCGGTATCGGGGCGGCCGATTTTCATCGGCGACGTCATCATCACCAAGGAACAAATCTGGGTGTTCGCCGGCGCGATTATCAGTTCGCTGATCGGGCTCGCGATCTTCGGCTATGCGCCGCTAGGCCGCGGTCTTCGCGCGATCGCGGCCAATCCGCGCGGCGCAGTGCTTTGCGGCTACTCCATTGATGGCATGAACGCCATGGCCTGGTTCCTCGGCGGCGCGCTTGCCGGTCTTGCCGGTGTCTTTGCTGCGCCCAGCCAGGGCGTCTCGCCGGAACTGGCGATTTCAATGATCACCGCGGGTTTCGTCGCGGCAGTGATCGGAGGATTCGACTCGCTGCGCGGCGCGCTTTTCGGCGGGCTCATTCTCGGCGTCGCCCAGACCTTGGCGGCGGCTTATATCTCCAGCGCCATGGCGAACGCCGCGAGCTTTCTGCTGCTGTTTGTCGTTCTGATGTGGCGTCCCGAGGGCCTCTTTCCGGAAGCGAAGATCCGCGATGTCTAACGAGCGGCTGCGCGCGCTTTGGCCAATCCTGGCGCCGAGCGGCTCGCTGTTAGCGGTAGCGATCGTCGGCCTTTTCCTTGGCAGCTACTGGCAATACGTGATGGCGATCTCGCTCGGCGCCGCCGTAGTCGGCGGCGCGCTGGCGATGCTGGTCGGCTACGCGCGCTGCATCACGCTTGCGACCGGCGCCATGCTGGCGATCGGCGCCTACGGCGCCGCGCTGCCAGTAGTGCATCTGGGCGTGCCGTTCCTCGCCGCGTTGGTGTTCGCGACGGTGTTGGGCGCCGTGGCCGGGCTGATCCTGGCGATACCGGGCGTGCGGTTTCGCAGCCACAATCTCGCGATGGTCACCTTCGTATTCCAGGCGGTGGTGATCATCCTGTTGCGCGAAGCCAAGACGCTGACCGGCGGGGCCGAGGGTCTGCACGTGCCGCCGCCCGTCGTCTTCGGCTTCTCGTTCAGCAACGATGCCAATTTTCTGCTGCTCTGCGCCGTGCTGTTCGCCGCCGCCATCCTGCCGATTGCGGTCCTGCTCGCCGGGCCTTTCGGCAAGAACCTGCGCGCCATTGCCGCGAATGAGAATGCCGCCCGCGCGTTCGGCATTGATGTGCGCAATTATCTGATCGCGGCTTTCACCTGGAGCTCGGCGGTGATTGCGTTTGCCGGCGCGGTCTCGGCGCCGCGCTTTCGCATCATCGATCCCGACAGCTATGGACTGATCACGTCGATCTTCACGCTGACCTATCCGATCATCGGCGGCATGGGCTCGATCTGGGGCGGACTGATCGGGGGCGGGGTGCTGCGGCTGTTTCCGGAATTGCTGCGGCCGCTGGCCGATTACATCGAGCTGGTGTTCTGCGTGCTCGTCGTCGGCACGCTGACTTTCGCTCCGGAGGGGCTTGCTTCGGCAATTTGGATGCTGGGCCGCCGCAGCCAGCATAAGGCGTCGGCGGGGATGGCGACCGGCGCAGGGCAGGCCGGTCGCGAAGGTCGCCGAACTGTTTTCGGTCAGCGAAAGTTCGCGATCGACGCATGGGGAACAGTCCATTGATACGCCGGTTCTCGCGATTGAATCGATCTCACGGTCTTACGGTGCGCTTCGAGCCGTTGATGGCGTGTCGCTGACCATCGCCCGCGGCGCTCTGCACGGCTTGATGGGCCCGAACGGCGCGGGCAAGACGACCTTGTTCAATCTCGTATCCGGCTTCGTCCCGCCGGAGAGCGGCCGCGTGATTCTTGCCGGCGTTCCGCTCGACAACGTACCGATCGAGCGACGCATTGGCCTCGGTATGACCCGCACGTTCCAGCACGCAGCGGTATTTCAGCGCCTGTCATGTCTTGACAACGTCATGATCGGGCTCGGCCGCAACACCGTGCTCGATGGCACGAGGCGAAGCGTCGCGGAAGCGCTCGACGCCGACAGCTTTCGCGCCGAGCGCCAAGCCGCGCACGCGGCGCTTGAAGCCGTGGGCCTCGGCGCCCGCGCGCAAGATGCGGCCAGTGCGCTTTCTTTGGGAGATCAGCGCCGCCTTGAAATCGCGCGCGCCATCGTTTCGCGGCCCCGCATCATCTTGCTCGACGAGCCGGTTTCCGGGGTTTCGGCGGAAGAAGCTCAGCGCTTGCGCGAACTGCTGCTGGCGGTCAATCGCGAACTCGGCATCGCCATGGTGGTCATCGAGCACAACATCCGGTTTCTGGTGTCGCTGTGCGAGCGCATCTCGGTGATGAGCGAAGGCAAGGTCATCGCCGAGGGCGCCGGCGCGGCAATGGTGGATGACGCGCGCGTGCGCAGCGTCTACTTCGGCGAACGCGAGGCCGTGGCGTGATGCTTGAGGTGTCCAGCCTTCGGGTTGCCAGCGGCGCCATGATCCGCGTCGACGGACTCGATCTGGCGCTGCCGGAGCGCGGCTGCATCGCGCTGTTGGGGCCGAACGGCGCCGGCAAGACCACCAGCGTCGAGGCCATAGCCGGGTTTGATCCCGAAAGCGGCCGGGCAGGTGATGTTCGACGGAACCGACATCAGCAACCTGTCGCCGAGCAGCGTGGCGCGGCGCGGGCTGGCGCTGGTGCCGCAATGGCGCGAGTTGTTTCCCAGTTTTTCCGTGGAGGAAACGCTGCTCGCCGGCAGCAACGCCGCGCGCGGCCGCCATGCAATCCCTGCCGCGATTGTCTACGACCTGTTTCCCCGGCTTGCCGAACGGCGCAAGCAGCTCGCCGGGTCGCTGTCAGGCGGCGAGCAGCAGATGCTGGCGATCGGACGCGCGCTGGTGACCAACCCGAAGGTGATGCTGCTGGACGAGCCGTCGGCGGGTCTTGCCGTTGGCATCGTACGCGCCTTCGTGGATGCGGTTAAACGCATTCGCGAGCGGGGCGTTGCCATCCTTTTGGTGGAGCAGAATCTCGAAATCGCGGCCGCGCTCGCCGATACCTGCATTGTGCTTGCCGCGGGACGCGTCGTGTGGCGCGGCTCTGCCGCAGGCGGCAACCAGCAGTGAAGAAATCCGGCAAGCCTATTTCACATAGAGCATTCTCAGCCGCGCGCCGCATTCGCAGCCGCCAGCTGACAAGCAGCGTAAATCCGCTCGGGCTTCAGCGGCAGGGTGAACAGCGGCAATTCGTGGCCGGTCCGGTCTGGGTCGATCGCGCGCGCGAGCGCGTTCGTCAGCGCCGCAGCGACCGGAATGATGCCGCCTTCGCCGACCGGGCGAACGCCGAGCGCATTGGTGCTCGAAGGTGAATCGAGATGCACCACCCTGATGCGCGGAATCTCGGTTGCCGTCGCCACCAGATAGTCGGCAAGCGAGCCGGTCAGCGGCTGTCCGTCTTCGTCGTAGATCATCTCGGACAATATCGCGCCGCCGATGCCGTCGGCCACGCCGCCAATGATTTGTCCGTCGACGATCATCCGGTTCAGTGCGCGTCCGGCATCGTGAATGACAACATAGTCCTCGATGCGAAACAGGCCGGTGCGCGGATCAAGCCGGACCTTCGCCACGTGAACCGAAAAGCCGCTGGTCAGGACCTGCTTCGCCTCATAGACCGTGCTCACTTCCAGCGCCGCTTCGCCGTCGAACAAGGCGCCGCCCGGCTGCACCGCTCGGGCAATCTGGCCGATGGTGAGGTCGGTCGCGGCGCCGTCGCGCCGCAGGATTGAGTCGCGCTTGATGTCGAGTTCGGCGGCGCCGCATTGGAGAAGAGTGGCTGCGCGGTCGAGCACTTTGGCGCGCAGGCTCTGCGCTGCGCTGAATACGGCGTTGGCGCCGATGACCGCGCCGCGCGCGGCAAAGGCGCCGCGGCCGAACGGCATCAGCCCAGTGTCGCCGAGACGGACCGAAACATTCTCCAGCGGCACGCCGAGCGTCTCGGCGCAGACTTGGGCGTAGGTGGTGAACTGGCCCTGGCCCTGCGACGACATTCCCGACTTGACCGCGACCGTGCCGTCGGGATCGATCCGCACCTGCGCCGATTCAAAATTGACCAGGCCGCCGGTTTCGACGCCGCAACCAATGCCATAGGCGATGCGGTCGCCATTCGCGGCCACCTCGACACGCTCGGAATAGCCGCTGGTCTCGATCGCCGTTGTCAGCGCATGCGGGAAGTCGGCGTTCTCGTAGACCAGATCATTGCCAAGGAGCGTGGTGCCGACCCGATACGGCATGTCGGCGGGACGAACGAGATTGTGGGCGCGCAAGTCTGCGGCGCTCCAGCCGATCTCTTTGGCGAGAACATCGAGCAGACACTCCATCGGAAATGTGACTTCCGGCTGGCCGGCGCCGCGATAGGTGCCGATCGGCGTTTTGTTGGTTCCGATGCAGCGGACATTGATCGCGATATTGGGAAAGCGATAGCCGTTGGCGACGTGTGCGGCAGCGACCTGGGCGGTGGCGATCCCGCTGGTGAACACATACGCGCCGACATCGAGGAGTATCTCCACTTTCAGCGCCGCGAAGCGGCCGTTTGCGTCGCAGCCGATCTCCAGATCGACTTCCATCGCCCGGGAATGCGTCGTGGCCTGCAAATTCTCAAACCGGTCTTCGATCCATTTCACCGGCCGGTCCAAAATGCGGCTGGCGTGGGCGACGATGATTTCCTCGGCATAGGGCCGCGACTTCGAGCCGAAGCCGCCGCCGACATCTTCGGCGATGACGCGAACGTCGCGCTCGGCAAGTCCGAGCAGACTGGCGAGGTTTTGCCGCACATTGTAATGCGGCTGGGTCGACAGCCACGCCGTCAAAGACCGGCGTTCTGCGTCGAAATCGGCGACGACGCCTCTGGTCTCCAGTGGAACCGGAGCCTGCCGAACAAAATTAAATCGGCGGCGGGCGCGGTGGCTGCACTCAGAAAGCGACTCGCGCGGCGTCGCCGTGGTAGTGTTCGAATGCGGCCGCGATATTGCCGATCCAGTCGGGGTGTAGAGGCGCCGCGTTGTCCGCAGTCGCTTCCGCAATCGTGGCGATGGTCGGCAGCGCCCGATACTCGACGTCAACGAGTTCGGCCAAATCCTCGGCCCTGTAACGATCTTCGGCCACGACGAAGGCGACCGGCTCACCGACGAAGCGGACCCGCCCGGTGGCGAGGAATTTTGGCAAGCCGTTGCGGATGCTCGGATGCCAATAGCGCACCACCCAGGGCAGATCGTTGAACGGCAAATCCTTGGCCGTCAGCACGGCCATTGCGCCGGCGGCGAGCGCACGCGACGCGTCGATGGAAACGATCTCGGCGTGCGGCATGGCGCTCCGCACGAACGCCCCGTGCACCATGCGGTCGAGATGAATGTCGTCGACGAACCGCGCTGCGCCGCGCAACAGGCCGGTTATCTTCCTTGCGCAGCGGGGGCGGCGCCTCAGCCGTCATGAATGCTACGGCTTCATGGCAGAAAGCGCGGCCCGCTGCTTGCCGCTGTCGTCAAAGTTCTCGGGCCGCAGCCACGCTTCAAATCTGGCCTTTCGCGCCGGCCATTCGTGATCGAGCATGGCGAACCACGCGGTGTCGCGGTTGCGGCCCTTCTGGATCATGTGCTGACGAAAGATGCCTTCGAATGAAAATCCGAGACGTAACGCCGCACGGCGCGAGGGTTCGTTCAGCGCATTACACTTCCATTCGTAGCGCCGATAATTGAGGTCCTCGAAGATGTGTTTGGCCATCAGATACATCGCCTCGGTGGCGGCGGCCGAACGGGCAAGCGAGGCCGTGTAAAAGATGTTGCCGACTTCGATCACGCGGTGCTCCGGCGCCATGCGCATATAGGACGCATGCCCGGCCGCGCGGCCGTTGGAATTGGCGATGATCGTGAAGGACAGGGGATCGTCCGATGCGGCAAGCTTGTCGAGATAGGCGCGAAACGATGCGCGGTCGCCGAACGGTCCGGCGCCCATGTAAAGCCAAAGCTTCTCCCGATCAGGACCATGCGTGCCTTCGTACAGCGCTTCTTCATGGGCCGCCGGGTCGAGCGGAACCACGGTCGCCAGTCGCCCGCGCAGGGTCGCGCGCTTTGGCCGTTGCGCTGCCGATGCATCGACTTCCGCGCCGATCGGCAGCCCCGCAGCGGGGTGTGTAACGCTGTCGGCCCGGGTCATTTGCGGCCCATCAGTCGGCATTCGCCAAAGCAAAGACCGCTTCGGCCAGAACGCGCGTTCCGTCGAGCGCGTCCTGCTCGCGAATGCTTTCGGCTTCGTTGTGGCTGATGCCGTCCTTGCAAGGGATGAAGATCATGGCGGTCGGGCAGATGTAATGCAGATAGCGCGAATCGTGGCCGGCGAAGGACAGGATATCCATCCAGGGAACGCCGAGCGCCGTGGATGCCGACCTGATCGTATCGCGGATCGGCGTCGGAAATTCGAGCGGCGGATCGTGCAGCAGCTCTTTCACTGACACTTGGCATCGCCCGCGCGACTTTTCACAGATCTCCGGGATGGCGTCGCCCAGTTTGCGCAAAGTGGCTGCGTCCGGGTGCCGGAGATCGAGCGAAAAGATCACGCGACCGGGAACGACGGACGGCGCGTTGGGCGTGACGGTGAACATGCCGATGGTGAAACGCACGATATCCTCGGCGTCCCACATCGCTTCTTGCAGCGCGCTCACGATGGCGACCGCGGAGACCAGCGCATCGCGCCGTATGCTGCGCGACGATGTGCCGGCGTGATTTTCCTCGCCGTCCACTTGAACCCGAAACGTCCGCTTGCCTTGCATGCCGGTGACGACGCCGATGGTCTTGCCGGCGCGCTCGACAATGGTTCCTTGTTCGATGTGCATTTCCAGAAATGCTGCCGGCTTGCCGCCGAGCGGTCGGCGCGGCAGCCTGCGGTTCAGCCGCGAGCACTTTGCGAAGCTCGGTCTCGACGCTGATGCCGTTCTTGTCGCGAATGCCGAGAATATCCTGAAGCTTCCGCGCGCCCGCGAACACCGCCGATCCCATCATTCCGGGCGCAAAGCGCGAGCCTTCCTCATTCATCCAGGAGACCACGTCGATGGATCGGCGCGGGCGCACGCCGTGAGCGATGATCGCTTCGACGCTTTCCAGCCCGGCCAGGACGCCGAGCGGGCCATCGAACTTTCCCCCGGTCGGCTGACTGTCGATGTGCGAACCGACCATAACCGGCGGCAAACTCGGATCGGTCCCGGGATAGCGCAGAAAGAGGTTGCCGGCGTCGTCGTTCGATGGCTCCAACCCGATCGCTCGCCCCCAGCGAACGAGTTGCGCCCGCGCCGGAATTTCTTCGTCGCAGAGCGCCTGGCGATTGACGCCGCCCTTGGACAGCGCGCCGAATTGGGCAAGCGCCATGAGGCGATCCCACAAACGGGCGATACTGACGTGTGTGGCGACGCTACTAATAATGTCGCCGCGCTGTGACATGGGCTTCGGCCGGGTTCTGAGTGACGCTAATTGTATTACTTGGACGCCGCGCTGTATACAATGCGGCTTCTGTGTGATGTGCGAATGCGAGACGGGAGGGGTGTTTGGATCTGCAATTAGCCGGGAAAACGGCATTGATAACCGGCGCTTCCAAAGGGATCGGCCGCGCGACTGCGCTCACTTTCGCGGGCGAGGGATGCTCGGTCCATCTGGCGGCGCGTTCCGGCGACGAACTCGAAAAGCTGCGCAAGGAAATTCTCGCCAAACACCAGGTCAAAGTCGATCTGCACCCCGGCGATCTGTCCACGACGGCGAGCATGGCGGCGCTCGCCGATGCCGCGGGCGACGTGGATATTCTGATCAACAATGCCGGCGATATCCCGGCGGGTACCGTGGAAGCGCTGACCGATGAAGACTGGCGGCGCGGCTTCGACCTGAAGGTCTTCGGCTACATCAACCTCACGCGCGCGATTTACACCCGCATGAAGCAGCGCGGTTCCGGCGTCATTATTAATGACATCGGCAATTCCGGCGAGAACTGGGACTACAATTATGTCGCCGGCAGCACGGGAAATGCCGCGCTGATGTCGTTCACCAAGGCGGTCGGCGGCGTCAGCCTTGACTACGGCGTCCGCGTCGTCGGCGTAAACCCCGGGCCGATCGCTACCGATCGCATGGTGCGGATGATGAAGCGGCGAGCGCGCGACAATTTTGGCGACGAATCGCGCTGGCAGCATTATCTCGCCGATTATCCCGGCGGACGCATGGGCACTGCAGAGGAAGTCGCCGACCTGATCGCCTTTCTCGCCTCGCCGCGCGCCGGCTATATCACCGGCACCATCGTCACCATCGATGGCGGCATTGCCGGCTACGGCTCGATCATCAAGGCGCGGCCGAAGCGGCAATGAGCAGCTTTGCCGAGCGTAATGCCCATTTCGATCGGTTGTTTGCCACCCGCGGCCTGTTCTGGCTTGGCCAGAATACCAATCACCTGCCGATGCACCCGGCGGTGCGCAAGGCGTTGACCGACGCAATCGACGCGGAGGAGTTTCACGCCTACGCGCCGCCTGGCGGATTCACCGCGCTGCTCGACGGCATCGTTGCCGATCTCGGCCTGCCGCGTGAGACGACGGCGGCTCTCGTCACCGACGGCGCCGTTGCGGCGCTGGCGACGGTGTGCCGTGCCTACTGCCAGCCGCGCACCAATTTTGTGACGACCGATCCCGGCTGGAAATGGCCGATGCAGTTCGCGCGGCAGGCCGGTGCCGAAGTTCGCGAAATCCCGATCTACGATCCGGCCGCGGGATACCGGCTGACGCCGCAGCAACTGAGCGAAGCGGTCGACCGCAATACCCGCATCGTTTATTTGGTCGATCCCAACAATCCGCTGGGGGTTTGCTACACGCGCGAACGAAATCGAGGCCTTTTGCGACATTGCGCGCAACGTGAATGCGTATTTCCTGCATGATTGCACCTATCGCGATTTTGCCGACGAGCACACGCTTGCCGCGCGCTTCTATCCGGAGCGGGCAATCACGATTTACAGCTTCTCCAAATGGCTCGGCCTTGCCGGGTTGCGCGTCGGCGCGGTCGTCGCCAATCGGCAGATCATCGAGGAGCTGGCGGCCTATTCGACCGCGACGCTCGGCGCCAGCGTGCTCGCGCAGCGCGCGGCTCAGGCCGGACTTGCCGTAAAGTCGGAGTGGATGCCGGCGGTGCAACGCGTTCAGCGCCGCAATCAGACAGCGATCAAGCAGGCTGTCGACCAGATATCGGGACTAAAGATTCCGGTTTATCCGTCGCACGGAAATTTCGTCATCATCGAATGCGCCGAGCTTGGTCTGCGGCCCGAAGCGCTTGGCCGCGGTTTTTGCACAGCGCGGCATCATGATCCGCCAGGGCTCCTATCACACGCCGCGCTTCGGCTCGCGCTTCGTGAAGGTCAGCACCACGGTGCCGACCGAATGGGTCGATGCCTTCTGCCGGCAATTGCCCGACGCGATCGAGGCCGCGCGCGGCTTGAACGAGGTACCGGAGCTGTACTGACGAAGGCCCGCTAGCGGCGCGGCTCGGCTTCAAGCAGCACCGCTGCCGACTCGGTTCGCTTGTCACGCAGCATCCAGCGGCCGCTGTCGACCTGCGTGAAGAAATCCTGCAAGGCGAAATTAAACAGCGCCGGTTCTTCCAAGATTGATGGTGTGGCCGGTCTTCGGAAACACCATCAGGCCGGCCGAGGGAATGGTGCGTTTGAGAAAGGCGCCGGTGCCGAGGCAGGAGCGATCCTCGTCGCCGTGGATGACCAATGTCGGCACGACCATTTGTTCTAGTTCCGCCACGAGTTCGAACGGGGAGGGGCGCCGGGCCTGCACGCCGCGCAGCGTCAGCGCCGCGCCCTTCGGCGAGTGCTCGGACAGCTGGTCGATGAATTCCTTAAAGCCGCGCGGGTCTTTCAGCTCGAGCTGCTCGCGGCCCGGCCCGGACCCGTAGATCGGCGCAAATTTCTTGGCGCTCCTTCGGTTTCCCAGCGCTGCGCCACGACTTCGACCTCCTGGCGAAACTGCGCGGTCTTGTCCGGCTCGGCGCCCATGCCGGCGGCGCCGACCACTAGAGACAATGCCCGCTCCGGATAGTGAATACCGAAATTCAGCGCGGCGAATCCGCCCATCGAAAGGCCGACAATGTGCGCCTTGTCGATCTTGAGATGATCAAGCACGCCGACCGCATCGTCGACCGCGCGACGCTGTGAATATTTGTCGACCGAATCCGGAACGTCGGACGGCGGATAGCCGCGCGCATTGTAGGTGATGCAGCGATAACGCCGGGCGAAGTAACGGACCTGCAGCTCCCAGGCGCGGTAGTCGCCGGAAAACTCGTGGATGAACAGGATCGGGCGGCCGGCGCCACTGTCCTCGTAATAGAGTTTCACGCCGTCATTGGTCGTCAGATAGGGCATGGACTGTTACGCTCCCGCGATCGCACCTTCCGCCTTCATAGCCGCAATCTCGTCTTGCGAATATCCGCACTCTGCGAGCACGGCCTCGGTGTGTTCGCCAAGCCGAGGCGGCGGCTGCTCGGGTATGTCCGGATAGGTCGAGAAGCGGACCGGCTGCTTGACGAAGGCGCCATCGCCTACGCGCCGGATCATTCCGCGCGCCTCGACCTGCGGGTCGTCCGCAACTGCGGCGATGTCGTTGACGGGTCCGGCAGGCACTGAGCCGGCTTCCAGCGCCGCCAGCCATTCCGCGCAACTGCGCTTCGATAAGGCCGCCTGGAGTTCGGGTTCAAGCGCGGCATGATGCTGGGTGCGGGTGTTGCTGTCCGAGAACAGCGGATTGGCAATCAGATCGGCGCGTCCGATGATTTCGCAAAACCGCCGCCACTGCGCTTCGGTGTCGATGCAGATAACGATCGGATTGTCTTTGGTGGCGAAGGCCTGAAACGGCGTGATCAGCGGATG
Source organism: uncultured Alphaproteobacteria bacterium (assembly GCA_963759345.1). Taxonomy (GTDB): domain Bacteria; phylum Pseudomonadota; class Alphaproteobacteria; order Rhizobiales; family Xanthobacteraceae; genus BOG-931. The sequence goes on from CAVWYW010000017.1 coordinate 476,964, forward strand.
GCGCGATCCCAGCCGTCTGCGGGAGATCGCCGGCATTCAGATAGCGCGCCAGCGCATTCTCCAGGAGAGCGATTTGTGAATCGAACATCGCCACGTCCACCTGAGCGCCGCGTCCGGTGGCGCGCGATCGGTGAGCGCGGCCAGAATGCCGATGACGCCGAACAGGCTGGCGCCGATATCGCCGATCGAGGCGCCGGCGCGCGCCGGCGGTCCGTCCTCCTCGCCGGTAATGCTCATCATGCCGGCCATGGCTTGGACGACGGCGTCGAACGCGGGCCGCTGCCGGTAGGGACCGGTCTGCCCAAAGCCGGAAATCGACGCGTAAACGATGCGAGGGATTGATGCGCGCGACGGTTTGGTAGTCGAGCCCCAGGCGCTCCATGACGCCCGGGCGATTGTTCTCGGCGAACACGTCCGCGCGTTCTGCAAGCCGCAGCAGGGCAGTGCGGCCGGCCGGCTGTTTGAGATTGAGCGCGATGCTGCGCTTGTTGCGATTAACGCTCGCGAAATAGATGCTCGCGCCGCCGGCGAAGGGGGCGATGCTGCGGGTAAAATCGCCTTCGCCCGGCATCTCCACCTTGGTGATCTCGGCGCCAAGCGCGCCGAGCAGCCACGTGCAATAGGGGCCAGCCAGCATGTGCGTGAGATCGAGCACCCGAACGCCGGCGAGCGGTCCTGCGCGAAATGCCGGCGCCGGTGCCGGTTCGGCCGGACACGGGACCGAGCTCCAACTTATTCACCTGTGAATTCCGGTTTGCGCTTGGCGAAAAAGGCGTCGAGCCCTTCGCGGAAATCGGCGCTGCGAAAGATTTCGGCGTACCACGGCGCTCCCGACGCGACATCATTATCGGGCGCGCTGAAAGTTTCGATGATTTGCTTGGTGGCCTTGATGGTCAGCGGCGCATTGGCCGCGAGCGTTGCTGCAAGCGAGTCGACCGTGGCATCGAGGTGCTGCGGATCGACGATCTGATCGATCAGGCCGATTGCCTGCGCTTCCGGCGCTTCGATCAGTTGGCCGGTCATCAACAGCCATTTCGCCTTGGCGGTGCCGACCAGCTGCACCAGCCGCAGCGTGTCGGGAACGGTGGCGAGAAAGCCGAATTTGGCGACGGGAATGCCGAATTTTGCAGTGCGCACCGCGATGCGAAAATCGCAGGAGGCGGCAACGATAGTGCCGCTGCCGACGGCGTGGCCCTGAATTCTGGCGATGACCGGTTGCGGCACTTCACGCAATGCCGATTGCAACTGCTCTGCTGCGGCATCGTAGTTCAAGGCTGCTTCCGGAGACGCCAGTTGCTCGCGGAATTCGGTTACGTCGGCGCCGGAGACAAAAACCCGATCACCGGCGCCGGTGAGCACGAACACACGCACGGAGCGGTCGCGCGAAAGGTCGTGCAGCGCCTGCGCAATCCGCCGCGTAATCCCGATGCTGAGCGCATTGCGTACCGCCGGCCGGTTGACGGTCAACCGCGCGACGGGGCCGTGCTGCTCGATAATCAGCTCATTTTCCATGTACTGTCCCGGCTCATTTCCAAGTTCGTGCAGCTCAGCCCGCCGGGCCAACCTGCATGGAGGCGAATGTCGCCTGTACCTCGCTCTCGAGCATCAGGCCGATGCGCCGTCTGATCTCGTTGAACTCGGCGGAGGTGACGTCGCGCGGCCGGGGCAGATTGACCGTGACGATCTCCTTGATCCGGCCGGGGCGGGCGGTCATCACGACGACGCGGTCGCCGAGCAGGATCGCCTCTTCGATATTGTGGGTAATGAATATCGCGGTTCGCCGCGCGGCGCTCCAGACCCGCAACAACTCCTGCTGCATCAGGGTGCGGGTCTGCGCGTCAAGCGCCGCGAACGGCTCATCAAGCAGCAGAATTTTCGGATCGTTGACCAGCGCCCGCGCGATCGCCACACGCTGCCGCATGCCGCCGGACAACTCCTGCGGATAATGGCGTTCGAACCCGGACAGGCCGACCGACGCGATCTGATCGCGCACCCGCGCGCGGCGCTGCGCTTTCGGCACTCGCCGCTCGCGCAATCCGAATTCAATGTTCTGCTCGACGGAGAGCCAGGGAAACAGCGCATATTCCTGAAAGACCACGCCGCGGTCAGGGCCGGGCTTGAGTATCGCATCGCCGTCAAGCCGCACGTCGCCGCTGGTCGGGTGGTCGAACCCGGCGATGATGTTGAGCAGCGTCGTCTTCCCGCAGCCGCTGGGGCCGAGCACGGTCAGGAATTCATCATCGCCGATGTCAAGATCGATGCCATCGAGCGCGACGATCTCGTTCCTGCCGCGAGATATCGGTGAAGTGCTTGCCAAGTCCGCGCACGACAATGCGCGCGTGCTTCTGCACTGGCGCCGCCGGCGGCACGATCTGGTTCATAGACCGCGACTCCATCGCAGCGTCCAACGGCCGATGAATCGAATAATCAGATCGCTGACAAAGCCGAGCGCGCCGACACTCAGCATTGCCGCGATGATGATATCGAGGCGCAGGAAGTAATAGGCGTCCCACATCGCGAACCCGAGTCCCGACTTCACCGCCATCATCTCGGCGACGATCACCAGCACCCAGGCAAGCCCAATGCCGAGCCGTAGCCCGGTAAAGATGAACGGCATGGCGGCGGGAATAACGACCCGCGGCAGCAGCATGTGCGAACGGACACCGAGCATCCGGGCAGCACGAACCAAAAGTTTTGGTGTCGCGGCGACGCCGGCCGCAGTGTTGACGACGATCGGGAAAAATGCGCCGAGCGCGATCAGGAAAAAGGCGGAGCCGTCGCGAATGCCGAAAAAGATCACTGCAAAGGGAACCCAGGCCGTGATCGGAATCGGGCGAACGATCTGAATAACCGGATCGACGAGGTCGGAAACGACCTTGAACCAGCCGATCAGGCAGCCGACGGTGACGCCGGCGGCAGCCGCCAAGAGAAAGCCGATCAGTACGCGATAGGCGCTATTGCCGGCGTGCAGAAACCAGGTGCCGGAGTAGGGACCCGCGCCCGCCGGACCGAACATCCAGATCCACTGCGAGTGCAGCACCGTCAATGGTGACGGCACGAACCGCGGGTCCACCCAATGCAGCGTTGACGCGACGTGCCATAGCGCGAGCACGATCGAGCGGCCCGATCACGCGGCGGCCGGCAAGATGCGCGCCCGCAACAATGCGAGCGCCATCCCATGAGCTTCGTCGCGTTGAAATCGAGGCGACGGACACGGTCGTGCCTTCGCTCATTCTCCGCCGAGCTGATTTTTCGGCTTGCCGGTCGCCTCTTCCAGAAGCGAGTAGTCGAATTGCTTGTCGACCGCCGGCGTCGCATCGGCCTGGGTCAGCTTGGCCTGATAGAGCATTCCCATCAGCGCCTTGGCTTCCTTGGAATAGAGCTTGTAGTCGGGCTTGCCGCGCGGAATCGCTTCTTTCACGACCTCAAGCGACGAGCCGGTACCGTTCATCGCAACTTCGATGAATTTGCTGCGGTCCTGATTTACGCATTAGTCGCCTCGATGAGTGCGCGAACCACGCCAAGCACCGCGGCGCGATGAGACTGCAGGAAGGCCGAATTGACGGTCAGCAGTCCGTTGACGTTTCGCGTCGGATTGTCGCTGAGATCGAGCGAACTGTAGTAGCCGTCACCGGCAATGACGGCGCCGGCATTGTTGGGTTCCCAGGACGCAAAACCGTCGATCTGATGGTTCTTCAGGGCGTCGAGCAGCGGCGGTCCGCCGGCGGTAAAGCTGACAGTTTGGATTTTCGACAGGTCGGCGCCGCCAAGCGTGGCGCTCGCTTTGAACAACAGTTCAACGTAGCTGTTCGGCGCGGTGCCGATCTTGCGGCCCTCGAGATCCTTCCACGTTGCCGCCTTGATATCCTTCGCCAGCGTCAGGCTTTGTCCGCCGGTGAAGACACCGGCGATCGCCCGGTAGTCGCGAAAGCCTTTTTCCTCCATGAGGCCGACATTGACGTAGCCCATCACCGCAACATCGACTTGATTGGTCATCAGCGCCAATTGCTGATCGGCGTAGCGGCGCATCGGCACCGCCTCGATATCGACGCCATATTTTTTTGCATAGTCCGCGAGCACCATCATGTTGGGCTGATGCACTTGCACGGTGTAGGTCAGACCGCACCTTCTCGGCCGGCCTGCGACCTGCGTGGCCGTGCCGCATCGCAAGCAGTATGGCCGTCGCAATCGCTGCTTTCCGCATATTCAGTCTCCCGCTCAGCCGCGCTATTCGCCCGGATGGCTTCGATTTACGGCACCAGCGCGGTAAGGATGCCATAGGTGTCGGGGCGCCTGTCCCGGTAAAATTGCCAGGCACGCCGCCGTTGGTTGATCAAATCGAGATCGCAGTCAACGAGGAGGACTTCTTCGTCGGTGCCGGCTTGGGCCAGCATTTCGCCAGTCGGGTCGAAGGCGACGCTGTGACCGTAGTAGAAATAGTTGCCTTCCTGTCCGGTCCGGTTGAGCCCGGCGACGAAATATTCGTTGAAGATTGCATGCGCGCAGAGTTCTTTTTCCCACACTTTGCGGGAGAGGCTCTTGTCGGGCGTGGCGCTTGGAATGAGCACAATTTCCGCACCATTGAGCGCCAGCGCCCGCGCGCCTTCCGGATAATGGCGGTCGTGGCAGATCAGCAGCCCGACCTTGCCGTACCGCGTGTCGAACACCGGATAGCCGAGATTGCCGGGCTTAAAGTAGAGCTTCTCGTAGAAGATGGTATTCAGCGGAATGTGGTTTTTGCGATAGACGCCGAGCAGCGATCCGTCGGCGTCGATGATTGCCGCCGAGTTGTAATAGACGCTGCGGCCGACGCGCTCGTAGATCGGCGCCACGATCACGACTTCGAGTTCACGCGCGAGCTTCTGCATCACTTCGGTGATCGGACCCGGTATGGGTTCGGCCATATCGAAGTAGCGGGTGTTCAGGTCGGTAATAAAGAACAGCTCGTGAAACACTTCGGGAAGCAGCACGATTTGCGCTTGCTTGCCGGCGGCTTCGCGGATCATCTGTTCGGCGCGAGCCATGTTTTGTTCGCGCGCTCCCGAACAATTCATCTGTAGGAGAGCTAGACGAACCGCCATTTCGTAATGCCTGCTACTACGCCGAACAGCCTAATATACAATCTAGCCGATCGGGTATACAAGTGAGTTGTGCTAGTGGGGAAATAAAGACTGCAAATCAAATTCTTACACTCCAGTCGAGGAGCAGCGAGTCCGCAATGATGTCAATCATGACCAAGCCTGATACCCGGGACGGCGTTCGCAAAGCCGAGAGCAATGACGCGCCCATCATCCGCTCTGACCGCGTGCGGCGACAGATCGCAGATCAAATCATTTCCGGGGTGCTGCGGCCCGGCGAGGAACTGGATGAGAAAAAATTGGCCGAGGCGTTCAACGTCTCGCGTACGCCGGTGCGCGAAGCGCTCCGGCAGTTGGCCGCCGCTAATCTCGTTGAATGGCGCCCGCATCAGAGCGCCGTCGTTGCGAAAATCACGCCTTCAAAAATGGTTGAGATGTTCGAGGTGATGGCCGAGCTTGAGGGATTCTGCGGGCGTCTGGCCGCGCGCCGCATGACTCCTGCCGAGCACGCCGCTTTGAGTTCGATTCAAAAGGAATTCCGGCCTTACGTCGATGCGCGAGATCGGGAAGGATATCACGAACTGAATAAATCGTTCCACGAAGCAATCTACGCCGGTGCGCACAACGACTATCTCAAGGAACAGGCCAGCGCTCTCTACGGGCGGCTTGCGCCATACCGCGCCTATCATTTGAAGCGGCCCGATGCGCTGCGCCGCGCTTCCGGGGAGCATGAAGCGATTGTTGACGCGATCATTGCCGGTGACGGCGATGAGGCGCACCGGCTTCTGGTGGACCACGTAAGTCTGAGCAACGAACTTTTCTCCGACTTGGTGGCGGCATTGAGCAGCGCTGAAACCGTTTCGACGCGTTAGTCGTCAAGCTGCAGCAGATGCCGGCGAAATGCTGCGGTAATGACTGCGGTAAACATGTCGCCCAAGCGATAGATGCGCCGATACAAACGGCGCGACAGCGTTTGCGGGGTTGCCACGCTTTCGAGAAGCAGATAAATTTTGTGACGTCGGAACGTTAAAACGGGGGACAGGGTAATCATGCGTCAGCTTTCCTGCCACAGCTTCCGCTCTCGCCGCTACACTGTAGCCTGCTGAGAGGGTCGACGGTTTTCTGACAGCCAAAATGCTTTTGACACGCACGCTCGCGTCAGCGGCGCTTTGCCTCGCGTTGCTGTCCCCAGTCCACGCCGGGCCGACCGGCCTCATGGTTGCTTCCGTCTACTGGGAGGGTAACCGCGTCGCGACCGGCAGCAAATTCAACCCCCACGGTATGACGGTTGCCCATCGCAGTCTGCCGTTCGGCACCCGCCTCGTCGTCAGCTACGGACGCAACGTGGTTGAGGTCGTCGTTAACGATCGCGGCCCCAATGTTCGCGGGCGTGAGATCGACCTTGCACTCGGCGCCGCTCAAGCGCTGCATTTTCCGGGCTTGGGTAAAGTTCGCGTTGCGTACTGGCCCCCGCTGCCCCGCCCGCGGCCCGAAAAGCCGTGATCTTAATTCCGGCTTTCCAAAACCGATTTAACGTCAGCGCGACGTTGACGACCTGACGGCTTTCGCGTGAGCGGAAGTGCTTCGAAACCCACCGCGCACAAGCGGAACGGCTATCGACCCGTCGCTTGCATGCCGATAAGTCACCGGCGTCTAGCTACTAGCGAATATACGGCAGTACGGGAGCCGAATTGAGGCCGACGAAAGCGCTATCTATCGGCAGGGATTTCAGATATCGACGTTGACTCCGTACAGCGGGTGCGTCGGCTGCCGACGTATCCCTATCCGTGCGCCATGGGGCCCGAGCGCCTTGGCCGTCGGGCCTATCAGCTGCTCGATCGAAAAGGAAAGCCGCGTGCAGGTTCTCGTCCGTGACAACAATGTCGACCAAGCCCTCAAGGTGCTGAAGAAGAAGATGCAGCGCGAGGGCGTCTTCCGCGAGATGAAGCTCCGCGGCCATTACGAAAAGCCCTCTGAGAGAAGAGTCCGGGAGAAGGCGGAAGCGATCCGCCGCGCCCGTAAGCTCGCCCGCAAAAAGCTACAACGCGAGGGTTTGCTGCCGATGAAGCCTCGGGCAGTCCCTGGTGCGGCCCCCGGACGAAGCGGCCCCCCGCGCGCGCCCCGCTTCTGAATCTAGGAACAACCGTAATCGACAAGCCCGCTGAAAATCTTGACCTAAAAGCCTCAGCACCGTCGTCCGCAACATCTTGGGATGCATGGGAAGCAAGATGAAGATGACGCCGCAGAAGAAAGAGTTGCTGGTGAAGGAGGGTCCCGACATCCGGTCCGATAGCCTTTCTGAAGCAGCCGTCAAGCAACTGATCGGCAGCGCCAAGAAGCGCGGTTACGTTACGTTCGATCAGCTCAACGCCGTGCTACCCGCGAAGAAAGCCAATTCGGAGCGGATCCAGGACATCCTGTCGATTTTCGAGGAAATGGGCGTCGATTTGGTCGAGGGGGATGAGACCAAGCCTGACGAGACCAAACCTCACGCAAAGGCGACGACCGGCGAGGACCCGGAGCAGGAATCCGAGGGCGGCAATGAGCTGGTTGAAGTCCGGCAACGGCCGGTCCCGGCCAAAGCCGGGGCCAAGGAACTGGCGGAGCGCAGCGACGATCCGGTGCGGATGTACCTCCGCGAAATGGGCTCGGTGGAACTGCTTTCGCGCGAGGGCGAGATTGCCATCGCCAAGCGAATCGAGGCTGGCCGCGAGGCGATGATCGCCGGGCTCTGCGAAAGTCCGCTCACCTTCCAGGCCATTATCATCTGGCGGAACGAACTCAACGACGGCAAGGTGTTGCTGCGCGACATCATCGACCTGGATGCCACCTATGCCGGTACTGGCGCCAATGCGATGCCTACACCGGCGATCGGGCCTGACGGCCAGTTGATTGTGGACGTCGCTGTTACGCACCAGAACGGGCCGCCGCAGATGCGGGCGCCGGCCACTGCGCCAGCCGCTCCGACGCCCTTCAAGCTGGCTGGCGAAAGCTCGGCCGGCGGCGAGACGGCTGCCGCTGGGACCATCGGCGAGAGCAACTTGGATGATGACGACGACGATATGGAAAACTGGCTCTCGGTCGCCGCAATGGAGGCGGAGCTCAAGCCCAAGGTAATCGAGACCTTCGACACCATTGCCGACACCTACAAGCGCCTGCGCCGGCTACAGGATCAGGATATCCAATTCCAGCTCAAAAGGCAGTCGCTCTCGCCCGCCCAGGAACGCAACTATAAGAAGCTGAAGAACGAGATCATCGGCGAGGTGAAATCGCTGCGGTTGAACCAGGCGCGCATCGATGCGCTGGTCGAGCAACTCTACGACATCAACAAACGCCTCGTCGGCTGCGAGGGCCGCCTGATGCGGCTCGCCGAGAGCCACGGCGTGGCGCGCGAGGATTTCCTCAAGAACTATCTGGGTTCTGAGCTCGACCCGCACTGGCTCAACCGCGTGTCGAAGCTTTCGGCCAAAAGCTGGAGCAGCTTCGCCGCCAAAGACAGGGACCGGGTCAAGCAGCACTGCCACGAGATCCACGCGCTCGCCGGCGAGACCGGGCTCGAGATCGGCGAATTCCGAAAGATTGTGCAGATCGTGCAGAGGGGCGAGCGCGAAGGCCGGCAGGCAAAGAAGGAGATGGTGGAGGCGAACCTGCGCCTCGTCGTCTCGATCGCGAAGAAATACACCAACCGCGGCCTGCAGTTCCTCGACCTCATCCAGGAAGGCAACATCGGCTTGATGAAGGCGGTCGACAAGTTCGAGTACCGGCGCGGCTACAAGTTTGCGACCTACGCTACCTGGTGGGTCCGTCAGGCGGTCAGCCGCTCGCTCGCCGATCAGTCGCGCACCATCCGTGTGCCCGTTCACATGATCGAGACGATCAACAAGATCGTGCGCACAAGCCGGCAGATGCTCGGCGAAATCGGCCGCGAGCCGACACCGGAGGAACTCGCCAAGAAGCTCCACATGCCGCTCGAAAAGGTCCGCAAGACCTTGAAGATCGCCAAGGAACCGCTGTCGCTCGAAACGCCGATCGGCGAGGAGGGGGACAGCCACCTCGGCGACTTGATCGAGGATACGAACGCGATCCTGCCGATCGACGCCGCGATCCAGTCGAACCTGCGCGAGACGACGACGCACATGCTGGCTTCACTGACGCCGCGCGAGGAGCGCATCATCCGCATGCGCTTCGGCCTCGGCATGAACAGCGATCACACACTGGAGGAAGTTGGCCAACAGTTTTCGGTGACGCGCGAACGAATTCGGCAGATCGAGGCCAAGGCGCTGCGGAAACTCAAGCATCCGAGCCGATCAAGTGCACTGAGGAGCTTTCTCAGCGGTTGAAGGGCTGCGGCGGGTCCTCTGGGACGCGATCCTGACAATCGGTTCACGTCGTCAACGAGAGGCACTATTCGCCTGCGGTGGCGCGCCCTACGGGAATCGAACTCGTTTCCGCCGTGAAAGAGACGCTACCTCATCTACAATCGTTCGCGCCCTTCTCGCAAAGGCGGGTCTTAAGTTCAGTCGAGGACTTTTCGATTTGTTCAAGAAAACCTGCTCGCAATCCGCGCCGCTCTGACGATGATGCCGACATCGTCCTGGAGAATGCACACCGTCTCAGGCGCTGGTGCCGATGTAGGCGGAAATCACCGCCGGATCGCGGCGTACGGCGTCGGGTACGCCATCGGCGATGACCCGGCCGGCATCGAGAACCGTGATCCATTCCGCCAGCGTCATGACAAACCGCATATGGTGTTCGACAAGCAGAACCGTTACGCCCGCGCGCTGAATCTGGCGCACAACGCCGGTTAGGTCCTCGACTTCGGACGGGTTCATCCCTCCGGCGGGCTCGTCGAGCAAAAGAAGTCGCGGCCGGCTTGCCAGCGCGCGGGCGATCTCCACACGGCGCTGGTCGACCAAAGTCAGTTGATCGATGACGCGGTTGCCGAGCGTCCCCAAGCCGACGAATTGTAGCGATTCCTGCGCTCGCCGGGTTGCGGCATCGCGATCGCGGAATGGCAGGGCAAGATGGACAACGTCGCTCCACATTCCGGCACTGCTCTGTGCATCGCTGCCGATCATGACATTTTCAAGCACGGAGAGACCCTTGAACAAGCGGACGTGCTGAAAGTTTCGGGCGATCCCCATGCCATGAATCGTGTCGGGACGGCGGCCGGTATACGCTTGGCCGGCAAATGCGACTTCCCCGCTTGTTGGCGCGATGACTCCGCTGATGATATTCAACAGCGTGCTCTTGCCGGCCCCGTTGGGGCCGATCAGCGCGTGGATGCGCCCCTCCGCAACCTCGCAGCTCACGTTGCTCAGCGCCAAATAGCCGCCAAACCGCTTCGATACGTCGCCGACTTGAAGTATGGCGGTCATTGACGTGTCCTGATGGCGGCTACCAAGCCGTCCGGCCGCCAAAGCGCAGCGGCGATCAGGAGAGCGCCAAAGAACGTCATCCGCCAATCCTGCAGGAAGCGAAATATTTCCGGGGTCAGCGTCGCCACCGCTGCGCCGGCGATTGGACCCAGCGGATTGGCGATTCCGCCAAGGACAATGAACAGAAACGCATCGGCCGATCGCAAAAAGCCGAATTGGGCGGAATCGATGAACAGCGTGTAGTGCGCGTAGAACGCGCCGGCGACGCCCGCTATGAATGCTCCGACAGCGAATGCCGCCAGCTTCGCGCGCACGACATTGACGCCCATCGCCTGGGCGGCGACTTCGTCGGCATGGATGGCGATCATGGCGCGACCGATGCGCGCGTAGCGAAGCCGCCATGCGACCAGGCCGGTGACGAGGCAGGCGGACGCCACCCAGGCGAAATTCGTGTAGGGCGCCATTCCGCCAATACCGTTGGCGGCGCCGGTGTAGCTGAAATTGAGAAAAAAGACGCGCACAATCTCGCCGAAGCCAAGCGTGAGGATGATCAGGTAGATGCCGCGAATTCTGATGGCGGGAATGCCGACGACAATGCCGCTCAACGCTGCAAGCAAACCGCCTACGCCAACCGCAATCGAAAACGGCACGCCGTCTTTGGTCAGCACCGCGCTGGCATACGCGCCGATCGCCATGAAGCCGCCCTGGCCGAGCGAGATCAATCCGGCGGTCATCGGGACATAGAGGCTGAATGCCATCAGCACATTAATGCCGAAGAAAATCGCGACCGAGCCCCAATAGCCCTCGAACATGGATCAGCGCTCCGCCGACATGCCGGTCGCGAACAGGCCGCGCGGCCGCACCAACAAAATGACGATCATGAGGCCGAAGGCCACCGCATCCCGGTACGAAGAGGCGGCGTAGGCAACGCAGAGAACTTCAACGATCCCAAGAAGGAGACCGCCCACCATGGCGCCGTAAATGCTGCCGAGCCCGCCGACCAGCATGATGGCCAATCCTTTGATCGCCATGTTGATGCCCATGAACGGCGAGACCGCTGTGTAAGCGAGGCCGACCAGCACGCCGGCGATGCCGGCGAGACCCGAGGCGACCGCGAAGGTCAGCATGATAACGGCGTCGGTATTGATGCCGAGGACGCTCGCGATCTCGACATTCTCCGCGACCGCCCTCATCGCCATTCCATACCGCGTCCGCGATATGAAGAGATGGAGCACGATCATCGACAGAACGGCGATCGCCATAATGAACACTTGCGTCGCGCTGACGAGTATGGGGCCGAGGTGGTAAACGTCGTTGCCGAGACCGGCCGGAAACTCGGTCTGCTCGGCGCCGAATATTTTCGTGAACACTTCCTGCAGGATTAAGCCCGCGCCGATGCTCGTGACCATCGGCGCGAGAAAGCTTCCGCCTTTTCGCCGAATCGGCCGGAACACAATCAACTCAAGAACGATCCCCAACAGCGCCGTGCCAATGATCGCGGCCGCCAGAGCCGCTACGGGTCCGACGTGCAGCGCAAGCATGGTCTCGAGGCCGATATAGGCGCCAACCATGAACACCTCGCCGTGGGCGAGATGAATGAGCCGAAGAACGCCGAACACCAGCGAATACCCGATCGCGACGAGCGCGTAGGTGCCGCCGAGCATCAGTCCGTTGATGAGTTGCTGCAGCAGCATGACAAAGCCCCGTCGCTCCGTGGCAACGGCGCGCTCCCCGACCCGGGAAGCTCACCTTAGCTCAGAGTTTCTGACCTCGCGATGGCGGTTACCGCCTGTCAGTCGCAGTCCCTTCCCGGATGAAGACCGCGAACTCAATCAATTGCGCGCGCACGGCTTCGCGCGCCGCCTTGTCGATCAACTGTCCCGCTTCATCGAACTTCGCCGTCGCGGGCCCGATCATGACCTCCGGCCGCGGCATGACGCGCGCGTTCACGAAGACCATGATCTGCCTCAGGTGATGCTGCATCCGCACCCCGCCCATCGGCCCGCCAGACACTGACTGGATCAGTACCGGCTTGCGCGCGAACGGCTGGTTCGGCGTGCGGGATACCCAATCGATCAGATTTTTCAGCCCGCCCGGCACCGAATAATTGTATTCAGGCGAAGCTATCAGCAAGCCGTCGGCTTCGCGTATCGAGGCCGCGAGCGCATTTACCAGGGCGGGAAAGCCGCTCAACCGTTCCAGATCGCCATCATAGATCGGGATGTCCGCCACCGACGGGCCTTCTCTGAAAATCAGGTCGCCCGCCGAAAGCGACGGCAATGCGCGCAACAAAGCCGCATTGTAGGACTCCTTACGCACGCTTCCACATAGCGTCAGGATGTTCAATGAAAGGTTGGCTGTCATGTTTGCTTTTCGCCTCAATCGGGACCACAGCGTGGTCATGGCCGCACAAAGGAGCCGCTCGGCCGGGAAACGACTTCGCCGTCGCGGGCGATCATTTTGCCGCGCAAGAACACGCCCTCGATCCGGCCATTGATCGTGCGTCCCTTGAGCGTGGTGTAATCCGCTTTGCTGCGTTGCTGGCTGTCGGTGACCAATGTGCGCTCCGCGCCGTTGACGATGATGAGGTCGGCGTCGGACCCGACCTGCACCGCGCCCTTCTTTGGAAACAGGCCGAACGCCTTCGATGGTCGCTCGGCGCATGCTAGCGCGATGTCGGGCATGGACAACTGGCCGTCATCGACGAGGGCCAGCATCGACATGCACAGAGTCTGCAAACCGGGCATGCCGGGCGGCGTGCGCCAAACGTCGCTCCAGCCGAGCTCTTTGTCTTCGCGCAACACCGGCGAATGATCGCTCACAACCATATCGATTTCGCCGGACCGCACAGCTGAACGCAGGCAGTCGCGTTCGTTGCTGGTTCGGATCGGAGGAATGATGATTTCGTACGGTCCCAATTCGGCCGCCTCCTCCTCGGCGAACAGGAGATGGTGAGACATCACCTCGGACGTCAGCGGCACCGAGTTGCGAAAACGCCGGACCAGATCGACGCTCCTCTGCGACGACAGCGATCGGAGATGGATGCGCGTTCCAGTCTCGCACGCGACGGTGCATGCCCGCGTGATGCCAAGGCCCTCTGACAAGGTGGGGCGCGTCATGGCGAAGCTGTGCACCGGCGGCAGCGGATCTTCCCGGTGCTGCGGATCGACATGCTGCCGTTCTGCTTCGCGCTGCTTTTGCAGTTCGGTGAGTTTTGCGATCAAGGATCCAGAGTGCGGCGTGACGCCAACGACGCCGCCAATGTCATGGATGAGTTTCATGAGCCGATAGAGCTCATAGTCGTCGTTCGCGACGACGAAGGCGGGATTGCCGCCATAGGCGAGAAACAGCTCGAATGATAATATTGAAACCGAGTATAGCACTTCAGATTAATTGGTCCACCAAAATCCTCGCTCCTTTCACGGTAGTTACTGCGCACTGTACTGATTGCTGGTGAACGCTTGTACCGGTGTACTAAAGCGGGAATTATGTGCCTATCGCAGACCGGATACCGTCGCGCGGACTGTCCCAAATTCATGCACACGGTGTTGGTAATGGACAGTGGCCCAGAAGAGGATTACCAGCAATCCGTCACAACCAAGACTCGTCCATGCGGCGCCTCGCCAAGAGTAGCGGGGCAGAATAACCAGGTTCAGACCACGTTGATCAGCGCCACAATGACCTGGATGCCGGTGCGTATGCGCTGAAACCCGGCGCCAGAAAGGGCATCCGCCAGAAAGACATGAAGCAGCGCAGGAATGGGATCAGGGCCAGCCAACGGAGAGCCGGAACGGCGGCCTCGTATTTGGATCCCAGTATGTGCGGCAAGACCGGGGCGAATACCCATAGCCGGCAGAAGCAAACACGCCATAGAGCGCGGTTTTCGCGATCAGTGAAAGAGCATAGGGATAGGTGCGCGCATCCCGGTTACCCTTTGCGGAAGAACTGCGGGTAGGCGGCCGATACAAGGGAACGGACAGGGGTCATACTCACATCGATGAGCCTATAAGCGGCGGCGTAGACGCCAGTAGCCGCCAGGTCAGACAGTTTGCTCAGCATGATCTTGTCAATATCGTTATAGACGGTAGTAGCCGAATTGCCGATACTGAAGAACACACCCTTCCGCAACGTCTTCCCGCAACGCCTGCAGATCAATGCTCGGCGTCCCCATACCTGGGATCCCTTCCAAATTGCATAGACGGTGCCCAGCAACGCCGGTGAGCAGATAGACCAGTATCCAGCTATGCAGGGTAACCTGGCGCAGGCGAGCATTAACCTCACAATGCCGGCGAGCCGCAACAGACTGACAACCACGTTCTGGATGGAGGTTTGCGCCATCCGGTCCAAAGCTGCGAATCCGAATGAGGCGAGCTCCGTGATTTTCATCAGGACCAAATCTGAGGCACAAACAATGACGACAACAAGACGGCGGCCTTCAGACGGAAGAGATAGTTGATCCCCACTACAAGAGTGGAAAACAATATTCCGGAAAGCACCGTGAGCATCAACCCATTGCCCCAGCAGATCGCCGCCCGCCGCTTGCCCGAACGCACATTCTTGATGAATAGATTCGGGGTGCCCATGCCTGAAAATGGGCCGAGGACAGCCGCCATCGCCACCACGGCCACGAAGGCCCCATAGGCGTCGGGTCCCAACGATCGGGCGATAAGAACGAAATAGCCAGCTTGAATGACCAGCCGGAGACTCAGTCCTATGGATAGGTGAGTAGTGTCCCTCAGCAGCCCGAGGGTCTTCATACGCGTCAATAGGCTCACCAGCACCGTTATCTCATGGGTGGCGATGATTGTTGCGTGGCGAGCAGCCTGGCTAGGAGGCCAAATCGAGTCATTTGAGCGCAGGCATAAGACAAAGGGACACTTAGCCGCCCCGGAGACATTGGAAGATTCGGCGACTATGGGGGACATTCCTGAATTCCAGTTAACCTTCCGACCCGGCCTTCGTGAGGGAACCAGACAGATAGGGGCGCAAACCTTTATCCTCTCCAAGAGGTGAATTTGTTGCTTAAGCGCAATTTGCTTTTGCTGTCCCTGTTTTGCGCTCTACCCGTTTTGCAGGCTCAGAACCCACCTCCGCCACCCCAGGCCATGGGCGTCACCACTGGCGGAACCACGCGCCGGTCCTCGACTCCGAGAAGCGGCCCATCACCGCCGGCGGCTTCGTCAAAACCGGTCCGGTCGTCTTTCAGGACATCGCCGCCAAGGCCGGCCTGACCATGTGGCACCACACGATGGGCACTCCCAGCAAAACAGTTCATCGTCGAAGCAACCGGGTCGGGGGTCGCTCTGCTGGACTACGACAAGGACGGCTGGCTCGACATCTACATGGTGAACGGCTCGACCTACGACGCGCTCTCCGGCAAGGCGGCTGCGCCCCACGCCGCCCTCTTCCACAACAACCATGACGGCACCTTTACCGATGTCGCGGCCAAAGCCGGAGTGACAAACGAGCGCTGGGGATGGGGGTCGCCGTCGGCGACTATGACAACGATGGCTGGCCGGACTTGTTTGTCGCCAATTTCGGCAAAAATCGCCTCTACCACAACAACCACGATGGAACCTTCACCGATATCGCGGAAAAGGCCGGAGTGCAACTGGGCAATTGGTCAAGCGGGCCCACCTTCGGTGACTATGACGGCGATGGCCGGCTCGATCTATTCGTCTCCGGCTATGTGCATACGACCAGGCGAGCGCAGGGCTAACGAAGAGCGGGTTGCCTCGAACTTCTGCCAGTTCCGCGGGGTCAACGTGATGTGCGGTCCGCGTGGCCTCAAAGGAGAGCACGACCACCTCTTCCATAACAACGGCGACGGAACCTTCACCGACGTTAGCGAGAAAGCAGGGGTCACCGACCCCAACGGCTACTACGGGTTCACCTCGGTATTCGTCGACCTGAACAACGACGGCAAGGTCGACCTGCTGGTGGCTGACGACTCCACCCCTAACTACCTCTACATCAACAAAGGCAACGGCACCTTCGAAGATGACAGCTACGCCTCTGGATACGCCCTGAATGAAAATGGCCGCGAAACCGCGTCCATGGGAGTGGCGGTTGGGGATTACCAGAACAACGGCCGGCTCGGCCTGTTCAACACCACCTTCTCCGATGACTACGACGTGCTCTACCGCAACGACGGCGATGCCAACTTCACCGACGACAGCTATGCTGCCGGGGTCGCGGAGGTAACCGTGCCTTTCCTCGGCTGGGGCACCGGGTTCATCGATTACGACAACGACGGATGGAAGGACTTGTTCGCTGCCAACGGGCACGTCTACCCGCTGGTGGACCAGAACAACTGGGGTACCACCTATGCCGAGCGGCCGCTGTTGTTCCACAATCAACAGGGCAAGAAGTTCGACCTGGTGCCGCCGGTCGAAGGCTCCGGGCTGGCGCTGGTCATCCCGGCGCGCGGCGCGGCCTTTGGCGATCTCTTCAATGACGGCCGCATCGATGTCGTAATTAATAACATGGACAGCGTGCCGGCGCTGCTTGCGCAACGTCAATCCGGACAAGCACCATTGGGTGGAGTTGAGCCTGGTCGGCGGAGCGAAGAGCCCCAGGGACGCGGTGGGTGCTACGGTGTATCTCACCGCCGGTGGCATGCGCCAGCGCGGGGACGTGCTCAGCGGGGGTAGTTATATCTCTTCTAACGACCCTCGGGTGCACTTCGGTCTGGGCGATGCGGATAAAGTCGATGCGGTCGAGATTCACTGGCCCAGCGGCTTCAAGGAAAAAGTGAATCTGCCCGGCGTGGACAAGATTTTCACCGTGGAAGAAGGCAAGGGCGTGACCGGTCAAACCCCGGCCGCCAAGGCCGCACTAATGATGGACCAGAACATGCAGTTTCCTCATCGCCGCTTTGATCCTCTGCGCGGCCGCTGGGTGTTGGTCTCTCCCCACCGCACCCAGCGCCCATGGCAGGGCGAGGTCAGCCGGACAGACGTAAAGCCGGCACTGCATTACGACCCGAACTGTTATCTATGTCCCGGCAATATCCGCGCCGGAGGCAAGCAAAACCCGCAATACTCCGCTGTGTTTGCCTTTACCAACGATTACTCTGCGCTCCTGCCCGACTCGCCTCAGGGGGGGACGGAAAGTGGCCACCGCTTGCTCGTGGCGGAGAGTGAGCGCGGTGTCTGCCGCGTGTTGTGCTTTCATCCCGACCACAGCCTGACTCTGGCAGGCATGGAGGTGGCCGACATCGTCCGCGTGGTCGAGGCCTGGACGGCGGAGTTCATCGAACTCGGCTGCGCGGCCGGAGATTCGTCACGTGCAGATATTCGAGAATCGCGGCGCCATGATGGGGGCCAGCAATCCTCACCCCCACTGCCAGATCTGGGCCACCGAACATATTCCCGACGAGCCGGCTGCGGAGCTGGCCAACCAGCGCGCCTATCACCGGCTGCATGACACCTGCTTGCTCTGTGACGCCCTCAAGGTCGAACTCGAGCAGCGTCAGCGCATCGTTTGCGAGAACGACGAATTTGTGGCGTTGGTGCCGTTTTGGGCGGTGTGGCCCTTTGAGACGCTGGTGCTCAGCCGCGCGCATCTGGGCGGCCTGGAAGAATTCAGCGCCGCCCAGCAACACGGCCTGGCCGATATCCTCAAGCAGCTGACCAGCATCTACGATCGCTTATTCGCGACCAGTTTCCCTACACCATGGGCTTTCACCAGCGTCCGACGGATGGTGAGCAATATCCCGAATGGCATTTCCACGGTCACTTTTACCCCCCGCTGTTGCGTTCGGCCACCGTGCGCAAATTCATGGTCGGCTTTGAAATGTTGGGCATGCCGCAGCGGGACATCACCCCCGAGGCTGCCGCCGAACAATTGCGCTCGGCCGCGCGTGCGGATGAAGCAGGTATGAACGAACCGGTTCGTGGCTGGCGTTCTTCCTTTCGCTCTGCTTAGCCGCCGAGCCGGCCCAGGTAATCACTGTCGACCACGGGCCAAATGCGGCCGCGCAGCAAACCAAACCTTACGTAGTGTTGGTATCGCTCGACGGCTTCCGCTACGACTATGCCCGAGAAATATGGCGCCAAGCATATGCTGGAGCTGGCTGCGCAGGGAGCCATCGCCGGCCAGGGAATGATCCCGTCTTCCCTTCGCTTGACCTTTCCCAATCACTACACCCTGGTGACCGGTCTCTATCCCGAGCACCACGGCATTGTGGCCAACAACTTCTACGATCCGGCTCGCAAACAGCGTTACTCCAATAACGACCCAGTCACCGATCGCGACGGTAGCTGGTACGGGGGCACCCCTTTGTGGGTGCTGGCGGAAAAGCAGGGCATGCGCAGCGCGTGCTTCTTCTGGCCCGGTTCGGAGGCCGAAATCGATGGCTCGCGGCCCAGTTTTATATTTCCATTTCGATGATCACTTCCCGATGAAAAGCGTATCGATCAGGTGATCGCCTGGCTCCGTTGCCGCTGCGCAGCGACCCCACCTCATCACCCTCTATTACTCCAACGGTCGATCATGCCGGTCATCAGAACGGGCCCGACAGCCCCGAGACCGGGGCAGCGGTCGCGCATGTCGATCAGTTGGTAGGCGATCTATCGGCCGAGCTGGCGAGCTACAGTTGCCGATCGATCTGATCGTGGTTTCCGACCATGGTATGGAGCGCGAGCAGGGAGACTGGGTTGATCTGTCCAGATACGCAGACCTTCAGAACTTCACCACCGTAGGACCATTGCTTTACCCCAAATCCGAAGCAGCGCCGCCAAAGCGTACCAGCAACTAAAGATCAAGAGCGATGCATTCATCGTCTACCGCCGTCAGCGCGTGCCCGCAGCTTTGCACTATGACAGCAATGCCCGCGAGGGCGATCCGGTGATCGTGCCCACAGGCCCATATGCCATTCGCGCCCAGCCCTACGGGCGACGATCGCCCTCCCGAGACAGGAATCCATGGATTCGACCCACGGGGATGCCGTCCATGCGCGCGCTTTTCCTTGCCGTAGGCCCGGACATTCGTTCCGGCGCCAAACTCGAACCCTTCGAAAACGTGAACGTCTATCCCTTCATCGCAAAAATCCTGGGCTTGGATGCCCCCAAAGTCGATGGCAGCCTAAACGTGCTCTCCAAAATCCTGACAACATACCCTAGTCGGAATGCACCGGCTAAGCCGCTGGGGACCACAAAACCGGGAGAGAAACCGCAGATCCCTCCACTACGCTACGGCTCCGGTCGGGATGACAAGGGAGCATGCTGGGATTGAGTGGCCGTCCCCCCTTTTCGTCATGCCGCCGACGAAGCGTAGTGGAGGGACCTGCTCTCTCCCGGTGCCCCCATGTCTTAGCCTCTGAGCTATTTCGGGCTCAACCCATGCCCTTCATGCCAAGCGCTCTCAGCGAACTCTGAATCTTCGAAAGAACTGCTCATCTGACACTCATGAAAGTCTCAACCCGTCGGACGTTCGCTTGCTCGACAACCCAATCTGGTACGCACTGACCACAGAGCAGGCATCTCTGGCCCAAGGCGACAACCTGGCCAAGCGTTTTCCCACGGACGTGGCGCCTTTTGCAGCCATGGGAGGTCAGTCCAAGGCTGAATACCAGGAGCTCGAAGAAATACTCGCGGGAGACGCCGCCGCCCTGTTTCTCGACACCCCGCCCGCCCTGCCCAGCGACTGGACGATGGTGCTACAGTGGGGAAATGTACCAGATGGTCTTCGAAGGCCTGCCCCCGGCGGAGCCCAACAGGTCTTTCGCCAATTATCCGGGGCGGACGTTCCGGAAATGTTGGCCCTGGCCAATTGACCGAGCCAGGCCCTTTTCTTTCCTCGTACGATCCAACTCGGTTCCTATTTCGGAGAGCATGAGCCCGGCCAACTGGTAGCGATGGCCGGAGAGCGGCTTAGACATCACCGGTTCCACGAGGTAAGCGCTGTCTGTACTCATCCTGATTACCGAGGCGAGGATACAGGAACGCTCTATGTCGGTCGTATACGCAGGATCGTCCGCCGGGGGGAGACGCCATTTCTCACGTAAGAACGGAAAATGCCGCCATCCGATTGTACAAAAGCTGGGGTTCACCGTGCGTGCACGACTTATCTGGCAGTGATCAAACCGGCCCGTCAGCCCAGTTACAATCGAGAATGACGATGCCCGACCGACGTAAAGAACAAGCCCCGCAGCACTGAAGTTCGGCTGCCCCGCCGGCCACTCTGCCCGAGCGCTATGATCCGGCGGAGATCGAAGTCCGCTGGCAGCAGCGCTGGGATGCGGACCCGGAACTTCTATCGCGCCGAGCCCGAGAACAGCGGCAAGCCCAAATATTACGTGCTCGAAATGCTGCCTTATCCGTCGGGCCAGCTGCACATGGGCCACGTACGCAACTACTCCATTGGCGATGCCCTGGCTCGCTATATGTGGATGCAGGGCTATAACGTCCTCCATCCCATGGGCTGGGATGCGTTTGGGCTGCCGGCAGAAAATGCGGCGCTCAAGAACCATACCCCGCCCCGGGAGTGGACGCTGCGAAAATATCGCCCACATGCGCCGCCAGATGCGGCGGCTGGGCCTGAGTTATGACTGGCAGACCGAGATCACCACCTGTCTGCCCGACTACTACCGTTGGACGCAGTGGTTTTTCCTGCGCATGCTGGAGCGCGGCCTGGCCTTTCGCAAGCAGAGCAAGGTGAACTGGTGCCCGCTTTGCGCCACCGTGCTGGCCAACGAGCAGGTCATCGACGGCTGCTGCTGGCGCCACGAAGACACGATGGTCGAACAGCGCGATCTGGAGCAGTGGTTTCTGCGCACCACCAACTATGCGCAAGAGCTTCTGGACGGACTGGATAAATTGCCCGGCTGGCCGGAGAAAGTGCGCACCATGCAGCGCAACTGGATCGGGCGCAGTGAAGGCGCGACCATCGAGTTTGTGCTCGATCCGGCCGCGGCGAACACGGAAACCGGCGCGATCGCGGCAAAGTCCCCGCTACCCGCCGCCGCCAGGATTTGTCGCTGGGGCCCCGATGCGCACCAGGACGCCACTCGTATCCCGGTCTACACCACCCGCCTGGACACCATCTTCGGCGCCACCAGCCTGCAACTCGCGCCCCAGCATCCGCTGGTCAAGCAGTTCGCCCAGGCCGACGAACGTCTGGCCGATGAGGTCGCGTCGCTGGTCGAAGAGCAGAAGAAGGCCCGGGAGGCAGGCGATCCGGGGGCTATCGAAAAACACGGCAGTTTCACCGGGCACTATGCCATCAACCCCTTCAGCGGAGAGCGCGTGCCCATCTGGGTGGCCAACTACATCCTGCTGGAGTACGGGACAGGCGCGGTCATGTCCGTGCCGGCGCATGACGAGCGCGACTTCGAGTTTGCCAAAAAATACGGGCTGGAAGTGCGCATCGTGGTTCTGCCCCGGCGCAGCGGCGAACCGCCCGCCGCCGGTAAGCCCGACGAGCCGGTGTTGCCCTACACCGGAAGAAGACAGCCTGCTGATCAACTCCGGGGAGTACAACGGTCTGGGCTGCCAGGAGGCGCGGGAAAAGCTGGCGGCCGTTTGCCCAGGAACATGGCTTTGGCAAGCCGACGGTGACCTACCGTCTGAAGGACTGGGGCGTCAGCCGTCAGCGCTATTGGGGCGCGCCCATCCCCGTGCTCTATTGCCCTAAAGACGGCATCGTGCCCGTACCCGATGACCAGCTTCCCGTCCTGCTCCCGGAGCAGATCGAGATCACGCAGCAGGATGGTTCCCCGCTGAGCCGGGTTCCCGGCTTTGTGAACGCGACCTGTCCCCGCTGCGGAGGCCCGGCCCGGCGCGAGACCGATACCATGGACACGTTTGTCGACTCGTCCTGGTACTTCTATCGTTATCCCGATGCCCACAACGCATCCGCGCCCTTCAGCCGGGAGAAGATCGACTACTGGTTTCCCATCGATCAGTACATCGGCGGGGTGGAACATGCCATCCTGCACCTGATCTACTCCCGCTTCTGGACCCAGGTCATGCGCGATCTGGGCCTGGTCGGCAATGACGAGCCGGTCGACCCGCCTCTTTACCCAGGGAATGGTCATCCGCAACGGCGCCAAGATGTCCAAGTCCAAGGGCAACGTGGTCTCGCCCGACGATATGATCGCCCGCTACGGCGCCGACGCCACCCGCATGTACGCGCTTTTTGCCGCGCCGCCCGACCGCGACCTGGATTGGCAGGAGGACGGGGTGGCGGGAGTCAGCCGCTTCCTCGGCCGGGTCTACCGCTTGGGCATGCGTTATCGCGAGTCGGTTCGCGGCCGACCGGTCAGGCGCCTGCCGCGCCAACTTCTCCTCTGGCGCAGGCGCTGTTGCGCAAGCTGCACCAGACGATACGCAAAATCACCCAGGATTTTGCCGGGCGCTGGCACTTCAACACCTGCATCGCGGCGGTCATGGAGCTGGTGAACGAGATCACCGCGGCCGAGCCGGGGCTGGCAGCGATGCCGGCTGAGGTGTCCGCCGAACTGATGGCAGCCATCCTGCCTTCGCTTATCCTATTGCTGGCCCCCTTCGCGCCCTATCTCGCGGCCGAGCTTTGGACGAAAGCGGCGGCGCCGGTTCACTGCTACGCCAGCCGTGGCCCAGATTTGATCCCGACCTGGCCCGGGAAGAAGAGCTGGAAGTGCCGGTGCAGGTCAACGGCAAGTTGCGCGCGGTGGTGCGGCTCTTGCCGGACGCCGGCAACGAGGACATGCAGCAGGCAGCGCTGGCGGAAGGCAAGGTGCAGGCCGCCATCGCCGGCAAGCAGGTGGTCAAGGTAGTGGTCGTGCCAGGCAAGCTGATCAACATCGTCGTTAAGTAGGCTCAATGAGAATCAAGGTTAAGAAAGACTTCTCACTGCCACCAACCTCATCAACATCGTGGTTAAGTAGGCTGAGCGTGCGCGGAACGCAGTCTCTGCTGCAGATCTGCGCCGCTTGCTGGAAGACGTCCCAACCTGTTGGGATGGGAGTTGCTCTGGCGTTGGGCCTTCGGCATTCCCGCGGCGGCCATCCTCTACTACCAGGGCGCCCGGATCGTAGCCATGGCTCTGCCAGTCTCTCCGGGCTTTCGCTCAGCGATCCGGTGCAGGCGGGGCAGCAGCTGGCGCATGGCAGCTGCGGTGGTCATGCCCGAGGTAGAACGGGTTGCGCTGTGGCTCGGCCCATTGCTGGCCGTGGCCTGGGCCATCGCCTCCGGGCTCGGCCGTAGCGCCGTGCTCAAGCGCCTCGACCCCGCATTGCGTCCCGCTCCCTTTTACCCTCATCCTACTGCAGCTGCTGCGGATGGCGGCCTTGGTAGCGGTCTGCCTGGGCTGGTACCGCGCCATCCGCTGGGCAGCGGACACAACCCTGAATTCCGCCACCCCCAACCTGGTGGCCTGGAGTGCCTGGGTCATCTGCCTCTCGCTGGGCATTTTTGTCCTGTGGGCGTTGCTGAGCTGGATTTTTTCCATCGCCCCCTTGCTCGCGATGCTCGAGGGCACCGGAGTCTTTTTGACAGCTTGGCGCGCAGTCTTCGTCTGGGCGAGTTCCCCAGCAAACTGGTCGAAGTGAACCTGGTCCTGGGCATCGTCCGTCTGGCACTGATAGTGCTGGCGATGGTGTTCTCTGCCATCCCATTGCCATTCACCGCCGACATGACAGGGACCCCACTCTACCTCTGGTGGGCCATCGGTCACCTTGCTCTATCTCCTGGCCAGCGATTTTTTCCAGGTCGCGAGGCTGGCTGCCTTCGTCGAGTTCTGGCGCGTCTACCATCCAAAGAAATCTGACCGCCGTCTCAAATGGGCTCGAAAATGAACGGCGAAGGCTCGATCAAAGAACATCCTTTCTTACCCGAACCGCCGTCGGCCTCGACGCACGGGACTCACCACGAACCGCAACAAACAATCCAGCAGATGCTCCATCCATTGCGTTTTCTCCTGCCTCTTGCCAAACTAAGCAGTGGATACCTCCTCGATCGTCATCCTGGATTTCGGCAGCCAATACACCCAACTCATCGCCCGCCGCATCCGAGAGCACAACGTCTTCTCGGTGGTGCTTCCCTGTACCGCCTCGCTGGCCGAGATTCGCAGCGCATCACCCGATCGGGCTCATTCTCTCCGGAGGACCCTGCTCGGTCTACGACGCCGACGCGCCCGCCGCGGATCCGGGCATGCTCGCGCTGGGCGTTCCCGTGCTCGGTATCTGCTACGGCCTGCAGTTTATCATCCATCATCTAGGGGGCAAGGTCACGCTCCGCGGAGAAGCGCGAATACGGGCCCGCGCAGGTATCGATCGTTCCCGGGCAACCGAAAACCCGTTGTTCGCCGGCCTGCCCCGCATCGCTCGACGTCTGGATGTCCCATGGCGACGAGGCAATGGAACTGCCCGCCGGCTTTTCCCTGACCGCGCGAACCGCCAACGCGGTCGCCGGCATCGCCGACCTGCGCGCCGCATCTGGGCGGTGCAGTTTCATCCCGAGGTGCGCCACACCCCGCGCGGCACGGAACTGCTGCGCAACTTCCTCTTCGACATCTGCCATGCGCAGCCCGACTGGACGCCGGAGCAATTCATCCAGTCCACCGTGGCCGCATCCGCGCGCAGGTGGGGGATGGCCACGCCATCTGCGCTCTTTCCGGCGGGGTCGATTCCTCCGTGGCCGCGGTGCTGGTGGCGCGCGCCATCGGCGACCGCCTGACCTGTGTCTTTGTCAACAACGGCGTGCTGCGCAAGGACGAGTTCCTGCAGGTGCAGAAGAACATGCGCGACCAGCTTGGCCTGCGGGTGGTCGCCGTGGACGCCAGCGACCGCTTCCTCGCCCGGCTGGCGGGCGTCACTCGATCCGGAGCAGAAGCGCAAGATCATCGGCAGCGAATTCATCGCGGTCTTCGACGAGGAGGCGGCGAGCATCCTGCAGCAACCAGCAGCCAGGCGCCAGCGTCGCCTGGCTGGTGCAGGGCACGCTCTATCCCGACGTGATCGAATCCTCCAGCGTCAAAGGCCCGTCGCAGACCATCAAGAGCCATCACAACGTCGGCGGCCTGCCGGCCAACATGAAGCTGAAGCTGATCGAGCCGCTGCGCGATCTGTTCAAGGATGAAGTCCGGCGCATCGGCCGCGACCTCGGCATGCCGGAGGAGATCCTGGAGCGCCAGCCGTTTCCCGGCCCCGGCCTCGCCGTGCGCATCCTGGGCGAGGTGACGCCGGAGCGGGTGGCGCTGCTGCAGGAAGCCGACGACATCGTGGTCGAGCGAGATCAAGGCCGCCGGGCTCTACCGCAGATCTGGCAGTCGTTCGCGGTGCTGCTGCCGGTGAAGAGCGTGGGCGTGATGGGCGACCAGCGAACCTATGCCTACACCTGCGCCATCCGCGCCGTGCAAACCGAAGACGGCATGACCGCCGACTGGGCGCCGCTGCCCTACGAGGTGCTGAAGAAGCATCTCCAGCCGCATCGTCAGCGAGATCCGCGGCATCAACCGCGTGGTCTACGACATCACGTCCAAGCCGCCCGGCACCATCGAGTGGGAGTGAGATATCCATCGATGCCGCGATCGTGCATGGGCGAAAAGGCTGCGGAAAAAAGTCCCGTCACAGACGACTGAACCATGTGCCATGGTGTTCAGCCGTCCCGACGGGACTGTTTCAAATCGCTCCTATTGGTTAAACCTAAGCCAAAGCCAACACATCCGCCGCCGATACCCCAACTTTAGAGAACCAGGAGTGCGCTCCCTCCAGGCTGCGATTCGACGTTCTGAATATTTTTCACCCCTTGGTCATTAAGCCAGGCTTCGAAGGCCTTGGCGCCGCTGCTTGGCATACACCGCGATGCCGTCCTTCCAGGTGGCGCGGCCACAGAGCACGCCATTGAAGCTGGTGCCGCTCTCGACCGCGAGCTCCAGGGTCTCGGTGAATACCGCGATTGCTTACCCCGGCGGAAAGATAGATGAACGGTTTGTGGGTCATCGAGGCAGCGTCCTGGAAGTGATGCAGTGCTTCGTCACGGGTGTACGCAGATTCGCCTTTGAACGCCTTAGTGCCCTGGACGAACTCCATTTGCACCGGGACCTCTACCTTGAGCACATCGATCAAATATTTTTCTTTGCCAAATTCGGCCATGGAGCCGGACACAATCTCCGGCTTTTTCTTCGCGTACTCGAGCGACTTCTCGCTATTGCCGTGCACATCGTATCCCACAAACTCTAGGAAGAACGCAATATCGTTGGCCTGGCATTCGTCCCCGATGCGCTCGATAAACGCATGCTTCTGGTCGTTGATCTCGCTCTTCTCAAACGGAGTGTAGTAGAGCAGCACCTTGACGCAGTCCGCCCCCGCTTCCTTCAGCCGGCGCACCGCCCAGTGATCGAGCAAATCAGGTAGCCGCCCGGGCTGATCGGCATCGTAGCCGGTCTTCTCATAAGCCAACAGCAGACCTTTGCCGTGTCGCCGCTTGGCCGCCGGCAAACCGTATTCGGGATCGAGCAGGATCGCCGACGCGTACTTGGTAAGCACTTCCGTGACCAGTTCCTTGAACTCGATCAGGGCCGAGTCCGGCAAGTCCGAAACGCCCTTTTCT
>CAVWYW010000018.1:0-285096 GCA_963759345.1 uncultured Alphaproteobacteria bacterium
TCGCGGTCCGGCCAAATCGCCAGCGGCGGCGGCACCAGCACCGGCGGCGTTTATGGCGTCAGCGCCACCATCGGCCAGCACGACGCCGGCGGGCCGATGACTGGCGGCAACTATTCACTGGCCGGCGGTTTCTGGGGGTTCATTTCCGCGGTGCAAACGCCCGGGGCGCCGATACTCTATATCGGTCATTCGGGCAGCGCGGTCATCGTTTTCTGGCAGGACACGGCTGGCTGGACCTTGCACCAGAACGGTAGTCTGGCGAATCCCAACGGTTGGACCCTCGACACGGGTTGGGCGACCTCCAACGGCACGAACTATCTGAATCTGGTCTCTCCAGCCGGGAACTTGTTCTTCCGCTTGAGCAAGCCGTAGCGGTGGCAATGGTTCTACTGCTTTAAGCACTAACACCTGAGCGGGATGGCGCCAGGAGCCCAAGCAGCGTCTCGGCGGGCGGAAGGGCCGGGACGCTGTCGGGTTTGCTCCCTGGAACCCACACACCGGGCTGAAAATGAGATCGGCTTTCGCCATACAGCCGGTGATTGATCCCGCGTCGCTGGTTCATAAGAAAAACAAGGAAATCCAGTTGCTCCCCCCAAAGCGTGTCTCCAGCATATGAAGCCAAAATGTGAACGATGGACAACCCGCATGTAGACAGCCCTATCGCGGGCGGCTCGCGCCGTCGCCGACGGGTTTGTTGCATCTGGGCCACGCGCGGACGTTTTGGGTGGCGCAGGAACGGGCGCGGCCATGGCGGCATCTTGGTATTGCGCAACGAAGACTTGGATTCCACACGCTACCGAATGGAATTCGTGGACGCCATGATGGAAGACCTGAAGTGGTTTGGGTTCGACTGGCAGGAAGGCCCGGATTGTGGCGGCCCCTTCGGGCCCTACGCGCAAAGCGAGCGGCGGAAGTTCTATCTTGCCGCCCTGGAGCAACTGCGCGCGGCTGGATTGGTCTATCCGTGCACCTGCTCGCGCAAGGATATTCTCACCGCCGCTCGCGCGCCGCATGCCGAGGATGAAGGGCGAGCCGATTTATCCGGGCACTTGCCGCACCAGGAGCGCTGGGCACAAGAGCGTGTGCCAGGTCGCCGACGAGAGCGGGTCATCGGGCACTTCGCGCCCGGCACCTGGCGCCCGGATTAACTGGCGGTTCCGCGTGCCCGAGGGAGAAACGATTTCCTTCGTGGACGGCAACTACGGCGCGCAGCACTTTGTGGCCGGGAAAGACTTCGGCGACTTCGTGGTCTGGCGGCAAGTGGATGAGCCGTCTTATCAACTGGCCTGCGCGGTAGATGATGCGGCCATGCAAGATCACCGAAGTGGTGCGCGGAGCGGATTTGCTGCCAAGCACGGCGCGTCAGCTCTTGCTCTACCGCGCGCTGGGCTGGACGCCGCCGCAGTTTTATCACTGCGCGCTGACGACGGATGAAGCGGGCGTTCGGTTGGCCAAGCGGCATGACGCGCTCAGCCTGCGGCGCTTGCGGGAAGCGGGCCATACCCCTGCGAGTCTGCGCGCCGGCTGGTGAGGGAACAAGGAAAGCGAAACGGTGAAAGCTGAAACGCTATGTAGAATGCAGAATGCGGAATATGCCAGTAGCGCGCAACACCTCGCGCATTTTGACGGAGCGGGAGCGGGGTCAAACCGTAGGTTGATCCGAGACGGCGTGGTCATGGCCAGCGGAGCCTATAATCGGTGCGCCGTTTTGACTTTCAGTCAACGCCCGTTTGGGATAGGGTTTTAGCGTGAAGAGGCTGTTTGATTATCAGGTCGTTTGCCGCCGAGACGACAACGGCAGCTATGTGGCCTATGTACCCGCCATTGAAGGCTGTCACGCGATTGGCTCTACGCCTGAGCAAGCCCAGCACGAACTGCAGGACGTGTTCGACATGATTGCCGAGGAATTCGCCGAGAGCGGTAGGCCGCTTCCCAACGACGTGCAACTCACCGTTGCGCATGCCGGCTAAGGCGAAGGAATTGATGCGGGCTGCCGAGCGGCTCGGTTTTGTGCGCTCCCGCCAGAAAGGCAGTCATGCTCGCTGGCAGCACACTGACGGACGCGCCACGACCATACCGGTACATCCCGGGACGGAGATCGGTGGCTGGCTGTACCACCAGATTCTTAAGCAGTTGCGAATCACGGAAGAGGAGTTTCGTAAGCTTCGCTGAGAGGACGCTCCAGGCGCAGTAATCCTGACGAGGGAGGAATGATATGACGGTCGACGTGGAAAGGCACATCGGTTGAGGGCTGAGAGTTGAGGTTTGAGGGGAGCAAAGGCCCGTCGGGTAGTCTGCCGGGTCGAGCTTCTGGAGCGTTGGTTGCTCCTCTTTCGCAGGCAGAGGCTTCAAGGCGGTGCCGTGTGCCAGGCCGCGCATCAGGTTCGGCGGGAGGGTCAGGTCGCCGGTGGCGCAGGACTTATTAATCACCGCGCGCAGCTCGGCCTTACCCAGAATCTCCGGCATCTGCACCGCGGGCATGGCCGTTGGGCGCTCTGAAGCTGCTCATGGCGGGAGAGGGTGGCGATTGTGGCCGGGCTTGTCGGGACTTACGCGGAGGGCGGAGCTGCTGATTGCCAATTGCCAAGTGCTGATTGGCGCGGGAGCGGAAAGTTGAGGGTTGAGAGCTGAAGGTTGAGGCGGCAAAAGACCCCTCTTGGCGGCCAAAGGCAGAAGCCCTTCAATGTTTGCCCAGACGAAGCGCCTTGTCGCTCCTTAGAGTGGCGGACTTGTCGCCTCGGGCATCGCAGCGTGGTAGGCAGCCAAAGCGTGTTTGCGCGAGTTGAAAATGAGGTCTGCCCCGATTGCCTCGGTCACCGCTTGACGATCCAGGTCGGCGCGGAGCCGGTCATTGACGCGCGCGAAGGCCAGCACGACACGCTGCCGCGCCAAGTCGCGCTGGAGTTCGATGAGGGCGCGTCCGGCGGAGAAGTCAATGCCGGTGATGGCTCCGGTATCCACCAACAGCCACCGCAGCGGAGAGGGGGCTTGCGCGACCAGTCGTTGCGCGTCCTCCACGAAATGGTTGGCGTTTGCATAATAGAGGTCCGCCCCGAACCAATACATGACCAGCCCGGGCTCGATCATCTTTACGGGCAGGGGGGCTCCATCCGCCAGTGCTCGAGCGGGTCGCGCAGAATGATGGCCGTGTTGGGCTGGTAACCGTGGCGGACGTGTTGCAGCAACGACAGAGCCATGGCCAGCAGAATACCGCGCTCGACCCCCAGGAAGACCACCGCCGCGGCGGTCACGACGGCCAGGGCGAACTCCCTGGGGCTGTGCCGGCGCAGGAGCCGTAAGCCGCTGACATCCACCAGGCGCAGCGCTACAACGAGCACAATCGCCCCCAAGACGCAGAGCGGAAGGTATTTCAGGGGGCCGGTGAGGAACAACAACACCAGGCCGACCGTGGCCGCTGTGGCCAGATGCGCCATTTGACTGCTGCCGCCGGAGGTCTCGACCATTGCGGTCTGCGTTGGGCTCCCGTTGACGACGAAGGTGCCGCTGAATGCGGCAGCGGCGTCAGCGGCGCACAAGCCGATGAGGTCGTTGTTCTCATCCAATGGCTGGCGATGGCGGATGGCATAGGCGCGTGCCGTCACTGAACTCTGCGCCAGGATCATGACAAAACAGGCCCCGGCGATCGGGAGCAGGGACTCCACATCATCCCATGATACGACCGGAAACCCCAGTCGCGGCAGGCCGCCTTCAACGGGACCAATCACGGCGATGCCGTGCCCGGCAAAATCGAGCGCCGCGCTCAACCCGATCGTCGCCGCCACCGCCAGGAGCGCTCCGGGCAGGCGTGGTGCCCACCGGTGCGAGGCCATGATGGCAGCAATCACCCCGGCGGAGAGCGCCACCGTGGGCCAGTGGAGGTGGGGCAGCTTCTCGAAGATTTCCCAGACCTGCCCCAGGCTCCTCTTGCTGGCCACCGGGACGCCGAGCACTTCGCCAAGAACTGCTATGCCGACCTGGAACCCGACCCCGGTCAGGAAGCCGATGAGAACGGTGCGGGATAGAAAGTCGGCCAGGAACCCCAGGCGCAGCAGTCGTGCCAGCAGCAAACAGCCCGCGGCCAGTAAGGCGACCATGGAGGCCAGCGCCATGTACTTTGGGCTCCCGGCGGCCGCCAGTGGCGCGACCCCAACCGCAAGTATGACCGCGGTCGCCGAGTCCGCCGCCACAACCAGGTAGCGCGAGGCGCCGAACGTGGCAAACGCCACCAGGGGCAGCAGCAGCGTGTAGAGCCCGGTGATGACCGGCGTGCCCGCGATCTTAGTGTAGCCCATCGCCTGCGGGATGTTCATGGCCGCCAGCGTCACCCCCGCCATGATATCCGGGAGGATGCGGCGCCGTTCGAGGGGCAGGATGCCTTGGAACAGCGGCAATCGCCCGCGAGCAGCCTTGGCGCTGCCAGCATGGATGTTGTCGGGCGCCCTGGCGTTCAAGCGAGATTTGTTCGGCCCCGCCTACTAATGCTGCGGACGCAAACCGGGCTTGAGCCTCGGCCGCGCGTCGCTGCTGATTTGCACTGCCGTCTAGGCCTTGGCCGAATTAAGGGCGGCCTGGAGCTTGTCCTCGTCCTCATGGGACAGCGAGGTCTTCAGCACCTTGCCGCCAGTACCCTTGATCTCCGCGAGCACCTTGTCCGGCGTGGCCTTGCGAACCAGGACGAACAGGGCGGAACTGCCGGGCGTCATGGTGGTGGCCAGGTCTTTCATGAACTGATCGTTGATGCCGACGTCGGTCAAGGCGCCGGAGACCGCGCCGGCGCCAGCGCCTACGGCGAGGCCGAGCAGCGGGTTCAGGAAAATCAGGCCGATGAGGCTTCCCCAAAAGCCGCCGCTGACGGCGCCGGCGGTGGTGAGGTTGACCGCCTGGTGCAGCTTCACCTTCCCGGCGGTATCTTTGACCGCGACCACCGCGTCTTCCAGGTCAATGAGGTATTCGCTTTGCAGCTTGCGAAGTTTGAGGCGGACTTCTTCCGCCTTATACATGTCGTCGTATCCAATAACTACCAGTGTGCTCATATATGTATTCCTTTGTTTGTTATGCCGGGTCGAACTAACCAGCTTGCGAGACCCACTCCCAGGCCTTGTCAGCTTCATTGGCGTCGAAGTACTGAACTCTGGCCATGGTAAACGGTTTGCAGATGGACGCCATCCATTTCTCCCATTGCTTGTCCCCGATGATCGCGACCCTCTCAACGTCAGCGCAGTGTTTAGTGGCGAACTTGGTGTCGTCCCAAACGGCATGCAGGTCCCAGCCGTGAAAGTCCGTGAGGTGAGCCAGCAACCGCACTTTGCCGTGCGCCTGGATGGCTTCCTCCACCACGGGAACGAAGTGGATTCGCTTAGGGCTTGAGCAAGCCACCAAAGGCAGAGCAGTTGCAAGGGGGCGCATTCGCGAGTCGTTGGTAGGGTGCCGCTGCGAGCCAGGGACGGCTCGCGGTCCGCGCAACGGACCGCGAGCCGTCCCTGGCTCGCAGCGGCGCCCTACCAATGACTCGCGAATGCGCCCGTTGCAAGGACCTGACATGGTTGTCATTAAGCGATGGGGCTCACCTCCGGCCCCGGTAACTGGAGCGGTATTGCTGCCAGGATCTTTCACCCGCCGCCCGCGCATAGTAGTCCTGGTCCAGCGCCCTCGGGCGGCCTCCGACGGATGATACTCCGCCGGGGCCGTGGCAGGACGATAGGCTGCTGCGCGATCGTAATTGGCGACCGTCTCAGGGTGATAGGCGGCGGTCTTCGGTCCCGCAGCCGGGGAGGCATACGCCCAGCGGCCATCGGCTTCCGCGCGGTACCAGTCGCCGTCGCGCCGCCAATAGATGTCGCCGCTGGCAGTCGCATAGAGGTCGCGCGAGGCGGCTGAGCCAACCTGAGTGGAGCGGAGTTGCTCGGCCCGGGCTTTGCCGGCAGCCGCTGTGGACGCTGTCGCGGTGGGCGGCGTAAGGATCAACGAGCGAGGCGCGCGTCGGCACGGGCATAGGGACTGGCCGGGTTGCGCCGGCGAAACCGCCCGTAGGTCGTCGGGTAACCATAGCCGAGCGCGCGATCCGCACTGAGGCGCGCGCTCGTAGCGCGCCTGCGTATGCGGCTGCGCGCGGCCACGCGTCGTACACGCTCCGCGCGGTTCATCGCATAGAGATTGCTGACGTTATTCCAGGCCGGACGCCACAGCCAGCTCTGGTCCCACCAGCGATACTGGTAATCGTAGCCGTAGGGCACGCCCCAGCCGTAATAGGCGTTGTCCGCCCACGGTGTGTAAAACCAGCCGGTTCCATACACCGGGCCGCAGTTATCGTCATCGCCGTTGTAAGAGCCGGTATAGCCTGGCGAGTAGGCTACCTCAACCTGGTCGTCGTCGGCGTAGCCAATATAGACGTAGGTCACATAGTGCAGCGGCGAGCTTGCGGGTATGGTATAAATGTCCTGGGGCACCGAAGTCGCCACTGCCCACGGCCCCGCGGGTGAATCGGCGACGAACCACACCGCGTTGCCGACGGCATAGAACCGGCTCTGGCAGAGGATCACCGGCTCCGAAGCGTTGATCGCGTATTGCATGTCGGTGCCATCAATGGGTCTGAGCTGAGGTGCACCATCGTATTGCGCCGTGAAGCTGCATCCCCTGCGCTGGATGGTCGCCGTTTTTGGCAGGGAAGCGGCGACTCGCGCCGCCGCAGCCTGCGGCGTGCCGGGCACGGAGGAAAGCACCACGCCTTTGGGACCACTGGAGTTGATTCGGGCGAACTGGGGCGGCAAATCCTTTGGGGCGACGTAGCTCCAGGGGCCGGTCAGACCGGGCCGGGAGACGAACCACCTGCCCGATATCAGCAGGTAGGCGGCTTGCGCATTCGGGTCATAGAGCAGTTGGCTGTCCGTATTCGCGAGCATACATCAGCCCGGAACTGGTCTCGGTCTGGTAGGCCGGTTCGCCCGTCGTGTGCAGCAACTCTGCGGGTTTGGTGCTGACGAAAACCACCGGGCCGCCGGCATTTGCGCTTGCGGCTTTCGACGCGTCGGATGGCGGTGTGAGCGCAGTCACGGCGGCGGGCGGATTGGCGCTGGCTGCCCAGGGTCCAGCAATGCCTTCGGCTTGGAACCAGCGCTCGTCTCCGGCCAGGTAATATGTCCCCCCAATGGGATCGAACAGGATAAGGGACGCCGTGTTAATGACGCGCATGAGCGAGGAGCCCTGGACTGGGCGCAGCACCGGGTCGCCGTCAATGAGCACCAGCGCCGCGATAGCGTTGGTCGTCCAGATGACAATGGGCGGGTCGTGCTTCAGCGCAAATGCGCCTCGCTTGGCCTGGTCCTGGGCCACCACCGACGCGAGCACCAGCCGATCCAGCGCGATCGTCCGCGCGCCTTTCGGCAAGGCGGCGCGCAGGAGCGTCTTCAGGTTGGCCTCCTGTTCAGCGGCGGTAGAAAACTGGACGCGCGTTACGGCGAAATCCTCGAGCGTCACGAGCCGGTTGGTCTTGTCCAGGCGGGTGGTCGCGGTGAACCAGACCACGCCGAGGTGCGGCGGCGCGCCGTCCGGGAGGGTCACCTGCACCACGGAGCGGGCGCGCAGGCAATTGGTTTGCCAACTCTCCAACTGCGGCTGGAACACCTGGATTTCTTTGCCGTCGCTAGTGGTTGTCCTCGGCCAGCCTGAGTCGGTGTCCGGTTCCGCCGCCGCGGCGCAGAGCACGGAAAGGGCCAGGCCGGCCGCCGCCAGGCGATGCGGCGGGTAGTGCAGACAGGTGTATTTCATATGCCGTTAATTGTTCCATCCAATGCGGGGGCTCTTCAAGCTCTGGAGGGCGGCTTCAGCCCTGAGCCAGGGCGGTTGTCAGGCTTGTTTCGACAGTTGTGTCTCGCTTTGACTTGCTTGCTTATGTGCCTGGTACCATGCCCGGGTGAGAAGCATCGCCATGACAGCGTGGAAGACGACCGCCGACCACAAGAGAGGCCCGACCCAGTGGCCGCGGATGCCGAGGTAAGCGAGAAATGCCGTTGCCAGCGCGCTGTAGGTCAGCATGCCGCAGAGGGCGGTCCGGCCCGGCCAGCAGGCAATCCCTAAGGCGATCAGGGCAATGCCGGTCACTCGAGCTAGCGGGATGGAAACCCCTATAAGTTCCGCACCCAGTAACAGTCGCCCGACGAGGGATGGGACAACCATCAGCGCCAAGCCCGTGGCGGCTTCGGCCAGGCTTGTGACCATGAGCAGTTTTTTCATCACGCGCCGGCGGACTTAGTCCCGGTTCTGGCCCGGACATTCCATACTCGAGTAGCCGCCGTCGTCAGCCGGCGCTGTTAGGGCTGCGGAACAAGTGCGCCGACTGACGTCGGCGGCTACGATCTGTCGGCAAATCGTGCGAGGTGTAAACATCCAGACTAGTTGTTCACGTCGGAGCCGATCTCGACGGCCTTCTGCTTGTCCGCCGCGCTCATCTGCTGCAGGCCGAGATCAAACGTCAGTTTGTCTATCGTCCCCGTGAACTTGAACGGGCAGTCGTAGTGAAACTCAATAAGGGAAACCGGCGTGCCGGTGTCCAGCCCCACATCAAAGGTCTCGTCCTCCGGGAACATGATGGGGGTGGTATGTTCGAGGGATTTTGCGGCGACCCGGTTGCCATCCACCGTCAACTGGCCGCTGCCGCCTTTGCCCAGGCCCGGGCCGTCAATCTCGAAGTCGAACGTAATGGTATGTTTTCCGGGTTTGAGTTCCGGGCCTTCCCACATGGTCCGCTTCAGGCCCAGCAGATTGTAGAGGAACACCACATGGCCGCGGCCGAAGCCCAACTCGCCCTTGCTCAAAAACAGGCCGTAGCCGCCGAACCGTCCGCCCTCGGTGACGATCATTCCCTCGGCGCCGCCTTCGGGAATGGTGACCTCCGCCTTGATGATGTAGGAGCGGTCCAAAATGTTTGGCGCGGCGGCGGCCGGCACGCCGCTCAATTCGCCCGAGTAGGTGAAGGTGGTCCGACCCGCCGTCGCACTCGGACGCGGCGTCATAAAACGGGCGAGCGTGGAATTGTCCAGCGGCAACACATCGAACTTCGCGGCCTCCT
Source organism: uncultured Alphaproteobacteria bacterium (assembly GCA_963759345.1). Lineage (GTDB taxonomy): Bacteria > Pseudomonadota > Alphaproteobacteria > Rhizobiales > Xanthobacteraceae > BOG-931. The sequence goes on from CAVWYW010000018.1 coordinate 9,065, forward strand.
GGTAGAAGAGCTGCTGCATTTCCTTGAGCTTGCCGGGCATCTGGGCGGCCAGATCGTGGTCCTCGGTGAAGTCATCCTGGATGTTGTAAAGCTCCCAGTTATAGCCGGTGATGACATCCGGCGGCGTCTTGGTGCTTAGCTCCCAGGGAATGGTCACGGGCGTCGTTGCCGCGACCCAGCCGTCCTGATAGATGGCGCGGTTGCCCAGCATCTCAAAGTACTGGGTCGTCCGCCTGGACGGCACGTTGGCATTGGCCTTGGGCCAGGTGTAAGTCATGCTCACACCGTCGAAAGGTCTCTGCTTGATGCCGTTGATGGTGTCCGGCGCGCTGAACGCCCGCCGCCTCCAGGATGGTCGGCACGATGTCAATGACGTGATGGAACTGCGTGCGGAGGCCGCCCAGGTCGGTGATGTGGCCGGGCCAGGACACGCACATGCCCTGGCGCGTGCCGCCGAAATGCGAGGCCACCTGTTTGACCCACTTGAAAGGCGTGTCAAACGCCCAGGACCAGCCCACGGCATAATGCGGGAACGTCAGGTCGGACCCCCAGAAATCATAGAACAGGAACTGGTCTTTGACCGGCACCGTGACCCCGTTGAAGGTGGTGAATTCGTTCGGCGTTCCGTTGGTGGTGCCCTCGGCGCTGGCCCCGTTGTCGCCGCTGATGTAGAAGATGAGGGTGTTGTCGAGTTTGCCTTCATCCTGAACTTCCTGGATCACGCGGCCTATTTCATGGTCGGTGTAGGCGAGATAAGCGCCGAAGACATCCGCCTGCTTCACAAACAGCTTCTTCTCATCCCAGGACAACTGGTCCCAGTGCTGCAACTCCTTCGGCCACGGTGTCAGTTCCGCTTTGGGAGGCAGGATTCCCAGCCGCTTCTGGTTGGCAAAGATGGTCTCGCGCAATTTGTCCCAGCCGTCGTCGAACAGGTGCATGGCGCTGATCTTGTCAATCCAGTCCTTCGTCGGATGGTGCGGCGCATGGACGCCGCCGGGCACGTAATAGACGAAGAACGGTTGGTCCGGCGCGATCTCCTTGAGCTGTTTCATATACTGAATCGCGTCGTCGGCCATCGCGGTGGTGAGGTTCCATTTGCCCTCGTGGCCGAGATACGGATAGATGGCCGTGGTGTTGCGAAACAGGTTTGGTTCCCACTGGCTGGTGTCGCCGCCGATGAAGCCGTAGAAGTAATCGAAGCCCAGCCCCGTCGGCCATTGGTCGAACGGCCCGGCCTGGCTCGCCTGATAAAAGGGTGTGTTGTGGTCCTTGCCGAACCACGCCGTCGCGTAGCCGTTCTCTTTCAGAATCTCGCCGATCGTCCCGCATTCCTTGCGGATGACGGAGTCGTAACCCGGAAAGCCCGTGGCCGCCTCACCCACGACGCCATAGCCGGCGACGTGATGATTGCGGCCCGTGATCAGCGCCGCGCGCGTCGGCGAGCACAGCGCCGTGGAATGGAACTGAGTGTAACGAAGACCGTTCTTCGCGATGCGATCCAAGGCCGGGGTCGGAATGACGCCCCCGAAGGTGCTCGGGGAGCCGAAGCCACAATCGTCCGTCATGATGAGCAGCACGTTGGGCGCGCCCTTGGGCGGGACGACGCGTGGCGGCCACCACGCGTTTCGAGTCGGTGGCCTTCTCCTTGATCACGCCACCGAATTTCGGGTCCGGGGGCGGGAGTTGGTTGCCGCTGATGGTGGTGGTGGCGCTGGGCGAGCCCGGAACGCCGGTGGTTTGGATTTGTGCGTTGGCGGTGACAACGGCTGCCGCCAAGGTGGCGATCCACGCCAAGGATAGGGCTGCTTTGGCTGGTTTCATAAGCATTTATTTCCTTTGTTTGTTGAGCGGGTCCGTGGGTTAGGGAGTAGCATCAGCCAGGGGATAGGTAATGTCAAGGAGCAGGCGGCCGTGTGATTTAAGCAGGGCGCATTCGCGAGTCATTGGTAGGGCGCCGCTGCGAGCCAGGGACGGCTCGCGGTCCGTTGCGCGGAGCGCGAGCCGTCCCTGGCTCGCAGCGGCGCCCTACCAACGACTCGCGAATGCGCCCATTTAAGCACGCCCCCCGCTCGATAACAGTTGCTCTTGGCGCGCCGCGTCAGGTCCATCGTGACCAGCGGGCAGGCGTAGATATAGGCTTCCTGGACGATCATCTGTTTTGAGCACCCGGTGCGGTCGGAGAAGTACACCGTCTGCGGGTTCACTTTGACCAGTCAGAGCGTCTGGGCGTCAGCACCTCCGGGCGAAACGCCCGGAGGGCGCCCTGTGCGGGCGGAGCGCGGCTGTCCTCAGCCGCAGCGGCAACGACGGGGAGGGATCTGGCCGACTGCTCACTATATGCGAGTGTTCCCTCATGCTGCGGCTGATGACAGCCGCGCTCCGCCCCGCCGTGAGTGACCGATTACTCCCGCCGGACGTTTTATTTCGGCTGGACCGTCACATAGACCAGGTTGTTCCCTTGAAAGACCGCTTTATAGAAGTTGCCGCCGCCGTAGTAGTACTCGACTCCGCCGACCGGTGTGGGGACGCAACCCGGGGGTAGAGCGGCCACGACGGTGCCCATCGGCAGCGGTTGCCCGGTGGCGACCGGCGGCGGGGGGACAACCGCCGCGGCCGCTTGTGCCTTAGCGGCGGCCGCCTGGGCGGTAGCGGCCGCAGCCTGTGCCGTGGCGGCGGCGGCCTGCTGCTGCGCCGCGGCCGTCTGCTGCTCGGCCTGGGCCTTCGCGGCGGAACTCATGGCCCCCACACAAACAGCCGTCCTGAACGCGGTGCGGCGCCAAATGCCGAAGATCGCGTGCGCCTCGGGCGCCATCAAGAGGATGGCAGTGACCAATACGGTAATCCTTAGTATTGCTTTCATATCTGTTTCCTCCGGTTGTTGTTAGCGTTTGGAGCCGCTGGTTTTGTGGAGTGGCAGGAACGTGGTCCGCCTGGCCCCCTCGGGCGGCACGAAGGTGAACTGGTCATCGGCTACCGTTGGAGCCACGTTCCAGTCGCTGATGACCGTGATGAGGCTGGGCTGCAGGCAGGTGGTTGTGTCGGTCACGACAAACTGGCGGGGCAGCGGGCGGTCGCCCTCCTCGACCCACACCTGAAAGTCCACGCCCGGACGGCTAAAGAGCAACTGATCGCACTTGACCCCGCCGAGAAAGGCCTTGCCGACCACGCGCGCAAGGGTCACGTCCTGCATCAGCAGCGAAAAGGAGTTGCTGTAGAGCATGTCGGCAGCCGGGACGACCAGCCCGAGCGAATCGCGCACGAAGTTGAGCATCCCCTCGATAGTCCCGGGCGCGGGCTCCGTCGCGTAAAACTTTTCGCCAGGGTTCGACAGCGTCAAAGTCTTGCCGTCGTAGTAAAAGTTCTGCTCGGTCAGATCGCCCAGTCTTTGTTCGGCGAACATCCGGTTCGGGCGACAGATGATCGCGTGCGCTGAGGCGCTGAGATCCACCTTGTGGCCGTCGTGCAGGTCTTCGAGGGTGTTCTGCGTGGACATGCTGAACTGCGTCAGGCTGCCGAGGTAATCGGTCATCCGGCGCAGGATCTGCGTGGCCGCCGGATCCACCGCCGGCGAGCGCGCCGGAACTTCGGCGGAGAAAGCCCGCGGCATTGAGACCGCCGCCAGGAGAAGTGTGAGACAGGATTGGCCTACGAATCTCAGGTGTTGGTTGCGTTTCATAATGTATCTTTCGCTCCCTATTCTCTTTCGTTGCTTAGTTCGGGACGACCACAGAGGTCAATGGTCCTGGTTGATGTAACCATAGCGTACATCCGGGTCTGGGCAATTGGGTTATCAAAACTTCCAGGTAAGGTTTAGTTAGGGTAGACCTGGGCGATGAGGCGGACGATGTATTGCGGGTCGTCGGGGCGGTTGGGGTCGTTGGTGATGCCGCTGCGTTTGTCGGTGCTGACCTGGTATTGGTCAATGACCCAGTCCAGGGCGGAGCGGTTGCCGAGGCGGTATTCAAAGGTCTCGGGCGGGATGCCTTCGAGGGTGAGGAAGTCGTTATAGACGATGGAGGCGGTGGGGGCGGGGAGGGCGAGCGTCCCCGTGAGCCCTGATTTCCTGGAGGGCCGACCGGAGTCAGGGCTGGCAGGGACGCTCGCCGTCCCGGGCTTGATGAGCTTCATCTTCTGGACGCGCCAGTTGAGTTGGGCGTCGGGGTTTTCGCGGCGCGTGAGGGGATAACGCTGGCGGGGCAGAGGAACTTGTAAGCCTGGACGGGCCGTTGCAGGTCGAGGGCTACCGGGGTGGTGGCCTGGCGGCCGGATTGGCCCGATATCGTTTGATCTCCTCTGGGGTCCGCTGAATGCGCTCGCCGTAAAGGATGCAGTTGAAAAACAGGCGCCCCACCCAGTCTTTCGTCACGAAGGCATTGCTTCCCGGAACCTCCTTCGTCGAGGCCACTACGTCCTTGTCCAGGTCAATCACTTGCAATCGCAGTTGGCTGAGCTCCGCAAAACCCGGGTTGGACAGGTCCATGTCCGCCCCGAAGAGCATGATCTTGCGACCGGTCTCCCAAAATGCCCAAAGGTCATTGCAGACCTTGGAGACCGGCGCGACGTAAAGGATTCTGGTCCTCGGTGAAGGGAGCCGGGTGTGCCTTGTCGAGATACTGGGCGATCAACATTCGGACAGCCTTCCGCAGGTTATCGCTCATGGGCACCCGGTTGGCCCGCGTATCAAACAGGTAATCCCGGACCTCCGACAGAGCGTAGTTTCCCACCTGGTAGGATGAGCGCTCGGCCGGCGGGCGGGTTTGCCGGGTGACGCGCGTGATCTTGAAAGAGTGGTCAACGACGTCGAGGTTCAGCTCGGGGACCCTGTAATCCGAGCGTTTCAGTTCCACCTGCGTGCTGACCGCCGGGATCCACAGCTCCGCGAATTCGCTGTGGTCCCCGGAGTCCAGCCGGGGATGAACCCGGCGCGCCCAGACCTCGATGGTTGCCCGTGTCGCCGACGCTTGGCGCAAGGGACGTGTTCTGCTCGCCGGCGACGCCGCGCATTTGATGCCGCCATTCGCCGGCCAAGGGATGAATGGCGGTATGAAGGATGCCGCCAATCTCGCCTGGAAACTTGCCGCCGTGCTCGCGGCCAAGGCCGACGCCGCCATCCTCGACAGTTACGAAAGCGAACGCGCGCAGAGCGTGCGCAGCATGGTGAACGTGTCGCGCCGGCTCGGCGCCGTCATCATGCCGACCAACCGGGTGGTCGCTGGTCTGCGCGATTCGGCGTTTGCGCTGCTTAATTTGTCTAGCAGCTTCCGCGCATTTGTCCGGCGCGGTGGCGTGCTGCCGCCGCCGGGTATTTCACGCAGCGCGTTGACTGGAGTGGGACGCGACGCAGTGATCGGCCAGATGCTGCCGCAGCCGCACGCTACGGCAGGCAGCGATGTCCGGCCACTCGACTCTTGGCTCGGCTGCCATCAGTGGCTTGTGCTCGGCGTAGGCTCCGATCCAGCGGCCGTCCTGTCCAACCGTGACCGCGCCATCCTCGACGGCCTCGGCGCGCAGCGTGTTGCCATCAATGCAACCAGCGCGGACCGCGCGACGCTGCAGTTACAATGCCGCGACCAAACGTTTCTGGATTGGGCCAAGAGCCACCGGCTCGGCGGCGTACTTGTTCGCCCGGACCGCTTCATTGCCGAAAGACTTACTTCACGCGCGGAGCTGCGCAGCCTTGATGCTTTTGCTTGTGCGGCGCACGCGCCGGCAATCGAATCCGTGATCTCCGCAACGGCGGCATAGCCAGGAGGCACTGCCATGAACGTCCATGTGGGAAAACCGCACATCGCCGCAGCCAAGCTGCAGCACCACGTCATTTACGTCAGTGACCTTAAGCGATCGAAAGACTTCTACATGAAGCTGTTCGACCTGCAGTTCTCCGCGCTCAATCATCCCGACTCCAGCGCGGCGATGCGGTTGTCCAATCAAGAAATGCATTTCTTCAGCTTCGGCTTCTATCACCACGATCTTTGTCTGGTGAAGCATCACAAGCTGAACATGGACAACGATTCGATGCTGCACTTCACGCTGGTGGCGCGCGACAGTGCCACCTTCGACGGGATCCGCGCGCGCGCCGTGGAGATGGGGATCCCGGTGCGCGACGGCCGCCTCATCGCCTCAGCGAAAAGCTCACCCGGCCTGCGCAGCTTCTGCCTGCAGGATCCCGACCGCCATTGGATCGAAATCATCGAGGAGCAACGCCCATGACGGCAGTTTCCTACGTTCCCCCCAATGTTCTCCCGCCGCTTTTGCAAAAATTTGCGCCATTGCTTAAGCGCAAATGGTTTCGCGAGCTTGTGCTTACTCTACCCACGATTACCCGCCGCCGGTTCTCCAACAAGACCGAGGATTACGGCGTGTTCAAGCAATCCCGGATCGCGCACATCGGACAACTGTCGATCTATGTGCAGGACATCGAACGCTCGCGACAATGGTACGAGATGCTGGGCGGCTTACGCCACAGCCGCACCTGTGAGCAGGAGCCCCATCCGTTCAAGCCTGGTTGGACGATCCGCTGCTGCTATATGAGCGCGGCCGCGCATGATGAATGTCTGGTGCTGGTCGAAGAGTACGATCCCAACGGCAAGATCACGGTGCCTTCGGGGATGAGCTTCTTCCACACAGCGTTTGAGCTTGAGGGCAATCGCCTCGAGGACGTCTTTGCCTTCGCCGATCAGGCGAAAAAGACCGGCTTCGCCCGCAATTACGGGCCGGTACGCCACAACAGCGAGCCGCCGCTCGGCGATGGCGAAACCGGGGGCAACGTCGCCTGCTACTTCTACGATCCGGACTACAACAACGTCGAATTCTGTGGCGCCATGGACACGATCGAAAATTATCGCGCGCGCTATGGCGACACCAAAGGTTCGGCGCGGGGGTAACCGGCAAATTTCATGTAAAAGTCCGAGAGCAGGCTATCGTGGCTCGCAAGGGGCTGACTGCATTCATTTCGTTCTTCATCATCGGTTCGACAGTCGTCTGCCCTTGCTCGCCGGGTCAGGATTGTGGCGCACGGCAAGACTATGACTTAGTCGAGAATGAAATAGCGGGCGGTACATAGGCTGGCGAGCATGACGCGGCTCTTTTGTCAGCAAAGTGAGCCTACTCTGGTTGAAGCCGAGAGAAACACTTACAAGCTGTTGACCAATTACGCACACGCTCGATTGGTCGCGGATATGTCGCAGGCCTTTCCAGCCTTATCGCGGGGCGTTGCCGTCAAGCGTCGCTGAATGCGGACGCGCTACGAATCCGGGGTCAGCGGGCCGGGCCGTGTCGAAATGGGCCTTGGCTGATATCAGCGAAGAACAGTTACGTTGTGCATCACACCATATTTGCCACCGACGGCAGAGATGGTTTGTCGTCGCCGCGCAGTTCCATCAGTTGGAAATGTAACATAATCAGCGACGAGGCGGACGGGGTCTGCGAGGAGAATGAGAGGCGTGGCGAGGCGTAGAATAATTTGGATCGCTTGGTCGAGCCTAATAGATCATGGTCGAGCCTAATAGAGCATTGTGCGGTCGCCCCTTTATTTGCTTTCAAGTGTCAATAGCCCGAGTTCTCTAAGACAAACCACCATCTGGCGTGCGAAATTTAGTGACTCAGCCGCTTCTCTCCATATGTGCTCAGGCTCCTTCTGGTGCCTTAACAAGGCTTTTGTGCATTTCTCAATAGCTTCGTTTTCGGTCATCCGATTGCTCCTTGATGTGCGGCCATTTAGGCTTCCGTCAGGGGGGCCTGAAACCAGTCGCAATCAGTGCACGGCCCCTCGGACGCCTCACGGCGATCCACAACGGGGGGAGCGGGATCAGGATAAAGCCCCACCCTCCCAATTTTGATTAATCTGCCCGCTCTGGAGAACCGTCAAATTGATCTAAATCAACTCGCGGCCCCGTTTGGAGCTGCCACGCCCCCGTGGACTTTCGCCGGCGTGTTAGCCAAGTGCAGGGCGAGTTCACTTGCAGCTTCCGCGGCTACGCCGCCTCTCCTAGTTCCGGGTATTTCGATAAAGTAGATATCCCAATCATCTCAACTTACCCAGGCCCCAATCCGAGACGGCGTTGAACCAGTCAACCGCAATCAGTATCGGTAGCGCGCGTGTTTCACACTGGCGATGTTTCGGTCTTGATCCGACCAGTAGCTACCGCGTGGCGGAAGGATTCAAAATCCTGCTCTGTCTTGTCGGCATAGGCGATAGCGTATTTGCAAAGCGCGGCGTCGAAAGTATCCGACGTGCCGAGATACCCGGCAATACGGGGAGCGCCACCGGCCTTGGCATGTGCGCGAGCAAGCGTTCCACCGCAAAGGCCAGCATAAAGGTCGAGTTCGTGGGCGTTCATCGACGCTATATCGAGCGAAGCTTTCATGTCGCGAAGCTGGCGAACGTAGTAGTGCTCTCCTTCTGGCCCCTTCGTCCAGCCAAGGAAGATGTCCGAAGCCGCCTGTAACAGGAGCTGACCAACGACCACCCGTTCGCCCTGGTCGCGCCAAGGCGAGGGGCCGGCTGGGCCGGCGAGCACCGACTTGCGGGCCTCTTTGATTTGCAGAAACACCGGCTCGTTCTGCTCGCCCATCATCAGAACGACATAGCAGCGCGTGCCGACGCTGCCGATGCCGACGACCTTGATGGCGGCGTCAACGAACCGGAGCCGCGCGAACAACACTTGGTGGCTCCACCGGAGTGTCGTAACGTAGTTCTTGGAGAAGAGCGCTGCGATGGCGGGTATCTCGATGCCCGGGGGATGATAGATCAGCGGCGGCTGGTCGAGCAGGCGGACGCGCCCGCGTTTGTGAGTCGTGAGCTTATAGAAGACATGCTCGGAGGTGTGACGCTTGGCTGCGCCGGCGACTTTCTTGAGGCGCCGAGAAACGGCGGGGTCGCTCTTCACGTCGGCCAAGATGCCCTTCCATGTGACGGCAGCATACCAAGCATCTAGCGTGTTCTCCTTGGCCGCGATTGTAATCACGGTGCGGTAGGCCAGAGCGGCGGCGGTGGCGATGTCCTGCGCACGGGCATCGGAGATGCCCCGCCAGCGTGCCGCGAGAACAAAGCTGGCGACCAACCGTTTGAGGTCCCACTCAAACGGCGCCCGAAAGGTCTCATCAAAATCATTGATGTCGAATATAAATTTGCGCTCTGGTGTGGCGAAACCGCCGAAGTTCAACAGGTGCGCATCGCCGCAGCACTGGGTCACGATACCGGACGACGGCGCGTAGGCAAGGTCGTTCGCCTGGACGATGGCGGCACCCCGGTAAAAGGTTAAGGGGGATTCGAGCATCCGTGAATGGCGGATCGGCACCAAGTTCTCAAGCCGGTCCTTATTAGAGGCGACGATGAACGCCACCGGATCGCGGCGTTGGGGTAGCTCGCCAATCGCGGCGTGGCTTTGGTGGGGCGTGCGCTCGCGCAGAGCTTTGCCGGCCGCTCGGTCCCTATCTGCGAGAGATTGGCCCGGGAGATGAACCCCGTCTTCGCCCCTAACAACCGAAGAGACGAATTGTGGAGGTTGGGTCGTATTTCTGGCCATGGAATTAACGGCAAGCGTGGGTACGCAGAGCAAGCAAATATTCTTTGCTCTCGGCTACACCAGTCGTGCCATGACATAGATCAACTGCATATCAGTCGGCGAAGACGGATCTAGTCGATGGAGTAAGGGAATCAGCGGCAATGTCTGTTCAGGGTGTGCGCCGTGACAAGGCGGCGCTTTCCAGTGGGTGCAAGCCCCACCCGGCAACCGCTCCAGCCGGAAGCAATCGGAGCAGTCATGGAGGCAACGAAGTGGCTGAAGCCTTCGATTAGCGTGTCACGAATTGGTGGCAGCGCGAGTGTGCAGGCCGCAACGCGAGTGAACGCCGAGCAAGCCTCGAAAAGGACAATGCGCAGGCCGACCCGACAACCCTTTCGGGGAAGGCTGCCACGTCTGGATGAAATGAGCGAAGTGATACGTCCAGACGCTGCGCCGGGGTAGTGGCGGCAGCATGTACACAAGGAAAGCGCACGAAACACGGGAAGCCCCAAAGCGTGGTCAGCGACGACCAGCCGGAGGCCCGTGAGGGACAGGCCGGGCGCCTTGGGGTGGCGGAGAGGTTCGTAGTACCGCTGAAGCCGGGTAATGCCGGTGGAGGGAAGGGACCTCAGTTCAAGACAGACGAAATACGTGGTGAAGGGCCTGGAGATTGGGCAACCTATAAACTCCGCTGAGTGTTCAGAAGCTGCAGATGGCGTCGCACGCGAAAGCAAAGGCGTGAAGTCTTGTCCGAGAGCCGGATGCGGGAGATCTGCCTGTCCGGTTCGATGAGCGGAATGTGAAAACGGAGTCATGGCTGAACTACTAAGGCACCGCCAGACGAAAGAGGCGGCAACAGATATGTTCACCCTACAACCACCGCGTCACATTCCGACTCTACCGATTTTGTTGAAGAAGTCCGTGAGCAATTCGAGATGAATCAACCCGGCCATTCGGAGAATGCCGATTGCGCGCCGCTGAGGCTCTCAGGCTGGGTGAGGGCTTGGCATCGGGATCAGCTTCGCCAGCTTTCGGAGGTTTTGGGCGGTTGCTGCGAGAAGGAACTCATCGCGCGCACCATTCGGCCCTCTTAGTCTGAGCCGATCGAGTTTGAGGATGCGTTTGAGATGGGCGAACAGCATTTCAACTTTCTTGCGCAGTCTTCGTGCGGTGCGGCCTTCCCCCGAGCTTGCGATCTAGCGTGCCATGTCGCGGGCGCCTTCATAGATCGATCGCGGCACGTACCGGGCCGGCTCCTTGGGACAACATTGGGGCTTTAGGCGGCAGGCTTCGCAGTCATGCTTGCTCGCGCGGTAGCGTAATGTCGCTCCGTCATTCACAGGTGAGCCGGTCGTCGTTAGCCGCCCCCGGTGAAGAGTGTTCCGACACGAAACTGGCGAATTTTGCCCTGATATTCCCATTTTCTGCGCGACGGGATGGACCTTCCATAGCAAACGAGTTCTTGACGGCAAAGGGCCGCGCCGTCGCAGAGCAAGTGTTTCAGAATCTCCGCGGTATTGCTTTCGAGAAAAAAGGAGACATCGCGTCACGAGCATCCCGGCTGGAGCGGCGCTGATGTTGGCTTTTTGCCGTTCCCGATTGAAAGGCTAGCCGTGCCGAGGCGCGCTGAGTAACGAGGCAGCCGACTTGAGGCGGCCTGTCGTGCCCAAAAGAAAAGCCCCGACTTGGGCAGGGCATCGGGGCCTTTCTCACGTTTCAACAAACGGGGCCACGCGAGGGGCCGGGGGAAGGAGTACGGCGCCCGCTAGGCACAACAAGATGCCAAGCAACAATTTGTTCCCTAACCGCTCGCTTTAGCAAAGCCAGCGGATGAAGTTCGCTTAACGGGCCTTAGTTCCTAGCCTCGCGTCCCGGCGAAATAACACTTGAGCGATAGATCATTTGGCTTGTGAGGGCCGCTCGTGCCCATGTGCTGGCAACCCAGATGAAATCCAGCTTTTCGTTCTCGTCTTCGGATTGGGAAGCGCACTGCATGGCTTCTTCAACGAACTGCCAAAACTCTCTGGCTTCAGTCATGACAACACCCTGTGTGGTGGGCACCTTTTTGGCGCCCTTCCTGATCGGGAGCTTGCCGAGGTCAGAATCCAAATTCTGTATCAAACTGACCACTCCGGTACTTTTGTACCTATGATACTCTTGGTTGGCGGTTTTTCAAAAGGGACCCTGCAGCTTTGTCATGAAACCTGCTGTGGCTTTCGACCCCAGAATAGTTCGAATCCTCGCTCTTCATGGCTCCCGGCGTCTTCTACTCGGCCGGCAAAGGCCTTTTGCAAGTCGGGAATGCTCCAATAAGAAAAGTCATTGGGACTTTGATTGGTCCCCCAGTACAGCTTGCGGATGTAATATTCGAGATGAACGTCGATATTCGCTTTTTGAACAAGGTACGGACCATGGCCGATTTCGGCGAGCACCATCATGTGGCCGGGCTTGAGAACGCGTAGCAGCTCCGTGGCGCCGATGTTCCAATCCTCGCAGTGCTGCACGCCCTGCATGAGGACCACGGCGTCATAACTGTTGGCAGGTTCAGCGGCTGTGTAGGTGTATTCCCAAGTTCCCAACTTGCCGTTTTTGCCGCGCTCGCCCTGAAAGCACATGTCTCTTGCACGTTCGATGATGTCGATCGAATTTAGCCTGCCGCTCTCGCCAATGCGAGATTTAATGTCGGAATCAAAACCTGCGCTCGCATTGGATTCGCCGATCAACAACACCCTGTGCCCAATTTTCAGTTCCAGCTTGTCGTAAATCAAGTTGCGAATGGCTTCAGCGTCGCGCCACATATACGGCAAGCCGCCCGTGAGGATGGCGCCACACCATCTCATGCGCTCCTGCGGATCGAGGATGACTTCGCCGAAGCGATCGACATCGTGCTTGTTGAGATAATCCCAGGGATTCTTTTCCTTGACTGCGTTCATCACTATTTCCTCGCCTGTCCAGCAAAGCCCGGTCAGGTCATCTTTGCATCGTAGATATTTCCACGTTGCAGCGATGCAAGCCGGAACGATCCGATTACGAAAAAGCACGCCGAGCTCGCCAGCAGCACCACGGCAGAAACCCAGCCGATTGCGGAGTAGCCGACATATTGCGCTACGGCGCCGCCCAAAGCAGGACCGATCATGGCGCCGAGCGTGATCATCGCGGGCGTGGAGGAGGCCGTCCTGCCGCTGGTATCGAGTTTGGAAATCAAGCCAAACATGAAGGTATGACTGAAGATGGTCATGAAAATCAGCAGGCTTCCGGCGACAGCATAGGGCAAAAATTGGGGCGAACTGGACGCGGTGGCGGTGAAGACAGCATGCACGATGAGTGCAATGGAGATGGTGAGGACGCGCGGCACCACATTCTCCAAAAGTGCAGCCGCGATCGGCGCCAGCAGAATTCAGCACGCCGCTGACCGCCAGCACAGCGGCGATGCTTGCTTCCGGAAAGCCTCGCCACGCACCAATTCTTTCAAAGAACGGATAAATTTCGCTCTGACCTACGGACATCAAAGCCACGCCGGCGAAGGCCAATATGACGGCTGGCCAGTAGGGAGTCTCACTCGCACCGGTGACCGTTCGTACGTTGCTCGCAGGCTGCGCCGGCGGCTGGGGAAACATCACAGCCGCAGCCAGGGCGGCAACGACCAGAAGGCCGCCAAGAACGAAAAAGACCGTGTTCGGGTCACGTTGTACGAACTGCGGAACGGCGATGAAGAATACGATCGAAAAAAGTGCCACGCCGATATTGGCGAACGCGAACAGCCGATGCGGCCGGGCGCTACGGGAAATGGTTCCGTGCACCATCGACAACGCGGACCCGGCGCCGATGCCGGCGATGAAATGGGCGGGCATGAGTGCGGCAAATCCGTCCAGTCTGATGATCGCTCCAAACGCCAGCGCGCCGAGCAGAAAGCCGACAGCGGCGATCAACTGCGGGCGCAGTGACGCGAACCGCGGTGCGAGCGCGATGCTGGTCAGGAACACTCCCGCCGTATAGGTCGTCATCAATATGCCGGCCTCGAACGGACTCAGGTGGCGATACTGGATCAGAACCCCGATCCATAGCGGTGCTGCGACCAAGTCCAACATGCCGGCGGCATGACCGATGATCAGCGCGCCTCTGCCAGCCAAGCTCTCAGTAGAGAATGCCATGGTTCTTCCCCCTCAGGAACACACACGGTTTCTCGTGCGGCCTATTCCACCTGCCGGCAGCCGATCAGGGTCGCACAGCGCGTCACGGCTCAGCCGGAATTGCCCGCCTCCGGATCATCCTCATCTTCGCACAGAACTTTGCCGGTCTTTATGTTTACGATGTGAGCCTGTCGGCACATTTCGCAGTACATGGATTCATAAGGACCGTCTTCGGGCTCAAAATTGAAGCGCTCCGGAATTTCTTCGATGACAACGAACGCCCGAACCATCTCTCCAGTATTCGGACAGCGGTACGTGAAGGACGTCATTTGTTGTGACCGGTTGCTCTGCGACGTGGGTGTTATGCCCGTGCTCCATCATCACAAGGCTGACTTGATCTCTTCTCAACTGCCGGGCGCATTGGCGGCGATCGCGCTAGCCACTTCGGACCAGCGATAGCCGGCCAGATCCGGTGCCGGATGCGTCGAGCCGCAGTGGCGACAGGTCCGCAGCGAGGCGTCGGCGGCAAAGTGGGAGGATATCTCCTCGTATTTCGCCTGCGACACCGTCGCCTCGGTATCCCACACTTGTCGATAGATTTCCGAACCGCAGCTGTCGCAATACCAGCCGACGCCCTCGAGACCGGCATGCATCTGCTTGTAGCGCAGCACGACGCTGGTTTCGGAGGGAACTATACGGTGCGCGGCGCCGGCGGGCACATAAACGAAGCTTCCGGGTTTCAGAGCAAAGTGCTCAATTCCCGTACCCTTGAACTCGACCGTTGCGGCGCCGGACATGAGTACAAGCAATGAATCCTTTCCGCAGATCAGATAAAACGGCTGCGGCCGGTCATTCTTGCTCAGATGCACTTGCACCTGCTTGTCGTCCGGCAACATCGGCATCTCGGCATAGGCGCCGACTTTCGCCGCCTCGCGCCACACCTGGAATGTTTTCTTTCGCATGGTCGCGACTGCTCCTACGCGGCCGCTCTCGCTGCGTCAGCCAGAGCATGCCGGGCGGCTATTGCCGCCGCGCTTTGATCCGCATATTTGTCCCAGCCCCAGGCGGCGACGGGAAAGTCACGGTTCACATGGCCGCACTTGGCGCAGACATGACGCGCCTTATCGTTGTTGTACTCGCCGAACAGTTCGGGCAACGCCGCGACCGACGGCAAGGGATGCGTGGACTCGATCGCATCTCGCGCCGGGGTCGCATCAAATTCCTTGAAGAAGATTTGTTCGTGGCACTTCTCGCAGCGCAAACTGCAGGCTTCCGTCTGTACGCCGGACTCGGCCTGCACCTGGGTAATGACAAAAGTGGCGAATGCCTTGGGATCTTTTTCGTTCTTCAGAAACGAATTGACGCCGTGGATGACCGCGCCGACATAGAGCTGACCGGTCGGCAGCATCGCGCCGTTGGAGGCTAAAGTTAACACGATTTCGTGCTGCGTATTGTGATGGAAGAAATGCCCGTAATCGGCGTTGGGGCCGCCAATCAGCAGGGCAGAGCACGGCACCATCGCGCCCGGATGCAGGTAAGGGAACATCGGCTTGAGCTGGGTATTGCTGCCTTGCGCCACGTCGAACGCGTTGGCATGCATCGGCGGCCGGTCGCTGCGGGGCGGCGGGATGACGAGCTTGTCAGCGGACATGATAGTTCTCCCTCGATAGTTCTCGCCGGTCATTTGCCATGCTGTTTGACCATCTGCTCCAGTTCGGCGCGGGACGCAGCAAAATGTATCTCATGAGTTTCGTCGACTGGGAAGCCGAGCACTTCCATCTGTTCCTCGAGCTTTTCTTTGGAGTCGGCCTCGAACACCGAGACGATCAATCCCGTCGCGATGTTGGCGTAGATCTGCTTGAACGTCGCGATCTTGGCGCCGAGTACATGAGGCGCGTTTTGCGCTAGCTCGTCTCCCTTTAATCCGGGTGCCCGGTGAATGGTGATGAATTGCGGCATGTTTGTTCCACCCTTTTTGTGTTCTGGAATCGAACGTCTCTATTTGTTTCCAAACGTCTTCTATAGTCCGACTTCCTTGGCCAATCGCTGCGTGCGTCGCTCGGACCAGTCGTTGCGGTTTGTGCTTTGCGCATCGAGCGTTCGCTGGATGCGGACGATGAGCCGCTTGAAGGTGACGATTTCGCTTTCGGTCAGGGCGGCCATCGCCTGATCGTTGACGTCGGCGATCAGCGGCGACATGGCTGCCGCGAGCTTTTGTCCGCGCCGGGTGTGCGCCGTGACAAGGCGGCGCTTTCCAGTGGGTGCAAGCCCCACCCGGCAACCGCTCCAGCCGGAAGCAATCGGAGCAGTCATGGAGGCAACGAAGTGGCTGAAGCCTTCGATTAGCGTGTCACGAATTGGTGGCAGCGCGAGTGTGCAGGCCGCAACGCGAGTGAACGCCGAGCAAGCCTCGAAAAGGACAATGCGCAGGCCGACCCGACAACCCTTTCGGGGAAGGCTGCCACGTCTGGATGAAATGAGCGAAGTGATACGTCCAGACGCTGCGCCGGGGTAGTGGCGGCAGCATGTACACAAGGAAAGCGCACGAAACACGGGAAGCCCCAAAGCGTGGTCAGCGACGACCAACCGGAGGCCCGTGAGGGACAGGCCGGGCGCCTTGGGGTGGCGGAGAGGTTCGTAGTGTGCGCTGGGCAGCGCGTAAATCATGGGGGTTGAAGTCCCCTCGGCGCTCGGATGAGGAGCGCTGTATCCGAAGGCGGGGGTAATTCCTCGCTGGCCGGGAGAGCAAGAAGGTATGGAGAAGTCTAAACGGGCACGAAGGCGAAAGCCGGACACAGCCAAGACGGACCTGAAGCCAGTTGCGCAGAGTTCCCCGGAGGGCAGGGTGTCAGGAGCGATCCTGAATCCGAAGGGTCTGAGGAGAAGTATCGGGCTGTAATCAATGGGGGCCACCCCGAAGATGAACAGGTCGGCCAAAGATGGGGCAAGGTCGAGCCCGCACTATGGGGGCGAAGGCGTTACTCATTCACCCATCGTACCAAGGTGTTTGCTGACGGCACGATACGGAAGATTCATGCGTGACCCCAGGAGACCTGCATGGGTCCCGACCCAGAGCCGGGTAAGCGACCCTATAAGCGAAAGCGAAGTGGGAAGCGAAGCACATGCAGGAGTTGGAGAACGTAATAGTACCTGAAGCGCGAGACGAACAACTCGCGTGACCGGAAACGGCGGATCGTGAGTGATCCGGGGAAGGACGTTCGTGAAAGGTTCGAGCCAGGATCAATCGAGGCAGATGAGAAAGGAGCGTGAAGATGGAAAGTTCCCTATGTGAAAAACCCGAACGTCACGCTCCGAGGAGACTGTCCGATTATCTGATGCTCGAAGGTCAGAAGCAGAAGGTCCACTCTCTGGTGGACAAGGTATACTCACGCAAGAACTTGAAGCTTGCGTGGGAGCGCGTTCGAGCCAATCGAGGGGCCAGCGGAACGGATGGGATCACGATCGGGGCATTTGAAGTCAATCTGGACGCAAATCTGGAACGGCTGCATCAAGAGCTTCGAAACAAGACCTATCAGCCGCAACCCGTGCGACGATTAGAGATTCCAAAAAGGGGAACTCCCGGCAAGACAAGGCCTCTGGGCATACCATCGGTTTACGACCGGGTGTGTCAGCAGGCGCTGGTCAATCGCCTGGAGTTGATCTTTGAGAAGGTCTTTGATCCGAGCAGCTTTGGGTATCGTAAAGGTCGCAAGACAGCCGATGCCCTGGGCAAGATCTGGCGCGAAGTGGAGGCCGGAAGCGAGTGGATCGTGGATGCGGATCTGAAGGACTACTTTGGGTCCGTGGATCACGCGAAGCTCATGGCCCTGGTCGGAAAGCAGATCGCCGATAGCCGCGTGCTGAAACTCATTCAGCAGATGCTCGAGGCGGGCTACGAAGAAAAGGGCCAACGGTTCGAGACTCCACGGGGAACCCCGCAAGGGGGCGTCATCTCACCGCTGCTGAGCAATATCCTGCTGATTCCCTTTGATAAGGAGATGAGGTACCAAGGATATCGGCTCACACGATGGGCGGATGACTGGGTTGTGACCTGCCGGACACGAGCCGAGGCGAAAGTCGCCTTGATTCGGGCAGCAAAGATTCTCGCAAAGCTCGGTGTGACGCTCAACCGGGAGAAGACCCGGATTGTGCACATCGCGCAAGGCTTCGAGTTTCTTGGATTTAAAATCCAACGTGGGAAGGGCCAATTCAAACTGACCCGCGACCGGATTAAATCCACGCTGAACCGACGGAATCTCTATGCCATTCCCACGCAGAAGTCAGTTGACCGATTCAAAGATCAGATCAGGACCTGGACCAAGAGGCATACGCCTCTGCGAATGGGTGGATTGATCAACACGATCAACCCGATCATCCGAGGATGGGGAAACTACTACTGTCGCTCCCATGTCAGAAAGCGCTTCAGTCAGCTGGATCGTTGGATAATCCGAAGGCTCTGGTCGCATCGCACCAAGCGATGGCGAAATACAGGCTGGAGGGAATATCCCACGAGAAGGCTGCGCACGGAGTTCAAGCTGGTCAGCCTTGTCGCACTAATACCCTCGCTTCAGATCGCGAAAGCCCATTCATAAAAGCTGGATGCGGGAAAACTGCATGTCCAGTTTGTGCGGCGGACGGAGGCGAGCCTTTCAATAGGCGCCTCCTCCGACCCGACACCGCTGAAGCCGGGTAATGCCGGTGGAGGGAAGGGACCTCAGTTCAAGACAGACGAAATACGTGGTGAAGGACCTGGAGATTGGGCAACCTATAAACTCCGCTGAGTGTTCAGAAGCTGCAGATGGCGTCGCACGCGAAAGCAAAGGCGTGAAGTCTTGTCCGAGAGCCGGATGCGGGAGATCTGCCTGTCCGGTTCGATGAGCGGAATGTGAAAACGGAGTCATGGCTGAACTACTAAGGCACCGCCAGACGAAAGAGGCGGCAACAGATATGTTCACCCTACAACCACCGCGTCACATTCCGACTCTACCAGATGGATGTGACTTTTGCGGCGATCCTCGGCCGATCTGGCAACGGTCACGAGGCCCGCCTTCTCGAGAAACTGAACTGCAACGACCGTTGTCGGTCCCTGGCGGCCGACCCGCCGCGTCAGTTCGCCGGTCGTGAGCCCGTCTTCTTCCCAGAGTTCACGCAGGTAGCGCCACTGGCTTATGGTAACGCCGTGGGCAGATGCGCATCGGTCCATCGTGTCCTGCCAAGTCTCGGCCAATTGGCGGACATGATAGCCGACGCTGCGCTCCAACGGGACCAGCGCGCCGTCCGGAGCCGGCGCGGGTGCGCGAGGTAGGGTGCGAACATTCCCCATAGGCAAATTAGGCGATGGCATTTTGGTAGATATCTACTAATCTCAGTTTAGACCCGATGGCCACCTCTGTCAAAGGAACGAAAATGGAAGCCCGGCTGGAACATCCGATCACGTTGCACATGATGGGCGATTGGGGAATCGCCAATCTGCATCGCATCTGCGGCTGGATCGGCGCCGAGCTGTGGCGGCGGTCGCCGGCCGGTTCCAAATTTGCGACCTGGGCGGGACGCGGCGGCACCGATGCGATCACGGCCGTGCTCGACGGCGATGTGCAGACTGCCTTGTTTGTGCCGGCCGGTTTCGCGCGCACGATTTTTGAAGGGCGTGGCATTTGCCAGCGCGGCGACGTCGGCCGGCTGCGGGCACTGGCCACGCTGCCGCAGGATGACCGGCTGGTGTTCGCCATCGACGCGAGCTTCGGCGTTGCCAGCTTTGCGGAGCTCCGGGCGAAGCGTCCGGCGTTCCGGCTCGCGACAGCCTTCGATGACGGCGTCAACATGGCCGGGTTCGCCGCGCACCGCATTCTGGAAGCTTCGGGAATTCCCCCGGGGACACTCGAAATCTTGGGGCGGCAAGCTGCTCCTCGGCGAAGCCCCATGGGATATCGTTCCCCTCGTCACCCGCGGCGAGGCCGATGCGGTTTTGTTTGAAGCGGTGATGACGCCGTACTGGCGCGACATGTGTGCGGCGAAAAAAATGAATTTCCTCCCGTTCGAGGATGCGGCGTTGAGCGAGGTCGAAAGCAAATTCGCCTGGCGCCGGGCGGAAGTGGCTGGCGACAGATTTCCCGGTTTGAGCGGGCCGTTCCAGGCGCTCGACTTCTCGGATTTTCTGCTGTTGTGCCGCGACGATTTCCCTGACGACATCGCCTACGTCATTGCGGCATTGCTATGCGAGACGCCGGAACTCCTGGAGAGCCAGTACCGTCACATTCCGTCCAAAGACAGTCCGGTGACTTATCCGTTGCAGCCGCGCAAGATTGCGGCAACGTCAATTCCGCTGACCGCCGGGGCCGAGAGATATTATCGGCAGCATAATTATTTGTAGACGTAAGCCGCGGCGAGTGCACCGCTCGGCGATGAGGCCTATGTAATGTATTGTCCGCCGTTCGCGGTCAGCGTCGAGCCGGTGATCAGGCCCGCATCATCCGAGGCGAGAAAAACCACGCAGCGTCCGATCTCTTCCGGTTCACCCAGCCGACCGATGGGGATAGTCGGCAGAATACTCTTCTCCAGCACATCCTTCGACACCGCCTGAACCATCTCGTTGTTCGTTATCCCGGAGCAATTGCGTTGACCGTGATCCGGGAATGCGCGCCCTCCTGCGCCAGCGCCTTGGTGAAACCGATCTCGCCCACCTTGGCGGTCGAGTAGTTGGTATGGCCGTCCGTTGATGGACGAGATGTTTGATTCAATGTCGTGCTCTCTCTCCCGATTTTCCGCTGCCGCTCGCGGTCTTTATCCCTTGGCGAGGGGCTGACGGATTAGACCGGCGCGCGGGATGGCACACGCGCTGGTGTGTTGGATTGAGGGCGGCGCCGGCTTTTTTCCTTTTGGCTTTATTGCCTGGCGGCGCCGTCGAGCTACCGGGTCGATCGCGGCCGGCAGGCACCCACCTTCGTTGTGCGTTTTCCCGCGCGCGCGGCGCGGCGAAATCCTGGCCGAGCGGTTGGAGCGCAGCGCCGGCGGATTCCTTTTTTGCTAAATTCGGCGGTGGCCGCGACGTCTGAGGTACGGGGTCAGCTTCGCCAACAAGGCGATCGCAAAACAGGGGCATGGCCTTCGGACGTGCACGCGCTCAGCTTTTCTGGCCAACCGGCCGATGTGAGCGTGACTGAATCTATTGAGAGAAAGGGGGCGCACCCACCTTCGTTGTGCGTTTTCCCGCGCGCGCGGCGCGGCGAAATCCTGGCCGAGCGGTTGGAGCGCAGCGCCGGCGGATTCCTTTTTTGCTAAATTCGGCGGTGGCCGTGACGTCTGAGGTACGGGGTCAGCTTCGCCAACAAGGCGATCGCAAAACAGGGGCATGGCCTTCGGACGTGCACGCGCTCAGCTTTTCTGGCCAACCGGCCGATGTGAGCGTGACTGAATCTATTGAGAGAAAGGGGGCGCACCCACCTTCGTTGTGCGTTTTCCCGCGCGCGCGGCGCGGCGAAATCCTGGCCGAGCGGTTGGAGCGCAGCGCCGGCGGATTCCTTTTTTGCTAAATTCGGCGGTGGCCGTGACGTCTGAGGTACGGGGTCAGCTTCGCCAACAAGGCGATCGCAAAACAGGGGCATGGCCTTCGGACGTGCACGCGCTCAGCTTTTCTGGCCAACCGGCCGATGTGAGCGTGACTGAATCTATTGAGAGAAAGGGGGCGCACCCACCTTCGTTGTGCGTTTTCCCGCGCGCGCGGCGCGGCGAAATCCTGGCCGAGCGGTTGGAGCGCAGCGCCGGCGGATTCCTTTTTTGCTAAATTCGGCGGTGGCCGCGACGTCTGAGGTACGGGGTCAGCTTCGCCAACAAGGCGATCGCAAAACAGGGGCATGGCCTTCGGACGTGCACGCGCTCAGCTTTTCTGGCCAACCGGCCGATGTGAGCGTGACTGAATCTATTGAGAGAAAGGGGGCGCACCCACCTTCGTTGTGCGTTTTCCCGCGCGCGCGGCGCGGCGAAATCCTGGCCGAGCGGTTGGAGCGCAGCGCCGGCGGATTCCTTTTTTGCTAAATTCGGCGGTGGCCGCGACGTCTGAGGTACGGGGTCAGCTTCGCCAACAAGGCGATCGCAAAACAGGGGCATGGCCTTCGGACGTGCACGCGCTCAGCTTTTCTGGCCAACCGGCCGATGTGAGCGTGACTGAATCTATTGAGAGAAAGGGGGCGCACCCACCTTCGTTGTGCGTTTTCCCGCGCGCGCGGCGCGGCGAAATCCTGGCCGAGCGGTTGGAGCGCAGCGCCGGCGGATTCCTTTTTTGCTAAATTCGGCGGTGGCCGCGACGTCTGAGGTACGGGGTCAGCTTCGCCAACAAGGCGATCGCAAAACAGGGGCATGGCCTTCGGACGTGCACGCGCTCAGCTTTTCTGGCCAACCGGCCGATGTGAGCGTGACTGAATCTATTGAGAGAAAGGGGGCGCACCCACCTTCGTTGTGCGTTTTCCCGCGCGCGCGGCGCGGCGAAATCCTGGCCGAGCGGTTGGAGCGCAGCGCCGGCGGATTCCTTTTTTGCTAAATTCGGCGGTGGCCGCGACGTCTGAGGTACGGGGTCAGCTTCGCCAACAAGGCGATCGCAAAACAGGGGCATGGCCTTCGGACGTGCACGCGCTCAGCTTTTCTGGCCAACCGGCCGATGTGAGCGTGACTGAATCTATTGAGAGAAAGGGGGCGCACCCACCTTCGTTGTGCGTTTTCCCGCGCGCGCGGCGCGGCGAAATCCTGGCCGAGCGGTTGGAGCGCAGCGCCGGCGGATTCCTTTCTGGCACTTTTCTGACGAACCCCTGATCGTGCGGCCGGTCTTATCGCGGCTTCCTTGGCTTTCTTACCTGGAATAGGAAGCAGCATCTCGCCTTGCCCTTTAATATGTCTGTGCTGTTTCGGGGAAGCGGTCGCGGCTTTTTCCTGCGCAAGACTGCGGCGAAGCGCGTCCATGACGTTCACAGTATTCTGCGACCGCGGCAGGACCTGATTGCGCGATACCGGTAGGCCGGCCTGCTTCTTCCTGAGCATCTCGACTACGGCTTCCTCGTAGCGATCCACGAACCGCGAAGGATCGAAGTCCGTCGTTTTGCTCCGGAGGATCTGCTCGGCCAGCTTGAGCATACCCGGCTCGAGCTCGACGTTCGGGATATCGTCGAAATACTCCTTCGCGTCCCGAATCTCGTAGGGATAGCGTAGCGTGGTGGCCGTCAGCCCCTGGTCCCAGGGCTCGAGCATGACGACCCGCTCGCGTTTCGCCAGCACGACTCGACCGAGCGCCACCAGGCCCTTGCCGCGCATGGCATCGCGGATCACGGCAAATGCTTCGTGCCCGACCCGATCGTTCGGCGTGAGGTAGTAGGGAGTGTCCAGATAGCGCTGGTCGATCTGCGCGCGCGGAACGAATGAATCGATTTCGATGGTGTGCTTGCTCTCGACCGCAAGGGCGTCCAGCTCGTCGTCATCCACCGGGATGTAGGTGTTTTTGGCGTATTCGTACCCTCGGCCCTTGGCCTCGCCCTCGACCGGCTCTCGCGAGACATCGTCGACCAGCTGCTGGCGCAGGCGGTTGCCGGTCTTCTTGTTGATCTGGCGGAACGAGACCCGCTCGGTCGATGCTGTCCCGGTGTAGAGGGCGATTGGACACGAGACTAGCGAGAGCTTGAGGTGGCCTCTCCAAAATGGACGCGCCGGCGCCATGGATATCTCCGTTTGGTTGCCGGCGCCACGTGGGCACCGGCCGCGTTTACGGACCACCTTGCTCGGAGAAGCGCAGGTTGGCGCGGGCCAATCCGTCGATGCCCGCCTCAGTACGCTAAGAGTAATGTAGGGCGCGGCTTCCAAGAGGCGAATCCTCTTGCTTGCGGTGGTTAATCAGCCATTTCCGTCGCATTGCACCCACCCGCCGAATTGACCCGATCAACAAAGGCCCTTGAACTCGGTAAAATGCTGAATTCCACTGAGGAGGCCGGGGAGGCGTTGGCGAAACCGGAGGCGAATACGACCCCACCGTCCAACGTGCGGAGCCATCGACTTGATCGGACAGTTACGGAGCCCCATTCGAATCTGAACGGTGAGTCGAACTGAGCTGGTGTTTGTACTTGAGGCGAGTGCGTGTGTTTAGACCGAACCTGGAGGTAGCGGATATCTTCCGCCGTCATGGCGAGGCGTGGCGTGCAGCCAACGAAGGTCACGTCAACCTCGCTCAGCGACGTGTCATGACGGCGATTGAGATCTGCCGCACCGCCGCGCTCGGTGGTCATGTCGAGCACTGTCCAGACTGCGCGCATACCCGCATCGCCTATAATTCCTGCCGTAATCGGCACTGCCCGAAATGCCAGTCGCGGGCTGCAGCGGCATGGCTTGCGGCGCGTGAAGCCGAGGTGCTGCCGGTGCCGTATTTTCATTTCGTGTTCGCGCTGCCGGCCGTAATTGGCGCGATGGCCTACCAGAACAAAGCCAAGATTTATGGGCTGCTGTTTAAGGCTGCATCGGAGACGCTGATCACCATTGCTGCCGATCGCAAGCACCTCGGTGCCGACATTGGCGTCATCGCCGTCCTGCATACCTGGGGCCAGAACCTCCAGCACCATCCTCTTATGTGGAGCTCCACATAAGCGGGTTTATGCGGAGCGCAGGATTATGCCGAGTTGGCGACGAGAGTGCTGCCCTAGTCGCCCCATCGGGTCGAAGTCACTCCGCATAATTTTTGGCGCGGCCGGCCTGGTGCAACATTGCCAAAAGCTTGTCCGGCGCCTGGAAGCGGCCAGGCTTGAGCATCGGGGGTGCCGTGACGGCAAGAGCTTCCAACTTGGCCGTCGGATCGGCGCGCAAATAGATCTCGGTGCTTTGCAGGCTGGCATGCCCGAGCCACAGGGAAACCTTTCGAACATCCTTTGTGGCCAGCAGTGTATGCATTGCACAGGTATGACGCAGAACATGTGGGGTGACACGCTTCTTAGCTATGGACGGCTGTTTGCGCGCAGCCGTCGCGACGTGCTTGGTGAGGATGTATTCGAATCCGGAACGCGTCATGGCGCGGCCGGCGGCGTTGAGGAAGAGTTCCGAGTCGCTATTATGGTTGCGGACGGCCAGCCATTTCTTGATCGCAGTGACCGTTTCCTTCCACAACGGAAGCACACGCTCGCGTCGCCCTTTTCCCATGACGTGAATGGTGGCAGCCGTTTGTTGATCAAGCTGGTCCATTCGAAGCGTGACCAGCTCGGAGACGCGCAGACCCGCAGCAAAGGCCAAGTGCAGCATTGCCCGGTCACGTATCCCCGAAGCTGTGCGCGGGTCCGGAGCATCGAGAAGCGCCAGCAGTTCGTCTCGGGTCAGATAGCCGACCAGCGCCTCGTCGGCCTTCTTCATGGGGATCGCGTGGATCTGGCACGCTTGGTTCAGGCACGATACCAGCCGGTATTCCAGGAAGCGGAAGAAGGAGTGGATGGCGGCCAGCCTGGCATTGCGGGTCCGCGCTGAGTTACCCCGCTCGTTCTCGATGTGCTTAAGGAAGGCCAGGATGAGCGGCACATCGAGCTGCTCAACCTCGATTTGGCAGGGTTTGACATTCAACCGAGCCGCCGCAAAGCAAACAACGAGCTTGAAGCTGTAGGCGTAGGCTTCGCTGGTATGCGGGCTCGCATTGCGTTCGCGCGGCAGGTGTTCGAGCAAGAAGGCGCTCAAGTAAGGCGCGAGGGCAGTCATGAAGCGCCTCCGTGAAGCAGCGCCTCGCTGACATCGGCGATCTGTTCCATCAGGAATGGGGTCGCTTGCAGATACCAATAGGTGCTGGTCGCATGCACGTGGCCCAGATAGGTACTGAGGGCGACGAGGTGCCGGGCGATGGCATCTTTGTCATGCGGGCACTGTTCCAGGGCGCGGACAGCGAACGTATGACGAAGATCGTGAATGCGTGGCCCGCGTTGGCCGGGCGCCCCCCTCAAGCCTATTGACCTCGCCAACTCCAAGAAGACGGCGTCGACGGTCGTGTGCGCCAGCGCTCTGCCGCAGACCGAGACAAACAAGGAGCCATCGAGTGTTCCGACAGCTGCGCGAACGGTGATGTAGGCATCCAAGGCCCGTTGCGTCGTCTCATGCAGCGGAACGAGTCGACTCTTCTTGAACTTGGTCTGTCGGATGATCAGGCCATCCGCGGTCACGTCCGTGATCTGCAGCGCCAAGGCCTCGGAGATTCGCAGACCAGTTGCGGCAAGAAGACCGAATAGCGTGGCATACATCCACGGTCTGATCGAGCCGGTGGGTCCCAGTTGAGTGGCCGCTTGGACGAGCCGGGAGATCTCATCAGGCGTGTAGATATGGACGATCCGTCGTCTGTGGAATGCCCGGCCCAAAGCATCGGCCGCCGGCACTTCGTAGCGACTATCTTCCGGTCGCATCGCCAGCGCGAAGCGCCGGACTTCAAGGAGCAGTTTGCACCGTTGGGCTGCGGAGGGTGCGCGTGCGGCCCACTCGAGGGCCCGATCGACACGCACGAACTCGTCACCATGTTGCTCGGCAAAGATCACGAATCTCGCCAGCATCTCGTGTTGAGTGCGGAACTTGAACCCGGCTGTGCGGTGAAGCTCCACGTATCGCATCATGTCGGCGCTCAGCATGGGACGTCTCCAAGCCACGGTTGGGCGATCGGGCGCAGCATGGCGATGTCCACCTTGGCGTAATGCATGGTGGTATCGGTCGATCGATGCCGGAGGACCACTCCGACGGCGTCCAGAGTCGCGCCAGCGCGTAGCATGCCGGTGGCCGCCGAGTGTCGGAGGAGACGGGCGCCGTGAGAGGGCGCATCAGTAATGCCGGCACGTTCAAGCCCCAACCGAACGACAGTCGATATGGCCCGCACTGGCCTGTAGGGTGCGAACGCTCGGAGAAAGATTTGGTCGTATCCGACCTTGGGCCGAGCCCGGTTCAAATAGTCGAGCAGGGCATCGCCAGCATCCTGAGGTAATGGCAGACAGACCTCGCGCCGGCTCTTGCCGCAAACCCGCAGTGTCCCTTCTGCCCAGTCGATGTCGTCAAACCGCATGGCGAGGATGTCGCCGGCTCGCAAACCAAGGCGGGCCAAAAGGAGCAGGATGGCCCTGTCGCGAATGCCAGCTGGCGTCGTGACAGCGCAGGAAGCGATCAGTCGTTCGACGTCGGCCATCGGAAGATAGCGCGGTAAGGCCGACAACCGCCAATGCGGCACCGTCGGCACGGCATGGTCCAGCCATGGACGGCAGCGACCCGACGCCATCAAGAATTGCAGGTAGCCCCGCAGTGTCACGGTCATCGTCCTGACGGAGGAGGAAGAGCTTCGTCGCGCCTCCTCGACGATCACCCGCCGGACGAGGGCAGCATCGTACGTCGCCGGATCGCTGCCGAGCGCAGGCAACAATCTCCTCATCACTTGTCCACGAAGATGCAAAGTCCGCTCAGAGAGCCCCCGGTGGCACCGCAACCATTCCAGGAACTCGGTGACGCGAGGATCCACCGCTGGTGTGGTGCATGCCGGCGAACTCGCTACGACGCCACTCTTCTGCAAGGAACCGAACGAAACGCCGCACCCGGCGCACGTAGTTCGCCGATACAAGCTTGCCGCGCCGGCCACCGGGGCATTGGCATCGGTGGTGAGCGAACTCGTCGAGGACGCGGTCGTCTACATCACTTGCCGCGATGCCGACCCGACAAAGCCAATCCGCAAAATGGCGAGCGGGGTCGGAAAGGCCGGTTACCGTAAGGTGCGGATGGCCAAGGCCGGTGAGATGTTCGGCGAACTTCTCGACAAATGGCGCTAGCGCGCCAGCATTCATGCGCGGCCGCCGCGATAGGGAATTTGGGTCTTGCTTCCGCATGGTGGTCCTCCTTTGGCTGCACGAGCAACCCAAAGGAGAAGCCAAGATTATGCTGAGTCGGAAAGGCCGGTCACCGTAAGGCAAGAATGGCCGAGGCCGATGAGATGTTATGCTGAAAACAAGAATATCCAGGTCAGAGCTACCGCTATTAACAGCTCAAGAAATATGGGCCAATCCGGCCCCAACTCGGCATAATCCTGCGCTCCGCATAAACCCTCATGTGCACTGCGTGGTTCCGGGTGGCGGCATCTCGCCGGACGGCAAGCGTTGGATTGCCTGCAGGCCCGGATTCTTTCTTCCGGTTCGCGTGCTCTCGCGCCTGTTTCGGCGACTGTTCCTGGAAGGTCTGATGGCGGCGTTCGAGGCCGGTGAGTTGCAGTTCTTTGCCGATCTCGTGCATCTGAACCAGGCAAAGGCATTTGCGGCCGCGCTAACGCCACTGCGCACAGTCGAGTGGGTCGTCTACGCCAAAAGGACCTTCGCGGGCCCCGAGCAGTTGCTGGCTTATCTGGCTCGGTACACGCATCGTGTCGCCATCACCAACAACCGCTTACTCGAGCTCGATGAGACCCACGTCAGATTCCGCTGGAAAAAGGTACGGCAAGGCGGCGGTCATAAGCGCAAAGTGATGCGCATTGAGATTGCCGAATTTATGCGCCGCTTCCTGCTCCACGTCCTGCCGAACGGCTTCCATCGCATTCGCCATTATGGCTTGTTGGCGAACGGGCATCGTGCCGACAAGCTTGCACTTTGCCGAAGCTTACTCGCAGTGGCTACTGTGCCGGCGGCTCGTCGCAACGATCATGGCGACGAGTTCACGCAACCCCAAACACAAACCACCGCCTTGCCAATGCTGTGGTGGCAGCGTGAGGATTGTTCAGACCTTTGAAGGGTCACTCCGCCGGCCATATCGCGTGCGCAAGCTCGACGGTTTGTAGATAGGATCATAGCGTGCTGAGGCGGCCTCCAATCAATCCGCAGATCATCTCGCTTAGTCACGGCCGCGATCACGGGTCGCTCATCCGTGTTTTGCGGCACCCATCATTGTCTTATCGTGGCGGCAAAAATTGCGTTCCAGCAAGAGCGGCTCCATGAAAATACCGGAGATGCTTGGCTTTACGCTCAGTACACCAATCCCTCGCGGCTGGATTAGTCGAATAGGCGACGGGGCACCGAACTAAATCTCCATAGCGCACACATGCCGGCAGTTCAGTGCGGCCGCAGTCAGGACAAACAACTCCTAAATAGATACCGTGACTTCGGGGGGGCATGGGCAAATCGTGAGCGAAGGGTGATACCGGAACGGCGGAGAGGTTCAAAACCAGTTGCGAGGAGTACTCACCGTCGTCGGACGTGAGTTGCGCTACCCCTTACAGAGGCTGCCGACATGTCGCAAAGATTGGCGCACTTCGCTGTCTTTATTATAACGAGTGTCGGCAGGGTAGCTGAGCGCGGAGGCAGCCGATGGTAGGTTTAGCCGACAACCAGAGGACAACCACGGCGCGAAGCAAAAAGACCACTAAGCTATTGAAATCGCGGGTGTAGCTCAATGGCAGAGCAGAAGCCTTCCAAGCTTATGACGAGGGTTCGATTCCCTTCACCCGCTCCAGTTTCGACGTTCGCCGATGACGAAGTCGGCGGCGTTCGCTCAGAAAAGCGGCCAAGAACCACGGGCCACCACGCTCATTGCCTCGCGTGCTCGCTGCCGGCTTTCCCTGTTTGTTTGCCGTTCTTCCACATCACCGCCTCATAGGCGTTCGCCAGCCCTGCGCCAAAGTCCGAATTCCGGCCGGCGCCACCGAGCGGTGAGGCTGTGGTCATGATAATCGTACGAATGTCTCCGGGTTTGAGCGACGGTCTGCGTTGGAGCAAGAGCGCCGCTATGCCGCTGACATGCGCCGCGGCGACCGAGGTTCCCGTGGTGATCTGATAGGAATCACCCGGCGCGAGTGCGAGAATGTCGACCCCCGGCGCAGCCACTGCGATGTAGCGGCCACGATTGGCCATTTTGAACAAATTGTCATTGCTGTCGGTGGCGGTGACTGCGATGACATTAGAATCGGCTGCCGGATAAAGCGGCGGCGAATTCGGCCCGGCGTTGCCGGCCGCCGCAATCAGCACGATCCCCTTGTCGTATGCAGCCGCCAGCATACGGTGCAATTGGGGATCTGCCGGGCCGGCAAAGCTCATATTGATGACGCGCGCCGCATTGTCCGCAGCCCATTGCAGGCCCTTGTAAATGGCAAAGGAAGTTCCGTTGGCTTTGCCGGAAGTTTCGCCAAACGCGCGCGCCGTCAACAGCTGTGCGTCCGGCGCGATGCCCAAAAGCTTCCCGTGTGCACCAATGGCTCCTGCCATGGCGGTTCCGTGTCGATCCGGATTTTCTTCGCCGCCCAGCGCATCGAAGCCTTTCGCAGTTGCTCCAACAAGATCCGGATGTTTCACATCAACTTCCGAATCGACTAGGGCGACCCTAACGTTTCTCCCCGTCGCAACTTGATGCGCCTGTTCGACTTGCAGCTTGCCCAGAACGTATTGGGATGTATCACCGCGCGCGGTGGCAGCGGCTCTAGTGGCGTCTTCCTGCAGTGTGAAGATGTAGTTCGGCTGCGCGCTGGCGACGATCCGCTCGCGTTCGATCGCGCGCACCACATCGGCCACCGAACGGCCGCCGCCAATGCGCCAGCGATAGAACGTGCGGCCGGTCAGCGGGAAGCTTTGCGATTCGACTTGGGTCAGATCGTACCGACGCGCGATCTGATCGATCGCTTGCGGCGTGGCGCGGGATGAAAATGCGGTGATGACTTCGTCGGCAACGAAGCGCTGCTCTCCAGCCGGCGGCGCCCCGCTGCGGCCGCCGGTGCCGCCACCACCGGCACCGCCGCCGCCCACTCGGGCATTGGCTCCGCCACCACCGCTACCGGCTTTGCCGCCACCTCCACTACCGGCGCCTCCCGCCGGCGGCTGGTCGGATGTTTGCCTCGGCGGTGCTTTGCCCTTTCCCTTGCCAATGAGGAAGCCCTGAGCCACCGCTTGGCTCGAGCCGCCGAAACCGCACGCTGCCAAGAGTGCGCCGCAGAGGATCAACCGCAGCATTGGCCGCAGATGCATTGAGTGGCTTCGCATTAAAGCGCCCCCCGATAAAGACCCTAGGTGCCCCGGTCAGCAACGCGCACATGACCGTGTGTCGAACGCCGGACGATCACCCGGTCATGCGACGAAGCCGACAACGTCGTCATCCTGCAGCGTCTTCACCAAGCGGGCAAGGACAATGCGGGCAAGGACAATGCCGGCAAGGTCGTTCTTCGAAAGTTCGCTCACCGCGATCCGGTCGCCCGCAACGCTCAAATATGTTCGACCTCCACGTCGGCGCGCGGTGTGACTATCGTGGCCGCGCGGAGCACGCATCGCGCTTTCGCCATTTGTCGGCGTCCGCGAAGGTCGTCTGGCTTCAGTGCGCGAAGATACCGCGCAAGTTTTGCGGCTTGCCGTCGCGCACCCACGTAATATTGCCAATTCGCCAATCGTTCTTGATTTTGACGAGATCGAGCAGGACGGTCGAGAGCTTGCCTAAGCTGGTAAATTTGACTGTCGCGCTCGCTTTCCCCGGCGCGATGTCGCTGACGACAATCTCGAACGTGCTAATGTCCCAATCCTGCGCGTCAATGAACGGGTCACCGTCCAGCAATCCGACTTCGCCGCGCCGCGCGGCAATCGCCCGGTCATTGTTGATCAAGACTGCGAGCGATGGCTCGAAGTAGCGCCGGACCGTGCGTGCGTTATCGAGGGAAACGCCCTTCGAGTCTTTGCCCTTGTAGGCATCGTAGATCGACGTCACGAAGGCAAGCACCGCGGCATCGGCGGCTGGCGCGGCGAATATGGCGCACGAGGCGCCGAAGATGATGCTGCGTCGCGTGAGCATCGGTCCCGTCAATAGGCCGGCGTGGCTGCGCTGGTTCATAAGTCTTCTGGTTCATACGTCTTGCCAATGATAACTTGCTTTGCCTGCCATCACGAGGCATGTGGACGCGGCCTAGGAGTGTAGCTCAATGGCTAGAGCACCGGTCTCCAAAACCGGGGGTTGGGGGTTCGAGTCCCTCCACTCCTGCCAGTCCCTCGCCTACGAGACCGG
The DNA here is from genome assembly GCA_963759345.1 of uncultured Alphaproteobacteria bacterium. GTDB lineage: Bacteria > Pseudomonadota > Alphaproteobacteria > Rhizobiales > Xanthobacteraceae > BOG-931. Next base: position 40,680 of record CAVWYW010000018.1, read on the forward strand.
CGTGCTCAGAGCCGGAGAATTGTCACGGTAAGGACATATCTTTTAGGCTAATCGCAAAATAATTCAGTCGAGGAGTGTTTTCGACATGTTAAAAAAATTCCTGCTCCCAATCGCCGTCGCTCTGATGATGGTGCCGGCATATTTTGTCGAGCGCGCCGACGCCCTTCCGGTCATACCGCACGCGCTGGCCGCAGTGGCTCCGGCGTCCGATGTACAACCCGTGTACTGGCGCGGCCGCTATTATGGCGGCCGCGGCTATTATGGCAGGTGGCGCGTCGGCGGTCGCTACTATGGCGGCGTCTGGTACGGTACCGGACGACGCAGGTACGGCGGTCGCTGGTGGCCCTATGGCGTAGGTGCTTGCTGGCGGGTGTCTCCCATTGGCTACGTTTGGGTCTGTGGTTGAGAATAATACCTGCACGGGGCGGTTTCCTGATCGCGCGCGAAGAAAAACCGCCCCGTAATAAAAAGGCGGACTCGCTAGATCTCCCGTCACCAGCCCCGTTCGCAAACGCATTAAGCTTGGTCGGATTGCCGATCCCTGCCGGTCGCTTGACGATTTGGCCGTTCGGCAGTAGGAAGACGCCATCGTCAGCGGCCCGGTATCGGACTTCCGCGGCGAACATTTCCCGAAAAGGATGCGCCGTGTCGGTCTCCTCCTGAAAGATGGGCGGGGAATGACTATTTAGACGCGAGCGATGGCAAAGATCGATCCATTCAAGTTCCTGCAGGAAGTGCGGGCCGAGGGGCAGAAGGTCACCTGGCCGACGCGCAAGGAGACGACTGTCACCACCATGATGGTGTTCGTGATGGTCTTCGTGGCGTCGATTTTCTTCCTGTTGGCGGATCAGATCATGCGGCTCGGCGTCAGTTTCCTACTCGGCATCAATTCCTAAGCGCATGCGCGACGGCCAAACATTCACGACCCGGATTTCATGACATGACCAGCCGATGGTACGCGGTCCACGCCTACTCGAATTTCGAGAACAAGGTCGCGGACTCGATCCGCGAGCAAGCGAAGCAGCGCGGACTTTCCAGTCAATTCGAGGAAATCCTGGTTCCCAAGGAGAAAGTCGTCGAGGTGCGGCGCGGCCGCAAGGTCGACGCCGAGCGAAAATTTTTCCCGGGCTATGTCCTCGTTAAAATGGAATTGACCGACGAGGCCTATCATCTGATCAAGAATACGCCGAAGGTGACCGGCTTCCTCGGCTCGGACAACAAGCCGATGCCGCTGTCGGAGGCGGAAGCCCAGCGCATCATCCATCAGGTGCAGGAAGGTATCGAGCGGCCGAAGCCGTCGGTTTCCTTCGAGGTCGGCGAACAGGTGCGCGTGTCGGACGGCCCGTTTGCCTCATTTAACGGCACCGTGGAAGAAGTGGACGAGGGCCGCTCGCGTCTCAAGGTCGCGGTCTCGATCTTCGGCCGAGCCACGCCGGTGGAACTCGAGTTCGGGCAGGTGGAGAAGCTATGAGGCGTCATTGCCGGGCTTGACCCGGCAATCCATGTAGCGACGAGGCAGCATGGATGCCCGGGTCAAGCCCGGGCATGACGAATAAAGTGAACCACGTGGGAGGTGAGGCGGTCGCCAGCCGTCGAAATCCGAACCACTAACAGGAGCAGAGAATGGCAAAGAAAATCACTGGCTATGTGAAATTGCAGGTGCCGGCGGGGGCGGCCAATCCGTCGCCGCCAATCGGTCCGGCGCTCGGCCAGCGTGGCCTCAATATCATGGAGTTCTGCAAGGCGTTCAACGCGCAGACCCAGAAACTTGAGAAGGGCGCTCCGATCCCCGTGACCATCACGGTCTACGCCGACCGTTCGTTTTCCTTTGAACTGCGCACCCCGCCGGTGTCGCACTTTCTCAAGAAGGCCGCCAAGCTTGAAAGCGGCTCGAAAGCGCCGGGCCGTGACGTTGCCGGCTCGGTGACCAAGGCGCAGGTGCGTGAAATTGCCGAACAGAAGATCAAGGATTTGAACTGCGACACCATCGAGGCGGCCATGCGCATGATCGAAGGGTCCGCTCGTTCCATGGGCCTGGAGGTGAAGGCATGAGCACGCTTGGAAAACGCACGAACAAGGCGCGCGAAGGCGTTGATCGCGAGAAGCTTTATCCGCTGAACGAAGCGGTGAAGATGGTCAAAGAACGCGCCAAGGCGAAGTTCGATGAGACCATCGAAGTGGCAATGAATCTGGGCGTCGATCCGCGCCACGCCGACCAGGCGGTGCGCGGCGTCGTCAACTTGCCGAACGGCTCCGGCCGCTCGGTGCGGGTTGCGGTGTTCGCGCGCGGCGCCAAGGCCGATGAGGCTAAGGCTGCGGGTGCCGATGTCGTTGGCGCCGAGGATCTGGTAGAGAAGGTGCAGGGCGGCGCCATCGATTTCGACCGGGTCGTCGCTACCCCCGATTTGATGCCGCTCGTTGGCCGTCTTGGCAAGGTGCTCGGCCCGCGCGGGCTGATGCCCAATCCCAAGGTCGGCAGCGTGACCATGGACATCGCCACCGCCGTTAGAGGCGCCAAAGGCGGGTCGGTGGAGTTTCGCGCCGAGAAGGCGGGCATCGTGCAGGCCGGCGTCGGCAAGGCTTCGTTCAGCGAGGAGAAACTCGTCGAGAACATCCGTGCGTTTGCCGACGCGGTGCAGAAGTCGCGGCCGGCCGGCGCCAAGGGTCACTTCATCAACCGGGTCGCCATCTCATCGACCATGGGTCCAGGCGTAAAAGTCATGCCGGCTAGTCTGTTCCCCGACTCGCAACAGACGCATTAATTTCCCTTCCCCCACAAGGGGGAGGGCTACACTCACGCCGCCGCGCGCTTTCCCCACAGCGCGAGAGTCGCGATCCGCGCGCCCTCGGCCAGCGCTGTTAACTTCGCCCACATGATTGTCGGGTGGACGCGCTGCGCGAATGGACTTTGCGCGAAGCCGCAATCGGTGCCCGCCATTACGTTCTCGCGGCCGACGATGTTGGCAAGCCGGACGATCCGCTCGGCGACCAGTTCGGGATGCTCGACGACATTGGTGGCGTGACTGATGACGCCGGGGATCAGGATCTTGCCCGGCGCAAGCTTCACGTTTTCCCAGACGCGCCACTCGTGGGCGTGCCGAGGGTTGGCGGCCTCGAAGGAATAATGACCGACGCGGACCTGCAGGACGAGATCGATGATGTCCTTGAGCGGCACGTCGAACACGTGCGGGCCGTTCCAGCTTCCCCAGCAGATGTGATAGCGCGAGCGTTCTTCGGGAATACCGCGCAGCGCATGGTTGAGCGCATCAATGCGGAGCTGCGCCCACTGGCGATACTGCGCATTGGTCATCGGCGGCACCATGCGCTCGTGCATGTAGGGCAAGAAGGCATCGTCGATCTGCACATAAAGGCCGGCGTCGACGATCGCCTTATATTCCTGGTGCAGCGCGTCGGCGAGCGCCATCAAAAATGTCTCTTCGTCCTTATAGTATTCGTTTTTGGCGCCAGGCAGCGCACTTGCCGGCGCGACTACCGGCAGGAAGCCGGCGAGGGAAGGATGCTTGCGCTTCGCTTCGGCCACGCCAGCTTGCAGATTTATAATGTCGCGGGTGACCTGTGGCTTCGAATATTGGATCGGCCCGTTGACGACAACCCGGTTGCCCAACCGTTTGCCCAGGCCTGATGCCGCGTCATACTCGGCATAAAATTCCGGGAATGCCTCGCGGTCGCGGCCGCCGATTATGGATGCCATCGGGTCTTTGGCTTCCTCCGCAGTCGTCGGCCGGATTGTGAGGCCGCTCAACCTTTTGTGAACATAGAACGCCCAGTTGGCGCCCTTGCTGAATTCGCCGTCGCTGACGATGTCGACGCCGACCTCGGCTTGCTGCCGCACGACTTCGGCGACGGATTGCGTCAGGCAGGCTTCGAAAGCCACTCGGTCGTAGGGCTTGTTGTCCTCGATTGCGCGCCAAAATTCGACGAGTTTCGGCGGCCGGATCAGGCTGCCGACATGGGTGGTGAGGATCCGATCGGTGTCGTGTGGCATGGCCGCGCCTCCCTGCGCACTTTTGACCGAATGGTAGGATGCAAATTGGTTCCGGCAAAGCAGAGTTGAGGCTTGGCAAACCGGAATGGATCGGCTAGATAGTCGCCCATGGGCGTGCCGGCCCGGTTTGTCGGCGCGCCTTTGTGCGCTTCTCGAAAACCAGGTGAGCAAAGCCGTCTCTTAGCGTCAATCCTGCGCGGATTACCCTAAGGGCCGGAAAAGCTTGGGTGTTTGGGGGCGCGCGTCCTGTCCAAGACTGCAGGCGCCGGCGACGGCTTAATCCGCAAAGCCTGCACAGACGGGTGAAGGCCAGGGCAAGTAATTGCCCTTCGGTTCTGACCTCGACGGCCCGGATGAGCGAAAGCTCAAGCCGGGAGGGCAGGGTGTGAATGTCGTTCGGCATGCCGGATGACGGCGTCAACCCGGCGGTCTCCGCTTAAGGAACCCCGCCAACCGGAGAGAGCGTAAGTGGATCGCGCGGCAAAGAGCGAAATGGTCGCGACGCTTGGTGAGGTCTTCAAGGCCACCAAGGTCGTGGTTGTTGCTCACTATTCCGGCCTGACGGTCGCCCATATGCAGACTCTGCGTCGGCAGATGAAGCAGGCCGGCGCCAGTGTGAAGGTCGCAAAAAATCGCCTCGCCAAAATCGCTCTCGAAGGCAGTGAGGTCGCTTCGATCGGGCCTCTGCTCAAGGGACCGACCTTGATCGCCTTTTCCGGCGATCCGGTCGCGGCGCCGAAAGTCGCCGTCGATTTCGCCAAAACGCACGAGCAGTTCGTGATCCTTGGCGGCGCGATGGGCACGACCGCGCTCGATCCGAATGGAGTCAAGGCACTCGCGTCCTTGCCTTCGCTGGACGAGCTGCGGGCGAAGATCGTCGGCCTGATCCAGGCGCCCGCGACCAAGATCGCGCAGGTGGTGAATGCCCCTGCCGCCAAGGTCGCCCGGGTCGTTGCGGCTTACGCCGCTAAGGACGGAGAGGGCGCGGCTGCCGCTTGAGAAACTGCTCCAATCTTAAAGGTTAGAACCAAAGGACAAAATCATGGCTGATCTGCAGAAAATCGTAAGCGACCTTTCCAGCCTCACGGTGCTGGAAGCCGCCGAATTGGCTAAGCTGCTGGAAGAGAAATGGGGCGTTTCGGCTGCAGCCGCTGTTGCGGTCGCCGCCGGCCCAGCGGCGGCTGCTGCCCCCGCCGCCGAGGAAAAGACCGAGTTTACGGTCGTGCTTACGGCGGTTGGTGACAAAAAGATCGAGGTCATCAAGGAAGTACGGGCCGTCACCGGCCTTGGCCTCAAGGAAGCCAAGGACTTGGTCGAAGGAGCTCCTAAGCCGGTCAAGGAAGGCGTCAACAAGGACGAAGCCGCCAAGATCAAGGCAACGCTCGAAAAAGTCGGTGCGAAGGTTGAGCTTAAGTAAGCAATGCTTACTTAAGCGAAATCCCCGGGCGAGCAAAGCAGAGAGAACTCCGGGGATATCATGCAGAGTTGGCGGCAAGCGTGTTGAGCTGATTTCGGACTTTTGGCCGAATTCAGCGGAAATTATGGCGGTTCGACGCCTGTCCCGACGGTCGCGATGGATTGCGGCCTTCTGGAGAGTTGCCTTGATCGCCTCGAAGCCGCGGGCCCCAAGGTTCGCGGTGGCGGTTTGAGCCGAGCGGTTCAAGCCCGATGGTTCGATTGAGCGAGAGGACATGATGGCGCAGACGTTTATTGGTCGGAAGCGCGTTCGCAAGTTTTTCGGAAAAATCGAGGAAGTCGCGGAGATGCCGAACCTCATAGAGGTTCAGAAGGCGTCCTACGACCAATTCCTGCTGGTCAAGGAACCGGAGGGCGGCCGGCCCAACGAGGGCCTTCAGGCCGTCTTCAAGTCGGTATTTCCGATCTCTGACTTCTCCAACACGTCGATGCTCGAATTCGTGAAATACGAATTCGAAGGGCCGAAATACGACGTCGACGAGTGCCGCCAGCGCGGGATGACTTACGCGGCGCCGCTCAAGGTGACGCTGCGCCTCATCGTGTTCGATATCGACGAGGAAACCGGCGCCAAGTCGGTCAAGGATATCAAAGAGCAGGATGTGTACATGGGCGACATCCCGCTCATGACCAACAACGGCACCTTCATTGTCAACGGCACCGAGCGCGTCATCGTTTCGCAGATGCACCGCTCGCCCGGCGTGTTCTTCGATCACGACAAGGGCAAGACTCACTCTTCGGGCAAGCTGCTGTTTGCGGCTCGTATCATTCCCTATCGCGGGTCGTGGCTCGACATCGAGTTTGACGCCAAGGACATCGTTTACGCGCGTGTCGACCGGCGGCGGAAAATTCCGGTCACCTCGCTTCTCTATGCGCTCGGCATGAGCGGCGAGGAGATCCTCAACACTTTCTACAAGCAGGTGCTGTACAAGCGCGCCAAGGAAGGCTGGCGCGTACCGTTCGATGCCAACCGGCTGCGCGGCTATAAGGCGGTCAACGATCTCGTTGATGCGGACAGCGGCAAGGTCGTGCTCGAAGCCGGCAAGAAGCTTACCGTGCGCCAGGCGCGGCAGCTCGCCGAAAAGGGACTCAAGGCACTGCGGATGACCGATGATGAGCTCATCGGCCATTACATCGCCGAGGATCTCGTCAATCCGAAGACGGGCGAAATCTACGCGGAAGCCGGCGAGGAGATATACCGAAGAAGACGCGTGAAGACGCTGAACGATGCAGGCTACAAGGAACTGCCGATTCTGAACATCGATCACGTCAACGTAGGCGCCTACATCCGCAACACGCTTGCCATCGACAAGAACTTGACGCGCGAGGACGCGCTGTTTGACGTTTATCGGGTCATGCGTCCGGGTGAGCCGCCGACGATCGACACGGCGCAGGCCATGTTCAATTCGCTGTTCTTCGATTCGGAGCGCTACGACCTCTCCGCTGTCGGCCGCGTGAAGATGAACATGCGGCTTGATCTCACCGCCGAAGACACCATGCGCACGTTGCGCAAGGAGGACATCCTTGCGGTGATCCGCACGCTGGTTGATCTGCGCGACGGTAAGGGCGAGATCGACGACATCGACCACCTCGGCAACCGGCGGGTGCGCTCGGTCGGCGAACTGATGGAGAACCAGTACCGCATCGGGCTCTTGCGGATGGAACGCGCCATCAAGGAACGCATGTCGTCGGTCGATATCGACACGGTGATGCCGCAGGATCTGATCAATGCCAAGCCGGCGGCCGCCGCAGTGCGCGAGTTCTTCGGCTCCTCGCAGCTTTCGCAATTCATGGACCAGACCAACCCGCTGTCGGAGATCACCCACAAGCGGCGTCTGTCGGCTCTTGGCCCGGGGGGGCTGACGCGAGAGAGGGCCGGCTTCGAGGTGCGCGACGTGCACCCGACGCACTATGGCCGCATCTGTCCGATCGAGACGCCGGAAGGGCCGAATATCGGTCTCATCAATTCGCTCGCCACATTTGCGCGGGTGAACAAATACGGCTTCGTCGAGACGCCCTATCGCAAGGTAAAGGATGGCCGCGTCGGCGACGAGGTGGTCTATCTCTCGGCGATGGAGGAGGGCCGCTATACGGTGGCGCAGGCCAACTCAGCTATCGATGCGAAGGGCCGCTTTACCGACGATCTCGTGGTGGTTCGCCATGCTGGCGACGTGCAGCTTATTCCGCCGGACAAAGTGGACTTCATGGACGTGTCGCCGAAGCAGCTCGTTTCGGTGGCCGCGGCACTCATTCCGTTTCTCGAGAATGACGACGCCAATCGCGCGCTGATGGGCTCCAACATGCAGCGGCAAGCGGTGCCGCTGGTGCATGCCGAGGCGCCGTTCGTCGGCACCGGCATGGAAGGCGTCGTTGCCCGGGATTCAGGCGCAGCTATCGCCGCCCGCCGCACCGGCGTGGTCGATCAGGTCGACGCCACCCGCATTGTTATCCGCGCCACCGATGAGGCAGATCCCACTAAACCCGGTGTGGACATTTATCGGCTGATGAAGTTCCAGCGTTCGAACCAGAACACCTGCATCAACCAGCGGCCGCTGGTAAAGGTGGGCGATCAGGTTAAGAAGGGCGACATCATTGCCGACGGTCCCTCGACCGATCTCGGCGAGCTCGCGCTCGGGCGGAACGTGCTCGTCGCGTTCATGCCGTGGAATGGTTATAATTTCGAAGATTCGATCCTTCTCTCCGAGCGTATCGTCAAGGACGACGTCTTCACCTCGATCCACATCGAAGAATTCGAGGTGATGGCGCGTGACACCAAGCTCGGTCCCGAGGAGATCACCCGCGACATTCCCAACGTCTCGGAAGAGACGCTGAAGAATCTCGACGAAGCCGGCATTGTCTATATCGGCGCCGAGGTGCGCGCCGGCGATATTCTTGTCGGCAAGATCACGCCGAAGGGTGAGAGCCCGATGACGCCGGAGGAAAAGCTCCTGCGCGCCATCTTCGGCGAGAAAGCCTCCGATGTGCGCGACACATCGTTGCGCGTTCCGCCCGGCGTGCAGGGCACCGTCGTTGAAGTTCGCGTGTTCAACCGCCATGGCGTCGAGAAGGACGAGCGTGCGCTTGCGATCGAGCGCGAAGAGATCGAACGGCTCGCCAAGGACCGTGACGACGAGCAGGCGATCCTCGACCGCAACGTCTATGGCCGATTGGCCGAGTTGCTCGAGGGCCGGCAGGGCATCGCCGGGCCGAAGGGCTTTAAGAAAGACACCAAGATCACCCGTACGGTGCTCGACGAATATCCACGCTCGCAGTGGTGGATGTTCGCCTCGCCCAACGACAAGGTGATGGCGGAGATCGAAGCGATCCGTAAGCAGTACGACGAATCGAAGAAGCGGCTCGAGCAGCGCTTCCTCGATAAGGTCGAAAAGCTGCAGCGCGGCGACGAATTGCCGCCCGGCGTGATGAAGATGGTCAAGGTCTTCGTCGCCGTGAAGCGCAAGATCCAGCCCGGCGACAAGATGGCCGGCCGCCACGGTAACAAGGGCGTGGTGTCGAAGATCGTGCCGCTCGAGGATATGCCATTCCTCGCCGACGGCACGTCGGTCGATATCGTGCTTAACCCTCTTGGCGTGCCGAGCCGCATGAACGTCGGCCAAATCCTGGAGACGCATCTCGGCTGGGCGTGCGCCGGTCTCGGCATCAAGATCGGCAATGCCGTCGATCTTTATCACGGCAAGAGGGACCCCAAGCCGCTCAAGGAATTGCTGCGGAAAATCTACGGCGACGAGGAGACCATCAAGTCGCTCGACGAGAAGGGTCTCCTGGAGCTCGGCACCAATCTGCGCCACGGCGTGCCGATCGCGACGCCGGTATTCGACGGAGCGAAAGAAGCCGATATCGAGCACATGCTCGATCTCGCCGGCCTCGATCACTCCGGGCAGGTGACCCTCTACGACGGGCGCACCGGCGACACGTTCGACCGCAAAGTGACGGTCGGCCACATCTATATGCTCAAGCTGCATCACCTCGTGGACGACAAGATCCACGCCCGGTCGATCGGCCCCTACAGCCTCGTCACCCAGCAACCGCTGGGCGGCAAGGCGCAGTTCGGCGGCCAGCGGTTCGGCGAAATGGAGGTGTGGGCGCTCGAGGCTTACGGCGCCGCCTACACGCTGCAGGAAATGCTGACGGTGAAGTCTGACGACGTCGCCGGCCGCACCAAAGTGTACGAGGCGATCGTGCGCGGCGACGACACGTTCGAGGCCGGTATCCCGGAATCGTTCAACGTGCTGGTCAAGGAGATGCGCTCGCTTGGCTTGAACGTCGACCTGCACAATTCCAAGCAGCAGCGCGGCGGCGACGGCGGTGTCGCCGAGGCGGCCGAATAGAAAAATGTCCTCTCCCGTTCCGAGAGAGGATGCGAGCGAAGCGAGCGGGTGAGGGCAAGCTGGATACGCCGCCGATCCTCGCCCAGCCCGCTCCCGAAACGGGAGAGGGCTAAGGGACGCAGATTTAACCGAGCCGCGGGGCCAAAGCTCCAACGGTGTCGAGGAGAAGACGATGAACCAAGAACTTATGAATCTTTTCAGCCCGCAAACGCCGGCTCAGGTCTTCGACCAGATCCGGATTTCGATCGCGAGCCCGGAAAAGATTCTGTCCTGGTCTTACGGCGAGATTAAAAAGCCGGAGACCATCAACTACCGCACCTTCAAGCCCGAGCGCGACGGTCTGTTCTGCGCGCGCATCTTTGGGCCGATCAAGGACTACGAGTGCTTGTGCGGCAAATACAAGCGGATGAAGTACAAGGGCATTATCTGCGAGAAGTGCTCGGTCGAGGTGACGCTGTCGCGCGTCCGGCGCGAGCGGATGGGCCATATCGAGCTGGCGGCCCCGGTCGCGCATATCTGGTTCTTGAAGTCGCTGCCCTCGCGCATCGGGCTTCTGCTCGACATGACGCTCAAGGACCTCGAGCGCATCCTCTACTTCGAATACTACGTCGTGCTTGAGCCGGGTCTCACCCCGCTCAAGGATCGCCAACTCCTGAGCGAAGAGGAATACGTCAAGGCGCAGGACGAACTGGGCGCGGACAGCTTCACCGCCATGATCGGCGCAGAAGCAATCCGCGAGATGCTCAAGGCGCTCGATCTCGAAAAGATGGCCGCAGATTTGCGCGTGGAGATCGCGGAATTGACTTCCGAACTGAAGCCGAAGAAGCTCGCCAAACGGCTCAAGCTGATCGAGGCTTTCGTCCAGTCCGGCAACAAGCCGGAGTGGATGATCCTGACGCACGTGCCGGTGATCCCGCCGGATCTGCGGCCGCTGGTGCCGCTCGACGGCGGCCGCTTCGCCACGTCCGACCTTAACGACCTCTATCGCCGCGTCATTAACCGCAATAACCGCCTGAAGCGGCTGATCGAGCTGCGCGCTCCCGACATCATCATCCGCAACGAGAAGCGGATGCTGCAGGAGGCGGTCGACGCGCTGTTCGACAACGGCCGCCGCGGCCGCGTCATCACCGGCGCCAACAAGCGGCCGTTGAAGTCGCTCGCCGACATGCTCAAGGGCAAGCAGGGCCGCTTCCGGCAGAACCTGCTGGGCAAGCGCGTCGATTATTCCGGGCGTTCGGTGATCGTGGTCGGCCCGGAACTCAAGCTGCATCAGTGCGGCTTGCCGAAGAAGATGGCGCTCGAACTGTTCAAGCCGTTCATCTATTCGCGGCTAGACGCGAAGGGCCTTTCGACGACCGTAAAGCAGGCCAAGAAGCTCGTTGAGAAAGAAAAGCCGGAAGTCTGGGACATTCTCGACGAGGTGATCCGTGAGCATCCGGTGCTGCTCAACCGCGCACCGACACTGCATCGCCTCGGCATCCAGGCATTTGAGCCGGTGCTGATCGAGGGCAAGGCGATCCAGCTACACCCGCTGGTCTGTGCGGCGTTCAATGCCGACTTCGACGGCGATCAGATGGCGGTGCACGTGCCGTTGTCACTCGAGGCGCAGCTCGAAGCCCGCGTCTTGATGATGTCCACCAACAACATCCTGCACCCGGCGAACGGCTCGCCGATCATCGTGCCGTCGCAGGATATCGTGCTCGGCCTGTATTACCTGTCGATCATGACCGATGGCGGCCCGGGTCAATGGAAGCTCGAGCTTCATGCCGAGAAGGAGATGGAGCGCGACCACAAGAAGAAGAACGTCGTGCAGGGCTTCTATCGCAATATCAGCGAAGTCGAGCACGCGTTGCATGAAAAGGCGGTCGCTCTGCATAGCAAGATCAAATATCGCTATGAAGGCGTCGACGAAGAGGGCAACCGGTACCGCAAGTGGTACGAGACCACACCGGGCCGCGCCATTCTCGGCGAAGTGCTGCCGAAGCAGCCGAAGATCTCGTTCGACCTCGTCAACAAGCTTATGACGAAGCGCGAAATCTCCAGCATGATCGATACCGTGTATCGTCACTGCGGGCAGAAAGAGACGGTGATTTTCTGCGATCGCGTCATGGCGCTCGGCTTCCACCACGCGTTCAAGGCCGGCATCTCGTTCGGCAAGGACGACATGGTGGTGCCTCACACCAAGAAGAAGATCGTCGAAGACACTCGTGAGCAGGTCAAAGATTTCGAGCAGCAATACAACGACGGCCTGATCACCCAGGGTGAAAAGTACAACAAGGTCGTCGATGCCTGGTCGAAGTGCACTGAGAAGATCGCCGAAGCGATGATGAAGGAAATCTCGGCGACGAAGCCTGCGACCGAGAAGGGCGCTGAGGGCCAGGTCAATTCGATCTACATGATGGCGCATTCCGGCGCGCGCGGCTCGCCGGCGCAGATGCGTCAGCTCGCCGGCATGCGCGGTCTGATGGCCAAGCCGAGTGGCGAGATCATCGAGAGCCCGATCATCTCCAACTTCAAGGAAGGTCTCTCGGTGCTCGAGTACTTCAACTCGACGCACGGCGCGCGCAAGGGCCTGGCCGACACCGCGCTCAAGACGGCGAACTCCGGGTATCTCACCCGTCGTCTTGTCGACGTCGCGCAGGACTGCATCATCACCGAGTTCGATTGCGGCACCACGCGCGGTATCAAAGTGCGTGCCATCATCGACGCCGGCACGGTCGTGGCGTCGCTTGCCACACGCATTCTTGGCCGCACCGTGGCCGAGGATGTGCGCGACCCGTCGGGCACCGAAGTGCTGGTTGCCAACGGCACCTTGCTCGAGGAAACGCACGTCGAACGCTTGGTCACCTCGGGCGTGCAGGAGATCAAGATTCGCTCCGTACTGACGTGCGAAACGACGAGCGGCTGCTGCGGCAAGTGCTACGGGCGCGATCTTGCCCGCGGTACGCCGGTCAATATGGGCGAGGCGGTCGGCGTGATCGCCGCGCAATCGATCGGCGAGCCGGGCACGCAGCTCACCATGCGTACGTTCCATATCGGCGGCGCGGCGCAGATTTCGGAGCAATCGTTCGTCGAGTCGAACTTCGAGGGGACCGTCAAGATCAAGAACCTCAACGTCGCCCGCAATTCGGACGGCGACATGATTGCGATGGGCCGCAACCTGATCGTTGCCGTAACTGATCCGGACGGCACCGAGCGTGCCGTGCACCGTATCCAGTACGGCGCGCGGCTGAAGGTCGAGGACGGTGAGCACATCAAGCGCGGTCAGCGCATCGCGGAGTGGGATCCGTACACCCGCCCGATCCTGACCGAGCTCGAAGGTATCGTCGGCTTCGAGGATCTGGTCGAAGGTCAGTCGATGACCGAGTCGCTCGATGAATCGACCGGCATCGCCAAACGCGTTGTGATCGATTGGCGCTCAGGTTCGGCCCGTGGCCAGCAGGACTTGCGTCCGGCTCTTGTGATTAAGGGCAAGGACGGCAAAATCCTGAAGCTTAGCCGCGGTGGCGACGCTCGCTATATGCTGGCGGTCGACGCCATCATCTCGGTCGATCCCGGCTCCAAGGTAAAGGCGGCCGACGTCATCGCCCGTATCCCGACCGAGAGCGCCAAGACGCGCGACATCACCGGCGGTCTGCCGCGTGTTGCCGAGCTGTTCGAGGCCCGGCGACCGAAGGAATCGGCGGTTATCGCTGAAATCTCCGGCACCGTTAGGTTCGGTCGCGACTACAAGAACAAGCGGCGTATCACCATCGAGCCCACGGATAAGGGCGAGGAGCCGAGGGAGTATCTCGTCGCGAAAGGCAAGCACATCCACTTGCAGGACGGTGACGTGATCGAAAAGGGCGACTTCATTGTCGAAGGCAACCCGGCGCCGCACGACATCCTGGCAATCAAGGGCGTAGAGGAGCTGGCCGGCTACCTCGTGAACGAGATCCAGGAGGTCTATCGGCTCCAGGGCGTCGCGATCAACGACAAGCACATCGAAGTAATCGTGCGTCAGATGCTGCAAAAGGTCGAGATCAGCGACTCGGGCGAGACCGACCTGATCCAGGGCGAGCAGGTCGACAAGGTTGAAATGGACGAAGTCAACGTTCGGGCGGCGGCAGAAGGCAAGAAGCCGGCGACCGGGCACCCGGTGCTCCTTGGCATCACCAAGGCGTCGCTGCAGACCCGCTCGTTCATCTCGGCGGCTTCGTTCCAGGAGACGACGCGCGTACTCACCGAGGCCGCGGTCAGCGGCAAGGCGGATACGCTCGACGGCCTGAAGGAGAACGTCATCGTCGGCCGCCTGATCCCCGCCGGGACCGGCGCGATGATGAACAAGATCCGCGAGGTCGCGGTCAAACGCGATCAGCTCATTCTCGCCGAGCGCGAGAAGGAGGCAGCCGCGAAGGCGGCGGCTGCCGCCGCCGAACCGGCTGCCCTGCCGGCTGCGGAATAGCCGTTAGGCGATCGATAGCGACGGGAGGGCCGCCAAATTGGCGGCCTTTTCGTTTGATATGCTCATACATCGCTCATGGCTGGTCGAGGATGTTCGGAATGGGGCGGCAACAAAGAGGACCCTGGTCGCTAGGGCGGTTCCATGTCGGTAATGACTGAAATTACCGTTTTGAGCGGCGGCGCCATGCGCCGGTTCATGGCCGAGGCTATCCCGCTGTTTGAGCAAACGGCCGGGGTGAAAGTCCCCATCCGCTTTGCGCTGACGCGCATCTTGAAAACAGAGATCGAGGAAGGCGCGGCGTTCGATATGGTTCTGATGCCGCGGGCGGAGCTCGACACGCTCGTGGCGGCCGGCAAGGTCGCCCCTGGCAGTCAGACTGACGTGGTGCGCTCAATCGTCGGCCTTATGGTGCGCACCGGCGCACCTTCGCCGGACATCGGGACAGTCGACGCGTTCAAGAAAGTCGTGCGCAAAGCGAAATCCATTTCCTTCAGCAAAGGTCCAAGCGGTCTTTATGTGGCGGCACTACTGGAGCGTCTGGGTCTTAGTGGCGAAATGGCAGACAGGACCGTTTTTGCAATCGGTCGGCCCGTCGGCGAGGTCATCGCGAGCGGCGAGGCTGAGATCGGGATGCAGCAGATCATCGAAAATCAGCCTGTGGTGGGAGCCCGTCTGGTGGGGCCGCTGCCGAGCGAGCTTGGAAACTTCGTGCCGTATTCTGCCGGGCTCGCAGCGAATTCCGCAAACGCGGATGCGGTTCGCGCTTTTGTGGCGTTTCTTGCCTCGCCCGACGCGGTGCGCATCATCCGCGCCAAGGGCATGGAGCCGGCGTGATAGTGTGCGCTGCCAAAGCGAAGATATGCTTGTGGCATCGGACCTTTATGCCCATATGTGCTTGACTTCACGCGGTGCCGCCGATACATACCGCGCACTTTTCGGCAGGCGGTGAGCTTCGCCCGTCGGAACGGCAAGTCCGGGTCCCAGCTAAGCTATTGAAAGTGGTTGCTTTCTTGGCTCCCCTTCTGGGGTAAGCGGGACACGGCGTGACGCCTCGACACAAGCAAGCTCAAACGCTGCCTCTGACTACGAAAAGTCAGATCGGCTAGGTCGCATGACCGCGAGCTCAATGCATCGCGGTCCTCTGCGGATTTCTAAGCGCCCTTCCGCACCGGAAGCGGATGGCGCGATTTCGTTTGCGCGAATGGTTCGCGCGGCAATCCCGGGGTGAACATCCCGGAAGAAGGGTTCGGACGAGCGATGCCGACGGTCAACCAGCTCATTCGCAAGCCGCGGGTCACGCAGCACGCGAAGAAAAAAGTGCCGGCCTTGCAACAGAGCCCGCAGAAGCGGGGCGTCTGCACCCGCGTCTACACGACGACGCCGAAGAAGCCGAATTCGGCGCTGCGCAAGGTCGCCAAGGTTCGGCTGACCAACGGTTTCGAAGTTATCGGCTACATCCCCGGCGAGGGCCACAATCTGCAAGAGCACTCGGTGGTCATGATCCGCGGTGGCCGCGTAAAAGATCTGCCGGGCGTGCGCTATCACATCCTGCGCGGTGTGCTTGACACGCAAGGCGTGAAAAACCGGAAGCAGCGCCGGTCTAAATATGGAGCAAAGCGGCCGAAATAGTCGGCCTCTTTGCGTAGTATCCCCGGGCGAGCGAAGCGCGACCCGGGGATCTCGAGAAGCGAACTGAAGACGTGGATGGCCGGGACGAGCCCGGCCATGACGAAGGAAGAGAAAAATGTCCCGCCGCCACAGGGCAGATAAACGCGAGATCCTGCCGGACCCGAAATTCGGGAACGTCGTGGTCACGAAGTTCATGAACTCGGTGATGCATGCCGGCAAAAAGTCGGTCGCCGAGAACATTGTCTATGGCGCTTTGGACATGATTGAAGGCAAGACCCGGGGCAACCCGGTCAGCGTATTCCAGCAAGCACTCGATAACGTCATGCCATCGATCGAAGTGCGCTCGCGCCGCGTCGGCGGCGCCACCTATCAGGTGCCGGTCGAGGTGCGTACCTCGCGGCGCCAGGCGCTCGGCATCCGGTGGATCATCTCCGCGGCGCGCGAACGCAACGAAAAAACGATGACCGAGCGGCTCTCAGCGGAGCTGCTCGACGCGTCCAATAACAGGGGGAACGCCGTCAAGAAACGTGAGGATACGCACCGGATGGCGGAAGCCAACCGTGCCTTCTCGCACTATCGCTGGTGAAGCCGGCGACAGCGAAGGAAAATTTCCCCATGCCCCGCATCCATCCAATCGAGGACTACCGCAACTTCGGCATCATGGCGCACATTGATGCCGGCAAGACCACGACGACCGAGCGCGTCCTCTACTACACCGGCAAGAGCCACAAGATTGGTGAGGTGCATGAAGGCGCCGCCACCATGGACTGGATGGAGCAGGAGCAGGAGCGCGGCATCACCATCACCTCTGCCGCGACCACTGCGTTCTGGAACGGCAAGCGTCTCAACATCATCGACACGCCCGGTCACGTCGATTTCACCATCGAGGTGGAGCGCAGCCTGCGCGTGCTGGACGGCGCCGTCTGCGTGCTCGATTCCAACCAGGGCGTGGAGCCGCAAACGGAGACGGTGTGGCGGCAAGGCGACCGCTACAACGTCCCGCGCATCGTGTTCTGCAACAAGATGGATAAGATCGGCGCGGATTTCTTTCAGTGCCTGAAGGACATCGTCGATCGCCTCGGCGCCAAACCGGTCGCGATCCAGCTTCCGATCGGGGCCGAGAATCAGTTCAAAGGCATCATTGATCTCGTCCGCATGGTCGGCGTGGTTTGGGACGAAGAGACGCTTGGCGCCAAATATCACGACATTGAAATTCCAGCCGAACTTAAAGACCAGGCCAAGGAATATCGCGAGAAGCTCGTCGAGGCTGCCGTCGAACTCGATGATGACGCCATGACAGCTTACCTCGAAGGCAAGGAGCCGGACGAGGCGACCTTAAAGCGCCTGATCCGCAAGGCCACGATCACCGGCGCGTTCTTTCCGGTGCTGTGCGGTTCCGCGTTCAAGAACAAGGGCGTGCAGCCGTTGCTCGACGCCGTCGTCGATTATCTGCCGTCCCCCCTCGACGTGCCGCCGGTCAAGGGTATCGACTCCAAGGGCAACGAAGTCGAGAGAAAGCCGTCCGACACCGAGCCGATGGCGCTGCTTGCCTTCAAGATCATGGACGACCCGTTTGTCGGCACGATCACGTTCTGCCGCATTTATTCCGGGACGCTGCAGAGCAGCTCCGGCGTGCTGAACTCGACCAAGGATCGCAAGGAACGCGTTGGCCGCATGCTGTTGATGCATGCCAACAACCGCGAGGACATCAAAGAAGCCTACGCCGGCGATATCGTGGCGCTCGCGGGCCTGAAGGAAGTGCGGACCGGCGATACGCTTTGCGATCCGCAGCACGCGGTGATCCTGGAAAAAATGGAATTCCCGGAGCCGGTTATCGAGATCGCGATCGAGCCGAAGTCGAAAGCCGACCAGGAGAAGCTCGGCGTGGCGCTTGCCAAGCTCGTGGCCGAGGATCCCTCGTTCCGTGTTTCCACCGATCAGGAGTCCGGCCAGACCATCATCAGGGGCATGGGCGAACTCCACCTCGACATCAAGGTCGACATCCTCAAGCGTACTTATAAGGTCGACGCCAATATCGGCGCGCCGCAAGTCGCCTACCGCGAGAGGATCACCCGGCCTGCGACGGTCGACTATACGCACAAGAAGCAGACCGGCGGCCACGGCCAATATGCGAAGATCAAGATCGTCGCCGAGCCGGGTACGTCTGGCACGGGCTTCGAGTTCGAGAACGAAGTCGTTGGCGGCGCGGTGCCGAAGGAATTCATCCCGGCGGTCGAAAAGGGCCTCGAAGGGGTGATGGGCTCCGGCGTACTCGCCGGCTTCCCGGTGGTCGACGTCAAGGTGAGACTCGTCGACGGCAACTCGCACGACGTCGATTCCTCGGCGATGGCATTCGAGATTTGCGCGCGCGGCGCGATGCGCGAAGCCTTGCAGAAAGGCGCCCCGGTGCTGCTCGAGCCGGTGATGAAGGTCGAAGTGGTGACGCCGGAGGACTATACCGGGTCGGTCATCGGCGATCTGAATTCGCGGCGCGGCCAGATCCAGGGCCAGGACATGCGCGGCAACGCCAACGTCATCACCGCGATGGTGCCGCTCGCCAACATGTTCTCGTACGTCAACAACCTGCGCTCCATGAGTCAGGGGCGCGCGACGTTCACCATGCAGTTCGATCACTACGCGGAGGTGCCGAAAGCCATCGCCGACGAAGTGCAGGCGAAGTTCGCCTGATTGAAATTTCACGAAGGATAGGAAGAAAGCGGAACGGAGAGTCTCATGGCTAAGGAAAAATTCCAGCGCACCAAACCGCATTGCAACATCGGCACGATCGGTCACGTCGATCACGGCAAGACGTCGTTGACCGCGGCGATCACCAAGATCTTGGCGGAAAAAGGCCAGGCGACCTACACCGCCTATGACCAGATCGACAAGGCGCCGGAGGAAAAAGCGCGCGGCATCACCATTGCCACCGCGCACGTCGAGTACGAAACCGACAAGCGGCATTACGCGCACGTCGATTGCCCCGGCCACGCCGACTATGTGAAGAACATGATCACCGGCGCGGCGCAGATGGACGGCGCGATTCTGGTGGTGAGCGCGGCCGACGGTCCGATGCCGCAGACCCGCGAGCATATCCTGCTTGCCCGTCAGGTTGGCGTGCCGGCGCTCGTCGTCTTCCTCAACAAGGTCGACATGGTGGACGATCCGGAACTGCTTGAGCTCGTCGAGCTCGAGGTCCGCGAGCTCCTGTCCAAGTACAATTTCCCCGGCGACAAGATCCCGGTGATCAAGGGTTCGGCGCTGATGGCGCTCGAAGACAAGGATCCGAAGCTCGGCAAAGAAGCCATCCTCGAGCTGATGAAGGCCGTGGACGAATACATTCCGCAGCCGGAACGTCCGAAGGATCAGCCGTTCCTGATGCCGGTCGAAGACGTGTTCTCGATCTCCGGACGTGGCACCGTCTGCACCGGGCGCATCGAGCGCGGCATCATCAAGGTCGGCGAGGAAGTCGAGATCGTCGGCATTAAGCCGACGGTGAAGACCGTCGTCACCGGCGTCGAGATGTTCCGCAAGCTGCTCGATCAGGGCGAGGCCGGCGACAACGTCGGCTGTCTGCTCCGCGGCACCAAACGCGAGGAAGTGGAGCGCGGCCAGGTTCTGTGCAAGCCGGGCTCGGTGAAGCCGCACACCAAGTTCAAGGCCGAGGCTTACATCCTCACCAAGGAAGAGGGCGGCCGCCACACCCCGTTCTTCACCAATTACCGGCCGCAATTCTATTTCCGCACCACCGACGTGACCGGTGTGGTGACGCTGCCGGAAGGCACCGAGATGGTGATGCCGGGCGACAATATCGCCATGGAGGTCACGCTGATCGTGCCGATCGCCATGGAAGAGAAGCTGCGCTTCGCCATCCGTGAAGGCGGCCGCACCGTCGGCGCCGGCGTCGTCGCGAGCATCGTGGAGTGAGGATAATTCCGTCGTCATGCCCGGCCTTGTGCCGGGCATCTACGACTTAAGCAGACGGAAGACGTGGATGGCCGGGACAAGCCCGGCCATGACGAGGCAGAAAGAACGGACTCATGAACGGCCAGAACATACGCATCCGGCTCAAGGCGTTCGACCACCGCATCCTCGATGCGTCGACGCGCGAGATCGTCAACACCGCCAAGCGCACCGGTGCGCAGGTGCGCGGTCCGATCCCGTTGCCGACCAAGATCGAGAAATTCACGGTCAACCGCTCGCCGCATGTCGACAAGAAGAGCCGCGAGCAGTTCGAGATGCGCACCCACAAGCGGCTGCTCGACATCGTCGATCCGACGCCGCAGACCGTCGATGCGCTGATGAAGCTCGATCTCGCCGCCGGCGTCGACGTCGAGATCAAGCTCTAAGGCGCGAAGGGATCAGACAATGCGTTCCGGGGTGCTCGCACAAAAAGTCGGAATGACCCGCCTCTTCACCGAGGCCGGCGAGCACGTGCCGGTCACGGTGCTCCGGCTCGGCAATTGCCAGGTCGTGGGTCATCGCACCAAAGAGAAGAACGGCTACGTGGCGCTGCAGCTCGGCGCCGGCGGCCGCAAGGTGCAGCGCACGACCAAGGCCGATCGCGGCCATTTCGCGGTCGCCAAGGTCGAGCCCAAGCGCAAGCTCGCCGAATTCCGCGTCGACGATGATGCGCTCATTCCGGTCGGTGCCGAAATCACGGCCGATCATTTTGTCGTTGGGCAATATGTCGACGTCACCGGCACTTCAACCGGCAAAGGTTTGGCCGGCGGCATGAAGCGGTGGAATTTCGCCGGTCTGCGGGCGAGCCACGGCGTCTCGATCTCGCACCGCTCGATCGGTTCGACCGGCGGCCGCCAGGATCCGGGCAAGACCTTCAAGAACAAAAAGATGCCGGGCCATCTCGGCGTCGACCGGGTGACGACGCTCAATCTCAAGGTCATGCAGACCGACGTCGAGCGCGGACTCATTCTGGTCGAGGGCGCGGTGCCGGGCGTCAAAGGCGGCTGGATCACGGTGCGTGACGCGGTGAAGAAGAAGCTGCCGGACGGCGTGCCGAAGCCCGGCAAGTTCAAGCTCGCCGAGGACGCGTCCGCGGCGCCATCCGAGGCCAAGGCCGAACCGGCCGCCCCGAAGCCAGGGAAGGCGCGTGACATGGAACTGAAAATCACGACGCTCGACGGCAAGCAGTCCGGCTCGGTCACCGTATCGGACGCCATCTTCGGCCTCGAACCGCGCACCGACATCATTCATCGCTGCGTGGTTTGGCAGCTGGCCAAGCGCCAGGCCGGTACGCATGCGGTGAAAAATCGCGCCGACATTCATCGCACCGGCAAGAAAATGTACCGCCAGAAGGGCACCGGCTCCGCCCGCCATGGCTCGGCGCGGGTTAATCTGTTCCGCGGCGGCGGCCGTTCGTTCGGTCCGCATCCGCGCAGCCATGAGATCGGTCTGCCGAAGAAGGTCCGCGCGCTCGCGCTGAAGCACGCGTTGTCCGCCAAGGCCAAGGACGACGGCATCGTCATCATCGAGGCCTTCGATCTGAAGGAAGCAAAGACCAAGGCGCTGCGCGGCCAGTTCGAAAAGCTTGGGCTGTCGAACGCGCTGATCATCGACGGCGCCGAGGTCGCGGCGAACATGCGCACCGCCGCCCGCAACATTCCGAATATCGATGTACTGCCGATCGCCGGGATCAATGTCTACGACATCCTGCGCCGGCAAAAACTGGTGCTGACCCGCGCCGCGGTCGATGCGTTGGAGGCGCGATTCAAATGAGCACCACCGATCCGCGCCATTACGACGTGATCCTGTCGCCGGTCATCACCGAGAAGGCGACCAACGCGTCCGAGCATTCCAAGGTCATCTTCAAGGTCGCGCTGACCGCGACCAAGCCGCAGATCAAGGAAGCGGTGGAGAAGCTGTTCGACGTCAAGGTCAAGAGCGTCAACACGCTGCGGCGCCGCGGCAAGTGGAAGGCGTTCAAGGGCCGGTTCGGCCTGCAATCGACCACCAAGCGCGCGATCGTGACCCTCGAAGAGGGCCAGAAGATCGACGTGACCACAGGGTTGTGAGGAGCGGGCGATGGCACTGAAGAACTATAATCCGACCACGCCCGGTCAGCGCCAGCTGGTGCTGGTCGATCGCTCCGGTCTTCACACCGGGGCGCCGGTGAAGGCTCTTACCGAAGGCAAGAATTCGAGCGGCGGCCGCAACAATTCCGGCTCGATCACGAGCCGCTATCGCGGCGGTGGTCACAAGAAGGCCTATCGAACGATCGACTTCAAGCGCCGCAAGTTCGATGCCCCGGCCAAGGTCGAGCGGCTGGAATACGATCCGAACCGCACCGGTTTCATCGCGCTCATCAAATATGAGGACGGCGAACTCGCCTACATCCTGGCGCCGCAGCGGCTTGCGGTTGGCGATACGGTGGTTGCCGGCGAATACGTCGACGTGAAGCCCGGCAACGCCATGCCGCTCGCCAATATTCCGGTCGGTACCATCGTCCACAATATCGAACTGAAGATCGGCAAAGGCGGCCAGATCGCGCGCTCCGCCGGCACCTATGCGCAGCTCGTCGGCCGCGACGGCGCCTACGTGATCTTGCGGCTCAATTCGGGCGAACAGCGCCTCGTGCATGGCCGCTGCATCGCGACGATCGGCGCGGTGTCAAATCCGGACAACATGAACGTCTCGATCGGCAAGGCCGGCCGCAACCGCTGGATGGGATGGCGCGGCCACGTCCGCGGCGAGACCATGAACCCGGTCGATCATCCGCTCGGCGGGCGAACCCGCGGCGGACGCCATCCGGTGACGCCCTGGGGCAAGCCGACCAAGGGCATGAAGACCCGCAAGAACAAGAGCACCACCAAGTTCATCATGGTGAGCCGTCACGCGCGCAAGAAGAGCAAGTAGGATCGTTAGGAGCAATCATGACGCGTTCGGTCTGGAAGGGTCCGTTTGTCGACGGCTATCTGCTGAAAAAGGCGGATGCCGCGCGTTCGTCCGGACGCCATGAGATGATCCGCATCTGGTCGCGCCGGTCGACCATCCTGCCGCAATTCGTCGGGCTCACGTTTGGCGTTTACAACGGGCAGAAGCATATCCCGGTGATCGTCACCGAGGAGATGGTCGGCCACAAGTTCGGCGAGTTCGCGCCGACCCGTTCGTTCTACGGTCATTCGTCGGACCGCAAAGCCAAGCGGAGCGGCGGCGGCGAGGGCGGCGGCGCGTCTGCGGCGCCGGCCGCATCGGCGGCCAGCGGTTCGTGAGGCAAAGAGAGTTGCCATGAGCAAGAAAAAGCGCGAACGCGCGCTGTCCGATAGCGAGGCGAAGGCGGTTGCCCGCATGCTGCGGGTCAGCCCGCAGAAGCTGAACCTTTTGGCGCAGCTCATTCGCGGCAAAAAAGTTTCGACCGCGCTCGCCGATCTTGAATTCTCGCGCAAGCGGATCGCGCGCGACGTGCGTAAGTGTCTGGAATCCGCGATCGCCAATGCCGAGAACAATCACGATCTCGACGTCGACGATCTGGTCGTGGTCCAGGCGCATGTCGGCAAGGCGATTGTGTTGAAACGGTTCACGCCGCGCGCGCGCGGCCGCGCCGGTAGGATTTCCAAGCCGTTCTCGAACCTCACCATCGTCGTGCGTGAGGTCGAGGCGGCGGCGAATTAAGGGACGGGTCAGGAGAAGACGATGGGTCAAAAGGTCAATCCGGTCGGGCTTCGTCTCGGGATCAACCGCACCTGGGATTCGCGCTGGTATGCCGGCAAGACGAGCTACGGCTCGCTGCTGCACGAGGACATGAAGATCCGCGAAGCGCTGATGAAGGAATTAAAGCAGGCGGCGGTGTCCAAGATTGTGATCGAGCGTCCGCACAAGAAGTGCCGCGTCACCATCCATTCGGCGCGCCCGGGCGTGGTCATCGGCAAGAAGGGCGCCGACATCGAGAAGCTGCGCCGGAAAGTCGCCGCGCTGACCGACAGCGACGTGGTGATCAACATCGTTGAAATCCGCAAGCCCGAGCTCGATGCGCAGCTGGTCGCCGAATCGATTGCGCAGCAGCTGGAACGCCGCGTTGCTTTCCGCCGCGCCATGAAGCGCGCGGTGCAATCGGCGATGCGGCTTGGCGCCGGCGGCATCCGCATCAATTGCTCGGGCCGGCTCGGCGGCGCCGAGATCGCGCGCATGGAATGGTATCGCGAGGGCCGCGTGCCGTTGCATACGTTGCGCGCCGACGTCGATTACGGCGTCGCCACGGCATTTACCACCTACGGCACCTGCGGCGTGAAAGTCTGGATCTTCAAGGGCGAGATCATGGAGCACGACCCGATGGCGCAGGATAAGCGCATGGCCGAAGGCGAGGCCGGCCGGCCGCGTCGCGACGCGGCGTAAGCGAAAGCAAGGATTGAGAAAAGGCGTCCGCCATGCTGCAACCGATGCGAACGAAATTCCGCAAGGCGCACAAGGGCCGCATCCACGGCCTTGCCACGAGTGCGGCCGAGTTGGCCTTCGGCCAGTACGGCCTCAAGGCGATGGAGCCGGAGCGGATCACCGCGCGCCAGATCGAAGCTGCGCGGCGCGCTTTGACGCGGCACATGAAGCGGTCGGGGCGGGTGTGGATTCGCCTGTTCCCGGACGTGCCGGTTTCCAAGAAGCCGCTCGAAGTCCGCATGGGTTCGGGCAAAGGCACGCCGGAACTGTGGGTAGCGCGCGTGAAGCCGGGCCGCATCCTGTTCGAGATCGACGGCGTGCCTATCGAAGTTGCCAAGGAGTCGCTGGCGCTCGCCGCCGCCAAGCTGCCGATCAAGACCCGTTTCGTCGAGCGCATCAGCGAGTAGGCGTAAAGATGAAAACACAAGATATCAGACCGATGACGGTCGACCAGATCGACGACGAAGTGCTCAAGCTCAAGAAAGAGCAGTTCAACCTGCGCTTTCAGCGCGCCACCGGGCAGCTGGAAAATACCGCGCGGGTGCGTGAAGTGCGCCGCGATATCGCCAGGCTTAAGACCGTTGCGCAGCAGAAGCGCGCGCCGAAGAGTTAACGAGGAACAAGATGCCAAAGCGCAGCCTGCAAGGCGTCGTGGTGAGCGACAAACAGAGCAAGACACTGGTGGTGAAGGTCGAGCGCCGTTTCGCGCATCCGATCTTCGGCAAGACCATCCGCCGCTCGAAGAAATATTACGCGCACGATGAGAACAACGAGTTCAAGGTTGGCGACACCGTTTGGATCGAAGAACACCGGCCGATATCCAAGCTCAAACGCTGGGCCGTAGTGCGCGGCGAGAAGAAGAAAGCGTCGTAACCGCGACGCGCCGGAAAATGGAAGTAAGTGGGGTAGCCCATGATTCAGATGCAAACCAATCTCGACGTGGCGGACAATTCCGGCGCGCGCCGCGTCATGTGCATCAAGGTGCTCGGCGGCTCCAAGCGCAAGTACGCCACCATCGGCGACGTGATCGTCGTTTCGGTCAAGGAAGCGATTCCGCGCGGCCGGGTGAAGAAGGGCGACGTGATGAAGGCGGTGATCGTCCGCATTTCCAAGGACATCAAGCGCGCCGACGGCTCGATCATCCGCTTCGACCGCAACGCGGCCGTGCTGATCACTCCGCAGATGGAGCCGGTCGGTACCCGCATCTTCGGCCCGGTGCCGCGTGAATTGCGGGCCAAGAACCACATGAAGATCATTTCGCTCGCGCCAGAGGTGCTGTAATGGCGGCGAAGATCAAAAAAGGTGACACGGTGATCGTGATCGCGGGGCGCGACAAAGGCCGCAGCGGCGAGGTCATCGAGATGCGCCGCGACGAAGGCCGGGCGTTGGTGCGCGGCGTCAACGTCGTCAAGCGTCACCAGAAGCAAAGCGCGACGCAGGAAGGCGGCATCGTCTCCAAGGAAGCGCCGATCCACGTGTCAAACATCGCATTAGCCGATCCCAAGGACAAAAAGCCGACCCGGGTAGGCTTCAAAATCGTCGGCAAGGGCGAGGATCGCAAGAAGGTGCGCATCGCCCGGCGTTCGGGAGCTGAGATCGATGGCTGATACCGAAGAAAAAAAGGCCAAGAAGCAGGACAAGGCGCCGCGGCCGGAAGGCTCGGGGCAGGATAAGGCGAAGCCGCCGAAAGCTGCCAAGGCCGAGAAGGGCGACAAGGCTGCGGCGGACGGCAAGGCGGCAAAGGCCGAGAAGCCGGCGACGCCGCGCGAGCCCGAGCCGAAGGTGCCGGCGCGGCTTAAGGTCGAGTTCGATCAGACGATCCGCGGCCGGCTTGCCGAACAGTTCGGCTACAAGAACCGCTTCCAGATTCCGGTCCTGGACAAGGTCGTCATCAACATGGGCATCGGCGAGGGCGTTGCCGACCGCAAGAAGGTCGAAGCCGCCGCCAACGATCTCGCGCTGATCTCGGGTCAAAAAGCGATCATCACCAAGGCGCGGAAATCGATCGCGACCTACAAGCTGCGCGACGGCCAGGCCATCGGCTGCAAGGTGACGCTGCGCAAGGCGCGGATGTACGAGTTTCTCGACCGGCTGATCAACATCGCGCTGCCGCGGGTGCGGGACTTTCGCGGGCTCAATCCGAAGAGTTTCGACGGTCGCGGCAACTACACGCTCGGCATCAAGGAACACATCGTGTTCCCGGAAATCGATTACGACAAGACCGCCGAAGTGTGGGGCATGGACATCACCGTTTGCACCACCGCGCGCAACGACGACGAGGCGCGGGCTTTGTTGGCCGCATTTAATTTTCCGTTCCGGCAGTGAGGCAGAAAAGGCCTCAAACGCGGAACCGCGAGGAGCACTAGATGGCGAAGAAGAGTTCGATCGAAAAGAACAACCGGCGTCGCCGGATGACCAAAAGGTTTTCGGGCCGGCGCGCGCGGCTCAAAGCAATCGCGCAAGACAAGACCAAGCCGGTCGAGGATCGTTTCGCCGCGACGCTGAAGCTTGCCGAATTGCCGCGCAACTCGTCGGCGACCCGCATCCGTAATCGTTGCGAGATGACCGGGCGGCCCCGCGGTTATTACCGCAAGCACAAGCTCTCGCGCATCGCGCTCCGTGATCTCGGCTCGAAAGGGCTGATCCCGGGCCTGCTGAAGTCGAGCTGGTGAGGAGGGCCGCACCATGCCGATAAACGATCCGCTCGGCGATCTACTCTCCCGCATCCGCAACGCGCAGATGCGCAACAAGAGCAAGGTTTCAAGCCCGAAGCTCGAAACTGCGCGAAAGCGTGCTCGAAGTGCTCAAGACCGAAGGTTACATCCGCGGCTTCGCCGTGGTCGAACGCGAGGGGTACTCGGAGATCGAGATCGAGTTGAAGTATTTCGAAGGCGAACCCGTCATCCGCGAGATCGAGCGGATTTCCAAGCCCGGCCGCCGCGTTTATACCTCGGTCAGGAATTTGCCGCGCATCAACAATGGACTTGGTGTCGCCATCGTCTCGACGCCCGAAGGGCGTGATGGCCGATCACGACGCCCGCGACGCCAATGTCGGCGGCGAAATTCTCTGTACGGTGTTCTAAGGCCGGGAACGAGCAACGGATAAAAACCATGTCCCGCATCGGTAAGAAGCCAGTCGCGGTGCCTACGGGTATCACCGCCAACGTCGAAGGCCAGACCGTGAAGGTGAAAGGCCCAAAGGGCGCGCTTTCCGTCGTGCTGCCTGACGACGTCGAGGTCAAACTCGACGGCGGAAAGATCCAGGTCGACCCGCGCAACGAAACCAAGCGGGCACGCTCGCAATGGGGCACGGCGCGCACGCTGGTCGCCAATCTGATCGCCGGCGTCAGCAAGGGCTTCGAACAGAAGCTCGAGATCAACGGCGTCGGCTACCGCGCCGCGGTGCAGGGCAAGAACCTGCAGCTTGCGCTCGGTTACAGCCACGACGTGATTTATCCGATCCCTGAGGGCATCACGATCGCTACGCCCCGCCCGGTCGAAATCGTGATTTCCGGCACCGACCGGCAGAAGGTCGGGCAGGTCGCAGCCGAAATCCGCGAGTACCGGCCGCCGGAACCTTACAAGGGCAAGGGCATCAAATACGCCGACGAACGCATCTTCCGCAAGGAAGGCAAGAAGAAGTAACGGAGCCGCCGATGAGCAAGCTGAGTGACAGGATCGACCGGCGGAAGGGGCGCGTACGTGGGGCGCTTCGCCGCGCTGCTCATGGCCGCAAGCGGCTTTCGGTATTTCGGTCGTCCAAGCACATTTATGCGCAGGTGATCGACGATGATCAGGGCGCGACGCTGGTTTCGGCTTCTTCGCTGGAGAAGGGCGCGCTGGAAGGTTTGAAGACCGGCGCCAGCGTCGATGCGGCCAAGGCTGTCGGCAAGCTCATCGCCAAGCGCGCGCAGGACAAGGGCATCAAGGACGTAATCTTCGACCGCGGCAGCTATCTTTATCACGGTCGCGTCAAGGCCCTTGCCGACGCGGCGCGCGAGGGCGGATTGAGTTTTTAAAGGACGATGACAATGGCAGACAACAATTTGGCGGATCAGCATGGCGCGTGAACCCCGCGATCGGCGAAACGAAGAGCGCGACAGCGAGTTCGTGGACAAGCTCGTCCACATCAATCGCGTCGCCAAGGTCGTGAAGGGTGGCCGGCGGTTCGGCTTCGCTGCTCTGGTCGTGGTCGGCGACCAGAAAGGCCGCGTCGGCTTCGGCCACGGTAAGGCGCGCGAAGTGCCGGAGGCGATCCGCAAGGCAACTGACGCCGCCAAGCGCTCGCTCACGCGGGTGCCGCTGCGTGAGGGACGCACGCTGCATCACGACGTGGCCGGACGCCACGGCGCCGGCAAGGTGTTTTTACGCGCCGCGCCGCCCGGTACCGGCATCATCGCCGGCGGTCCGATGCGCGCGGTGTTCGAGACGCTGGGTATGCAGGACGTGGTGGCGAAGTCGCTCGGCACGTCGAACCCCTACAACGTGGTGCGGGCGACATTCGATGCGCTCAAGCATCAGGATTCGCCGCGTTCGGTTGCGGCTCGGCGCAACGTCAAAGTTTCGGCGCTGCAGGCACGTCGCCGCGACGTCGAGGCCGAGCAGACGGCCGATTGAGGCTTTGGAGCAGGCGATGAATAGCGGAAAAAGCACGGGCGAGACCGGCAAGACCGTCACGGTCGAACAGATCGGCAGCCCGATGCGTCGGCACCACACTCAGCGCGAGACGCTCGTCGGCTTGAAGCTGAACAAGATCGGCCGCGTTGCTCATCTCGCCGATACGCCGCAGACGCGCGGCATGATCGCCAAGGTCGCGCATTTGGTGCGCGTGGTGGAGAAACAGTCATGAAGCTTCACGAGCTCTCCGGCCACGCGGGTGCGCAGAAGACGGGAAAGCGCATCGGCCGCGGTATCGGCTCAGGTAAGGGCAAGACCGGCGGCCGCGGCGGCAAGGGTCAAACGGCGCGCTCGGGCGTGCGCATCAAAGGCTTCGAGGGCGGCCAGATGCCGCTGCATCGCCGCCTGCCGAAGCGCGGCTTCAAGAACACCGCGTTCGCGCGCAAGCTTAATGAGGTCAATCTTGGGCGGCTCCAGGAGGCCATTGACGCCGGCCGGCTCGACGCGTCGGCGAAAATTGATGCCGCGGCTCTGGTGAAGGCCGGCCTGTTGCGCCGCGCCAAGGACGGTGTGCGGCTGCTCGGCGGCGGCGAACTCAAGGCCAAGATTGCGCTTTCGGTTTTCGGTGCGTCGAAATCGGCGGTCGCCGCGGTGGAGAAGGCCGGCGGCTCGGTCGAGATCCTCGCTCCCAAGCGGGAGCCGAGCGAACAGGCGGCCTGATCCCTATATAGGGCCGGTCGGCAACAAGGCCGCATACGGAGCACGCGCGGATGGTCTCGGCAGCGGAACAACTGGCAGCCAATCTCAACTTCGGGGCGCTGGCCAAAGCCGAAGAACTCAAGAAGCGAATCTGGTTTACGCTCGGCGCGCTGCTGGTCTACCGGCTCGGCACCTACATTCCGCTGCCGGGCATCGATCCGAACGCCTGGAACCAGATTTTCAATTCGCAGGCCGGCGGAATTCTGGGAATGTTCAATATGTTCGCCGGCGGCGGCATCCACCGCATGGCGATCTTCGCTCTGAACATCATGCCCTACATTTCGGCATCGATCATCATCCAGCTGATGACGACGGTGTCGCCGACGCTCGAGCAACTCAAGAAGGAGGGCGAGCAGGGGCGCAAGACCATCAATCAATACACGCGCTACCTGACGGTGCTGCTGGCCGCGTTCCAGGCCTATGGCATCTCCGTCGGGCTCGAAGGCGCCACCAACGTGGTCACCGATCCCGGCATGTTCTTCCGCATCTCGACGGTGATCACGCTGACCGGCGGCACCATGTTCCTGATGTGGCTCGGCGAGCAGATCACCCAGCGCGGTATCGGCAACGGCACCTCGCTGATCATCATGTCGGGGATCGTGGCGCAGTTGCCGTCCGCCGTTGCCGGCACGCTCGAACTCGGCCGCCAGGGCGCGCTCTCGACCGGCCTCATTCTCATCGTGCTGGTGATGGCCGTCGCCGTCATCACCTTCATCGTGTTCATGGAGCGCGCTCAGCGCCGTCTCTTGATCCAGTATCCGAAGCGCCAGGTCGGCAACCGCATGTTCGAGGGCCAGTCCTCGCATCTGCCGCTTAAGCTCAATACCTCGGGCGTCATTCCGCCGATCTTTGCCTCCTCGTTGCTGCTGTTGCCGACGACGGTCGCCAATTTCACGGCCGGGCAGGGGCCGGGCTGGCTCACGCTCATCACCACCCAGCTTGCGCACGGCCGGCCATTGTTCTTGGCGCTCTATGTCGCGCTCATCGTCTTTTTCGCCTTCTTCTATACGGCGATCGTATTCAATCCGACGGAGACCGCCGATAATCTGAAGAAGCATGGCGGGTTTATTCCCGGCATCCGTCCCGGCGAGCGCACCGCCGAATATATCGATTACGTTTTGTCGCGGATTACGGTGATCGGAGCGGCCTATCTTGCGGTCGTGTGCCTGTTCCCCGAGATGCTGATCTCATATGCGGCTGTGCCGTTTTATTTCGGCGGCACCTCGCTGCTGATCGTGGTTAGCGTGACCATGGACACGGTGGCGCAGGTGCAAGGCTATCTGCTGGCGCATCAATACGAAGGATTGATCAAGCGATCGAAACTGAGGGGGCGGCGGAGATGAGATTAATACTGCTGGGTCCGCCGGGGGCGGGCAAGGGAACGCAGGCCCAGCACCTCGTCGCAAAATACGGACTTGTCCAGCTCTCCACCGGCGACATGCTTCGGGCCGCCGTCAAGGCCGGCACTCCCATCGGTCGCCAGGTTGACGAGATCATGGCGCGTGGGGCGTTGTGCCCAGATGACGTCGTGGTCGCCATCGTCGAACAACGCATCGAGCAGCCGGACGCTCGCAAGGGCTTCATTCTCGACGGCTTTCCGCGGACCGTGGCCCAGGCGGAGGCGCTCGATCGCATGCTTGCCAAGCATGGTATCGCGCTTGAGGCGGTGATCGAGCTGCGGGTCGACGAGACGGCTCTCATTCGGCGCATCGAAAGCCGCGTTGCCGAGATGAAAGCGCGCGGCGAGCCATTACGGGCGGACGACAGCCCTGAAGTATTGCATCGGCGGCTCGTGGCCTACCGCGAGCAGACCGCGCCGCTGATTGCCTATTATCGGCAGCACGGGATTTTGCGCTCCGTGGACGGGATGGCGCCAATCCAGGAGGTTGCCGCCCAGATCGAGAGGGTGTTGAGCCCGGAGCCTGAAGCACCCCGTCGCGCGGCGTCGGCCAAAGGAGCAACGCCAAGGCCGCGGCCGTCGGATCGGCGCCACATAGGAAAAAAATCCGAGACGCGAGAGATCGGCCTCACGGCGAAAGGCAGCGGCTCGGTTCACAAACGGGCGAGCGCGAAAAGCTAAGACCAAGGGCAGAACGAAGACTAAGGCCAAAATCGCCTCAAAGGCGAGATCCAAGCCTAGGTCGGCGAGAAAGCCCGCTCATGCGGCGGCGTAAATGAAGTTGTACACGAAATCGCTAGCCGGGTTGACGAAAGGGCGATGCATCCATTAATAAGCCTCAAATATCCAGTCGGAGATCGAACAGCGATGCCGAGCCGCGGCGGCGGGCAGTCGTTGGCTTTTTACGTTTGTGGCCTTCTCTAGTGACATTCGAATCGATAGGTAGTGGCCGGGCGGCCCCGAGGCATCCTGGGCTGTCCCGCATAAGGAGCAACTGACGTGGCCCGTATCGCTGGCGTCAATATTCCGACCAACAAGCGCGTCGTGGTCGCGTTGCAGTATATCCACGGCATCGGGCCTGCAAAGGCCAAGGAAATCGTGCATAAAGTGTCGATACCCGATGCGCGCCGGGTATCCCAGCTGACCGATCAGGAAGTGCTTCAGCTGCGCGAAGTGATCGACCGCGACTATATGGTCGAGGGTGATCTGCGGCGCGAAGTCGCCATGAACATCAAGCGATTGATGGATCTTGGCTGCTACCGCGGGTTGCGTCATCGCCGCGGCTTGCCGGTTCGCGGACAACGCACCCACACCAATGCCCGCACCCGCAAGGGTCCGGCCAAGCCGATAGCCGGCAAGAAGAAATAGCGCATTCCCCCCTCCCTTCCCTCCCCCGCAAACGGGGGAGGGAAGGGAGGGGGTCAGACGGCACCGGTGCGGCCGGTTCCGATCCGAAAGGGTTCAGGATGGGTAAGGAAGCTACGCGCGTCCGTCGACGCGAGCGCAAAAACATCGCCTCGGGCGTCGCGCATGTAAGTGCCACGTTCAACAACACCATGATCACCATTACCGACGTGCAAGGCAATACCATTGCTTGGTCGTCGGCGGGCACGATGGGATTCAAGGGTTCGCGCAAGTCGACGCCGTATGCGGCGCAGGTCGCCGCCGAGGATGCCGCCAAGAAGGCGCAGGAACACGGCATGCGCACGCTTGAGGTCGAAGTGGCCGGCCCCGGTTCCGGCCGCGAGTCGGCGCTGCGCTCGCTGCAGGCGGCCGGCTTCACCATCACCTCGATCCGCGACGTAACGCCGATCCCTCACAATGGATGCCGTCCGCGCAAGCGGCGGCGCGTATAGGACAAGCGATGGAAATTGAACACTTGCCGCCGCTCGAACATGGCACCGATTTTGGCCCCACGGAGCGGAGTGGGGCGCGCGACAGTCTCGCGCCGCGCAACGCGATGGGTGATAACGTGACGATCCAGAAGAATTGGCAGGAATTGATCAGGCCGGGCAAGCTGCAGGTCAGCGCCGGCGGCGATGTGCGGCGCGTAGCCACGGTGGTCGCCGAACCGCTTGAGCGCGGCTTCGGCGTGACGCTCGGCAACGCGCTGCGGCGTATTCTGTTGTCGTCGCTGCAGGGCGCCGCTGTGCAGTCGGTGCACATTGACGGCGTGCTGCATGAATTCTCCTCGATTGCCGGCGTGCGCGAGGACGTCACCGACATCGTGCTCAACATCAAGGACATCGCCATCAAGATGCAGGGCGATGGCCCCAAGCGCATGGTGGTGAAGAAGCAGGGTCCCGGTACCGTGACTGCGAGCGACATTCAGACGGTCGGCGACATCGTCGTCCTAAATCCCGACCTCGTCCTGTGCACGCTGGACGAAGGCGCCGAGATCCGCATGGAGTTCACGGTCAATACCGGCAAGGGCTATATCCCGGCGGAACGCAACCGCCCCGAGGATGCGCCGATCGGCTTGATCCCGGTCGACAGCCTCTATTCGCCGGTGCGCAAAGTCTCCTACAAGGTCGAGAACACCCGCGAAGGGCAAATCCTCGACTACGACAAGCTCACGCTGTCGATCGAAACCAACGGTGCCGTGAGCCCCGAGGACTCGCTCGCCTACGCCGCGCGCATCCTGCAGGATCAGCTCAACGTGTTCGTGAACTTCGAGGAGCCCAAGCGCGAGACCGCGCAGGAGGCCATTCCCGACCTTGCCTTCAACCCGGCCTTCCTCAAGAAGGTCGACGAGCTCGAGCTTTCGGTGCGTTCGGCCAATTGTCTGAAGAACGACAACATCGTCTATATCGGCGACCTGGTGCAGAAGACCGAAGCCGAGATGCTGCGCACGCCGAATTTCGGACGAAAGTCGCTCAACGAGATCAAGGAAGTGCTGGTGCAGATGGGCCTGCATCTGGGCATGGAAGTTCCCGGTTGGCCGCCGGAAAACATCGAGGAACTGGCCAAGCGCTTCGAGGATCATTACTGAGCAAGGGACAGTCATCAGATGTCGGTAATCGGATGAGCGTCTGATTACTGATTACTGATTTCTGAACGCTGATATCTGACATGCGTCACGCCAAAACCCACCGCAAGTTCAACCGCCGCTCGGATCATCGCCGTTCGATGCTGGCAAACCTCGCCGCGTCGCTCATCAAGCATGAGCAGATCATGACCACGCTGCCGAAGGCGAAGGATTTGCGCCCGGTGGTCGAGAAACTGGTCACGCTCGGCAAGCGCGGCGATCTGCACGCGCGCCGCCAGGCGATCGCGCAGATGCGCGATCTCGCCATGGTCAAGAAGCTCTTCGAGGTGATCGGGCCGCGCTACAAGGAGCGGCATGGCGGTTACACCAGGGTGCTCAAGGCGGGCTTTCGTTACGGCGATTCGGCTCCGGTGGCGGTGATCGAGTTTGTCGACCGCGACGTCGAGGCCAAGGGCAAGGATTCCGGGCCGGTTCAGGCGCGCGCCGAGGAGTCGGCTCCCGCCGCCGCTTAAGGCTTGGCGCTCGCTGACGCGAGACGGCGCCGTCTTCTAAAGGCCTGCCCTCGCGCTTATATCTGGCGGCATTGATTTGGAGCGTTCCATGCCGCGGCTGCGGGTTGTAAGCACCACAATAGTGGCTGCCGTCGTTGCGCTTTCGGCGCTGCTTGCGGGCGCGAATGCGCAGGACCGCCGCGTGCCGTCCTCGCCGGCAGAGCTGCAGCTTTCCTTTGCGCCCGTGGTCAAGCGCGTCGCGCCCGCGGTGGTGAACGTCTATGCGGCGCGGGTCGTTGAAAACCGCAACCCATTCATGAACGATCCGCTGTTTCGGCAGTTCTTCGGCGCGGTGCCGCGCGAGCAGGTGCTGCGATCGCTCGGCTCCGGCGTGATCGTCGACGGCAGCGGCCTCGTCGTCACCAATTATCACGTCATCGAAGGGGCGAGCGAGGTGAGGGTGGCGCTTTCCGACAAGCGCGAATTCGACGCCGAGATCGTGCTGAAGGACGAGCACAGCGACCTCACCGTGCTGCGGCTCAAGGACGCGAAGGAGCGCTTTCCCGTGCTCGAATTTCGGCAATTCCGATGAGTTGCAGGTCGGCGACGTCGTGCTCGCGATTGGCGATCCATTCGGCGTCGGACAAACCGTGACCCATGGCATCGTCTCGGCGCTGGCGCGCACGCAAGTCGGCATCAGCGACTACCGGTTCTTCATCCAGACCGATGCTGCGATCAATCCCGGCAATTCCGGCGGCGCGCTGGTCGATCTCAACGGCCGGCTCGTCGGCATCAACACTGCGATCTATTCGCGCTCGGGCGGATCGCAGGGCATTGGCTTCGCCATCCCCGCGAATATGGTGCGCGTGGTGGTCGCCTCGGCGAAGGGCGGCAGCGCCGCGGTCAAGCGTCCGTGGCTCGGCGCCAAGCTGCAGGAAGTCACGCCCGAGATCGCCGAAAGTCTCGGCTTGAAACGGCCGAGCGGAGCGCTGGTCGCAAGCGTCGCCGGCGATGGTCCGGCGGCGCGCGCCGGCCTCAAAACCGGCGACCTCATCGTCAGCATCGACGGCACCATCGTCGAGGATCCCAACGCCTTCGATTATCGGTTCGCCACCAAGCCGCTCGGCGGCACGGCGCAGATCGGTTTCCTCCGCCAAGGAAGGGAGCTTGCTGTCCCGATCAGCCTGCAGACCGCCCCCGAGTTGCCGCGCGAAGAGATCGAAATCCGCTCGCGCTCGCCGTTTCTTGGCGCCACGGTCGCCAATCTTTCGCCGGCGCTGGCCGACGAGCTGCGGCTCGATCTGCAAAGCCGCGGCGTCGTGATCGTTGGCGTGGCGGAAGGCTCGACGGCGCAATCGATCGGCCTGCAGCGCGGCGATATCGTGCGTCTCGGTCAACAATCAAAAGATCGAGAAAATCCGCCGATCTTGATCGTGCCGTGCGCGCCGGCAGCCGGCTGTGGCGCGTCATCATCAATCGGGGCGGTCAGCAGATATCGGCCACGTTCAGTGGATGAATGAGCTCGCGCCCGAAGAAAAGCTCGCCGACTTTGTTCGCGGCCGCCGGCCTCGAACGCGACGCGCCGCGGCCGCTCGCCGATAAGCTTCGACCGGACCAGCTCGCCGACGTGGTCGGGCAGGATCATCTGCTCGGCCCCGACGGCGCGCTCACCCGCATGCTGGAGACGCGCTCGCTTGGCTCGCTGATCTTTTGGGGGCCGCCGGGCACCGGCAAGACCACGGTGGCGCGGCTGCTTGCTCGCGCGACCGATCTGCATTTCGAGCAAATCTCGGCGATCTTTTCCGGCGTTGCCGATCTGAAGAAAGTCTTCGACGCGGCGCGGGCGCGCCGCGAAACCGGGCAGGGGACGCTCCTGTTCGTCGACGAAATTCACCGCTTCAACCGGGCGCAGCAGGATTCCTTTCTGCCGGTGGTGGAGGACGGCACCATCGTGCTGGTCGGCGCGACCACGGAGAATCCGTCGTTCGAGCTGATCGCGCCGCTACTGTCACGCGCGCGCGTGCTCGTGTTCAAGCCGCTCGATGCCGCGGCGCTGGAGAAACTGCTTGAGCGCGCCGAGGCGGTCGAAGGCAAAAAGCTGCCGCTGGATGACGACGCCCGCGCCTCGCTGATCCGCATGGCCGACGGCGACGGCCGCGCGGCGCTGACGCTGGCGGAAGAAGTATGGCGCGCGGCACGGGACGGCGAGACCTTCGATGCCGCCGCCCTGCAGGAAGTGGTGCAGCGGCGGGCGCCGATCTACGACAAGAAGCAGGACGGCCACTACAATCTCATCAGCGCGCTGCACAAATCGGTGCGCGGCTCCGACGCCGACGCCGCGCTCTACTATCTCTGCCGCATGCTCGATGCCGGCGAGGACCCGCTTTATCTGGCGCGCCGGATCGTGCGCATGGCGGTCGAGGACATCGGGCTTGCCGATCCGCAGGCGCTGGTCATCGCCAATGCCGCCAAGGACGCCTACGATTTCCTCGGCTCGCCGGAAGGCGAACTCGCCATCGCCGAAGCCGTGCTCTACGTCGCCACTGCGCCGAAATCGAACGCGGCTTACGTGGCGTTCGGCGAAGCCATGCGCACGGCGAAGGAAGCCGGCTCGCTGCTGCCGCCCAAGCACATCCTCAACGCGCCGACCAAGCTGATGAAGACCGAAGGCTATGGCGCGGGCTACGAATACGACCACGACGCCGAAGAGGCGTTCTCCGGCCAGGACTATTTCCCGGAGCAACTCGGCCGCCAGAAATTCTACGATCCGCCCGAACGCGGCTTTGAGCGGGAAATCCGCAAGCGTCTGGAATACTGGGCGAAGCTGCGCAAAGAGCGGAGCGAAGTCTTGAGAGGCTCTCGCGGGCCGCGGCAGCCGGGCGGCGGCAAGCAGATCGCCGGGCCGCAGCATCGGCATCGTTCTCGCTCACCGTCACCCTGAGCGTCAGCGCAGCGAGGCAAAAAGTCGCTGCCGCCGACTTGGCATTTCAAATCCGAAATCGGTAAGGCCGACGGCCCGGGCGCTCGGGCCGCATCCTTCGAGGCGCGCGCTCAGCGCGCCACCTCAGGATGACGGGAAACAGAAAGATGCAGCCGCTCCGGCACCGATGCCGACCAGCGTGCAGAACGTCGCGGTGACCGCCGACGAATCCGGCATGCGCGTCGATCGTTTTCTTGGAGGCGCGGTTTCCGGGATTGAGCTTCTCCCATATTCAGCGCGTCATCCGCAAAGGCGAGGTGCGGGTGAACGGCAAGCGCACCCAGCCGAAGAACCGGCTGGAGGCCGGGCAGACGATGCGTATTCCGCCGCTGCGGCTCGATCAGCCGAAGCCGCGGACGCCGGGCAGCGAAGCCGACGAAAAAACCCGCGCGTTCCTCAAATCGATCACGCTGCACGAAGACGCCGACGTGCTGGTGCTCAACAAGCCGATGGGGCTTGCGGTGCAGGGCGGCTCCGGCACCACGCGTCATCATCGACGGCATGCTGGAGGTGCTGCGCGATTCCCACGGCCAGCGGCCGCGGCTGGTGCATCGGCTCGACAAGGATACCGCCGGCTGCCTCCTCGTCGCCAAGACGCGGTTTGCGGCGGCGGCGTTGGCGAAGACGTTCCGCTCGCGCTCGGCGCGCAAGATTTATTGGGCGCTGGTCGCCGGCGTGCCCAAGGTGCAGCAGGGCCGCATCTCGACCTTTCTCGCCAAGGAGGAGCGCGAGGAAGAATCGTTCATGCGCATTGCCCAGCACGGCGACAAGGGCGCGAGCCACGCGGTGACCTACTACGCGGTGGTCGAAACCTCGGGGCCGTTGCTGGCCTGGGTGTCGCTCAAGCCGGTCACCGGCCGCACCCATCAATTGCGCGCGCACATGGCGCATATCGGCCACCCGATCGTCGGCGACCCGAAATATTTTTCGCTGGAAAACTGGCAGCTGCCGGGCGGCATGCAGAACAAGCTGCACCTTCTGGCCCGCCGCATCGTCGTGCCGCATCCGCGCGGCGGCGTGATCGACGTCACCGCGCCGCTGCCGCCGCACATGCAGCAATCGTGGAATCTGCTCGGGCTCGATGCTGCGCGCTACGACCCGATCGTCGAGGCGCCGGAGGAGTGAGGGGCATTTTCACCGGGCGGCGCCGAGATATCTCGGTTGCTTTCGACGATGCCGAATAGAATAAAGCGGTTGAGCGACTCAATTGTCACCAAATAACATCGGTTCGAGCGGTCGCGATAGTGAATGCGGGTTTGCTGCCCTTCGACCGTCAAATTGACGCGCGTCCATCCGGCGATATTGCGCAGCCAGGGCGCGAGGTCGCGGATGTAGTTCACCCGGCTGCCCTTCTCATCGAATTTCAAAAATTTTCTTGGCGCGCGCATTGATCAGAATGATCCGCCCGTCGAGGCGGCCGGCGCGGCCGGTCCCCACCGGGACCGCGACGATCGTGCCGCTGGGCGAGCGATCGAGGACCATTTGCAACACGTCGGTTTTATTGTCGATCGGCGTGGCGTAGCTGGCCAAGAACCGGGTGCGGCCGTCGTCCTCGCCCTTGAGCGGCAAAAACAGCCCTTCCCAGTAGATGCTATCGGATGCAAGGTCGGTCACGAAGCGCGCATAGATCGCCGTCTGCTGCGCAAGGCAAGTGTCATACAGCTCCTTGAGCACCACGCCGACCGATTGAGTGAATCCCGACATCGTGCGACCGCGCAGGTCGCGGCCGATATGACGCGTGCGGTCGGCGCCTTGTGCGACGACGAGATAATCATCGTCGAGCTTGAGATAGAGCAACATGTCTGCGTCGGCCTCGCGCGCGTCGGATTCCAGCAGATCGCACAAGCGCGGCAGGCCGCGCTTGGCGAGGGTGCGCCAGCGCCGAATGGGCTGCGAGCAGGCGCTCGGCGCCGATCTCCACAGCAATATCGTCTCCCATCCAGTATTGGACGATGCGCCTGGGTGCTGCGGTAGGTAACGCCGCTCTCTCCGCCGCGGGCGGTGACGACCGGTGCCTGAAAACTAGGAGAACGGGCGATAGGCTGCAGGCTGGGCGTGCTCATCAGATCCTTTCCGCCGAACCGAGCGTCGTCCGTGCGGGATTGTCTTTAGCGGACGCGCCGAGCGTAACGACAGAAACGTAAATCAACGATGCTGAACAATTTCAAATGATATGATATCTTCAAACCACATATTGTCAGGCAGTCGCGCCGGCAGCCGCGCCATTGCGACCTTGAGCCGACAATCCGTCTAGAGACGTGCCCGCACGGGTGCGCGCCTGCAATGCCAATCGCTCGGCGGCAGCTCGAATGCGCGAGGTTAACCCCGCGCATGCCGATGACAAAGAAAGCGCCAGCTTTACCGCAGGCTCGCGTTGAATTTGTCGAGCACCGCCGAGCCGGGGCACAGCTCCTTCTCGCCGAGCGCATTGAGCGGCGTCTCGACGGTATTGAGGTGCCCGTGCAAATCGGCGGCCTCCGGGGCGACATAGAGGAGCCCAGTCACCACTTGGCCCTTGGCGGCGTGATGCTGCAGGAAACTCATCGCCGCCAGCCGGTCGTGCACGTCGTACTCGGCGTCGAGCTTGCGCAGCGCGATGGTCGAGCCGTCGTGCTGTTGCACCAGTTCGACCGTGCCGGGCGCGTAATCGACCTTGATCGCGGCGCGGCCGGTGATGAAGTCGAGTTTGTTGACGGCTTCATTGTGTTCGCGCACATAGTCGAAACTCTTGGTCGAGCCGGCATGATTGTTGAAGGCGACACACGGCGAGATCACGTCGATGAAGGCCGCACCGCGGTGCTCGATCGCGGCCTTGATCAGCGGCGTCAGTTGCGTTTTGTCTCCTGAGAACGAGCGGGCGACAAAAGTAGCGCCGACCTGCAGCGCGATGCCGACGAGGTCGATGGCGTTATCGGTATTGACGACGCCGCGCTTCGATTTCGAGCCGGGATCGGCGGTGGCGGAGAACTGGCCCTTGGTGAGGCCATAGACGCCGTTGTTCTCGACGATATAGACCATGTCGACGCCACGCCGGAGCGCGTGCGCGAACTGGCCGAAGCCGATCGAGGCGGAGTCGCCGTCGCCCGACACGCCGAGATAGATCAGATCGCGATTGGCGAGATTGGCGCCGGTCAGCACCGACGGCATGCGGCCGTGCACGGAATTAAAGCCGTGCGAATTGCCGAGGAAATAGGTCGGCGTCTTCGACGAGCAGCCGATGCCGGAAAGCTTCGCTACCCGGTGCGGCGCGATCGACAGTTCGAAGCAGGCTTCGATGATCGAACTTGAAATCGAATCATGGCCGCAGCCGGCGCACAGCGTCGACACCGCGCCTTCGTAATCGCGGTGGGTATAGCCGAGCTCGTTCTTCGGCAGATCGGGATGATGGAATTTCGGCTTGACGACGTAAGTCATGAAGGCACCTGGGTCATGACACGACTTTCCGCAGCGGCGTGACTTTGAGCGCATCGAGGCGGTCGGCGACGGCGCTGGCGATGAAGCGGGCGGTTATCGGCGTGCCGTCGTAATGCAGAATCGGCACCAGCCGCACCGGATCGACGTTGCATTCGTTGACGATCAGCGAGCGCAGCTGGGCGTCGCGGTTCTGCTCGACCACGAACACGAAATCATGCTCGGCGAGGAAACTCGTCACGCTGGAATGGAACGGGAAGGCGCGCACGCGCAGCCGGTCAAGGGCATGGCCGCCTGATTCGAGCAGCTCGATTGCCTCATCCATCGGCGGCGAGGTCGAGCCGAAATAGATGACGCCGTATTTGGTCGGCTTTTCGGCATTCGCCTGCAGCGGCCGCGGCACCAAATCCTTCGCGGTCTCGAACTTGCGCAACAGCCGCTGCATGTTGTCGGCGTAGGCCGGCCCTTCTTCGGTGTAGCGCGCATAGCGATCGCGCGACGTGCCGCGGGTGAAGAACGAACCCTTGGTCGGATGCGTGCCCGGAAGCGTGCGATAGGGAATGCCGTCGCCGTCGACATCGAGATAGCGGCCGAAATCGGCGCCGGCTTCGAGCGCCGTCTCGGTCATGATCTTGCCGCGGTCGAACTTGCGGGTGTCGTCCCAGACGAGCGGGCGCGCGAGGCGGTGGTTCATGCCGATGTCGAGATCGAGCATCACGAAAATCGGCGTCTGCAGCCGGTCGGCGAGGTCGAAGGCCGCGGCGCCGAATTCGAACGCTTCCGCCGGGTCCTCGGGGAACAGCAGCACGTGCTTGGTGTCGCCGTGCGAGGCGTAGGCGCAGGAGATGATGTCGGTCTGCTGCGTGCGCGTCGGCATGCCGGTCGAGGGTCCGGCCCGCTGCACGTCGAAGATTACCGCCGGGATTTCGGCAAAATAGGCGAGGCCGAGAAACTCCTGCATGAGCGAAATTCCCGGGCCGGAGGTCGTGGTAAACGCGCGGGCGCCGTTCCAGCCGGCGCCGATCACGACGCCGATTGACGCCAAGCTCGTCCTCGGCCTGGACGATGGCGAATTTGTTCTTTTTCGTCGCCGGATCGACCCGCATACGCTGGCAATGCCGCGTGAACGCTTCGGCGAGCGACGAGGACGGCGTGATCGGATACCAGGCGCAGACCGTGGCGCCGCCGTAGACGGCGCCGAGCGCGGCCGCCGAATTGCCTTCGATGAAGATGCGGTCGCCGACTGCGTCGGCACGCTTTAGCCGCATGCCGAGCGGATGTTCCAGATTCATCATCACCCAGTCGCGGCCGAGATGCAGCGCGTGCTTGTTGGCGTCGAACAGCTTCTCCTTGCCCTTGAATTGTTCGCCGATCAGCTTTTCCATTTCGCCGACATCCATGTCGAGCAGCGCCGACAGCGCGCCGATATAGACGATGTTCTTGAACAACTGGCGTTGGCGCGGATCGGTATATTCGCGATTGCAGATGGCGGTGAGCGGGACGCCGATGACGGTGATGTCGTCGCGGAATTTCGACTTCGGCATCGGCTTGGTGGAATCGTAGAGGAGATATCCTCCGGGCTCGATGCCGGCGACGTCCTTGTCCCAAGTCTGCGGGTTCATCGCGACCATGAGGTCGGTGCCGCCGCGGGCGCCGAGATGGCCGCTCTCGGAAATGCGCACCTCGTACCAGGTCGGCAGGCCCTGGATGTTGGACGGGAAAATGTTGCGCGGTGCGCAGGGAATGCCCATGCGCAGCACCGAGCGGGCGAACAGTTCGTTGGCGCTGGCGGAACCGGAGCCGTTGACGTTGGCAAATCGGACGACGAAGTCGTTTACGCTCTGGATTGGCATGCTTGTTCTGCGTGAGTCATATCGATGAGGTATTTCTGCATGTCCCACGCGCCGGTGGGACACCGTTCGGCGCACAGCCCGCAGTGCAGGCACACGTCTTCGTCCTTGACCATGACGCGGCCGGTCTTGAGGCTGTTGCCGATGTAGAGGTCTTGCGTGAGGTTATTGGCCGGCGCCTCCAGGCGCGAGCGCAGGTCGGCCTCTTCGCCGTTCTCGGTGAAGGTGATGCAATCCATCGGGCAGATATCGACGCAGGCGTCGCACTCGATGCAGAGCTGCCCGGTGAAGACGGTCTGCACGTCGCAATTCAGGCACCGCTCGGCTTCCTTCAGCGCCAGTTCGACGTCGTAACCGAGCTCGACCTCGGCCTTGATGTCGCGCAACGCCACGACCTTGTCGCGATGCGGCACCCGAAAACGCTTATCGAGCGTGATCTCGTTGTCGTAGCTCCACTCGTGAATGCCCATCTTCTGGCTGGAGATCGGCGATCTGCGGCGCTGGGCGGACGTTGACGTCCTCGCC
This sequence comes from uncultured Alphaproteobacteria bacterium, assembly GCA_963759345.1. Taxonomy (GTDB): domain Bacteria; phylum Pseudomonadota; class Alphaproteobacteria; order Rhizobiales; family Xanthobacteraceae; genus BOG-931. The sequence continues at coordinate 83,987 of CAVWYW010000018.1, forward strand.
GCGGCAGAATTTATCGATCGAGATCGCCGCGTCGTGGCCGTGCGCCACCGCCCAGATGATGTTCTTCGGGCCGAACGCGGCGTCGCCGCCGAAGAACACTTTGGGATTGGTGGAGGCCATGGTCGCGGCATCGACCTTGGGCATGTTCCACTTGTCGAATTCGATGCCGCAGTCGCGCTCGATCCAGGGAAACGCATTCTCCTGGCCGACGGCGACCAGCACATCGTCGCAGGGAAAGTGTTGATCGGGCTCGCCGGTCGGCACGAGATCGCGGCGGCCCTTGGCGTCGCGCACGGCTTTGACCTTCTCAAAGATCACGCCGGTGAGCTTGCCGTTCTCGTGGGTGAATTCCTTCGGCACCATATAATTGAAGATCGGAATGTCCTCGTGGATGGCGTCCTCTTTTTCCCACGGCGACGCCTTCATCTCCTCGAAGCCGGAGCGCACGACGACTTTGACATCCTCACCGCCGAGCCGGCGCGAGGAGCGGCAGCAATCCATGGCGGTATTGCCGCCGCCGAGCACGATGACGCGCTTGCCGATCTTGTCGATGTGGCCGAACGAGACGCTGGACAGCCAGTCGATGCCGATATGGATGTTCTTGGCCGCTTCCTTGCGGCCGGGAATGTCGAGGTCGCGGCCGCGCGGCGCGCCGCAGCCGACGAAGATGGCATCGAAATCTTCGGCCAGCAGCGCCTTCATGCTGTCGATGCGCTTGCCGCCGACAAAGGTCACGCCGAGATCGAGGATGTAATGGCATTCCTCGTCGAGCACTTTTTCCGGCAGGCGGAATTTCGGAATCTGCGTGCGCATCATGCCGCCGGAGAGCGGGTCCTGATCGAACACCACGCATTCGTAGCCGATCGGCATGAGGTCACGCGCGACCGTCAGCGAAGCGGGGCCGCCGCCCACAAGCGCAATGCGCTTGCCGTTCTTCTTCTCGGCCGGCTTGGGCAGCCGCGCGCTGATGTCGTCCTTGAAGTCGGCGGCGACGCGTTTTAGCCGGCAGATCGCCACCGGCTCTTTCTCGACACGGCCGCGGCGACAGGCAGGCTCGCAGGGCCGGTCGCAGGTCCGTCCGAGCACGCCCGGAAACACATTCGACTCCCAATTGATCATGTAGGCGTCGGTATATCGGCCCGCCGCGATCAGACGGATGTATTCGGGAACCGGCGTATGTGCCGGACAGGCCCACTGGCAATCGACAACCTTGTGGAAATAATCCGGGGCCGAAATGTCGGTAGGTTTCATTCCATTCCTCTTACGCGCAGCATTCCGCCGAATGCTCCGGCGGTTGTTGACGCTGCTGCGCGGACCGGCGCTCCCCCGCGGTCAGCCACCGTCGCCGAATCCGGGCGCGGATAGTAGTCGAGCGAAGTGCGGATTTCTACCGCTTCTGCTTGTTATAACAAGGTTTTGTCGCTTGTGGTCCTTAACAAAAGCGCGATCGCAGTGCGAAAGCCGCAGTGCAACCCTGCGGGTTCCGATGGGCACGTCCCGAATAATTTAAACCGTTGAATATGTTAATGAATTTTTATCTGAACAGAAACCATAGAGGTCCGGCGGTCGCGGTTATGCTGCTGCGCATCACCTCGCGGGTATGGTCTAAGGTCTAAGCTGTCATGCGCGACGTGTTTGAGAACGGATCGCCCGAGGACCCGCGTGAAGCGGTGCGCCGGAACGCACGGCGGGGGCTGCGGCGGCGCTTCTACGAGAAGGCCCAGGCCGTAGCCGGCCCAGAGGGCTACGCGGTGCAGCTCGACGACAAACCGGTGCGCACGCCGGCAGGCCGCATCCTTGCTGCGCCGAGCCAAGAACTGGCGCGGGCGATCGCTGCGCGAATGGGAGGCGCAGTCCGACGTGATCGATCCGAGCAAAATGCCGCTGACGCGGCTGGCCAACGTCATCATCGACGGGGTGTGCGATCAGCGCGGCCCGGTCGCCGCAGAGGTTGAGAAATATCTCGCCTCCGATCTTGTCTGTTATCGCGCCAACGCTCCGACGGGTCTGGCCGACCGGCAGGCGCGCGCGTGGGACCCGATCCTCGACTGGGCGAGTAACGCGATCGGAGCGCACTTCACCGTAGGCGAAGGCGTCATTCACGTCCCGCAACCGGAAGCCGCGCTGGCGGCCGCGCGCGCGGAGATCCCCGACGATCCGTGGCGGCTTGGCGCTGTCCATGCCGCGACGACGCTCACCGGTTCGGCGCTCATCGCGCTCGCGCTGGCACGCGGGCGGCTGACGGCTGAGGAAGCGTGGCAGGCGGCGCACGTCGATGAGGATTGGAATATCGAGCAGTGGGGCGCTGACGATGCGGCACTTGAACGCCGTGCACTTCGCTTCGCCGAATTCAAAGCCGCCGCGACGGTGCTCGGCTTGTCGTAGCCTGGTACGCGAAGCGACACCTCACCGCACAGTCTGCCGCCGCGCTAGCCGCCCGTGACGCTCATGTGGCGCGCGAGCGCGGGGCGCTGGTGCCGGCGATCGATGATGAAATCGTGGCCCTTGGGCTTGCGGGAAATCGCCTCGTCGATGGCGGCGTGAAGGAGATCGTTGCCTTCGGAGGCGCGCAGCGGCTTGCGCAGATCGGCGGCATCCGCCTGGCCGAGGCACATGTAGAGCGTGCCGGTGCAGGTGACGCGCACGCGATTGCAGGACTCGCAGAAATTATGGGTCAGCGGCGTGATGAAGCCGAGCCGGCCGCCGGTCTCGGCCACCCGCACATAACGGGCCGGCCCGCCGGTGCGATAATCGAGGTCCTCGAACGAGAAGCGCTCGCTGAGACGGGCGCGCGCCATCGACAGCGGCAGATACTGGTCGAGCCGGCCGATCTCGCCGAGCGGCATCACTTCGATCAGCGTCAGATCCATGCCGCGGCCGTGCGCCCATTCGATCAGGCGCGGGAATTCGTCCTCGTTCACGCCCTTGAGCGCCACCGTATTGATCTTGATCTTGAGGCCCGCCGATTGCGCGGCATCAATGCCGGCGAGCACGTCGTGCAAAGCACCCCAGCGGGTGATGGCGCGGAATTTATCCGGGTCGAGCGTATCGAGAGAAACGTTGATGCGTTGCACGCCATGCGCCTTCAGGTCGGCGGCGAATTTGGCGAGCTGGGATCCGTTGGTCGTGAGCGTCAACTCATCGAGGCGGCCGGTTTCAAGATGGCGCGACAGCGAAGAGAACAGCGTCATGATCCCGCGCCGCACCAGCGGTTCGCCGCCGGTGAGACGAAGCTTGCGCACGCCGCGCGCGACGAAAGCCGAGCAGAGGCGGTCGAGTTCTTCAAGCGTGAGCAGCTCGGCCTTCGGCAGGAAGGCCATGTGCTCGCTCATGCAATAGACGCAGCGGAAATCGCAGCGGTCGGTGACGGAGACGCGCAGATAGGAGATCTCACGGCCGAACGGGTCGACCAGCGCCGGCAACGCGCGCACTTCATCAACGTCGCGCAGCTTGCGAGTGTTTCACGTCCACGCTGTCCATCGGCAGGCGTTTCCATGACTACTTCGGGCATGATCTTACAGAAAGCCGTTGACCGCTTTCCCGGATCACGCTTTCGGCTCCATATGAGCCAACGGCAACTCAACAGCACTCCCCATATAATCAGACTTTGTGCCCGATAAAGCCCTGATCGTCCATTGTATTTTTTACAAGGGCGAGATCGTCAATAGCCGCCGCGCAGGTCGGCAAACGAGCTGATGACCCGGTCCGGGTTCAGATTTGCAATGGGAACATCGCTATAGCCGAAATCAACCGCGACGATGGGCACGTTGGCGGCGCGGGCGGTCTGGATGTCGGTGATCGAGTCGCCCACCATGATGGCGCGTTCGGGATTGCCGCCCGCGCGAATGACCGTCCCGCGGAAGACCTCCGGATCAGGCTTTTGCACGCCGAACGTATCCTGGCCGCAAATCGCGGCGAACCGATCGGCGAGGCTGAGCGTCCGCAACAGCTTTTTCGACAGCCATTCGAGTTTGTTGGTGCACACCGCGAGCCGATGGCCCGTCTCCTCCAGGCGATCCAGAGCAGTCTTCTACATGTGGGAACGTGCGCGAGCGGTCGGCGATATGTTTAGCGTAGTGGGCGACAAAGCGAGCGTAGAGCCGGTCCACGGCGGCGGGCCTAAAATCGCGCCCCTCGGCGGCGAGTGCCTGCTCGATCATGCCCCTCGCGCCGCCGCCGATCATCGGACGAGCCTCGTCGTAGGGCACCGCCGGCAGTTCGTGCTCGGTCAGGGTGAAGTTGAGCGTATCGATCAGGTCTGGCGCGGTATCGACCAGCGTGCCGTCGAGATCGAAGACGATAGTCAGCATGGTTTGGCCTAGCGGGCGATTTGCGGCCGCGCAAGCACTCGTTGGCGGGGAGGCTTTATTCGCTTTCCAGCGGATTTTGCCCTACACACCCGCTTATGGACGCCGAGGCACAAAAACGCGCCGCCGCCGCCCGGGCGCTGGACATGGTGCAGGGCGGTATGCGGCTTGGGCTCGGCACCGGCTCGACCGCCAAGCATTTTGTGGAATTGCTCGGTGAGCGCGTGCGCGCGGGTCTCGATCTCGTCGCGGTCCCGACTTCAGAAGCGACCCGCGCGCAGGCAGCCGCGGCCGGAATATCGCTTACCACCCTCGATGAGACGCCCGAACTCGACCTGACCGTGGATGGCGCCGACGAAATTGCGCCTGACCTGACGCTCATCAAGGGCGGCGGCGGCGCTTTGTTGCGGGAGAAGATCGTTGCGTCGGCGTCGGCCCAGATGGTCGTCATCGCCGACGAATCCAAATGGGTGTCGATGCTCGGCCGTTTCCCGCTACCGATCGAAATCGCGCCCTTCGGCGCTGCCGCGACGCGCCGCGCGGTCGAAGCTGCAAATGCGGAAGTCGGCTGTCCGGGACCGGTGGGGCTGCGGAAGGCAAAGAACGGTCAGATTTTCGTGACCGATGGCGGGCATTGGATTTTGGATGCCCAGTTGCAACGGATTCCCGATCCACGAGCGCTTGCGGCTCGGCTCTGCAAGGTCCCCGGCGTGATGGAGCACGGTCTGTTCATCGGTCTGGCTCAGGCTGCTATCGTCGCCGGGCCTGACGGGGTGCGCGTCATCGAGCGTCCCTGATCTTTCACGGAGCACCGTCTGAGCATGTCCGACTACGACGTCGATCTTTTTGTCATCGGGGGCGGCTCGGGTGGCGTGCGCGCCGCGCGCATTGCCGCTCAGCACGGTGCGCGGGTGATGCTGGCGGAGGAGTATCGCGTCGGCGGCACCTGCGTCATCCGCGGCTGCGTGCCGAAAAAGCTTCTGGTGTACGCGTCGCGTTTTCGCGCCGAATTCGAGGATGCCGAAGGTTACGGCTGGACGTTGCCGCAAGCGACCTTCAACTGGTCGACCCTCATTGCCAACAAAGACAAAGAAATTGCCCGGCTCGAAAGCGCCTACACTGCAACGCTGGAACGTGCGCGCGTGACAATCGTCAAGACCCGCGCTGTCATCACCGACGCTCATACAGTTCAGTTGGCCGACGGCAAGCGCGTGCGGGCCGCCTATATCCTGATCGCCACCGGCGGCGCGCCGAGCTATGGCGATCCGATTCCCGGCATCGAGCACGCCATCTCTTCGAACGAGGCGTTTCATTTGCCTGAACTGCCGCCGCATGTGGTGATCCAGGGCGGCGGCTATATCGCGCTCGAATTCGCCGGCATTTTCGCCGGTCTCGGATCGCACGTGACTGTCATCTACCGCGGTGAGAACATTCTGCGCGGCTTCGACGATGAGGTGCGCCAGCACGTGCGCACCGACATGGAGAAGCGCGGCATTCGCGTTTTCACCGGATGCAAAGTCGCGGCGATCGAGCGGACCGGCACTCGCTTGCATGCTCGTCTTTCAAGCGGCACTCAGCTTCCCGCCGATTGCGTGATGTTCGCTACCGGGCGGACCCCTCACGTCGCCAAACTGGGATTGAGCGAAGTCGGCGTTGCGCTCAGCCAAAAATGGCGGCATCGCCGTCGATGAATACTCGCGCACCAGCGTCGCCAACATCTACGCCATCGGCGACGTGACCAACCGCATCAATCTCACGCCGGTCGCAATCCGCGAGGGTCATGCGTTTGCCGACACGGTATTCGGCGGCAAGCCGACGCCCGTCGACCACACCAACGTGCCGACCGCGGTCTTCTCCGAGCCGGAGGTCGGAGCGGTCGGCTTGACCGAAGCGGAGGCGCGGTCACAACTTCAGCGGACCGATATCTACCGAGCCATGTTCAAGCCGCTGAAGGCGACCTTGTCAGGCCGCGACACGACCGTTCTGCTCAAGCTCGTTGTCGACGGCCAGACTGATCGCGTGGTCGGCTGCCATATCGTCGGTGAAGGGGCCGCCGAAATGGTCCAGGTCGCCGCCATCGCTGTGAAAATGCGGGCCACCAAGGCCGACTTCGATGCAACGATGGCGTTGCACCCGACCACAGCCGAGGAGCTGGTCACGATGCGGCAGAAAAGTGCCAGCTACGCCCGCGAAGCTGCGGAATAGGCTGAGGTTTTTCGGACTGTCGCGGCGAACAACCTGCGTGTATAAGACGCGCGCGAGTGCCTGAACCGTCATCCTGAGGTGGCCGCAGAGCGGCCCTCGAAGGATGCGGCCGAGGCACTGGGGCCGTCGCCCTCGAGGCTCGCCATAGCGCGTCCAGGACGCGCGTGACCGCGCTTATGGCTCGCACCTCAGGGTGACGGAAATGGAGTTAACGGTTATGTCCAGTCGGACAAACTCGGCGAAATGGAGCCCGGATACCTGGCGCTCGAAGCCGATCGTGCAGGTACCGGACTATCCCGACGCCAACGCGCTCGCCGACGTCGAGGCGCAACTGGCGAGCTTTCCGCCGCTGGTTTTTGCAGGTGAGGCACGCAACCTCAAACGCGCTTTGGCGCAGGTTGCAGCCGGCCAGGCCTTCCTTCTTCAAGGCGGCGATTGCGCGGAAAGTTTCGCCGAGCACGGCGCCAACAACATCCGCGATTTCTTCCGGCTGTTTCTGCAAATGGCGGTGGTGCTGACTTACGCCGCGGCTTCGCCGGTCGTGAAAGTCGGCCGCGTTGCCGGCCAATTCGCCAAGCCGCGCTCGTCGCCGACCGAAAAGCGCGACGGCGTCGAATTGCCGGCGTATCGCGGCGATATCATCAATGCGACCGAGTTCACGCGCGAGGCGCGGACGCCGGAACCGCGCCGGCAACTCGAAGCGTACCGGCAGTCGGCGGCGACGCTCAACCTGCTGCGCGCATTTGCCACCGGCGGCTACGCTAACCTTTCGAACGCGCATCAGTGGATGCTGTCGTTCGTCAAGGATAGCCCGCAATCAAAACGCTATCAGGAACTCGCCGGTCACCTCACCGAGGCGCTCAACTTCATGCGCGCCTGCGGCATCGATCCGGAAGTGCATCCGGAAATGCGCACGACCGATTTTTTCACCAGCCACGAGGCTTTGCTGCTGGGCTACGAGCAGGCCTTCACGCGGGTCGATTCGACGACCGGCGACTGGTACTGCACCAGCGGCCACATGTTGTGGATCGGCGACCGCACCCGGCAGCCGGATCACGCGCACGTCGAATTCTGCCGCGGCGTCAAGAATCCGCTTGGATTGAAGACCGGGCCCACGCAGAAGTCCGATGAGCTGTTGAAACTCATCGATATCCTCGACCCGGACAACGAGCCCGGCCGTCTCACTCTGATCTGCCGCATGGGTGCGGATAAAGCCGCCGAGCACTTGCCGCGGCTACTTCGCGCCGTGAAGCGTGAGGGCCGGCACGTCGTGTGGTCGTGCGATCCCATGCACGGCAACACCATTTCATCCGTGACCGGCTACAAGACGCGGCCGTTCGATCAAATCCTCAAAGAAGTGCGGACGTTTTTTCAGGTCCATGCGGCCGAAGGCACCCAGGCCGGCGGCGTGCATCTGGAAATGACCGGCCAGAACGTCACCGAGTGTACCGGCGGCGCGCGCGCGATCAGCGAGGAAGATCTCAACGATCGCTACCACACCGTCTGCGATCCACGGCTCAACGCCGAGCAGTCGCTTGATCTCGCGTTCCTCGTCGCCGATCTTCTCAAAGTGGAGCGCCAGGGCAAGGCCAAACCAGCGCCGGCGGTGGCGGCGCTGTAACGGGCGCCGTCCGTTTTTGCATCTCGTATACCATTTCGTTTTACGAACCGCTCAGGCTGATCCGCGATCGCGCGCGGTCATAAAGAAACGGGCAAACAATTTGATTCAAATCTTCCGCGTCAGAAAAAGACTTCAACAGGCGCGGGGCGTGCAGTGCCGGTACGATTTCATTTACCGCGTTGGGTGGCGTTCGCGTGCTTGCTCGCGACGCCAGCTTATGCAACCGAGTGGCCGGCGCTGCCGCCGCTGTGGCCATCATCGTCGCCGGCACCGCTGGTAACCAAAGCAGCGCCGATACCGGACGTTGACTATTTCGCGCCGCGCCCGGCGCCGGCCTGGCAGGTCGAATTCGCGGCGCGTTATTGGTTCGGCAACGCCAATAGCAGTAAGAGTTTGTACAACATACCGAGCCTGTCGAACGCGATGGTTTCCCGGCTCACCTACAGCGACATGATGACGAATGCCGGCGAGCTTCACAGCCGTGTAGCGTTCACCAACGGTTTCTTCGTCAAGGGCTACATCGGCACCGGCGCGATGTCGTTTGGGCACCTCAAGGACGAAGATTTTCCGCCCGGCATCACGCCTTATTCGAGCACGACGAGCGATCAGAAGAACGGCTACCTGAGCTACGCCAGCGGCGATATCGGCTACGATGTCGTCCGCGGCGGCGACTTCCGCGTTGGCGCACTCGCCGGCTACCACTACTTTAATCAAGAGATGAACGCTTATGGCTGCACGCAAACCGCCACCAATCCTTTTGTTTGTCAGCCGCCGATACCGACGTCCATCGAGGCGATCTCGCAAAACAACCACTGGCAATCGGTGCGGGTCGGACTGGATGGTTCGCTGGTCTTTGCCGAGCGTTTCAAGCTCAACGCCGAGGCCGCGTATCTTCCGTTCGTATTTCTCAACGGCACCGACACCCACTGGCTGCGCATCGGCACCGCGGTCGGCGACTTCACCGGGCCAATCCCGGAGAACGGCAGGGGCCAAGGCTATCAGTTCGAAGTGTCGCTGTCGTACCAGGTGACGGACTACGCCAGCGTCGGCATCGGCGGCCGTTATTGGCACATGCAGGCGAACGGCAATTCAAACTTCCAGGGCAACGTTGTCGGCGAGACGGCATTCCCGCAGCCGGTCGATTGGAAGACCGACATTTTTGGCGTGTTCGTCCAAGCCGGCCTGAAGTTCGGCCCTTATCCCGTCGGCTTGTTCAACTGACGACCGGCCTCGTGAGTTCGGCCTGCGCCGAAGCAGGCCAAAGCCAGCGCGACAGCCCGACCGCTGCCAGCATCCCGGCCAATTGAACCACGATGAAAGCCGGTGCGCCGGTGGGTTCGATGCCGGCAAACGTATCGGAAATCGATCGCGCAATCGTCACCGCGGGATTGGTGAAGGAGGTCGAGGCGGTGAACCAGTAGGCCGACGTGATGTAAAGGCCGACGGCATAGGGAGCTGCGGTCGGCGCTCGCGTCACACATCCGAGGATCATCAGCAACAATCCGAAGGTCGCGATAAATTCCGCGAGCCATTGGCCTAGAACGTCGAACCCCATTGCTAAGATTCGCCGATCCCTACAGCCGGAATGATAATGCGCCGATCCGGCGGGGCGTCATCCGGCAGCGACGTCAAAGGTCCTTTGCCGCTTAACCGCCGCGCCGGCTTCGTACCAACGCCGGCTTTTGTTTACGATTTTGACGACTGAGAGCATAACCGGGACCTCGATCAACACGCCGACGACGGTCGCAAGCGCCGCGCCGGAGTTGAAACCAAAGAGGCTGATCGCTGCAGCAACGGCCAGTTCGAAGAAATTGCTCGCTCCGATCAACGCCGAGGGCCCGGCGACACAGTGCGCCTCGCCGGCTGCGCGATTGAGAATATAGGCGAGCCCGGCGTTGAAATAGACCTGGATCAAAATTGGCACTGCCAAGATCGCGATGATTAATGGTTGCGACAGTATCTGCTCGCCCTGGAAGCCGAACAGCAACACTAAGGTGGCGAGGAGAGCCGCTAACGAAATCGGTTGCAGCGCGGACAAGAGCCGCGCGAGCGCACCGCTTCCGCCACCAGCGATTACGCTCCGCCGAATGACCTGCGCAATGATGACCGGCACGACAATGTATAGAACGACTGACAGCAGCAGAGTTTCCCATGGCACGGTGATCGCCGATATCCCGAGCAGCAGCCCCACAATCGGTGCAAAAGCGAACACCATGATCACGTCGTTGAGCGCGACCTGGCTCAGCGTGAAATGCGGCTCGCCATCCGAGAGGTTACTCCAGACGAACACCATCGCGGTGCATGGCGCCGCCGCAAGGAGAATGAGGCCGGCGATGTAGCTGTTGATCTGATCCACCGGGAGATACGACTTGAACAGCCACCCGATGAATATCCAGCCCAACAACGCCATCGAGAACGGCTTTACCGCCCAATTGATGAAGAGCGTGACACCAATGCCCCGCCAGTGCTCCTTGACCCGCGACAAAGCCGCAAAATCAATCTTCACAAGCATCGGAATGATCATCAACCAGATCAGGACAGCCACGGGCAGATTGACTTTAGCGACCTCGATCGAGCCAATGGTGTGGAATACGGAGGGAAAGAAATGACCGCACGCGATTCCTACAATAATGCAGAGGGCAACCCAGACCGTGAGATAGCGCTCGAAAGTCGACATTACCTGCCTCGCTGATCGGGGTTAGCCGCGCAGATGCGTAATCAAGAAAGCCGCCTAGCGGGCGGCGCAGACTTGTCGGCTGCATCTTTCGTCTTGCCGATCGCGTCCAACTGCTTCTGCAACGTGAGTGCGTCGAGTGATTTCATTGGTAGACTGACAAAGATATTGATGCGATTGGCGATCATCCGCATCGCGTCGGCGAACGCGTAACGCATTTCCGCCTCGGTGCCCGTCGCGGCGGCCGGATCGGGCATGCCCCAATGGGCAGTCATCGGTTGCCCCGGCCACACCGGGCAGGTCTCGGCGGCGGCATCGTCGCAAAGTGTGAAGGCAAAATCGAGCTTGAGCGCGTTCGGGCCCGTAAACTCGGTCCAGCTTTTCGAGCGAACATTGCCGACATCGTAGTGCAAGCGCTTGAGTAGATCGATGGCGTAGGGATGCACGCGGCCTTTGGGCTGGCTGCCCGCCGAGAATGCGCGAAATCGCCCCTGTCCGGCGCGATTGAGAACGGCTTCCGCCATGATCGAACGCGCCGAATTGCCGGTGCAGATAAACAATACGTTGAACACCTTGTTTGCGACCGCTTCGTCCATGTTGTGTCCTCCCAGAGGTCGGGGCGAGCGGCAACGTTACGAAACGCGATGCCCACCGCTGCCGACCACCAACTCGCCATCTTCTTTCCTGAACTCGCCGCGCTGGGGAGCTGGAAGCAAATCGAGCACTGTTTCTGAAGGCCGGCACAGCGTAACGCCGAGCGGCGTGACCACGATCGGTCGGTTGATGAGGATGGGGTGTGCCATCATGGCGTCGAGTAGCTGATCGTCTGTGATCGATGGATCATCCAGCCCCAGGTCGTGATAGGGCGTGCCCTTGATGCGGACCAGATCTCGCAGGGAGATGCCCATCCGGGCGATCAGAGATTGCAACATCGCGCGGTTCGGCGGGCATTTCAAATATTCGATGATATGAGGTTCAATGCCGGCGTTGCGGATGAGCCCCAATGTATTGCGGGACGTACCGCACTCGGGATTGTGATAGATGATGACGTCGATCATTTGCCCTGACTTTTCACCTGAGGATTTGCGATTAGATTTTCCCCACTCTGCGTTGGTCAATGCTGTGTTTCAGGAACCCGATTGCCAGAGTGAAAACAGCGCCGGCCGCCAGGCCCGCGAGGCCTTGCAAAACCCACTGTGTGACGAGGTCGGGCGGTTGTTGGATATCGCCCGCTCCGTTGACCACGGTCCCGACGCTCGTTTGAAGGAAATAGCCGCTAATCGCACCTCCCACGGCGCCGACTATGGTGTGGCCAAGAACTCCGAAGCTGTGTTCCTTCGAAGCAGCTGCGGCGCCGTGTCCACCGATAATGCCGGCGATGATTTGAATAACGAAATTTGTAATCGTCCAGGTCATCGTAGCCCCGCAGTTGTCGGCGTTCACGCTTCCGCGCGAAATCGTCGGTTATCGCTTGCGTTTCCTTTTCTGAGGGAGAACTGGAGCGCAGCCGCACTCTGCCTCTGGCGTTGTCCCCGCGAGGCCGCATAAATCGGGACGGCCATCACAACAATCCGTGACGAGGAACGCGATGAGAGCGCGCGTGCCGACCGCATCGGCACGATATGTGATTGTTCGCCCTTCGCGCGTGCCTTTCACCAGACCCGCGCGCGCCAGAATGGCGATGTGGGTGGAGAGGGTGTTGTGCGGACAGCCAACAGCCTCGGCAAGAGCGCCTGCGGAAAGCCCACCCGGTTCCTTCCGAACCAGCAGGCGGAATATCGACAAACGAGTCGGCTGCCCCAGAGCCGCAAGTGCCGCCAGCGCATGCGGCGCATCCATTGCACCTCCGCGGACATCGGGACCGACATGGCCGACAACGGCGAGCGCGTGAATGTTCATGAGACCCTCCGAACCAGCGATCAGCATCAGTCTATCGCTCAATTGTCACAAAAAGATTACATAATTCTGGAATTCTCGACATATCGATGTTTAACAGTCTTAAGGCGAGGGATCAACATGTGTCTGACCGTCCTGCGGCCGGGGGCGGTGGCGTTAGCCGTGAATGCTGTTGTGGCAACTGCTGCAATGGCGCTGGATCAAAACCTTCCCGGCTATCGTCCCGTCGCTGCTCTTTCAGGTCATATCAAATCAGTCGGGTCCGACACGCTCGGCCGCGAAGCTGAGCTATGGGCCCGCGCGTTCGAGAAGTTTTATCCCGACGTGAAAATAGAGATCGAGGCAAAGGGATCGGCGACGGCGCCGCGAGCGGTGCTCGACGGCACGGCGCAGTTTGGCCCAATGTCTCGTCCGATGACGGCGGAAGAGACCGCAGCCTTTGAAGAGAAGTATGGCTACAAGATCTCCCGCTTTCGTGTCGCGGTCGATGCGCTCGCAGTTTACGTCAACAAGGACAATCCAATCCCCTGTCTAACGCTTCCGCAGGTGAGCGGAATCTTCGCGTCGACGCGCAAGGCTCCCGGCAGCGTCAACGTTAAGACTTGGGGAGACCTTGGTCTGACCGGCGAATGGGCCGCACGGAAGATAACCCTCTACAGCCGCAATTCTCTTTCGGGAACTTACGAATATTTCCGGGCAACGGCGCTTTATGGCGGAGATTACAAACCCGACATCAAACAGCTGCCCGGCTCCGAAGCCGTTGTGGAAAGCGTCGCTGGCGACAAATTCGGGATCGGCTATTCCGGTATCGGCTACAAGACCGACAGCGTTCGCGCCGTCCCGCTGGCTTCCTACTATGGTGCGACCTGCTACGACGCCTCTGCCGAGCCGACTCTTTCCGGCAAATACCCGATCGCACGGTACCTCTATGTGTACGTCAACAAGAAGCCGGCCCAGGCACTCGATCCGCTTCGCGCCGAGTTCATAAAATACATTTTGTCCAAAGATGGCCAGACTCAAACTGAAAAAGACGGATTTTACCCGATCACCAACGAAATCCGAGAGGCCGAATTGAGAAAATTGGGAATTTCGACGGCGCCATGACGATCATGTTCCGCGCCGGTCCGGCAAGCTCCGTTATGCGGTTCTGGACGTGCCTTTTTGTTGAGGCAGCGTCACGTGCAGCAGGCGGACGTGGCAGCCGGCGCGGCCGATTCCACTGGTGCACAGCAGGCCTTGACGTGGGCCACCCGTGCCTCTCGTTCGCCGGTGCCATCGCCGTAATTCGTGCTTTCCCCGGTCGTATGAAAAGTCTCCCAGGCGATGCCGGCCGGATCGTCGATCCAGGATTTTTCTGACTTTGCATAGCAGCAGGTTGTTTCGCCCTGCTCGATGATGGAGCCTCCGGCGCCGCGCAGCCGGGCATAGACTTCATGCAGCTCCGTCCTGTCTTCGACCTGGATGCCGAGATGATCAAGACCCGGCTCTCGACCGCGCGTCGAGATCGCGAAATTCACTCGCGGGTCGTCGAGCATCCACTTGGCGTAGTCAGTTTTTACGATGGCGGGCTCTGCGTCAAACAGCGCCGAGTAGAAGCCAATCGACTTTTCGAGGTTCTCAACAGCAACGTGAACATGCATGCGCTTCATGGCAGTTTCTCCTCATACCACTGGTAAAGGCCGGTATCCGATGCGGTCCATCATCGCTTCGAAATACTCCCGGACCGTTTGCGGGAGGCGAAGCCCTTTGACGATTGCAACAGATCGAAGTAGCGGGAGGACGAGAATATCGTCGAGCGACAGGTTGTCGTTGATCGCCAATGGGCTTTCGATCAAGCGATCGAGCTCTTCAAGATCGGGCATCGGCTCGTCAATGTGGCGACGGGTGTTGGCCCGCAGTTCGACGAAATCCCCGAACGCCTTGCGTTTGCGCAAATTGTAGTGGTCGAGCGCGGCAACCGTGCCGAACTCGGGCAAGCCGAGGAGCGAATAACGCGGCATCGTCAGCGGCGCGGTCTTGGAGACGACTTTGTGCGCCCACTCAGCGACTTCACTGCGCGGTTGTCCGGTCAAAATGCGGTCGCCGAGGCCGTCGACGTATGTGACCATATCCATGCTTTCGAGCATGGCTTGGCCATCGTCCTTGACGAGAATTGGTATGACGCGCTTTCCGACGAGTCCGATCATCGTGTCGGAATCGTCGTCGAGGACTACGGTCTCCTGCAAATGCAGCCGTTTGAGCGCAGCTATCATACGCACGCGAAAGCAGAGGGAGCAGTGCTCGAACATATACAGGCGCATCACGCGTGCTCTTTCTTGCGCGCTGGCAGGTCGGGGGACTTACATCCCGACCTGGTGCGTTGTGCCGCACTGCCTCGGCAGCAGTTTTCGGTCAGAAACGAGATCAGGCCATTCATCGCCTCATAGCGTGCGGCATAGATCATCAAGCGGCCTTCGCGACGCACGGTGACCAGACCCGCGCCGCGCAAACGGTCGAAATGGAAGGTGAGGGTGTTTGGCGCGAGCTTAAGCGCGCTAGCAATGCTGCCGGCAGGCAATCCTTCCGGTCCAGCTTGTACAAGCAGCCGATAGACGTCGAGGCGACTGTCCTGGGCGAGGGCGGCCAAAGCCGCAACGGCATCAGATGTTTCCATATTTCAACGAATATCGAAGCAATTCCGGTTCGTCAAGGCTTATTTCAAGGTCTATTGAAATATCGGCATCCGCTTGGCCGCGTGATCGGCGCTACACACCGGCGGCAGGACATCGCCGACCCATTGCCGCCGTCAGCGGCTGGGTTACGATTGGGATAACGCCGGATCGCGCTGTTTCGCCGCGTGACGGCCTCCTGCCTGCCGATTACGGAAGTCTTCCGGGAAGTGACGCTCGTTTTGTCTCGCACTTGCCCCAACGGAGAAATCTAAATGGCACCGCGCGTCGTCGACCTCAGCCTGCTGATCGAAGACAACATGCCGGCTCACAAGCTGTTTCAGCGGCCGGTTATCACCACTCACCTCAGCCACGAATCGTCGAAGGCGTTCAATCTCGGCGTGCCCGGCGATGCGATGACGTTCCAAACGAACTTCATCGCTACGCTCGACCACGTCGGTACCCACGTTGATGCGTTTCGCCACGTCAATCCCGACGGCAAATCGGTCGACGAGATGCCGCTCGATCTGTTCATGGGAAAGGCGGTTTGCCTCGACCTGCGGCACATTCCGGATCTCGGCGACATCACAGTGCCGAACATGGAGGAGGCCGAGAAAAAGGCCGGCGTCAAGGTCGACGGTCATATCGTGCTGTTGTGCACCGGCTTTCATAAGCGCACCTATCCTGGGCTCGATTCGGTGTGGAAGAATCCGCAGCTCACCGTCGAAGCGACGCAGTGGATGTACGACCGCGGTTCGCGGATGCACGGCGTTGAGGGGCCATCAACCGACCGGCCCAGCGACAATGTGTTTTCGCAGCACCGATTGTGCCGCAAGCTCGGCATCAGTCATTGGGAATGGCTGGTGAACCTTGAGGAATTGCTGGGCAAAGGAGAGTTTCAGTTCTTCGGTGTGCCGTTGAAATTCAAGGGGGGCTCGGGCTCGCCCGTGCGCGCCTTCGCGATCGTCAACTCGTAAGTTAGCGACCCGCGCGCTTTTGGCATTCCCAATGTCCGGCGACTTCGACTTGATGACTGCCAATGAGCTGCGGCGGCTTGTTGTCAACAAGAAAGTCTCGCCGGTCGAACTCACGCAACGGGCGTTGACGAAGGCTGAGGCCACCCAGAGTACGCTGAACGCGTTCTTTGTGCTGCTGCCGAAGGAGGCGCTGGCCGCGGCCAAGGCTGCGGAAGAGGCCGTGATGCGCAACGAGCCGTTAGGCTTGCTGCATGGCCTGCCGTTCTCGGCAAAGGACCTGATGGCGGTTGCGAACGTTCGCTACGCGTCCGGCTCGCGCACGATGGCTGACAACATCGCCTCGGTCGATGCGCCAGCGGTCGAACGCGCCAAAGCAGCGGGCGCCATTTTGATCGGCAAAACCACGACGAGCGAGTTCGGCTGCAAGCCGGTCGGCGACAGTCCGTTGACCGGCGTCACGCGCCATCCGTGGGATCTCGCCAAGACACCGGGCGGCTCAAGCGCGGGCGCTGCTGCATCCGTTGCAGCCGGCATAACGCCGTTCGCGCTCGGCACTGACGGCGGTGGCTCGGTGCGGATTCCGTGTTGCTTCACAGGACTCGCCGGCATCAAGGCGCATTTCGGCCGGGTGCCGGTGTGGCCGGCCTCGGCGACGCCGACGCTTGCCCATGTCGGTCCGATCGCGCGTAACATCGGCGATGCTACGCTGCTGCTCACAGCGATCGGCGGCTATGATCCACGTGATCCGTTCAGCGTGTCGGCGGCAATGCCGGATTTGCTCCGCGGCGTCAGCGGCGCCGATATTAGAGATTTGCGCGTCGCCTACAGCCCCACGCTAGGCTACGCACGACCCGACCCGGCGGTCGAGGCAATCGTCGCACAGGCCGTTGGCGTGTTCGAAGAACTCGGCTGCAAGGTCGAGCTGGTCGAGAAAGTATTCGACAAGGATCCGGCCGATCTTTGGACCGCGGAATTTTACGCCGGCGTTGGCACGCGGTTACGTTCGTTCGTGGAGAAACAACGCGATCTCCTCGATCCCGCGGTTGCCGAAGTGCTCGATGCGGCGCTCGCGCAGGACATGCGCTCCTATTATGAAAAAGTGTTCGAGCGGTACGCGTTGCGCGACAAGGTCCGCACGTTTTTTGAAACCTACGACCTATTGCTGTCGCCGGTTCTGCCGGTCGCTTCGCTGGACGCGGGCAAAAACATTCCCGATCAGCTCCCGGACCGCAATCTGGTATCGTGGGTGTTTTACACCTACCCGTTCAACCTGACCGGCCAGCCTGCCGCCACCGTCTGCGCCGGTATCGCGGCAGACGGCATGCCCGTCGGCCTGCAGATCGTGGGACGCGCGCTCGGCGAATACGACGTGGTTCGTGCCGCCGCCGCCTTCGAGCGGACTAAACCTGCCGGCTACAATGTGCGGCCGTTTGCGATCTAAGTCGTGGGCGGGACGGCGCCGGCGCGCTGGGTAATCAGCCGATAATGCTCAATCCGCCGATGCTCGGCGAAGTTGAACATCGCCTCCTTGTTGAACCGGCTGATGTCGAGGTTGCATTTCGCCATGAACACCTCGTCGCCGTTGCCGGTTGCCATGGCAACGATCTCGCCGGACGGCGCTACAATGCAGCTGCCGGCGAGCAGTTCGCTGCCTTCTTCGTTGCCAGCTTTGGCGATGCCGACGACCCAGGTGCTGTTCTGGTAGGCGCCGGCCTGCATGCACAGATGGTTGTGAAAATCCGACAGGTGGTCGTAGACCGGAACCCATGGCAAATGGGTCGGCGTGTTGTAGCCGAGCAGGATCAGCTCAACGCTTTGCATGCCCATGACCCGATAGGTCTCCGGCCAGCGCCGGTCGTTGCAGATGCACATGCCGACGTTGGCGTCGAACGCGCGCCATACCGGAAAACCCAGATCTCCCGGCTCGAAATATCGCTTTTCAAGATGCTGAAACGGATAGTGCGAACGGTTGTCGGCGTGGCCGGGCAGATGCACTTTCCGGTACTTGCCTACGATCTCGGCGTTCTTGTCCACGAGGATCGCGGTATTATAGCGATGCGCCGTGCCGTTGCGCTGGGCGAGTTCGGCGTAGCCGAGGTAGAACCCGATCTCGAGCTTCTTTGCTGCTTCGAACAGCGGCGCCGTGGCCGGACTTGGCATTTCCCGCTCGAAAAAGCTGTCGATCTCGGCGTCGTCCTCCATCCACCAGCGCGGAAAGAAGGTCGTCAGGGCCAATTCCGGAAAGACCACGATATCGCTGCCGCGATCTTTCGCTTCGCGCATCAGTTCGAGCAGCCTGGAGACCACCTGCTGCCGCGACTCGTCGCGGGCGATCGGTCCGGTCTGCGCTCCGGCGACATTGATGAAGCGTTCCATTGGCACACCATTTGTCCAGTCTGAAAAAGCGACTATCCCCCGGCTGCCCGCGGCTTCGCCCGCGAAACCAGGTCAACAAGCCCAGGATACTAGCAAGTTTTGGCGCGAGTTTCTTCCCGGCGTATTTGGGCGTGGCGCCGGTCCCGCGGCTGAAACGCGTCAGCCACCGGATGTTTGCTTGGGCTTCCATTCCGAAAAGCGGGTTCCACTTCTCGGCACCATGTTCTAGATCATCGCCATGAACGAGCGTCCCGCCGACCGTTTGGCCATTGCCGTGGCGCAGCTCAACCCGATTGTCGGCGATGTCACCGGCAATCTGGAACGGGCCCGTGCGGCGCGGGCGCAGGCCGCGCGCGACCAGGCCGATGTCGTAGTTTTCTCCGAACTCTTCATCGCCGGTTATCCGCCCGAGGATCTGGTGTTGAAGCCGGCGTTCCAGTCCGCCTGCCGCACTGCCATCGAGGCGCTGGCGTGCGAGACCGGCGATGGCGGCCCCGCGGCGCTGATCGGCACTCCGTGGGTGGAGGATGGCAAACTCTACAACGCCTATGCGCTCCTCGCCGCCGGCCGCGTGGAAGCAATCCGCTTTAAGGTGAACCTGCCGAATTATGGTGTCTTCGACGAGAAGCGCGTGTTCGCTGTCGGGCCCGTTCCCGGGCCGGTGAATTTCCGCGGCGTGCGGCTCGGCCTGCCGATCTGCGAGGATACCTGGACTGATTGGGGCGACTACGAAAACGTTGTCGAATGCCTGGCCGAAACCGGCGCCGAGCTGCTCGTCGTACCTAATGGTTCGCCCTATTGGCGCGACAAAGCGGAAGTGCGCCTGAACGTTTCAGTCGCGCGGGTTGCCGAAGCCGGCCTGCCGCTTCTCTATGTCAATCAGGTCGGTGGCCAGGATGAGTTGGTCTTCGACGGCGCGTCGTTTGCTCTGAACGCGGACCGTTCCATCGCATTCCAGCTTCCGGCATTCCGCGAAGCGGTCGTGACGACCCGTTGGTCGCGCACTGCGGACGGCTGGCGATGTGCCTCCGGCCCGATGGCTGCGACGGAGGAGTTTGACCAGGCGGATTACACCGCGTGCATGCTCGGACTGCGCGACTACGTTGATAAGAACCGGTTCAAAGGCGTCGTCCTCGGGCTTTCCGGCGGTGTCAATTCAGCGTTGTGCGCGGCGATGGCAGTCGATGCGCTCGGAGTCGATCGCGTCCACTGCATCATGCTGCCGTTTCGTTTCACCTCGCAGGAGTCGCGCGACGACGCCGCGGCAGTGGCTAATGCCCTCGGCATTCAATATGAGATTGTTCCGATCGAGAGTGCCGTGCATGGCCTCGAAACCGCGCTAGCAGGTATCTTTGTCGGCCAGCCGCGTGATGTGACTGAGGAGAACTTGCAGGCGCGTGCCCGCGGCGTCATCCTCATGGCGATTTCCAACAAATTCGGGCTGATGGTCGTCACGACCGGCAACAAGTCCGAAATGTCAGTCGGCTATGCGACGCTCTATGGCGACATGAACGGCGGCTTCAATCCGATCAAGGATCTTTACAAGACGGAAGTCTACCGGTTGTCGCGGCTGCGCAATCGCTGGAAACCCGACGGCGCTCTCGGTTCCAGCGGCCCCGTCATACCCGAGAACGTGTTGACGCGAGCCCCCAGCGCAGAGCTCCGCGAAAATCAGACCGATCAGGATACGCTGCCGCCTTATGACACGCTCGATCAGATTCTCGAACGGCTGGTCGAGCGCGAGGAGTCGGTCGCGACCATCGTCGAGGCGGGGTTCGATCGGGAAACGGTGCTGAAGGTCGAGCGCATGCTCACAATCGCCGAATACAAACGCCGGCAGGCGGCGCCGGGCGTAAAAGTGACACTGAAGAATTTCGGCCGCGATCGGCGCTATCCGATCACGAACCGGTTTCGCGATCCCGGCACGTCGCCGCAGGCCTCGGACCGAACGCCGACCAGAGGCCCGGCTAAGGCAAAGGCTGGCACGGCGGATTTATAAATGCGCTAAGTTCTAGTGCCCGGCGACGAAGGGTGGCCCAACGGTTCGTACGCCGCTGCCGGCTCCTGATGCGCCAGCATCCGCAGTCGCAGGCGCAGCGCTTGACGTCGCCGGCGCCGCGTTCGCATCCTGCACAGCGGCGCCGCCTTTGAGCTGTGGCTTGATCTTCGGCTGCGGCGCTTGCGACAACGTTTTTGAATTTTGGTCGGTCACGACAATGTCGCCTGCCTCAAGTGTGCTGGCATCGTCGGCATTTTTCAGAGCATCGGCCCAGCTTTGACCGGGCCGTCGGCAAGAGCAGGCTGCACTGTATTCCTTGCGGTAGCGAAAAGCGTTCGGGAGCTCGGTGTAGGGCTGACCGTTGATCGACACGGCCTGGCTCATGTCCTCGCCGGGGTTGCGATAGCTGTATAGTTGGGCTTCGGCGGCGGGGCATTCGCGTTGACACGCCCTCTGGTCGTCGGCAAACCGGTTCGGCACCGTCGAATACGAGATCGGGAAATAAAAGCCGTCGCAGGTGCGCACACAGACGGTGCGGTATGTTCCGGCCGGGGCACCGTCGCCGCCCTGGCTGATGATGGTGCCGCCGAACAGTGCACTCAGAAAACCGCCCGGGCCGGCCGCCGCTGCCGCCGCCCGATACTGCGGCCCGCAATTGTTTTGCGCCAATTGCCCGATCAGCGCGGCCCGTTGCGCCGCCTGTTCAGTGTTGCCTCCGCTCTTGATGCGCTCGAGATCGCTCATCATGCGGTCGAGATTGTCGCGCATCTGCTGAAGCTGCGCGTTCACCGGCTCGCACTGCGGCGCCCGTCCGGTGAACAGGGCAAAAAATCCGCCACCCTCGCAGCCAAGCTTTCTCGATTGCGCCAGGATGCGATCGAGTTCGCCTTGTTGCTTGGCAATCGAGTCTTCATAGCGCCTCATCTGATCCGCGCGCGCAGGATCGGCGGCGCCACGGTTAAGCGCGGCGAGCTGGGCTTCGTACCGCACGCAGACCGGATTTGAAGCGGCTTGGTCGGCTGCGGGCGGAGGCGGCGAGCCAGGCGAGGAGGGGGCGGTCTGGGCAGCAGCGGAGATGGAAAGCGCGGCTACGCTGAGAGCAGCGAGGGCGAGGCCGCTTAAAAGCTTGATCAGGTTGATCATCCTGGCTCCCGGCCCCAGCGCGCCCGCATCGCCGCGATCAAGCGATGCAATGGTGACCAAAGTGTGAATGCGACTCAATCACTCCGCGTCCGGCTGGTTTTCCGGCCGGGCGCGGTCGAAGGCGGGAAGCTTGAGGCAGGCGGCTTCGATACCGAGGATTTTCGGGAACTTGTCGAGCGGCACTTTCAGCCGTCGGGCGTTGTTGACCTGCGGCACGAGGCAGACATCGGTCATCGTAACCTGAGCCCCGCAGGCGTAGGGCCCAGGCTCAACGAGCACCTCAAGCGCTTCGAAGCCCTCGATCACCCAATGATGGTACCAGGTGTCGATCGCACTTTGCTCCTGGTGCATTTCGCGCTTGAGGTAACGCAGCGGTCCGACATTGTTGAGCGGATGGATATCGCAGGCGACGATGTCGGCGAGCGCGCGAACCTTGGCCCGCGCGATCGGATCTTTCGGCAGCAGCGGCGGATCGGGCTTCGTCTCCTCAAGATATTCGATGATGGCGAGCGACTGGATCAACACGTCGCCAGTTGGCGCGACGAGCGCCGGTATGCGCATCTGCGGATTGACCGCGCGGAATTCAGGCCGCCGGTTGTGCCCGCCATCCTTGACGAGATGAACCGGCACGGTCTCATAGGTTAGGCCCTTGAAATTGAGCGCAATGCGCACGCGATAGGCGGCCGACGAGCGGAAATAAGAATAAAGCTTCATGTTGCTGCTTTGCTGGTTCGAGGTAGCCCTTCAG
This sequence comes from uncultured Alphaproteobacteria bacterium, assembly GCA_963759345.1. GTDB lineage: Bacteria > Pseudomonadota > Alphaproteobacteria > Rhizobiales > Xanthobacteraceae > BOG-931. The sequence continues at coordinate 106,581 of CAVWYW010000018.1, forward strand.
TCCTCTTCTTCGATCTCGTGCCCGGCCTCGACAACCAGTTCCGTTGATCGAGCGGTGAGTAGCGCAATAGCGCGGTCGAACGCTTCGCGGTCGCCGGGCGGCAAAATCTCTGTCAACCGCTTGGCAAAGTCGAGCGCATGAGGCGCTACTTCCCTGTACATCGCCTGTCCGGAAGCCGTAAGCGACAGGAATGCTTCGCGCTTGTCTTCCCGGTTGGCACGGCGTGTGACCAGACGGCGCTTTTCCATAAGTGCGACCGCCCGCGACACTTTCGTTTTATGCATGTGCGTATGCGCACCGATCGCCTTTGCTGTCATGGCCTCGAACTGGCCAAGCGTAACCAGTACGCGCCATTCCGGCACGCCGATTCCATAGCGCCGAGCGTAGACGCGTGAGAGCGCCTGGGACACGAGATTGGCCACGACATTGAGCTGATAGGGCAGAAACTGCTCGAGTTTCAGCGGCGCCTGGTCGTCACTTCTCGTTTCCTTCGCGCCAGAAGCGTTCCTGACTTCGGCCTCGATCGCCCGCTGACCGGTCATGGTCGTTATCCGCGCAGCGCCCTTGGCATCGTTAAGTCTCACCCCGGCGTGTAAAATTGCCGATCCGCCAGCCCGTTGGTCGCGGGCGCGACGGCCGAACATGACCGAAGATTCAGGGCCGCGCAACGGCGTAACGACTTGCTCGAATTGCGCCAATTCCTTAGTTGATAGGGAGGTGCCCGGGAGGAAATTACAATGAGCGCGGAGTTCGCCTCCACAGCGGATCTCGCCGACAAGGCGATTACCTTCGACCCAATCGGCCCCGACCTGTTTGCCTTTACCGCCGAGGGCGACCCCAATTCTGGGGTCATCATCGGCGACGATAGCGTCATGGTCGTCGATGCGCAGGCCACGCCGGCGATGGCGCGTCAAGTGATCGATCGCGTCGCCAAAGTCACCGACAAGCCGATCAAATACGTCTTGCTCACGCATTATCACGCCGTACGCGTGCTCGGCGCTTCGGCCTACGGCGGCGCAGAGATCATTGCCTCCAACGCGACGCGGGCGCTGATTGCCGAGCGCGGCAAAGCGGATATGGACTCGGAAATCGGCCGTTTCCCGCGGCTGTTTCGAGCGGTCGAGAGCATTCCCGGCCTCACCTGGCCCTCGCTCACTTTTCCCGACCAGATGTCGGTGTGGCTTGGCAAGCGCGAGGTGCGCATCATGCATATCGGACGCGGTCACACCGCGGGCGACGTCGTCGCCTTCGTGCCGGATGCCGATGTGGTGTTTTCCGGCGATCTCGTCGAATACCACTCGGCCTGCTATTGCGGCGATGCGCATTTCACCGACTGGCCGGCGACGCTCGACCGGCTCGCCGAGTTTTCCGCCAAGGCGCTGGTGCCGGGCCGCGGCGCGGCGTTGAAAACGGCGAAGCAAGTCGCTGACGGCATCGCCTTGACGGAAGACTTTCTCACGACCGTCTACGGCACCGTCGCCGATAGCGCCGCCAAGGGTCGTTCGCTCAAGGAAGCCTACGATGCGGCGCGCGCGGTCATGGATCCGAAGTTTGCGAGCTTTGCGATCTACGAGCACTGTATGCCGTTCAACGTTTCGCGCGCCTACGATGAGGCTAGAGGCATTGAGCATCCGGTGATCTGGACCGCAGAGCGCGACCGCGCCATGTGGGCGTCGCTCCGCGGATGAAACATTTGCTGGCGCAGTGGAGGAAGCTATGAGTCCGCTCACTGCCGAGAGCGGCCGTAAATCGGTCTATGGCTACGCCTACCGGCGCTCGCCCGATCAGGATACACGCGCGGTCGTCCGTCATCCGGTCGTCGTGGTTGGCGCAGGACCGGTCGGGCTTGCTGCCGCGATCGATCTGGCCATGCGGGGCCTGCCGGTCGTCCTGCTCGACGATGCGGATCGCATCGGCGAAGGCTCGCGCGGCATTTGCTGGTCGAAGCGCACGCTTGAAATTCTGGACCGGCTTGGCGTCGGTGAACGTTTGGTCGCCCAGGGCGTCACCTGGCAGCTTGGCAAAGTGTTCTGTGGCGATGAGCTTTTGTTTTCCTTCGACCTCCTGCCGGAGGCCGGGCACAAGATGCCGGCTTTCATCAATCTGCAGCAGTTTTATCTGGAAAAGGCGTTGGTCGACCGCGCGCTCGAGATTAAGAATCTTGAGCTTCGCTGGAAAAACCGGGTCGTCGGAGTTGATCGGCTTAACGACGGCGCGCGGCTTACGATCGAGACACCGGACGGACCCTACCAGATCGACGCCGACTGGCTCATCGCCGCTGACGGCGCCCGCTCGACCATTCGCAGCCTGCTTGGCCTCGATTTTTCCGGCGTCACTTTCGAAGACAAATTCCTGATCGCCGACGTGCGGATGGCGGCTGATTTCCCGACCGAACGCCGTTTCTGGTTCGCGCCTACGTTCCACTCCGGCCAGTCGGCGCTGATGCACCGCCAGCCCGATGATGTCTGGCGGATCGATCTTCAGCTTGGCCCCGACGCCGACCCGGCGGCGGAGCAGCAGCCGCAGCGGGTCCGCGCGCGTCTCGACAAGGTGCTGACGCCGCATCCGTACGAACTAGAATGGGTGTCGATCTACACATTCAATTGCCGCCGCCTCGACCGTTTCGTGCACGATCGGGTGATCTTCATCGGCGACGCAGCCCATCAGGTCTCGCCGTTTGGCGCGCGCGGTGCCAATTCTGGCATCCAGGATGCTGAAAACCTGGCGTGGAAACTTGCCGCGTTGATCAAAGGCGAAGGCGGGGAGGGGCTGATCGCAAGCTACGAAACCGAGCGCATCCAGGCCGCCGACGAGAATATCGGGCACTCGACCCGTTCGACCGACTTCATGTCGCCGCATTCCGCGGCCGAGCGGCGGCTGCGCGACGCGGTGCTTAAGCTAGCGCCCAAAGCGGAGTTTGCACGCCGCATGGTCAATTCCGGCCGGCTGTCGGTCGCGACGGTTTACAACTCGCCGCTGTCGACGCCCGACGAGATGAATTTTTCCGGGACCGCAAAACTCGGAGCGCCGTTGCCCGACGCGCCGCTGGCGCGCAAAGACGGAATGCCGACGCATCTCCTCGACAATCTGCGCGGCGAGTTTGAGATCATCTACGTTAAGGACGAAGCCGGCAAAAACGGTGCTCGGCCGCGCGCTCCCAACGGGCTCGCGCTTTCCGTGATCGGCGAAGATTATCTGGATCGGGCCGGAATTTTCGCAGAGCGCCTCGATGCTACGCCGGGCGCGACCTATCTGGTGCGGCCCGACCAGCATTTGTGCGCGCGGTGGCGGCGGTTCGATCCCGCTGCCGTGGCGCGTGCGCATCAACGCGCATTGCAGAGGTGAACCGATGCCGAAGCTCGTCACCGCGTCGCAATTCGCCGATCCCGATGCCGCCTATCTCGCGCTGGTGGAAGCGCGCCGCAATCTGTCCGAGGCCGCCGCCGCCGAGCTCGATACCAGACTGGTGCTCATCCTCGCCAACCACATCGGCGATCTTGCCGTGCTGCGGGAAGCCATCGCACTGGCGAAGCAGGCGGCGTGACTAGCCGCGATGGGCGATAACGGGGTCACGCGGTTTCCGTCGGGATGGCTCGTCATCGCTCTTCTGGGCGCGACGGCGATTTTGTGGGCGGTGTTGATTTTTATCACCGTCCCGCACCTGCACGTTTTGGCGGGAGGTGCCGATCTATTTGACGCCAGGTGGATGGGCTACAGCTACGACGATGCGAAGAAATATCTCGCCGCGCTCGGCCCGGAGGGGCGGGCCTATCTACCTCAATCCGGAGCTTGTGCTCGATACTTTCTTTCCGCCGCTCTATGCCGCTTCCAGCGCGCTCGCGTTGTGGTGGCTCACGATGCCGGGGCGAGTGATCGACGCCGCAGTCCCAACCGGTTGGCGCGTAGCGCTGGCGGTGCCGCCGGTCGCGGAACTGATCCTCGACTGGGGTGAGAACGCCGGCATCGCCGTGATGATGTGGACATGGTCCGATCCGTCGCCGGCTTTGGTGCGTGCTTCAAGCTTCGCCACGCAGCTGAAGCTTCTCGCTGCAGCCCTGACGGAGATTTCGCTGGTGGTACTGGCCGTCATGGCGCTGCTGCGCCGGCGCAAGCGAAAATACGCGTGACGATCCAACAAAAAGAGAGCCCCGGCATAGGTCCGGGGCTCAGTTTCCCACATCGCCACACCCGGCAGGTGGACCGGGCGTGACGAATTCCGTAGCGGCGCCGCCAGTCCTCAGCGCGTGCAGGTGATGGCGACGAAATCGTCGCACGTCGAACCGTGACACGAGCCGGGTCCGCTGGACGGGATGGCGCCAGTGATGTCGTCGCGGTCGACCTTGCGGTAGCCCAGCGCCTGTGAGAACTCGCGCGAGCGACAATAGGAGTTTGCCGCTGCAGCGCCGCAGGCTGAGCCAGAAGCAAGGCAACGGTCGATGCCGTAGCCGTCACCGTTGTTGGCGATGATGAACACCCGTCTTTCCGCGTGTGCGGCGCTTGCTGAAACCAGTGCAGCGGCGAACGCAGCAACCGCAATCATGGTACGCATGGACCCCCCACCCGGCGCCGTGAGCGCCGCAAAAAATCCGGATGGCTGTAAACACTAAGAATGCGACGGCGGGGTTAACGCTTCATTAACCGCGGGAATTCGCGGAGCTGCCGATTGATTGCTTCGCGAGATTCGTCGCCGGTCATGACGCGCTACGGCGTGATGCCCCTAAGCCAATGGCGTGCCGAACAATTTGAACGCCGCGGCGGCGCAAGGCTTGACGCGATGCGCATCCTCGACCATTGTTCGCGCCATGCACGGCCTTAACCATATCTGCGGCATTTGCCGGGAGATTATTCGCTAGCGACAAACGCTGGCTGTGGCCGTCTTTTATCTCCGCTTAGAGACCGATGGACGCCCGGCCCGCAGGGCGAGCGTCACGAGTTCTGAGATGGATCTGAAGCTTTACGATACGCTGACGCGGGAAAAGCGGGTCTTCACGCCGCTCGATCCGTCGAACGTGCGCATGTATGTGTGCGGCCCGACGGTCTACGACTTCGCCCATATCGGCAACGCGCGCCCGGTGATCGTGTTCGACGTGCTGTTCCGGCTGTTGCGCCACATCTACGGCGCCGACCACGTCACCTACGTGCGCAACATCACCGACGTCGACGACAAGATCAACGCGCGTGCGGCGGAGGAATATCCCGAGCTGCCGCTGAACGAGGCGATCCGCAAGGTCACGGAAAAGACCGACAAGCAATTCCACGACGACGTCGCCGCACTCGGCTGCCTGCCGCCGACCTTCGAGCCGCGGGCGACCGAGCACATCGCCGAGATGCGGACGCTGATCGATCGGCTGGTCGCCTCCGGCAATGCCTATGTCGCCGAGGACAATGTTTTATTCAGCGTGCCGTCGATGCCGGATTACGGCCAGCTGTCAAAGCGGCCGCTCGATGAAATGATCGCCGGCGCCCGCGTCGAAGTCGCGGCGTACAAGAAAGACCCACGCGACTTCGTGTTGTGGAAGCCATCGAAGCTGGGCGAGCCGGCTTGGCCTTCGCCGGCCGGCATCACGACGCCCGGGCGGCCGGGCTGGCACATCGAATGCTCGGCGATGTCGTGGAAATACCTCGGCGAAATTTTCGACATCCACGGCGGCGGCATCGACCTCGTGTTTCCGCATCATGAAGACGAGATCGCACAATCGCGCTGCGCCTTCCACACGCCGGTGATGGCGAATTACTGGATGCACAACGGCTTTCTTCAGGTCGAAGGCGAGAAGATGGCGAAGTCGGCCGGGAATTTCGTGACAATTCATGAGTTGCTGACAGGTTGGAATGGATATCGGTGGCCGGGAGCGGTACTGAAGTTTGCGATGCTCTCGACCCATTATCGACAGCCGATCAATTGGACTGCAGCAAAAGCTGGAAGAAGCTGCAATAACGCTCAGCACTTTCAGGCAAAGGTGTTTTGACGACGGCAGTGCGGAGCCGGTCAGGTGAAGTGCTCGACGCACTAAAGGATGATTTGAACTCTCCGCAAGCGATTGCCGAGCTTCATAAGCTTTTTGACAGAAGCCAGAGAGGGGTCTTGTCTTCTGCTGCGGTCCGTTCGAATTGTAGATTTCTTGGTATCGATGTTGCGGAGGTTGATCTCGCCAAAATGATTCTGAAACGAGTTGACGAGGCAACAGTTGCGGCATTGATCGAGAAAAGATCAGCTGCGCGCGAGGCAAGAGACTTCCAGGAATCCGACCGCATCCGCGACGAGCTCGCCAAAATGGGCGTCGTGCTGAAAGACACCAAGGACGGCACCACCTGGGAGATCGCGCGATGAGCGCGCGGCGCACTCCAAACCCCTCTCCCCTTGCGGGAGAGGACGCCGCGCGAAGCGCGACAGGTGAGGGCTTGGGCGGCGGGATGTCACGCGGACGATCGGGCTCCCGCGGACCCTCACCCGGCCACTCGCTGCGCTGGCGGCCGTCCTCTCCCGTGAAGGGAGAGGGGAAGGTTGAGCGTGTGCGACACGCGCGTGCACTCCGCTCACGGATGACCAATGCCGAGCGCAAATTGTGGTACGCCCTCCGCGACAGACGATTTCAAAGTTTCAAATTCCGCCGCCAGGTTCCGATCGGGCGATTTACAGCGGACTTCGTGTGCTTCGAGGCACGCCTTATTGTTGAAGTTGATGGCGGTCAGCATGCTGATTCTCTGCGCGACTGGTATCGGGATCGTTGGTTTGCGGCCAATCGTTTTCGCGTGCTGCAATTCTGGAACAACGAAGTGTTGTCCAATTTGGAAGGGGTAATGACGGTTCTCGCTGAAGCACTCGGGGTGGAATGGAGCGCATGATCGCCCGCGCGCAAACGAAGCTCGCTATGCGGCCGATGCTGCCGGAGGACGTACCGCTGCTGGCGGAAATCTTTCGCGCCAGCATCGAGGAACTATGTGCTGACGATTACAGCGAGGCGCAGCAGGAGGCTTGGGCATCGGCCGCGGACGATGAGGAAGAATTCGGGGCGCGGCTCGCGTCCGAATTGACGCTGGTTGCGACGCTTGGCGGCGATGCGATCGGTTTTGCTTCGCTCGCCGATAACGCGCGCGTCGACATGCTCTACGTGTATCCGGCGGCTTCCGGGCAGGGCGCGGGAAACATGCTATGCGAGGCCTTGGAGAGACTAGCCGCGGGGCGCGGCACCAAGGAACTCAGCGTTGATGCCAGTGACACCGCGCGCGGCTTCTTCGAGCGGCGCGGCTTTGTCGCCAAAACCCGCAACACAGTGACGGTCGGCGGCGAGTGGCTTGCCAACACCACAATGGTCAAGTCGCTTGCCGCGCCGGGCGCCGGAGGAACTTTGCAATGAAACGCGACGATATACCGTTCCGCCGCCATTGGCTCTACTACCTCGTGCTTAAATACGCACTGATCGTTGTTGCGGTCGCGATCACGGCGTTCACCGCTTACCGGCTATACGTGGGTTGAAAAAAATGGCGCGCGATACATTCCTCGGCTTGCGGACGCATCACATCGTGATTGCCGTGATTGCCATCGTGATCGCGATCGCCTTGGCGTCGAATTATTATCTCTGGTGAGATAGAATGGCTCGCGAGCGGCTTTATCTGTTCGACACCACGCTGCGCGATGGCGCGCAGACCAATGGCGTCGACTTCACGCTCGCCGACAAGCTCACGATCGCGCGCATGTTGGACGAGCTCGGTGTCGACTATGTCGAAGCCGGCTATCCGGGTGCCAATCCGATCGACACGGCCTTCTTTGCGGAAAAGCGTCCGGCCGCGTGCGAAAATCACCGCCTTCGGCATGACGCGCCGGCCAGGCCGCTCGGCATCGAACGATCCGGGCCTCGCCGCGCTGCTTTCGGCCGAAGCGGACGCCATCTGCTTCGTAGCCAAATCCTGGGACTATCACGTCCGGGTCGCGCTCGAGACCACGGACGAGGAGAACCTCGCTTCGATCCGCGACAGCGTGCGCGCGGCGAAAGCCAAAGGCCGCGAGGTGCTGCTCGACTGCGAGCATTTTTTCGACGGTTACAAGGCCAATCCGGCTTACGCGCTTCGCCTGCGCGAAAGCGGCCTATGACGAAGGGGCGCGCTGGGTCGTGCTCTGCGACACCAATGGCGGTACGCTGCCGCACGAAGTGGAAAAGATCGTCGGCGAAGTCTGCAAACAAATTCCTGGCGATCATGTCGGCATTCACGCCCACAATGACACCGAGCAGGCGGTGGCCAATACCTTCGCCGCCGTACGCGCCGGCGCCCGGCAGATTCAGGGCACCCTCAACGGGCTCGGCGAGCGTTGCGGCAACGCCAATCTCGTCTCCATCATTCCAACGCTGAAGCTCAAGCCGGACTTCTCGGAGAAATTCGATATCGGGGTGTCGGACGAAGCGCTCAGCCATCTCGCCCGGGTTTCGCACGCGCTCGACGATCTTCTCAATCGTGCCGCCGATCGCCACGCGCCCTATGTCGGCGAGAGCGCGTTCGCCACCAAGGCCGGCATTCATGCCTCGGCGATCATGAAGGAGCCCAAGACCTACGAGCACGTCGCGCCGGAGCTGGTCGGCAACAATCGCAAGCTTCTGGTGTCGGATCAATCCGGCCGTTCGAACCTGCTTGCCGAACTCGACCGCATCGGCTTTGCCGTTCGACAAGGACGATCCGCGGCTTTCGCGACTGCTCGACGAGGTCAAAGAGCGCGAAGCGATCGGCTACGCTTACGAAGCGGCAGAAGCCTCGTTCGAACTCCTCGCCCGGCGGCTGCTCGGCAAAGTGCCGCGCTACTTCGACGTGGAAAAATTCGACGTCAACGTCGAGCAGCGCCTCAACGCCAAGGGCGAGCGTGTCACCGTGAGCCAGGCCGTGGTCAAGGTAAAAGTCGGCGACGAGCTTCTGATCTCCGCCGGCGAGGGCAACGGCCCGGTCAATGCGCTCGACGTCGCACTCCGCAAGGACCTGGGCAAGTATCAGAGCTACATCACCGGGCTCGAACTCACCGATTATCGGGTCCGTATCCTCAATGCCGGCACCGAGGCGGTCACGCGCGTGCTCATCGAGAGCGAGGATGAAACCGGCGATCATTGGACTACGATCGGCGTCTCGCCGAACATCATCGATGCTTCGTTCCAGGCGCTGATGGATTCTATCGTCTACAAGCTCCTGAAATCCGGCGCACCGGCCTGAGGCGCAGCTGTGATCGACCATATCTCCATCGCGGTGGGCGACCTGAAACAAGGGGAGACTTTCTATATGGCGCTGCTCGCGCCGCTTGGCTTGGCGAAGCTGCGCGAATGGCCAAACGCCGCCATCGGGTTCGGCAAGAAATATCCGGAGTTCTGGATCAACCGGCGCGACGCTCTTGAGCGCATCGCCGACGACAGCGGCGTGCACATTTGTCTGCGCGCGCCCGATACTGCGGCGGTTGATGGCTTCCATGCAGCCGGGCTCGCGGCTGGCGGCACATCCGACGGGGCGCCGGGACTGCGGCCGCATTATTACGCCGGGTATTACGCCGCGTTCGTCCGCGATGCGGATGGCAACCGCATCGAAGCGGTGACGTTCTTGCGGGATAGCGAAGAACGACTAGGGTCGATACCGCAGTCCTACTAGTCGTTGTGAAAGTGGGTAGCACAGACCATATCATATCATCGCGTTGAAACAAACTTTCACAGGGAGGCGTAAATGGCATCAGATCCTATCTGGACAGGCGAGGTTCGACGGGTACTTTACAGCCAACTGGTGAAGAAATTTGGCCCACTGGATGATTGGACCGGGTCGTCTTCGCCCGGACGCGATCTTGACAGGGAGTTTGATCAATTTTGCGACGACTTTGCTCGTGCTATAGGCGCCGAAACCGGCAAGGCCGTAAAGCATCAGATACGCTTTGCCATGCCAAAATCGCCCAAAGGCAGCACGTGGGAAGAGGGCCATGCCCGATCTGCCATACTAAATAAAGCCGCAGCACTTGAGGCGAGCTTCATTAAGAACAAGCATCTTCCCAATCTGACCGCAGTGGGTCGTGAGGGAAGGCATGAGCCTGCGTTGGAAGATTTGTGAGATTGATGCTCCGCGGTCTGGCTGGTTGCAAGCGAGGGTGACCACGGCCGCTCCCCTGGTCGCTAGGCGGGTCTGCGTTTGCTTACCGAGCGTGCCCGCGCGCAACTCGGGCAGGATCGTCGGCCGAAGCGGCAACCAGGATTTTGACGCTTTGCCCTCTCCAATCGTGGGAAAGAACGGCCCGGCAGTGCAACTAAAAAGACTGGATGAGGCGGCCGCGCCTCCCTCATCCAACCGAGCTTGCTGACACATGGCCGTTGCCCTATCCTGTAAGGGCGAAAGCGCGTCACTACATCGCCGAGACCGGGATAACTGGGCGGTCACAGCCGCTCGGCCGGGATTGCCATCTGCTTTTCCGCTTCGGTCACCGCTCGCGCCGCCGCGCGCAGCTTCGGCAGAATGTCCTGGATATTGTCGGTAACGAGAAGTTCGACGCCTCGCGCTGGCGAGGGGACAAGGCCTAGCCCCCGCATATGGTCGATCAGCACCAGCAGCGGGTCCCAGAAGCCGTTGATGTTGGCAATCAGGATCGGCTTTTTGTGACGCCCAAGCTGCGCCCAGGTCATCTGCTCGATCAGTTCTTCCAGAGTGCCGAGACCGCCCGGCAGCGCGACGAAGGCATCGGCGCGGTCGAACATCGTGCTCTTGCGCTCGTGCATGTCTCGGGTAACGATCTGCTCCTGCGCCAGCCGGCGCGGCCGCTCCTTGGCGGTCAGGAATTCGGGGATGATGCCGGTCGCTGCTCCGCCGTGTTCGATCACGGCGCTCGCGACCGCTCCCATCAGGCCGATGGAGCCGCCGCCATAGACCAGCCGCACACCGCTTTCGGCCAGGATCTTGCCGAAATCGCGCGCCGCCTTGACGAAAGCCGGATCGGTGCCCGGGCTCGACCCGCAATAAACGCACACAGCATTGATTTTGCTCATAGAGTCTCACTCACAAAGGACTAGATGTGGCGGCGATTCGTCCGCAGCGCAAGCTGTTTGACGTTAAGACGCGGCGGCGGCCTGCCGATGCAGGAATCGGAGAAAGTCTCTATATGACAAGCGCGTGGCGGCTCAACGGGATCCGCCCAGGTCACCCTTTGCAATGAGAGAATACGCAACCGCCCCCGATCGCTCGACGCGCAACATTAAAGCCGACGGGGGCTCGCTGATTTCCACCCTGTTCCATCTGTGGCCCTATATCTGGCCGTCCAACCGCGCCGACCTGAAGGCCCGGGTCCTGTTTGCGACTTTGCTGATCTTTATCGCCAAGCTCGCCACCGTGGCCGTGCCGTTTACCTTCAAATGGGCGACGGATGCACTCGCGGGTCACGGCACGGCGCCGGTCTTGGCGAACGAGTGGCTTGCCTGGGCGCTGGCAACCCCGGTGATGATGACGCTCGCCTACGGCGGCATGCGCATTCTCATGGGCGTGCTGACCCAATGGCGTGACGGCATCTTCGCCAAGGTAGCCATGCACGCGGTGCGGCGGCTGGCGATGCTCACCTTCGAGCACATGCACCTTCTGTCGCTGCGCTTTCATCTCGAGCGCAAAACCGGCGGCCTCACGCGTGTTCTCGAACGCGGGCGCAACGGCATCGAGACCATCGTGCGCATGCTGCTGCTGCAGCTGTTGCCGACCATTGTCGAGGTGGTGTTGGTCGCCTGGGTGCTGCTGTTCCATTTCGACTGGCGCTACGTGATCGTCGTCTTGCTGACGGTCGCGCTCTATGTCGGGTTTACGTTCTACGCGACTGAGTGGCGCATCGGCATCCGCCGCAAGATGAACGAGAGCGACACCGATGCCAACGCCAAGGCGATCAATTCGCTGCTCAACTACGAGACCGTCAAATATTTCTCGGCCGAGCAGCGCGAGGCCAAGCGCTACGACCGCTCGATGAAGCGCTACGAGGAAGCAAGCGTAAAGGCCTACACCTCGCTCGCGGTGCTCAATGCCGGCCAGGCGATCGTGTTCACCATTGGGCTTGCGGCGGCGATGGTGCTCTGCGCCTACGGCATCGAATCGGGCCGCAATACGGTCGGCGATTTCGTCATGATCAACGCCATGATGATCCAGCTCTATCAGCCGCTGAACTTCATGGGCCTGGTCTACCGCGAGATCAAACAGGCGGTTATCGATATCGAGATCATGTTTTCGATCCTGAACCGCAAGCCGGAGATCGTGGACCGGCCGGGCGCGCAGGCGCTCAAGGTCGGCGCCGGTATCATCCGCTTCGACAACGTGTCGTTCGCATATGAGAAGGCGCGGCCGATCCTCAAAGGGTTGAGCTTCGAGGTGGGCGCCGGGCAGACCGTAGCCATCGTCGGGCCGACTGGCGCCGGCAAATCGACGATTTCGCGACTGATATTTCGCTTCTACGACGTGACCGGCGGCCGCATCCTGATCGACGGGCAGGACATTCGCGACGTGACGCAGAAATCACTCCGCGCTGCCATCGGCATGGTGCCGCAGGACACCGTCCTCTTTAACGACACGATCCGTTACAACATCCGCTATGGCGAATGGGATGCCACCGACGCCAAGGTCGAAGAGGCGGCGCGAGCGGCCCAGATCGATGGCTTTATCCGGCTGTCTCCCAAAGGCTACGAAACTGAAGTCGGCGAACGCGGGCTGAAACTCTCCGGCGGCGAAAAGCAGCGTGTCGCTATTGCGCGCACGATCCTCAAAGCGCCCCCGATCCTGTTGCTCGATGAGGCGACTTCCGCGCTCGATACCCACACCGAGCGCGACATTCAGGATGCGCTCGATCGGGTATCGAGGAACCGCACCACGCTTGTCATCGCTCACCGGCTCTCGACCATTGTCGGCGCCGACGAGATCCTCGTGCTTGATCAGGGCGTGATCGTTGAGCGCGGGACCCACAACGAGCTGCTTGGAAAGAGCGGACTTTACGCCGGCATGTGGAACCGTCAGCGCGAGGCCGAGATGGCGCGCGAAATTCTTGCGGAAGTAGGGGAGGAGGACGCCCCGCCAAATCTCAATCCACCGGCGGACACCGGAGCGGCGAGTGCGGAAGAAAAAGAGCTGCTGCCGGCCGCTGATGCCGCGGAGTGATTCCGTCATTCCAGGGCGCCGCAAAGCGGCGAACCCGGAATCCATAATCACCGTCGTTTGAGAAGATAAAAGGAAGCGTCACGGTATGTCGTGCAAGGTCTGCAATTATGGATTCCGGCCCTTAGTCGTTGCGCTCGTTCGGCCGGAATGACCTCGGCCATGTCCGTCATAAATTCCATCCGCTCGCAGCTGACGCCGATCCATCCACAGGGTTACCCGTTCATCGGCGGCTTCGCGCTCGTAGCACTGGTGCTGTTCTGGCTATGGTCGCCGCTCGGCTGGCTCGCGACCGTCGCGACGTTGTGGTGTGTCTATTTCTTCCGCGATCCACCGCGCGTGACCCCTGCGCGCGAGGGCATTGTGGTTGCTCCGGCTGACGGACGCGTGAGCCGTATCGCCAACGCCGTACCTCCTCCTGAGCTCAATTTCGGCTCGCGGCCGCTGCTTCGCGTTTCCATCTTCATGAGTGTGTTCGATTGTCACGTGAATCGCAGTCCCGTTGCCGGACGCATCGACCGCATGGTCTACCGGGCCGGCGCTTTCGTCAGCGCCGATCTCGACAAGGCGAGCGAGAGCAACGAGCGTAACGCGTTCGTGATTTCGAGCGGGAACGGTCCGCGTATCGTCGTCGTCCAGATCGCCGGGTTGGTGGCGCGGCGGATCGTGCCGTTCGTGCGAGAGGGAGACACTGTTGCGGCAGGCCAGCGCATCGGCATGATCCGCTTCGGTTCGCGCGTCGATGTTTACCTGCCTGAGGGCGCTACGGCTCTGGTCGCCGAAGGTCAGATCGCGACCGCTGGTGAGACTGTCCTTGCCGATCTGAAGGTTCCGCAGCCAGGTCGCACTTTTACCATCTCCTAACCGGCGCAATGGCGCTCGCTACGCCGCTCGATGGCGGGTCGGGCTTGAAGAGGCTATATTGTCGCCATGGCTATGCATCCGCCTCCATTCGATGATCGGCGGCGCCGGCGTTTTCGCCGCATCCCGGTGCGGACGCTGGCGCCGAACCTCGTCACGTTGCTTGCGCTTTGCGCCGGGTTGACCGGAATTCGCATGGCGTTCGAAAACCGCTATGGGCTCGCGCTTGCAGCTATCGTTTTCGCCGCCATCCTCGATGGTCTCGATGGACGTTTGGCCCGATTCCTGAAGGGGACGTCACGCTTTGGCGCCGAACTCGACAGCCTGGCCGACTTCGTTAATTTCGGTGTGGCGCCGGCGCTGATCCTCTACTTCTGGGGGCTGCACGACTTGAAATCGGCCGGCTGGATCGCCGCCATGGCATTCGCCATTTGCGCGAGCTTGCGGCTCGCCCGTTTCAACGTGATGAGCGTCGACCCGGACCGCCCCGCCTGGGCGGCCAATTTTTTCGTCGGCGTGCCCGCGCCGGCCGGGGCCATCATCGTGCTGCTGCCGATCTATGCCGCTTTCCTTGGCCTTCCGCGTTCACCATTCGTGACCTGGGCGATGCTCGTCTACACGCTCGTCATTGCCGCGCTGATGGTTTCGCGGCTGCCGGTTTTTTCAGGCAAGCGCGTCGGTACACGCGTGCCGCCGGAAATGGTTGGGCCGGTCGTGATCCTCGTCGTGCTTTGCGTTGCGTTGCTGATCGCCTATCCGTGGATTTTGCTCACGGCCGGCACGCTGGTCTACGTGGCGAGCTTGCCGTTCGGATGGGTGTCTTATCGCGGCTACGAGCGACGATCCCGCGAAGCCAAACTCGAGGCGGCGTCGGCCGCGAGCGCGCCGCCGGTGCCGAGATTAGCGACTATTATCCGCACTGCCGGGACTGAAGATCGCCCGTCGCGCCTCAATTGAATCGCGCCGCTAGCGAAGTTCACCGTACGCGAGGTAAAGATGCGTGTTGCCCGCCGCACATTTCTAACCTCGATGACGGTAGCACTGGCGGCTCCCCCACGTTTTGCGCTTCGCGCGTGCCGACACGCCACCAGTTACGCTCAAACTGCATCATTTTTTCTCGTCGGTGTCGGGCGCACATACGCAGTTTCTCGTGCCCTGGGCGCGCAAGGTCGAGGCGGACTCAGGCAGCCGCATCCGCATCGATATTTTTCCCTCGATGCAGCTCGGCGGTGCTCCGGCGCAACTGTTCGATCAGGCGCGGGATGGGCTCGCCGATATTGTTTGGGCGGCGCCGGGCAATACGCCGGGCCGTTTTGCCAAGATTGAAGTATTCGAACTGCCGTTCGCGGCTTCACGCCGGGCGCTGGTGAACTCGAAGGCACTGCAAGATTACGCGGCCGCCAACTTGCAGGACGAATTCCGCGAAGTGCCGTCCGCTAGCGTTCTCGTGCCGCGACCACGGCGTTCTGCACGCAAACCGCTCCATCCGGACGCTCGAAGATATCAAGGGTTTGCGGCTGCAGGTGGCGAGCCGTCTCGCCGGCGAGGCGGTGGAGGTGCTCGGCGCGCGAGGGATCAGCGTTCCAATCCCGCAAGTTCCGATGGCGATCGCCGGACGCGTCATCGATGGTTGCCTCGATCCGTGGGACGTTGTGCCGGTCTTGCGCCTCAACGATGCCTTCAAGGCTCACACCGACTTCGCCGACTCTTCGTTGAGCACGACGACCTTCGTACTGGCGATGAATAAAGCGTCCTATGACCGGCTGCCGCGTGACCTAAAGACGGTCATCGACAACAATTCGGGACAGGTTGCGGCCGGCATGGCGGGTGCGATGTGGGACCTTGAGGCGAAAACCGTAGCCGAATCGGCGCGCGACCGCGGCGATCCAATCACCGTGCTGACAGCGGAAGACGTCGTGCAGTGGCGCAAAGCCACGGAGCCCGTTATCGCGGCGTGGCTGAAACAGATGAAAGAGCGCAAGATCGACGGCGGGAAGCTGATGGCCAATGCCCGCGTGTCGCTTGCCAAATATGCGAACGAACCGGTGCCTCAATCCCAATCTCGGCCTGCGCAGACCGAGAAGCCGGAACAGCAGCAGTCATCACTGCCCGCACCGGCTCAGAAGCCGGAGCCGAACATCGCGGCGCAGCCACAGCAGACCCCGAAAGTGCCGAAACCTGGACAGAAAGTCGTTGCGCAGCCGCAGCAGGTTCAGAAGCCGCTTATGCTGGAACCGAAAGCGCAGCCGCGGCCTCCGCTGGCCAACGCCAATGTGACACTGCCCAAAGTCAACATACCCACGCACGCGCCCGTTACAAAAGCCGCTCCCGCCAAGGAGCTCGACATTCCGCTGTGAGGCGCGCTCACGCCGGCATCGGATAACCCGGCATCAAATCGTAAGGATGCGCCCAGCCGGGCAGCGCTTTAACGCGATCGAGCCACGCGGCGATGTTCTTGTGCTCGGCGGCGATGTCGAAGCCGAATTCCTCGGGCGGATAATAGAGGTATGCGACCAATGAAAGGTCGGCGATGGTCGGCTCCGCACCGAGCACGAATTGCCGGTCGCCGAGGTGCTTGTCGAGGATCGCGAGCGGGCCGTCGGCGCGGGCTTTTAGGAATTTGAGGATCACTGGATCGCCGCGCGGCTTCGCCAGCGCATACAGGAAGCGATACGGCGCCAGTGAGCCGTTGAGCTTTTGGTTGTCGAAAAGAATCCAGCGCAATGCTTCGAGCCGGGCATCATCGCGGCGCGGCAGGTACTTTCCGGTCCGCTCGGCGAGGTAAGTGAGCATCACGCCGGACTGACTTAGCTTTTTGCTGCCGTGGACGAGGACCGGCGCTTCACCCATTTCGTTCAGCGTGCTGCGAAACTCGGGCGTGCGCTGCACGCCTTTGACAAAGAAGTCGACGAAGACCGGTTTCCAATCGGCACCGATCAGATTGAGCATCAGCGCAACGCGGTATGAATTGCCGGATTGGGCAAAGCAGTACAGTTCGTACTCGGCCATGATGGCTGCTACCGCGAAAGCGTCAGCGCGGCTCCCCCTGTCTCGTGTCCCTCGAAACGACCGCCGGAAAATGAAAGCTGCGCCAAAGGTTCGTCCTTGTGGTTTCGCATGATCAGCACGCCGTGCTCGAAAGTCCACTTGCGGCTGGTGAAGAAGTTGCCAGGGCACCCGCCTTCCGGCGCGATCGTGCCCTGAGCGGCGGCAGGCGCGTGGCCGAAGTTCATGAAGCAGGCGCCGCTACCCGCCGCCGTGAGCTTCCACCGGCCTGTTAGATCTACGGGAGGCGGCGAAGGGGGTGGTGGCGGCGGTGGGGGCGGGCTCGCCTGTGCCTCGGGGCGATCGGCGACAACACGATCGTTCGTGGCGCATCCCGCCAAAATCGCAAACGCCAACAGTGCGACCGCGGTAACCGCCGCTCGCCCGCTCCGGCGTCCTATGTGTCCCAAACGGATCATCTGTCGATCAGGAGACCTCAAATGTGGCGGCAAAAGAAGCTCAAAAGCTGCCTTGGCCCTGGGGCAAGACGCCCCATTTGCGCCAAAATTGCTAACCGAAATCAACCCTTCTAAGGGACCCGTGCCGAGGGGAGGCGTGTCATGAAGACATTGCCGTCTGCAGTTGCCCAAGGCAACCGCGCGCGCGTTGCGGTTGCGGGATTGTTCGCCGTAGTTCTTGTGCTGTTTGCGGCCGGCGCACGCGCCGAAGACGCAAGTAGCGGCAACACGGCCAATTCGGACTCGCCCGTCGAGGAATTCTCTCAGCAGCTTGAGGCGTTCCAGCGGAGCGTGCCTGACCTCAACCAGTCGATCCAAGACTCGGCCAGCACTATCGACAGCGTCACCGACGCTGAAAAAGCTCGCGCCGAAATCGACAAATTGCGCGCGACGGTTTCCGGGCTGCTAGGCGCCGTTTCAGATAACGGTCCGGTGTCGCAGCTCGGCGTCAAGGCGCTCGAACATGTTCGGACCAAACTCAAGACTTTGGCTGCGGAAACACGCTACAAGCCGGAAGAGCGGCTGTTTCTGATCGACCAGTGGCGCAAGCTTGAGACTGAGACCGAAAGCGCGAACAAAGAGCTTGACGACGCGCGTGTGCAATTTGCCGGTCTGTTGCAAACCTTGCAGCAGAACGAGGATTTCATCAGCGAGCTTCTTGAGATCAAGCAGGCAGAAAAAGCCCTCGAGGTCATCCGTCACCTCACGCGCGACATCCGCGATGCTTCGACCCAGCTCAACAAACTGATCGGTGGAATTAAGCCGCCGGGGGCGTAAGTCTTGAACGCTACGTTACGGCGCGCGCTTGGGCTTGCGGCGGGCGCTGTTATCCTCGGCGCCGCAGTTGTCCTGTTCCGGCCGACGAGCGACGTCGGCTACGTCGAGATTAAGACCGTTCCGATCGCGCCGGTTACGCAAACGGCGCTCTATATCAACTCCACCAAACTGGCGCCAATCAAGCAGGGCAACGCGATCCTGCAGGAACGGGTCGGCACGCTGCGACTTCAGGCTGACGGTCTCGCCGGGGCCCTCGCGCCGCTTTGCGATGTTGTGGTGAAAAGAAACCGCATCACCACGGTGATAATCTCCGTGCTCGAACGTCCGCCGCGGTGCCAGTGCCGGTTCAGTGGCTCTGATGCCGCGCACGAGTGCGTGAGCTAGGGCTGCGATCCAGTCTGCTTCCGCTCCTGCACCCTGAGTAGGCCGACCATAGCGACTGCGAGGTTTGCGCCTTTGCGGCAGTTCGTCATTTCATCGTTGGAATGACAAACTCGGCGCCCTCCTTGACGCCCGACGGCCAGCGCGCCGTCACTGTCTTCGTCTTAGTGTAGAAACGGATCGCGTCGGGGCCGTGCTGGTTGAGATCGCCGAAGCCTGAACGCTTCCAGCCGCCGAAGGTATAATAGGCGAGCGGCACCGGGATGGCGAAGTTAACGCCGACCATGCCGACTTCAACCCGGCTAACGAAATCGCGCGCCGCGTCGCCATCGCGGGTGAAGATGGCGACTCCGTTGCCGTATTCGTGTTCAGACGGCAGCCGCACTGCCTCCTCGTAGTCCTTGGCGCGAACGACCGAGAGCACCGGCCCGAAGATTTCTTCTTTGTAGATGCGCATGTCGGGCTTCACGTGGTCGAACAAGCAGCCGCCCATGAAATTGCCGTTCTCATAGCCTTGCAGTTTGAAGCCGCGGCCGTCGACCACGAGCTTGGCGCCTTCCTTGACGCCGAGGTCGACGTAGCCTTTGACCTTTTCCAGATGCGCCTTGGTGATCATCGGCCCATAATCGGCTTGCGCGTCGGTCGAAGGTCCGATTTTCAAGCTTTCGACCCGCGGCACCAGCTTCTCCAGCAGAATGTCCGCGGTCTTCTGGCCGACGGGCACAGCAACTGAAACCGCCATGCAGCGCTCGCCTGCGGAGCCATAGCCGGCGCCGATCAGCGCGTCGACCGCCTGATCCATGTCAGCGTCCGGCATCACGATCATGTGGTTCTTGGCGCCGCCGAAACATTGCGCGCGTTTATTATGGGCGGTCGCCGTGGTGTAGACGTACTCGGCGATCGCCGATGAACCGACGAAACCCACCGCCTGAATGCGCGGATCGGTCAGGAGCGCGTCGACCGCTTCCTTGTCGCCGTTGACGACATTGAGAACGCCGGCTGGCAGGCCGGCTTCAACAAGCAGCTCGGCCAGCCGGATCGGCACCGAAGGATCGCGCTCCGACGGCTTGAGGATGAACGCATTGCCGCAGGCGAGCGCGGGCGCGAACTTCCACATCGGAATCATGGCAGGGAAGTTGAACGGCGTAATCCCGGCGACGACGCCAAGCGGCTGTCGCATCGAATAGAGATCGATGCCGGGACCGGCGCCCTCCGTATATTCGCCCTTGAGAAGGTGAGGGATGCCGCAAGCAAACTCGACGACTTCGAGGCCACGCTGAACGTCACCCTTGGCATCGGCGAAGGTTTTGCCATGTTCGGAAGACAGCAGCCGGGCGAGCGAGTCGAATTCCTTCTGGGCCAAGTCGAGGAATTTCATCATGACGCGTGCGCGCCGCTGCGGGTTCGTGGCCGCCCAGGCAGGCTGTGCCGCTTCGGCAACCGCAATCGCCTGCTCGACCTCGGTACGCTTGGCGAAGGCGACTTTGGCTTGAACTTCGCCGGTGTTCGGATTGAAAACGTCGCCGAACCGGCCCGATCCCCCCTTCACCTCTATACCGCCGACGAAGTGGCCGATCTCACGCATGAAGTCTCTCCCTGGACATTGAACGGCGCGTACCGCTTCGTGGTCCCATTGTGCAGCCTTTTTCCCCAGCGGTCACGGGGTAGGGCGGCGGCCTCGTGACGCTGGTGGCTGCTCACGGAGGTGTCCCTTGCAGCGGAAGTTCGCGTCAAATTCGGCACGCGGGCTGCCCGATACCAGAGGTAACCGTCCCTTAAGCGCGATGCAGCTAACCTGCGGCGGGAATATTGAGTGCCGGCGGGAGTTTTTAATGGATATTGCAACGGGCCTGGGCCTGGCCGCCGGCTTGGTGGTCGTCGCCACTATGATGTTGCTGGGCGGCAGCCTGGGAATGTTTGTCAGCGAACATGCCGTCATCATCATTTTTGGCGGCTCGTTTGCCGCTACGCTGATCCGCTTTCCTCTGACCGCGATTTTTCACGGCCTGCCGCTTGGCGCCAAATTCGCGTTCACCATGCGGCGCACGACCCAGCGCGAACTGGTAGACGAGATTGCCGGTTTGGCGGAAATCGCGCGCAAACAGGGGCCGATCGGACTGGAAAAGGTGGACATTGAAGACCCTTATCTCGCCAAGGGTATCCGCTTCGTCGCCGACGGTTACGACGCTGCGTTCATTCGCGACAATCTCGAGCGCGACCGCGACAATTTTCTAACTCATCTTGACGAGGGTCAAAAAATCTATCGCGCGGTCGGCGATTGCGCGCCGGCCTTCGGCATGATCGGCACCCTGATCGGTATGGTGCAGATGTTCGCCAACATGACCGATCCGTCCAAGTTGGGCCCGTTCATGGCGACGGCGCTGCTTGCCACGCTTTACGGAGCCGTACTGGCGAACATCCTCTGCCTGCCGATTGCCGACAAGCTGCATCTCAAGCTGGTCGACGAAGAGATCAACCGCACTTTAATCATCGACGGAATCCTTATGATCCGCGAATCGAAGAGTCCGACACTCGTACGCGAAATGCTGATCGCCTATTTGCCGGAGAAGCACCGCGAGGCCGAGCCGGAGCCGGTGCCGGCTTAGAGCTGTTTGGCGCGGAGACTTAGGCGATGGCGCGACGTAAAGAAGCGCACGGCGGCGGCCACGGCTGGTTCGTTACCTTTGCCGACCTCATGGGTCTGCTGGTGAGCTTCTTTGTCATGCTGGTCGCTTTCTCCAACCAGGATCAGCAGAAGCTGCAGATTGTGGCTGGCTCAATGCGCGATGCCTTCGGCGTGCAGAACAATGTCCGCTATTCCGGCGTCATCGAAGTCGATGGTTTGCCAACGCGGCCTAAACTCAAAAATGCGGCGCATATCCAGCCCCAGGACGCCTCAGCGACGCCGACGCCCGAAGAGCAGGACCACAATCGGCAGTATGGCGCCAAGCTCAGCAGCGACCAGGCTTTCGCTCTCGCCACCGCCTCGCTGCGCCAAGCCCTCCAGGATTTGCCTGAATTGGCCGAGGCCTCCAAGCACATCATGGTCGAGGAAACCAAGGAGGGGCTGAATATCGAGCTTGTCGACCAGGAAGGCCGTTCAATGTTCGCCGAGGGCTCGAAGGAGCCCTACGAGCGGACCCGTCGCATCATCGAAAAACTTGCCGGGCCGCTGAAGGCAACGCCCTATCGGATCTCGATTACTGGGCACACATCAGCTTCAAAGACGCCACCGCGGTCCGATTACGGGCCATGGAACTTGTCGGTGGATCGCGCTAATGTTGTGCGGCAAATCTTGGAGGAAGAAGGCCTCCCCTCAACTACTTTCTACGAAGTGGCCGGCAAGGCCGACACCGATCCTCTGTTCCCAGACGATCCTTTCATTGCCGCCAATCGGCGTGTGACCATCACGCTGATGCGCGAAGCGCCCCCAGTGCCGCCGGACTTAAAGCCCTAAGCCACTGCCAACACTAGGAAATCGTCGCTATCTAACGCCTCTTGCGCCGGGCTGCTAGGGTCAACAACAACTAAGCTTTTCGGTGCGACCGAATGGTTTGGCTCGCGTTAGCCGCTCGTGACGGCCGAGACTTAACCTTGAGGCGTTGATCTGGATCATGACTCTTGGTCTCGGAGCGTGTATACGCGCGAGCCGCTTTCCTTGCGACGCAATACTAGGAGCAGGGCGACTTCCTGTTTCAAACTCGATGGCAGATAGCGTAACCGCTCCGCTCGGGAGCGAAGTGTTCGTTAATGACGACACGCGTTCCCGCGCCGGCTTTTGGGGCCTTACGCTCGGCAGCATCGGCGTCGTCTATGGCGACATCGGCACCAGCCCGCTTTATGCGTTGCGCGAGGCGATGGTCGCGGCATCGGGTCCCAATCACGAGGCGATCGCGCGCGAGATGGTGCTCGGCGTGGTGTCGCTTATCCTGTGGGCGCTGTTCGTTATCGTCACGCTGAAGTACGTGCTGATCCTACTTCGCGCCGACAATAACGGGGAGGGCGGTACGCTGACCCTGATGGCGCTCGCATCGCGCGCCGTTGCGCGCGTCGGCAGGGCCGCCAGCACCGTCGCGCTGCTAGGCATCATTAGTGCAGCGCTATTTTACGGCGATGCCGTCATTACACCCGCGTTGTCGGTCCTCTCCGCGGTCGAAGGACTCGACGTGGCAACACCGGCATTCCATGACTTCGTGGTGCCGCTGACCGTGGTCATTTTGGTCGTGTTGTTTGCGTTTCAATCGCGCGGCACCGCGAAAGTCGCCGCCCTATTCGGTCCGGTTACCGCCGTCTGGTTTGTGGCGATCGCGATACCCGGTTTCATCTGGATCATCAGCGATCCCGGTGTGCTCTGGGCGCTTAATCCGGCTCATGGCGTGGCGTTTCTGCTCCATCACGGGATCATCGGGTTTTACACGTTGGGCGCGGTGTTTCTCGCCGTTACTGGCGCCGAAGCGCTTTATGCCGACCTCGGTCATTTCGGCCGGCTTCCCATTCAGGCGGCTTGGCTTTGCCTCGTCCTACCAGCGCTGGCGCTCAACTACCTGGGGCAGGGCGCACTCGTCTTTGCTCATCCCGATGCGATAGCCAATCCCTTCTTTCTGCTCTATCCCCACTGGGCGCGCATTCCGATGGTGGTGTTGGCCACCGCAGCGACCGTGATTGCCAGCCAGGCGGTCATCACTGGCGCCTACTCGCTGACCAGCCAGGCGATCCAGCTCGGCCTGCTGCCGCGCTTCGAAATCCGCCACACCTCTGCTCATCAAGCCGGTCAGATCTACATGCCGCGCGTCAACGCTCTTTTGCTCGTCGGCGTGCTCTTGCTCGTTGCTCTGTTCCGCTCGTCGAGCGCGCTAGCCTCTGCCTATGGCATCGCCGTATCGGGCACGATGGTCGTCACCGCGACGATGGCGTTTGTCGTGATCTGGCGGATGTGGCACTGGTCGCCGTTCGCCGCCGCCGCACTGATGTTGCCGTTCATTCTGATCGACTTGACCTTCCTTTCCGCCAATATGCTCAAGGTCGTCGAGGGCGGCTGGGTGCCGCTCGCACTGGGCGGCTTCGTCATGGTGATCATGTACACGTGGCGGCGCGGCTCTAGGCTGCTGTTTGAAAAAACCCGCCGGTTGGAGACGCCGCTCGACGAGTTGGTAAATATGCTCGAGCGCAAACCGCCGCAACGGGTGCCCGGAACGGCGGTGTTCCTTACCAGCGACCCGAAGAGCGCGCCCACCGCGCTGCTGCACAGCCTCAAGCACTACCGGGTGCTGCACGAGAAGAACATCATCCTGTCCGTCGAAACGACGCATACGCCGCGCGTTGAGGCGAGCAAGCGCGTGCGCATTGAGCCGGTCGGCGCAACTTTCATGCGGGTGTTTTTGCGTTTCGGGTATATGGAGACGCCGAATATTCCCAAAGCGCTCGCGCTTGCCCGCAAGCTTGGGCTGCAATTCGATATCATGTCGACGTCATTCTTCCTCTCGCGCCGGGCGTTGCGGCGGGCCTCGCGTTCGGGAATGCCGCGCTGGCAGGACCGCATGTTCATTACACTTGCCCGCTCGGCCAATGATGCCACTGACTACTTCCAGATACCGACCGATCGGGTCGTCGAGGTCGGTACGCAGGTGAATATCTAGGACACGATCTGCGGACGATGCTGAAGGCTTGACCGCCGGAATTGATCCACCAATGGCGGCCGTGTCCGGCCAGATCACCTTTAAGGAAATTCGCAAAAGCCGCTTTGATTTCACGCGCGGCTGACGCAAGCTGCCCGGTCAGGGGGCTTTTTCACGAGGAGGGATCATGTCGGATCAACCGGGGGGAGGGCACAAGGTGAGCGATCTGACGCCGCAGCAGGTCGCGGAGGGATTGAAGGAGGGCCATATCGTGCTCGTTGACGTGCGGGAGCCTAACGAGACCGCGGTTGAGCGTTTTCCCGGCGCCGTCCTGGTGCCGCTCTCGTCATTCGATCCGGCAACGATCCCGGCACCGCCGGGAAGCGAAGTGGTGTTTGCCTGCCGCTCCGGTCGGCGTTCGGTAACCGCCTCGCTCGCCGCGCAGGAGCAGGGCTTCGACTATAACTCACATCTGGCCGGTGGCATTCTGGCGTGGAGAGCGGCCGGACTGCCGACCGAGAGCTAGCACGATTTCGCGGGTGAAAGCGCTTCGTCATAAACCAGCCATTCCCGTGCCGGCGGGAATTATCTTTGTTGTCTGCCGTTTGCCTGATCGCGACTGGGCCGGCGCCAGCTCAGAAGGAGCGCGTCGTCAATTTCTATAACTGGTCGGACTATATCGATCCGACGGTTCTGGACGAATTCACCAAAGAAACCGGGATAAAAGTCCGCTACGATACCTTTGACTCCAACGATACGCTGGAAGCAAAGCTGTTGGCCGGCAAATCCGGTTACGATGTTGTCGTGCCGACCGGCTATTTCCTCGCCCGCCAGATTGCGGCAGGCGTTTTCCAGAAGCTCGACAAGTCGGAGCTGCCGAACCTCGCCAACGCCTGGGCGGAGATCGCCAACCGATTGGCGAGTTATGATCCCGGCAACCAATACGCGGTTAACTACATGTGGGGCACGACCGGGATCGGTTACAACGTCAAAGACGCGCGCGAAATCGCTGGCGCCGGCAATTCAATCAATTCCTGGGACGATGTGTTCGAGCCGGCCAAGATCGCCAAATTCAAGAATTGCGGTATTCACTTCCTTAACTCGTCGGACGACATCATGCCGGCCGCGTTGCGCTACCTGCATCTCAATCCGAATTCGAGCGATCCGGGCGATCTGCAAAAGGCAGCGGATCTGCTGATGAAAATCAGACCGTACGTGCGCAAGTTTCACTCCTCGGAATATCTGAACGCACTGACCACCGGTGAGATTTGTTTCGTCGTCGGGTTTTCCGGGGATATCAAGCAAGCGCAAAAGCGCGCGGCGGAGGCAAAAGGTGGCATTGCGATTGGCTACGTCATTCCGAAAGAGGGTGCGCAATTATGGTTTGACAACCTCGCCATTCCGAAGGACGCGCCCGATGTCGCCGAGGCGCATGCGCTTATCAATTATCTGCTTAAGCCCCAGGTAGCGGCAAAGAACTCAAATTTCATTGCTTACGCCAACGGCAATTTGGCGAGCCAGAAATTTATCGACAAATCGATCCTCGACGATCGCACCATCTATCCTGATGCCGCGACGATGGCTAAGCTTTACACCATCACCGCGCACGATCAGAAGACGCAACGGTTGATCAACCGCCTGTGGACGCGGATCAAGACCGGCAGATAAGGGGAACAAATGGGAGCGTTGGACGGAAAGGTCGCCATCGTCACTGGGGGCACGAGCGGCATTGGCGAACGGATCGTTGAATTGTTCGTTGAAGAAGGCGCTAAGGTCGTAGTTGCAGCGCGACGCGAGCAGGAGGGGGCCGGGCTGGAAAAACGCCTCGGCGTCCGCTTCATCCGCACCGACGTTTCAAGCGAAATCGACGTGAAGGGCATGATCGATTGCGCGGTTAAAGTCTTTGGCCGCGTCGACTGCCTCGTGAACAATGCCGGCGATTCCATCGCCGATGGTCAGTATCGTCGAGATCGACGTCGAAACCATCGACCGGCTCATGGCCGTCAATGTCCGCGGCGTCCTTCTGGGGATTAAACACGTCGCCCCCGTCATGATCGCGCAGAAGGCCGGCAGCATCATCAGCATTGGCAGCATGGCCGGCCTGCGCGGCGGTGTCTCCGGCCACATCTACTCCGCGACGAAGGGTGCTGTGCTGGCGCTGACGCGCTCCGCTGGCGCCGAACTCGGAGAGAAGGGCATCCGCGTTAACAGCATTTCGCCCGGCGCGATCGTTACTGGCATCTTTGCCAAGAACGCCGGCGTCGAGGGCGCCAAGGCTGACAAATTGACCGATATGCTCAAGGTGGGCTTTGCGGCGCTGCAACCAATTCCGCGCGCTGGTTTGCCGGAAGATATCGCCCGAGCAGCGGTTTATCTGGCGAGCGACGGATCGAGCTTCGTCAATGGCCACGACATCGTCGTCGATGGCGGTCACTCAAGCGTCACGCGCGGCTGGTCGACGATGTTGAGCGGCCGCAACGAGATGACGAAGCGTCTCAAAGAGGCGGCCGCGGCCCTGTAAGCTGTTGTTCTTGGCGGACGGTTGCGCTTGCCGGCTCAGGACGCTTGAGCATTCGCGGCGGTACGCACACTGACCTTATGCCCATCGGTGAGGTCGACGGGTGGATTGAGAATCACCTGATCGCCGTCCTTGATCCCATCGTTTACCTCGACGGTGGTGCCGAAATCGCGCACCACGTTTACCCGGTGAAAGCGGGCGACGCCGTTTTCGACCACCGCGACATTCAGACCTTCGCGGTTGAAGACAATCGCCTCGGAAGGAACGACCAAAGAGGGCGTCTTTCGCGGGATTTTCAGTTCGACCGTGCAGTAAATTCCAGGCGACAGAACATGCTCGGGGTTGGGGACGTCGATCTCAGTCAGCAGTGTTCTCGTGCCCGGCTGTAGCGCGGTCGCAATGCGCGTCACCGTGCCGGCGAACTCGCGACCGGGTATTTCCGGTACGTGCACGATTGCCTTGACCCCCGGCTCGATACCGAAGGCTTCATCCTGAGGCACGTAGAGCTGGATGCGCAGGATGTCACTGTGCATGAGGGTGAACAGGAACGTGCCGCTGGTGGCGTCCGCCTGCACCAGGCTACCGACATCGATGTTGCGCTGGGTGATCACGCCGTCGAATGGCGCGACCACGCTTTGATAGGTTTTCTGCTGCTCCAACACACGAAGTTGCGCCTTTTGCGCTACGACGTTGGCCGCGGCGACCGAAACCGCCGCATCCCGCGCCTGCAGGGTCAAGCGATCGGTGTCGCCTTGCTGCTTCGTGACCCAGCCCTCCTGCACGAGCTTGCCATCGCGATCCCAGGTAACTTGGGCGAGGTCGCGGTTGGCCTGCGCCTGCTGCAGCGCGGCTTCCAGTTGCGCGAGCGTTCCCTGCGCCTGAGCGATTTGATGCTCGACCTCCGGGGCGGTGATCTCGACCAAAAGCTGTCCGGCTTTGACCCGGCTGCCGATGTCGATTGTGCGCTTGGAAATATAGCCGCTCGCCCGAGCATAGATGTTGGCCTGCTCAAAGGCTTCGGTTGCCCCCGGCCACGTCACCGACATCGTCGCGTCGCTCGCACGTACGGCGGCGGTGCGAACGCTTGGGACGAAGTCTTGATGCAACTCGGCCGTCGCCATCACCTCAGCATGAACGCTGTAGTGCTGCCAGATGCCGATCGCGAGCGCCCCACCGAGCAGCAGCAGGGCGCACAGCGCAACAATTCGGGCCCCCCGAATTCGCCGCACCGAGGTCTCATGTGGTTTGTCGCCGGCTTCGGTGTCCCCGCTTGTGTGGTCGAGCCGATCGCACGGTACTTCGGCCGGATCGAAGTCGTGCAGCGGAGACCGCTCCATCTTGTTCATGCCAATTCCTCAGTAAACACACCGTGCGCCGGCTTGCCGTCATTGCCCTTGCGGAGCAGGGCGAAAAGATAGGGCACCGCAAGCAGCGTCGTCGGCGTTGCAAAAAGCAGGCCGCCGATCACCGCCCGGGCCAGCGCGGCATTCTGCTCCTCGCCGGCACCGCCGATTGCCATCGGGACCATGCCGACGATCATGGCAGCGGCCGTCATCAGCACCGGCCGGATGCGGGTGCGGCCGGCGGCGATCGCGGCGTCGAACGCGCTCGCCCCATCGAGTTGTCGATCGCGTGCGAAGGTGACCAGCAGGATAGAGTTGGCCGACGCCACGCCGATTGCCATGATGGCGCCCATCAGCGACGGCACGCTTAACGTCGTGTTGGTGATGTACAGCATGGTAACGATGCCGCAGAAAGTCGCCGGCAGCGCCAGGATGACCACGAACGGGTCTCCCCAATTCTGATAATTCACCACCATGAGCATGTAGACGAAAACGGCGGCAAACAGGATGCCGATCGCCAGATCGCGAAACGCGGAATTCATGCTCTCGATCTGACCGACGATCTCGATCCGATTATTGCCCGGTGAGAGCTGTTGTTGGTACTCCGCTATCACCTTGTTCAGATCGCTCGATATTGAGCCAAGATCGCGGCCTTCGGCATTGGCATAGATTTCATAGACAGGTTGTACGTTCGCTTGATTGGCGTTGGTCGGGGTCGAGTCGCGCTTGATGGTGGCGACGTTACTGAGGAGCCCGGGCACGGGATTGCGGTTGGCGCCAGCGAATGTTGTCACCGGCGTATTCTTGAGATCATTGAGCGTATCGACACGATATTCGGGCGTCTGGACCGCGAGGAAATAGGGAGTTCCGTTGCTCGGATCGGTCCAGAAGTTCGGGGCAACTTGCTCCGATGAGCTCAAGCTGGTGTTGAGGTTCAGCGCGATGCTGTTGGCGGTGAGCCCGAACTGGGTGGCGCGCGCCCGATCGATCTGAGCGAAAAGCTCCGGTGCGTTCACCTCCTGCTGCAGATGCACGTCGGCCAGCCCCGGGATCGCCGCCATGCGTTTTTGCAGCCGCTTTGCCACTTGCAGGTTTTTCGCGTGGTCGTATCCGACAGTGCGTACGTTAATCTGCGCCGGGATGCCGAAGTTCAGGATCTGAGTCACCATGTCGGCGGCCTGGAAGTAGAAAATGTCTTCCGGGAACGCGGCAGGCAGCACCTGGCGAAGCTTCGCCACATATTTTGCCGTTGGCGCATGTCCCTCCTTGAGTGCCACAAGGATGACGCCGTCGTTCAGGCCGGTAGCGGTGCCGTCACCGAATGCAAAATTATAGGAACGGGCCGGCAAGCCGATATTGTCGACGATCAGGTCGCGTTCGTCCTGCGGAATGACCTCGCGGATCTTGTTTTCGACCGCCTGGAAGATTTGCTCGGTTTTCTCGATGCGGGTTCCCGCTGGCGCGCGCACATGCAGCTGGATCTGGCCGCCGTCGATCAGCGGAAAAAAGTCGCGGCCGACGAACATGAACAGCGTGCCGCCCAGGGCAAGCACTACAGCCGCTCCCAGCGGCACGATGAAGCGTCGCGGCAACAGGATGTGAAGAACGTCGACATACGCGGCACGCATGGCTTCGAACCCATATTCGAACTTTGCATGCAGGCGCGCGAACCATCCACTTCGGCTTTGTCCTTCTTCGCCATGATGTTCGCCCTTGAGCAATAGCCCGATCGATATCGGCGTCAGCGTTCGCGACAGGCCGTAGGACGCCAGCATGGCAAACACCACGGCGAGGCCGAGCGGGGTGAAGAGGTACTTCGCCGGCCCGTGGAGGAAGACCACGGATACGAACACGCAGCTGATGGCGAGTGTCGATACCAGCGTCGGAACAGCGATGCCGGCGGCGCCGTAAAGCGTTGCCGCCGGCAGGGGCATGTGTTCCTCGGTGAGCAATCGATGGATGTTTTCGATTGTTACCGTTGAATCGTCCACCAGGATGCCAATAGCCAGCGCAAGGCCGCCCAAAGTCATCGTGTTGATCGTGTCGCCCAGAAAGTACAGGACAACAAGTGAACTCAAGATCGAGAGCGGGATCGAGATCATCACGACCAAGGTCGAGCGCCACGAGCCGAGAAACAGCACAATCATCAGGGCGGTCAATCCTGCGGCGATGGCGCCTTCGCGCAACAGCGCGCGCAGCGAGTCCGTGACGAACACCGACTGATCGAATAGCTCTTTGATTTGCATGCCTGGCGGCGCCGCCTGCCGGGCGATCGTAAGTGCCTGTTTGACGGCGTTGACCACTGCGAGCGTTGAAGCGTTGCCGTTCTTAATGATACTGAGCAGCACCGCGCGGCTGCCGCCGATTCGCACAATGTTCTGCTGCACGGCATAGCCGTCGTGCACGTGCCCCACGTCTTTGACGAACACCGTGGCGCCGTTGGCAAACTTCACCGGGATGTTGTTGAGATCCTCGATCGACGCCGGCAGTGCGTTGGTGCGCACTGTGAATTGGGCGTCGCCGATCTTTGCCAGGCCGGCAGGTACCGTCAGGTTCTGCGCGTTAACGGCGTTGACGACGTCCAATGGCGTCAGGCCTTTGGCCTGTAATTTGAGCGGGTCGATATCGACCATGATCTGGCGATACTTGCCGCCGGCCGGGGTCGGGAGCGTAACGCCGTGTATCGGCGCGAGTTGCTGGCGCAGCCGATAAATTCCGTAATCGTAGAGTTGCTGCTCGTTCAGCGTATCGGAACTCAGACCGATCTGCAGCACCGGGACGCTCGAAGCGTTGTATTGCACAACAATCGGCGGCTGGATTCCGGTCGGCATCAAGGCGCGGATGGAATTGGTTCCGGCCACGATTTGAGCGATGGCAAGGTCGAGGTTTACGTCGGGCTGGAAAAAGACCTTCTGAACTGAAATGCCGTTGATCGTCTGCGCTTCGATGTCCTGGATGCCGTTGACGCTCGACGACAGCGCGTACTCGCTATAGGTCGTGACCCGTTGTTCCATCTCCGGTGTACTGAGGCCGGTGTACTGCCAGATGATGGTAACGACGGGGATGTTGATTTCCGGAAAGATGTCGGTGGGCATCGCCGCAATAGCGGTGACGCCCAGGAACAATATGAGCGCGGCGAGGACGTAGAAGGTGTGGGGTAATTTCAGAGCAAAACGAACAATGCCCATGGCTCAGCAACCTGTGAGACGCGAATCCGCTGCGTTGTCGGCTCCTCGGCGTTCTCCCGGGTAGGGCGGCGTAGACCAGCAGACCTTTTAGAGCTGCTCGGCCTGCGCCGGACTACCGCCGTTTGTTACGGCTTGTTGGTAAGGCTGCGCGGTTCAGCGCATGCCTGGCACGCACAGATACCGAACATCGGTTCCCGCGTCCCGTTTTGCATGTCCGGCCCGATATGGGAACCGCGACGTCGGATGGCCAGGTATTTTTTGCATAACACCCTCGCTGGCATGAGGTTTCACTGCTTCGTGAGGTGACGCGAAGCTTTCCTTGCCGTTTTTTAGCGCATTATTGCGCCTCTCTGACCATTGCCTGCATAGCCTGCAATTTGTGTCGGGTGAGGCGGTTGTTGGCCCTGTGGTTGCTTGTATGTGCCGGGGCCGAGCGATGGAAAGGCAATGACGAGCCAAATTACCCTGCGGGTGAACGGCACGGACCATAAGGTCGCCGTTGATGACCCGGATATGCCGCTCCTCTACGCCCTGCGCGACGATCTGCAGCTGCGCAGCCCCAAATTTGGTTGCGGGCTTGGCCAATGCGGTGCCTGCACCGTGCTGATCGATGGCGAAGCGACGCGGTCCTGCATCATCCGAGCCGTTGATGCAGAAGGACGGCAAATCACGACCCTGGAAGGGCTCGGCAGCCCTGAGCAGCCCAGTCGCGTGCAGGCCGCGTTCATTGCCGTGCAAGCGGCACAATGCGGCTATTGCACCAACGGCATGATCATGACGGCGACCGCGCTCCTTAATCGCCAGCCGCATCCGACTGAGGGCGACGTGCGCGAGGCATTAGCGCAAAATCTCTGCCGGTGCGGCAGCCACGTGCGCGTCCTTGCGGCAGTGCTGCGGGCGGCGAGGGAGGGCTGAGCCATGACCTATGCCAGCCGCCGCTCGTTCATGCAGGGCACCGCCGGGCTCGTGGTCGCGTTCAGCTTGCCGCGCGTTGCCGCAGCGAGCGTGACGACGGTTGCCACCGCCAGCGTCGATGCCCACCTCGCCATGGCGCCGGATGGCGGTGTTACCGTCTTCGCAGGCAAGGTCGATCTCGGCACCGGGGCGCGCGCTGCGGTCCGCCAAATCGTTGCTGAGGAGCTTTCGCTCTCGCCAAAGCGCATCGCGCTCATTGAGGGCGACACCGCACTCACGCCCGATCAGGGCTCAACCGGAGGCTCAACCGGTATCATGGTCGGCGGCGTGCAGATCCGGCAAGCCGCGGCGACCGCGCGTGCGCATTTGCTGGCGCTTGGCGCGGTGCGGCTCAATCGGCCAGTGACGGATTTGGAAACCCGCGACGGTGCGGTCGCAATCCGCGGCGGCGAAGCGGTAAGCTTTGCGGCGTTGATCGGCGGCGCGACCTTCAACGTTCCGGTCGACAAAACCGCGCCGCTGCGTGATCCGGATACTTACACGATTGTCGGCACGTCATATCCACGGCCCGACATTCCGGCGAAGCTGACGGCGCGGCATGCCTATGTTCAGGACCATCGCATCGCAGGCATGTGGCACGCGCGAGTCATTCGACCGCCGGCGATCGCAGCGAAATTGCTCGACGTTGATGCCGGCTCGATCGCCGCAATCCCGCACGCGCAATTCGTCCGGGTGCGCGACTTTCTGGCCGTTGCGGCGCCGCGCGAGTGGGACGCTGTGCGCGCCATGCGGACGCTGAAGGCAAATTGGAGCGAAGCGGCGACGCTGCCGGGTTCGGATAATTTGTTCGAGGCGGTGCGCGCAACCCCGGTCGCTCGCACCGAGACGATGCGCAGCGTCGGCGACGCTACCGCGGCCCTTGCATCGGCGCCGCGCGTCCTTCACGCGTCCTATGCCTGGCCGATCCAGTCCCACGGTTCGATGGGACCCTCCTGCGCGGTTGCCGACATTCGCGACGGCGGCGGCATCGTGTGGACTGCATCGCAAGGCACACACCGTCTGCGCAAGACCATCGCGCGGCTCCTCGGGCTCGACGCAGCCAAACTCCGCCTCGTCTACATGGACGGCTCCGGTAGTTACGGGATGAACGGCAACGACGACGTCGCCTTCGAGGCTACACTGTTGTCGCGTGAGCTGCGGCGACCGGTGCGTGTGCAGTGGATGCGCGAAGACGAGCACGCCTGGGATCCGAAGGGCCCGCCGCAGCTGCTTGATTTGCGTGCAACGCTCGATGCTGGCGGTGCAATCGCCGCGTGGGAAACAGTAGCCATCGCGCCCGCAAACGCGCCGAAGTCGCCGGACATCCCGCTCCTGGGCGCAGTCGCAGCCGGTCTCGACGATGGCAGCGCGCTGTTCTCCGGGCTTCTCTCGCTCAATTCCGATCCCCCGTACGAGATTGCGAATATGCGCGCGGAGATCAGGTGGCAGGCGACCACGCCGCTGCGTCCCTCAAACCTGCGCGCTCCGGGCAAGATCGGGAATGTCTTCGCCGTTGAAAGCTTCTTCGACGAGCTTGCGGCCGCCGCCGGTGCCGATCCGCTCGCCTACCGGCTGCAGCAGCTGCGCGATCCGCGTGGACGCGAAGTTTTGCAGCGCGTCGGCGAAATGATGCGGCGGACCGCGCGCACGTCGCCCGTCAACCGCACTGGCCAGACACTCAACGGTCGCGGCATCGCCTACGTGCACTACAAACAGGCCGAGAACTATGTGGCCATGGGAATGGACGTCGCGGTTGACAGTTCGACCGGCGCCATCCGGGTGCTGCGCGTGGTCTGCGCTCACGATTGCGGGTTGATGATCAATCCGGACGCCGTGCGGGCCCAGGTCGAAGGCTGCATCCTGCAGACGCTGAGCCGGACGTTGTTTGAGGAGGTCACGTTCGACCGCTCGAAAGTGACCAGCACCGATTGGTCAAGCTATCCAATCCTGACTTTTCCCGATGTGCCACAACTCGACATCGCTCTGATTGATCGCCGACACGAGCGCCCGCTGGGCGCCGGCGAGGCCGCTGCCGCGGCGGTAGCGGCAGCGGTCGGCAACGCCGTGTTTGATGCGACGGGCGTGAGACTGCGCCGGGTGCCGTTCACACTCGAGCGGGTCAAAGCCGCCCTTTCGGGCCGGGCGACCTGACCGCAAACTCCAGGTCAGGCTTTCAGCGCCTGCTCGATGAACGTGTTGGTATAAAGCGCATCAACATTTGGGACGGCGGCAATGTCGGCGCCGCGAATGCCGTTATCAGCTTTTGCCCAGAGTTCGGGCATGTTGCGCAGAAAATTCTCGCGTCCTTGCGACATCCAGGGATTGGTCATGATGAAACGCATCAGCGCAACAAGCTCGTCGAGGTTCTTCATGCCGGGAATATCGAAGTCGCGGCTGGCGCGCTGATAGATCGCTTTGAGGTCGCCGTTCAGCATGTCGTCCGTTGAGGCCTTTAGGGCCTTAAGAAACCCGACCACCGTCGTCGGCTTCTTCTCAATCACTTCGCGCGTGGTCACGTAGATCTGGCTTGGCATCGGCGCGTAACGGTCCGTTGGCCAATGCACGATCGGCTCGTTGGCAGTTTGCAGCGCTACGACCACACCGATGGAATTGATGAAGCAATCGATGCGGCCTTGGCGCAGGTATTGCATCGCGCCCGGGCTGTTGCCGACAACTTGCGTGGTGACGTCGGCTTTGGTCATCCCGGCCGAGCGCAGCATGATTTCGAGTAACTGCTCGGTGGAGCCGCCGACGGAAACGATTCCGATGGTCTTGCCTTTAAAATCATCTGCCGCGTTGATCGGCTTGTCCTTGGTCGAGATCACGTGAAACGTCGAACCTTGGTACAGCGTCGCCACCGACACAAAGGCCGCGCCTTTGGCGACTGCGACAAATTCGTCAATCGCGGTAAGCCGTACGAATGAAACCGCTCCGGTCATGAGCTGCTGCGCCGTTACCACCGCCCCCTGGCCGCCGAGCAATGTCGGTGCGAATCCCTGCTGCGCCAAAAAGCCCCCGGAGACCATGTTCATCATTTCGAGGAAGTCTGGGATGTAGCCAAACGGCGTCATGAAGGTCAGCGGTTCGGCTGCCCGCGCCGGGCGTACATAAGACTTGGCGATCACGGCGCCGGCCGCAAGCCCGCCGGCAACCTTGAAGAGGTGGCGTCGCGTGGTCATATGCAGTCTCCATTCGATGCTTGTTTTGTCAAAATCATAGCGTACGATTTTCGGCAGTTCCCGCGAATGTCAAGCCTGCAACCAAATCACGAATTCGAAGTGGCCGTCGTCGGCGGCGGCCCGGTCGGTCTGGTTATGGCGCTGTTGCTGGCGCGTCAGGGTGTCGCTACCGCGCTGCTGGAGAAGACGTCCGATGTCGAGACCGACCTGCGCGCGTCGACCTTTCATCCGCCGACGCTCGATATGCTTGATGATATCGGACTTGCCGGATCGCTTATTGAGCAAGGATTGATCTCTCCGCAATGGCAGGTGCGGCTGCATCCGGAGGGTGACCGTGCCGTGTTTGATCTTAGCGTTATCGCAAACGCGACGCGTCACCCTTATCGCGTGCAATGCGAGCAATGGAAGTTGTCCCGGCTTGCGCTCGACGCCTTGCGCAAGGAGCCGAACGCGCAAATTTTTTTCGCGACGGAAGTCACAGGCGTTGCCCAGGACGACGCCGGCGCGACGCTGGATCTGGGTGGCGACGAGGCGCCGGCGAAACTGCGTGCCCGTTTCGTCATCGGCGCCGATGGCGCACGTTCGGTGGTCCGTCAGGCGCTTGGTTTTGATTTCGAGGGCGAGACATATCCGGAAACGACGTTGCTCGCGACGACGACGTTTCCGTTCGAGGATCACTTCGAAGGACTGACCAACATTGCTTATTGCTGGAAGGCCGGTGGCAACTTTTCGCTGCTGCGCGTTCCCGGCCGCTGGCGAGTGTCGATCTATCCGCGCGAGGATCTACCGATCGAAGCGCAGATCACCGATGAAGCGATCGAGGCGAGCCTGCAGGAGATTGTCCCGCATCGACCGGGCTACCGGGTCATGGAAAAACGGCCCTACCGCGTGCACAAGCGCATTGCACCACACTACTACCGCGGTCGCGTCGCGCTCGCCGGCGATGCCGCCCACCTGAACAGTCCGTCAGGGGGTATGGGCCTCAATGGCGGTATCCACGACGCCTTCGAATTGGCGGCAGCGCTGCGCGACGTGCGTGCAGGCGCGCAGTTGGCAGAGCGGCTCGACCTTTACGAGCGGCGCCGCCGCCCGGTGGCGCTGGAGCAGATCATCGCTCAGGCGGACGCGAACCGCGCCCGCATGCGAGAAAAGGATCCGGCCAAACGCCGCGAAATCCTCGCCAACTTGCAAGCCATCGCCGCCGACCGCGAACGGCAGGAGGTCCACCTGTTGCGCACCTCAATGATCGCCGGCCTCCGCCAAGCCGCCGCCGTCTCGTAATTCAGACGCTTGACTCAGGCGTTGCGCGTACCGCGGCGCGCGGACTCGTGCCACGGGATCAGCGCGTGGCGCAGAAGTGAGATGGCGAAATAGAACAAAAATCCCAAGATCGTCATATGGATCATCACGGCAAAAAGGCCGTCGGTTTCGAATGCGTTCATGCGCGCGACCAGGAGATGGCCCAATCCGATGTCGCCGCCGACATACTCCCCGACGATCGCGCCGATCAGCGCCAGCACGATGCCGACTTCCATCCCAGTGATGATGTACGGCAGCGAGGAGGGCAATTCGAGCCGACGGAGCACCTGCCAGCGTGTCGCGTTCAAGCTGGTCATCACGTCGCCGTAGCCGCGGTCGATGGATTTCACACCCAGCACGGTGTTGGTGAGGATGGGAAAGAAGGCGAGCGTTGTCGCGATCAGGACCTTTGAGGTCACGCCGAAGCCGAACCAGACGACGAATAGGGGTACCAAAGCCACTTTCGGCAGCACCTGGCTTGCGACGATGAACGGATTGAGGGTCTGTTCAAGCCAGCGCACCCGCGCAATCAGCACGCCAAGCCCGACGCCGATAATCATCGCCCAGAGAAAGCCGAGGAGGGTGGCATAGACCGTCATTGCAGTGTCGATCCACGCGCGCTTGGAGACAAGAAGTCCGATCCAGGCGTGCCAGACCGATAGGGGCGTTGGCAGAATGAACGCTGAAATCTTGCTGACGTCGATGTAAAGCCACCACACCGCGACCAGCAGGACGCACAAAGCCGGCGTCGTGATCCAGGGCAGGTAGGTCTTGAAATCGCGCCGCTGCGTATGTGTCGGCTCATTTGCCGGCGCTAACGGCACGTCGCCGAGGCGTTTATCAGTCATGCCATCTCCGTGAGGCGATGACGCAAGTCCTTCGCAATCGTCTGAAACGCTTCGGTGGATTGCACGTCGAGCGAACGCGGCCGTTCGAAGCCGACGTTGACGACGGTATCGATGCGGCCCGGCCGCGGCGAGAGCAGGACGATGCGATCGGCGAGAAACACCGCTTCGTTGATCGAGTGGGTAACGAGGACAATGGTCTTGCGCGTCTGGATCCAAAGATTTTGCAGCTCGATATTCAATGAGTTGCGGGTCATAGCATCGAGCGCGCCGAACGGCTCGTCCATCAGCAAAATGTCGGGATCGTGCGACAGTGCGCGCGCAATCGCAGCGCGCTGCCGCATGCCGCCGGAAAGCTCGTACGGCCATCGCGCTTCGAAGCCGGCGATGCCGACGAGCGCAGTCAGATCCCGCGCCCGCTTGAGGCGCTGCCGCTTCGGCAGGCCTCTCAGCTCGAGCGGCAGCGCAACGTTTTCTTCCACGGTGAGCCAGGGAAACAGGTTCGCGTCCTGAAACACGAAGCCGAGGTCGGAGACCGCATCCGCCTGCCGCGTCTCGTTCTTCCAGAGGTCCCGGTCCATCACTTGCAGCCGCCCGTGGCTCGGCGCGATCAAACCGCCGATCATGCGCAATAACGTGGTCTTGCCGCAGCCGGAGGGGCCGAGCAGCACGACGAACTCACGCTGAGCGATGGCGAGATCGGTGGCGGCGAGTGCGTGAACCGGGCCGTCTCGTGTGGCGTACCACCGATCGACCCGGTCGAGGCGAATAGCCGGCATTCCTTTGGCCGGCTTGCTGTCGCGGGGCGCGACGCCGGACGCGGTTTCGTCCTGCAAAGGCTCAGCCGGCGCCATCACCGTCCGTTTTCGACCGAGGGAAAAAACCGGCCGCATGGTTCTCGCATGGACAAGCGAAAAGCCTTTAATTGTATCTGCGCCGGCACTTTGTATATCTTATAGGACAAAGGCGGCGGTCAAGCAAAAGGCTCGAAACAACGGGCTGCGGAGTGACGCATGGTCGAATATGCGCGCAAAGGCCTGATCGGCGTCCTCACGCCGCAAGCCAACACGACGGTTGAGCCGGAATTTGCGATCCTGATGCCGCCCGGCTACGCGTTTCTCAATGCGCGGCTGGTGAGCGACAAACCGACGATCAGCGCCCGGTTGGATGACTACTTCGCCACAATGGAAAGTACGATCACGCAATTCGCCAATGCGCCGATAGGTGCGGTGGCATTTGCCTGCACCGGCGCGTCCTATTTGCAAGGCATCAAACGCGAACAGGCCGCAGTCGAGGCGATCGAAAACGCGCGCAAAATTTCCTTCGTGACAGCGGGCCAAGCCGTCGCAGAGGCACTGCGGCGGTTCGGCGCGCAGCGGATCGGACTGGTGTCGCCATATCCGCCCGACTTGACCGAGGCCAGCATTGCCTATTGGCGCTCGCACGGCTTTGAGATTGCCGCAGTCGCCGGCGCGTTCGACCCGTCGAGCAAATTTCATCCGATCTACGATCTTCCAGCTGCGCGTGCAGAAGATGCTCTTGCAGGCATCGATCTGAAAGCGGTGGACGCCGTAGTGATGCTGGGGACCGGCATGCCGACGCTCGGGCCCATTCTCGCGTACACCAACGGCTCGAGCGTGCCAATCCTGTCGTGCATGTCGGCACTGGCTTGGCGTTCGCTGGTCGTGTTCGATCGCGATCTCGCCGAACCGGGCGCCATGCGGCGCTATTTCGCCGGTGACGGATGGCGGGAGCGTTTTGCGCGGGCAGCCGCTTGAGTTCCTGCCGGTGCGATTTAGGCGCGCTATGATGGTGGTCAGCTATGCAGAGATTGACGCAGGATGCGGAAAACTTACGGGCCGGAATATCCGCGTACGCTGAGCGCGTTGCTGGAACGCCCGCGTCGCGATCCGGAGCGGCCGATGGTAACCGACGCCGGCGGTACGGTAAATTGTCGCGAGTTTCGGGATCGCGTGCTGCGGGTAGCTGGAGCCCTGCGGCGGGCTGAAGTCGGCCCGGGAGTCCGGGTCGCACTGTGGTTGCCGAACGGCACTGATTATCTCGCCGCCATATTCGCCTGCGCTCGCCTCGGGGCGGTTGCCATTCACATCAACACGCGATTTCGCTCGGCGGAAGTCGGCAATCTGCTCGCGACTAGCAGCAGCGCCTCGACCGCGATCAGAGCCGATCTCTCCATCGTCACCTCTCGAATATTCGAGTGTTGTTTCCGCGCAACGCCGTTCGTGCCCCCGATGTTAACGAAGGTTACCGCAAACACAGCGAGCCAACGCCGCCGCGAACGGAGCTGATTCCCTTGTGAGCAGCGCAGCGGTCCATCGTTAACGGTTACGATTTATGGTTTCCTCTTTCAAGTTCTTTGGTCTCGTTGTTTGATGTGCCAATCCCTTCATCCAAATCACAAGCGTGGAAGGGAGCGGTGCCTTGCAAACGAGATCAATTATCACGGCGTTATTTGTTGGTGCATTTGTTGCGGCATTCGCCGTACCGGCTTATGCCGGCGGCTGGGCAACGGTGCATCGGTACGTCCACAAGACCGGCCGCTGCGGCGCCGATCGCGAAGTATTGGCGTCGTTCTACGGCACCGGCATACTTACGGCCACCGGCGAGCGGTTCAATCCGCATGGGCTGACCGCGGCGTCATACGACTATGCGCTCGGTACCACGATCACGGTCACAAATCCGCACAACGGCCGAACCTGCCAGGTGCGCGTCAACGACCGCGGACCGAACGGTGTCGCGCGCGTCATGGGCGCTCGCATCGACTTGGCACTCGGTGCGCGGGATTGTCTGGGAATGACCGCGAGCCAATATGTCTGCGCGCCCGATGCTCACGCATTTGCGCAACTGCATGAGAAGGAAACGCGCGACGTCGCGTACATCAAGACACAAGTGCATGTCCGGGAAACGCGCCACGTTGTATACGCAAAGACTTGGCATCACGTTGTCGCGGGCAGCCATCGGCAGCGGGTGGCGCGCGTGAAGCCTTATTGGCAGAATCGATAAAGACGCAGGAGCCGATGTTTTTCGCTACCCGCACCAAATGGTGAAGCGAAATTAGTCGGCTTAGGGACAGCCTGAAGCGGCGCCTCGTTCGGCGGTTGGTGTCCGCGCTAGAACGATAGGCTGCTGTGGCGGCCGACACTGCCCGCTTTGATGCGTGTCAATGCGGCGGATCGGAGCCGTTGGCGTGGGCAATGCCAACAATTGTCGGAATGATGCGATTTGGTTTTCAGACCAATACGTATCGTTTTATTTTATGCCATTGCAACCGCGACCTGCCATTACCCCTCGAAGCGCCCCCCATAGGAGGCTTTTTGCGGCTGAACCTTCACACAAGCGGATAATTAGAATCGATATGGGCCATTTTAGTTTGCATCGGCGAAAACATCTTGGGCTCCATAGGTGGACTGTGTTTCCCGCAGCCGATTAACTGCACGTTGCACGAAGGGATCCAGATGAGTAACGACAACCGCCGCAGGCCGCGAAAGCAGCTCAACGTGCCGGCATGGATTGACGTCGGCAACAATACGCGTCTTCAAAAGTGCACCGTGGTTGACGCGTCCGAAAGCGGAGCGAGGCTTGCCGCCGAAGACATCGAATGTCTTCCGGACAAATTCAATCTGATCCTGTCGCGGCGCGGCCAGCCCCATCAGCGCTGCAATATCGTGTGGCGGCGCCACGACGAGGTCGGGATCGAATTCATCGCTTCGCCGCCGACAAATGTTCGCAGCTCCGAGAGCGTTGAGGCCGTCCCGCCCGAACGCAGCCATCTGGAAATCTTTGCCGGCCGGCAAAGCCAGGACAACGCGAACGAGGCAACCGACAGGACCACGGGCTACAATAGGCGATTTATCGCGGACGATCGCGTGAGTGCGCGGCTGTTGCGTAAAGTCTCTGCGTTGTTCGCCCACGGCTTACGCCGTACGCGCCATCCCGTGGAGTCCTGATAACTGATAACAGCAGCCGAACCTTCGACAACGGCTGGCTTGACGGCTGCGTCGGCGCTACTGCAGGCTTATGGTCATTCCGCCTAGGCCGAGAGTAGCCTCGAAGCCGAGTTGCTGGCCTCGCAGTTCAAGGATGAC
This sequence comes from uncultured Alphaproteobacteria bacterium, assembly GCA_963759345.1. Classification (GTDB taxonomy): domain Bacteria; phylum Pseudomonadota; class Alphaproteobacteria; order Rhizobiales; family Xanthobacteraceae; genus BOG-931. The sequence goes on from CAVWYW010000018.1 coordinate 148,269, forward strand.
GCCGTTGCCGTTCTGCAAACGCGCAACTTTCGGGCCCCCAACGACGGCCACACTCGCGCCCACTGCATTGTAAGTGCCGACGATATCCGTGACGTGATACATATGATACGCGACGCCGACCAGGCGCGCTTCGGCGATACCGATGGTGCCGATGCCGACACCGCCGATTTTCAACCGGTGTGTAGCGCCGTGGAAGGTAACGGTTCCTTGGCCGCCGCCGGCGCCGAGGATGAAACCGGCCTTGACTATCCGCAGGTGAACGATGCCGGTTGTTTGCGCCGACGATGCCGTCGAAACGCCCGACAGCATCACCGCTGCCAGCAGAAGAGCCGCACCAAATTTCATTGCACGAACGAGATGAACCATTATCGCCTCCCGGCCTATTTGACTTGTGACTATTCCCTTCTAGCACGAAATTCTTAGGCTGCGCCAAATCGCGGCGCCAAAAACCATAATAATCGAGGGTCGAGCCGGGACGATCAACCGTGCGGAAGGCCACGACAGCAAGCGGGTCAGCAATTACTGCAAGAAACAGGACACGCTAATGAACGCAATCCAAAAGGTCGCCATCTGAGTTCGATTATCGCCATCTGCGATGCAACCAGAGCCACTGCTCGGGATGCTCCCGCACCCACCCTTCAACCACTGAAGTGATCGTCTGCATCGTGCCCTTGATGTCGACGCGGCCGTCGGCATCGCGCACTGGCTCCATCGGATCGGTGATCTCGACTGAAAAGCTGTTGCCATCGGATTTACGGATCACGCGCAGTCCGTGAATTGGACATTCCGTCTGCCGGGCGATCATCGCGATTAGCGGATTGGCCCGGCAGCGGCGCCCAAAAAACATCACGTCGACACCTTTGCTGAAATGCTGGTCGACCAGCATTCCGACATGTGTTCCAGATTCCAATAACCGCGCCAGCTTGATCGGCGCCTCCAGTCCGGTGGCGACGAGTTCCCCCATCAGCGGCGCTCGCAGCTTGACGATGACGTCGCTGATCGGGCGAATGTTCGGCCGCCGATAAAGCACTGCCGAATGCGGCACGAGCGATTTGGCGACAACCGCCGGCAGTTCCCAATTGGCGAGGTGGGCGGCAAACCCGAGCATTGGCTTTCCCTGCTCCAGCATGCGCTGGTAGTGCTCAGTCGTTTCCGGCGCATAGGTGATGACGTCGGGCGTTTGCCGTCCCACGCCTTCGATGCAGAATTCATCGAGGTGCGCGAACTCGACTGCAATGCGTCCGAGATTGTCCCACACGCCGGCGAGGATTTTTTCGATCGCTGCGTCGGATTTATCGGGAAACGCGGAACGTAGGTTTTCGCGGCCGATGCGATTTTCCGGCAGCAGCGCGCCGATCGTACGCATGAACCTGGCGGCGACGTTCGCGGTGCGCTTGCGATCCATCCGCTTGATTGCGCTCAAAAGCGCGATCGTGATCGCACCGATGGTCCCATCGAGAAGCTTCGAACGCGGCTTCGCCATCGGGGGTCGTGCTAGAACGTAACGATGATCTTGCCGAAAACCTTCCGGCTCTCGAGCCGCGCCAGGCCGCGCTCGAAGTCGGCGAGCGCGACTTCGGTGTCGATCACGGGGAGAAGGCCTGCGGCCATCTTGGCGAGGCTATCGCGGACGTTGCGCATGGAGGCGCCGAATGAGCCGAAGATGCGATATTGCTGCTGGAAGAGCTGGAACAAGTTGATCGTCGTCGTCTGACCGGAGGTCGATCCGCAGGTGACGAGCCGACCGCCGCGCTTAAGGCAAAGGAGCGAGCCATTGAAAGTGTCGGGGCCGACGTGCTCGAAGGCAACGTCGACGCCTTTCTTGGCCGTGAGTTTGCGCACGATGGTCTCAAAGCGGTCGGTCTTGTAGTTGATGACGTGGTCGGCGCCGAGCGCCTTGGCCTTTACCGCCTTTTCGTCATCGCCGACCGTGGTGATGACGGTACAGCCGATTGCCTTTGCCATCTTGATTGCGGTGGTGCCGATGCCCGAGCCGCCGGCTTGCACCAAAATGGTCTCGCCCGGCTCGAGCTTGGCGTTGTCGAACAGCATGTGCTGCACGGTCGAGAAAGCTATCGGCGCACAGGCAGAGTCGCGAAAGCTCACGCCGGCTGGAACCGGGATGACGAGGCGTGCCGGCATGTTGACCAGATCGCGGGCAAAGCCGTCGACGTGAAAGCCCATAATGCCGGCGACGTTTTCGCAGAGATTGTCGCGGCCTTCGCGGCAGGCCTTGCATTTTCCGCATGTCAACCCGCCATAGGCGACGACGCGATCGCCGACTTTGAAGCCGGTCACATCAGGCCCGACGGCGCTGATTTCACCCGCGGCCTCGGCGCCGACAACGAGCGGCAGTTTGCGCTTGGCGAACGCCATGCCGCGCCAGCCCCAGACGTCGATGTGGTTAAGCCCGATCGCTTTGATGCCGATTTGCACTTCGCCTGCTGCGGGCGGCGGCGGTGCGGCAACCTCGCGAAGTTCGAGTTTGCGATCACCAACCAGCATGAGTGCGCGCATGGTCTCCCCGGTGTCTAGGGCAGGGGCGCGGCGCTCATCGCCAGCAATGCCGGTAGCGAGGCTCACGCGGGTTCCAGAGCCATGACCAGGCAAACATTCTGCCCGCCGAAGCCGAACGAATTGGAAATGGCGCGATGAACTTTCGCGTCGCGCGCAACATTAGGTACCACATCGAGCGTTATAGCCGGATCTGGAATTTGATGATTGATGGTCGGCGGCAGGCGCTGGTTTTGCAGCGTGAGGAAGGTGAACGCCGCTTCGACGACGCCGGCAGCGGTTAGCGTATGACCGATCATCGACTTGTTGGATGAAATCGGAATGCCGCGGATGCGGTCGCCAAATACGGTGGAAACGCCAAGATGCTCCATCTTGTCGTTTTCCGGGGTCGAAGTGCCGTGGGCATTAATGTAGTCGATGTCTTCCGGTCCGACGCCGGCATCGGCGAGCGCATTGCGCATGCACGCGATAATTGGCTTGCCGTCGGGGCTTGAGCGGGTGCGGTGGAACGAGTTCGGATTTTTCCCCGACGCCTTCAAGGATGCCGAGCACCCGGGCGCCGCGGGCACACGCATGATCGAAATTTTCGAGCACCAAAGCAGCAGCGCCTTCCGCGAGAACGAAACCGTCGCGATTTTTGGAGAACGGCTTTGAGGCGTGCTCCGGCGGATCGTTTTGGGTCGATAGCGCCGACAGCAGCGAGAAGCGCACCAGCGATTCCGGCGTCAGCGAAGCATCGGCCCCGATCGCGAGAGCTGCTTGGCAATCGCCGCGCCGGATCGCCTCCATCCCGAGTTGGATGGCGCTGGCGCCAGAGGCGCAGGCGGTGTTGAGCGAAACGGGCGAGCCCTCGGTGCCAAAGTGCTCGGCCAGATGTTCGCCGATGATGCCGAATTTGAACGCGCCATATTCGGCCGCAAATTCCTTGGCGACCCGCATCAGGTCCGGGTAACCGGTATCGGTGTTGGGGGCGGCCATCTCCGCCATCTTGATCCGGTCCGGCCATTCGATTTCGAGCGGCGGCGGCGCGAGATAAAGCGGTCCGGGAAAGCGGCCTTTGCTGCCGATGCCTGCCTCGCCAATGGCCTCTTCGGCGGCCAGCATGGCGATGCGCTCGGAAAGCTCCGCTGGCGACATCGATTCTCGATACACCTCATTGACGGCGCCTGCGATCGTCGTGCGCAGGCCTTCGGTCGGAAAGCGCGAAATTCGCTTTATGCCGGAGACGCCGCCGGTCAATTTCGCCCAATTCTCCGACTTGCCGACGCCAAGCGAGGTGACCACGCCGATCCCGGTGACGGCAACGATCGGGCGATCCAGCTTGTCGCGGCTTGTCGCGGCCATGAATTCTCCCTCAACTAACCCGCTCGACCAGCGCCAGTACCTTCGCCGCGCCAGTTGCCGACGGACGTAACAATCACCTGAGAGATGCCGGGCGGGCTCGATCCGGTATCTCCCGTGCCCGCGGGCGCGAACAGTTTGCCATGTTCCAGCACCGCGCAGGCGATTCCCAGATTGGCCTCGAACTGCGCTTCGAGCCCATGACCGATATACGTCCCGGTATTGCGTACGGGAAGGCCTATCTCCCTGAGCACATCCCTCTCGGCCGAGGTGGCGGGTTCAAGTCCCGCTGCCCCGGAGATAATTCCGGCGTGTTCGCGGTCGACCTCGGCCTCGATCGCGTTCCATTGGCCACGGAGCGTTGCCTCGATATCTCCGCTCTTGCGCTGGTTACGGTCGGAATAGATCGCGGAAATCCGCGCCCGCGGCCGCGCGCCGCGCGCTTGCGCGTGCTCGCGGCTTTCGAGCACGAGGAAAGCGCCCATGTTGCCGACGGCGAGGCCGCCTTGCGGGCCGCGATCCCAGACCGGCGCGAACTCGTCCTTAAGGGCCGATCCCGCCTGTTCGAAGATGAGGAGGATGTCCCAGCGGGTGGCGTTGTACGCGCCGCCCACCAGCGTCAATTCGCTCTGTCCAGACGCAATGCGGGCGTGCGCGATGCGCACCGCATCGACGCCGGCCGCTTCTTCGCCCAGCAACGTGCGCGAGGAACCGACGACGCCGTGCACGATCGAGATATTGCCGGCTAGCAGGTTGGGCAGCTGCGCCAGGAACAAGGTCGGACGCAGATCGCTCATCAGCCGTTCGTTGAGGAACGCGCCGCGCTCGGTCATCTTGCGCATACCGGTAAGGATGGTCGAGTTGGCGGCAATGTCGCGCTCGCCGCCGCTGGCAGCGACGATCATGTCGGTGGTTTCGAGCAGTTCAGGCTTGCCGGCAATGCCGGCGTCGCTTAGCGCCAGGCCTGCGGCATAGACGCCGATGCGCTGCCACGGCTCCATCTGCCGCTGATCACTCTTCTTCGGAATTTGTTTGTCAAAATTCACCGGCGCGAGCGGATGCACGATGTAGGGCGCAAAGCTTTTGTCGTCGTAAGGCGGCGGATCGCCGCGCTCGAGATGTTGCCATGTTGCCTCGAGCCCCTCGCCAAAGCACGTAAGCAGACCGACACCGGTGATCCACACCTCGCGGCGTCCGCTCACTTGGTGAGCTCCTTGACCGGTACTTCGATGCGCTCCGCCCATTCGAACAGCGCGGTACGGAATTCCGGGCTCGGAAACGGCATGATGGTGTAGATGATCCGCGCCTCGCAGACGACCTTTCCGTTCCGCCGGCCCTTGCCCTCGCCGACAGCGTAGCCCGAGCCCTCGTGCACTATGCGGCCCTCGACTTCGAGCTCGTCCCCGGGAAATACGGCGGTGCGGAACTTTGCCTCCTTGACGCCGGCCATGAATGGCATGGAGTTAAAGCCGCCGACCGCTATCAACAGCCAGCCGGTCGTCTGCGCCATGCATTCGAGCAGGAGCGCCCCAGGCATCAGCGGATAGCTTGGAAAATGCCCTTCGAATACCGTCGAAGTCTTTGGCACCGTGCAGATCGATGTAGCTACGCGCCCGGCAACGTCGAGCGCGACCATGCGATCGATCATCTGGAAGTATTCGAAGCGCATGCGTGGCGCCTCAGGCGCCCTTCGCCGCAATCAGCTTGTCGATTTCGCCACTTAAGTTATTGAGCACGAAGTACTGGTCCGTCGTCGCCTTGCCGTCGTTGACCTCTTGGGTCCACTGCTCGAGCGGAAGCTTGATGGCGAAGGTTTTGTCGATGGCAAAGGCGATATCCAGGAAATCGAGACTGTCGATTTCCAGGTCGTTGATGGCGTGGCTTTCCGGCTTAATATTCTCACGCGGAATGTCGCAAGTTTCCGCAATGATATCAGCGACTTTATCGAAAGTGGCAGACATCGGGCATCTCAAGCCCGATCGCTGCGGGCCCCTCCAGTCGTTGTTGCCCGTATAGCGAAGGATACCGCCAAGTTCAACGTCTTGTCGGGGCGCGCATTTTTGCCGTGTTTGCCACATTCCGGTCGGTTGCTATCCGGCCTACAATCCTTAAGTGAGGGCGCGGATCGGTCGCGATACGGGAGCAATTCTATGTCTCAACTCACTCGGAAATATATCTGCGGCGGTCTAGCCGGATTCTGCGCGCTTGCGGCGGCGCAACTTGCATCGCCGACGGCTCGCGCCGCCGATTACGATGTAGGTCCGATGCACATCGCCCAACCTTGGGCGCGTGCAACGCCGAAGGGCGCAAGCTCGGCCGCCGGCTACCTGACGGTCACCAATAGCGGCACGACGCCGGACCGCCTGACCTGCGTTTCAAGTGACGCGGCCGCGCAATGCCAAATCCACACTATGAGCCTGGAAGGTGGCGTGATGAAAATGCGACCGGTGGAGGGCGGCCTCGAAATTCCTCCGGGCGGAACCGTCACGCTCAAGCCTGCGGGCCTGCATGTGATGCTGGTCAACCTCAAACACCCGCTGGAACCTGGCAAGATGGTCGAACTGACGCTCAAATTTGAGAAGGCCGGCACGGTCGAGGTAGAACTCCCGATCGCAGCCATCGGGGCCCCGGCGCCCGGCGTCGCTGCTGGCGGCGGCACCATGATGATGGACAGCGGCCACGGCGGCATGATGCAAATGGACAAGCACTGATTTGCGCACGTGCTGACCACAGCGAACGCGCGGCCAACACTGCAAATGGCACTTCAACGCCCGTGAGTGGGTCGTTTGATATCTAAGCGCCTTACCATTGGTTAATACTCGTCGAAGTATACCTGCGCGATGGTACCGCGCACCGGTCTGCGAGCATGAACGATTCCGATCCCAAAGACATCCGCAGCTGGTCCGGACCGATCACGAACCTTGCCGATGACGAGCAGCAATCGCAAACCGACGCCGTGAACGCGGCGGCGCGACCGCGAATTGCAATTGCAGAGGCGCTCCGCAACAATTGGTTTGAGATCTGGTATCAGCCCAAGATTGATCTTAAGCGCAAATGCCTTGCCGGCGCGGAAGCGCTGGCCCGGATTCACCATCCGCAGTTTGGCGTCTTGCAGCCGGGCGATTTCCTTCCCGAAGTCGATGAGAACAGTATTGCCGAACTGGCCCAACAGGCAATATTGGCGACGCTCCTCGATTGGACAATGTTCGACGAGGCCGGCTTTAATCTTCATCTCGCCATCAATGTGCCGGTCAACGTTCTGCTCAAGCTGCCGATCCCGCAGCTGGTTGCGGAGTATCGGCCCAAAACCGACCGCTGGCCCGGATTGATCCTCGAAGTGACTGAGGATCAGATCGTTCGCGACGCTGCGCTTGCCAACGAGATCGCGACCGAATTGCGGGTGAGCGGCATCACCATCGCGCTTGACGAGTTCGGCGCCGGCTATTCATCGTTCTCGAGCTTGCGGGCGCTGCCGTTTGCCGAGCTCAAGATCGACCAGTCTTTCGTGACCAGCTGCGCCACCGATGCGGCGAACGGCGCCATCTGCCAGACCGCCATCGATCTGGCGCACCGTTTTGGTAGTGCCGCGGTCGCCGAGGGCGTTGAAAGCTCCGCCGACCTGCAGACTTTGATGGTCATGGGTTGTGACTTCGGGCAAGGGCCGCTGATTGCGCCGCCGATGCCGAAAGAGCGCTTTCTCGAACTCCTTCGCCAGCGCATGAACAAGCCGCGCGGCGTCTCGCCTAGAGACGCGATGCACGTCTCATCAAAGGTCGCCGGCCGCGTTGCCTGATCTCTATTTGCCGGCCGGCTCGTGGAACGGCAGCGGTGTGCCTTCGGGCAACGGCATGCGAAACACGTTAAGCGTCATCGAGATCAAAACGTAATAGCCGAGAATGCCGACGAGCTCGACCACGCCGGTATCGCCGAGCAATTTCCGCACGCGGGCGTATGTGGCGTTGCTTACACGCCGGGCCCCGTAAAGCTCCTTGACGAAGGCGTAGATCGCCATTTCGTCGCGCGGCGCTGATTTCGGCGCCCGGCCGGCGTGCAAGTCGCGGATGGTTGCTTCCTTTACGCCCTGCTTGGCGGCGATCTTGGCGTGCGCGTGCCATTCAAACTGCGCTTTCCAGTATCGCCCGGTGCACAGGATGGCGAATTCCGAAAGCCGCGGCGGCACACTGGTATTAAAGCGCAAATGGCCGCCCAGCTGCTGCGTCAACATCCCGTATGTGGGGGCATGAAGAAAAACCGCGAACGGACCCGCATTCATGAACCGGCCACGCGGCCCGTTATTGATCGCTTCCACGATGGCCTGTTGTTCGGGTGTGAGGTTGTCCATCGAGATGGCGGGCAGGCGAGGGCTGGGCTGTTTATTCGACGGTTTTGACGGCTTTTTCGGCATGGGATCCTGCTTGGTTGGGCCTTTCATTTTTTGGCGACGAGATCGATCAGCGCCGACATGCCGACGTGGCCAGTGCCTTCGCTGATTGAGCTGTCATGCTCGCGGATTTCAAGCTCAGTCATGTCGGCGAAGGCTTCCTCCAACAGGGCCCGTGTGTACAAGCGTTCCGGCTCAGGCGGCCCGCCGGTGCGATAGGTGAGCTGCTCGACGCGATAGCCTTGTATGAGGAGAAGTCTGCCGGGCTTTAGTGCGCGCTTCAAATTGGCAAAGAAACTTATGCGCTCAGCGGGAAACACAACCTGGGTGAAAATGGCGACGATCACGTCATATGCGGCTTCCGGCCAGCGCCATGTGGTGACATCGGCGACTTCGGTCCGCAGCGCGACTCCGCGCTCTTGAGCGAGCGCTCGCGCCTTCGCCAGCGCCACCGGCGAAAAATCGATCGACAGGACGTCGAGACCTTGTTCGGCAAGCCAGACGCCATTGCGGCCTTCGCCGTCGGCCACGGAAAGTGCCGATTGTCCGCGACGTAGACGATGTGCCTGCGCCTTGAGAAAGGCGTTCGGCTCCTTGCCGAAAACGTAGCCGGGAGGACTAAACCGCGTCTCCCATCGATCTAGTTCCGCCATGTCGCCGCCTGAAACGTTTCCGCTGCGCGCTTTTGCGGTTCGCGCCGTTGCACTAAGTGTAGCGGATGCCGCTTGCAGTGAAAGCCCTCCTGTTTGACGTATTCGGGACGCTGGTCGACTGGCGGACCGGCATTGCGCGGGAGGCAGAGGCGATGTTGGCCTCGCGTGGCTACGCCCTCGATTGGCTGGCGTTCGCCGACGCCTGGCGGGGCGAATACCAGGGCGCGATGGAGCAGGTGCGAAGCGGCCGTCTGCCCTTCTCCAAGCTCGACGTTTTGCATCGGCGGAACCTCGATCTGATCGCGCCGCGCTTCGGCATCGATGCGCTCAGTGAGGAAGACCGCCGTCATCTCAATTTGGCGTGGCATCGGCTCGATGCCCGGCCAGACGTGCCGCCCGGGCTCGCGCGCCTCAAGCGAAGCTATCTCCTGGCGCCGCTGTCGAACGGCAATATCTCGCTGATGGTCGATCTGGCGCGGTGCAACAATTTTCCGTGGGATGCGATTTTAGGCGCTGAGGTTGCCGGCGATTACAAGCCAAAGCCGCGAGTCTATCTCGCCGCTGCGGAAGCGCTCGATCTGGCGCCGGATGAATGCTTGATGGTTGCCGCGCACAGTTCAGATCTTAAGGCCGCCGCTGCGCTCGGGCTCCGCACGGCTCACATCGCGCGCGGATGAGGCTGGACCGGGACGTGGCGAACAAGCGCCCACTGTGACGGTCGATATCGCGGCAAAAAATCTCGAAGACCTGTCGAACCAGTTGGTTACCTAGGGCGCCTTATACCAACGCGCGGAGTGGCTGACTCTCCGGGATTCCCAAATCGTCTGCGAAATGATTCAAGGTGGCAAACGGAGGGTCGTTTGCCATGGGCCAGGCGATTGCGGTGAGGGCTGATTATACGGCGGGCGAGGTCCGCGGGTTTGCCAAGCGGGCGAAAGACGGCGCGCAGGCGCGGCGGCTTTTGGCGATCGCAGCGGTGCTCGATGGAGCATCGCGGACGAATGCGGCGACGATAGGCGGAATGGACCGTCAGACGTTGCGGGACTGGGTGATCCGGTTCAACGAGCAAGGGCCGGACGGTCTCATCAACATTCCTTCCCCGGGCGTGCCGCCCAAGCTGGGCAAAAAACACAGGGCCTTTCTGGCTCGGCTCGTGGAGGAGGGTCCGATCCCGGCGGTGCATGGTGTGGTGCGCTGGCGGGCGTGCGACCTGATCATGCGGCTGCACGAGGAGTTTGGGCTCTCGGTCTCGGACGACACGATCTATCGTGCTTTGAAGAGCCTGGGCTTCACGCATGTGAGCGCACGGCCGAAAGCCTACAAGCAGGACCCTGATGCCTTGGAGGCGTTCAAAAAAACTTTGCCGTACGCGTGGCGGAAGTCCGCGCCAAGCTCGCGCCGGGCACACCGCTAGAGGTCTGGTTCCAGGACGAGATGCGGGTCGGCCAGAAGAACAAGCTCACCTATCGTTGGGCCAGGAAGGGCTCGCGTCCCCGCGCCGCGCATGATCAGCGCACGCAGTCGACCTATCTGTTCGGCGCGGTTTGCCCTGAACGCGGAGCTGGCGCCGCTCTCGTTCTCCCGTTCTGCAACACCGAAGCCATGCAGCTTCATCTCGACGAGATCGCTACAAGAGTAACCGCCGGCGCGCACGCCATCCTGATCCTCGATCAGGCCGGCTGGCACGGCGCCAAAGACCTCAGGATTCCCAGCAATGTAGCGCTCCTGCCGCTGCCGCCGCGTGCGCCGGAGCTCAACCCCCAAGAAAACATCTGGCAGTTCATGCGCCAGAACTGGCTGTCGAACCAAATCTTCAAATCCTTCGACGACATCGTCGATCACTGTTGCTACGCATGGAACACACTGATCGATCAGCCCTGGAAAATCATGTCCATCGCACGCCGCGACTGGGCCGCCGTCGGTCACTTAATCTGAGGATTGGTATTAGTATCCGTAGTGAGGAAAGATATGCTGGCGCGCACAGATCCGGACTGCCGCGCGGCGCATCTGCCACTCAAAGAACTCGTCCGTCACCAGACCTAAGTATTTCAGCACGGTCAGCATTGGTGTGCTCCCTCGATCAATTACCCACCCAATAAAAAGATATGATGATGCGTTCCATAGCGAAGTGACTGCGGTCACAACATCGCGCTTTGGTCGTAAACTGCTGATATTTTAGGGTTTTTGTGGCTCTGGGAGGGTGGAAATCTCCGCCGGCTACCCTCGGAGAGCAGGGTAGTCGGTGTAGCCCTTTGCCGAGCCGCCGTAGAACGTTGGGCGGTCGGGGGGATTGAAAGGAGCGCCGTGGCGAAAGCGTTCGGGCAAATCGGGATTGGCGAGATAGAGCGCCGCAAACGACACCAGGTCGATCGTGCCTTCCCGCAATGCCGTGTTGGCACGTTCGAGATCGTAGCCTTTGTTGCCCATCAATGTGCCGCGCCAGATCCGGCGAAAGAATTTGATGTCCGGCACCTCGCCGGCGGGCGCCGGATCGGTCGGGCTCGGCTCGACGATGTGCAGATAGCCGAGGCCGAAGCGATTGAGTTCACCGACCGCCACTGCAAACGTTGCGGCTGGATTGCCGTCGCCAATGTCGTTGAACGGATTGGTTGGGGCAAGCCGGACGCCGACGCGGTCGGCGCCCCATTCGCCAACGATGGCTTCGGTCACCTCAATCAGAAACCGCGCGCGGTTGAGCGCGCTGCCGCCATAGCGGTCTGTGCGCTTGTTGGTCCTGTCCTTCAGAAACTGATCGATGAGGTAGCCATTGGCGCCATGCAGTTCGACGCCGTCGAAGCCGGCCGTCTTGGCATTCGCGGCGCCGCGGCGAAAGTCTTCGACCACGCCTTCGATCTCGCCGGTCTCGAGCGCGCGCGGCATGACGAAGGGCTGCATGCCCTGCGCGGTGATAATCTGCCCGGCCGGTTGTAGGGCCGATGGCGCCACAGGCGGCGCGCCGCCCGGCTGCAACGAAGGATGCGAGATGCGGCCCACGTGCCAGAGCTGGAGAAAAATGCGTCCTCCGGCGCCATGTACGCCCTCAGTGACGCGCTTCCAGCCGGCGACTTGCTCGGTGCTGAAAATACCGGGTGTCGCGGCATAACCCTGGCCTTGTTGCGAAACCTGGGTGCCTTCGGTGACGATGAGGCCGGCGCTGGCGCGCTGCACGTAATAGGTGACGTTGATCGGGCCTGGCACTTCGTCCGGCCCCGCGCGATTGCGCGTCATCGGCGCCATCACGATCCGGTTGGGCAGGTGGAGGGGGCCAAGCTGAAACGGGGAGAAAACATCGATGTTTTGCGGGCTCTGGGTCATCGGCTCAGAAATATCGTGTGGTGCTATTTTTGGCGAGAGGGAGGCAATTGAGCCCAACGCGAACGTGAATCGCTCGCGTTGGGAGCGTTGGCGGATTGCTCCTCGCGGGAGAGCTATTTGCCGTTTGGCCGCTCGACCCGAAAACCGCCATGGGGGTCGAGCGTGAGATGGCCGTCTGCGACAGCGCGGGCCCAGCGGCTGGTCGCGGGGATTCCGCCAAAGGAAAAGAAATGCGGCACCACGTTCGCGGGCGCCGCCTCGGCTAGCGCGCGGATGATGTCGTCCGGCGTGGTCATGGCGAACATCTGCCGCATCAGGCCGGCCCGGCTGGCAAGCCCTTGCGCGGAGGCGCGCACGCCACAGCGGCTCGCATAGCGCATCAGCGACGTGAGGCTGGTCGGCCCGGCAAGCCCGACGCGCATCCGGTGTTCAAATCCAAAAGCGCGCACCCGGGCAATGAAGTTGATGATTGCGCGCGCGTCGAAGGAGAACTGGGTGACAATCTCGACCGCAAGCCCAGTCGCTTCGGCTGCCGCGATTTTTTCCGCCATTGCGCGGGTGAGTTCTTCGTCGCCGATGCGCGGATGGCCCTCTGGGTAGCCGGCAATGCCAATGGTGCGGATGCCGCGCCGGCGCAGCGCACCGCTATCGATGGCATCAAGCGCGCGCCGGAATGGGCCACATTCAGCGCGGTCCCCGGCGATCACCAGGACGCTGTCCACGGCGGCTTCGCCGTTGAGCCGCGCCAGCAGATCGTCAAGCGCCGCGACGCTCGTGAAATTTCGTACCGCCACGTGCGGGACCGGCTCGAATCCGGCCGCGCGCACGCGGATTGCGGCCGCAAGAGATTCCTCGATAGGCCGATTTGGTACCGCGCTGAGAAATACGCGCGTGCGGCGTTTAAGGACGTTAAGCGCTGCGATGTCAGCGTCGGAAGGCCGCGTCGCCTCGATGGAAAATCCCGCCATGAAAGCGGCGATCCGCGCGACCGGATCGGTCGCGGTCTGATCTGGAATTGGGAGTGCGGTCATGCTTCGCTCACCGCTTCCCGTGCATCCCCCGCTTCCGGGGGAAGAGAATTATGCTCGCCGGCGCGAGATCACGTAGGATTCGTCGAAAAACCACAGGCCGCCGCGCTCGCGCAACACTGCGCGCGTCGCATCAATGTAGCGGCCGTCGGCCACCGCGGTGCCGAGCCGGTCATCCTCGACCTGAGCCACGTAAATCGCGGCATTCCACGCCGCAAACAATGTCGACGTGCCGATCGACTCGGAGATTTCCGAAGGTAGCGTGTGCATCACGTAGCGGAACAGCGAGCGGTTATCGGCGTAGGCGTTGAAATTGAGATCGCGTCCGGCCGGCCCAAGCTCGTGCTTGGCCGCTTTGAGGATCTGATGGCGGTCATGGATGAAGGGATGATCGTCCGGCCAAACCTTCTGAATGATCTCCATGCCGGGATCGTGGCCGTGCGACTGAATGCCAATGAGCCGACCGCCCGGTCCCAACGCGCGCGCTAGCGGTGCGACGACCCGCGAGGCTTTGAATTCCAGCGAGGCACGGGCGCGGTAAGGTTGCGATGCGATGACGAGATCGTAATTGGCGCTGGTGCCGCCGGCCTTGGGAATGATCGGATCGAGCAGGAAGCGGTGATCTTCACGATAGACGACGAGCACCACCGGACGTTCGTAGATCGGATTGCCGGTGCGCGGGCTGACGCCGGCTTTCCAGTTCTGAGCCAGGAACGGCTCGAGATCCATGATCTGCTCTTCGAAGCGGTGGGCGGAATTCCCGACGAGCGGCAGCTCATGCCAGACGAGGCTTGAAGCCGCATTCAGCGACTTCACGTGCAGCCACGGTGCATCCGCATAGGCGAGGTTGGTCAGCACCAACACCGTCGACGGATGCTCAAAGAAGCGGTCCGACATCTTCTGCAGGGTCAGCCGCACATCTTCCAGGCTGATCTCCTTGCCAACCACGTAAAACGGCATGTGGGTGAAGCGATCATGCATCGCCCGCATCACGCGCGTGAGCACTGAGCCGTCGCCGACGCCGGCATCGAACACGCGGACCGCCGGGGGACGCGGATGGATGTGCGCGAGCTCCTCGGAGACGCGGTGCGCCACTTCCCACTTTTCGCTGCAGGTGTTCACGAACAGCAGATATTTCTGCCGGTTGTCGAAAAAGCGGAAGTTGCGCTGGGGGTCTTCCGACTTCTCGCCAGGTGCCGCCGGGGCGAGAGGTGCTGGTCCCGGAAGCTGCGAAGCCACCGGGCGATGTTCGCGAGATCGTTCAATCACGATAGGACGAGGCCCCTGAGGTGGGTGGGCAGCCATGAAACCGTGGATGCGATCGAGTGTGTCGGTTGTGATCCGCCCGCCATTGCGGAGCCGCGCGGCGAGCTTGCCGTCGTTGACCGCGCGGCGGCCGAACGTCAACTCCGCCAGCCCCGATTGCCGGCAATAATCCGATATTTCTTGCAGTAATTGCTGGGCGTTCATGGCACGCCATCCTGAGGGTTTCCTCGACCGGTGCGCCGATTTCAGGGTTGTTGTGCGCGCACCGTTTCTAAAATCTAGCGAACCAATGGCGAGGCAAAGGGTCAACCACAAAATGGCCCATCTCGGTAATGGGTAATATGATGGGCAATTTCCCAACAACAAGAGGGGCAATAGCCTCCGGCGCGAGACGCACGAAGGTCGGCACCGCTCAAGCGGATATTGCTCATCTTGGGTTTGAAGGGCCCCGAAGAAAAGCGAGAGCTTGGCTTAGCGGGACGAAAGCGTTGACTGGCCCCTTGCAACTCGAAAGAAAAACCAATGCCCAGATTTGCCGCCAACCTCGCGTATCTGTTCGCTGACCGCCCATTGATTGAACGCTTTGCGGCGGCGGCCGCGGCGGGTTTTAGCGCCGTCGAGTTGTTGTTTCCTTATGATGTTCCGCCATCCGCAGTGAAGACGGAGCTCGAACGGCACGGGTTGACGCAACTCGGCGTCAACACGCCTTTCGGCCGCGAGGGCGAAGCCGGTCTCGCCGCGATGCCCGGCCGCGAGCGCGATTGGGAGGCGGCGTTTAAGCGAGCACTCGATTATGTGGTCGCGATCGGCGGCCGCAGCGTCCATTGCATGGCCGGCTGCGTCGCGCCGGAACAAAGGCCGGCGGCGGAGGCGGTCTTCGTCAGGAATCTCACTCGCGCGGCGACGCAAGCGGAGGCTTTGGGTATCACGCTCCTGATCGAGCCGCTCAACCCGCGCGACCGTCCAGGCTATTTCCTCAATCGCGTCGAGCATGCCGCCGACATCATCGGCAAAGTCGGCAGCTCTAATCTGCGCATTCAGTTTGATTTCTACCGCGCGCAAATCTTCGGCGGCGATCTCATCCGCCGCTTCGAAGCTCATTTGCCACTCATCGGCCATGTGCAAATCGCCGGCGTGCCGGCGCGGCGCGAGCCCGACGAAGGCGAAGTCAATTATCCTGAGATATTCGCCGCCCTCGATCGGCTCGGCTACGCCGGCTTCATCGGCTGCGAGTACCGCCCGCGCGGCCGCACCGAGGACGGGCTCGGGTGGGCGCGGCCTTATGGCGTCGTTCCTCGCGGCTGAGCATTTTGGGGGCCGCCGGACCCTCTAACCTACGGCTAATCTGCCGGCCGAAATCGGCCATAATTCACTCCTTTTGGGCAGCCATGGGGTGGGCGGGGCTTCTGTGTGCTCGGCCATGAGAGTATCCTCTTCTTGGGAAACGAGGCGGTGCGGGTGATGTGGGGTCGAAAGCGCAAGTTCCAGGCGACCGCGACTGACGGCGAAGCAAGCTCACCGCTCAGAGAAGCCGTGCACCAAGCGCGCGTCGAGGCGGCCGAGCGCACCAGCGTCGTGGTCGACTTGCGCGACGCCGAAGTGGCGCGTCTCGAACTTCTCAACGAAGCGCTCGATCCGCTGTTTGCTGAAATTCCGCCCGAGGTCGAAGTGTTCGATCGGGGCTTAAGCCGTGGTGACACGCCGCGGCTCTGGATCGACGCCGTCGCGCACATCGCCATGGGCCGCGACAAGCGCATCTATCGCTTGCTGCAGGACACGCGCGTCGGCCGCCGCGTGCTCGCGGAATCGCATGACATTGCCGAGGTGGTAAAGGCGGTCACCGCTTACGTGGCGCGCCGGCTGATCGAGCGCGAGCGCGCGCTCGACGAGGATCCCGATTTCATCAGCCGCATCGGGCGCCGGGAGGCCGCGCGCGAAAGACGGCGTCGCCGCCGCCGCGCATTTGGCGCGCTGGTGTTTGGCTTCTTCCTGGGGATCGTCGCCCTCGTGCTGATCGTCCTGCTGCTCGCTGGCCGCTCCTAGGCGAGCTTTTGCCGCTCGATCTCGCGCACGGCACCGTCGGCGCCGCGCTGGCGCCGCACCATCTCGCAACGCCACGCGTTCGGTTCGCCGTCGATGTGAAAGACATTGTAGCCGGCGGCGTCCTCGTGGCCGTGCGGGGCACGCGCCGAAGCGGACGGCGCTCCGACAACGGGGATCGTTTTAGCCGGCCCGTCGAGCCAGATGAGCGAGAAACAATGATCGTGGCCGTGGAGCACGAGTTCGGCGCCGTGTTGCGCGAGCACACGACAAAACTCCGCGCCGTCGACGAGGCGCCGCATCTGGCGGCTAGGCGGACTGACCGGCGGATGATGAATAAGAATGACGCGAAACGATTCACGCGTTTGTCTGAGCGCATCTGCCAATAGCGAAAGCTGCTTATCGCCGAGCCGGCCGGTCGCGGAGAACGGCGCGGTCGGTAGTGCCGTGGAAAGCGCGATCAGTGCAACGGGTCCGCGCCGGCGCAGGAATGGAAACGTGCCGCGCGCGCCGCGGTCGTCGCCCTGCATGTAATCGCCCCAGAACTCCGCGGGCCAAAGCTGCGCTTGCGGAACGTAAATGTCATGATTGCCGGGAATGACCGTGACCGCGGCCGGCGGTCCAAGTGTTTCGAGCCATGCCCGCGCGCGTGCATATTCGGCGATCACAGAGAAATTGACCAAGTCGCCGGTGACGGCAGTGTGGTCGACCGTGAGGCCTTCAACGTCCCGCGTAATCGCTTCAAGCACGTCACTACGGAACATGTATTTGCGCCCGCGGTGCCAATTGATGAAGCCGAGCCCGCGCTTGCCGAGAAGATCAAGCGGCCCCGGCCGCGCGGAAAGATGCACGTCGGAGAGGTGGGCGAGCGCGAACATCGCCGCATCATGATTGCGAATCAGGCTCGCACCAAAGATTTTCTAATCAGTGCGCGCCGCTGTGATCACGAACTGCCGATGAGAACGCCAGCGGCAAAAACGAGCACTCCGCCGACGACAACCTGGAAGGCGGCTTGCAGGAACGGCGTATCCATATAGTGAGTGCGGATCCAGGAGATCGCGGCCAGTTCGACTGCTACGACGGCGAACGCGAGCGCGGTCGCCACGTAAAAATGCGGAATCAGATAGGGGAATGTGTGGCCGAGTCCGCCCACGGCCGTCATGGCGCCGCACACCGCGCCGCGCACGAGCGGTGCGCCGCGTCCGGTGAGTGAGCCATCATCGGATAAGGCCTCGGCAAAGCCCATGGAGATACCGGCGCCGACTGCGGCCGCGAGTCCAACCAGGAACGTCGCCCACGTATTGTGGGTGGCGAAGGCCGCCGCGAACAGTGGCGCAAGTGTTGAGACCGAGCCGTCCATGAGGCCAGCAAGCCCGGGTTGAACGTATTGCAACACGAACATGCGCCGCGAAGTCTCGTCCTCGGCCTTGCGGGCAGTCGGCGAGATTCCTTCGCCGAGTTGCTGGGCGAGCTGTTCGTGTTTGTCCTCGGCTGCGGCGAGCTGCATCAGCAAATCGCGGGTGGCATTGTCACCGGCCGATTCCGCCGCGCGCCGGTAAAAGCGAGCCGTCTCGAATTCCATCTCCTCAGCGAATTTGCGTACGGCGTCGAGGCCAAGCGGCCGGTTGAGCCAGATTGGGCGTCGCGTGACGAAGCCTTTGACGTCCTGCCGCCGGATCAGTGGGAGAAAGTCGCCGAATTTCTTGCGGTAGAGATCGAGCAGCATGTCATGATGCCCGATCTCCTCTTCCGCCATCCTGTCGTACATACCCGCCGTATCCGGATAGGAGCCGCGTAGTCCATCCGCGAACGAGCGGTAGATGCGGCTATCCTCGTCCTCGTTGGATATGGCGAGCGCCAAGACCTCCTGCTCACTCAACTCAGCAAAGCGTTTCACGGGGATCGCCTCGATGTTCAAATTCAATATTAGAATGCCTCTAAATTCGAGGCTAGTGGAGCCGTTAGCGCGCCGCCTGTGGCTATCAAGCATTTGAGGCCGGCGAGCGAACGAATACGAATGCGGGTGGGTTTGCCCTCAGCGGGCTGGAGTTTGCTCACATGCAGCTTGATACCGTTCGCCGGTCTTTCGAGCCGGTTCTGCGACGCCTCTTGCATTTCTATTGGCGTTTCGCACGCGGGCTTACGATCGGCGTGCGCGCACTCGTAATTGACGGTGCCGGCCGGGTGTTTCTGGTCAAGCACAGCTACGTCGCCGGTTGGCATTTGCCGGGGGGCGGTGTCGAGGTCGGTGAGACCCTGATGACGGCGCTCGCGCGCGAGTTGCACGAAGAGGGCAATATCGAGATCACCGGGCCGTCGCCTCTGATTGGTGTTTATTACAATCGGCGTGTCTCGCGGCGCGATCACATCGCGCTTTATGTCGTGCGCTTTTTCCGCCAGAGCGCGCCGCCGCAGCCCAATCATGAAATCGTCGCCCACGGCTTCTTCGCGCCCGATACGCTTCCGGAGGACACCACGCGTGCGACGCGCGCGCGCATCGCCGAAGTGCTCGACCAGATTACGGTCGCCGAGTTCTGGTGAAAGTCGGAACGCCGACATTGCCGTCCGGTAACTTAAGCCGCGTCATTTGGTCATTTTGCTTGTCGGCCTGAAACCATCGCGTTGCACGGGGATTGGTTGGTATGGGCGATTTCAGGTCGCAGAAGGAGAGGCTTTGATGCGCAAGAAGATCCTCGCGCTTGCCGCGGCTGTGGCGCTTGGCACAGCGACGACCGGCACTGGCGCGCTCGCATTTGGGCACGGCGGCGGTGGTGGTCATATTGGCGGTGGGGGCCACATTGGCGGAGCTCACTTTGGCGGCGGAGCGCATTTCGGCGGGGCCCGTTTCGCCGGCGGCCACTGGGGAGCTGGTTGGCGCGGCGGTTGGGGTCGAGGCTATGGTTATCGCGGCCGGGCATGGGGCCCAGGCATAGGGCTCGGACTAGGCTTGGGCGGCCTCTATGGATTTGGTGGCTATCCTGGGTATTGCGGCTACTACCCCTATTACAATTGCGGGCCTTACTACGACTGGTAAGTCGTTCGTTGAGGGATGAACAGGTCGCGCCCGGGTTGGGCGTGACCGTTCTTTTCAAATCAGCCGAAACGATTGCGGTCGTGCGGCAAATCGAAATCAAGAGCTGGCCCGATCGGCACGATGCCGGTCGGATTAACGTTACGATGGCTGCCGTAATAGTGGCGCTTGATGTGATCGAGACTGACGGTCTGAGCCACGCCCGGCGTCTGGTAGAGATCAAGCAGATAATTCGACAGGTTCGGATAATCGATAATGCGCCGCACGTTGCATTTGAAGTGGCTGTAGTAGACCGCGTCGAAACGAACGAGCGTCGTAAACAGCCGCCAGTCGGCTTCGGTGACCTGGCGACCGACCAGATACCGCTGCCGCGAAAGCCGTACTTCCAGCAGGTCGAGCGTGGAAAAGACCGCGCGCGCGGCCTCTTCATAAGCGGGCTGGGTGGTCGAGAAGCCTGAGCGATAAACACCGTTGTTGACGGTCTCGTAAACGAGGTCGTTGATGCGATCGATTTCGCCGCGCAGTTCGGCCGGATAGTAATCGGTGCGCACATCGGTGAATGCGTCGAAGGTGCTATTGAGCATGCGGATGATTTCGGAGGAATTCGTTATTGACGATGGTGTGCTGCTTCTTGTCCCAAAGGATGGGGACGCTGGCGCGGCCGCTATAGTGCGGATCGGCGAGCACATAGATGTCGGCCAGGACGGATTTGCCGTTGATGGTATCGAGGGTGGCTCCGGGCTCGGTGCCGAATTCCCAGCCCTTTTTGCCAAGCAGCGCCACCGTCACGGAGACCGAGATGACACTCTCGAGCTTTTTCAGCGTGCGGAAAATCAGTGTGCGGTGCGCCCACGGGCAGGCGAGCGAAACATAGAGATGATACCGATCCCGCTCGGCCGGAAATCCGCCTTTACCCGTCGGTCCAGGGCTGCCGTCTGCCGTGATGTAATTGTGGAATGTCGTTGGTTTCCGGACGAAACGACCCTCCTGCACGCGCATATCTACATCTTGCCAGGCGCCGTCGACGAGCAGGCCCATATCGATCTCCGCTGAATTACTTCGCTTCATGTAAGCATTTCCGGGACGAGCGTTAGTGTTTGGCTGGACCGGCATCGGCTCAAATGCTACGCGGCGGCGCGATGACCGATGTTTCGCTAACCATTCTGCCGGAAACGGAGCACGACGCACTGGCGATTGAGCGCCTGCACGAACGCACATTCGGTCCCGGCCGCTATGCCAAGACCGCTTATCGGTTGCGCGAACAGGTTGTCCACAGCCTCGATCTGTCCTTTACAGCGCGGATTGGCACGCTGCTGGTCGGCTCGGTTCGCCTGTCGCCGATCCGTATCGGCGAGACCAAGGCGCTACTGCTCGGTCCGCTCACAGTGGAGCCGCCGTTTCGCGAGCGCGGTGTT
The DNA here is from genome assembly GCA_963759345.1 of uncultured Alphaproteobacteria bacterium. Taxonomy (GTDB): domain Bacteria; phylum Pseudomonadota; class Alphaproteobacteria; order Rhizobiales; family Xanthobacteraceae; genus BOG-931. The sequence continues at coordinate 169,253 of CAVWYW010000018.1, forward strand.
GGGCAGGCTTTGATCGAACACGCGCTGGAAGCGGCACGCGCAAACGGCCACCGGCTGGTGCTTCTGGTTGGCGATGAACCGTACTACGGCAAGTGCGGTTTCAAACAGGTCCCGCCGGGCCGCGCGGCCATGCCGGGTCCGGTTGATCCGGACCGGCTTCTTGTCGCCGAACTCGCCAGCGATGCGTTTGAGGGCGTTTCCGGATCCGTGCAGCCCGAATGGGAGCGCTAACACCAACCAGTGGTGCACTCGGCGCAAATTGATTCCGGCTTAACGTCCTTCGCGCGCCCAGGTGCCGGCAAGACTGCCGAGCAGGAGCAGGAGGCCGAGCAGTCCGGCGAACACCGGCAGCACGCCGATGCCGCGGATGACGCTGGCGTCGCGCATCTTCAGACCGATCCAGTCGTCACCCTTGTAAGTATCGCCAGAGCGCACGGCGAGAATACGCGGCACATTCATGCCGCTGCCGTCATCGAGCCGGCGTGAATCCCCGCCGGTAGCCGCAGCGATTGGCGCTAGCACGCCGGTCGTCGAAGTCACCTCGGAGAACTCGCGCGGATTGGCCGGCCCGATGTTGACCAGCGCGTTGAGTTTGCCGTCGGTCGCGCGCCACAGGCCAAGCTCGCTTGCTGTCGCGCTCGCTTCCCACGCGCCCGGCTCCTTCGGCACGAGCTTGAGCGTTGACGTGGTGCCCGACGGCGAGGTCAGCGTCACGGGAGATGCCTCATCGGACATGGTTTGCCGCCGCACCAGAATTTCATGGCCGCGGACAATAAGCCGCAGCGCTTCCTCTTCGAGATCGGGTTCTTTCATCAGCCAATGGGAGAGACGGCGCAGCAGATCGAGGTGCGGCCCGCCGCCTTGGAAACCGCGCGCCCACAGCCAGATGTGATCGGACAGAAGCAGCGCGACGCGGCCTTCGCCCTCGCGCGCCAGCACGAGGAGCGGCTTGTTGTCCGGCCCCTCCATCACGGCTGTGCCGGTGGGGTTTCTGGTATCGACCAGGCGGAACCATTGGCTCCAGTGTGGCGGATCGCTGTCGGAGCCTTCGAGATCTCGCGTCACCGGATGACGTTTGCCAAGCTCGGTAAGGCGGGCGTGGAAGCCGCGCTCGGTGATATTGCCGTTTGGCTCGGCGGGCAGGATGGCGTCGAGTGGCGTGCGCCAAATACTGGTCTGGCTGGCGTAGTCGGGACCGGCGGCTACCAGCACCGCGCCGCCTTCGCGGACAAATCGGGTGATGTTATCGAAATAGATCAGCGGCAGCACGCCCTGACGGGCGTAGCGGTCGAAGATGATGAGCTGAAATTCACCGATCTTCTGCTGGAACAGCTCGCGGGTGGGAAACGCGATCAAAGAAAGCTCGTTGATCGGCGTGCCATCCTGCTTCTCCGGCGGGCGCAAAATAGTGAAATGTACGAGATCGACGGAGGCGTCCGACTTGAGCAGGTTTCGCCACGTTCGCTCGCCGGCATGCGGCTCGCCGGAGACCAATAGCACACGGAGCTTGTCGCGCACGCCGTCGATCGTGACCACGGCCCGGTTGTTGACCGTTGTCAGTTCTCCCGCGAGCGGAGACGCTTCGATCTCGACGATGTTCTGTCCGCCGTGCGGGATCGGAATATCGACGCGCTGCGGCGCCCCAACCGGGACAGTGCGCGTTTCAACGACGTCGCCGTCGCGGCGTACCGTTACCAAGGCGGTGCGTTCTTTCGCGCCTTGATCCTCGACTTGATAGGTTACGGTCTGCGACTGGCCGACGATGCCGAAGCGTGGTGCGGCAAGAAGGGCGACGCGCCGATCGCGCTCGTTCTTGTTGCCGGTGATCAGCGCGTGAACCGGCGCAGCGAACCCGAGCGCGCCTGCGTCCGCGGGCACGTCGTGGACGCGGCCGTCGGTGATCATGATGGCGCCGGCAATGCGATCGGGCGGCACGTCGGCGAGTGTCGAACCGAGCGCGGTGAACAAGCGCGTGCCGTCAGTCTCGCCATCCGATTGTCCGGCCTCCACGACACGCACGTCGAGCCCAGGAATGCGGCTCAGCCGGCCGACGATCGCGGTACGCGCCGCCTCGGTCTGCTGCGCGCGCTCGCCGAAATTCTGGCTCGGACTCTTGTCAACCACGACGACGGCGACAGAAGACAGCGGCTCGCGGTCCTCGCGCGTGAGCGAAGGATTGGCGAGTGCAAGCACGATCAGCACCAGTGCCAACGAGCGCACCACGGCGCCGTGGCTACGCGAAACGACGAGCAGCAGCGACAGGATCAAAGCCGCGGCGACAGCGGCCCAGAGGACCTGCATTCCAACGAGCGGGGCAAACGCGACGCCGAAATTCAATTCGTTCTCCTACTGCCCCAGCCGCTCAAGCAGCGCCGGCACGTGCACCTGATCGGCCTTGTAGTTGCCGGTGAGCGTGTACATCACGATGTTGACGCCGGCGCGGAAGGCGAGCTCGCGCTGGCGCGGTTCGCCCTCGAGCATCGGCAGCATCGGCTGACCGTCGGGTAGCATCGCCCAGGCGCCGGCCAGGTCATTTGAGGTGATGATGATCGACGATACGCCATCGCCGCCGCGGGCCGGCCGGGCCGAAGCCTCCTGCTCGTTCACTGCCGGCAAAGCCTCGACCCAGAGTTGACCGGAATTGAAGCGACCGGGGAAGTCGCGCAGCAGATAAAACGTTTTGGTCAGAACGTGATCGCGCGGCACCGGCTCGAGTTCGGGGATATCGAGCGAGGAAAGGATCTTGCGTAATTCGAGCATGCCCGGACTGCGCGTGTCGCCGCCGGCGCCCGGCGGTGCCGAGACTGCGTCGCGGGTGTCGAACAAAACCGTGCCGCCCTGCTTCATGTAGGAATCGATGCGTTTGAGCGTTTCCTCGGTGGGGCGCGCTGCTCCGGGGACGATCGGCCAATAGATCAGCGGATAGAAGGCAAGCTCATCGCGGGTAATATCCAAGCCAGCAGGCTCTCCCGCTTCGAGCGCGGTGCGCTGCGCGAGAAAGAGCGTCAGGCCGCCCAGGCCTGCTTTGCTGATCGAGTCGATATCGCGATTGCCGGTGACGACGTAGGCGAGCTTGGTTTCGAGCGCAGCGCGCGGCGCATCCGCGTTCGGCAAATCTTCGGCCCCGGCGTGCGGCAGGGTAAGCGCGAGCGCCGAAACGATTAGCGCGGCCGTAGCGGCAGCGCGCCCAAGGCGCGGCATGAGCCGGGCAATACCGCCGCCGAGATAAAGGACGAGCAGCGTGTCGAGCAGTAACAAGCCGAACGCCGCCAGCAGAAGCGGTCCGCGCAGATCTTGCGGCTCGGTTTTGCGGTAGATGTCATGGCTTGCGTTGGGAAACGCGGAGAAATCGAGCGGCGCTAGCCGATCAGCGGCGGCGAGCGTGTTCACGGCCAGCATATTTTCCGGCGGACCGTAAAAGCCGGGCGGATGATCGGCGGTGGCGCTTCCGGAAAAGTCCGTTGGCACGGGGCGGGCGGTCGCGGGCGGTGGGACGAAGATGCCAAAACCGTCGAGCACGCGATTGGGCGCCACCGCCTCATGGACGTTCTTGGTCTTGCTGTTCTCGGTCTGAGCAACGTTCACTGTGCCGGCGAGCGCGACGATGCGCTTGAGCATTTCCACGAAGGTGCCGGACAGTGGCAGGTCCGACCAGCGCGTGTCGCCGGTGACGTGAAACAGGACGATCATGCCCTTGCCGCGCCGCGCGGCGGTGACCAGCGGCGTGCCGTCGGCGAGCGTCACCCAGGTGTTTTCCGTCACCGTCGCATCGGGCTCCGCCAGCACTTGCCGGCTGACGGTCACATCGTTGGGCACCGCCATGCCGTTGAATGGAAACTCGCGTGAAAACGCCGCGAGCGGCTGCGGCTTATCCCAACTCAAGCTGCCGCCGAGGATGCGGCCGCCGCGGCGCAGCCGGACGGGAACAAGATCGTCGTCGGAGGCGGCGAGCCGCGGGCCGGCGAAACGCACCAGCACGCCGCCGTCGTCGATCCAGCGCGCCAGCCGGTCATGGGCGTCGCCGGCGACAGTTACCGACATCGGCGAGAATGAGCATCGGCAGACGTTGATCGAGGAAATGCGTCACCGCTTCCGCGGGCGACTCGCCTTGGGCGAGCCGCACGTCGGCGAACGGACCGAGTGCGCGCGCAATGTAATAGCTCGACGAAAGCAGCGGCTGTGAGGTGTCGGCGGTCGCGCCGGAAACCACGCCGACGGTACGGCGGCTCCAGCGCTTATCGAGCAATTGGACTGCGCCGGCGGAGTGCTCCCCGTTAATCTCGATCCGAGTGATATCGTTTCGGATCTCGACCGGCAGATCGAACTGCGCTTCGGCTTCGGTGTCCGCAGGTTTGAAGGCGAATTGGGCCTCGCCGAGCGTCAGTCCCTTAAGGTCAAGCGCCCGGACCGAGCCAGCTGTGGTGGCGCCGGTTGAAGCGCGGACCACCTTCACGCCCAGCGCTCCAGCTGCATTCTCGGCCGCCGTGAGCGCGAGCGGTTGCGAAATACCACCGGACACAATCGTAACCGGACGTGCTTCGAGCATCGGCGCGAGTTTATTGACGAACTCGGCGCCACGGCCGACGTCGGTTGCATCGGACAGCCAGACGACCTCAACCTCCCGCGCGTCAGAAAGGAAGCGCCTGATAGCGGGCAGCGCCTCAGAGCGATCGACCGTGTTCGGAACCGGCTTGATCTGTTGCAGGCGCACGCGGGCCGAACCTGCCGTCGCGAACGAGATATCGCGCGGGCCTTCGGAGAGCGGGATGAGCGCGACGGCGCGATGATCGTTCTCGGCACGCGAGATAATGTCTTCAGCAGTGCGAAGCCGCGCGTCCCAGGAGGCGGCCGCTGCCCAGCCGTCGTCTATCAGTAATCGCAATCGGCGCCCGCGTCTTCATTGCCGCCAGCGGCGGGTTCCACAATGGACCGGCGGTGGCGATGATGATCAGCGCAGCAAGCGCCAGCCGTATGACGGTCAGCCACCACGGCGCGCGCGCGGGAGTTTCCTCTTTCGGAGCGATCTCGAGCAGAAGCCGCGTCGGCGGGAAATCGATCCGGCGCGGGCGCGGCGGGACCAGTCGAAGGAGCCACCACAGCACCGGCAGGGTGAGCAGCCCAATGAGCACCAGCGGTTCGGCAAAACCGAGCGGCAGTCCGCCAATCATGCCGAAATCCTCGGTCCGGCCATCGCGCGCGAGCGCAAACTGCCGTCCGCGAGTGCTGCGCCGATGCGGGCGTGCAGTGCCAGCAGGAGTTCGCTTGCCGAACGATCGGTGCGGTGGATGATGAAGCTCCAGGCGAGCCGGTCGGTCTCGCTGCGGATTTCGGCGCGGTGACGCTCGACCCGCGCGGTGTAGTCTGTCCGCCAGATTTGGGCGCGGCCTGCAGTCACTCGGCCGCCGCCCTCAGGCTCAACAAATTCGATGCGTCCCCAATAGGGAAAAGTTTCCTCGGCGGGATCGACGATCTGCACCACATGACCGAGCGCGCCGCTGGCGGCCAGTTGTGTGATCGTGCGGCGCACGTCGGCGATATCGCTCCATAAATCCGAGAGCAGCACGACTTCGGCAAGCGGCGAGGGGGAAAAATTTGACGGCAGGCTGGTACGCTCGCTGCGATCGTGCATGATCGCTTGCGCCATACGCTCAACGACATTACGGCTGCCGGTTGGGTGCATGAGGCCGGGAATGCCCACACGTTCGCCGCCTTCGACCAGAACTTCAGCAAGCGCCAGCGCGATGACGAGTGCGCGGTAAAGCTTGGTGTCGCGCACCAGCGGCGAAGCAAAGACCATCGACGGCGAACGATCGGGCCAGATCCACACCGTGTGTGCGGCTTCCCATTCCTGTTCGCGCACGTAGAGATGATCGTCACGCGCCGAACGTCGCCAGTCGACCCGGGAAGCCGGCTCGCCGGACACAAAGCGGCGGTATTGCCAAAAATTTTCTCCGGACCCGGCGCGGCGGCGACCGTGCAGACCGTGGAGCACGGTTGCCGCCACGCGTCGCGCTTCGAGAATCAATCGCGGCATTGCTGCGGCTAGCGTACGCCCTTCGCCAACCGCACGCTGTACCGCCGGCCGATCGTGATTGGGTGCGCGCCGTGCGTCGAGCGCCATCCGCTTATCCGATCCGCGCCTTCAGGCGGCCAATCACCGCCTCGATGCTCTCGCCTTCCGCGCGCGCGCTAAAGGTGAGCGCCATGCGATGCTTGAGTACCGGCTCAGCGAGATCAAGCACGTCGTCGATCGAGGGCGCGAGCCGCCGGTCGAGCAGGGCACGCGCGCGTACGGCCAGCATGAGCGCCTGGCTGGCGCGCGGCGAGGGCCCCCAGGCGATGAGCTTCGCGGCTTCACCGCCTTCGGGCCCGGGCCGCGCCGAGCGCACCAGCGCTAAGATTGCTTCGACGACCAACTCGCTGACTGGCAACCGACGCACCAGGCGTTGCGCAGCCATGAGCTCTTCTGCGGTCATCGCCGGCTTCGCCCGCGTCTCCTCGGCGCCGGTGGTGTCGAACAGGATCTTTCGTTCGGCGGCGCGATCAGGATAGTCGACGTCGATCTCCATCAGGAAGCGGTCAAGCTGCGCTTCCGGCAATGGATAAGTGCCCTCCTGTTCGAGCGGGTTTTGCGTGGCGAGTACGTGAAACGGCCGGGGCAAATCATGGCGCGTACCGGCGACGGTGACGTGCTGCTCCTGCATGGCCTGAAGCAGCGCCGATTGGGTACGCGGGCTCGCGCGATTGATTTCGTCGGCCATAAGAAGTTGAGCGAACACCGGGCCCGGGAGAAAACGGAAGCTGCGCTTGCCGGCTTGATTTTCCTCAAGCACTTCGGTGCCGAGGATGTCCGAAGGCATCAGATCTGGCGTGAACTGAACGCGTCGCGCATCAAGTCCCAGCACTGTGCCTAAGGTTTCAACGAGCTTGGTCTTGGCGAGCCCGGGCACACCGAGCAGGAGCGCGTGGCCGCCGCACAGGATCGTGACGAGCGCCTGCTCGATGACCTTGTCCTGGCCAAAGATGACCGTACCGATCGCGGCCTTGGCCGCGCGCACGTGATCGGCGCTCGATTCGGCCGCACGCACGATCATGTCTTCGAGCGTTTCGAGACCCTCTCCGCCAACAGCGGCCATGCTTAACCCCTTGTCTTGCGCCGAGTTGAATATCGAATCAAATTCGCGGCTTCGGCACGAATCAAAGCATCCCGCTTTGCACCGGTATTGCGCAATGCAATATACGCGCCAGCGTCATTCCAACGGACCTGCCAACGGACTTGCGGCAATTCTTCCATCCACAGGGAACACAACCTAACTTTGACACGGAAGCGATGGCGTCACGCCGATCACGATTCCGCGAGAATGCCGCCCCTGGACCTAAGCTCCGAGCGCGGAAGTTCAAGGCAAACCATGGCGAAGGAAGGGCAATCCGGCCTGGAAGCGATCACTGGTGCGTTAAGTCGCGCCAGTGGCACTGGAAGGGACCGCCGCCGGTCGATCGCTGGGATCCGCCTTATTGCGGCGATCTCGACATGCGCATCGCTGCGGACGGCACGTGGTTCTACCTAAAGACCCCGATCGGCCGCCCGGCGCTGGTTAAACTGTTCGCGTCCGTGATCAAGCGCGAAGGCGAAAAATATTTTCTCGTTACGCCGGTGGAAAAGTGCGGAATTCAGGTTGATGACGCGCCGTTTCTGGCCGTCGAGCTAAACGTCGAAGAATCAGCGCACGGCCGGGTACTTAATTTTCGCACCAACGTCGACGATTGGGTTTGCTGCGGGCCGGAGCATGTCTTGCGCTTCGATCCGGAAACCGGCACCGGCGGTTTAAAGCCATATCTGCACATTCGCCACGATCTTTGGGCGAAAGTGACCCGCACATTGTTTTTCGACCTTGTCGAACTCGGTGAGGAGCGCGAGGTGGACGGCAAAGCCATGTTCGGGGTGATGTCGCAGCGCGCCTTCTTTGCCATGGCGCCGGCCGACCAGGTGAGGGATTTTGCGTGACCAAGCAGTTGGAGCCGCTGCATCATGTAGCGGCCGAAGATTTTTTTAACCGCACGCGGGCGCGGCTTACGCTTGAAGTGCCGCCGGCACTCACCGATCCGATGGCGGAAGGCGCGCGCGGTGATCTCGACCTCAATCCTTCGATGTGGGAGCGGGCAGGGGTGGCCGCGACGAAACCCGCGGCGGTGCTCGTTCCGATCATCGAGCGCAGCGAACCGACGGTGTTGTTCACCATCCGCACGCAGCAACTCGCGAGTCACGCCGGGCAGGTCGCTTTTCCCGGGGGCAAAATCGATCCCGGCGATGGGACGCCGGCCGCCGCCGCGCTGCGCGAGGCGAAGGAAGAGATCGGTCTCGTGCCGTCGCTGATCGAGCCGCTTGGTTATCTTGATCTTTATCTGACGTTTTCCGGCTTTCGCATTCTGCCGACGGTTGGCCGCGTCAAGCCCGACTTTGCGCTGACGCTCAATCCGTGGGAGGTCACTGAGACCTTCGAGGTGCCGCTCGCTTTTCTGATGACGCCAGACAACGTGCAGCGCCGAAGCCGCGAGTGGAAAGGCATCATGCGCGAATATTACGCGATACCTTTCGGCGATCGCTACATTTGGGGCATCACGGCAGGTATCGTGCGCAATCTCTACGATCGGGTCTGGGCATGATCAGGCCGTTCGCCACCGAGATCGGGCTCTTTCTCGTTCCGTTTGTGCTGTACGCCGCATTTCTTGTGGCGACGCGCACCGGAGTCATGCAGCCCGATGCGTGGACGTTACGCCGCATCGCCGGGCTGGTCATTGTTTCGCTCGCGCTCATGGGTGGAAGCTTTGTCGTGCTGGCGCAATTCTCCGGCGCGCCGCCGGGCTCGACCTATGTGCCGGCGCATATCGAGAACGGCAAATTCGTGCCGGGGACGACGCGCTGATGCACGCGCCGCATCTGCGTGACGCTCCTTGGCTCAAGGAAGGCGAAGTCGCCCGGCTGCTGGCGTTGCTCAATCGCGACGGCGAAGAAGCGCGTGTGGTCGGCGGCGCGGTGCAGGAACGCATTGCTGCAGCTCCCGGTCGCCGAAATCGACGTGGCGACGACCGCGTTGCCGGAAGAAGTTATGCGGCGCGTCACGGCGGCCGGCGGCAAGGCGATCCCGACCGGCATCGACCATGGCACCGTCACCGCCATTATCGACCACCATCCGGTCGAGGTTACGACGCTGCGCGAGGACGTCGAAACTTTTGGCCGCAAAGCGCGCGTGGCGTTCGGGCGCGACTGGAAGATGGACGCGGAGCGGCGCGACTTCACCATCAACGCGCTCTCCGCCACGGCCGACGGCACGGTGTACGACTATGTCGGAGGATTTGACGATATCGCTGCGCGACGCGTGCGCTTCATCGGCGAACCGCAACGGCGCATCGAAGAAGACTATCTGCGCATCCTCCGGTTCTTTCGCTTTCACGCGCATTTCGGCGCGGGTGCGCCGGATGCGGCCGGTGTAGCGGCCTGTGTCAAAGGCCGCGGCGGCCTCGAGACGCTGTCGCGTGAGCGCGTGCGGACGGAAATGCTCAAGCTGTTCGTTGCGCAGCGCGCGACGCCGGCGTTGGTGGTGATGGCCGAAACTGGGCTTCTGGGCCTGGTGCTCGGTGGTGTGCCCTTCCTCGCCAGCTTCGAGAACCTAATCAAAGCTGAAGCGGCGATCGGGATTGAGCCAGACACGGTCCGGCGCCTCGGTGCGCTTGGTGTCTGGGTTGCCGAGGATGCCGAGCGGCTCACGCAAAGGCTGCGGCTCGCCAATGCCGAAGTCGGAGCGGCTGTCGGCGCTCGAACATTGGTGGCGCGTGGCGCCGCGGGCGGATGCACAGGCGGCGCACGCGCTGCTGTATGATCTGGGGTCGCAATCATTTGCCGATCGCGTGCTGGTCGCGTGGTCGCGCTCGGAGGCAGGGGCCGCCGATGGCGCCTGGCGGGATCTCGCGACCTTGCCGCAACGCTGGACGGCGCCAGTGTTTCAGTTGAAAGCCGCGGATTTTACCCGCCGCGGCATTGCCGCCGGGCCGTCTCTGGGCGTCGCATTGCGTGCTGCCGAAAAGGCCTGGATTGCGGCGGATTTTCCTACCGACCCGGCGGCGCTTGAGGCGATTGCCGATCGCGCAACGCTGGAGGCGTCCGTACGTCAGTAGTCAACGTGTGTCAGATCGGATTACGACATCCGTTCGCGCAATGACCGGAGCCGCCGGCGCGCCACTGGAGCAATCTCGGCAAACCGCGGCCGCATCTGTGCCATGACGCGGCGCGGCCGCATGTGCTCAACCTGCATCTCGTTGCCTCGCCAGACGAAGTCGTCACCGCGCAGCGCCTTGACGAATAGCACGGGCAGGGTCAGGTCCCGCGCGAGGCAGCAGAATGGGTAGAACGGGGAGAGGTGCCAGCCGGCAATGGCGGCGAGCAACGTTTCGCTGCCATACCAGAGCACGCCGAGCGAGGTTACGCTGAGGACCGGCGACAGCCCAAGACCAGGTGCGGCGACGGCAAGCGCGATCATCGGCAGCAAGCCGCCAGAGATCGCTTCCGGCAGGAAATATGTGAGGAAACTTGCGCGTCGCAGTCGCGCCCAGCGCAGCTGCCGATTCCAAACTTCGGCCGCAGTCCGATGGCCGAGCGGTTGGGGGAAAGGACGGTCGACAAGCCGAACCTTGAGACCGGCGTTGCGGACAATCTTGGTCGAGGCCGCGTCTTCGGCGACTTCCTTGGCGAGTGTCTCGATACCGCCGGCACGTTCAAGGTCGGCGCGCCGCCACAACATGGTTTTGCCCTGGGCGAAACCAAAACCGAGGGCATCGGCGACATACTGCCAACGCGCCTGATAGGTGTTGAGGAACGCGCATTCGAGTTCGGCCCAAATTCCTTTTGGCCGCGAACCGATAGGCGGCGAGGCAACCAGACCGGTATCGGCGCGCCAGCTTCCCAGCAGACGCTCGAGATAGTCCGGCGGCATCAGCACGTTTGAGTCGGCCAGCACAATCCAGTCGTGCTCGGCCGCACGCCAGCCTTTGAGTACGTTATTGAGCTTCGGATTTTCGCTCACCTTATCGTCGCCGATCAGCAACTTCGCGCTGGCGGCAGGATGTTCCGCCATCAGCGTTCTAACGAGTGGGATGACAGGATCCTGGGCGGAAGCGACACAGAACAGAATTTCGCAGCGCGGACAATCGAGATCAAACGTCGTCCGCAGCGTCTCGGCGGCATAATTGTCGATGCCGCACAGCGGCCGCACCAGGCTGACAGGGGGCATATTTTGCTGAGAGAGCGGCCCCGCGGGCGGTTGCCGGCGCAGACGGACGCTCGCAATGACGATACTCGTGAAATGAATGGCTGTGGTGGCCACACAAAACGAAGCGGCGGCGAGAATCGGCGCTGTCATCGCGGCGACATTTAGCCAAACGCCATGACAGCGCTGTGACTCAGGCGAGGGTCAAAGCCGGCGTTAACCTTTGTCGCGCGGCGCTGCGTTAACTTTTGCTGTCATTTACCTGCCATCGAATCCACTTATACGCCGGGCCATGCTGAATCACCGAGAGATCAAACATCGTGGCACTTGAGCACGGCACGCGTCTGTTCCGTACTCTGTTCATTTCGGATGTTCATCTCGGCGCGCGCGGCTGCCAGGCCGAACGCCTCCTTGATTTCTTGCGCTATCACGACGCCGACACGATTTATCTGGTCGGCGACATTGTCGACGGCTGGCAGCTGCGGCAAGGCTGGTATTGGCCGCAGCCACATAACGACGTGGTCCAGAAACTGCTGCGCAAGGCCCGCAAAGGCGCACGTTTTGTCTACGTGCCGGGCAACCACGACGAATTCCTGCGCGATTATTATGGCACGCATTTCGGCGGCATCGAGGTCGTGGAAACGGCAATCCATGAAGGTGCCGATGGCCGCCGTTATCTGGTCGTGCACGGCGACGTCTTCGACATGGTGGTCAAGCACGCGCGCTGGCTCGCGCTGCTCGGCGACACCGCATACGATCTGGCCATTTTGATCAACCGTTACTTCAATGCGATTCGCCGCCGGCTCGGTTTTTCCTATTGGTCGCTGTCGCAATGGGCTAAGCGCAAGGTGAAGAATGCCGTGAACTATATCGGCGCATTCGAAGAAACGCTGGCCGCCGAGGCGCAACGCCGCAATGTGGATGGCGTGATATGCGGCCACATCCATCACGCCGTGATCCACGACAATTTCGGCATTCGCTACATGAATTGCGGTGATTGGGTTGAGAGCTGTACCGCGTTGGCCGAACACCCGGACGGGCGTTTCGAGATTCTCACGTGGTTCGAGACCGATGCGGCGCGGGTGATTCCCGGCCTCACGTTGATCGATCCGGATGAGGAGACGGAGATCGCCGCCTGAACTTTTCAGGCGCCTTTCGTCGCCAACGTGCGAGCAGCGTCGCGTTGCCGGTATATGAAACCCATGAGCGCCACTGCTGTCGCCGCGAGCAACATCGGTATGGCGGCGGCGAAGAAGACGTTCGTTGGTGCAACATTCCATTGGAGTAACAGGCCCATGAGCGTAGGCCCGGCAATGCCGCCGAGCCGGCCCACGCCAAGTGCCCAGCCGATACCCGTTGAACGGACCGGCGCCGGGTAAAACAGGGCGGAGAGCGCAATCGCACTTTTCTGCCCGCCGCTGACGCAGAAGCCGGCAAAGAACGCGGTGGTGAGAAGAATCCATTCAGGGCGATCAAGCGTGACGCCAATCAGCGCAACGAACACGACGCCCGCGAGGTAAAGGCAGACTAACGATCCGTAGGCTCCAACGCGGTCCATGGCGGGCCCGACGATGAACGCGGCGATAATCCCGCCTGCGGTAGTCAGGCTCGTCGCTGTCGCGACCGTCGGTAACGCGTAGTTTTGGCTGGTCAGAATGGAGGGAAGCCAACTCTGTAGTGCATAGAACTCGGCCAGATTAAGGACGAAGATAATCCAAAGCAAAAGCGTTCCCGCCATTCGGCCAGCCTTGAAAACGCTTCCGACCGCACTGAATTTTTCCTCCTGGTCCGTGGTGAAGCCCGCCGGCATCGGCGTGTCGGCGAGACGCCGGTCGAGGCGACGTAAAATCATCCAGACTTGATCGAGATTCTTGCCGGCGCGCACCAGTTGATCGAGCGAGTTGGGCAACAGCATCGAGAGCAGGACCGCAAGGCTGAGTGGAAAGCCCGCGCCGATCCACAGCAGCGATCGCCAGCCGAACGCGGGAAGAAGCCAGGCGGCAGCAATGCCGGCGACGACGAAACCGAACGAGAATCCGCAATAGATAGCCAGGACAAAAGTCGCACGCAGACGCTTGGGGGTGTATTCGCTGGTCAGAGCGATAGCGCTGGGTACGGCCGCACCGAGACCCAGGCCGGTCAAAAAGCGAAGCGCAATGAGCTCGGTGACGTTTGTTGCAAGCACGGTCAGGCCGGTAAACAGTGCGAACAAAATTGTGTTGGCGATCAGAACGCGCCGGTGGCCGAAGCGGTCCGACAATGGCGCTAGCGCCAGGTAGCCGACCATGAGCCCAACGAGAGCTGAAGAAAAGATCGGCCCGAGCAGGTGCCGGGAGATGCCCCATTCCTTGGCCATGAGCGGAGCCATGTAGCTGATCGCCTGCGTGTCGAAGCCGTCGATGAGCATGACGAGCCCACAGAGCACCACGACCATGTACTGAAATGCGCTGATCCGGCCTTCGTTGATGATGTTCGGCACGTGCATCGTTTGCGCAGACAACTCAGCCTCCCTCCTAACGTATTCTATTGCAGCGCGGTTAGGTCGCGCCTTCGCTGTCGCCGGAAGGAACAAACGGATCGGCGAAAAACGCGTCGGCAGGCAGTCCGCCGATCCCGGCGAAGTCGCGGCGCGCCGCTTCGATCATCAGCGGATTGCCGCATGCATAGACCTGATACGGCGATAGATCGGGTAGATCTTTCAGAACGGCGCAATGTACGAGGCCGCGGCGTCCCTGCCAATCCGGAGCAGGCTCAGATAGCACGGACACAATCTGCAGCCACTCGGCTTGAGCACGCCACGCAGCGAGCAGGGCTGGCAAATAAATATCCGCGCTGCTGCGGGTTCCCCAGTAGAGATGGGCCGGCCGGCGAATGCCGCGCCTGATCATGTCCTGGACGATCGATTTCATCGGCGCGAATCCCGTGCCGGTCGCAACAAATACGATCGGCTTGGAGCAGCCCTCGCGAAGGAAAAACTCGCCGAATGGAACCTCGACCTCGAGTTTGTCGCCTTTGGCGAGAGACTTCAGGACTTCTTCAGAGAAGCGGCCGCCCGGCACATGGCGAATATGCAGCTCCGCGCTGTCGCTCTCGTGCGGTGGATTGGCCATGGAGAAGTTGCGGCTGTCGCCGTCGGCCATGATGACCCGCAAATACTGCCCGGCCCGAAATTTGGCGCGCGTGCCGGCGGGAAAGCGCAATTGCAGAATGATCACGTCCGGCGTCGGCCGATGGAGGCGAAACACACGTGCAGCAATGCGCTTGCGGGCCAGCGGATCGCGCTTTTCGATACGCGCCGGCTTGATCGCGAGATCGCTAAGCGGCTTTGCTTGGCACAGCAGCACGCCTTCTCGCGGGCCGCTGACCCGCTGATGGCGGACCGTAGCAACGCCTTGCGACAAATCGCCGGCGCAGGTCGAGCAGACGCCTTTGCGGCATGAATACGGGATCGAATAGCCGGCGCGCTCAACAGCATCGAGCACCGTTTCGTCGGCCGCGCATGGAAACGCGATGTCAGACCCGGCGATGCGAATATCGAACGCCATGACCGGTTTCGTTGCCTGCGCCAAATCCGGAGACAAGATGCACAGCGCGCAGAATGCCCGCGGGATCGGCGATGCCGCGGTCGGCAATATCGAAGGCGCTGCCGTGCCCGACCGAACAGAAGATTATGCCGGCGCCGACACTGAGAGCGGAGGCGGTGCGGCCGGCGAGAAGTTTTATCGGGATGTGGCCCTGATCGTGATACATGGCCACGAAGCCATCCAGATCGGCGCGGGGCAGCAAAATGTCCGCGCCGATCGGCCCCTCGACCGCGACACCGCCGCGGCGCAGCCGCTCCGCTGCCGGCGCAGTGATGCGCTCGTCGTCGTCGCCGAACAGTCCGCCTTCGCCGGCGTGAGGATTGATGGCGCACAACCCAATTCGCGGTTGTTCAATTCCAAGCGAAGTAAGCGCGCTCGAGCAAGCAAGCCCTGCGGCTTCGACAAGATCCGGCGTCAACCGCAGCAGTGCGTTCTGCAACCGCTCGTGCAAGGTCGCATGGAGGATGCGCAGCCGCCCGCCGACCAGCATCAGAAAAACCCGGTCTTCAGGCATCCCGCTCAAACGCGCGATCAGACCTGGATAACCGCTGAACGCAATTCCGGCGGCGTTCACGGCAGCTTCGTTATGCGGGCAACCGACAATCGCGCGCGCATGGTTCGCGCGCACAAATGCAAGCGCGGCTTCGACATAGGCGACAGTCGCGCGTCCGGCAGCGGGCTCGATGCGCCCCGGGACAAAGGCGTGGTGCGGCAGCGCGTCGGCCGGAAGTACGTTGATCGTTTGCGGGATCGGTGGATCGCCGGCCGCTATTTCACGAACCGGGTAGCCTCTTGCTTCCTGCGCCACATAGTGCCTGACGACGAACGGATCGCCAACGAGCACAACGCGGGGCGCGCTGCCATTAAGCGCGACCGCTGCTTTGACGGCGATCTCCGGACCGATGCCGTTGGGATCGCCGATGGCAAGCGCGATAACGGGCCGCGGTGTGTTCAAAGGGGCAGCGCCAGCAAGGTGTCGATCCGCGAACTGTCGCAGATGACGATGCGCTCCGCGAGCTTGGCGCTTTCGCCGTTGAGAACATAAAGGTCGAGGTAGCGCCCGGTCGCGAAGATCTCGGTTTCGCCATCACGCATGATGCGCGCCACCAGAAACGACGTCTCGCTTCGTACGCCGACGTGGTTTTGCGAAAGAATCGATGGCATGCCGAGGATGTGCCGGTAGCTCTGTCGCTCGTAAACGTTTGCCTCGCGCAGCGCCGAGACCCGGTCGATCAACATGCCGCGGGAATTGGCAAAGATAATGCCCGCCTCCAGGCCATCGCGCTGATTAGCCGCGGTCGTGATCTTGTAGACGCAGGGGTCGCTGAAATAATCCGGCCAGCTTTCGAGCCGGTCGTCATCGATGCAACGCGCATACTCGGCCTGCATATGCACTATCAGCTGAAAAGCATCCGGCGACGTCATAAAAAGCCTTTGCTCACAGGTCCATGTGGGCGCGATAGGCCTTCCAGAAGCCGCGGACCGACGCTTCGGTCACGCGGCTTTCACTGCTCTCTGCCGTGCTGCCGCCCATTTCCAGAACGGCCTGCTCGTTTGGCGAGCCGGCAATGCCGCGTTGGACAAAGCCGCCGACGCAACCGTCTTCCATCGAGACGTAGCCGGCGGGGCCGACGAGGTTTGCCTGCTTGATACGCGCCAACCGCTGTTCCGGCGTGTCATCCGCGTAGCCGAGAATGCTCCAATTCAAATCGGTCCGATTGACGCCGCGCGGAACGATTTGGCGCACGGCAATCGCGTTCTGAATCTGCTGCAATACGAACGTCGGAAACACCGAAAGAATCTGCAGCGTGACGCCGTCAGGGAATTCGTCAAAGCCCTGGAGTAGCGAAGGATCGGCGAGCCGGTACTGGCTGTCGGAACGAAGTTGCTGGTCCGCGTACACCTGATCGCTGGCGGTTGACGCCCGGTCGATCTGCGAATAGCTGACGTGATTGCCGCCGCTTTCGTCGATGATGATCGCGCCTTTTTGCGAGAGCCGGTTGATTTCGAAGGTGGTGAAGAACAGGTGCAAAATACTCGCATGGTAGGAGTCCTTCACGTTCTCCATGTACAGCTTCCAGTTATTCGGGAGCACCTGCGTATAGCGCCCGATCACGACCGGCTTGCGCCCCGCTAGTACACGCTCGATCCGCACCATGATCGTATCGCCAAGGTATTCTTCGATCGGCGGCACCTCTTCTGAAAAGCTTCCAAACACCAGGCCGTGCACCAGCGCAATCCGCAGCTTCCGCGGCCCGTGATCTTCCATCCGGAAACTCGGCGGCATCCCGCCTTTGCCCCTGATGCCATCCTTGAACGCGACGCCGGTCAGGTTGCCCTTCAGATCGTAAGTCCATGCGTGATAGACGCAGCTGAAATCTTTCTTGTCGGCGCCGTGGTCATCGAGGCAAATGAGAGCGCCGCGATGCGCGCAGCGGTTTTCAAAAGCGTAGATCTCACCATCCGCATCGCGCGCGACGATCACTGGAGCGTCGCCGACGAAACTAGTGCGAAAGTCAGCTGGCTTCGCCACCTCGGCTTCCAGGCAGAGGTAGTTCCAACAGTTTCCCTGGAAGATTTGTTGTTGTTCGGAGCGGTAGACGTCTTCGCTTTGGAACGCCCAGTAGGGCACGCGCGTAAAGCCTTGCGGCCAGGCGCGAAATTCTTTCGCGGCTAGGTCAACGCTCATGGATCGCAGCCTCCACCGGGGTCGCTTTCGTCACCATATTCCGCTGCGATTATCAACGCCAGGCGTTCCCGTCGCGGTCCTCAGTGTCCGAAGATAAGCCGCGACGGGTGCTCGTCGATGTTCTTGATCGCCTTGTTCAGTTCGGCGAGCGTGTGACGGCCATCGACCGCAAAGGCCTCGAACTCCTTGAGACCGGAATTGGTGAAGCGCGTCAGTCCGACCGAAATCTCATCGGTGCGTTTGTCGAGATTGGTGGCGAGCCGACGGATCGCCTCTGCAGCCTCGCCAATCTCGCCAGGTTTGTCGCCGCCGCCGGTGAGGTCCTCGACGCCGGCCATGACCTTGTCGAGGCGCTCAGAGTTTCGCGCCAGCGCGGCTGTCACGGTTTCGATATTGTGCACCGAAGCGCGCAGCGCCGTTTCATTCTCCGAAACGAGACCATCGATGTGGGCAAGCACCTCGCGCGCCGCCTGAGTGACGTCGGCGCCGGCGTGGGCATCGGCATAGAGGATCGGCGGCTTGCCAGAGTCGGCAGTGACGCGCGGGGCGTCTACCGCTCCGCCGGTGAGCGAAACCTGGGCCAGCCCGGTCAGCCCCTGGAATTGCAGCGTCACTTTGGTGTCGGTGCGCACCGGCGCCGTGGGGTCGAGCGAGATCGATGCCTGAATCTTGCGCGGGTCACTGGCGTCGAGCGCAAGCTGGGTTACCTCGCCGACCCGGACGCCGTCGAACAGCACCGAGGAACCGGGGCGCAGCCCGGACACCGAACCGGCGAAGACCACGCGGTAAACGGTCCGCTCACCACTACCGCCGCTGTTCTGGAACCACTGGATGAAACCAAACACTCCGGCGATCACAGCGATCGTGAACGCGCCGGTGACGATATAGTTTGCCTTCGTTTCCATGAATGTCCCCGCTGCGCGGACTTAGTGATGGACGAGGCGCCCGCGTTCGCCCCGGAAATAGGATTTGAGCCATGGGTGCTCGGACGCAAGCATTGTTTCTATTGGACCTGCCGCGATGACGCGTCCTTCGGACAGTACCGCGATGCGGTCGCAGACCGTGTGCAGGCTGTCGAGATCGTGCGTGACCATGAAGACGCTCAGTCCCAGCGTACGCTGCAAGGTGCGAATGAGGGCGTCGAACTCGGCGGCGCCGATCGGATCGAGTCCAGACGTCGGCTCGTCGAGAAAAACAATATCGGGATCGAGCGCGAGGGCGCGCGCCAGTGCTACCCGCTTGACCATGCCGCCGGAGAGTTCTGCTGGATATTTTCCGCGCACGTCGGCGTTGAGGCCGACCATTTCGAGCTTGGCCAGCGCGATCTCATTGATGAGACGTGGTGACAAATTAAGATATTCCCGCATCGGGAACTGCACGTTTTGCAGGGCGGTGAGCGACGAAAACAGTGCGCCTTGCTGAAACAGCACGCCCCAGCGCTGTTCGATCGAACGCCGCGCGCGTCCGCTGAGAGTGGAAAGATCGGTTCCGAATACTTCGATCGTACCATTACACTTCGGAATGAGCCCAATGATCGTGCGCAACAGTACCGATTTTCCCGCGCCCGAGCCGCCGACGAAGCCGAGGATTTCGCCTTCAAAGACATCCAGCGTCGCATGATCGAGCACCGTTACCTCGCCTAAGCGGACGACGAGGTCGCGCACGCTGATCACTGCGGTGTTGCTTGCCATCGGTCAAATTCCGAGGCCGGCGAAGAACATGGCGAACAAACCGTCGAGGGCGATGACGAGAATGATCGACTTGACCACAGACGCCGTGGTCTTGAGGCCGAGCGAGGCGGCGCTGCCCTCCACTTCGAAGCCTTCGACACAGGCGACAAGGCCGATCGTGAGTGCCATGAACGGCGCTTTGATCATTCCGACCGCGAATGTCGGCAGCCAGATCGCCTCGCGCAGCCGCTCAAGAAAGATTTCGGGCGCCATGCCGCCGTAGAACCAGCACACCAGCCCGGCGCGGTAGAGCGCCGCCATCGAGCCGATAAACGTCAGCATCGGCACCGCCACCACGAGTGCGATGATGCGCGGCAATACCAGCACCTCGATCGGGTCGAGACCCATGGTGCGCAGCGCGTCAATCTCCTCACGCATCTTCATCGAGCCAAGTTCGGCCGTGTACGCGCTGCCGGAACGGCCAGCCACCATCACGCAGACGATGAGCACGCCGACTTCGCGCAATACCAGGATACTGACCATGTCGACGACATAGATCTCCATACCGAGAGGGCGGAAGCGGAAGATACCCTGCTGGGCGAGAATGGCGCCGATCAGAAACGTGCTCAGCTAGGATGATCGGCACCGCGCGCCAACCTACGCGTTCTAGCTGATGCACGGTCGAAGTCAGACGCAGCCGCGCCGGATGGGCGATCGTACCGAGCACCACGTGTGTCAGAGCGCCGAGAAGCTGGATCAGCAGCACGAGCGACCAACCGATTTCGGTGACGCTCCTGCCGACGGAATTGAGCGCAAGCAAAATACGATTTGGTGCGACGCGGTCCGGTGCCGGGGTCCGGTTGACCAGCGCAAGCTCCTCGATGAGGCCGCGGTCGGTGGCGGAAAGGCCGACGATGCGCGCCGTTGAGCCGCGCTGGGTGAACGTACGTTTGAGGCGTTCGACAAGCCAAGCGCCGAAACTGTCCAGGCGATCGAGGCTTCCGAGGTCGATGTCGACGCCGCGGGCTTCAGCGTGACGCTGCGCGGTCTCGTCGATGAGCCTTTCAATCTCGGCGGCCTGCTCGACCGTCCAGGCGCCGGTAGCGATCAGCGCCAGATGTTCGCCCCTTGCCGTGGCGACGAGCGAGACGGCATTCAAGGTTTGGCGCTCCGCTGAGGCTCGCATGCGCGGTGTCGCCCCTTGAGCCGGCCAGAAAACGATCATATTGCCCCTCGCATGGAGCTCTCCGTCCGGATTGAGCGCTGGCCGCTGGCCGGCACCTTCGCGATCAGCCGCGGCAGTAAGACCGAAGCTGTCGTGGTGGTGGCCGAACTCAACGATGGAAAGTACCACGGCCGCGGCGAATCCGTCCCCTACGCACGCTACGGCGAAACTCCGGACGGCATTGTGGCAACTATCGAATCGGTGCGCCCGCTCATGCAGCAGGGCCTGGACCGGGTTGCGCTCCAGCACGCGATTGCCGCGGGTGCGGCCCGTAATGCACTTGATTGTGCTTACTGGGACGTTAACGCCAGGCAAACTGGCAATCGCGCGCATGAATTGGCCGGACTCGCCAGCCCCAGGCCGCTCACGACTGCCTATACGATCTCGCTCGCCTCGGTGGCGGACATGGCGGCAGCGGCGGAGCGTGCCGCGTGGCGGCCCTTGCTGAAGGTCAAGCTGGGCGGCGGACCTGACGACGGCAAGCGGATTGCGGCGGTCCGCCGTGCTGCGCCGCGAGCGGAACTGATCGTCGACGCAAATGAGGGCTGGAATGAAGACAATCTTGCGCTCAATCTGGCGGCTTGCGCCGATGCTGGCGTAATCCTCATCGAACAGCCTTTACCCGAAGGCCGCGATGATGCGCTTGCACGCAGCAAACGCCCGATTCCGGTTTGTGCCGATGAGAGCGCGCACGATCGAGCTTCACTGCATGCGCTTGCAGGGAAGTACGACGCGATCAATATCAAGCTCGATAAGGCCGGGGGCCTCACCGAGGCATTGGCACTCGCCGCCGAAGCCGAGCAGCAAGGCTTTGCCATCATGGTGGGTTGTATGGTCGCGACCTCTCTGGCAATGGCGCCCGCCATGCTCGTGGCCCAGCGTGCGCGCTTCGTCGATCTCGACGGTCCGCTGTTGCTGGCAAAAGATCGCGCTGACGGCTTGCGCTACGAAGGTAGTCTTGTTTATCCGCCCGAGCCTGTCGTTGTGGGGATGAGTGCAGGCTGTTCGATCGGGCTCGCGGTAGAGGCAAGTCTGTGGGTATCTCGCTGCATGCGATCCCTGGTGCCGATTGCGGCGTTAACGGTGTTGTGCTGTGTCGTTCGTTGCCCGCCGGGGGAACGATGGCCAACGATCCTTTATCAGTGTCGGATGTCCTGACCGAATCGCCGAACGAGGCGGATTATCAGGCCGTCTATGCTGAGCTCATGGCGACCGAGCGTGGCCGCAACTTTCTTGCGGCACACAACAGCAGCCATCTCCATTCCGATACACGCGTGCTTTTGAGCATGGTGGCTCGCCTTGAGGCGGCTATGCGCGACAAACTGGCCCAAGAGATACCCGTCGCGTTATTTCGCGGTCTTACCGACCTGGCTCGCGCGATCGAGCAATCACAAGCGGTTCTCTCGTCAAGCAGCATTTCGGTGGCCAACGATCTTTTGGCAGTCGAGCGTATCCAGGATATCGGCATGGCGTTACGCCGTCGGGATGTCGAACCGGCTTTGTGTGACGCGTTGGAGGTGGCCGCGCGCGAAGTCGGTGACGCCATCGTGCGCAGCAATGCGGCATCTGCAGGCATGGTGAGCACCGCTTCATTGCTGAGCGACCTGTCGGCATCCGTTACCAATCTGATCGCGCTGTTCAACTCGGCCAAAAGCCTAGGTGCGAAGGCGCCTGCCGCCAGGGAAGAAGTGCCGCGCAATGATGCGGCGTTCGACGAGCGCGCGACCGCGGAACGCATCGAAACGTTACCGAGCAGTGCGTTTGAACAGGCCGCAAACAATGAAACGCTAAGCGGCACAGACGGCCGAGCGGTTTCATCTTACCGCGGGCGAAATCTGCTACCGATGCCGATTCTATAGGCTCAGCGAAGCTGGCGCTGACCGGTTCGCCGCTGGGCGAGCTTCCTTTGACTTCGCCGTTGCCGGAGGGCGAGGTGCAAGCGAGTCTCCAACAGGCATCGGGCCCTCCGTTGGAGCCGAGGTCTAAGGCTTCTTCGCAAATCACAGCAAGGCCGGAACACCCGGTCAGACCAAAAATCGCACTGCCGAGTGACATTTTGCCGCCAATGGCGCCGGTAATGCGACGCACGACCCAAAACGATGCGCTCGTAGATGTGCTCGCGCTGAGTGACGAAGAACTCATCGCGCTGTTCAGTTAGGCTCAGGCTTTTTTCGTTGGCGCGGAACCATTCCGATCCGATGCAACTTAGTGCGAAAACGCGCATCTGTCATGCGCGTTCATTTCCTGTTAACCGAGAATGTCCTCCCATGGTGTGATTCGGTGAGCGGCACGGAAGTTGCTTAGGATTGAGTTCGATGCGGAGCAACAACGAGAGCAGGCAATTTCGTTCTCCAGGTCTGCCGGACCCTTTGTTTGTTGGTCCGCATAATACGATCATCTGGAGGCCACGATGCATAGACTCATCTGTCCCACAGTGATGGTTGTTGCGTTGTGCATGAGTATGTTCGCTTCGAGCAATGTGTCTGCGCGTGATGACGGTCGCTACGCCAATGAACCACTTCACGCATGGTTCGATCAGTTGGCGAGCGGAAAAGGGTTATGTTGTTCCTTCGCCGATGGCTTTAGTGTCCAGGATGTCGATTGGGACACTCAGGACGGCCGCTATCGCGTGCGGTTGCACGGCGAATGGATCATCGTGCCCGAGAACGCTCTGGTAACGGAGCCTAATCGTTTCGGCCCCGCGGTAGTCTGGCCCTACACGGATGCGGAGGGGTCAACACAGATCCGCTGCTTCTTGCCGGGTGCCGGCGCGTAGAGCTTTCATCGCCTATTTTTCGCGCAAGCGGAAAATTTATGGAGGCTGTTGCGTCTTTGAAATGAAGCCTCGGTGCTTACGCGGCAACGGGTCGGGTGGCGTCGACTTGGTCCTGATTTCCTGCGCGCAATGCGGCCGCTGGTAGTCGGACGAATCACACTAGGCGACGAGCCGCGAGAACAGCTCCGGATCTATGTTGCCGCCCGATAAGACGGCGACGGCAATTTTGCCGGTAACGTCGATCTTGCCGGTCATTAGCGCGGCAAGGGCAACAGCTCCGCCCGGCTCGACCACGAGCTTTAATTCTGAAAACGCGAACGCGACGGCGGCGGCGACTTCTTCATCGCTTGCCACCACGCCGGCTCCAACCAGCGATTGATTGATCGCAAAGGTGAGCTTGCCCGGCATGCGCGCCATCAACGCGTCGCAAATTGTGCCGCTGAGCGCGGCATTCTGCTCGCGTTGCCCGCTGCGGAACGAGCGCGCATGATCGTCGAATCCCTGCGGCTCGGCTGTGTAAAGCGCGGCATTCGGTGCGCGCGCCCGAACCGCAAGCGCAATACCAGCGGTCAGTCCGCCGCCGGACGCGGTCACCACGACGACATCGGGCACCAGACCGAGCGCGCGTAAATCCTCGACGATCTCGAGGCCGGCGGTGCCCTGGCCGGCGATAATCAGAGCGTCGTCGTAGGGCGGCACGAGAACGGCACCGCGCCCCGCCGCAATTTCACCGGCGATCGCCTCGCGGTCGTCGCGGGTACGGTCGTAAAGCACGATTTCGGCGCCGAGTGCTGCGGTCCGTTCGCGTTTGGCGCGGGGAGCGTCACGAGGCATTACGATCACGCAGCGCATGCCGAGAAGCCGCGCCGCCGCCGCCACTCCCTGGGCATGATTTCCCGACGAGAACGCCACCACGCCGCCGGCGCGCTGCTCGGGCGGGATCGCAGCCAGCTTGTTGTATGCGCCGCGGAACTTGAACGAGCCGGTATGTTGCAAGGTTTCGGCTTTTAGAAAGACGCGCCCTCCGGTCATTGCGTCGAGCGCCGCGGAAGTCAGAAGCGGTGTGTGCAAGGCGACACCGGCAAGCCGACGAGCGGCTTCGTCGACATCCGCGGCTGTGGGCAAGGAAACCGGGGCTTCCATGGATCAACGGTATCCCTGCCGTCGCTTGGCAAGCAAGACTGCCGGCGGCAGTTCGCGATTTGCCGGCCACCACAATCGCGTGACCGGTCGAAAAGGCCGAAGTTGGCGGGCTGCGCGCCGCCAAGGGTCCTATGCGACCCGCAAACTACTGATCGAACCGTCCGGCTGCGTGCGCCAGCATGGTGTAGACCTTGCCGGTGTCGGAGGTCAGGTAGTTGCGCACGACCGCAGGTCCGCGGTCGCCGCGAGAAACATCCTCAAGCAGCCGTTCGAATTCGTGAATGTACTGTTCCACGGTTTGCCGGAATTCCGGATCGGCGCGGTACTTGCGGCGGATCTCTTCGAAAGCCTTCTGACCTTGAGGTGTGTAGAGACGCCGGTTGAACAGGTTGCGATCGCCGCGCTTATACCGCTCCCACAATTCAGCGGCGGCGTCGTGGTCGATCATCCGCGCCACGTCGACTGCAAGCGACCCCAGCGAGTCGACACTATCGCGCGCCGTCCGTTCGTCGCCGCGCGTATCGCGCGGGGAGGGGGCAATCGGCGGGCTATCCTCACGGGAAGCGCGCGTCAATAGCTCGCTGAGCCAGCCACTGCCGTTGCGGCCGTCGCCGCCGTTCTGTTGCGCGATGTGCGCAGGCGCCTCGGGTCGCCGCGGCGGAGCGCCGGTGATGTCGTTGCGCATGGTGGCCGAAGTTCCCCCAGTGATGTCGCCACGCGCGGGACGGGCCTGCGTACGGACGGCGGCCGCGGCATAAGCGGGCTCTGACTCGCGACGGACCGGCTCCGGCTCGCGCCGCGGCGGCTCCGCCTCTCGACGCATCGGCTCGGGGCGTGCCGGCTCGGCCGTATCCAGCGAGCGTCCATGACGGGCGACAATGCGATTGAGCTCGGCGAGTGCCTCGATTTGATCGACGATGACGCGGCGCATTTGCGCTGCGCTCTCGGCGGTCTCCTGCGGCAGTTCGAAGATGCCGCGGCGCAGCTCAGCGCGGGTCGTCTCAAGCTCCTGCTGCATTTCCGCTGCCATTTGCTTCATGCCCTGCATGATCTCGGCGTAACGATCGGCGGATTGACTGAACATTGTGTGCACCTGCGACGCAGCTTCGTCGTACACCGCGTTCAAGGTTTCGCTGGTGCGCTTGCGCTCTTCCTCCGACGTCGTGCGTACGAGCTCGAATTGCTGCTCTATGACTTGCACGCTCTCGTTGCTCGTCTCGGCAATGATACCGGCGATTTCTCTTGCCCGCGACGATGCGGCGTCGAGCGATTCGTCCAACAGGTTGGAGAAGCGCTGCAGTCGCTGGCCGAAGTCCTCAGTGCGCGCGTCAAGCGTCGCGATCAACGCCTCGATGCTGGCCCGGCGGGCGCCAATCGACTCCTCGCTGCGGCGATTGCTCTTCTCCACCAGCTCGACTGCCTCGGCGAGCGAGCGTCCGTGGGTATTGAACTCGGTCGCAAGCTCGCCGAGATCGCCCAGAACCTGACGTGTTACGGTGTTGAAAGTGCCGAGGTGCTTCTCCACCGCAGCAGCAGCGGTGTCGCTTTTGCCGCCGACGTCGTTCATAGCGGCGACGAACTCGGAGACCCGCGTTACCATCGTCCGCTCAAGTGAGCTCATGTTCTCATGCGCGCCGCTGAGCACTTCCTGTAACAGAATATTGGCCTCGCGGAGACGCTCGAACAGCGCGGTGGTGTCGGAACGCAACATGCCGTGGGTTTCGAGCATGTCGGCCACGGTCGCCGAGGCCGTCTGTTTCGACTCCTCGATCGCCAACCGGGTCGCGCTGTGCAAATCCTCGATCGTTCGCGTCAGCGTCGCTTTGGCCGCTTCGCTGACGCCCTGGGCGCCTTCCTGCAACTGGCCAAGCGTGCGTGTCATCGCGGTGGTGGCATTGTGGCTTGCGTCGTTGATAAGCCGCGCAATCTCCTCGCTGTTGTCCATCATGCTTTGAGTGAAAGCGAAGCCTTTGGCCTCGATCGACTTCACAGCCTGGTCGGTAATGCGGCTCACTTCGCCGGCGAATTCCTGGCCTTTTCCCGAAAGCGCCACCAGCAACGTATTCGACTTCTCGTCGAGGAGGTGAGTTAGCTCGCCTACGCGCTGCGAAACGGTGGCCGTGATTTCGTCAGCCCTGCCGGAGACGTTACGCGCGACCTCGGCGCTGGCTCCGCTTAATGCTCGTTCTGCTTCGCCGGCACTCCGGCCGATCGCCTCCGTTGTCGCCGTCGCCGTGCGCCCGATTGATTCTGCCGTCGCCGTGGCGGTGCGCGCAAGCAGTTCGGTAGCGTTTGCGGTCACGCTATTGATCGTTTCGTTGGCCGCAGCAGCGCTTTTGTCGATGCTGTTGCTCAATGCGTTTGCACTGCGATTAAGCGACGTAGTGGCTTCGACGGCGCTGCGATTGAGTGCCTCGGTGGCTGCGGCGCTCGCTGCCGTGCTCTTACCGAGCGCGTCGACCGTTTTGAGGGCGAGCTGACCGAGCGATTGCTCGGCGTTCCTCGAATTGGTTTTGATCGATTCGGAAAGGTCCTCAAGCCGGGCGTTGAGCAGATCGGCGGCGGCGCGGCTGCGGGTCTCGATCTGCTGCACCACCGCCTCGGCGCGTCCGACCAGGAGATGCTCAAGATGCCCGATGCGGCCGTCGAGTGTGTTGGCTACCCGAAGCGCCTGCGCGCCGAGCGCCTTGTCGATCTCCGCAGTCCGCTCGCCGATGGTCTCGGCGAGCTTGGCCGAACGCGCATCGATCGTGTTAGTGACGTCGGCAATCCGCTTGTCGACGGCGCCAACGACCTCCTTGCCGCCTTCGGTCAGCGTCTTGGCAATATCCAGGACGCGGTTCGACAGCGCTTCGGTCAGTGTCTGTGTGCGGCTGTCGAAAGTCTCCTGGAAGCGCGAGAGACGCTGGTCCAGCAGGGAGGTGACTTCGGTCGTCTTGGAGGTGACGCGATTATCAAACGAGTCGACGTAGCTGCGCATCGACTCCGAGACGTCTTGCGTTCGCGCGCCAAGTCGTTCGACCAGCTCGGATCCGTAAGTCTTCACCGTGCGATCGAACTCCGTGAGATGCCGGGTGATGAGATTGCCCAGCGTCGAGGAGTCGCGGGAAATCTTCTCGCCGAGTTCCGTGCCCGAATTGCCCATTATCTGCTCGAAGGCGGAAAGCCGCGTCTGCAGCATTTCCTTGATCTCGTCGCCACGTGCGGCCACCACGTCGGCGACATGGTCGGCGCTGGCGCGCAGCGTCTCGGTCACTTTGTCGCTGCGCGAAATAAGGTCTTCCGCGATCCGGCCGCCAGCCTGTTCGAGTTTCTTAGCAACGTCGCCGCCCCGCAAATTGAGGTCGAGGATGACGGACTCGCCGGAAGCTTTGAGTGTTGAATTAACGTCCTCGGCGCGCGCCGCAATCGTTTCGGCAAGCTGGCTCGAAGTATTGACAATCGCGTCTGTCAGTTCCTGCGAGCGGCCAACCATCATGTCGACGATGGCGAGCGACTTTTCCGAGAAGCCGTCGGTAACGCCGTCGAGCCGCGACGTCATCATGTCTTCGAGGCCGCGAGCGATCTCGGCAAATTCCTCGCCGATGTGTTCGGTCTTGAAGTTGAGGCCCGTAGTGAGCTGCTCGCTTGCCGAAGCTATCGCCTGCGCAGTGTCGACGCTCATGGTCTCGAGCCGAACCAGCAGATCCTCGCCGCGTTCGTTCAGCTGCTCGATCATGTTGTCGCCGATCTGACCGAGCGCCAGCGTTATGTGCTCGCCCTTTTCGGCCAGCGAATTGGTGATGCGCTCAGCCGCCTCGTTGACTTGCTGGCCAACCAGATCGCTGATGGTCGACAGATCTTGCGTCAGATCGATTTGAACGTTGCTGATCGCGGAACGCACCTGCTCGGCTTGGCTTACCAGCGTGTCGCGTTGATTGGTGAGTTCTTGAATGAGGCCGCGAATGCGAACCTCGTTGTCGCTATAGGTGCGTTCTAATGAGGCGACCTCATTATGCACCAGCGCCTCAAGTTCGCTGGCGCGTGCGAGCGCGCGCTCGACGCCGTCGCCCATGGCCGCGACTTCGCGGCGGATAGCTTGGCCGACGGTTACGATGGAATCCTGCGCGACGCCCTCGGGCTCAGCGAGCCGCATGGCGACCTGCGCCATCGATTGGGCGATGAGCCGCAGTTCCTGGGCGCGCCAAGCCATATGCGCCACGCCGAAGAAGAAAATGACCGGCAACAGCGCGGCCGCGCCGAGACCGATCATGATGGCAGTTGGCGAATGACCGGGGCCCAGCGCGGCATCGAGATCGGACAGATAAGCCCACGATAGGGCGACGCACCCGATTATCCAGGCGACCGAGAAGATCGCGGCCATAAAATAGGACGTGCGGGCAGGGCGGTTCTGCAGCGCCTGCAAAACTTGGCCGATGGATTGCTGATCGTCATTAGCAGCCCGAAAGGTCCGCGGATCGCTGCTGCGACTGCCGATTTGCTCGTCGGAGGTGAGTAACGGCGGCGGCAAAGGAGGTGCATCGCGCCAGTGATCCGCTATCCCGCCGGCCGGATTGGACATGGTTTCAGCCTGGGCAACCGGCCCCTCGTCGTCGTCGCGAACCCTGAGCGCTTCCTGGATCGCCGATAGCGCCGCTTCCGTCGGGTCCACTATCTTTTTCGGGTTGTTCGCCATGTCGGTCGTCGCCTCGCGAATTACGCTGGACTAGCCGGCGCAAGCCCGCCTGAAAGCTGGCCTGAACCGCGCCACGAGCGCGTGGTCGTGCAAATTCCTGCCGGCATCAGGGCTCCCCCGCCCTCAGATCGTACCGCCGTAGGCTATCCTATCGGTCTGGCAGATCGAAGGAAACCGAGAGCAGTAACGTCCCTTTAATCATCGTTAACGGTTTAGTCACCATGCGCGTGCCGTTCAATTTGTCCCCGCATGTTGGTCATTCTGTCGTCAACAATGCGGCCGGCTTGGGGCCGGAATCGGACCGACTTGGTGTTCCCGCGCGCGGGCCAGCATTCCGAAGATGACTTGCTCCGCAGTAAGCGAGACCTTCGGGTAAGGACTTTCGTTACTATTGCCGTGAAAGAACGCCCGGCGAGTCCCCCTACGGCGAGCGGATTTACTCGGTTTTGGCTACGGCCGTGCATGATGTGATTCAAGTGACAAAAATGGTCGCTGGGGAGAACGTCATGGCCGCATTGAGCCTTTCGATTGAGCAGGGTCCCGGGCGACCCGAGAGTGTCATCGACGAGGATCACCTCGGGCGAATGACCCTTGGTGACCGCAGCCTCGAACGGGAGGTTCTGGAGATTTTCGCCCGCCAGACGACGCTGAGCCTAAGCCGGCTCGCGGGGGCAGAGCCGGCGCGAGCCGCCGCCGTCGCCCATACGCTCAAAGGTTCGGCGCGCGGCGTCGGAGCCTGGCGCGTGGCGCGGGCGGCAGAACGGCTGGAACAGGTTGCGTCCGAAAAAGGCGATGACGAAGCGCTGCAGGGGGCGATTGCGCAACTCGAAGCTGCCAGCATCGAGGTTCGCGAAGCGATCGGGGCGCGTCTTGCCGATCCGCTACAAGAGATAGCGGCCAACAAGGTAGGTCTGGGATAGCGGGACTATTGATCCTCAGTCGATCCTCGTTTCACTGGCGTTGCACGGCGTGACCCGATAGAAGACGGGCCGCCGGCCTTCGAACCATTTCCTTCCCTTTTTCGGCCGATACTTCGGCTTTAGCAACGCCATGGTCAAAATCACCTTCATCGATGCTCAGGGCACGGCCCGCACAGTCGAGGGCGAGCCCGGCTCCACGCTTATGGAGACCGCGATCAAGCATGGCGTGCCCGGAATTGAGGCCGAATGCGGCGGGGCTTGTGCTTGCTCGACCTGCCACGTCTACATCGAGGAGCAGTGGCGGACCAAAGTTGGCGAACCCTCGCCGATGGAAGAGGATATGCTCGATTTTGCTTTCGGCGTGCAGCCGAACTCACGTTTGTCGTGCCAGATTAAGGTAAGCGAAGAATTCGAGGGGCTTACCGTACGCACGCCGGAGCGGCAGGCTTAGCTGGCATAAAATCCAACGCAGCTGGAACAATTCCGGCGGCCGGGCCTCTGCGCCGTCAGCGATCCTTCCTCTTCCCCTGCCGCGGCCAGCACGCTAGACACTCGCGACCTCAACAGACCCTCCCAATAAGCACGAGTACGGACACGATATAGGCGATACGACATGGGCGAAGCTATCAACACTGACGTAGTCATCATTGGCGCAGGCCCGATTGGCCTCTTTGCAGTGTTCGAGCTCGGCCTGCTCGACATGAAAGCGCACCTCATCGACATTCTCGACAAGATCGGCGGACAATGTGCGGAGCTCTATCCGGAAAAGCCGATCTACGACATTCCCGGTATTCCGGTCACGAGCGCACACGGCCTCGTCAACGCACTGTTGGAGCAGATCAAGCCGTTTAATCCGCAGTTTCATCTCAGCGAGATGGTCGAGAAAGTTGAGAAGATCGGCGATCCGTTGTTTCGCGTGACGACCGATCAGGGCAAGGAATTCGAGTGCAAGGTCGTCGTCATCGCCGCCGGCGGCGGTTCGTTCCAGCCGAAGCGGCCGCCAATTCCGGGCGTCGAACCCTACGAAGGAAAGTCACTGTTTTATTCGGTCCGCAAGATGGAGTTGTTCCGCGATAAACGCGTCCTTATCGTCGGCGGCGGCGACAGCGCGCTCGACTGGACGCTCAACCTCGCGCCCGTTGCCAAGCATCTCACGCTCCTGCACCGGCGCAGCGAATTCCGCGCCGCGCCCGACAGTGTCAACAAGATGATGGCGCTCGTCGGCGAAGGCAAAATCGATTTCGTGCTCGGGCAGGTCACTTCGCTGCAAGGCGAGCAAGGTCAGCTCAGCAAGGCCATGGTCAAGACCAATGACGGCTCCGCTATGGAGCTTGCCTGCGATGCGCTGCTGCCGTTCTTCGGCCTGACCATGAAGCTCGGGCCGGTCGCCAACTGGGGCTTCGAGCTCAAGAACAACGAGCTGATACCGGTCGAAACTGCGGCGTTCGAGACCAGCGTGCCGGGCATCTTCGCCATCGGCGACATCAACTGGTACCCGGGAAAACTCAAGCTCATCCTCTCGGGCTTTCACGAGGGGGCGCTGATGGCACAAAAGGCGTATCACTACATTTATCCGGAGAAGCGACTGGTGTTCCAATACACCACGTCGTCAACTAGCCTGCAGAAGAAGCTTGGCGTGGCGCCGGAAAAGACGCCGCAACCGGCTTAGCTACCCTTGGCGCTCACGGAGCGCCGACCGCAATCAGCGTGTCGCGATGCCGAACGCGTCGGTTACCACCAAATGCTGCGTCGCGGGTGGCGGCCCGGCCGGGGTGATGCTTGGCTTTCTCCTGGCGCGGGCCGGTGTCGATGTTGTGGTGCTGGAGAAGCACGCGGATTTCCTGCGCGACTTCCGGGGCGACACCATTCATCCGTCGACGCTCGAATTGATGTACGAACTTGGATTGCTGGATGACTTTTTGAAGCTGCCGCATCAGAAGTTAGATCATTTGACCGCGCAAATTGGTAACGAGCGCGTGCGGATGGTCGATCTGACCCATCTGCCGACCCGTTGCAAATACATCGCGCTGATGCCGCAATGGGACTTTCTCAATTTTCTCGCCGACCGCGGCAAACGCTACCCGACGTTCGATCTGCGCATGCGTGCCGAGGCAATTGATTTGATCGAGGAGGGCGGCCGCGTCGTTGGTGTGCGGGCGCGAATCCCGGACGGCGAACTTACGATCCGGGCCGATCTTGTCGTCGGCGCCGACGGTCGTTACTCCACGGTGCGCGAAAAGGCTGGATTTAAGAGCGACGACTATGGTGCGCCGATGGATGTGCTTTGGTTTCGGCTGCCGCGAGAGGACAGCGACGAGACCGAGACGTTCGGTCACGTCGAAGCCGGCGTGATGATGATCATGCTCAATCGCGGCAACTACTGGCAATGTGCGTTTGTCATTCCGAAGGGCGGGATTGACCGCCTGAAGGCTGATGGTCTTGACGCGTTCCGCAAGCGCGTCGTGACCATGTCGCCGTTTCTCGCCGACAGTGTCGCCGGACTGGCAAGCTGGGATGACGTGAAGCTTCTGACCGTTACCGTCGATCGGCTGCGACAATGGTGGCGGCCAGGGCTGATCTGCATCGGCGATGCCGCACACGCCATGTCGCCGATTGGCGGCGTCGGCATCAACCTTGCTATTCAGGACGGCGTCGCCGCCGCAAATCAGCTTGCCGCGCCCCTGAAAGCCGGCAGGGCAGGCAATGGTGATTTGCGGGCGATCCAGGCTCGCCGCGCCTTCCCGGCGCGCGTCACCCAGCAGATTCAGTTGATCATGCAAAATCAGATCGTCAGGCGGGTGCTGTCCGGCACCGAGCGGCCAAAGCCCCCCATTCTGTTGAAGTTGCTCGATTGCGTTCCCCTGTTGCAGCGCATTCCCGGCCGGCTCCTGGCCGTTGGCGTTCGGCCCGAGCATATCCACACGCCGGACATTTTAGCCCCGTCGTGAGCGATCAGCGGCCGCCGGACTTGAATTGAACGCTGCCTCGCTCCATCTCGGGCCGGACAAATCTTGCCGGAACGCTGCCATGACCATGACCGACGAGAACCAAACCGAGAGCCGGCCTTTTGAGGCCGATGTCGCCAAGCTGCTGCAGCTGATGGTGCACTCTGTCTATTCGGAGAAATCGGTATTTCTCCGCGAATTGATCTCCAATGCCGCCGACGCCTGCGAGCGGCTGCGCTACGAAGCCATCGCCGTGCCGGCACTGCTTGGCGACGATCCGAAGCCGCGGATCACGGTCGCGCTCGATCCGGACAAGCGGCAGCTTACGGTCGAGGACAATGGCATCGGCATGAGCCGCGATGAGATGGTCGAGGCGCTGGGCACTATTGCGCGCTCCGGCACCAAGGCTTTTCTCGATCGGATCGAGGCGGCGCAAGCCGACGAGGAAACCGCACTGATCGGACGCTTCGGCGTCGGCTTCTATTCGACGTTTATGGTCGCCGATCGCGTCGAAGTCATTTCGCGCCGAGCCGGCGCGGAGATGGCTTTCGTGTGGTCGTCGGACGGCAAAGGCAGTTTCAGCGTAGCCGCCGCCGATCCCGTGGCCATCGAGGCGCCGCGCCGCGGCACCCGTGTGGTCCTGCATCTGATGGAAAGCGCCAAGGAATACACCGAACGCTTTACCGTCGAGCGGCTCATCAAGGCGCAGTCGGGCCACGTCCCGGTGCCGATCGCGATTATCGAGAAGTCGGGCGCCGAGGCTGCCGAAGTAAGCGACGGCGCCGCGCTATGGGCCAAACCGAAGTCGGCGATCACGGCAGCCGAATACACCGATTTTTATCGCAGCATCGCCGGCCAGTTCGACGAGCCGGCTCTCACCATTCATTTCCACGCCGAAGGCCGGCACGATTATACGACGCTGTTTTTCGTTCCGGGCTCGCGTCCGTTCGATCTGTTCGATCCGGATCGCAAGGGGCGCATCAAGCTTTACGTCAAGCGCGTCTTTATCACTGACGACGCGGACGTCCTGCCGCGATATTTGCGCTTCGTCCGCGGTCTGGTGGACAGCGCCGATTTGCCGCTCAACGTGTCGCGGGAAAAAATCCAGGAGAGCCCGCTTCTCGCCGCGATCAGGAAGGGCGCGACCAGCCGCGTGCTAAGCGAACTGGAGCGGCTCGCCGACAAGGAGCCGGAGACCTACAACAAAATCTGGGACCTCTTCGGTGTGGTGCTGAAGGAAGGCATCTACGAAGATTTCGAGCGCCGCGATGCGATGATTGCGCTGGCGCGCTTTAAGACGACGGGGCCGGCGGATACCTGGCGCAGCCTCAAGGACTACATCGCGGCGCTGAAACCCAACCAGACGGCGATCTACTATCTGGCCGGCGACAATATCGAACGGCTAAAGTCATCGCCGCATCTGGAAGGCTTCCGCGCGCGCGGTATCGAAGTGCTGCTGCTGCCCGATCCGGTTGACAGTTTCTGGGTCATGTCGGGCGTGTCGTTCGAAGGCAAGCCGTTCAAGTCAGTAACTCAGGGAGCGGCCGATCTGGCGCTCATTCCCCGCCTGGATGCGCAGGACGCGGCCGCGCCGGAACTCAAGGGCTCGGTCAAGAACTTCCTTGATTTCATGAAAGGCACGCTCGGCGACGCCGTCGCCGAGGTGCGTGCCTCCGACCGGCTGACGGATAGCGCGGTGTGTCTGGTAGCAGGCGAAAGCGGTCCCGACCGGGCGCTGGAAAAAATCCTCGCCGGCGCGGGGCGGCTGAACGCCGCCTCCAAACCGATCCTGGAGGTCAATCCGCGCCATCAGCTTGTGGTCGCGCTGGCGGCGCTTGGCGACGGCGAGCAGACCTTGAAGGAGGATGCGGCGCATCTGTTGCTCGACGAAGCGCGCGTACTCGAAGGCGATCGCCCGGCGGATCCGCGATCGTTTTCCGAGCGGCTCGCGCGGGTGCTGGAAAAGAGTGTTGGTAAGGGCGGCTAGTGAAAATCCCGGCTCTTGAGCAAAAGCTGCGTGTCCAGCGGATGCGCGCTGATGGGTTTTGTGGGGAATGGATCGTCTTTTTCCGGCGGCAGCGGCCCGCCCGAAAATTTGGGTGGAAACAGATCGCCGCCTTCGCGCAGCCGATCTTCACGTAACATTGGAAGCTCGGCGGAAAGATCGACAAAATTTTCCGCTACCACATGAATGACGAGGCCCGCCCGTTGCAGGCGGCCGCGCACGGCGAGAAAACGCGCCGTCATCACGGTGCGGCGGTTTTTTGCAAACGCTTTTGGCCAGACGATGATATTGGCGATGTCGGTCTCGTCTTCGAGCGTCATGAAGATCACGCCTTTCGCCGTGCCCGGACGCTGCCGCACCAGCACAAGGCCGGCGACGGTGACACGATCATCCTGGCGTAAATCGTCGCCCCTTAACCTCGCATTGGGTAAGGCGTCGAGCGCGGTGAGACGGTCGCGGAAGAAACGCACCGGATGCTCTTTCAGCGAAAGTCCGGTCGCCACGTAATCCTCCACGACATGTTCGGCGAGCGGCATGGCCGGGAGCGCGACGGTTTCTTCCGGGAAAAGTTCGTCGCTCAGATGCGGCGTCAGCAGCGGTAGCGCGTCTTCGGCCGCCGCAAACCCAATGCGGCGCGCCGGATGGGCGCCAATCATGTCGAGCCGCCGCGCCGCCCACAGCGCGGCGCGCCGATCAAGCCCCAAGGAGCGGAACGCATCCGCTTCGGCCAGCCGCTCGATGGTGAAGCGTGAAACGCTGGCGACGGCCGCCAGCCGCTCGATGCTGGAAAAACCATTGCCGCGCGCGGCGATCAGCTTTTTCAGCTCGTCTTCGTTGAGCCCGTGGATCAGGCGGAAGCCAAGGCGGACAGCGTGACCCCTACCCAACCCTCCGCCGCTTGCGGAGGAGGGCAGGGAGGGGGCGCCCGCCTCCAACGTGCAATCCCAATCGCTGTAATTCACATCCGCAGCGCGGATTTCGACGTCGTGCGCGCGGGCATCACGCACGAGTTGCGCCGGCTGATAAAAACCCATCGGCTGGCTGTTGAGAATGGCGGCGCAGAACACGTCCGGGTAGCGGCATTTGATCCAGGACGAGGCATAGACCAGGAGCGCAAAGCTTGCCGCGTGACTTTCTGGAAAACCGTATTCGCCGAAGCCCTCGATCTGACCGAAGCAATTTTCGGCGAAATCGCGGCTGTAGCCGCGTGAGGTCATGCCGTTGATGAATTTGTCGCGGAACAGATGAACGGTGCCGTTATGACGGAAGGTCGCCATGGCGCGGCGGAGTCCGTCCGCCTCGTCGGGCGTGAATTTCGCCGCCGTAATGGCGATCTGCATCGCCTGTTCCTGGAACAACGGCACGCCAAGCGTGCGTTTGAGCACTTCCTCCAGTTCGTTCTTCGGCCCATGTGCCGGATCGGGAGAGGGATAATGCTCCTTCTCGATCCCGTCGCGCCGGCGCAGATAGGGATGCACCATGTCGCCCTGGATCGGTCCTGGCCGCACGATCGCGACCTCGATGACGAGATCGTAGAAACATTGCGGCTTCAAGCGCGGCAGCATCGACATCTGTGCGCGGCTCTCGACCTGAAATACGCCGACGGAGTCAGCGCGCGACAGCATCTCGTAGACCGCAGGGTCGTCCTGCGGCAGCGTGGCGAGCGAATAGGCCTTCCCGTAGTGCTGCTGCAGGAGATCAAGCCCGCGGCGCAGGCAGCTCAGCATGCCGAGCGCCAGCACATCGACTTTCATGAGGCCTAGCGTGTCAATGTCGTCCTTGTCCCATTCGATGAAGGTGCGCTCGTCCATGGCGGCATTACCGATGGGTACGGTCTGGTCGAGTGGCGCGCGGGTCAGCACAAAGCCGCCGACGTGTTGCGAGAGGTGGCGTGGAAAGCCGATCAGCTCGTCGGCAAGCATCACGGCCTGACGGATCGCCGGATTTAAGGGATCAAGCCCGGCCTGGCGAATGTGATCATCGGGCAATCCGTCGCCATAGCCCCATACGGTTTTGGCCAGCGCCGAAGTCACGTCTTCGGTCAAACCTAAAACCTTGCCGACTTCGCGGATGGCACGGCGGGAACGGTAATGCACGACGGTCGCACAGATCGCCGCGCGGTCGCGCCCATAGCGCTGGTAGATGTACTGGATCACTTCCTCGCGCCGCTCGTGCTCGAAGTCGACATCGATATCGGGCGGCTCGCCGCGATTCTCGGAAATGAACCGGGCGAACAGAAGCTTGGTCTTCTCCGGGTTTACCGAGGTGATGCCGAGGCAATAGCAGACCGCGCTGTTCGCCGCAGAGCCGCGGCCCTGGCAGAGGATTTCCTTTTCCTGACGGCGCGCGAAGGCCACCACGTCATGGACGGTGAGGAAATAGCGCGCGTAGTCGAGCTTGGCGATCAGCGCGAGTTCGTTATGGAGCCGCTTGGCAACGTCGTCGGGAATGCCTTCCGGATATTTGTCCCGCGGGTAGCGATCCTGCGCGCCGGCCCAGGTGAGATCTTCAAGATGCTGCTGGGCAGTCTTGTCCGGTGGCACCGGCTCATCGGGATATTCGTATTTCAGCTCGCCGAGCGAGAAATTGCAGGCTTTGGCAATATCGACGGTGCGGGCAATGGCATCGGGAAAGCGGGCGAACAACCGCGCCATCTCCGCCGGAGCTTTAAGATGCCGTTCGGCATTGACGGCAAGGCGGAAGCCGGCTTCGGCAATGGTGCATTTCTCGCGCACGCAGGTCAGCACGTCGGCAAGCGTCCGGCGCTCCGGCGCGTGATAGGCGGCGTCGCTGACCGCGACCAGCGGCGCATGAAGGCGTTCGCCGAGTTCGGCTAACAGGCCGAGCCGGCGCGGCTCGTCGCCGCGGTGAAGATGAACGCCGGCGAGAAAGGTGCGGCCCGGAGCTGCGAGTACGAGGGCCGAGAGGTGCTCGGTGAAATTTATCCTCCCCCGCGAAGCGGGGGAGGGGGACCATGCGGAGCATGGTGGAGGGGGCTTCGGCGATGAGGATAATTCTCCAGGCT
The DNA here is from genome assembly GCA_963759345.1 of uncultured Alphaproteobacteria bacterium. Lineage (GTDB taxonomy): Bacteria > Pseudomonadota > Alphaproteobacteria > Rhizobiales > Xanthobacteraceae > BOG-931. The sequence continues at coordinate 207,171 of CAVWYW010000018.1, forward strand.
GCACGCCCCCTCCACCGCGCTTCGCGCGGTCCCCCTCCCCCGTTCCGCTGTGCTCCACGGGGGAGGATAAAGAGAACAGCGTCAGCGGCGGGAATGCGATCAGCATCTGGCCTTCGCTCGCGCGGAGAATTTCCTCGAAGGTAAGATGGCATTCGCCTTTCTTTGCTCGGCGATTGCCTATGGTCAGGAGCTGGCAGAGGCGTCCGTAAGCCGGGCGGTCCGTCGGATAGGCGAGAACCTCGAACCCATCGACGGTGACGAGGCGAGTGCCGACAATGAGTTTTATTTTTCGGTTTTTGGCTTCGTCATAGGCGCGCACCACGCCGGCAAAAGAATTGTAGTCGGCGATGCCGATGGCGCAACATCCAAGCTCATCGGCAGTGGCGACCATTTCCTGCGAATGCGAAGCGCCGCGCAGGAAAGAAAAATTAGTCGTTACAGCAAGTTCGGCATAATCGATCATCTGCGCTCTCACGCGAAACAAATCACGCAAACAGCCCGTGTACGAACCAGCGACCGGCGGCCGTTTCGCGCCCGTAGAGGCCTTCGCGGTAGAGCCAGAAGCGATGACCGTCGGCATCCTCGACCAGGTAATAATCCCGCGTCGGCGCTCCCTCCCGGTCTTCCCCTGCAGGCGGTGGAGGATTGCGCCACCATTCGGCGCCGATCCGTTCCGGGCCCTGTGAGCCTGCGATCTCATAGGTCACACCCCGCCAGCGGAAACGTCGCGGCGGCCCATCAGGAATGATCGCCATGACATCCTCGGCCGGCTCGGCGCGGGGCAAGAGGATGAGCGGCCGCGTTTTTTGCTCCGGCTCCGGCCATTGTGCGGAAGCTTCGCGGCAGATCGGCACGAGAGCTTCGGCGCGTTCGGGAATGTGACTGGCAACTGGCTCGAACCGCCATACGCTTTGCGATCCAAGGCGCTGACGCAGCGTATCGACCAGGACCGCGCAGCGCTCCATTCGGTCGGCATCGTTGCCGTGTTCGCCAATAAGCTCGCTCTGTCGCGCGGGAATGGTTTCGGCGCGAGTGACAGCAAGTCCAATCGCTTCAAACCCGAAGCCGGCATCCTCCGTCGCGGCCTGGGCTTCGAGCTTGAGTTCGATCATCCGCGCGATGTGGGAGACATTGCGCGTCGGCAGCGACAGCCCGATGTCGACCGTCGTTACTTCGCCATCGATACGATAGAGGCAAAGCCGCAGCGCTCGCGCTCCCACATCGTCACGGGTGAGTACGTGCACGAGCGTTTGCATCAGGCGGTTCGCGCGGGCGACGACCGCTTCCTGCGTGATGATTGGTTCGAGCAGATAACGCAGGGTGTGATAGACCGGCGGCGCGATGACGGGCACCAGCGGTTCGTCCACGCGGCCGAGGGCCTGGTCGATACGCCGCAACAGCTCCGCCGGGAAACGCGCGGCAAAGGGTGCCCGCGGCTTGTCGAGAAGCGCGCCGACGGATTTGAGACCGAGCCGGCGCAATGTCGCGCAGGTCGCCAGCGAAAGCCGCAACGCTTCGATGGGCAAGGATTTTAGCGCATCGCTTTCCTGTCCCGACGGCAGAACAGGGGAGGGCGTGGGGTCAAAGCGCGCCAGCGCCCATGCCGTGCCGGGGGTAGCAGCGACGGCGAGCCGTGCCGGCAATCCGAAGCTTTTTTCGAGCCGGAAAGAAAGATCGGCCAGCAACGCCGCCTCGCCGCCGAACAGATGCGCGGCGCCTTCGATGTCGAGAAAAAAACCGTCGGCGCCGTTCTCCACGCTCCAGGGCGAGGCGGTCGGCGTGTAGCGCGTCGCCCATAACGCCAGCCGCCGCAGGGCGGCGTCATCGGCGGCTTCATCGACCGCGCGCATCTGCAAGTCGTCCGCTTTCGCGCGCGCGTCAGCCAACGGTTCGCCGAGCGCGAGGCCTGCAGCTTCTGCCGCCTGGTTCAGAGCCGCGATCCGCGGACCGCCGGCGGCGGCAATCACCAGGACGAACGGCTGGTCGGGATCAACAAGCTTGCCGGAGGGATTTTTCGCCTGCGCGGTGAGATAACGCCGGATCGGCCAACGCGGCAACCAGACTGAAACGATGCGCGACATGATCGTACTCCACCACCCATTCGCCAGGCCGTCCGTTGCGACAGCGTTCAAGTTGCAGGTGCCATTTCGGGTGCGCGAACAGGCCGAAGCGGTCGCGCGCAGCTTCAGCGGTGCCGACACGCCAGCGCGTGGCGGCGGCACTCGATTCCAGATTTCGCGCTTGCCGCAGCAGCAACAGCGGCAGACCGGCAGCGGTGGCAGCGAGTTGCAGCCTTTGGCTCAATTTCAGATCGAGCTGGTCGATCACGCCGGCAACGGCGGCAGGCGCGCCCGAATGCAACGCCTCCTCCAGCGCCCATAGCGTGTCGTTGCGGTGCCTGGTCTCGACCAGAATGAGGCAGGCCGGATCAAGACCGAAAACGTTGAGACCATGACCGTAAAGCCAGCCATGTTCGCGCCGCCCATAGACCGGCATCACGAAGACGATCTTTTCCCTCCCCCCTTGTGGGGGAGGGAAGGGTGGGGGGTCGCGAGGTGACGTGAGTGCGTCGATGCCTGTACAGAGCCTCCCGACCCCCACCCCTAACCCCTCCCCACAAGGGGGAGGGGAACAAAGACGGGCAAAGATCGCCGCCAGGAAGCCGAAGGCGGCGGCGGTGGCGCCTGCTTCGGGCACCACCTCGTGCAAGCCGCCGCAGGCCAGTCCGCCTTGGGGGAGATGGGAATCGATAGCGGCCAGGCCGAAGGGCAGGGCTGTGGGTAAATCCTCAATTCCAGGCAACAGGCGTCGCAGTTCTTCCACAACGGCGGCACGATTTCGCGCCACGGAAAGAGCGTCAGGCTCGGCCAAGACTCTGTTGATGTTCATGGTATGTTCCAATGGGGCTATACTAGAACGAAACAGGAACTATGCCAAGAGTGCCCTAGGTAGAAATATTGAGATTAGGGGAACCCTACTTGCACCAAGCGTCGGTTTTGAAAGGAGGTCGGCCAGGAAGCTTCAGCCTCCCATGAACCCACTTGCCTGGCCCGGATGCGATGACGCATAGGTTCACCTCGATACGCGCCGCGATCCGCGAGCGCCTGCCAGACGAGGAACGCGATGCCGGAAGCCGATAAGGAAGGGGAACGTTACTCCCTCGATCAGCCGCAGCAGGCGCCAGGGTTCTTCCTCAAAGGAACGCATCAGCTCGACTGGGGCATGAAGAACCGCATGGCGCGGGTGTTCGATCCGGTTTCCGGGCGCACCGTGATGCTCGCCATCGACCACGGCTATTTCCAGGGCCCGACCACCGGGCTCGAGCGCATCGACCTCTCGATCGTCCCGCTGTTGCCGTCCTGCGATGCGCTGTTCTGCACACGCGGGATCCTGCGCTCACTCATTCCTGCGGAGTGCCAGAAGCCCATGGTGCTGCGCGCCAGTGGCGGCCCGAGCATTCTGCGCGAGGAATTGTCCGACGAGCAGATCGCCATGGACATGGATGACGCGGTGCGCCTGAACGCGGCCGGCGTCGGCATTCAGGTGTTCATCGGCGGCGAGCACGAGACCCGCTCGGTGCATAACATGACCAAGCTCGTCGATGCAGGCTTGCGCACTGGGGTTCCGGTCATGGGCATCACCGCGGTCGGCAAGGCCATGGTGCGCGACGCCAAATATTTCCGGCTCGCCTGCCGCATCATCGCCGAGCTCGGCGCGCAGTACGTGAAGACCTACTATGTCGACGAGGGCTTCGAGACCATCACCGCGTCGTGCCCGGTGCCGATCGTGATGGCCGGCGGCAAGAAACTCCCTGAACTTGACGCGTTGACGATGGCCTACAACGCCGTGCAGCAGGGCGCCGCTGGCGTCGATATGGGCCGCAACATCTTCCAGTCCGATGCTCCCCAGGCGATGATCGCTGCGGTCGGAGCCGTGGTGCATAAAAATATGAAGCCGAAGGAAGCCTTCGACTTGTTCAGGTCGCTCAAGGCAGACGCTGATCGGGTCGTTGCCGAAGCTTCATTCCGCGGCGCGGCCGAATAGCGGCCGCGGAATCCATCACACCGCAGTGAGGTTAGCCGTAGGTCCGCTGCGGCGTTGCACCAATCAGGAACCAGGCTGCGGACCCCGCCGCGACCGCGCCGCCGAGCGCCGCCAGCACTTTCGCGATCCACGACGTGCTGCCCACTTGGCTCGCTGATAGTTGCGACCCTGCCGTCGCAAGCCAATCTGATTTCGACGCTGGCGCCGGAACATTATTTGTTGCCGGCACGGACGCCGCGGGAGCGGCCGGCATAGCGTTGGTGGCGGTGGCCGCCGAATCCTGCGCGGTGAGGTCGAGTTCGTTGACCTGATCGGGTGAGGCGATCTGCACGGTCTGACCGGCGACGACGAGTTCACTTGGGGTTGGGTTAGCGGGCGCCAATGCTGCCTGCGGGGACGGGCTCCACCGTTGCCGCAATCTTCGTCGAATTAGACGCTACGGCATTGAGCGGCGTCCAGACCGTGGCCTGCGGCGTCGCTTCTGCCGTCTTCACCGGCGGCCGCCGATGCTTTGCGACTGCGGTCGCTGTGTGAGTGATTTTCCTCTCGGCTATTTTGGCGCGAGGCCTCGCCTTCGGCTCGCTTGATTGCGCGGTCGTGTGCGACCATTGCAGAAGCTGCAGCGGTTTTCCGGGCGCCTGATCGGTCGCGGTTTGTGCCAGTGCCCCGCCGGCCGTCAGGCCTGAAAGCAGCATCAGGGCCGTACCGGCTGCGACCATACGGATACTCAACATTACGCCCTCCATTGCCGGACTGTCCGCTGCATTCGGGACAGGTCGGCGTGACCTGAGAGTGACGCAATTGAGGATTTTTTCGCGCAAAGCGTGGACACAAATAGGTCGCTCTTAACCTTCGTCCCAAGGCGCCGCGCCCTAGCACTACCCACACACTGTGCAGTATTCCTTCGATTGCTTATGCGCACAATGAGTGGAACATGATTGATCTCAAAAACGACGGTGACGTCGCGAATTGTCACCATCCAGCACGGCAAGGCCAACGCGCTCGACATCGAGCTGTGCGAGGGTCTGACGAAATGCTTCGACGAACTTCGCCGCTCGGACGCGCGCGCGATCGTGCTGACCGGGCCGGGGCGGATGTTTTCCGCTGGCGTCGATCTCATTCGTGTGGGTTCTGGCGGCGCGGACTATGTGCGCGGAGTTTCTCCCGTCCTTGCACCGGCTCTATGATGCGGTGTTTTTTCATCCGAAGCCGGTCGTGGCGGCGATCAACGGACATGCGATTGCCGGCGGCTGCGTGCTGGCGTGCTGCGCCGACCGTCGCATCATGGCGGATGCGAGCGGCCGCATTGGCGTGACCGAGCTTCTGGTCGGCGTACCGTTTCCCGCGCTCGCTTTCGAGATTGTCCGGTTCGCGGTGCCGGCCCGCTATTTGACCGAGTTCACGTTCGGCGCCGCCACCTACGATACTGACGCGGCTTTGCAGCGCGGCTGGGTCGATGCGGTGGTGCCGGCCGAAACCCTGATGACGAGTGCCATGGCCTCGGCCCGGCAAATGGCGCAGCTATCGCCCGCGGCGTTCGGCCAAGCCAAGAAGCAAATCCGCCAGCACGTCAGCGACAGCGTTGCTCGCAGTGGGGCGGCGACGGATAAAATCGTCACCGGCATCTGGGCCGCGCCGGAATCGCTCGGCTATATCCGCGCTTATGTCGCGCGCACGCTGAAGAAAGCTTAGTACGCAAACTCTCAGGCTGCGCTACGCCGCCAAAGACTTGAGATACTTGTCGGCTTCCTCCGGCACCGCGAACCACGGAAAATAATCCAGCGGTTCGTTGAAGCCGTTGGCGATGCGGCGGGCGAGAACCGGAAAGCCCTGCGCGGCTCCCATGATGTTGAGCACGTGCGGCGGCGGCGGCTGGAGCAGGGCATTGGTCCAGCCGGTCACGTACTGCACATAATCCCAGAACTTGTCGAAGGTCGCCTGCATCCAGGCCTCGTCGTATGCCTTGCTGCCTTGCGCAAGGATCGCGTCGAGATAGAACTTCGCGCACTTTGAGGCATTGTTGGATCCCTGGCCGGTGATCGGGTCGTTGAGCACGACCACGTCGGCCATGCCCAATACCGCTTTGCCGGAAGGCAGCTTCGCGATCGGCTTGCGGACGGTCGGCGCAAAACGTCCGACAAGAATGCCGTTTGGATCGGTGAGTTCGACATTTTTCGCGCGTTCAGCTTCCCACGGCAGGAAAGTCTCGAGAATCCACTTCGATTTTGCCAAATGCTGATCCGGTGATGTCACATCAGCCCAGCAATCCATCGGGCCGCCGGGCACGCCCTCGAGCACCATGATCTCGCAGGGTCCGGTGGTGGTCAGCGACGGGAACACGAAATATTCGCCAACGCCGGGAATTAGATTGAATGCGACCGCGGAGTGATGCGGGCGCGGGGTCAGCCCCTTGACGTAGGTCAGCGCCAGTGCGCGCTGTGGCGCATCGAACTGGCTCTTCTGCGCGTCGCGCTCGAACAGCCGGGCAATATCGCCCTTGCCGGCGGCTACGATGACCAGGTCGGATTGTGCCGCGTATCTTTCAAGGTCGGCAGGGGTGGCCGCCTTGTACTCGATGCTGCCGCCGCGCTTTTCAAGTTCCTGCATCCAGCGCGGGAATTTTACGCGTTGATCGACCGCCTGGGCCGGCTTGTCGAGCATTCCATTCCAATCGATAGCCTTGTTGCCCGATCCGTCCGGCGCCGGAACGGTGAAGCTGATCGAGTCGACCGTCGGGCATTCCTTGTCCCAGAAATTCAGGCCCAATTCGCGCTCGTAACTCAGTGCCTTGTCGAACATGCACTGACTCGACATGACTTTGCCGGCGCGAATGTCTTCGCCCTTGCGGTCTTGCACGAGGTGGACGTCATAATCCGCGGAAAGCAGGCCGTTGCCGAGCTGCAGGCCCGATTGGCCGCCGCCGATAATCGTAATCACTCTTTTCGCCGAACTCATTTTGCGCTCCCCAAATATCGGCCGAGACTAGCCGCCGCAGTTCAATTCATTCCATGAGCAACGGGATTGCTGGATCGGCACGCTCCGGTCCCATGGCGGTGTAGCCGCCGTCGACCCGGATGTCGGTGCCGGTGATGAAGCTTGCATTATCCGACAACAAGAACGCTACGGCCTCCGCCACTTCAGCGGGGTTGCCGGTGCGGCCGAGCAGATGGAACGGCTTGGCTACTGCGTCAGTCTTGGCCCGGTTGTTTTTGGTCAGTTCGACCATGATGTTGCTCCAGGTCCAGCCTGGCGAAACCGCATTGACGCGAATGCCGTCGGGCGCGAGGTCCATCGCCTGGTTGCGGGTCAGTTGCAGGATTGCGGCCTTGGATACCGGATAAACCCAGCGCCCGGCCTGAGCGACACGCCCGGAGATCGATCCGAAATTGACGATGGCGCCTTTGTTCTTTTTCAGATGCGGCCGCGCCGCCTGCATCAGCATGACCGAGCCGACGACGTTGACGTCGAACGCCTTCAGCCAGTCGGCGCGTGTCGTCTCCGCGCCGTTGTCGAGATAGGTGCAGGCGACGTTGGCCAGATAATCAAGCCGGCCGGTGGCTTCGACCGTCGCTTTGACAAGCGCGGCAATATCGGTATCGCTGCACAAATCGCAACGGATAAAGCGTGCTTTGCTGCCGAGTTTTTGAGCGGTCGCTTCGCCGTCCGGCACGTTGATATCGGCGATGACGACGTTCGTGCCGCAGCTTACGAGCTTTTCGGCGACGGCCTGGCCGATCAGCGTGGAGCCGCCGGCAACGATCGCCGTCTTTCCGTCCAAGCCTCGCATGTTGGCGTCCCACCCTGCGCCGTTGTGGCCCGGCCATTGTGCGAAACTCCTTCAGCCGCGCCAAGCCCCTTCGTGCACGCGCTTAGCCCAGTTCGGTGATGATTTCCGGGAAATGGTGCAACCGCTCAGAGGGTCCCTTCGCCTCGATCAGGTAGTTGTCGCACACCCAGGACAGCACGTGGCCGCGAATGTAGGTCGGGTGCACCACGATGTTCATGTCCTTCTCGATGTTCATCGGCTCGTCGTTGCGGATAAGCGGCCGTTCGACCAGATCGTAACCCTGACCGTGGCAATGCAGGCGTTTTTCCTCCGGTCGGCCGTTCTTCCGCATGAAGTCGTTGTACGCGGCGAAAATCTCCGCGCACGGCGTGCCTGGCTTGAGCAGGTTGAGGTTGAACTTACGCGCTTCGAGCGTAAATGCGAACTCATCCTTGATTTCCTGCGAGGCCTTGCCGACGACGCAGCTGCGGCCAAGCTCGGTGTACATGCCGCCAGGGCCGGAATCTTCGACCAGAAGGGCAACCGTGTCGCCTTTCTGAATGACGCGATTTTGAAAGTGACGCTGGCTGAACTGCGCCGGCTTATCCGCCGGCATTGACGCACAAAGATAGATGCCGTTTTCGCTGCCATGGCGTTGGCTGTAGCACTGCGCGATCGCGGCAATGTCGCGGTCGCGCATCCCCGGCTCGACTGCGGCGAAGGCGGCGCGCATGGCGCCGTCCTGCATCGCCGCCGCGCGGCGGACCAGCTCGCGTTCCTCGGCGCTCTTGATGACTTTGATGCGGTCGACGAGGTCTGAGGCGTCGACAAAGCGCGAGTTGGAGAAGCGCCCCTTCTGCAGATAATCGACCAGCGCAAACGACATCTGATAGGTGCCAAGAAGGCCTATCGTACCGCCGGCGTAAGGCGCGAGCGCCTTTGCCGCGAGCTCCGGGTCATAGTTTGCGGTATAGACGCAAGATGCGTAGCTCGGCGTGGTGAGCCATCGCTTGACGCCGCGGGCGACACCGTCGCCACTCGCGGTCGGATTGCCGCCACCGAACGGGCCCTGGCTCACCATGGTCATGAGGTCATCGCGGGGGAGTACGACCGTAAGCGGATAGCCGTTGGTCGCCGGCAGATCGGTAAAGTATTTGACGTAACCGCCCATGTAATCGTTGTTGTTTTGCATCAGCAGGACATCGATCTTGTCGCGCTCCATGGCGGCGCGAACCGCCGCCCAGCGCCGTTCAAGCTCGGCCGTCGAAATTGGCGTCTGCAAGCGCTCGGAAAGCTGCTCCATGTCGTCGTTCTCCTGCTGTCGCCAAGCCTGCGAATTCGCGGCCACGTTGTTACCGCTACCCATCCCCAGCGGCGGGAGCAAAGCAGCCATATCTTCTTGTGCGAAGGCCTGGCAAGGCGTCGCGCGGCGCGCGGGGGTGGGCTAATGTGGGAGCGGATCGCATCGTATCGCTTTTCGCAAAAATCAGGAGAGTGCAATGCCTATCGATTTGTCGGCAGTGAATTGGGCCTTTGTCGGCTTGATGACTTTGTTGGCGTTCGTCGCGGCTTTGCTCGGCAGCCTCATAGCGTTTCGAAACCGCTTCCTCGGCGCTATCATTGCCGCGATCCTGTTCGCCGCGGGCTTCATTGCCTGGAATTACTATCCGCACGCGTTCGGCTACCCCATCATCAAGACTATTGGAATGGATGGCGTAGCGGGCTAATTGACGTTTGCGCCGGCGACGTGATGCGTAGTTGAGAATTTGCCGGGAGAACGGGAGTAGATATGAACAAGGTCTATGCGGACGCGAAATCCGCGTTGGCCGGGTTGCTCAAGGACGGAATGATGGTCATGGCCGGCGGGTTCGGCCTGTGCGGTATTCCCGAAACCTTGATTCTGGCGATCCGCGATTCCGGGGTTAAAAATCTAACCGTCGTCTCCAACAATTGCGGGGTCGACGGCAAGGGTCTGGGCGTCCTTCTCGACACCCGGCAGATCAAGAAAATGATCGCCTCCTATGTGGGCGAGAACAAAACCTTCGCTCAGCAATATCTGGCGAACGAACTCGAAATCGAATTCAACCCGCAGGGCACGCTCGCCGAGCGCATTCGCGCCGGCGGCGCCGGCGTTCCGGCGTTCTTCACCAAGACCGGGGTCGGCACGCTGATCGCGAAGGGCAAGGACGAACGCGAATTCGACGGCGAGCGTTACGTGATGGAGCGCGGCCTCGTTGCCGATCTTTCCATCGTCCACGCGTTCATGGCCGATACCGAAGGAAACCTTGTCTATCGCAAGACCGCGCGTAACTTTAATCCGGTGATGGCGACGGCAGGAAAGGTGACGGTGGCCGAGGTCGAACACCTGGTGCAGCCGGGCGATATCGAACCCGACCACATCATCACACCCGGCATCTATGTGCAGCGCATTGTCCATGTATCCAACCCGACCAAACACATCGAGCAACGTACGGTCCGCAAGCGCGAAAGATCCGACGCGCCGGCCGGAGCAGGAGTAGAAATCTAATGCCCTGGACCCGCGATGAGATGGCGGCGCGCGCCGCCAAAGAATTGCGTGACGGCTTCTACGTCAATCTCGGCATCGGCATCCCGACACTGGTGTCGAATTTCATCCCGGACGGAATGAGCGTGCAGCTGCAATCCGAAAACGGCATGCTCGGCACCGGGCCGTTCCCGTTCGAAGGCGAGGAGGACGCCGATCTGATCAATGCCGGCAAGCAGACGGTGACCGAACTACCGACCACCAGCTATTTCAGCTCGGCGGATTCGTTTGCCATGATCCGCGGCGGCCACATCGATATCGCGATCCTCGGCGCGATGCAGGTGGCCGAAAACGGCGATCTCGCCAACTGGATGATCCCCGGGAAAATGGTGAAGGGCATGGGCGGCGCCATGGATCTGGTCGGCGGCGTCAAGAAGGTCGTCGTTGTCATGGAGCACTCGGCCAAGAACGAGGCAAAGCTGCTGCATCAGTGCACGCTGCCGCTCACCGGCGCCGGCGTGGTCGACATGGTGATTACCGATCTTGGCGTGTTCAGCATCGATCGCAAAGGTGGCGGCATGACGCTGATCGAGCTTGCTCCCGAAGTGACGCTCGATGACATCAAGGCCAAAACCGAGGCGAGCTACAAAGTGGCCAATACCATCAAGCACTGATCGAACAGCAGCGTTGCGCGGCGGCTTATTCCGCTTCGCGTGCGATCTTCTCCTGGATCGGGCGCCAGGTTGTTTGCTGTGAGTGGATGAACGCGGTCGCGTCCTCGGGAGTCCTATAGCGCGGGAAGGCGCCATTCAGCGCCATTTTGGCGATGACGTCCTCGTCCTCCAGAGCCGTCCGCAAGTCGGCGGAAACCTTGAGGATGATCGGAGCCGGTGTGCCGACCGGCGCCAGCAATACGCCCCAGCCGGCCACGAAGAAATTCGGCAGCGTTTCGGCGACGGTAGGCAGGCTCTCCATCCCTGGCACCCGCTCGGACCAGGTGGAGGCAAGCATTTTGATGATGCCCCCCTGCATGGCGCCGGCGAGACCCGCGTAGCCGTCAAGTATGACGTTAACCCGGTTGCCGATGACGTCGCCCATCGCTTCGGCTGGACCGCCGGCATAAGGCACCAGACGCAGCTTCACGTCCGCGCGGGCTTCCAATAATTCCATCGCCAAATGCGTGAGGCGCCCGCGTCCGGTCGAGGCGTAGGACAGTTCGTTCGGTCTCTGCTTGGCCTGTGCAATCAAGTCCGGGATCGAATTGATGCCGGCCTTCGGCGAGGCAGCGATGAACAGCGGCTCCTGCAGGATGAGGCCAACGACGGCAAAATCGCGCGGCACCTCGGCCGGCAGGTTCGGCGCAACCCCCGGTCCGCCGTGCAGCGCCAAGAACACGGAAGCCGCGGCGATATAGAAGGTGTAACCGTCGGGGGCCGCGCTGGCAGCCACGCGCGCCGAAATTCCGCCACCGGCGCCCGGCTGATTGACGATGACGACCTGCTGGCCCCAGATCTTGCCGAGCTTGTCGGCAACGATGCGAGCGGTGACGTCATTGGCGCTGCCGACCGGCGAATCCGCCACGATCCTGACCGGCTTATTCGGATAGCCGGTTTGGGCGGGCGAAGGTCCGGCCGAAAAGACGGTGAACGCCAGCGTTGCCAGTAACGCGAGCGAAGGCAGCCAGACTGAAGCGCGTCTTTTCATCGTGCTCCTGTAAGCGCCCGAGCGGCAGTCTCGAGGGCGTTCAAACGTCTGGGGCTCTTTCAGTCTCCACTAATCGCAACGCCGATTGAATTGGTCGCGACATTGCTAAGCTGAATAGTGAACGGCTCCGCGTTCAACTCGAATTTGACACTCTTGCGAATGCCCTCGCAACCGGTCGCGCCGCTGAAGCCCGCTGATTTCAGCAAGTGGCCGCCTTGCATGATATCGATCCATGCTTCGGACGATAGACTGATCTTGTAAGTACCGTCATGCGCGGGCGCGGCAACCTGTACAAAGCCGGCGAACGATTTCGGTAAGCGTGGCGCGCGCTCCGGCGCCGTCGGCAGCTTGGCGTCCGCGAACGGCACCAGACTGACAGTTATCGCCACAGGCAGCGAAGATTTTAGGCTGCTCCCGGAGACAACCGCGATCGCCTTGCCGCTCGTGAGCAGGGTGCGTTCCTGATCCAGCGGCCATTTGAATTTGTCGCAGCCTACCGGTTCCTGCGCGTGCACCGGCGGAGTAAACAGGCAGCCCAAAGCGACAACAATCGCGAACCTCATGATGAATTCCTAGTCGATTGCGATCATGACATCGGAGGCTTTGATAATGGCCGTCGCGGCATCACCGGCCTTCAGCTTTAGCTCGTCGATTGCTTCGTTCGTAATCGAAGCGGTGATAACCCGGCCAGGGGCGATCTCGAGCCGGACATGCGCCGTGGTGGCGCCCTTGTGAACCTCGACCACCTTGCCTTTAATCTGATTGCGCGCGCTGATTTTCATTGCGATGCTCCGGAATGCTGCGCCGGGCGGCAGCCGCCCCTGCGGGTGAAAGATCGTCGAAAAGCGACAAATCCGAAGGTGCACTACGGATATCGAGAGCGCTTACGGCGCGTCCAGGTCGGATCAAAGTATAGCAAACGCGCGGTGCGGGACCAAATCCGTGCTAAGCATCTAAAACCACTTGCAATGTCGGCTTAAGTTCAGCATTCCCCGCCTTTACGCTTGGCGTGACTGTTGGGAGAATGGGCCAAGGGGAGTGTGTGTTGCCTGAAAGTCCAATTCTCGTAACTGAAGACCTGACCAAGGAGTTTGCCGGATTCCTGGCGGTGCGTTCCGTCAATCTGCGCATCAGCCGTGGCAGCATTCACGCCCTGATCGGACCGAACGGGGCCGGAAAGACGACCTGCTTTAATCTTCTGACCAAATTCCTCGCGCCGACCCGCGGCCGCATCGTCTTCGATGGCCGCGACATCACTGCGCTCAAGCCCGCTGACGTTGCGCGCCTCGGCATCGGCCGCTCGTTTCAGATCTCGGCGGTCTTTCCGCACTTGACCGTGCTGGAAAATGTGCGGATCGCACTGCAGCGCCGCCGCGGTAACTCATTTGATTTCTGGCGCTCGAAACGCGTGCTCGGCGTTCTCGATGATCGGGCTAACGCGCTTATCACCGATGTCGGGCTGGCCCGTTACGTGGATGCGCTCGCGGTCGAACTCCCATACGGGCGCAAGCGTGCGCTTGAAATCGCGACCACTCTGGCGCTTGAACCTGCGCTTCTGCTGCTTGACGAGCCGATGGCGGGCATGGGCCGCGAAGACATCGAGCGCATCAGTGCGCTGATCAAAACAGTTGCGGCCGACCGCACCGTGCTCATGGTTGAACATAATCTCAGTGTCGTCGCAGATCTTTGCGACCGCATTACCGTCCTCACCCGCGGGCAAGTGTTGGCCGAGGGCGATTATAAAACGGTGTCGGCCGATCCGGCCGTTCGCGAGGCCTATCTGGGGACCGGCCATGCCTGAGACCGACGCGCTCCTTGCGGTTAACGAGCTTGAAGCATGGTACGGCGAGTCGCACGTGCTCCACGGGGTAACTTTCGATGTGCGGCCAGGAGAGGTGGTGACGCTGCTGGGCCGCAACGGCGTCGGCAAGACGACGACGCTCAAGGCCATCATGGGCATTATCGAAAGCCGCACCGGCTCGGTGCGCTTCGAAGGCCGCGAGCTGATCAAACGGCCTTCCGACGTAATCGCGCGCGCCGGCATCGCCTTCTGTCCAGAAGAGCGCGGCATTTTCTCCAGCCTTGACGTCAAGGAGAACTTGTTGTTGCCGCTGCAGGTGCGTCCCGGCGGCCTCGGTCTCGACCAGATCTTTGAGCTGTTCCCAAATTTGCGCGAGCGGCTCAGCAGTCAGGGCACGAAACTATCCGGCGGCGAGCAGCAGATGTTGGCGATCGGCCGCATCCTGCGGACTGGCGCGCGGCTTTTGCTTCTGGACGAACCCACCGAGGGTCTTGCTCCTGTCATTATCCAGCAAATCGGGCATACGATCGGAATGCTCAAGGCGCGGGGTTTTACGATTTTGCTGGTCGAACAGAATTTCCACTTCGCCGCGACGCTGGCCGATCGCTATTACGTCATGGAGCATGGGCGCATCATCGACCATTTTGTCGCAGCCGAACTAAAGGCCAATACCGAAAAGCTGCAAGAATATCTCGGAGTCTGATATCAAGAACGATACTAGGGCTTAAACCCGCGGAATAGGAGAGGTCGTCAATGACTCTCGGATCAAGATTGGTTTTGGCGGTCGCCGCTCTGATGTGCGCGGCCGCGGCCGCGCGTGCGGAGGATGTGTCGGTCAAGATCGGCGTCCTCACTGACATGTCGAGTCTCTATTCCGATATCGGTGGTCCTGGCTCGGTCGCCGCCGCGAAGCTCGCAGTCGAAGATTTCAATCCCGCCGCCCATGGCCTCAAGGTCGAGGTTGTTGCTGCCGATCACCAGAATAAGCCGGATGTAGGCGCCGCCATCGCCCGGCAGTGGTACGACGTCGATCATGTTGACGTTATTGTCGACGTACCGACATCAAGCGTCGCCATGGCGATAAGCGACGTTACGCGCGAGAAGAACAAAGTATTTTTAGCCTCAGGACCGGCAAGCTCCGATCTTACCGGACCGAGATGCTCGCCTAATACCATCCAGTGGACTTACGACACCTGGATGCTCGCCAACGGCACCGGCAAGGCTGTGGTTAAAACCGGCGGCGACACATGGTTCTTCCTCACCGCCGATTACGCCTTCGGACAGGCACTCGAACGCGATACCACGGCGGTCATTGTCGCCAACGGCGGCAAGGTCCTTGGCAGTGTGCGCCATCCCCTGAACAACAGCGACTTCTCCTCGTTCTTGCTGCAGGCGCAGGCCTCGAAAGCGAAAATCATCGGCCTTGCCAACGCCGGCGGCGACACCGTCAACGCGATCAAACAAGGCTCCGAATTCGGCATCACCGCCCGTGGTCAGCATTTTGCCGGCATGCTGGTGTTCATCAGTGACGTTCAGGCGCTGGGGCTGAAAGTCGCCCAGGGTCTGGTTCTGACCGAGACGTGGTATTGGGACATGACCGACGCCAACCGTGAATTCACCAGGCGCTGGCAGGCCGCGCGGCCCGGCAAGTTCCCGAGCATGGTGCCAGCCGGAGTCTACTCTTCGGTCATTCACTACCTGAAAGCAGTCGCGGAGCTTAAGAGCACCGCCGACGGTCGGGCCGTCGTCGCCAAGATGAAAGAGATGCCGACTGACGATCCGCTGTTCGGCAAAGGCTCGATCCGCATCGACGGTCGCAAGCTGCATAACGCGTTTTTGTTCGAAGTGAAGAAGCCGGGGGAATCGAAATACCCGGGCGACGACTACAAGGTGCGCGCCACAATCCCGGCGACCGAGGCGTTTCGGTCACTTAAAGACGGCGGTTGTCCGCTGGTGAGCGGCTAGACGCGAAGTTCGATAAGGTACCGCCGGGGCTCGGCTCGCCACGCGGCCAAGCCGGGCAATGACGGGTTGAGGGGGCGATCCGGCGAGATGTTCGAGATTTTCGGCATTCCTTCGCAGGCGCTGTTCGGGCAATTGCTGCTCGGCCTGATCAACGGCTCATTCTACGCGCTGTTGAGTCTCGGGCTTGCCGTCATCTTCGGCATGCTCAACATCATCAACTTCACCCACGGCGCGCAATATATGATGGGCGCGTTTGCCGCCTATCTGCTGCTTCAGCACGTCGGCATCGGCTACTGGGAAGCGCTGGTCATCGCCCCGATTATCATCGGCGCAACCGGCATCGTGATCGAGCGGCTTTTTCTCCAGCACCTCCGCAAGCTCGACCCGCTCTATGGCCTGCTTCTCACGTTCGGGCTGGGGCTCGTCATTGAGGGATTGTTCCGCAACTATTACGGCTCGTCGGGCCTACCGTATCAGGTGCCTGACGCATTACGGGGCGGCCGCAATCTCGGATTTATGTTCCTGCCCAATTATCGTGCCTGGGTCATCGTGCTGTCGTTGGCGGTGTGCCTGGCAACCTGGTTTGCCATCGAGCGCACGCGGCTCGGCTCATATCTGCGCGCTGCCACGGAAAATCCGGTGCTGGTGCGCGCCTTCGGCATCAATGTGCCGCGGATGGTGACGCTCACATACGGTTTTGGAGTCGGACTTGCGGCGCTCGCGGGTGTGATGGCGGCGCCGATCTACAACGTGTCGCCCCAGATGGGCTCTGATCTGATTATCGTCGTGTTCGCAGTCGTAGTGATCGGCGGCATGGGCTCGATCATGGGGGCGATCGTCACCGGCTTTTTGCTCGGCATCATCGAAGGCCTGACCAAAGTCTTTTATCCTGAAGCCTCGAACACCGTCATCTTCGTCATTATGGCCATTGTGCTGCTCCTGCGCCCGGCCGGACTGTTTGGGCGGAACGCCTGATGGAGCGCGTCCTCGACCCGCCGCTTCTGCAACGTCATCGGGACACGCCGCTCAGTCTTGGCATCGCGTTCGTGGTGATGGTGGCGCTGTTGATCGTGGCGCCGTTCGTGGTTTATCCGGTTTTTCTCATGAAGGCGTTGTGTTTTGCCTTGTTCGCCTGCGCCTTCAATCTCCTCATCGGCTATGTCGGCTTGATCTCATTCGGCCATGCCATGTTCTTTGGCTGGGCCAGCTACCTCACCGCCTACACGGCCAAGATGGGGTCGCTGAGCATTCCGTATTGGTTCGGCCACACCATGTGGCTGGTGATTTCGTTTCCGCCGCAGTCGCCGGAAATTGCAATTCTGATCGGCACCGCGACCGCCGCGATTCTCGGTTACATCGTCGGTGTCGTCGCCATTCGCCGGCAGGGCATCTATTTCGCCATGATCACGCTGGCGCTGTCGCAGATGCTGTATTTCTTCGCGCTGCAGGCGAAGTTCACCGGCGGCGAAGATGGCATCCAGGGGGTGCCGCGCGGCCGACTGTTCGGCGTTGTCGATCTTTCCGGCGAATTGACGATGTATTCGTTTGTTCTGATCGTCGTTCTCGCCTGCTTTGTTCTCATCTTCCGGATCATCAATTCGCCGTTCGGTGAGGTGCTCAAGGCAATCCGCGAAAACGAACCGCGTGCGATCTCGCTTGGCTATAAAACCGAGCGCTACAAGCTCGTCGCCTTCGTCCTTTCGGCGACGCTGGCCGGGCTGGCGGGATCGATGAAGGCGCTGGTCTTTCAGCTCGCGTCATTGACTGACGTGCACTGGACCATGTCAGGCGATGTGGTTCTGATGACGCTACTCGGCGGTCTCGGTACGGTCTTTGGACCGGTGGTCGGCGCTTTCGTGGTTATCGCGATGCAAAACTATCTCGCGCCATTCGGCCAATGGGTGCTGGTGATTCAGGGCGCGATTTTCGTGGTCTGCGTGCTGGTTTTCCGTCGCGGCATCGTCGGCGAATTGGCGCAGATCCTGCGCGTACGGCTGTGAGCCGTCAGTTTTTCCCCACACTTATCAACAGAATCAGTTTATCAGTCAGATGCGGTGCACAGGGCCAACGCGTAAACGCCAGCATTTTCGTTGCCTGACGCCGGGTTCCTGGTGAGTTTGAGTTGAGTGAGCTGGGGTCGTCGGTTGATGATTCGTTTGCCAGGCCGGCTGATCGCCCACACGGCATTTGTAGTTCCAACGAGAATTTGTGGTGCCTCGTAAGCGTGTGTTCTGCGTGCACGCGTTCCCAACAATCATTTTCCGCCTCGCCTGGATGGGCATCACAGGCCTTATCATGTCGGCACGGCAGACAAGCCCGTACGACAGCGTCGCGCGCAAATGGCTTGCGCTGGCGGAGCGTCGCCGGGCTCATGTTTTCGAGTTGCGCGACAGCGGCCGATGGAAGCATTACTACACGCCGGAGCAGTTGCTCGAAGCGATCCGGGAGGCAATCCGCAGCCGGGATCGATGGGCCAGAATCGCGGGTATCGAACTGGGTGAAGCCTAGACGGCGACCTAAGGCGCCTTAGCCTAGCGCCTGCTTGCTTCCCAAATCGCGCCTGCGTGCTATCTGATCGTTATGACAAGTGCACTGTTTTCGCCGCTGCGGCTTGCGGATCTGAATCTGGCAAACCGCATTGTGGTCTCGCCGATGTGCCAGTACAGCGCCGACGACGGCGTTGCTTCCGATTGGCATATGACCCACCTTGGCATGCTGGCTAATTCGGGCGCCGCTTTGCTCGTGATCGAAGCGACCCATGTCGAGCGTTCTGGCCGTATCACCCATGGTTGCCTCGGTCTTTATTCCGACGCCTGCGAGGCAGCTCTGGAGCGGGTCGTGGCGCATTGCCGGCACATCGGCAGCGCCAAGCTCGCCATCCAGCTTTCCCACGCCGGTCGCAAGGCTTCCGCACAACGGCCTTGGGAAGGTGGCAAGGCGCTGCCGGTGGTGGAAGATCCGTGGCCGACCATTGCACCCTCAGCGATCCCGTTCGGTCCCGGCTGGCATGTGCCGCGGGCCATGACCGAGGACGATATGGCGCGGTGTGCGTTTGGCGTTTGTCGAGGCGGCCAAGCGTGCCATGCGCATTGGCTTCGACGCTATCGAACTGCACCTGGCGCACGGCTATCTTTTGCACGGCTTCGTTTCGCCAATTTCGAATACGCGCAACGATGATTGGGGCGGCTCGCTCGAAGGCCGCATGCGATTTCCGCTCGAAGTTGCCCGCGCCGTTCGCGCCGTTATTCCGGCCGGCACGCCATATGGCGGACGTCTCACCGGAAGCGATTGGCTTGATGGTGGCCTCACCGTCGCTGATGCGGTCGCGCTCGCCAAGGCGCTGAAACAAGCCGGCGTTGACTATGTCGACGTTTCGTCAGGCGGCGTCAGCACCCAAGGGCAGGCGAGTGTGCCGAGGGGTGCTGGGCTATAACGTTCCGCTTGCCGAGCGAATTCGCCGCGAAGCCGGGATGTCGACGCGTGTCGTTGGAATGATTGCAAGCCCGAAGCAGGCGGAGGCGATCGTAGCCAGCGGCCAGGCTGACATGGTGGCGCTGGCGCGCGCCTTCCTCGACGATCCGCATTGGGCTTGGCACGCGGCTCAAACTCTCGGCGGTGAAGTCACTCACCCGCCGCAATATCAACGCGCCGCGGCTGCAGTTTGGCCGGGAGCAGCGTTACGCCGCTGAATACCTGCGTTGGCGCCAGGGAGCGCCTGACTCGGCTCCTGAGGGGAGGGCGATGACAGATCGAGTTACCGTGAATATTGCGGGTGGCGTTGCGGATGTTCGGTTGTCGCGCGCTGACAAGCTGAATGCGCTCGATCCGGCGATGTTCGAGGCGCTGATCGCCGCGTCCGAGCGGCTCGGCAAGGAACGGAGCCTCCGCGCGGTGGTTCTGTCCGGCGAAGGACGCGGGTTTTGCGCAGGCCTCGATTTGAATAGCTTCGCCACGATGAAGGATGGCGGCATCCGCAATCTTGAAGTCCGGACCCATGGCATTTCCAACCGGTTTCAATATGCCGTGCTGTGCTGGCGCGAACTCGGTGTTCCGGTGATCGCGGCCGTGCATGGTGTCGCCTTCGGCGGCGGCTTTCAGCTCGCGCTTGGTGCCGATGTGCGCCTGGTTGCACACGACACCCGCATGTCGATCATGGAGATAAAGTGGGGCATCGTTCCCGATATGGGCGGCACAGTCCTGATGCGGCATTTGGCGCGGGAAGATGTGATCCGGGAATTGACCTATAGCGGGCGGATATTTTCGGCCGAGGAGGCGCGCGCTTATGGCTTTGCCACGCGCGTCTGTCCCGTTCCGCACAGCGAAGGCCTCGCTCTTGCGCGCGACATTGCGGAGAAAAACCCCGACGCCATCAGGGCTGCCAAGCGCCTGTTTAATATTGCCGCCGCGGGGTCCGATGCGGCCGCTTGTCTCCTCGCCGAATCGCGCGAGCAGGCGCGGCTGATCGGGTCGCCCAACCAAACCGAAGCGGTGATGGCCAATCTTGAAAAGCGCGCGCCGCGATTTTCCAACTGAGCAGTGAGCAATCCGGTCCTTGTCGAAGTGCATCGCGGCGGCCTGATTGAGAGTCGCCACCGCGGCGCAGTGGCCGTCGTCGATGCCGAGGGGGCAACGGTGCTTGCGATCGGTGACGTCGCGAAACCGGTATTCCCGCGTTCCTCGGTCAAGCCGCTGCAGGCGCTGCCGCTGGTAGAGTCCGGTGCTGCCGAACGTTACGCGCTGGGTGACGAAGAGCTTGCGCTGGCGTGCGCTTCGCACAGCGGCGAGCCGGCGCATGTGGAAGTCGTAACCCGCATGTTGAGCAGGGCGGGCCTCGACGTATCCGCGCTCGCTTGTGGCACCCACTGGCCGAGCTCGCAGGCGGCGGCGTTCGCGCTGGCGCGCGCAGAAGCTGCGCCTTCAGCGCTGCATAACAACTGCTCCGGCAAACATGCAGGCTTCCTTTGCGTCGCTTGCGCGATGGGTATCGCTCATGCTGGCTACTGGCGGCCGGACCATGCCGTGCAACGGAGCGTCCGCGCTGTGCTTGAGGATTTGACCGGCGCCGCTCTCTCGGACGATCGCCGCGCGGTCGACGGCTGCTCGGTGCCGACGTGGGCCATACCGCTCGCCAATCTGGCATTCGCCTTCGCCAGGTTCGGCAGCGGTCACGGGCTGGAACCGGAGCGCTCGCGCGCCGCATCGCAGCTACGAACGGCGTGCGCGCGGAAGCCGTGGTATGTCGCCGGCACTGGACGGTTCTGTTCCGAAATCATGGGGCTGTTGGGTCCGCGCGCATTGGTGAAAACCGGCGCTGAGGGTGTCTTTTGCGGCTCGCTGCCGCAGCTTGGTTTGGGGATCGCGATCAAATGCGACGACGGCGCCGGCCGCGCCGCGGAAGCGATTACGGCGGCTTTGATCGCGCGCTTTCTACCGGTCGACGATACCGAGCGCACGGTCCTGGCAAACTTCGCTTGCCCGATCCTGCGCAACTGGAACGGCATCGAGGTTGGATCGCTGCAGGTCAGCCAAGCGATTGCCGGCGCTTCGCTGCGATAAGCGCCAGCAGCAGCCGTTCGGCACCAATTACCAGCGGGTGAAACGCGACCGAACGGCTTTGGTGCCGCCGGCGCGAATTGAATCTGACCCACGGAATGTGGATGAACTGAACCAGCACAGAGCCGCCGTCAGCGCGTTCCAGCGCGCGCCAGTACAAGTAGTTGCACAGATACCGACCGGCGTCGCGGGACAGCCGGCTGGGAATTCCACGACCGCGCAGCGCGCCGAGCAAATCGGCGAATGGCGCGTTTCCGCGCAGTGCTCTTTGCCCGCGCGGCACAATGAGGCCGCGTTCCGCACGATGCCCGCTTGCGTCCGGAAACAACAGTGAAACTGCATTACGCGCCCGCGTCTCGATGCAGACGTGCCGTCTGCTTCCCGCCAGTCCGAACATGAGCACAACATCGGGCTTTTGCGCGAAAAGCTTGGGAAGATCGTGATCGACGGCTTCATAGGTCGTAGCAAATATGTGCGTGGTGCGGGTGATGCCGGCGAAGGCCGGACGCTGCCGGCGGGCGAGGGCTTTGATCAGGACTGCACTGGGATTGAACGGTACGCCGGGGAAGGGGCCGAACCCGGTAAGAAGGACGCGCATCGTCAACGTCCCAGCATGCCGACAATTTCCTCGACTGCCGAGGCGGGTGCAAGCTTACCCGCAGCGACTTCGGCCTCAATCCGCGGCAGTGCCGCCTTGAGCGTTCGATCGGAGCGCAAGGGTGCGAATAAGCGCTCCTCAAGCATCGCCCACATCCATTTGACCTGCTGCTCGCCGCGCCGTGTTGTGAGTTCGCCCGAAGCGGTCAGCCGTTCGCGATGGTCGAGGACCTTCGCCCACAGTTCGGGAATGCCCTCGCCGGTCAGCGCTGAATAGGTCACTACCGGGGGCGACCAGTTCGGCGACCGCGGGGAGAGAATGTGCAGCGCGGCGCGATATTCGGCCGCTGCGGCCTTGGCGCGAGCCACGTTGTCGCCGTCCGCCTTATTGACGGCGATCATGTCGGCAAGCTCAACGACGCCCTTTTTCAATCCCTGCAGCTCGTCGCCGGCGCCGGGTAGCATGAGCACGAGGAAAAAATCGGTCATGTCCGCGACGGCAATTTCCGACTGGCCGACGCCAACGGTTTCGACCAGCACGACGTCGTAGCCCGCAGCCTCGCACGGGAGCATTGTCTCGCGCGTTTTCGCCGCTACGCCGCCGAGCGTGCCGGAAGCAGGCGAGGGGCGGATGAAAGCGTTGGCGTCGTTCGCAAGTCTCGCCATGCGGGTTTTATCGGCAAGGATCGATCCGCCGGTCCGCCGCGACGAGGGATCAACCGCGAGCACGGCGACTTTTCGGCCTTGCCCAGTCAGCATGCTGCCGAGCGCATCGATGGTGGTTGATTTGCCGACGCCCGGCACGCCGGTAATGCCGACCCGAACGGCCCGGCCGGTCGCTCCGAGCAGCGCCTGCGTGAGCGCTGCGGCAGTGCGGCGGTGATCCACGCGCTTACTCTCGATCAGGGTAATCGCCCGCGACAGCGCGGTGCGGTCGCCGGCGCGAAGATCGCGGGTCAGACGCCCAACGTCGAAAGGCGGGGCGGAGGAAGCCATGATTTCTCTTCGGCGAGTGCGCTTAAGCCGTCAAGCTAGTCCGCGAGGAGCACGGCGAGACCGCCCTCACCGTGTGGCTTGGCGCCGGTGGCACGGGCAAAAGCGACGACTGCGTCGCTGGTTGCGACACGGCATGAGGCACCGCTCTCCCTGCCGCAGAACTCCTTGCGGGTCGATTCATCGGCATCGGTTTCATCGATCGGAACGACCAGGTACGTGCCTTCCGCGAACCTGCGTGCGATGGCGTATTCGGTGGGGAGCCCCGGCCGAATGCTTTGCACGATCAAATCCGGGCCTTCGAACGGATGGATTGTGATGTCCCCGAAGCCCTCTCCGCTGCCGCTGGTGAGGGCATAGCGGTCATTACGCCACACGAAGGTGGCGACGATCGGATCGTGCGCGGCGCCATCGCGCAATGCGTAAAGCTGAAACCGCAAGCGGTCGCCGAGCAACGGCCGCGCGTCGCTGAGCAGTGGCTGCGTGGATTCGATGCAGTTTGCAAGCAGCGTGAACATCGAAAGCGCCAGGAGAGGTGGTAGGAAACGCATGCGCCGGGATGAATGAGCGTTCATGGCGAATAGCCATTCCGCGCGCGACGCGCGCCGGCGGCTTTGTCGAAGGCCGATGTTTCGCCAATGCGGTTTAGCAATTTGCAACCAGCTTGCCCGCGAGACGATGCCGGCGATCCGTCACGGCCGCTTTTAATTTGACAATCGCATTCCGCCAGAACGGCGCCAACATTCATCTCAGAAACACCCCCTTATCGTCGAATTCAGGCCGCATCGCGCCGCTGACATTGCGCGCTTCCAGCTACGCAACGGACACGTCGCGCGTCCAAAGTTAGCACGGAGATGACGATGAATTGGGATCAGATCGAAACCAACTGGCTTATCTTCAAGGGGGAACTCCGGCACAACTGGATCAAGCTGACTGACGAGGATATCACCCGAATCAATGGCAGGCGCGAGGAATTGGTCGCGAGGCTTCGGGAACGCTACGGCTTCGGCAAGGCCGAAGCAGAACGCGAGGTCGGCGCTTGGATGCGCGCCCAAAAATTTGCAGCGTGACGAAGCGAGCGGGTCGAGCGTCTGGGGCTGCGAGCGTCTGGCGCGCTCAGCTCCAAAGCTGGCGGCTCGCTATTGCCGCCCCCTGAGCGAGCGCTTCGAGCTTGGCCCATGCGATCATCGGATGTACCCGACCGCCGAGCCCGCAATCGGTTGCGGCAATGACACGTTCGCGGCCAACGCTTTTGGTAAAGCGCAGAATGCGCTGGGCAACGAGATCGGGGTGCTCCACGACATTGGTGGCATGACTGACCACGCCGGGTAGAATTATCTTGCCGTCGGGAAGTTTGACGTCCTCCCAAACGGTCCATTCGTGCTCATGGCGCACGTTGCCGGCTTCGAACGAATAGGCTTGGCATTTCACCGCCAGCATGACGTCGACGATATCCTGCATCGGAATGTCGGTCGTGTGTGGCCCGTGCCAAGAGCCCCAGCACAGATGGAAGCGGATGCGGTCCTCAGGCAGTCCTCGGATGGCATGGTTGAGCGCCTCGATCCGCACCATGGTGAATTTCTGATAGCCCTCGACTGTGGGCTCGGGATTGATCATGTCCCAATTCTCGGCGATCGCCGGATCGTCGAGCTGAAGGATCAAGCCGGCGTCGACGATGGCTTTGTATTCCTCGCGCATGGCTTCGCCGACGGCGTACATGAATTCTTCGTCGGTCTTGTAGTAGACGTTCTTGAACCGAGCGGCGCTCGCTGGAGCGACCGAGGTCATAAAGCCCTCTTCGACGCCAGACGCTTTCAGCGCGGCCTTGAAATGGGCGATGTCGGCTTTGATTGCTTCCTGGCCTTTGTACGAAACCGGTGCGGTACACACCGGCCATTTGGCCATCGCCGGTCCGGTCGTTACCTCATCCTTGTAGACTTGGAGGAACTTGGTCCGATCCCGCCGGTCGGCGAAGCTGGTGAGCACGACTTCGCCGGGGTTGGCTCGTTTGGGCGCACCTTCGTACAGGCCTGGCCCGCTCAGATCGAGGCCGCCGAGGCGATTGAAGCAATAGCTCCACCACGCCCGGTAGTTGACCTTATGCCCCATCGCTTTGCCGAACTCGCCGTCGCCGGGCACGTCGATGCCGATTTCTTTCTGCCGGCGCACGACGTCGGCCACGGCGGCTTGCAGCGTGTCCTGGTAACGGCGCTCGTCGGTGGTTTCGCCGGCTTCACGCGCGCGGTTGGCTTCGATCAGATCGTCCGGGCGCGGCAGGCTACCCGCCTGACTGGTCAAAATGTGGTCGCGGCTCATTCGCATGGCGTTTATCGGACGACGCAGAAGGGATGAAAGAGGACGGAAAAGATACCGTCCCCTTCATCCGCCGACTGCCGTCCGTCCTCTGTCTGTGCTGAACGGATCAGATTGCGTGGAACGGCTGCTCTTTCACCGAAGCGACCAAGCCATGGAAAACTTCATTGACCGGGCCCCAGCTTGGCAGCTTCTTCATGTTGTTGAGCCAGCGCTGCACATTGGGATAGGCCGACAAATCGCAGCGAATGACCTCGCCGAGGGTCACCAACGCGGCGCCGAAATAGTCGGCAATCGTGATCTGGTCGCCGCACAGATACTGCTTCTTTGGTCCGATCCAATGGTCGTTAAGGACCTTCAGCCACTTCTTAGCGTTCTGCTGGCCGAGTTCAATGGTTGCCGCCTGTGCTTCATCGCTGCGGCGCTTTTGATTGGGGAACAGTTGCGGATAGGCGAGATTGTAAGCCCAGTCGCGATAGAAATTGGTGTTGAGCCAATCCATCATCTCGTTCACCTTGGCGCGCTGCTTCAAATCCTTCGGATAAGCTGGCGAGCCGATCTTGTCGGCGAGATATTTCAGGATCGCCGAACTTTCGGTCAGCTTGAGATCGCCGTCCTCGATCATCGGGACGAGATTGTTCGGATTCAGCGCCGTGTAGGGCGGCTGGTAATGCTCGCCCGTGAACAGGTCTACTGTCACTTCGTCGACCGGAATTTTGTTTTCGGCGATGAACAGCCGCACCGGGCGGCTCGTCATCGATACCGGGTGCATGTAGAGCTTCATGGCATTTCCCTCCCAAGACTTGAACTATCCGCGAGGCTTATAGAGCATCTTTGCGACCGGCGAAATGCGGACTTCTTGCCCACCGAAGGATCGCCAACGCAATGGGCAGCGTCCGCGGCATCACCTCGCTGACATCAACTTCGCCGTT
Organism: uncultured Alphaproteobacteria bacterium; assembly: GCA_963759345.1. GTDB lineage: Bacteria > Pseudomonadota > Alphaproteobacteria > Rhizobiales > Xanthobacteraceae > BOG-931. The sequence goes on from CAVWYW010000018.1 coordinate 233,342, forward strand.
TCGCGTGCGTGGCCGCGTCGGCAATGAACCGCGGCAGCGCGAAGGCCGCGACATGCACCTGCGGCGTCCAATATTTGGTCGCAAAGCTGCCGGCTTTGCGGTAGCGCGCGCTGATGGTCGCGGCGGGTATCCGCCGCAAGCGCGCGTCGTCGGTGGCAAAACCCATAGCCATGTGTCCGCCGATGTAGGTGGGAATCGCGGCGATGTAGCAAGTGGCGTCATTAAACAGCCGGCGGAGTTTTCCGACGCTGGATGCGAGTTCGCGCGGCTGAAACATCGGCACCCCATTCTGTGTCACCAGCAGGCCGCCCTTGTTCAGGCAACGTTTGCAGGCGCGGTAGAATTTTTGGCTGAATAGGATCTTGCCCGGGCCCTGCGGGTCGGTGGAATCGACGATAATGACGTCGAAGCGCCGCTCGGTTCGCGCCACGTATTTCGCGCCGTCCTCGATTACGCTCTCGAAGCGCCGGTCGGCAAACACCGGCTTGGTGATTTCCGGGAAATGCTCTTTGGCAAATTCGACCACCTTGGCGTCGATTTCGACTTGGGTGACGCGCGTGATCGCCTTGTGCTTGAGGACCTCTTCGGCAATACCGCAATCGCCTCCGCCGATGATGAGTATTTCGCGCGCCTTACCGTGAGCAAACAGCGGCACGTGCGACATCATCTCCTGATAGATGAATTCGTCTTTCGCCGAAATCTGGGTCGCGCCGTCGATCATCAGCATCTTGCCGAAGAACGGCTGCTCGAACAGCACCAGGTGCTGGTGTTGGGTCCGGGTCTCGTAAAGGAGCTTGTCGACGCGATACCTGATGCGAAAGCCGAGGTCGTCGAACAGTGTCTCGGCGATCCAGCGCTTTCCGGCCATGATACCTCCGCAGCTCAGTGAGTGAAAGAAAAACGGCCGGGAACAGGCCCGGCCGTTTAAGCCCGGACAGGGTAAGCCGGCCTAAGCGTCTTGCCCGCGCAAAATCTCATTCACGCCGATATGCTTTGCAGAGAACGCCTCGCGCAACACCGGAATACACGCGTCGGGATCCGCGGAGCCGCACATGAAAACATCGAGCGCGGCATAGCCCGCGTCGGGCCAAGTGTGGATCGAAATGTGGCTTTCCGCCAGCACTGCCACACCGGATACGCCATTGGGCTGAAAATGATGCACATGGATATGCAATAGCGTCGCCCGCGCCGCTTCGACGCAGCGCCGCAGCGTCGCCTCGATGTGGCCGATATCATCCAGCCGCTTGGCGTCGTGCAGATCAACGATCAGATGCACGCCAGCGCAGCGTACGCCATTGCGAACGGCAAAGTGCCCGAGGCCGTCTTCAACCAGCGTTGGGGGCGGCGCTACTTTCAGTTTGATCTTGCTGCCGTTCGTTCGGGCGGTGCCTGGGATCCCCAAGCCCTTCCCCGATCGCAAGAGGGCGTTCCGGCTCATGCCGTCCTCCCCAACCAGAGGTAAGAACCCGAGATGCCGGCGAGCCGGCGCCACGGAAAGTGAAAGCCGCTCGATCGCGTCCACGCGGGCCGGTGAGCAGCGGCGGAATTCCCAAATAAATGCAAACCCCTCGGAGTCAAGCAAATTTTGCCAAAAACTCCGTGAGGTTTTGATCGTACAACGATCAGCAAAGTTTGAAGTTTCGGGAGCGCGTGTTTTGAGTTTGGGGCAACGCCGCGCACCTAGCCGCTGACGGCGACCGCAGGAGGGACCATCGGCTGCGCCGGCTTTTTCACCCGGGTGCGGAAGAAGCCAAGCACGCGGCGGGCGGTGTCGGGCTGGAGATGGTTGAAGCTTACCAGCGCGTTGTCGAGGTCTTTCGCCGACATACCGCGATCGGCCGCGCGCAACAGCAAGATCGCTTTCGTGGTGGTCGACGACAAGCCGGCGACCTTGGCAAGGATCAGCACGATCTCAGCGCCCGGATCCAGCAGCGCCCGTTCGACGACGTCGATTGGCGTATCGCACAAGATCGATAAAGCGATCGCGGTCTCCTCGAACTTGCGGTCGCGGGCATATTGGTAGATTTCGGCTTCGCCGATACGGCGGATACGATTGAGCCGCTCCACGGCTGCCTGCGCCGCGGCAAAGTCCGGAGATGCATTGCGAGCATCGTTACGAATGCCGCCGACGACCTCGGCGACCACGCCGTCGATGGCGGTGCCGGCCTGCGGGTTCTCGGCGGCCAGCCGCGCGCGCACCGCGCCCGAGGCTTTTTCCAGCAATACGAGAAAATGCGTACGGGGAATGTCGCTGCGCATACCGACGATGGTCGCAAGATCGTCGTCGCCGGCGGAGCGCTTTACCAGCATACGAAAACCGGCGTCGGAAAACCGGGCACCGACATTCTTGACCACCGCGTGGACGACCTCACGGTCGCCGCGTTCGACCAGCACGTCCGTGACGGCTTCGCTCAAAATTCGGCGCTGCGAAATGGCGAACAGGTGCTGCTGGCTTTTGGTGTTGGCGTTGGCGAGCAGCGCGGGATCTTCGAGCCGTTCCGATTGTCTGAGGATGGGGCGCGCGACTTCGATGTCGTCGTCAAATGCCAGCATATGAACTACGCTCGCAGGAGCGTTGGCGATCGGCGCCAGCCGGTTCGCGAGCTTGGCGCGCGCCTTGGCCTCAATGGTGCTCATGAGGCGCACCATCACGTCATCGAACACGCCAATCTGATCTTCCGAGTAACGCGGCGCGCCGCCAACGAACAGATCGGTGATGCGGGTCAGCATCTCGATCCGGCGCGTATTGGTGCCGGAGCTCAGCGCGGCCTCGAGTTCGTCAATGAGGGGTAGACTACGCATCATGCTACGGGCGCGGTCCCGTTGAAACAGCGATGACAATGCCGCGATAAGGGTGAACAAAGGCTTGCGGCGAAAACACGCGCTGCCCACAGGAACTCATCAAGGGGACGGCAGACGGCCTACCTTTGGTTGTGTAGCGCCCCTGAAGTCACGAATTCCGGGTCGTAGTCGCCGCTTCGCGTGTCCACGTCGTCAGTGTAATCCCGGCTGCCGCGTCAACGTCGCGTCCGGCACCGGGCTTAAGGCCGTGGGCAGCGAGTGCATCTTCCGGCGTCGGATGTGTGCCGATCGCGGGAAACAGCGGTTGTCCACCCGGAATTTTGGCAAAGGCGGCGCGCGTGAGGTGGAAGGCGTCGTACAGCGGCAAAAACATGCCGAAAACTTCGGTACCGCCGATGATCGCGGCGGTGCCGGCACCAACGTTGAGTTTGGCGAGCGCCTCCTGGAGCGTCGCTCCGGCCGGGTTCCACAACAACGCGTTGGGATGCGATGGGTCCGGCGCCACGGAAGCAATCCGCCGTGTCACGATCAGACGTTTGCGGCGAGCGGCGCGCGGTCCGCCTTCATGTGAACGGCCGCCATGTACGACGACGGCAGCGTGGTCGAGCTCGGTCTGTAGGAACTTCTGGTCGGCGTCGTTGCGAATGCTGCCCGGCATCGCTCCATCGCCATCGGCGATCATGCCGTCGGCGGAGACAATTGCGTAGCCTTCGATTCGGTTAGGCCCAATCATCAGCCACGACGATAGCGGGGGCCGTGCGGCAAGTCATTTGAGCAGCAGCCCGCGGCCTCAAACGCGGCCTTCTGGGTCCGGGCCCCAGCGTTGGAAGGGGCGGTCCATTAAGCTAACGGCCGCCGGGACGTTGCAAGAGCGCCACTAAACCCATATTTGGAATTCGAACAAGAGTTTGAAAAACGCCCAAAGGCGCCCAAGGACCATGACGCGACCGTCCGAAATCACGCGCGAGCGCATCCTCAAAGCCGCCGAGCGGCTGTTTGCCGAACGCGGCTACGACGCGACCAGCGTGCGCGCCATTGTCGCCAAGGCACGCGTGAACCAGGCCGCTATCAATTACCACTTTGCTGGCAAGGAAGGACTGTACAGCGAAGTGCTGCGGACGGCATTTCACGCCCTTACCGAAGACCAGCTCGGGCATGCCGAGGAAGCCAAAGCAATGTCCCGCGAGGCGGCGCTCAGCGCATTTGTTCGCCGCCAGCTGCAACCGATAACGGCGCGCGACGAGGTCAGCCGGTACATGCGGATTTTCAACTGGGAAACGGCGCGTCCGACCGCGGTCTTTCGCAAGCTTATGCGCGAGGAAGCGGCTCCGTTCATGGGGCTGGCGATCGATCTGGTGCGCCGCTTTATGCCCGAAGCCGACCAGCGCACGCTGGTGCTTGCTGCCATCTGGCTGATCGGTCAATGCGGCGTGTTCATCCGCAATCGCGAGCAGCTTGCCGAGCTTCCGGTCGCAGTTTCGCTCGACGAATCAGGGGTCAAGCAGCTTGCCGAACTCGTCAGCGGTTGGGCGGTCGGCGGCTTGGGACGGCTGGCGTAGGGGCCGCCTTGCGCTTTAAAATCCGCGGTGTGCCGCAAAAAATCCTTTTTCCGGGCCCTCCGCCGCCTATAACGCATGTTTGAAATTCAACCGCTTGTTTGAAAAATGCCGGTCGCGGGAGATCAATCTGATGCGCTACCAAATGCCCTCGCTAACGCGCCTTCTGACCAAGGTCGTCCATGACGTTCTGCCGGCGGCGCTAGCAAGCATCATCGGCGGCTTCCTTTTTACCCATCTGCAGTTGGGTTGGGGGCAGGAGCGGGTTACCGCGCCGGCCGCTCCCGCCTCGGCGGAGATGATGCAGCTTCTCCGCGACGAGCACGGCTTGATTGTGAGCTTCGTTCAGGCGCGCATTGCCGACGAAAAGAAGCAGCTGACGGCGAATGCAAACGCCGGAGACGGTGCCGCTGAGCCGCAGCCGGGACCAGGTATGGCCGGTTCGCGGCCGTCCGCCGTCGCGATAGCTGCGGCTAAAGCGCATGGCAAGCATCCGCTCACTGGTGCAGCGCTTCCACCGCTTCTGATCGCGCGCGCGCAACAGCACGAAGAAAATAAATCGGCCGTGGAAGACCATTCGCTGCTCGCCAAGACGATCGGGATCAAAGATCACGTCGTCGCCGTCACCCAACGGGTCGTTTCGGCGATCGGCGGGATCCCGACGTGGATCGGCGCGATTGGCGACCGGATCGGCGGCGAGGACCCCAGTCCGCGTCCGCCGGCCAACTTGGTTAGCGCGTCTTAAGCGCTTGCAGCGCGGGCGGACTGCCAACGAGTTGCGGTGGAATTTAGCGCCGAAGCCCGGTGAACCGCCGATCACCTTGCCGCGACATACAGGAACCGACTTCGTTTGGGTGCGTTTCCGCACCGGCGGTGGCTGGGCAGGGAAGCGGTCAGCTTGCCTCGGAGGTCCAGATGCGTTTCGCCGATAACTTTAATCCGGAATGGGGGTATCTCGCCCCGGCGCCGAGCTTTATGCGTACGGCACGAGTAGCGCTCGTGGCGGCTGCAATTGGCGCAACTTCGGGTGCTGCGGTCGTGCTCGCATTGATCGATCATCCGGCCGCCGAGGAAACCTCGGTCGCGGCGCGCACGTTGGTGCAGCAGGGCGACTCGGCATTTGTCCTCGACCCTGCGGTGGCACAGCTGCAGGCGCCACATCAAATCGGCAGCGCGACGGATCACCGGGGAGGGCCTCCTTTACCACACCTTGCGGCTTCCGAGGCAGGCCCGCCTTCTAGTCCTCAAAATCCGGCTAAGGTTTCGGCACAAGCCGAGGCGCCGGCGGCGGTCGCGTCAACGCCACCCGCCAGTGAGCCTGTCGTAGCTCCCGATGCAGTGCCAGTGCAGAAGAAGGCTGCCAAGAAGCAGCCGCAGCAGCGTCTCACCTGGCGCGCCCCACGCGAGCAAGTTTACGGCGCCGCGCGTGAACAGGCTTATGGCAGCGCGAGAACGCCGTTAGCGCTTCTACCCAACGGCGCGTCCTGGATGCGCGGCCAGGATTTCGGCCCATTCCAGGCACGGGGTGATTTCTAGCTGCTTGAACTCGACTGCCGTATAGACGCCCGGCGCCGTGTAACGGATGCCATAACGGCGTCATTTTCTGCGGTCATTTCAGACGACCGCCGTTAGCGACAAGCACCTTGCATGATGGCGCGATCGAGCATAGCCCGCGCAACCTCGTGGTCGGGTAGACCGATGGCTAGTTTGGTCCAGCCGATGCCCCACGGCGTGGCGGCGCTGTCCCACCAGATCCGGCAAAAACCGTCACCGAATTGAACCACGGCGTAATCCGCCCGAGCGGGCGAAGCGGGGGTCAGAGCTACCACCAACAAGCCGACTGTGAATGCCAATTGTTTCATAATGCGCTCCCTGGCTGACAGGCAACCACGGGAGCCTGCGGTATGTTCCAGGCGACGGACCACTGCGTCTCAGCGTAACGCAAAGCGAAACCGCCCGCGACTTTCGAGGCGGGTGGCAAAGCAGCAGATGACCGAATGCTTGGTTAGGACCAGCTCTTGCACTTCTTGTGCTTCACGGCCCAAGCGCCTTTTTTAGCGGCGGCTTCCTTGGTCTTCGCTGGCTTGCCGACCCACCACCAATCCTTGCCCTTCATCCCCATCGGGGCCATCTTGGTGTCACTCCAGACTCGGCAAGCACCATCCTTATATTTGATCACGGCGAAATCAGCGCGAGCTGCGGTCGAAGCGGCAAAACCAAGCGCCAAGATCGCAGCTCTAAAAGCCAAACGTCTCATCGTCCCCTCCCTTGTGGCAACCGGCGACGTTGCGTAGTACGGAACCCGATCTCTAGGCAAGTCCACACCGGCGTTCGCGCGCGACTTATGCGCGACTATGGCCGGCAAACAACACGGAGGAGTCCATGCCGGAAATTGTCGTCTATCTCATTGAGGGCCGCTCGATGGATGAGAAGCGTGGCCTCGTCAAAGACGTCACCGCCGCCGTTGTAAAGAATATCGGCGTGCCGCCGGAGGCGGTTGTGATCTCATTGGTCGAACAGCCGAAGACCACAAAGGGCAAAGGCGGTGTCCTATTCAGCGACATGCCCTCTCGTTAGCGCCTCGGCACGGCGGCAACGCCGGCCACATAGCACTTCGCGCGTGTGGCCTAGCTCAAGACGCCATCAGTTTGACTCCTGAGGCGTCGTAAATTTCTCGTGTGTGCATCGCACAATTTCCTTGCTGCATTGCGGCAAAAGCCCGATAATGGCTGCCGGCACAGGGAAAAAGAACACAACATGAGCGACGAATGGGTGACAAAAGACGGCCGCCGCCGGGTGCGGCGGGATCCGCCGACGGTTGAGGAAGCTGTGGTCGCGGCCCAGGGGCTCACCGACGACCTCAAGGAGCAGATTGAGATCGTCGCGTCGTTGATGGAAGTCCCCCGCGAGCAGGCACGGGGCGTTGTGCTGCGTATGGGACAGCGCAAGGACGTGGACCGCGTAACCGTAACCGGACGCGTCGGTGCGCCTCGCGCGGTAGTCGTCGAACGCCGCACGTCCCGTTTTGCAGGCTTGCAGCGCCGGTCGGCGGCGGCTCGCTAGCGGGTAAGCCCGCTGGCGGCACCTACAAATAGCGGCGATCGCCGGGATCGGGGATCGCGTGGCTCATCACCAGCCGGTGCCAGATAAAGAGGACAAGGAGCGCGCCGACCACAGCGCCGATGAGGCCGGCGCCCTGGTTCGGGCCGTACCAGCCGATCATCTGGCCAATGAACGTCGCGACGAACGCGCCGGCGATGCCGAGCAGCGTGGTGAGGATAAAGCCCGCTGGATTATTCGGGCCCGGCGCCAGAAAACGGGCAACAATGCCGGCGACGAAACCGATGATAATGATCCAGAGAATATGCATGGTGGCCTCCGTGCGGTGCGGCGATTGACGTCAGATAGGTGCGCCGGTTCCGGGATGAAACAGCGCCGGTGGCAGCAACAGCTGGCGGCATGCAGAAATCCGGGCCCGGCCACGGCCGGGACGTATTGGGAAAGCTCAGCGATGCAGACTATACTTGGCTTAAGCTTGCCAAGCGCTGCTGGCGGAGCATCGACCATGACCAACACCAAGACCCTGGTGAAGCCGCGCACCAAGGTGCGCACCAAGACGCAACGGCCGCCACTCTACAAAGTGATTCTGCTCAACGATGACTACACGCCGCGCGAATTCGTCGTGCAGGTGCTCAAGGCCGTCTTCCGAATGAACGAGGATCAAGCCTATCGGGTGATGATGACGGCGCACCAGAAGGGTGCCTGTGTCATCGCAGTCTACGTGAGGGACGTCGCCGAGACCAAGGCCAAGGAAGCCACGGATTTGGGCAAGCAGAACGGCTTTCCGCTGTTCTTCACCACGGAGCCCGAGGAGTAGCGCTAAGCATCGCGCCGAGTAATATCCTTTACAGACACCACTGCTATCGCGCGATCGGCAGTGCGTAGACCGGCTCGGCCAGCGCGGTGGCCGTTGCAGCCATCCGCGTCGGGTCAACTTTATAGGCAAATGCAAAAGCGCCGACCGTCATGCCGGCAAGAAACGCCGCGACCAGCGCCAAAATCAGCGTGCCGTCACTTCTGGTAGCGGGACTGATACCAATCCTCAGATTAAGTGACCGACGGCGGCCCAGTCGCGGCGTGCGATGGACATGATTTTCCAGGGCTGATCGATCAGTGTGTTCCATGCGTAGCAACAGTGATCGACGATGTCGTCGAAGGATTTGAAGATTCGGTTCGACAGCCAGTTCTGGCGCATGAACTGCCAGATGTTTTCTTGGGGGTTGAGCTCCGGCGCACGCGGCGGCAGCGGCAGGAGCGCTACATTGCTGGGAATCCTGAGGTCTTTGGCGCCGTGCCAGCCGGCCTGATCGAGGATCAGGATGGCGTGCGCGCCGGCGGTTACTCTTGTAGCGATCTCGTCGAGATGAAGCTGCATGGCTTCGGTGTTGCAGAACGGGAGAACGAGAGCGGCGCCAGCTCCGCGTTCAGGGCAAACCGCGCCGAACAGATAGGTCGACTGCGTGCGCTGATCATGCGCGGCGCGGGGACGCGAGCCCTTCCTGGCCCAACGATAGGTGAGCTTGTTCTTCTGGCCGACCCGCATCTCGTCCTGGAACCAGACCTCTAGCGGTGTGCCCGGCGCGAGCTTGGCGCGGACTTCCGCCACGCGTACGGCAAAGTTTTTTTGAACGCCTCCAAGGCATCAGGGTCCTGCTTGTAGGCTTTCGGCCGTGCGCTCACATGCGTGAAGCCCAGGCTCTTCAAAGCACGATAGATCGTGTCGTCCGAGACCGAGAGCCCAAACTCCTCGTGCAGCCGCATGATCAGGTCGCACGCCCGCCAGCGCACCACACCATGCACCGCCGGGATCGGACCCTCCTCCACGAGCCGAGCCAGAAAGGCCCTGTGTTTTTTGCCCAGCTTGGGCGGCACGCCCGGGGAAGGAATGTTGATGAGACCGTCCGGCCCTTGCTCGTTGAACCGGATCACCCAGTCCCGCAACGTCTGACGGTCCATTCCGCCTATCGTCGCCGCATTCGTCCGCGATGCTCCATCGAGCACCGCTGCGATCGCCAAAAGCCGCCGCGCCTGCGCGCCGTCTTTCGCCCGCTTGGCAAACCCGCGGACCTCGCCCGCCGTATAATCAGCCCTCACCGCAATCGCCTGGCCCATGGCAAACGACCCTCCGTTTGCCACCTTGAATCATTTCGCAGACGATTTGGGAATCCCGGAGAGTCAGCCACTCCGCGCGTTGGTATGAATCGCCGCAATTGTTTGTCCAACAGTTCTTTGTCGCGTCGGTCGATTTCGGGTCGGTCCATTTGAAAAATCTCATTTGCGAGAACCGCGCATAGGAAAGCCCGCGAGCCAGCGCGCTGTTCCGTGTTCCGGCTCGGATTTTTGGCTCAGGTTCCACGACGTTCCGTTGACCAGACACGAACCTGAACTCACGCGCAGTAAGCTGCGCAGGCTTAAGTCCGACTGCCGTTATTCGCTCAACGTCGTGGTCAGCCAGACCCGCAGCTCGGCCGGCACGTCGGTACGGGCGGCAATGGCGGACGCAAGGTCTTTATCGCCGCCAAGGCCCGTGATCACCCGGGCGAAGCCTCCTTCGGAGACCAGCGCATCCGGGTTGTCGATAATCTTCCGCTGCAGCGCTTTATTGCCGCGCTTGAGCAGAATATCGGTGACCGCCGGGCTGAGCTGGGGGCGAGCGGCGATTTTCGCCAGCAGACCTGGATCGACGCGGTCCTTGTCGGCAATCTCAACGAGGTCCGCGTCCGGCAACGCTGTCGCCTGTTCCAGGACCGGACCGCAGACCGCCACGTCGCTGTGACGGGCGAGACGTCCAAGCACCCCGACCGGCGCATTGGCGACGGGCGCCAGCCGGCTGCTCAACTCGGCAAGCTGCAGGCGGTCCATTTTCTGGATCAGGCGGCCGATCACCTCGTCGAAACCGGTGACTTGCTCATCGCCGTAGAAGGCCGCGCCGCTGAGGAAAAGATCGACAATCCGGCGCAAAGCCGCGCTGCGCCAGGAGTCCGGCTTTTCGGGAAGCGCGGAATCAAGCTCGGCGAGCACCGCCTGAGAGGTCAGCGTCATAACCCTTTATTCTAGGCGGATTTTAATGAACGCCGAGCTAACGCGGTTCTCAGGCATTTCTGGCCCTGAGGGGGCGCTGGTCGATTTACGCCGAGCAGGGCACTCGCCGTGCTGGAGCGCTGACGTGCCGGCCGAAGGTCCGGAACCCGCCGCATCGCTGCCGCCGGCGGCAATGACATTGCACCTCCGCACGCGTCCAGAGTATTTCTCGGATCGGATGCCATCGGCCCCGATCGATGCCGGCGAACAGGTGCGCGCGGATGACGCTCATTCACGATTCCGAGGCTTGGCAAAGCAAGCTTGCCGCGCTTCCGGTCGAAAGCTACGAGGCCGGCGAAACCGTGTTTGCCGAGGGTACGAAAACCGGACGGCTGTTGATTCTCAAAACCGGCGCGGTCGGCATTTACAAGGGCGATATCGAGTTCGCCCAGGTGGCCGAAGCCGGCGCGGTATTCGGTGAGCTCTCGGCGCTGCTCGACGCGCCGCACAGCGCGGATGTGCGCGCGCTGGAAACGTCGGAGTTTCATGTCGCCGACGCCGCGACATTGCTGAAAGACCCGACGGCGCTGCTCTACATCACGGTGGTGCTGGCGCGGCGGATCGACGCCGCCAATCAGGGGCTGCTGCAACTCAAGCGGCTGCTCGAGGCCGGCGAACCGACGGGCCTGATCGACGCAACGCTCGACAAGATCGAAGGACTGCTGAGCGCGGTCGGCACCGGCTTCATCCGCGCCGGCGCTGGGGTCTCCGGCTATCCGTTTGCGTGAGCGCTGCTTCTCGTAATTTCGCTTGGATGAGTAGAGCGATCGCGAATCCCATCATGCAGGACGTGACCGTTGTTGATGGGTGCGCAAAAGCTCTGCATCCCACACGCTCTTACAGATGGCCGCACAGGCAGGCGATGTTGATTGCGCAGGCGGTCAACAGGGCGACGACAAGCATCCTGTGCATCGCGGGCTCCGAGAATCGTGGGCGGAGCATGAACGAGAACTCACGTCAAGAGTCCCACAGTTTGTTTTTTCGCGGATTCATATCTCGTTTACCCAATGTGGCGCGATTCTCGGAAGTCGCCCGGCCGGTGCATGACCGCTCGTTCTCGCCACGCCATCGCGTATCCGATGAGGGACGCGCAGGGACGCCACGTCGAGCAAATTGTGCTGGATCAGGGCTGCGCTTGCCTACCCACGACCGGACGGCAGCAGCAGGTCTTCTTCTTCCAGCAATTCGCGCAGGTCGCCGATCGCCTCGATTGCTCCTTCTTCGTCAGTCACCGCCTTGAGACGGTGCCACACTTCGCGCCAGGGCTCGGGGTGGCCGATGCGCATCGCCGCCTCAACATAGTCGCGGGCGTCTTTCAGCGTCTTCAGGTGCCGCGGCTTCGGCTCATCCCTGACAATAATCGGTGGCGCGATCGGGAAGTCGTCCATGGCCTCAATGTAGCCGGAGTGCGGACGGCCGTCACCCTGAGGCGAAGTCATGTCAGCGATGTTCGGCGGACGAATCCCAGTCAGCCTATATTTGCGGGCCGGCGATTGGCCGGAACGCGCGCTGCGGCCGGTACGGCGGAAAACCGCCGCCGCTGAAGTACCCATTCAGTTGCCGTTCGAGGTCGTCGGTGACGCGCCCGCCGTGCTTGGCGATGAAGCGACCGGCCTCGTTCTCGAGGCGGCGCTGCCGCGAACGCTCGAAGGCTGCAAAAATGCGCTGAAAAATGCCTTCGCGCGGGGTCGCCGACGCGTTCGTCGATGCGGGCAGGGGAGCGCGACGCAGGTGAAAGTCCTGGCATGCAGCAATGCTGCTCATGTCCGTTCTCCTTTGTGAGAGAAGGCTCAGTTGCCTTTTGTTTGCTGTAATGTGCGGTTTGACGGTCCGGGCAACAAACGAGATCTTTCATCCTGAGAGTGAGAATTTCTCATGCTTGGGATGCGCAAGCGCAGAGACCATGCAGGCGAGGAAGGGACAATGCCACAACGGGTCTTGATCACGGCCGGCGCTGCCGGCATCGGCCGCGAATTCGCGCGCGCGTTTGCCGCGATCGGCGCGCGCGTTTTCGTCTGCGACATCGACACCAAGGCGCTCGAGGCGATCGCGAGCGACATCCCCGGATTGATCGCGCAGCCATGCGACATGTCACGTCGCGCCGACATCGAGCACATGGTGCCGGACGCCGTTGCGCAGCTCGGCGGGCTCGACGTGCTGATCAACAATGCCGGCATTTCCGGGATGACGCTGCCGGTCGCCGACTATCCGCCTGACGACTGGGACAAAGTGATCGCGGTCAATCTCACCGCCATGTTCGACGTCACCAGGCTTGCGATCCCGCATCTCAAGCAGTCCGTGGCCGGCGCCATCATCAACATGTCCTCGGTGGCCGGGCGTTACGGCTTTGCGAACCGCAGCCCCTATGCCGCCACCAAATGGGGCGTGATCGGCTTCACCAAGACTCTGGCGATGGAACTCGGCGAATGGGGCATCCGCGCCAACGCGATCGCGCCCGGCGCGGTCGAGGGCGACCGCATCGAGCGCGTCTTCGCCGGTCGCGCCCAGATCAGCGGCAAGTCGATTTCGGAGGTGCGCGCCGCAGCGATGGCCGAGCAGTCGATCAAGGCGATGATCGATCCGAAGGACATCGCTGCGCTGGCGGTGTTTCTTGCCTCCGACGCGGCGAAGTCGATCAGCGGCCAGGTACTGCCGATCGACAACGACAGGCAGCGGGCTTGATTGTCGATCGCGTAGGGCTAAGCGCGCCGCCGCGCCGAAAGCCGATAGGCCATGCGGGCGTGGCCCGCGCAGTAGGAGAAGCCGGCGGCGGTTTCGTTCCCGCAGAAGACAAAATCCGCTGCGCCGGAATTGCTGACGCCATCGCCGAGCGGCCAGCGGCATTTGCCTTGCGTCAACTCAAGCAGCGAACAGCGCTGTGCGCTGTCGACTGAATCAGTCTCCGCGCTTGCTCCATCGGCAACGCGTGGCGCTTCGGCGTGAATGAGGCGCAGCATGTGGCGGTGCGCCAGGCGCCGCGGCTGCCGGGCGCGTTGAGGGCATGAACGCGCCGGCGCCGGCGCTGCCGCGGGCCGCTCCGGCGACAGGCCGAGGCGGTGGATTTTGCCGATGACGGCATTGCGAGTGACGCCGATCTCGGCGGCGATCTGACTGCAGGTCAGGCCGCTAACGACAAAGCTGCGGAGCTGCTCGACCCGCTCCGCGGTCCAGGTTGTGGTCGTGGTCGCATTGGTCATGGGGTTGGCCTCGTGAATGCGGCGGCCAGTTCTGGGCCGCCGACAGGGCGAAGGCCGCGCGCAATGGGCGCCGTTTCGGGCTGTCGGCCGCAGAAGCGCGAATTCGGTGCGCGTCGGCGCGCATGGCGCCGCGATCACCGAGCCGCATCCGCACTTAAGCGATTGTCAGCCCGACGTTTTTACGCCCGGACCCGTTACCGGGGCCACTTTAAGCTTGTTGAGCGAAACCCGTCGCCGAGGCCTAACCTTGCATGATTCGAGTCGCCTGCCAAGCGTTTTAACCGTATTATAACCATGTTGTAACCTGAGATGTGTTCGTCCCATGGCGCGACCCGAAAACCGCTCGGAGGCGCGGGCCTTGAGCCTGACGCTGCCGCTTGAGACCTTCAATTACCTCGCTCTCCTGGCAACGCTCGGCAAACTCGGCCGCACCGAGAACGAAGTCGCCACCCACATTCTGGTGCGTGAGGTCTACGCGATGATCGAGCGCGGCTTCCACGAGCAGCGCATTCCGCCGCCGACGGAGGAGGGGGCGTGAGGTCATTCGATCGTTTGGTGATTTTGTAGGATGGGTAGAGCGCAGCGAAACCCATCGTTCGGGACTGGACGGTTGTTTGATGGGTTTCGCAAGTGCTCTACCCATCCTACGCGCCATGCTTTCGTCATTGCCGGACTTGATCCGGCAATCCATGCGGCTGACGAACCAGCATGGACCGCCGGGTCAAGCCCGGCGGTGACGAGATCGGGGCGCTTTGCTCCATCTGGGCCACGCCGGCTGAACTCTCAGGCGGGCACGAATTGCAGAAATGGCATACGCTGCGCTATTTCGCGACACGTCTTATTGTCGTCGGAGAATGTGATCCGGCGGCGGTGGCGTCGCGACAAAAAGGCTAATCAGGAACTTGGCGTCCGCACAAATTTCGTTGGCGCCCGCATCAGTCGATAGGAGGCCTTGGAAGTACGTTGCATAAGCCGCGTAGGCGGCATCAACGATGTCGTTTCGAATCTTCTCCGGCTTTACATTCCTGGCGCCCCCTACAGACATCCACCGCAGGGCTACCAGGTATCCGGCCGTCGCGTAACGAAAGATAAATGTATACGGTAATTCCCGTGCCGGCGGCAGCTCGGGGATGCTCGGGTGGGCCGCAAAAAGGAACCCCGCCATCTCCAGAATGTGACTCTGTATCTTTCCGAACATCTCTTCGGAAATGGGTTCATGCTTTCGCAAGGCCTTCAGTTCCGCCTCGCTGAAGTTCTTGGCCATGGCTTCAAGATTCTGGGCGTAGTTTTCCTGATCATCGCGCATGCGCTTCAGGTGCGCATCAGCCTCCTTGCCGTTCTCGATGATTTGGCGCTGTAAATCCTTGTCGCCTGCAAGGGCGCGCGCCAAGTGCTCGCACCACCCGGGAAAGCCCCGTGTCTGGTCCCGGTCGATCATCCGGCGTGTAAAACCACAGCGACGGCCCTTTAGTGTGGCTGCCGAGCTAGTGCTTTTCAGCACGGTTACTTGCTTAGGAAATTCGCGCAGGATTTCTGTTGCGCTGGCGATGTTGGCTAGAGCGTCACCTTTAAAGGCTTCCATGGCGGCGTAATCGGTTAACACGACGCGGTGCTTTCGCCAGGCAGCCAGATAATTTCTCAGCTCCGGCGACTGCAAATAGTTTCGATCAACAACCTTGCGCATTCCTATGCGCCTCCCGACCCTGCCGACGCGGAGGGAAACCCTTTGTCGAGCACCATCTTCATGGTCGCAGCCTCATACACGTGAACGATGCCGCTCCCACCTAGACGGATCATCCCAGCGAAACCCATGTGGACCTGTAAAGTGGCATCTTTATAGAAGAAAAAAACAGGACTGCCGCTGAATCCATCAAGGTCCTTGATGGTCTCAGGGTATTTTTCGTGCTGACGCAGCGTGAGGTGAAATTCCATGCTGTCGGACCAGTCGTTCGACAAGATCAGCTTTCCGAAGCGAAAGATGACCTCGGCATTTTTTGGTCTTGCGTTTTCGTCGAAATCAAAATCATAAGACGTGTTAGCGCTCGGATATCCGATTGCAAAAATTACGACCAGCTGCTCCTTTGGTACGGCTCGCAAATCGTGTAGTGCTTCAAAGTCGATGTTAGCAAAATGGATAGACAGGTCCCGTCCGTTTCGATTCGCCTCGTAGACGACGAACTGGACATCTTCCGCGAAGCGATATTCGGGGTTCGCGTAGGTTGGTTTCGTCGCTTCGTTTGGCGTTATTGCGATTTTGCCGCCAGTCGCCGCCTTATCTACGATGATGCAGAATTCTCCTGGCGTGCGGCTGTTGTGCGGGTTCACGAGTTGGTGGTGAGTGAAGAACGCGAGGCAGCGCCCGCGATATTTGAAAAGGAAGCAAGAGCCTGCCGCTGAAATCTCGTAGTCCGAGTCCTCGTTGAAAAAGCAGACAGGCCGGCAAAACCGCTGAAGGCTCGTCGCGGCCTGTCGGCCTTGAACCCAAACGCCGTTGATGAGAACGCTGGTCTTGATCAGGGCTGAGAGGGGGGAAGGAATATCCATCGAATGCCGCACCACAATAAACCAGTCATCAAGCGGCCGTCAGCAACACCGTGCCGCGGTGGGAGAAGTTCAACCGCCAGGTCGGGCCGCGGCTATTATCTGGTGCGTCCCAGGCGGGCGCGCGAGCCTCCGGAGGAACCTCCACAAGTGCGCGCTTTCGTCGATTGGCCGAAGCAGGAATTTGCGGCACTCGACTGGACAATGTTTGATCCGGGCAGGCGGGCGGCGGATCACTCGTAAAGAGAATGATTCGTCATGGCCGGACTTGTTCCCGCCATCCACGTCTTTCGGCTCGCTGAGGTTTGAGACGTGGATGCCCGCGACAGGCGCGGGCATGACGGTCAATTTTCGATGCCTCTGACGCGTATTAATCTTGCTCGTCGCCGTCTTGAAATCTGTCGCCTACGAAGCCGCAATTGTCGCAAAGCACTTTGACGCCAAGTGGGATTAGCGCATTTGCATGGCATCTTATGCAGGGGTCGTTGAGGTAGGTTTTTTGGCTTTGTTCTGTGGGTTTTCCCTTCAGTATCGCAATTGTTTCGTCTGCGCTCTTTCTGACACGTTCAGCAGATTGCTGTCGTTCCGCCTGTCGCCTCAGACGCTCGAAGCATACCTTTGCAGCCTGCAAACTGATACCGAACTGCTCCGAAATTTGCTGCGCATTCGACATTTGAGCAGCGTCTTCGTCGTGAATTAGGAAGGCTGCAGCAAAGACTTTTGCTTGGTGCTCCGCGGAAGTGTGCGCGCCCTCTTGTGCAAGGTCGGTGACGCCGGCTGCACCGACAAGCCGAAATAAAGGGATGCTATGATGCAGTACGGCATGAGCAAGCTCGTGAGCGAGCGTCATCCGGTCTCGCCCGACGCCCATCATCGCTCGTTCACGGACGGAGCGCCGACAGGTGATCGTTACAGCGCCTTTTGAAAATTCGGTTTTGGCGTCGACGTTTTCAAGTTCCGAGTCCTCAACGACCAAGAAGGCAAGCTTCTTTCTTCCGTAAAGAGTCAAAACTGATCCAGACTCCAGGCAACGCAAAATATTAACCGGCCGACGTCGAGAAACTCCAAATTCGGCTTTGGTGCGTTCTGCGATCCTCCGTACTTCTACATCGGATCTCGCCGGCACGCGCTTGTCGATGGACATAGGTCGTTACGCCGTAACTAATCGATTGTACTTCCCCTATAACCCCTCTGAAAACCGATTGAGCCAGCGGACGGCAGTCGCAACAAAATCCAATGTGATGTGATACGACCTTTACGAACACCCCGTCGTCGAGCCGCAAGTGTCACACTTTAAGCAAGTGCCGTTCCTGACCAAAGTAAAATTCCCGCACTCGCCGCAGGCTTCGCCTTCGTAGCCTTTGGCGCGGGCTTCGGCGCGTTTTTCGGCCGCGGCGTGCTTGGCGTGCACGCGCGCGTCGGTGCGGTTTTGTTGCTCCAACAAGTCCGTCGGCGAGAGTTTTTGCTCGGGCTCGGATTTGAGCGCGGCGCTGCCGGCGATCTCGCCGCGGGCGCCAGAAGTGGTCAGTGCGGTGACGTTGGCGCCGAAGCCGCTGCGTCCGCCTTCGCTCGCGCTGCGAGCTTCGGCGGAAGCCGCGTCCGCTCCGCCGCCCTGCATCACTTTGAGGCGGTCGGTGCGCGAGCGGGTCAGCCCCTTCGACACGTAGCGCGTTTCGGACGACGGGCGGCCTTCCTCGACGCCCTTGCCGAGGGCGTCAAAGCCTTCGCCTGACGGATCGACGTGGGCGAGGTCGAAGCGCTCCATGTAGGAGACCGCAAGCTCGCGGAACACGTAGTCGAGGATCGAGGTGGCGTATTTGATCGAGTCGTTGCCCTGCACCGGGCCCGACGGCTCGAAGCGGGTGAAGGTGAACGCATCGACATATTCGTCGAGCGGCACGCCGTATTGCAGGCCGAGCGACACCGCGATGGCGAAGTTGTTGAGGAGCGAGCGGAGCGCCGCGCCCTCCTTGTGCATGTCGATGAAGATTTCGCCGAGCCGGCCGTCGTCGTATTCGCCGGTGCGCAGGTACACTTTGTGTCCGCCGACCACGGCCTTTTGCGTATAGCCCTTGCGCCGGTCGGGCATGCGCTCGCGCTCACGCATCACGACGATGCGCTCGACGACTTTCTCCACGATCTTTTCCGAAAGTGCGGCGGCGCGAGACGCGGCCGGCTTGTCGAGGAACGCCTCGATAACGTCATCGTCCTCTTCGTCATCGGCGATGAGCTGGCTTTGCAGCGGCTGCGACAGCTTCGAGCCGTCGCGGTAGAGCGCGTTGGCTTTGAGCCCGAGCCGCCAGGACAGCTTGTAGGCCTCCTTGCAGTCCTCGACGGTCGCCTCGTTCGGCATGTTGATGGTCTTGGAGATGGCGCCGGAAATAAACGGCTGTGCCGCCGCCAGCATGCGGATGTGGCTGTCCACGGAGAGGTAACGCTTGCCGGTGCGGCCGCACGGATTGGCGCAGTCGAACACGGCGTAGCGCTCGGGCTTCAGATGCGGGGCGCCCTCGATGGTCATAGCGCCGCAGACATAGATGTTGGCCGCATCGATCTCGCGGCGGGTGAAGCCGAGGTGCGAGAGCAGGTCGAAACTTGGAGCCGCCAAATCCTCGGCGTCCACGCCGAGTTCGTCACGCAGAAACTCGGCGCCCAGAGTCCATTTGTTGAAGGCGAATTTGATGTCGAAGGCGGTCGGCAGCGCTTTTTCCACCTTCTCGATCGCCTCGGTCGTAAAGCCCTTGGCCTTGAGCGTGGCGTGGTTGATCCCCGGCGCCTGCGCCAGATCGCCGTGGCCGACCGCATAGGTCACGATCTCGGCGATTTCGTTTTCGGCATAGCCAAGCACGCGCAGCGCTTCCGGCACGGCCCGGTTGATGATCTTGAAGTAGCCGCCGCCGGCAAGCTTCTTGAACTTAACCAGCGCGAAGTCGGGCTCGATGCCGGTGGTGTCGCAATCCATCACGAGCCCGATCGTGCCGGTCGGCGCGACCACGCTCGCCTGCGCATTGCGATAGCCGTGGGCTTCGCCGAGCGCGATGGCGCGGTCCCAGGCCCGCTTGGCGTGTTCAGACAACGCCAGGTAATTGCGCGCGCCATTCGTCAGCGCCGTGTGATCGAGCGGCACCGGCGGCGTCGTGACCTGCTCGTAGCCAGTGCGTTCGCCGTAAGCCGCGCGGCGATGGTTGCGCATGACGCGCAGCATGGCGCCGCGGTTTTCTTCGTAGCGCGGGAACGGGCCAAGCTCGCCGGCCATTTCGGCCGAGGTGGCGTAGGAGATGCCGGTCATGATTGCGGAGAGCGCCGCGCAGATGCCGCGGCCGGCTTCCGAGTCGTAGGGGATGCCTGACGACATCAGAAGGCCGCCGACATTGGCGTAGCCCAAGCCCAGCGTGCGGAAGTCATAAGAGCGCTGCGCAATCTCGCGCGAGGGGAACTGCGCCATCAGCACCGAGATTTCGAGCACGATGGTCCACAGCCGCACCGCGTGCTCGTAGCCTTCGACATCGAACAGCTCCTTCGCCGAGCCGCCGCCGGGGAGGGAGGCGGCGTGGAAGGCGAGCAGGTTCAACGAGGCGAGATTGCACGCCGTGTCGTCGAGGAACATGTATTCCGAGCATGGATTCGAGGCGACGATCGGGCCTGAAGCCGGGCAGGTGTGCCAGTCGTTGATAGTGGTGTGGAATTGCAGGCCGGGATCGGCGCTGGCCCACGCGGCGTAGCCGATCTTTTCCCAAAGATCGCGGGCCTTCACGGTCTTGGAAATCTTGCCCGGTTTGGTGCACCAGAACAGATCCCAGTCGCGATCGGCCTCGACGGCTTTGAGGAATTCGTCTGTCACCCGCACCGTATTGTTGGAATTTTGGCCGGAGACGGTGAGATAGGCCTCCGAATCCCAATCGGTGTCGTAGATCGGAAATTCAATGTCCTTATAGCCCTGCTTGGCGAATTGAATGACGCGGCGGATGTAGTTGTCCGGCACGTGATTCTTGCGCGCCGCCTTGATCTCGCGGCGGAGCACCGGGTTTTTTTCCGGCGTAAAGCAGTCGTCGCCCGAGCCCTCGCAGTTCACGCACGCCTTGAGGATCGCGCGCAGGTGGCGCTGGTTGATCTTGGAGCCGGTGACGAGGTTGGCGACTTTTTGCTCCTCGATCACCTTCCACTCGGTGAACTGCTCGATATCCGGATGATCGGCGTCGAGGATCACCATCTTGGCCGCGCGGCGCGTCGTGCCGCCAGACTTGATCGCGCCCGCGGCGCGGTCGCCGATCTTCAGGAAGCTCATCAGGCCCGACGACTTGCCGCCGCCGGAGAGCTTCTCGCCGGCGCCGCGCAGCTTGGAGAAATTCGTGCCGGTGCCGGAGCCGTATTTGAACAGCCGCGCCTCGCGCACCCACAGATCCATAATGCCGCCCTCGTTGACGAGGTCGTCGGCGATCGACTGGATGAAGCAGGCGTGCGGCTGCGGATGCTCGTAAGCGGTGGCGGATTGTGTGAGTTCGCCGGTCTTGAAGTCGACGTAGAAGTGCCCCTGGCTCGGGCCGTCGATGCCGTAGGCCCAGTGCAGCCCGGTGTTGAACCATTGCGGCGAATTCGGCGCCGCCATCTGCATCGCCAGCATGTAGCGGTGCTCGTCGAAGAAGGCTTGCGCGTCGGCTTCGGAGGTAAAGTAGCCGCCCTTCCAGCCCCAGTAGGTCCAGGTGCCGGCGAGCCGGTCGAAAACCTGCTTGCACGAGGTCTCGCCGACGTAGCGTTCCTTCTCCGGCAGCTCCTTGAGTGCTGCTTCGTCGGCAATGCTCCGCCACAGCCAGGAGGGAATCGTCTCCTCCTCGACCTTCTTCAGCCGTGCGGGAACGCCGGCCTTGCGGAAATACTTCTGCGCCAGCACGTCGGAGGCGACTTGCGACCATTGCTCCGGCACTTCCACGTCATTGGCGTGAAAGACGATGGAGCCGTCCGGGTTGCGGATTTCGCTGACGGTCAGACGAAAAGCGATGTCCGCGTAAGGCGATTGTCCCTCTTTGGTGTAGCGCCGCTCGATCCGCATTCTCTGCCCCTTTAATTTCAAATCAGCTTTTTCACCGGCGTCATGCGGAAACACCCGCTTAATATATGCCGCCGACGGTTTCCCGGCACGCGGAGGAACACACTTTCCCCGCGTCCGGCTTGACCCCTGTTTCTGTCTGCCACCCCAACCCCGCCGGCTTGAGCCGGGACTCGTTACGCAACTCCGGGCGCCCCACTCGCTGGAGGCAAAACCGCCAATGCCTCGCGCCCACGCGGCGCAGAGCATTTCCGCAAACCCTTTTTGGAGAGCCCGGCCGACTTCGTTACCCGCGCGCCGAACTTGGAAAAGCTAAGCCAACCCGGCCGCGCGCGTCAAGACTTAGTATGAAAATCTAAATCAACCACTAAATGTGGGGATAGCGGGGACGAATCGTCAGGGGGACGCGCAAGTATCGGATATCTGGGCAGGATTCGAAAGCGGCTCCGCTGAACAGCTCCGGCTTTTTTCCGCCCGGAATGTCCAAAAGTCGACTCGGCGCCGACGATCCGAAGCTCGTCGGGACGGGAAAGCGAGGCCGCCGAGAGTTCGGCGAAAGCATCGTCTTCACGCATCTGTCACGCAACGACGCGCCTTTCCTCCCAATTCTGAGTGAAAGGATGCGTAAAATCGGGCTTTTTGCCCATCGGCAACCGCGGGACACGCTCTAGCGTATTGAATTGGAAAGCAAATCCGCCGCGCCAAGTCGTATTCGCGCCGCCGCGCCTCGCGGCGAGCTTCGCAACGTGGAACGCGAGGCGGTAGCGGGGGAGTGGCCGACTGGCCCAGCGAAAATGTCCAAGTTGCGCCCCGCATTAACCTCAAAAGAATCCTGCTGTTTCATGATGCTGGCGTTTGCTTGACGCGACTGGAGCCGGACTCGATAACTTTGGTTAATGGTGAGGGGCGTGCTGTTGCAGCGTTTAGTTCGCGCAGGGCGTGTCGTTGCGTGTTCCGCCCTCATGGTGGCGTGCGCCCAAATTCACAACGATCCGATCAATCAGCCGCTGGTCGGCGCACCTCAGCTCTCGGCCGAACTCGGCAACCAGGTTGAGACCTATTACGACGACACCGTCGTCGCGCTGTCGTTCTCCGGCGGCGGTACCCGCGCTGCGGCGTTCTCTTACGGGGTGCTCACCGCGCTCGATGAGACCCCGCTTCCGGGCCACTCAACGTCGCTTCTCGACCGCGTCGATTTCGTCACCGGCGTGTCAGGCGGATCGATCCTCGCGGCCTATTATGGGCTGAAAAAGCGCAAGGCCTTGACCGATTTCAAGCAGCGCTTCCTCCTGCGTAATGCGGAGGCGAACCTGAAAATGGATCTTAGCCTGCTGAATATCGCCAAAGGTTTGCAGGGCGGCATCAACGACCCAACTGTATTTCCGCGCTGGCTTGACGACAATCTGTACGAGCACGCGACCTTTAAATCCTTGCTCACGCAGCGGCGGCCGTACGTTTGGATCAACGCTTCCGATATCTATGACCGAACCCCGTTCGTGTTTGGTCCGGTCCTGTTCAGGGCGCTGTGCAGCGACATCACCACCTATCCGATTTCAATGGCGGTGGCGGCTTCGGCCGCCGTGCCCGTCGTCTTCGCCCCCGTGGTTATCGAAGGCTATGCGGGCCGTTGTCCGATTCCATTGCCGGCATGGGTGGAGCGCGTGCGCCGTAACCAGGACGCGCCGCCGCTACTGAAATTTTTTGCCGATGCCATGTACCGCTATCACTCCGGCGAAGTTCGCTACGTCAAGCTGCTCGACGGCGGCATGGTCGACAATTACGGGCTGGCCGGTTTTACCATCGCGCGTCTTGCCTCCGATACGCCTTACGGGCCGCTCGAGCCGGAAGAGGCCGTCAAATTGCGACGGCTGTTGTTTCTCGTCGCCGACGCCGGACGCGCGCCGGCGGGTGACTGGGTGAAGACCGTGGAGGGGCCCTCCGGCGCCAATCTGATTACCGCCTCGTCCGATACCGCGACCGGATCCGGCGCGGTCGGCAGCTACTCGGCGTTCCAGGACACGATGGCGCAATGGCAGCAATCGTTAATCAACTGGCGCTGCAAGCTTTCGGCAGCCGAGCGGCGCCGTTATGGCGCGCCGGCCGGGTGGAATTGCCGCGACGTAAAAATCTTCGTGGGACGCGTCGCCTTCGACCAATTCGACGATGCGCGCGCGGCAAAACTCAACGCCGTGGTGACGGCTTTCAAATTGCCGCCGGACCAGGTTGACATGTTGATCGCGGCTGGCCACGACGCGGTCAAAGGCAGCAACGTTTTCAACGCCTTCTTGAACTCAATGGGCGCGCCCAGCGCGCGGCCGCTGCGGGCGCGGGGCCGGCCGCTGGTGTCCTCGGCGCCGGGCCCGCAAGAGGCGCTGGCTCAATAAGGCCGCGCCGGCAAGACCGCTGCAGGGCGTCAGCTCAGCAGGTGAGTTTCGATTTCCGCCACCGGATGCTTGGTCAGATCTTTGCCGACTTCGGCCATGATCAGCTTCTTCACGTCAGCGTGGAAGTCGCGGCGCAAATCGGCAAGCGTGCGTGGCGGCGCGACAACGACCAGCGCCGGTACGTGGCGGCTACGCACCAGCGCTTCCAGAGCGGACGCGACCCGCTGGGTGAAGCGGTGCTCTTCCAGATGATGCCAGTCGGTCTGTTCCACGCTGCTGCGGCGATGCGTTCCCGAACTCTCGGCGCCCCGCCCGGGCCGGTCGGTGCCTTGCTCATGGGTCGGCGGGTTCTCCTCGGCGAAGACCCGCTCGGTCTTTAAGTTGGGAAACTTCTCGTCGCCCTCGTTGCGGAGGAACAAGGCCTTGCGGCCGTCACCGACGAAAATGAAGGCGTCGTGCGGTATGGCGAGTTTTTTCACGTTTTACTCCTGAGTGACAGCGACACGCATGGCGGCCGCCTAGGTGCACCATCAACGCCGCAGAACGGATTGAGGGCATTGATGCCGATCAAATCGCCATGGGGCGGGCGTCGCGGGGTGTGGACCTACTCGGCAGCGGCCTTGGTATGCCCGAGCCGGCGGTTGAGCGCGTCCAGCAGTCCTTCGGCCGCTTCGGCGATCACCGTGCCGGGCGGGAAGATCGCCTCGGCGCCGGCGGTCTTCAGCGCATCGTAGTCCTGCGGCGGAACCACGCCGCCGACGACCACCATAATGTCTGAGCGGCCGTTCTTTTCGAGCTCGGCCTTCAACTCCGGCACCAGTGTCAAATGCGCGCCGGCAAGCGATGAGATACCGAGAATGTGCACGTCGTTTTCGACCGCCTGACGCGCTGCTTCCACCGGCGTGGCGAACAGCGGGCCGATATCGACGTCGAAACCGAGATCGGCAAACGCGGACGCGATGACTTTCTGGCCGCGGTCGTGGCCGTCCTGCCCGATCTTGGCGACCAGGATGCGCGGGCGGCGGCCCTCGTTGTCCTCGAATTCAGCGACGCGCTTCTGTACCCGTTCGACGGCGTCGGTCATGCCGGCCTCCCGCCTGTAGACGCCGGAGATCGCCTTGATCTCCGCCCGGTGGCGCCCGAAAACCTGCTCGAGCGCCAACGATATCTCGCCGACGGTCGCTTTGGCCCGCGCCGCATCGATGGCAAGCGCCAACAGATTGCCGTTGCCACCGGCAGCATTGCGGGTCAGCGCGGCGAGCGCTTCGGCGACGGCCTGCGGGTCGCGTTCGCGCTTTAATCGCGACAGCTTGTCGATCTGCAATTGCCGCACCGCGCCATTGTCGACCTTGAGGATATCGATCTGCGCCTCGTCCTGCGGGCGGTATTTGTTGACGCCGATCACCGCTTGCGCACCCAAGTCGATGCGCGCCTGCGTGCGCGCGGCGGCTTCCTCGATGCGGAGCTTCGGCAGCGCCGCCTCAATGGCGCGGGTCATGCCGCCGAGCTCTTCGACTTCGCGGATATGACCCCAGGCCTTGGTCGCGAGGTCGCGGGTGAGGCGTTCGACGTAGAACGATCCGCCCCACGGATCGATCATTCGCGTCGTGCCGCTCTCGCGCTGCAGGACGATCTGGGTGTTGCGGGCAGTGCGGGCGGAAAAATCGGTCGGCAGCGCCAGCGCTTCGTCGAGCGCGTTGGTGTGCAGCGATTGCGTACCGCCTTGCGTTGCCGCCATCGCTTCAACACATGTGCGGGCGACATTATTGAACACGTCCTGCGCGGCCAGCGACCAGCCTGAAGTTTGGCAATGGGTGCGCAGCGACAGCGAACGGGCGTCCTTCGGATTGAATTGCTTCATCAGCTTCGCCCACAGCACACGCGCGGCGCGGAGCTTTGCGACTTCCATGAAAAAGTTCATCCCGATGCCGAAGAAGAACGACAGCCGCGGCGCGAACCGGTCGATGTCGAGCGAGGCTGCAAGGCCGGCGCGCGCGTATTCGACGCCGTCGGCGAGCGTATAAGCGAGCTCCAGATCTGCCGTCGCTCCGGCTTCCTGCATGTGGTAGCCGGAGATCGAGATCGAGTTGAATTTCGGCATGTGCGCCGAAGTGTAGGCAAAGATATCGGATATGATGCGCAGCGACGGCTTCGGCGGGTAGATGTAGGTATTGCGCACCATGAATTCTTTGAGGATGTCGTTCTGGATCGTGCCCGCGAGTTTTTCGGGCGGCACGCCTTGTTCCTCGGCGGCGACGATGTACAGCGCCATCACCGGCAGTACCGCGCCGTTCATGGTCATCGACACCGACATCTGGTCGAGCGGGATGCCGGCGAACAATGTGCGCATATCGTAGATCGAGTCGATAGCAACGCCGGCCATCCCGACATCGCCTGAGACGCGGGGATGGTCGCTGTCGTAACCGCGGTGGGTGGCAAGATCGAAGGCGATCGAGAGGCCCTTTTGCCCGGCGGCAAGATTGCGACGGTAAAAGGCGTTGAAATCCTCGGCCGTGGAGAAGCCGGCATATTGCCGGATGGTCCACGGCTGGGTGACGTACATGGTCGGGTAGGGACCCCGCAGGAACGGCGCGATGCCCGGATAGGTGTCGAGGCCGTCGAGACCCTTAAGGTCGTCGGCGCCGTAGGCGGTTTTGACCGCGACGCCTTCAGGCGTCAGCCAGGGCGCGCCCTCCACCATCCCTCTGGCCGGTGCCTCAGCGAAATCGATTAGCGCGAAATTCGGGATACGGCTCATCGTTATCATCCGATCTCGATGCCAAGGATATCGTAGGCGGCTTGCAGTGTCGCTAGGGCGTCGCAACCCTCGTAAATGAATGATTGAACGCCAGCCGCCTGCAGCGCGGCTTCCTGCTCGCGCGGCCGGCCAGCCAGATAGATGTGCCGCGCGCCGGCGGTATTAAGCACCCGCGCTGCCGCGACGGCTTCCTTCTCGTAGACCTTGTCGGTCGAGCAAAGACAGACGAGTGGGGCGCCGGCGGCCTTAAACGCCGCCGCAACGGCAGGGGCGTCGACGCGCTCGCCGTCGCTATCGACCGCTTCGATGCCGCCAGCCTCGAAGAAATTCTTCGCAAAAGTCGCGCGTGCGGTGAACTCGGCTGGCATGCCGAGATTGACGAGAAAGATTTTTGGCCTAGTGCCGGTCTCGGCGAGCACACGGTCGGAGGCATCGCGCAGCATTTCGAAAGGTTCGGCAAGGCGGATCGGCTGCAGCCCGTCTGTCGATGGTTTGCGCGGCGGAACTCGGCAGATCGACCCGGGCATCGGCCTCGGTGAGGTTGGGAAATATGCTCACGCCGGTCAGCGCATCTTTTCGTCGTGCGGCGGCGGCGGCGCGCTCGGCCCGCACCGCGCTGACCTTGCGCTGAATGAGGCCGGTTTCGAGCGCAACAGCAATTCCGCCTGCGGTTTCGATCTCACGGAATAGAGCCCAGGCTGCCTGGCAAAGTTCATCGGTCAGATTTTCGACCGCACCGGAACCCGCCGCTGGATCGGCGACTTTGTCGAGATGCAATTCTTCGCTGAGGAGGAGTTGGGTATTGCGCGCGATCCTGCGCGCGAACCGATCGGGCAGGCCGCGCGCCGCCGTAAACGGCAGCACCGTGATCGCGTCTGCACCGCCGAGCGCAGCGGCAAACGTCGCGATGGTCGCGCGCAAAATGTTCACGTGGGGATCGCGCCGCGCCATCATGCGCCATGCCGTTTCGGCAGAGATGAAGCACGGCTCCGCCGCGAGCCCGCACGAGACCTCTATTCGCGCCCACGCCTTTCGCAGCGCGCGGAATTTAGCGACGGTGAGAAACTGATCTGCGTCGGCCGACAACCGGAAGAAGATCATGCGCCGCGCCGCTTCAAGCGCAACGCCCTCGGCTTCGAGCGCGCGCAGATAGGCCAGCGCGACCGAAATTGCGAAGGCTAATTCCTGCGCTTCGGACCCGCCGGAATTGTGGATCACACGCCCGTCGGCGGCGGCGAGCTTTCCCTGGAAACCGGCGCGAGCCAGGGCCGCGAGGCGGCGGGCAAAATGCGGCGCATGCTCGGTCCACGGCCTCGTGGAAACACTCGCGATCGCTTTCGCGCCGAGCGGATCGTGCCCAAGCCGGACTTTTGTTGCCGGCGGCGGGAACGGACGGCCTCGCGCCAGCATCGCGTCGATCACCGCCACCGCAGGCGGCGAGACGTCAACCTCGATACTGATGCCGGCACCGAGGTCGACGCCCTCAAGCGTGCGCTCAAGCGCCGCCTCGGTTGCGGGCAGGCCGAACCCGTGATCGCCGCGCGAACGGGCGAACACAGGCGTAAGACCAGTCGCGCCATTGCCGAGTTCCCGCAACGCGATCTCGTTGGCAAGTGCCGGATCGGGATGGTCGATCCGCGACATTATCTCCCAGGTCGTCGCGCCGGGCCGGGCCGCGACGGGTCGTACATCGGAGCGCCGCGCGGCGAGTGGCTCGATGACCAGGCCATCGTAAGTGTGGCTGACAAGGCGCTCGAACGGCATTCCCTTGAGCACCGCGTCAACAAGCTTCCGCCATTCCTCGCGGGTTGGCGGAGGAAATTCGGCAGCGAACTGCAGGGTGTCTGAATCCGTCATGGTTGCAAAATGCCGCGGCAAGCCGAGGCAGCCAACACAACATGATCCCGAGAGACGAAGGCCGATTTTCCGGGGAGATCACGTTTTTTCATAATCTCAGATCGTGCAATGGCATACCGACGCTTGATCGCCTAGCGCGGCGGCAGCTTTTCGATGCCGCTGACATTCTGGCGTTCAAGTGCGTCACGCACCCGAATGCCGGCGATTATCTGGTCTGGCACAATTTCGGCGAGCGGCACAAGCACGAACGCGCGCTCAAACAGATGCGGATGCGGCAAAATCAAGTCGCGATCGATCAGCACCAGATCGTCATAGGTGAGGAGGTCGAGGTCGATCTTGCGGGGTCCCCAGCGCCGTTCGTGAGCCCGATTGCGCCCGAGCTTGCGTTCGCACTCAACCGCGCGCGTCAGCAGATCGTGGGGGGCAAGCGTCGTCGTCACGGCGATGACGGCATTGACAAATGGGGGCTGGTCGGTGACGCCCCATGGCGGGGTTCGGTAATCGGACGAGCGCGCCGTCAAACGCGCCGCCTTGCCGTCGCAGAACATCGCAATGGCCTGATCGAAGGTCGAGCGCACCTCACCCACGTTGCCGCCAAGCGCGATAAACGCCTCAGCCATGACTACGATCACTGTTACGATTTTGGCGGGTGTGCGTAACAATGACGCCAACGTCGTCAAAGGTCGCAGCGATCGGTGCGTGCGGCTTGCGCACGGTGACCCGGACGCCGCGGACCTGCGGATAGTGAACAAGCACCGCGTCGGCGACGGCGCCCGCGGCGGCCTCGACGAGGCGATAGCGGCGCGCGGAGAACGCCTCCGTCGCGGTCTTTACCAGCGCTTCATACGATACTGTCGCTTTGAGCTTGTCGGAGCGCGACGCCTCAGTGAGATCGATGTCGAGGACGAGATCGAGTCCGAACGGTTGGCCGACCTTCGCTTCGTGCGGCATCACGCCGTGATAGGCGTGAATGATGAGGCCATTGACAAAGATCGCGTCGCTCATCGCGCGTTCCTGATGGCGCTGGCGACCGCGAGCGCCTGGACGGTCGACGCCACATCGTGCACGCGAACGATCGCAGCGCCACGCTCGACGGCCAAAAGGTGCGCAGCCAGCGATCCGCCAAGGCGTTCCGCTGGTTCGGAAGGCGCGACCGAGCTGATAAAGCGCTTGCGTGAAGCTCCGATGAGTATCGGCAGACCGAAGTGGTGCCACGCGTCGAGCCGGGCGATGCAGGTCAATGATTGCTCCGGAGTCTTGCCGAAACCGATCCCGGGATCGAGCACGATCTGCTCACGGCGAATGCCGGCGCGCGCTGCTATGGCGAGCGAGCGCTGAAAGAAAGAAGTGACGTCGGCGGTGATGTCGATTGTAGGATCGGCGCTCTCGCGATTGTGCATGATGATGACCGGGGCACCATGGTCCGCGACGATGCCGGCCATGTCGGCATCACGCTGCAGGCCCCATACGTCGTTGACGATCGTCACGCCGAGATCGAGGGCCCATTCGGCGATGGGCGCTTTCAGCGTATCAATCGAGACCGGGACGCCGAGCGAAATCACGTCGGACAAAACCGGCGCCAGCCGTGCACGCTCCTCTTCAAGTGAGATACGAACCGCGCCGCCATAGGGGCGCGTTGATTCGGCGCCGATATCGATAATATCCGCTCCCTCAGCCGCCAGGCGACCGGCGTGCGCTAACGCTGTCTGCGCATCGAAAAAATAGCCACCGTCGGAAAATGAATCGGGAGTGATGTTAAGAACACCCATGACGAGCGGGCGCTTCTTGGCAAGGAGCCGCGACAGCTCGTTGTCGCCAGACGGGAGGCCGGTCGTGGAAGGACCACCAGGATGCAATCTCGTCGCCATGCTGATGAGCGCGGGTCGCCGTTGCGAGGGAGCGGAACAACAGGGTTCCGTGGGGCTCGATAGCGTCTTTATTTTCGTTCTTCGCAATGACGCTTGTGGCCCTGGCGAGTCAAGCAAGGAGGGTGGGATGCTTGCACCGGCAACTATGCACTTGACTTAGCAGATTGAGGGTGCCATAAAGGCGGTAGAAGGACAGCCGCCATGGACATCAACCTCACTAACCCGATATTCCACAACGAGGAACTGGCAACCTCCCATATGGAAGGAAGCCGCTGGCCGGACGGCGTTTATTGCCCGCTCTGCGGTTCCGTAAACGTGCATCGAATGGGCGGCAAAACCCAAGCGGGCATGTTCCTTTGTAACGACTGCCGGGACAAATTCACGGTCCGAACCGGAACGGTTTTTGAGCGTTCGCACATCCCGCTGCACAAGTGGCTGTTGGCGACGCACATCATGGCCGCGAGCAAGAAAAGCGTGAGCGCGCTTCAACTGCAACGGATGCTTGGCCTCGGCTCTTATCGAAGCGCGTGGTTCATGTGCCATCGTATCCGCGAGTCAATGAAGCCTACCAAGATCGGGCCGCTCGGCGGCAAGGGTCGTGTTGTCGAGAGCGACGAAACCGTGATCGGCGGCAAAATGAAAAACCGCGCATACGCGAAGAAAGAGCCGAAGAAACATACCGTGGTGACACTGGTTGACCGCGAAGGCGATAGTCATTCGTTCCGTGTTGCCAACGTCAAGGCTGATACGTTGCGCGAAACGATTGTGAAGGTTGTTGATCGCAAGTCTAACTTCGTGACGGATGAACACCCATCATATCAAGCGTTCGGCTACGAATTTGCGAGCCACGAAACGGTCAATCATTCCGCTAACGAATACGTATGGGCGGACTACGCGCATGTGAACACCGCTGAGGCTCGTTTCAGTCTCATGAAGCGGGCAATCACTGGCGCGTATCATTCGGTCAGCGAAGCCCATTTGCCGAGATACCTTTCGGAATGGGATTTCAAATGGAATACCCGCAAGATGAAAGACGGGGAACGTGCGGCGCTCGCGCTCAAAGGTGCGGAAGGTAAGCGTCTCACGTACCGTAATCCTCACGTCGCCACGCACTAGAAAGCAAATCGCTAGGCGTTTTTTGGCTTGGCGGAAGCGCGTTTCCGGCCGGGACTCTTAGCTTTTTTCCCGATAGGCTTATGTGGTTTGGGAGGCGTCGCGAGCATTCGCCTTAGCGCAGCTTCGCGGCGGCGCTCCGTCTCGGCGCTGTCGTATCGGTCAGCGTCTTGATTTTTGTTCATGCGTTAAGCGTATCATGACCAAGTCACCGACAAAAGTGCGGAAGGCGGCGATACAGCGTGCCAGGGATCGATTAGACAAGCGAATCGGCCCCGGCAACGATCTTTGGACAATTATCCTGCAATACTATGGCGATTCGCCAAGTCTTCCGACCGCAGATCGGGCGGCGGCTTTGGTCCTAGGTTCGATCCTAGAACAAGGGCTTGAACTTGCGATCCTCTCGCATTGCGTATTCGGCTGGAACAGCCCGGAGGCCGATCAGGAACAACGGAAGCTTTTTGGGGGCGGCGAGGATGCGCCGATGACATTCGCACTGAAAATTCGCATCGCCTACGCACTCGGCGTTTATGGCCCAAAGACACGGGACGACTTAGAGGTGGTCCGTCACGTTCGCAATTTCTTCGTGCACGAGAAGGGGCATTTGACTTTCGACGATAGTGATGTTGCCGAGCTTTGCGACCAGCTCAATTGGTTGAATAGGTTTCCGTGGGGCGGTGAGTTCAAAACAAAACCAACGTCGCCGCGCGACCGTTACATTCAAACCGTTATGAATTATTACGCCTTTCTCGCAACCGGCGTAGGCAACCCGATCAGGTACTCTGAGTTTCCTGATTCTCTGCTCTACGCATAGCCTTCCACATGGCCACGAATGCCGCGTAGGCGGCTACGTCTGCGTCGTTGCACCAACCAACCAAAGCCCTCTCGCCCGCCGCCATTACTTCATCTGTAAGGATACGGTCTAGTTCTGCTTCGATTTTGTCTTCGTCTTTTGACTTCTCCATAACCCTTCCTTTCTAGGGCTATGGGCAACTATTCCTAACTAGCGTCGGCCTGTCACTTTTGGAGACAGTTAAATCCCCGAACTTGCTAAGTCAAGTGCATAGTTGCCCTTGCACCGCATCAATAGCGGATGACCGGCGGCAGTTTCTTGGCGTTTTCGATCCAGCGCTTGACCATGGTCACCGAAGGTAGGAGCTGGACCAGCTTGCGCTTGGTGTTGGCTTCCGACATCTGGTCGACGAGCTTCTGCGGGTTGCGGTACTTGAGCTCGTTGACGGTCTTGACGCCGACGGCGCGCAACAATTCGGAATATTCCCAGCCAACGCCTTTAACGCGCATACGGTCGGCCGCAGTCACCCAGTCCAGCACGTCTTTGTCGTCGATGCCGACCTTTTCCGCGATCTTGAGCCGCTGCTTTGGCGTCTTAGCCGAGCGCAATAGGCCGACGGTCGTGCGAATCCCCTCCGACTTGAGGATCGCGACCGTATCCGCCCCGATGCCCCGAATATCGGTGATGGGATAAGCCATCACTGCCTCCCCTTAACCCCGCCATAGCGGTGCCGCGTCCACGCGTTCTCAAATAAACTGTGAGAGACCCGGAATGGCACCGACAATCTGGCCCACCTCGTCCTCGCCGACTTTCTCGCGGGCAAAGGCGATAAACTGCCGGGTGATGCCTTGCACCTGATCCATGCTCAACCCCGCGCCCATCATGCGCATGCCTGCACCCATCACACCGCCCATGCCGCCGCCGCCTTCCGCTGCAGCTTTTTGCATCAGGGCTTCGGCTCCGGGCAGCTTTGCCAAGAGCGACTGCATTTTGTCGGCAGGTCCTTCCTTGGCCAGGAAGTCGAGAATAATGCCAACGGCCGTTTCGGCAGCGTTCCGATCGACGCCGGTATCGGCGACGAGACGCCCGATCAACTCGTCCATGTGCCCTCGCCAGCCAGTATTTCGTCGCGTTCTTGCCATAATGTACATTCGCATGCGGCATGACAAGCATGAGTTCGGCGGATCGCCCGTTCGCCTCGCGTGGTGGAAATGACTTTCGCGGCGCACTATAAAATTTGTGGGCGCCAGCGGCTGCCCGGCGGTTGGTGCCGCTGGCGTGCGTGAAAGAGAAAACCGTGACGAAATCGAACGAAGGTGAGTCGCTTCTTGTTGGCAAAGGCGCGGTAATCCAACCAATGACAGCACGCGAATCTCTTCCGGCGGTCCTCGATCGCATCGACCGCGATCTGGACACGAGCCTCGATCGCTTGTTCGCGCTGTTGCGCATCCAGTCGGTGTCAACCGATCCGGCATTTGCGGCGCACTGTCGCACCGCAGCGCAATACGTCGCGACCGACTTGCGCAGCCTCGGCTTGGAAGCGAGCATCCGTCCGACCGAGGGCCATCCCGTCGTCATCGGCAAGACTCCTGCGGACCCAACTGGCGACGGCCAAGCCAACGGCAAGGCGCCGCGGGTCCTGTTCTATGGCCATTATGATGTGCAGCCGGTCGATCCGCTGGATCAGTGGCAGACGCCGCCATTTGAGCCCCGTATCGAAACGCTCGACGGCGGACGGAAGATCATCGTCGCCCGCGGCGCCTGCGATGACAAGGGGCAGGCGATGACGTTTGTCGAGGCTTGCCGCGCGTTCAAGGAGGTGACCGGCAAGCTTCCGCTCGACATTACCATGATGATCGAAGGTGAGGAGGAGTGCGGCTCAAAACACCTGTTCGGCTTCGTGCGCGACAATGCCGCGGAGTTCAAACGCGATCTTGCTCTGGTGTGCG
Organism: uncultured Alphaproteobacteria bacterium; assembly: GCA_963759345.1. Taxonomy (GTDB): domain Bacteria; phylum Pseudomonadota; class Alphaproteobacteria; order Rhizobiales; family Xanthobacteraceae; genus BOG-931. The sequence goes on from CAVWYW010000018.1 coordinate 267,345, forward strand.
ACACCGGCATGTGGGACGCGCAGACCCCCTCGATCACGACTTCGCTGCGCGGTCTGGTGTACGAAGAAGTCAGACTTACGTGCGCCGACCGCGATCTGCATTCCGGCCTTTTCGGCGGCGCCGCACGCAATCCAATCCATGTGCTGGCCGATATCCTGTCGGCAATGCACAAGCCGGACGGCTCGGTTGCTATTCTCGGCTTCTATGACGGCGTTTACGATTTGCCGCCCGACATCAAAGCCGACCTCAAGGGACTCGGTCTAACAGCGGAAAAGTTTCTCGGACCGATTGGGCTGAAGATACCGGCCGGCGAAACGGACCGCATGCTGATCGAGCAGATTTCCACGCGGCCGACGGCTGAGGTCAACGGCATCATCGGCGGTTACACCGGGGAGGGTGCGAAGACCGTTATTCCCGGCAAGGCGATGGCCAAAGTCTCATTTCGGCTGGTCGGCGCGCAGGACCCGGATAAGATCCGCAGCGGCTTTCGCGAATTCGTCCGCGCCCGCGTGCCATCAGATTGCTCGGTCGAATTCGGCAACTTCACCAGCGCGCCGGCGTTCGACGTGGCGTTTGACAATCCGGCGCTCGCCAAGGCGCGGGACGCACTGGCGGAGGAGTGGGGTAAAAAAGCCGTGACGGTCGGCGCCGGCGGCTCGATCCCCATCGTCGGCGACTTCAAGACCGTGCTCGGTATGGACACGTTGATGGTCGGCTTCGCGCTCGACGATGATCGGGTACATTCGCCGAACGAGAAGTATGATCTGCGGTGCTTCCACAAGGGCATTCGCAGTTGGGCGCGTATTTTGGCGGCGCTGGCGAGTTGAGGGAGGAGCTTATGAGGCTCGCAGTTCTTGCGATCGCAGCATGTGCGGCGACGCTCGGCCCGCTGCCGGCCGCGGCCGCGGGCGTCGATCGGCTTTACATCCTCTATTGCGGTGAAGCCGTGGGTCCCGATCAATCGCGCTGGTCGCCCGGCGTTAATGTCGGTATGCCGCTTGCTGTATCCGACAACTGCTATCTCATTCACCACGCGCAGGGCTGGTTTCTGTGGGACACCGGTCTTCCCGACGCGCTTGCCGCAATACCGGGAGGCATCAAGGGTAGCAACGGCGGACTAGACGTGAAGCGGACCAAGACGCTTGCCGCGCAGCTCCAAGAGCTCGGCGTCAAGCCCGCCGACATCAAGGCCATGGCGATCTCGCATACGCATCCCGATCACATCGGCAACGTGGAAGAATTTCCGCAGACCATGCTTTACGTACAGAAGGCCGAATATGATTGGCCGGGCGCCAACGGTGCGCCGCGTTTCAACCCCAATCATCCGGCGACCAAGCTCGAAGGCGATCGCGATGTATTCGGCGACGGCTCCATCGTGATCATTTCGACGCCGGGGCACACGCCCGGTCATCAATCTTTACTCGTGCGGCTGCCGAAAACCGGCGCCGTTGTTCTCTCGGGCGACGCCGTTCATTTCAAGGACAACTGGGACAACCGCCGGGTACCGTCGATGAACACCAGCAAGGAACAGACGCTCGCTTCGATGCAGCGCATTGCCGATATCCTGGCGAAAGAACACGCGCAACTTTGGATCAATCACGATAAGCTGCAAAGCGACGGGCAAAAGAAATCGCCGGAATTCTACGAATAGGGGTTTATCCTTTTGCTTTTCATGTCGCGGCAGTTTTGATCAAAAATCCCCGATTGGTGTTTAGTCTGTCGCCTCGGCGATGGTACGCGGACTGACGAAGCGCTCAAGCCGGCCGGAATTGACATGCAGCCGCGACCAGTCATTGAATGGAAAATCAATAATGACGAGGCCGCATGTCGGCAACTTCTCATTGATGCGCTCGCGCGCTTCGACTTCGCCCGAGGCAATCAATTCCACTGCAAGATCGTGCAAGCCGGGATTGTGACCGACGACAATGAGCGATCGCGCCTTTGTGGTCTCGCGGATTAGGTCAATCAGCGTCTCGGGAACCGAGTTATAGATGCGCTCGTCCTGTTCAACCCGCGTTGAACCGTCGGTCAAGGCAGCAGCGACCAGCGCCCAGGTCTCCGCAGCCCGCGTTGCCGGCGAGACCAGCGCGAGATCAGGGATGAACTGATGGCGAACCAAGTAAGCCCCGATGATCGGCGCATCGGTTCGGCCGCGCGCCATAAGTTTACGATCGCGGTCGCGCTCTCCCGCTGCGGCGCGTTCGGTCTTGGCATGACGTAGCAGCAGTAAACGACGCATATCAGCAGCTCTGTGTCAGTAGTCGCGTAGCGAACGGAAAGTCTCGCACGCTTCGAAGTTCCCGCGCGTCTCGGCGAAACTTCAAATGTGGCAGGCTAGTGCGATGAATACGAACTTCCTATAGTGTCCGCGCCAACGCACAGAAATTTTGTATCCCACAGGATGTGAACAGGTTGCATCGCCGTACCGTTGCGCCGCTCAAAATGCAGTGATGGACGAAGCCGATACCACCGCTGCCTATGGCGGAACCTGGTACGCCACGACAAAAGTGGACGCGCCACCGCGGCCGCCGCTTCATGTCGACCTCGACGTCGATATCTGCGTGATCGGCGGCGGCCTTGCCGGCTTGACCGTTGCGCGCGAGCTGGCGCGCAATGGGCGCTCCGTCGCGCTCATCGAAGCGGACCGCATCGCGGCGGCCGCGTCGGGCCGCAGCACTGGCTTCGTGCTTCCAGGCTTCGCCGCGGCACCCGAGAGCATCGTCAGCCGCGTCGGGATTGAGCAGGCCAAGGACCTCTGGAGTTTTTCGCAAAGCGGACTCGAATACGTTCGCAACGCGATCCGCGACGATGCCATGCCGGGAGTCGCTCTCCTGGATGGCTGGCTCTGCGTCTCCAAGACCGACAACGGCGACGCGTTCACGCGGCAAGTTGGCCTCATCGGCGAATTTGGCGGCGAGGTCGAGGGGTGGCCGATCGAACGCCTGCGCACGGTTTTGCATAGCGAGCGTTACTTTCATGCCATCCACTTTCCGCAGGCATTCCATATCCATCCGTTGAACTATGCACTGGGCTTGGCCGCTGCCGCCGAACGCGCCGGCGCACGCATCTTTGAACAAACTCCGGCGCTGTCCATTGATCCGGCGGGCGTGCGTAAGCGCATTGTTACCCCGGCCGCGCGGTTGCGCGCCCATCACGTGGTGCTGTGTGGGAATGTGCAGCTCGCAACGCTGCTGCCAAAGATTGCATCCGCGCTCATTCCCATCACGACTTACGTCATCACCACCGCTCCACTCGGGCCGCGCCTTGCGGAAGCTATCAGCTATCGCGGTGCCGTCAGCGACACCGAACTCGCCGACAATCATTACCGCGTGGTCGACGGGGAGCGGCTGATGTGGTCGGGCCGGGTTACGATGTGGCCGCGCGATCCGAACCGCTACCGCCGCGCGCTCATTGCCGACATCAAGAAAACCTACCCCCAGCTCGGCGAGATCGCTCTCGATTACGCATGGTCGGGCACGTTGGGTAACTCAATCCATCGCATGCCGCAGATCGGGGAGTTGGCACCTGGACTGTGGCTGGCGAGCGGCTTTGGCGGTCATGGTCTTAATACCACGGCGATGGCCGGTACCCTCATCGCCCGTGCTATCGCCGACGGCGATCAAACTTGGCGGCAATTCACGCCGTTTGAGCTGGTTTGGGCAGGCGGCATTTTCGGGCGCGCAACCGCGCAAATCTATTATTGGGTGAGGCGAGCGCGTGACGCCATGGCCGAGCGCCGAAGCCGCGCCGCCGAGATGGCACGTCAACGTGCGCGCGATGCGGCAGTGGCTGGCGCTGTGATCGGGCAGCGATCCGCGGCTGATTCGGGTTCTATCGTACCTTCGGCCGCCGATATTCAGATCCAACCTGAGGCGGATCTGACGGGGCAGGATGTCGCCGCAAATCGCCCGCGCCGTCGCAAGCGCCGCCAAGGAGCCAAAGCGTGAACGAGAATGCCACACTCGGCTTATTTATTCTTTGGAAACCCTTTGCCCTAGTCGCACGTAAATTGAATTTGCTCTACACTGAGTCATCGGCTTCGTAGCGTGCGGGGCGGAGCGGGGGCACACTAGGATGGCGCTAAGCGGGTGGCGTTTTGCCGTTGCGGTGCTTCTTCTGTCAATTCCCGGCATTGCCGCTGCAGCTGATCTGCCGCTGCCAGCGCCGGCATCGGCTCCCTCAGCATATGTGACGCCAGCACCCGACTGGCTCATCACCATTGGTGGCGAAGGCCGGGCAATTCCGGCTTGGCCGGGTGCTCCGACGAATAAATATCAGTTTGTTGGCGTCCCACTTTTTGCCCTGCAAAAACCCGGTGATCCGCCGTTCTTCTTCGGCGCCCGCGACGGCTTCGGAGTGCCGATTTTCAACTTTGGCTCGTTGCAGATTGGCCCGGTCGGCAAAATCAATTGGCCGCGCTACTCCTCATCCTACACCCAGCTCAACGGCCTCGGTGATGTGGGTTGGGCACTCCAGCTTGGCGGCTACGCCCAATACTGGGTGGTGCCGTGGCTGCGCTTACGCGGCGAAATTCGCCAGGGGATCGGCGCTGAGACCGGTGTCATCGGCGATCTGTTTGCGGACGTGGTCGTGCCGATCGGGCAATTCCGCCTCTCGGCCGGACCGCGCATGACGGTACAGTCGAGTGCTGCGGTGTCGCCTTATTTCAGCATCACGCCGGCTCAGTCGGCCAGCTCCACTGTTTCGGGCCTTCCGGCGCTGCCGGTCTACAATGCGACCGGAGGGTTTTACTCCTACGGTGCCGGCGGACAGATAGAGTATTTCTGGAACCGGCAATGGTCGACCCACGCGCTTGTAGAATATGAACGGATCAGCGGCTCCGCCGCCAATTCTCCGCTCGTGACCATGCGCGGTTCGCCGAACCAATTCACCATTGGGGTTGGCGCGACCTACACCTTCGCCATGCATCCGTTATTCAACTTGCACTCGCTGTGGTAAGCAGTTTTAGCGGCTTTCGCGCCTCGCCATAAACGCCAGCCGCTCGAACAGATGTACGTCCTGCTCGTTTTTGAGCAGCGCACCATGCAGCGGCGGAATCAGCTTCTTCGGATCGCGCTCGCGCAATGTCTCCACTGAAATATCCTCGACCATCAGCAGCTTGAGCCAGTCAAGCAATTCGGAAGTCGACGGCTTCTTTTTCATGCCGGGCACGTCGCGGATTTCGTAAAACAGCCGCAGCGCTTCGGCCACTAGCCGATGCTTGATGCCGGGAAAGTGCACTTCGATGATCGCGCGCATCGTGTCGGCATCCGGGAAACGGATGTAGTGAAAGAAACAGCGGCGCAGAAACGCGTCCGGTAATTCCTTCTCATTGTTTGAAGTGATGACGACAATCGGTCGCCGCCGGGCATGGATGGTTTCTCCGGTCTCGTAGACGAAGAATTCCATACGATCGAGTTCCTGCAGGAGGTCGTTAGGGAACTCGATATCCGCCTTGTCAATCTCGTCGATCAGCAGCACCGGGCGCTCGTCGGCGACAAATGCCTCCCATAGCTTGCCGCGTTTGATGTAGTTGCGGATGTCTTTGACGCGCGCGTCGCCGAGCTGGCTGTCGCGCAGTCGCGTCACCGCGTCATATTCGTAGAGACCCTGCTGTGCCTTTGTAGTCGACTTGATGTGCCACTCGATGAGCGGTGCGCCGAGTGCCTTGGCGATCTCGATCGCGAGCACAGTCTTACCGGTGCCAGGCTCGCCTTTGACGAGGAGCGGCCGCTCTAGCGCGATCGCGGCGTTGACCGCGACTTTAAGATCGTCGGTGGCGACGTAGGCATTAGTACCTTCGAAACGCATGCGGATCCCGCTGTAATTTTAGTGCTGCAGCACAATCGTGCTCACCGACGCATTAAGCACGGCGGACTTGTTGCTCACAAGGCGCCGCGGCGGCTTCGCGGGCTCAAAAACCGTGCGCTGCCCGGCAATTTTTGCCTGCTGCGCCCGGCATATCCGTACCAGGTCAAATTACGCCTCAGCCGTAAGTATCTGAAATTGTGAGATAAATTCAATGGCACAGAGCTTGCTGTGAGCTGCGCGTGCGTGGTGGATGCTCAGTCATGCCCCATCGCTGTTCGGGTTGAGGATCGAGTGGAGATGTAGTCATGGGTATCTTCGATGCATTGAACACCTCCGTGGCGGGTCTGCAGGCGCAATCGTTCGCGCTCCAGAACATCTCCGGCAACGTCGCCAACTCAGAGACCACCGGCTACAAGGAAACCAACACCAGCTTTCAGGATCTGGTCTCCGCCGCCACGGTAGCGCAAACGACTGCGAACGGTGTCATTGCAAACTCGGTGGCTACCAATTCGGTTCAAGGGACCATTCAAAGTACCCAGGTCTCGACCGACATGGCGATCAACGGTAACGGCTACTTCGTGGTGTCGCGGCCCACCGGGACCGCCGACAACCAGCCGGTATTCAGCGGTGTGAGCGACTACACGCGAGCGGGCGACTTCCAGCTCAACTCGGGCGGATACCTGGTGAACAGCGCCGGCTATTACCTCCAGGGCATCCCGATCGACGCGGCGACCGGCAATCCGGTCGGCAGCTCACCACAAGTTTTGCAATTCAACAACGACTTCATCCCGGCACAAGCGACCACGGCGATCCAGTACCAGGCAAATCTGCCGAGCACGCCGAGTTCGGGCCTGCTGGTCGGCACCGATTTCGAGGCTAATCCGCTCGCCGGGGCCCCGGCCGCTGCGGTCGTCACTGGCAAGGGCGCCACTCTGCAACCGGATGCGATCGCGATACTGACAGGCAACGTCAATCTTACCACCGCGACAACACTCGGCTCGCTTGGAATAAGCGCGGGCGATCAGATCAGCATCAACGATGGCACCAATGCGCCAACGGTGTACACCGTGCCGGCGGGTCCCCCAGCGCCGACGGTGAACGATCTGATCTCCGCCATCAATGCAGCAAACGGCGCTAACACTCTCAATGTGACCGCCAAGTTATCCGGCGGCGCCAGCGGTGACCTCGTTCTCACTGGCTCAAATGGTCTCGCCTCGGTTACGGTCACGGCGACCGGCACAGACGGCACTGCACTTGGCCTGCCGCCCGGAGCGAACGCGGCCCAGCCGGTTAATCTGTTGACGCAAGGCGCAGTGGCGCAGGGCGACACGATGACGATAACGGTCGGAAACGGTGCGCCACAGACCATCACGTTCGGCACCAATACCGGCGCCGGTCAAGTCGCCACACTCGCACAACTGCAAACTGCGATCGGGGGACTCAGCGGCGTGACCGGAACCGTCAACACCGCCAACGGCAATATCAGCCTGACGTCGAACAGCCAAATTGTCCTCGACAGCACCCCGCCTGCGTTGTTGTCGGAATTTGGCATCACCAACGACGCCGCCTATCCGGCCAACGACACGGTGATTGCCAACGACGAAACGACTTTTACCAACGAGACGGTCGATGGCGGCTCGATCACCGCCTATGACACCGAAGGCAACCCGGTGAACGTTCAATTCCGGTGGGCCGAAAGCAGTGCCGGTTCCTGGCAGCTGTTCTACCAGAGCAATTCGAAAGCGACCGGTACGCAAGCCGCATGGCAGAACGTCGGCACCGTGTTCAATTTCAATTCCAGCGGCGAATTGACGCCTCCGATTTCCAGTGTGACGCTGCAAAACCTCACCGTGAATAACGACAACCTCGGTAACGTCGCGCTCAACTTCGGCACCAACGGTCTCACCCAGTTCGCAAATACCAGCGGCACGACGCAGGTGAGCCAGTTGCAACAGAATGGGTTCGCCGCGGGACAGCTCGAATCGATCGCGGTCAACAGCCAGAACCAAATCACCGGCACATTCTCGAACGGGCAGACCATGGCTTTGGCGCAGATCACCCTGGCCACGTTCAACGGTCAGAACGCCCTGCAGCCGCTTAACGGCCAAGCGTATGCAGTTACCACCGATTCCGGACCGCCGATCCTCGACGCCACTGGCTCGGTGGTCGGCAGCTCTCTCGAAGCTTCGAATGTCGACATCGCGACCCAATTCAGCCAGCTGATCGTCGCGCAGCAGGCTTATTCAGCCAATGCCAAGGTCATGCAGACCGCCGACCAGATGATCCAAGCCCTGCTCCAGGTCATTCAATGACAATGAGCCGTGCCAGGCGCAATCGGTAAGCCGCGTGGAGGGCTAGGGCGATGGGTCTTTCGCAGGCGTTATCGGCCGCGCTCGCCGGCGTGAACGTAACCCAGCAAAGCCTGTCCGTGATCGCCGGAAACGTGGCGAACGCCAACACGCCCGGCTACGTCACCGAGAGCGTCACTCAAAGTGATGTAACGACTACCGGTCAGCCCGGGGCCAGCGTCGATACCACCGGGATAAACCGCGATCTGAATACTTTGCTGCAGAGCCAGCTGTGGACCGAAACGTCCGGCGACTCTTATGCCGGCACGACCTCGCAGCTTTATCAGCAGCTTCAGCAGATGTACGGCACGCCGGGCTCGTCGACCTCTTTTGACGGCATCTACAACAATTTCACGACGGCGCTGCAGTCGCTGGCGACGAATCCCAGCTCCAACTCCAATCAATCGGCTGTTGTCAGTGCCGCGCAGGAGATGGCGCAGAATCTCAATGCGATGACCACGAGCGTCCAGCAGCTCCGTACCGAGGCGGAGCAGGGCATCGCCAGTGGCGTGCAGACGGCGAATACCGCGCTGCAGCAGATTGCCCAAATCAATCTTGAGCTTCAGGGAGCAAGTCCGACAGACGGTTCCACAGCGACGCTCGAGGACCAGCGCGACCAGGACATCACTCAGCTGAGCCAGCTGATGAACGTGACGGTGGCGCAGAATTCCAACAATCAAATCTCCGTCTTCACCGGAACCGGTCAGCAGCTCGTGGCCGGCCCCCAGGCCTCGCAGCTGCAATTCGACAATGCGGGTACGCTGAGCGCAACTGCATTATGGAGCGCAAATCCAAGCCAGGACGGCGCCGGTACGGTCACACTGGTATCGCCAAGCGGCTCAACGACCGACCTGATCGCCACCAACGCGCTCCAGTCGGGAAAGCTTGGCGCCTATGTGCAGATGCGCGACAACATCCTGCCGCAGGCGCAGACCCAGCTCGACGAACTCGCCAACCAGATGTCCCAGGCGCTGTCGAATCAGACCACCAACGGGACTGCAGCCACCGCGGGTTCGCAGTCCGGATTTAGCGTCGATGTAGGCTCGGTGTTACCGGGCAACAGTCTTCAACTGACCTATACCGACTCCGGCAATGTCCAGCACATGATCACAATCGTGTCGCTCGGCGCCGGCGGTACGCTGCCGGCACAGGACACGCCGTCCAATCCGAACAATCAGGTCATCGGCGTCGACTTTTCCGGCGGCATGGCTTCGGTCGTCTCTCAGCTCAATGGTGCGCTCGGCAGCAATCTCCAGGTCTCGAATCCGTCCGGCACCGTGTTGCAAGTGGTCAACAAAAACGGCAGCAGCAATGTCGTCAATTCGCTGTCGGCCACGTCGACCGTGACCTCGCTCACCAGCGGGAGCCCGCAGCTTGCCCTGTTCTCTGACGGGAATGGAAACCAGCCGATTACCGGCGCCAGCAATACCAGCGGCTTGCAGACGACGGGGCTGGCCGGACGCATCGAAGTCAATCCCGCTGTCGTCGCATCGCCGTCGAGTCTGGTCGCCTACGCCGCCAATACCACAAGCGGCGATTCGACCCGGCCGGATTTCCTGGTCAATCAAATGACCACCGTTTCTCTGACCTATTCTCCGACCACAGGCATCGGCACGAAGGGTGAGCCGTACGCCGGTACGCTCCCGGACTATATCAGCCAGATCGCCAGCCAGCAGAGTCAGGCGGCGAATGCTGCGACCAATCTGCAACAAGGGCAGGACACCGTCCTGTCGGCATTGCAGCAGCGTTTTAATGACAGTTCCGGCGTCAACATCAATACCGAAATGTCAGATCTCATTGCGCTGCAGAACGCCTACGGCGCCAATGCGCAGAGTCATGTCGGCGATCCAGCAGATGATGAACGCGCTGATTCAAGCGGTGTAGTAAATGAGCATTACCGGCCCCGGATCGATTACTGCCGCCAACTTGTTGGCGCAGAACAACATGAGCACTCAGCTCAATACGCTCGCTGCAGAGCTCGGCAGCGGTCAGGCCGCCACCACCTATTCGGGGCTCCAGTCGCAAGCGGGACTCGCGGTGCAATTAAGCGCGCAGCTTGCTGCGATTGGTGGCTACAGCAGCACGGCCACAACCGTCGGCACGACGTTGACCCTAGCCCAATCGGTGCTGACGCAGCTCGGCAGCTCCAGCAGCGCGGTTCAACAATCGCTGCTACAGAGTTCGGCTTTTTCGCTCGACAATACCGGGCAGACAACGGCGCAAGTATCCGCCGCGGGCCAGCTCGATCAGATTCTCGCGGCGCTGAATACGCAGGCGGGCGACAATTACATGTTTTCCGGCAGCGCCCTGAACCAGCCTTCAGTGGCGAGCGCCAGCGACATTCTCAACGGCAACGGTGCCCAGGCCGGCTTGACGCAGGTCATGGCCGAACGCCTGCAGGCCGATCTGGGCAACGGGCTCGGCCGTCTGGTCATCCCGGCGTCGGCGGGAGCGGTGCTGTCCATCGGCGAGGACGTCGCGGGCTCGCCGTTCGGCTTCAAGCTCGCCAGCGTGAACTCCTCGCTGACCGGAGCGAACGTCACCGGCCCCTCCGCTCCGCCGGCCACCTATTCGATCAATCTCGGACCGACCAATCCCAATCCGGGGGATTCAATCCAGTTCAACCTCACTCTTCCCGATGGATCGAGCCAAAGCATCGCATTGCAGGCCGTCGCGAACGGCACGGCGCAAGTCAACAGCTCCTATTCGGTAGCCGCTGCGGTCGGCGGCACTGGCGCCAGCCCGATCGTGCCTTCGACGCAGTCGACGGTCGAAGTCGACGCGACCGCGTTGGGTCAGCTGCAGCAGGGCGACACGCTGACCTTCAAGCTCGGCGGCGGCGCCACCGTCACCGCGACATACGACACCAATAACGCCAATTATTCGCTCGCGAACAACGTGTTCCACACCCCCGCTCAGTTGATCAGCATTCTGAACGGCGGCGGTCTCGGCAATTTGAACGGGCAAGCCGTGGCCGCCGCCGACGGCGCCGGCACCGGCGTTGAAATTACCAGCAACGACGTCACCAACGACTTCGCCATCGGCGGCACCGGCATCAGCAGCGGCCATATCCTGGCGCCGGCCACGGATGCCTACGCCACCGCCCATACCCTGGGCAGCGCGCTGACTCTCACCGACGGCGATGGCCATTCCAGCAGCTTCTACTACGTCGCCGGCAATGCCAGCGCCGCCAACAACACATTTACGACCGCCGCTGACCTCACAGCCGCGATCAACACCTCCAACGTCGGTACCGGTTCAACCGGCGACATCACCGCGAACAATCCCGCGGGCGGCGGCCTCGACCTGTCCAGCGCGCCCAACAAGTCTATCACCGTCGGCGGCGCGATCGGCAGCGCGCTGGGCTTCTCGACCACGCCCTACAAGGGCAGTTCCAACACCCAGCCGGGCGCCAATCAGTTCATGATCGGCGCCAACACCACCGCCACCGCGGCCAATCTTCAGGCGGCGCTGACCGCCGCCGTCACCAATCTGGCGCAGACCGCGCTGCCGGCCGCTTCGGCCATGGCCGCGGCCAACAATTTCTTCGACGGCGAGACGCAGCTCACCAGCCCGAATACCGTCGCCGCCGCGCTTGGAACCGCCGGCATTGCCGCTTCGACGCAATCGACAAACGATATCACCGCCGCCGCCCTTAACCAGCTGACCACATTGGCACCGGCGGACTATGGCGACACGTTTGTCTTCCAGCTCGGCAACGACCCCCCCGTTACGGCCACGTTCGGTTCCGCCCTTAATCTCGGCACCAATACTTTCAACAGCGCTGCTGACCTGATCAATGTCCTCGACAACGGCGGTAGCGGCAACTTCGCCGGTCAGGCCGTGGCAACGACGGACGGCACCGGCGGCGTTCTTGTGACGAGCAACGACGTCGTCAACAACTTCGCCGCCGCCGGCGGCACCGCGATCACTTCCGGGGATGTTAGCGGCGCAAATGTCACAAACACCAATCTCAGTCTGGGCTCAGCGCTGACGGTTTCCGACGGCAGCCATAATTCGACTTTGTATTGGGTTGCCAACAATGCGAGCGCCGCCAACGGCACCTTCAACACCGCGGCCAACTTGGTTAGTGCTCTCAACGACGCCGCGACCCCCACCCGGATTCAAATTAACGGCGCCGCGGCGGGCGCCGGCAGCGCTTACCTGTCGCTTAGCAACTTCAATGGCCCGATCACGGTCGGCGGAGCTATTGGCGCCGCGTTGGGCTTCCCGTCCGGAGCTGTCGATAACAACGTGAACACGCCGCTGCGTGTCGCCGGCCCGCCGTTTAATACTGCGACCGCGCTGGTCGCCGGCACCGCGGCCAATACGGTCTTTTGGTACACCGGTGAAAATGGTGCGACGTCGGCGCGCCAGACTGCGACCGCCCAGGTCGGTCCGTCGCTGACCGTCAGCTATGGCATGCGCGCCAACGAGCAGGCCATCACTACGCTTGTCGCCAACGTGGCCGTGCTCGCCGCCACGACCTATTCGGCCAGCGATCCGAACGCCCAGAGCAGTTATCTGGCTCTTACCCAAGATGTCACCGCCAACCTCAGCGGTCAGAAAGGTACTCAGCAGATCAGCGATATCGAAGCCGACCTTGCCAACGCGCAGACAACCGTCAAAAACGCAACCGACAACAACACGCAAACCCAGACGACCTTGCAGGGCATGTTGCAGGGCTTCGAAGGCGTCAATCAGACTCAGATCGGCGAACTAATTTTGACGCTGCAGAACAACCTCTCGGCGTCAATGTCGGTCACCGCGCGGCTCGCGCAATTGAGCTTGGTCAACTTTCTTGCGCCGTCAACCGGCTGATAGCCCGGGATGATCTCGACAGAATTGCATCGACAATGGCGCGAGCTAAAAGAATGGACGTCACGATCAGCCGTCGATTAGTCTCGGATCGGATCAGCAGCTAATGGCTTATTCTCGCCCGCGTTCGTCCTGAGAAATATTGAATCTCCGGCGCAAGTCGCATTGCGGCCGAAGAAGTCGGTAAATCGCGTGTCGACCAGGTAATTGCCGGGATGTGCGGCAAGAAACTTCCGAATATCCGGGCGTTTCACTTCACTGTCTTCGACCACCAGGTAATCGCCCGGCTGTAGAAATTCGTGCATTCGCTCGATGACCGCGGCTACGTTGTGGTGCGCATCTTCCACCACGAGCCAGGGGTGCGGTTCCGAGCGCAACAGGGCAGGATCAAACAGCCGCTCGGGATCGGAGCAATCGCCCTGATGAAAACTGACGTTCGGGTGCTCTAGTTGGGCCTTCACCAGGTCTACTGAATGGACCTGCCCGTCCACCCCGCAAAGCGCCTGATTGTCGGCGAACCAGACCGCGCTTCCGCCTGATCCGGAGCCTATTTCAAACACCGTTCGCGGGCGTAGTTCTGCAATCAGCGCTGGGTAGATCGCAAAATCGAACACAGTCTTCAGCAGTGGCGTACCGCGCCAGCGCATGAGCGCGGGCGCGCCTTGCCAAGTCAGCATCACATCGACGCCGAACTCCGTACCGTACCCGGGAAGATAGTGAACCGCCGACCGCTCACGCTCGGAAAACTCGACAAAGCGGCCTTGCTGCCAGCGGTCGAGAAAAAGGCGCAGGCGGTGCAGGTCCCATTGCAGGCCCTGGCCTTGGGCGGGCGAACGCAACGCGTATTCGCGGACGATGTCTTCCCACGGCTGGCTACTGTCTAACGGTATGAGAGCTTTGATGACCCGCGTGAACCAGCTATCGAACGTACTGAGCAAGCCTTTTTGCTCTTGCTCAACCTTGGCCTTCGTTTCGCCCAGGAATTTGACAGTGGCCGCCTTCAGGGCGGCGCCTGATATCAACTCAGGCGCATCAGGCATTTGAGCGACTTTCGCGGTGGGCAGCCGCTTCGCTGGCTTTTGGCGCAGGCGTTGTTATCGCCCACTCCGTTACGCTTTTTCGCGTAAGCCTGCTGCGATGCCGCGATTGATCTTTATCATTGACGTCAGGTGATCCGGCTTCGGCTCAGTCATCAGCGAAAACGTCTCGCCCATGACAAATACGCCCAAGTTTGCGATGTTCCGGCGCACGGCCAGCGGCAGCTTGTTGTCGTCGCTCATCACCGCGTCGATGAACACCGTCCAGAGCCGGCGATTGTATAACAGCGCGTCATCGAGGCCCCGCGGCTTTTTGTCATTCCAGGAGTCATGCACTGCCTGCAATTGGGCGGCGGCTTTCAGGAGCAGGCTCGCCTCCAGCTTCCGCGGGCTGGCCGTTTCTTTGGCAATCTTTTCGTAGGCCTTGTTGGCATAATGCATGGGCGGGTGGTTCCTCTTCGCGTATGCAATCAGCTTGCGCGCTTCCTTTAAGGCTATGTACAGTTCGCCCGTTAAGATTCGATTATTGATGCCATCGATTTGCGAATCGCCAAGAAAAAACGGCGGGGCTTTCGCCCCGCCGTCTTCACCAGAGGCCTGTTCTGGAAGAGTCTTACGGGAACAGTTTGAGCACCGACTGGTTCGCCTGATTGGCGATCGACAGTGCCGAGATTTCCAGTTGCTGGCGCGTCTGCAGGGTGAGCAGGTTGGCGCTCTCCTGGTTCTGGTCGGCGAGCACCAGGTTGCTCGATCCGGTCTGCAGCGTGTTGATGGTGTTCTGCTCGAATGATTGCCGGGTCTGAATGGTTCCCGAATTGGAGCCGAACGTCTGCGTCTGGGCGCGCACAGTCGTGATCGCGTTATTGATGTTCGTGACCACGGTATTGATCGAGTTGTTGTCCTGGAACTCGCTGTTGTTGAGCGCAGACAGGCCGAGCCCCGCCGATTTGTCGTTCACGCCCTGGATCGCGAGCGAACTGGTATTGATCTCGTTGAACACGACCGTCAGGTTGTTGTTGTTGAGCAAGTTAATGCCATTATACGACGAGTCGCTGGAGAGCTGGTCGATCTGCGTTAACAGGTTGTTGAAGTTGGTCTGCAGCGTCGAGCGGGTAGAGCTCGGGGTCACCACGTCCGCCTGCGGTATGTAGGTGCCGAGGTTGACGCCGAACAAGGCCGCGGCTGACGGGGAGCCCCCGACAGTGACGCTGGAGGTGCTCGTCGGCGTGAACTGCAGCTCGTTTGAGGAATTGAATGCGGCGGTTATGTCGCCGAACCCGGTAAGCGCCGCGGTGAGCTGGGTTTTGCTCGAGATGTCACCACTGCCGGTGCCGAAGGTCAGGGTGTGCGTCGTATCCGAGCCGACCCCAACCGTCAGCGTCGTGCCGGCGATCCCCGCCAATTGCGCATTATAGTTATTTTCGTACGTCGAAGCGTTAAAACCAAGCGCGCTGCCAATGGCGCCGCCGATCGTGAGTCCGACGTTGTTGGCGGCGGAGAGGACGAGGTCGCCGCTGCTGCTGCTCGGCGTAACGGTGGTGTGAATGGTGGAGTTGGCGTTGGCGATAGCGGCAAGTAGCGTGCCGGCGGTGGTGGTAGTGGTGCCGACGGTGTTAAAGGTGTTGTCAGCGGCGTTCGCGTTCTGGGCGACGTAGTAGAAGCTTTGCTGGTGCGTGCCGTCGGAGACCGTCAGCGCGCTGCCCAAACTGAGGTTGGTTTCCGCGAAATTTGCCGGTGCAGCTGTGAGGGCGGCGGAAGTGGTGCTTGTGGTGAAGTTGTTGGCGAGGTCGTTGCTATAGATGTCGACGCCACCGCTGCCGTCGGAGGTCGCGGTCGCCCCGCTAAAGCTGGTGTTGAGTAGCGCGATCAGGCCGGCCGTGCTATCGAACGTAGTGCCCGAATTGGTGGTGCCAACCAGCGCGGTGAGGCTTGTGCCGGCGAAGGTATAAGTGAGCGTGTCGCCGACGGTCAGGCTGTTGAATCCGGTGCTGTTGAGAAAGACGTGCGACTGCACCGAAGCGGTGACTCCGGAGCTGGCAACCGCGCTGGCGACGGTCGCTGTGCTGGTCACTTGCGTGGCATCGGGGTTGATGGCGACCGTGCCGGTGAGACCGTTCACATTGTAGTTCACGGTTCCCACCGCCGATTGCTGCGCCTGCTGCGCGGTCGACAGCGCCTGTTCGAGCAGGCTGGTCAGCGACGTCAGGCCGTTATTGGCTTCCGACAGCGTCTGCTGCGCCTGGCCGATCTGGTCGAGCAGGGCGCTGAGGTCGTTGGCGCGGTTGGTCAACGACTGCGAGGTGAAATACGAGGTCGGATTGTCGAACGCGGTGTTGACCTTCTTGCCGGTCGAAAGACGCTCTTGCGTCGTGGTCAAGTTGGCGGACGTGTCTTGCAGCGACAGCA
Source organism: uncultured Alphaproteobacteria bacterium (assembly GCA_963759345.1). Taxonomy (GTDB): domain Bacteria; phylum Pseudomonadota; class Alphaproteobacteria; order Rhizobiales; family Xanthobacteraceae; genus BOG-931. The sequence goes on from CAVWYW010000018.1 coordinate 283,765, forward strand.
GGTTCTGCCGGATGGCGGTCGTCAAGGTAATGTCAGACATTGCGATACCCTTCTGGTTACAGGCCGTACTGGTTTGCGCTTGCGATACGTACTGTACCGGCGAGTGCAAGATTCCGATCGAGACGACCGGCTGCTGATGGTTTTGCCCTATTCAATTTAAGGACGCGTAAAAGGACGTATTTTTCGCGTCCGCCTGGATTGGCCGGCACGGGCTCGGCGCGATCGCTGATTTTAATGCAGATTAATACTTGGCATCGGTCGCGCCCGGCCGCCGAAGATTTTCAATGCATTTCCAGCCGGAGGAGCATTTGTTTCATCGGCCGTTAACTATTGTCTTTGCTATCTATTAACCATGTTTGGAGATGCTCATCGGCGAACGGGCCCACGCGATGTCTGAGACACTAACTTCGAAGCCCGCGGACGTGCCGCTGGCTACCGCGGCACCGGCGTCCGCCAAACCCAATCAGGTCAAGCTGGTCGTCGCCACGCCCTGTTTCGGCGGACAGATTTCCGTGCTCTACGCCGGTTCGCTCTTCAAGTTGCAGAGCGTGGTGCACTCATACAGCGATGTCAGCTTGAAGATTTTGTTTAAGGACGGCGATGCCCTCATCACCCGGGCGCGCGCCAGCCTGATTTCGCAATTCCTCGACGATCCCGGCGCGACCCATTTGCTGTTTGTCGATGCCGATATCGGTTTCGAGCCGGATCAGGTCTTGCGCCTGATCGAGTGCGGCGCCGATATGTGCGCGGCGGTCTATCCGATCAAGCGCATCGATTGGGACAAGGTCAGGACGGCAATCGAATCGGCGCGGCAGAATCCGGCCGCGGCGGCGCTACAATATGTGTTTGAAGTCGAAAATCCCAATGCGGTGATCGCGAAGGGAGGCTTCGTCAAGGTGCGTTACGCCGGCACCGGCTTTCTCATGATCAGGCGTGTGGCGCTGGAGCGCATGTGTGGGCTCTATCCACAGCTTCGATACAAGCGCGATCACTCCCTCGATGCGGCGAGCCCAAGCGAAAACCGCTTCGCCCTGTTCGAAAACATGATCGCCGAGGACGGCACCTATCTCAGCGAGGATTTTGCTTTCTGTAAACGCTGGACCGACATTGGCGGCGAGATCTGGGCTGATCTCAACAGCAAGCTCAATCACGTCGGTCCGATGACGTTTTGCGGCGACCTGTCGTCGCAGTTTGTCGGCAACTGAGGCGCAATCGCTGCGGGTTGCAGCGGACGGGACAAGAGCTGGGGTGGCCGCTTATGGCGGGCTTTGATAACGGCGAAATGGTCGCGCGCTACAACAAATCTCTGGCGATCATCGTGCCATACCGTGA
>CAVWYW010000019.1:0-196554 GCA_963759345.1 uncultured Alphaproteobacteria bacterium
CGAGCGGCTGATCGAAATAACCTACGAGGCCATGATGCGCGGCATTGCCGTGATCAAGCCAGGCGCCGCCACGGGCGACATCGGCTACGCCATCCAGACTTTCGTCGAAGCGCAGCACATGAGCGTAGTGCGCGATTTCTGCGGCCATGGTCTCGGCCGCCTGTTTCACGACGAGCCGAACATCGTGCACGTCGGCCGGCCCGGCGAAGGCATCGTGCTGCGGCCCGGCATGTTCTTCACGGTCGAGCCGATGATCAATCTCGGCCGACCGCATGTGAAGGTACTGTCCGACGGCTGGACGGCGGTTACTCGCGACCGCTCGCTCTCGGCCCAGTTCGAGCATTCTGTCGGCGTGACGGAGACAGGCGTCGAGGTCTTTACCCTCTCGCCGAAGGGCTACACCAAGCCGCCCTACCGGGCGTAAGGCGCGGCAGCTTCTCAACGGACTTCGCAACCCGATTGCAAAATAACGCAATCCGGTCATGCTTGGAGCCGCGGTCTGTGGCGGATGGCTGGACCATGGACCCTGGAGTTGCGTTCAGTTCCGATGCTGGAAAAAAAGCGCGAGCGTGAACGCGGCCTCGCCGAGGCGCCGCCGCATTATTATGGGCACCGCGAACGGCTGCGAGAGCGGTTTCGCGAAGCCGGCGCGGAGGCGCTGTCGGACTACGAGCTGCTGGAATTGGTACTGTTCCGCGCGCTGCCACGGCGCGACGTCAAGCCGCTTGCCAAGGAGCTGATCGCGACCTTCGGCTCGTTCGCGGAGGCGATCTCGGCGCCGGTCGCCCGGCTGAGCGGCGTCAAGGGGCTCGGCGATGCCGCGATCACGGAACTAAAGCTCGTCCAGGCAGCGGCAAGCCGGCTGGCTCGTGGGGAGGTCAAAAAGCGGCCGGCGTTGTCATCGTGGTCGGCAGTGCTCGACTATTGTCGGACCGCGCAGGCCTTCGCCGACCGCGAGCAGTTCCGCGTCCTGTTTCTGGACAAGCGCAATCAAGTCATCGCCGACGAACTGCAGCAGGTCGGAACCGTCGACCACACGCCCGTGTATCCGCGCGAGGTGGTCAAGCGCGCGCTGGAACTGTCCGCCACCGCCATCATCCTCGTGCACAATCACCCATCTGGAGATCCAACACCTTCACGCGCGGACATTCAAATGACGCAGCAGATCATCGCAGTCGCGAACCCGCTGGGCATTTCCATTCACGACCACATCATCGTCGGCAAAGAAGGTCACGCGAGCCTGAAGGGGCTCAAGCTGATCTAGCAACGCGGAGAGCGGCAATGGCGCGTGAACTCGTAAAAAGTCGCAGGCCGCTGCCGGCCGGCAGGCTGTTGGCGCTTGCGGTCGGAGCCATGGCCGTCGGTGCGGTGGCGATCGGCGCGCTGGCGATCGGGCAAATTGCGATTGGCCGGCTGGCGATCCGGAAGGCGCGGTTTGGCTCATTGGAAGTCGATGAATTGACCGTCGGCAGGCTGCGGGTCAGAGAGCAGGAAAACTCAAACTCGTAAGCCCCGGCCATCGTGCGCGATGTTTACGCACGCGCATCGCCAAAACTTCGTCTCGGCTATTTCACGAGAGCGGCGGCACTTAAGCCGGAGATGCGGCCAAGCACGGTCGCGGTGAGTAAACCGTTTCCCGACAGATAGCCGCTGGCGTACGAACCTGAAATGCCCGCGGCTGCGCCGCCGGCCGCGAACAGGTTCGGCAGACGGGTCCCCTGCATGCTCATCACGCGGGCCTGTTCGTCGACTGCAAGGCCGCCCTGGGTGTGGAATAATGTGCCCGTGACTTTTACCGCCTTGAACGGCGGCGACAATGGCGCTGCGTTTGCAAATGACCGCCCGAAACGATCACTTGCGCGCTCCTGTTTTGCCTGCTCCACCTCGGCGAGGCTTTGCATCAGTGCGGCCACTGGCAGGCTCAGGCGTTCCGCGAGCTGTTCAACGGTCGAAGCTTCGATGACCGCGCCTGACGCTTCGGCTTGCCGAAAATCTTCAAACTGCCGCGCGATGGCGGCAATGCGTTCGTCAAATATGTCGAAGGCTATTCCATTGGGCTGGGCCAGCACGACGGCCGCCTGTTCCGAATAGCCGAGACTCTCGTTGGAAAAACGCGCGCCGCTGGTGTTCACCTGAAAGCCGCCCTCCATGATCGCGGCCCAGGTGATGAGAATGCCGTGCGGATGGGCGACCGAGCCGTGTCCCTGGTAACCGGACATATGAAGAAGTTTGGCATCGAGTGCCTGTCCCCACAGAATGGCGTCGCCGCGATTACCGGGATGCCCAAAATAAAGCGCACCCTTCATTTCAGCGATGTATTGCGCGACCAGATCGGGGGCACCGCCATAGCCGTTGCAGGCGAGAATCAACGCCTGACAGCCCAACGAATCCACGGTGCCATCGGGCCGGGTGATTTCCACGCCACGGACAACGCGGTCAGCATCCGCATAGAGCGCCGTTACGGTCGCAGCGACGATGATTGGGATAGCTGCGTCCTCCGCCGCTTGCCGCAGCCGGTCTATCAACTCCGCGCCGGAGCGGGTGGGCAGGCCGTGCATGCGCCTCGCCGAATGTCCGGGATAATCGAAGTCGTGGACAACAGAGAATGGCAAGTTGTAACGCTCCGCGAGCCATTCAATGGTCGTGCCGGCTTGGCGGGCGATCACATCCACGATTGCCGGATCGGCTTCGTCGTGCGCTTTCCGTTTGAGATCGGCAGCAAACATCACAGGGCTGTCATCGATGCCGAGCATCCTTTGAAAACGCGTACCGGCGGCAGGGATTAGCCCAGCGGATAACGCTGTGGAACCGCGCGGCACGGGATCGCGCTCGATGACGATTATTTCCGTGCCCGCCTCGTGCGCCGCCAGTGCCGCGCAAAGGCCAGCTGCGCCGGCGCCGATAATGACCAGCGGTGCACTGACCGCAAAGCCGTCGGCGGGTGGAGCTTTGACGCTCACGCGGCGACTCCGGTTAATGCCGCGTTATTGGTTGCCGCGCGCCGCAGAGAGCAGAATTTGTGTGCAGCGAAACAGGGCGATGGTCTTGCCGCTGGTCTCGCTTTTCACTTCCGCGTCCCAAACCTGCGTAGTGCGCCCGCCGTGCAGCAATCGCGCTTCGCAGACAATGCCCCCTTCGAGCGCGGTGCCGAGAAAGTTGGCTTTCAGCTCGATCGTGGTGAAACCGGAGATGCCGTCAGGAAGCGACGTCATGCAACCATAGCCGCAAACGGTATCCGCGAGCGCTACTACCGTTGCGGCGTGAAGATATCCATTCGGCGCCAAGTGCTGCTTGATGACATCGAACCGGCCGCGCGCAAAACCTTGCCGCACTTCGATCCAGTCGAATTTCAGCTGGTCGGGCAGGTATCCGACTTGTTTGATGCGGAAGGCCTCGGCGGCATTATTCATTGCTTCCCTCTGAAATCAATTGTCAGCGTAATCACTGACGAACCAGCAAAACCGGATCCGAACTTTCAGGCACGCGCTGCCAGGTGTTGCCGTCGTTCTCTTCGAAACGCCAGGTCTGTCCACGCGACGAGATCAAGACCAGCTCGCCCTGGTCCATGCGCCAGGAGTTCGGCGCAAAACGAGTGACCATCGCATCGCAGCCGGGTTTGATCTTAAGCATCAACGCGTCGGCGCCGGCCGGATTGGTCGCCAGCGAAAGCACGCAGATCGGCTTGCCGGTACCGCGCGCGATGGCCCAATCGCCAACCATGTCCTCGGCCGAGCGAACTGGCGCCACCGCCGCCGCGCTTTGCAGCACATAACGGCCCTGCCCCGGTTCAAAACCATCGTACAGGCCGGCCTCGGCTTCGTTGAGCTCAATCACCGCGTTGCCATTGGCGTCGAGAAGGCGCAACCCGCCGAAATTATCCACCGCCCACGCGACGATATCTTTGGTCGTCGGAAACAGGCTCGGGCAGTTCTTGTCGATGTCGAGTTTGTAGCCACTGGCCGCAGCGTCGGCGCGAAAGTTGAAGCGGCAGATTTTGTCGCGATCGGCGTTCGAGAACTCCCACGCGCCGACCATCGCAGTGGCCGCCTCACTCAGTGCAGGCGTATCCTGCGCGCGTGCGCCACCGTAACAACTCGCCATCGCGGCGATGCCTAGAAGAATGCTCCGAGTCACCCCGAGACCGCCCGACTTCATGCTTAAACGCTAGCACGCTGATTGCGCCGCGTGAACGTCGGCGACAGCGCGCCGCTTGTGCCGCTCCGTGCGGCGCATACATACGACGGAGCCATGACCGACAAATCCGACATTCCGGAACAGCCGCGCGCCGAGCCGGAAATCATCCCTCCAGACCGGACTAACCGCACCCCCGACTGGCGCCAGCGCGCTTGGTCGCCGGACGGTTCAGCGTGGGTAGGAGGAACGCAACGAATTTACATCGGCCGGATTGGACCGCTCGGCCTGGCGCTGCTCATGCTGATGATCGGCGTCCTTGCCGCGGTGATCCTGCTCACCTTGGTCGGGGCGGTCTTGCTCTGGATACCGATCCTGGTGCTGCTCGTCGCTGCCGGCGCCATATACCGCCTGCTGCGCCGGTAAGCGCGCCCCAGTCGACCCGGCCGCGGATTGCCGGCCGTAGATCGGTCATAGGCGGGCGTATACGTCTCATTAACACTAATCCCTTTATCAATTGGTTAACCATATGGGCCCGCCTGGACATGCCGGGCGGCCTGCCCTTTGAGTGCGCGTGCGGCGGATTAAGTGCGCCTGATAACGGCGCTGATGGCAACGCCAGCGCAACTAGCGCTGCCGGCTGTTGGAAAGCTACGTAAGGGATGTTTGAGGCGCCGCGCCAAAGCCGATCGGCTGTCGTTGGGACGGGGGAAATACCCGTTGGGTTTGCTCCCGCCGCCAACTTCGATTTTCAAAGATTTTTGTCCGTCATCTGGCGCGATAAGGCGACCATTCTTTGGACGACGGCTCTTTCCTTACTCATAGCCGTGCTGTTCGTCACTTTGGTGCCGCCCCGCTACACGGCGACGACGCAGATTCTCATCGACCCGACGGATTTGCGCGCGGTCGCGACCGACCTCACGCCAGCCAATCAGGCCAATGACGCAGCCGTGCTGCAGGTCGAGAGCCAAGTCAGGGTATTGACCTCCGACAACGTGCTCCGGCGCGTGATTAACGCCGAATTGCTCAACCGCGATCCGGAATTTGTCGGTCAGTCATCGTGGTTCGGCGGCGCCCGCTACGCCGATGACTCGCTTGCCGCGCTGAACACGCTCAAGCGGGCCGTCCAGGTTAAACGCGCCGAGCGCACCTACGTCGTGGATGTGAGTGTCACCAGCCGCGATCCGGCAAAAGCGGCGCGCATCGCCAACGCGATCGCGCAAGCCTATCTGGCGGAACAAACCGATGTGCGGTCTGACGCAGCACGGCAGATTTCCCAGTCGCTGTCGGCGCGCCTCACTGAGCTCAAGGACCGGGTTCGCCAAGCTGAAGACCGGGTCGAAACGTTCAAGGCCCGTAACAACATCCTTGGCGCCAGCGGGCAGCTCGTCAACGAACAGCAGCTCTCCGAGCTCAACAATCAATTGGGCATGGCGCGCGCGCGGACGGCGGCGGCGAAGGCCCGCCTCGACCAAATCGAACATGTGCGCATACCGAAAGAGGAGATCGGCGCCTTCCCCGAGGCCGTGCAGTCGCAGACTATCACTGCGCTCCGCACCCAATATGCCGAGATCATGCGGCGCGAGGCCGAACAGATGACCTCGCTCGGCGGGCGGCATCCGGCCGTCATCGAAATCCAGGCACAGGCCGAGCGGCTTCGGCACATGATCGAAGACGAGGTCCACCGCATCGCCCTTTCGGCGCGCAGCGAATACGAGAGCGCCCGCGCCAACGAGGCGGCGCTGGCCGCCAACCTGGAAAAGCTCAAGGGCAACGCCGTCACCACCAACGAGGCGATGGTGACCTTGCGCGAGCTTGAGCGCGATGTAGCCGCCAGCCGCGCGGTGTACGAGTCGTTTCTGGTCCGGGCCCGCGAGACCGGTGAGCAGGAACGGCTCGATACCAAGAATATCCGCGTGATCTCGCGCGCCGACCCGCCGCTGCGGCGGAGCTTCCCGCCCTCAAACACGCTGCTCGCTGTAGGCGCATTGCTCATCGGAGTTTGCGCCGGCACCGGCATTGTCATGATGCGGGCGGGTGCCGATAGCTCGGTGCCTAGTCCGCGTCGTGCGGCCGGAAGTAGCACCCTACTGGGCCGACTGGCCGGAACGATCAGTGGAGTTTTGCCTGCCGGCGCCGGCGCCGTTTCACCATCGTTACCAATCCTTGCAACGCTGCCGCACGCTGACACCTCGTTTGCGCTCAACGCCGCGCAAGACCAGCGCTCGCGCTTTGCAACGGAAATTGGTCAGGCACTGGAAGCGATTCGTGAAAGTCACAAGATGCGCAACAATCCAAGCATCCTGGTCGTCGCGGCGGATGCTGAAGACGATACGGTTGCGGGTGCGCTGACGCTTGCCGCGGCAGCCGCTATGACTCAGCGGGTTCTGTTGATCGACGCAGATCTCGAGCGCCGGACACTCGCGGCAATCGGCGCCGACGGAAACGAAGGCGGCCTTGTCGACGTGGCTATAGGGCGCCGGAAGCTTTCGGAAGTCAGTTTTCGCGATCGCGAAACCGGCATCCATGTAACGTCGTTCGTCGCGCCGAACAGCCGGCGTGACCGGCGGATCGTTGAAGCGGATATTGAGCGGGCATTCGATCAGACCAAACGCTTCGACATGGTGATTGTCTCCGCTCTTGGATTCGGCAGCGATCCCGGCATGCGTCTCTTCGCGGGCCTCGTGGATCACATCGTTTTGGTCGCGGCAGCGGACCGGCAGGATCCGAGCGCGCTTGAGCAGTTTGCTTTGCAGCTCGGACCGGACGCACAAAAAATCCTCGGTGCGGTGCTTACCGGCGTCGGTACGGCACACGGAGTGAGGCCGGCGATGCTGCGGTCTGCATAACCGCCCAAGCGAGGCGATCCTGACAAAGCTCGGTCTGGTCCCGGCGCAACATTCAGCGATCGCCCCAGCGATCGACGCCGGCACGCTTGTTCGCAGCGTGCTTCTGGCTGCGGTATTTTTGCTGGTGTGGATTTCTTTTCGCCCGTTCGAGAACCTGTCTACGGCACAGGAGGTCACCGAGGCCGGCAACCTCGTTAATCAAAGCTCCTATTCGCTGTTGTTCCTGGTGCTCGCGACATGGTGCCTTTCTCACGATCCAAGCCGCCTGCTGGTGCTGGTACGGCCGGTCTTGGTCATAACACTGCTCTGGTTCGCCTTGTGTGTTGTCACTTCGTGGGACCCGTCGCTCTCCGCCCGGCGCTTTGCCTTTACTCTCGTGACCGTCGGGTTGGCCGGCATGGCGCTGCTGCTGCCGAAGAACATGCGCCATTTCAGCGACGTGATGGCTGTGGTGGTGCTTATTGTGCTGGCAACCTGCTACCTCGGGGTTTTTCTCCTCCCCGAGCAGGCGATTCATCAGACCACCGATTACATCGAGCCGGAACTTGCTGGAGACTGGCGCGGCGTGTTTTCGCACAAGAACGAAGCGAGCGCCGCCATGGTCCTGTTCATTTTCATCGGACTTTTTATCGCACGGGTGCGTAGCGCGCGCATTGGCAGTCTGATCGTTGCTTTGGCTTTAGTATTTCTTCTGTTCACGAAATCCAAAACGTCGATCGCCATGCTGCCGATCACGTTGATCGTTTCGGCGCTGCTTACACGCATCCACAAACCCAGCTTGGGAATTTCACTCGTGCTGGCCGTGGTAGTCGCGTTCAATGTTTTGTCGATCGGATCGATTTATTTCGAGCCGGTCCGTGATCTGCTCGATATGGTCTTGACTGATACGTCCTTCACCGGACGAACCGACATTTGGCAATTTGCGCTGGATCGCGTGGCGGAGCGTCCCATCACCGGTTACGGCTTCGCCGCGTTTTGGGGCACCAAGCAAGTCGTCTATGGAATGAGCGGCGCTTCGATCTGGGCCAACACCGTCGCTCACGCGCACAATGCTTATCTCAATCTCGCTTTGACTGTAGGCATTCCCGGATCGATCTTGGCGACCCTCTGGCTTGTGGTGCTTCCTATTGTCGACTTTTTTCGATCGCCAGATGCACCGGCCGCGGCGCCGCTCAAGATGCTGTTCCTGCGAGTCTGCCTGTTTGCGGCATTCGGCTCGTGCTTTGAAAGCATGCTGATCGAGGAAAGCACGCTCGGGCTCTTCCTCTTCATGGCCGCGTTCGGCATGCGCCTCGTGTCGGTCTGGCGCGTAACGCCTTAACCGAGCAACAAAGGGGCTGACTTTGGTTAACGGCGGCAGTCGATAGATGCTCCGATATCCTTTGCGGTCTTAAGGGCGATTATCCCGGACTTGACTTGTCCGGGCTCCCGTTCTACGGGAAGCCTTTTTCGGGGTACAATCTCCCGAGGAAGGCGCGCTCCAATGAATTGGAATTACGTCACGACTGGATTGGCGCTTATCGCTCTTGGCGTCGCGCTTCTTTTCGCGCCGCTCCCACCTCAATGGTGGGTTAGCATGCCAAAGCCCCTGCAACAGGCGGTTTTCATCCTCGGATTGCTGATTCTGGTGGCCGGCGTCGGGTTTATTGCCGTTGGGATGTCGGCTGTCCTCAAGGACAGAACCTTATGGCCTCAGACGGGCATGATAGTTGCCGCCACGATTTTTATAGTTTGTGTGATTTGGTGGCTTGTTTCACCGCGTGACGAAAATCTGCCCGGCTTCGGGACTTATGCCTATCTCCGAATTTATGACACCCCGGAATTAAGCCGAAAAGTAATTTTCGATTTTGCGTCGTCGAATGGATCGGAAATCAAGTTTTTTCTCTCAAAGAGCGACCAATTCAGTTTTACTGTCTCCGATTCAAATAGCGAGCCTTATGCGCTTGAAATCCCATTGGGGCGGAGGGCATTCCGATTGATCGTTTTATTTTCCTGTTTTGTGATGTTGGATTGCAGGAGAAAACAACGATATTGCGTGCTTTCGTTGATGACAAAGAAGTGGCGAGTCGAACATTGCCGTTCAGACTCAATTTTGGAAAGCTAGATTGGCAGCGCAGAGCTATCGGCGCCGATGTCGACGGACAAAATAATGGGGCGTTTAAAATTGCTGAAATGGCTCTCTATCATTCAACGCTAACTTCAAAACAAAGAGCCGCGTTAATGGATAATTTCAAAACATATTTGAAGAACATAGATAGTTCTCTCGCACCGCAGGGGGCCAAATAGTGTCAGCATCCCTCAATCGCCGTTCCGAAAATATCAGCGTTCATCCGATTGTTATAGCGGAACTGGAACTCAGCAACGTAGAGCGGAAGATACTTGCGGCTGACCTTGTGATAGCTGCCCATGATGCCGCGCTTAATCAGCGACCAAAACCTTCAATCGTGTTAGTGTGAATTGCGCCGACGACGTGCTGGCCTTGGCTGTGGTCAACAATGCCGTGCTTGTAGCGATAGCGCAGCCGATTATAGACCAAGGCATCATCAGTACAAATCAGACTGACGCGCGCCGAGATGGCTTCATTTACGAATTTTTGGATTGTTTCGGCGTTGGCTCTTTCGACCACACGCGCGATGACGTTGCCCTTGCGCCTAACCGCTCCAATAACGGGGGCTTTCACGTCGCGGTGGGCCCTTTCGTTTATCCCAATGCCGATTGGTGTCTTTGCCGCCAACGTAAGTTTCGTCAAGCTCGACAACGCCACCGAGTTTTTTGATATCTTCAATGAGCGCGACGCGAATTTTGTGGCACATCATCCAAGCGGTTTTGTAGGAACCGAAGCCCATGTAACGCATGATCTGCAACGCGCTCATTCCCTTTTTGCTAGTCAGCATCAAGTGAATGACCTTGAACCAGTCGCGCAACGGCTTGTTGGTGTTCTCAAAAATCGTACCGGCAATGTGCGAGAAGCGATAGCTGGTTTCTGGCGCGCATGTATAGCACTGCCATCGCAGTGGCTTGCCTTTCAACTCGGAAACGTTAGCCCCGCAGCGTGGGCACTTGACACCATGCGGCCAGCGGCGACCGACCAGATAAGCGCAGCAAGCGGCTTCGTCCGGGAACGTATCCTCGAACTGGGCGGCGGTAAGCTGCGGGATCGGCTTGGGTCTGCGGGCCATAGGAATAACTCCCCATCCATCGAATATAGGGCCATTATTCCATGCCAAATCTAGAAAGTGAAGTCCGGGATAATCGCCGTCTTAAGCCTAACGCCCGCTTTAACTTTGTTTCCGATGACTTGCCGCCTAAACGTGGGCCGCAGGAGCGCCTTGTTCTTCCTGCTGCTCACGCCCACAGAACTGACGAACATGCCCGACCTCGAACTCGACGATCGGAGGGTAAACCGATGATCCGGAGCGTCATCGCACAATGACCGGCTCAGTACCCAGCGTGTGCTTGTGCGTGCCGACGTTTCGCCGCCCCGATGGGCTGCGCAAATTGTTGGAGCATGTCGAACGGCTGAACTATGCCGGTCGCTTCGAGATCATCGTGGTCGACAACGATGCGGAGGCCCGTGGCGGCGCGACCGTTGTAGAAGAAATCTCGCGGACATTTCGGTTCCCGCTCACTTACATCGTCGAGCCCCGTCGCGGTCACACCTACGCGTATAATCGCGCTTTCATCAGCGCTTGTCGCGCGGTTCCGGCGCCAGACTACATCGCCGTGCTCGATGACGACGAATACCCCGATCCGAACTGGCTCACCGAGATGATCCGGGTGGCCTTGAACTATAACGTGGAAATCGTCGGCGGCCCGGTGTTTCCGGTTTTTGATGCTCCGGATCACTGGCTCGCAAAAAGCGGCCTCTATGCGCCGACGCGGTTTGCGACCGGGCCTGTTTCAATGATCTACGGCACCGGAAGCATGGTGATACGGCGGTCCACGCTCGAACAGTACCTCGACGAGCCTTTCAAGCACGATTACGCCTTCACCGGCGGAAGTGATGAAGAGTTCTTCTTTCGTTGCCGCAGGGACGGGCGCAACTCCGCGTGGGCCGACGATGCACACGTCTTCGAAACCATGCCGCGGTCGAGAACCACCGTCGGCTATGTTCTGCGGCGAAGATTCCGCAAGGGCACCGGCGCGACCCGCGTCGAACGCAACTTCGCGGGCAGCACGGGCGGCACGGTGCGCCGCTGGTGCAAAGCCCTCGGCTTGATCGGCTCTGCCGCCCTGATCCTGCCAATCACCGCCTTCGGCGGCCGACGCGCCATTATGCGCAGTCTCACTCTGGCGGCCCGGGGGGCCGGACGGATCGCTGCGGAGTTCGGCATTCTCTACGAGGAATACCGATAGCTATGCTGGCGCTGCAAACCCTCGACCCGAACAGCGGCCCATTGCCGTCCAGGGTTACCAACATGGCGTCGCGGATCCTCGCTCGCTGGAGCCGCAGCAAGGTGCTGGCCATGCGCTCGGGGCGACCGATGGTGACCTTCACCTTCGATGACGTGCCTGCTTCAGCCTGCGAACGCGGCGCGCGCATCCTTGAGCAGCACGGCGCGCGCGGCACGTTTTACGTCGCTGGCCGCGGCTGCGGGTCGGCGAACCCAGGCGGGCCACTGCGTGCATCGATCGATCAGCTTCGCGCGATATGGGCGAGCGGGCACGAGATCGGATGCCATACCTATTCGCATCCAGCGGTCCGCTACATGAGCTTTGACGAACTTGATTCGGAGCTGCATCAGAACCAGTCGGTCCTGAAAACAATCAGCAGCGATATCGTGGTGCGGAATTTCGCCTATCCGTACGGCGATATGTCAGTTCGCACCAAACGCTATCTTGAGGCCCGCTTCGATTCCTGCCGCTCCGGTCATGCCGGAATCAACATAGCGGTTGCCGACCTGGGCGCGCTCAATGCCTGGCCGTTGGATAACGCTTCGATTGATCGGCCGAAAATCGCCGAGCTAATAGCCGAGACAGTGCGCACCGGCGGGTGGTTGATATTCTACAGCCATGATGTGGCGGACCGGCCAAGCAGATTTGGCGTTTCGCCCGATCTGCTCGAATGGTCTGTCGACGCCGCAAAGAAAGCCGGATGCGCGCTCACGACCGTCGCCGAGGGCCTTCGGCTCATTAGCGAGCCGAAACAGTGATGGAACGCACGGCGCACAGCGATCCTGGCACCATGCAAACGGGCGCTGACGGCGGCGCCAGCGAGCCACCCGTGGATACGTCAACGACCCCCAGTGTCACTGTCGTCATTGCCGCTTACAATGCCGAGACCTTCCTCAGCGAAACGCTGGAAAGCGTTCTTGCACAAAGCCTGACCGAGATTGAGGTGATTGTGGTCGACGACGGTTCGACCGACCGCACGCCGGAAATTCTCGATGCCTATACCGAAAATCGCCTGCGCGTGCTTCGTCAAACAAATAGCGGCGTCAGCGCGGCGCGAAATGCCGGTCTTGCGGCGGCACGCGCGCCTTACGTTTTCTTCCTCGATGCCGACGACGTTCTGCTGCCCGACGCGCTTTCCCGGATGGTCACGGTCCTGGATGAAAGTCCGCAGCGCGTCGCCTGCTTCGCCCATCACATCAGGATCAGACAGGACGGTGCGGAATTGTCGGAGCGTGCTGATCTTGCCTGGAGGATGTTTCCCGCCCAGGACACGCTCCGCTATCTCATCTCGAAGAACTTCATCGTCTGTGGCGCCATCTGCATCAGAACCGACGCCGCGCGCTCGGTTCGCGGCTTCAATACGTCGCTGAAATGGGGCGAGGACTGGGAGTTCTGGTGCCGGCTTGCCGTGCTCGGTGATTTCGCGGCCATGCGGGACGACGTCGTGCTCCTGTATCGCCAGCACTTCAGCAGTGCGAACTTTCGATTGAAAAATTCACCGCTTCGCCCGAATTTCAAGGCTATCGAGGCGGTCTACTCGAACCCGGCGATCCGGCAACGCTTTTCGTCCGGCGAATTAAAGCGCAGACGGCGGTTGGCTCAGATCGACGCTTTCTGGACCGGAGCCCGCAACGCCTGCGTTCACGGCCGGATGATCGAATTTTGGATCTGCTTGATCGTGGGCGCCCTCCGCTACCCTGACAGCGTCCTGCGGCCGCGCCTGGTTTATCTGTTCTTTCGCGCGTTGCAGCAGCAAATCGGACGCCCAGCTGGCCGCCGCGCCGGTTCTTGATTGGGCCGACCTCACCTCGCCGCCAACCTGCGCATCCCCAGGAACGACACGACCATGGTGCGGATGCCGGCAACGTCGAACAGCAGAGCGGCGACTGCATAAGCAATACAGCCGGCAGCTGCCAAGTTTAGCAGCGTCAAAAATCCCTGTCCGCTTGACGCGGATTTGACCGCGTAAGTGACGGCGGCTACTGCAAGGGTCGCCGCCAGGACCCGCGCCATACCCCGGGCGTTAAAGGGCAGTTTGAAGGCCCTCCGCGACAGCGCAATCCCTATCACGATACCCAGTGCTTCTGCGATCAGCACCGCCGTCGCTGTTCCCGGCAATCCAAAGGCGAGCGTCAGAGGGAAAAGCAGTGCAAGATTCACGACCAGGATCAAGCAGTCGTGCACGACCTGCAGCAACGGCCTTTCGGCCAACTGAAAACTGACGTGCAGATAGTATTGATTGATAGCGCCGCACATACGGCCTAGCGCCAGCACCGGTAGGAGCGCGCCGACGCTGGTCTGGAATTCGCTGCCGAGCAACGTGCCCGCAACCACATCTGCAGAGATCGCAAGCCACACCGTGACTGGCGCGATCAGCGCCAGCAGAAGTTCCGCGCCTTCCGCGAGCCGCGCGCGCGTAACGCCGACACCCGCTTCAGCGAGGTTACGAAACGCAAGCGGGAAAACGGCCGACGCAGCGCTCGCAGCCAAAACTGTGGCGATCTGACGGGTCAGGTCCGCCGCAAGGCCGTAGGAGCCGGCCGCGCTTGGCCCCAACAGGTAAGCAACACCCAATCGATCCAGCGCGCCATGCAGCGCAAAGGCCAGAGCGCCGAGCAGGAAGGGGAAACCGTAGCGTACGAATTGCTTCAGGTAACCGATTGAGAAGGATTGCAGCGGCTTGGCGGCATTGCCTTGGAAGCTCAGGACATTGCCAATCAGGAAGCTCGTGCCGATCGCGAATAGCAGGCCGAGGCCTCCGCCACCGAGCTCGATCGCCGCGTATCCGAATGCCAGTCCCAACACGGCCCGCGTCACTGCAATCGTCATGTAGCGAAGCGGGTTAAGCTGCGCGCGCCGGAACTCCTGACTGATTTCGAACGCGGTGAGCGACAACGACATCAACAGACACCCTGCCGCAATACCAAACCCGATATTCGGCCGAATAATAAGGAACGCGACCGGCGCTAGGCAGGCGATGACGACAACCGTGCCGCCGTAGGCCACGATCGCTTCGGCGCGCAGGTCAAGCTCCGGCGATTTTGCCTGGTAGCGCGCGACCGACAATCGAACCCATGCAAAAAATACCGCAGAGATGATGCCGGCGATGCTCGCGCCGATGACGTAGATGCCGTATTCGGCGGCAGACAAAAGATGCGTATATAAAATGAGCGCACCGAACCCGATAATTGCCGGGATCGCATGCGCGACAAGGTAGATCAGGGCGTACGGATTGATCATTAAAACGATGCTGCGAGTTCCGTGCGTCGCTTAATCGCGCGCGACTCAAAATCTAAAATGCGTGGGCAGGAGATGGCTCCTGCCATGTTCATAGATCAAAAAGCCAGATGCTGCGAGTTAACAACTCCGTATTCAGAACACGTCGTTAACGGCGAGAACCTTACGAAATTAACTACTGTCGATGATCGCGTTGCGGCTACGAGGGCGAGACCTCACCTACGCGACTAAGATGGGTACGGTAAGATTTTCGTGCGGCAATGACGTGACACATCCGAGGCAACAGCACCTATCGCGGCGTTCGACTGTGCTCGGACTGGCCGGTTTCGCGATCGGATCAGCGGCGGCGCTGCGCCCTCGCTCCGCGCAAGCCGATTTTGATGTGGAATTGGCCCCATCCCTGCGCAGCCATTCACCCGTCTCAGGCATTAAATTTGGATGCGCCGGCGCGGCGCCAAGCGTCCAGCCGGACCGTATTCTGCTCGAGAAGTTCGCCACCGAAGCCAACATCTTTGTCCCGGAAACTGCGCTGAAATGGGTTCAGACGGAGCCGCAACCCGGCAAGTTTAATTTCGGCGAGGGTGACAGCATCGCCGCATTTGCAGCACGCAACAACATGATGGTGCACGGCCATACGCTGGTCTGGTATGCGGCAATTCCCCCATGGGTCTCGCAGATAACGACAAGCCAGCAAGCCAAAGCGGCGCTGGAGCGGCACATCGCGACGCAAGTTTCGAGATATCGGGGAAAAATCTGGGCCTGGGATGTCGTGAACGAAGCGATCGAGCCAGAAGATCGCCTGGAGCACGGATATCGCAATTCAGTCTGGCTGCGTGCGCTCGGCGCCGATTACATCGATCTGGCATTCCGCCTGGCGCGCGCCGGCGACCCAACGGTGCCGTTGTGTCTGAGCGAATACGGGATCGAATATGCAACGGCTGCATCGCAGCGCCGCCGGGAAGCCTTACTCGGACTGCTGCAAACGCTACGGGATCGGAACACGCCGGTCGACTGCCTTGCCTTGCAGTCACATCTTGATGCACATCAGATCCTAGATCATCGCGAGTTGACGACTTTTCTCCGCAGCGTCGTCAAGCTCGGCTATCGGTTGATGATCACCGAGATGGACGTCAACGACTTCAAGATCCGCGGCAGCGAGCCGGAGCGCGATCTCGCGGTCGCGCGCCACGCCGCGGAATACCTCGACATCGTATTTTCGGTCGCGCGGCCAATGTCGATCGCAACGTGGGGCTTGAGCGATCGCTACACGTGGCTCCGCCAATATTACAAGCGATCGGACGGGGCGCCGCTGCGGCCATTGCCGCTTGATGCTGGGCTCAATCGCAAGCCATTGTGGGCTTCGCTCGCCAAATATATGGCCGCCTAGCGGCCTAGTTGCTTGGCTGCGAAGCGCCACCACCCAGTATCGTGAGCGCGTCGCGCACGCTAACCAACTGGCACCCGGCGGTCCTGGCGGTATTTAGTGCGAATTCGAGGAGGTCAGGCGACACTCCGAACTGGCTGGGCTGATTGTCTACGTCATGACTGACAAAAATCAGCCATCCCTTCTGGCGGACCGCCGCGGCGATAATGTCCAGAATGCCTTGACGTCCGATCGTGGAGTTCTGGAGCTCACAACTCTTCAGTGCTCCAAGATCGATCACTCCGACGTTCACACCGGGCCGGAGCGATCGGCAAGAGTCGAAGTGCGCTTCAAGACACTGCTTAGCGCGAAACGACAGATCGCCATAAGGATAGGCGAAATTGCCCAGGACAAGATCGTGATGGATTTCTTGTAGAAACGTTCGATTGCGCTCAAGCTCAGCGACGAGCGTGTTACGCCTCACAGCGGCGACGGCGGCGTGGGAGAAGGTATGGCACGCGATTTCGTGCCCGGCAGTGTAAAGCTCTTTCAGTTGCTCGGCGCTAGCGAGCAGGCCGCCCGGAACTCATCAGTCCACAGCCGCCACCGGAAATGTAGAAAGTGCCGCGGGCCTGGTATTGACCCAGCAGCGCGGCGCCGGCTGCGCACGCGGACACGGGCGCGTCGTCGAACGTGAAGGTGACCAGGGGCCTGTCATTGCGCATCGCTAACGTTTTGGTGGCGATATTTCGCGCCAGGAAGCGCGAGACCTTCCCGCCAATTCGCGCAAGCCGAGATTTCCGGCCAGCATCGGGCCGCGAAAGCGCAAAAACCGACGCCGCGCTGTCAATCGCGGCGGCGTCCTGCCGTTTTGCTGGTGTGGTCACGGACATCGTCATCGGAGCGATGGTTATCTCACGGCGATGCAGGCTTCAGCGGCGCGCGCTGCTGTTAGCGTTAACCACGCAATTCGGACCGGAGACAACCTCATTCGCTATAGGACTGCACTGCAGCCCGCAGCCTTTTTGCTCGCATTGTCCGACGGGCTATCCCTAAGCCGTCGCGCCGGAGTCCGTGCCACGACATTAGTTGATTGCAGAACACAAGCGCCTGCCGCACCATTCCAGGCGATAGCGACCGAATTGGACGAAGCCGCACTGGGCGATTTGGCGCGTTTCCTAGCTTCTGTGTTTGGTGGCGAATTGGGCTTGTGGCGGGACTGGTACGCCCATTGGTGGGCGCTTAATCCGGCGTGGAATGTTGCGATCCCACGCGGTTGGTTGGTCCGCTCCGATGCGGGAGCTATCGTCGCCTTCACCGCGAATATCCCCTTCAAGTACGTGATCGACGGCAAGCCGGCGCTTTGCTGCGCCACCGGCTGCACGGCAGTCCACGATAATTTCCGTGGAGCTGGATTGGCGAAAGCGGTGGGGCGAAGATTCTTAAGTCAAATCCACGGCGACCTTCTGGTGGCCACCGATTCTACTCCCGTTGCCGCCGGTCTTTGGCGCTCACTCGGCATGACTCCCTTGGAAGCTCGCTGGCAGCGGACCAACTTTCGGATACTTGCCGATGGTTGCGCTTTGGTCAGAGGTCTTTCGGCGCCTGCGGATTCACCGAGTCTCGTCGAACGGCTTGCGGGAAATTCCCTTGGGTTCGTGCTCGACACGCTGGCGACACTGAGTGTGCCGCTCTAGAGCGCTATCGGTCGAATTGGTCGATCGATTCTCGGAACTCGACGCCGCCAGCATCAATGAGTGCAAAGCTTCGAATGCGCCGACTTATGCCTGGCGCGACGCAGGCACCCTCAATTGGCTGTATTTCGGAACGCAATTCGTCAAACGGACCAGAGCCGTGTTGGTCGCCCGATCAGGCGCGCGACTTGTCGGCTATCTGGCCATGAAGCAATGGGCCGGCCACTCCTACTATCTGCTTGAGTGCCGCTGTCGGGAAGCGGATCCTGAAATTGCGCGCGAGTTGATCTTGGCTGCGCGTGAATTCGCGCGGCAAAATCAGGCGAGATCGATCATGGTGCGGCAATATACTCCGATGATCGAGGCGGCCCTCCCCGCAACAGTGAGCGTACGGCTCAAGAAGCCGCCCATGACCTATTACTATTCCTCGAGGACCGGCAAATTGGACGTCGAAAACTGGGAAGCCGGGCCCGGTGACGGCGATGTTTCGGTCAATTGACTGGCCGCACGCCGGTACGGCAACAGCCTTGGGATTGATGGCTTAGTTTCATCCAGCTGTCATATAGCCCGCGCAGAGTTGGGGCCCTTCCGAGCGAATGAGGTCCCGCATGAGTGAAATCGCTTTACCCGGCTCGATCGAACCGGCAGCCCGCAAGGGACCGGATCTGACCGGCGCCGTCAATCCGATCACCGGCATCATCTTTGGCGGCGTAATCGCGGCGGTGCTGCTGTTCGTCGCCTACAGCATTTACGCCGACATCGATGCCACGGGCACAAAAGTCACCACGATCGCGCCCATTCCTGCTGCTGTTCGTGGCGCTGCTCATCGCGCTCGGGTTCGAGTTCGTCAACGGCTTTCACGATACCGCCAACGCAGTGGCAACCGTCATCTATACGCGTTCGCTGCCGGCGAACTTCGCCGTGGTCTGGTCGGGCGCGTTCAACCTGGCCGGCGTTCTGGCTTCCTCGGGCGCCGTCGCCTTCGGCATTATCTCGCTGCTTCCGGTCGAGCTGATCCTGCAGGTTGGCAGCAATGCCGGCTTTGCCATGGTGTTCGCGCTGTTGATCGCGGCGATCATCTGGAACCTCGGCACCTGGGCATTCGGCTTGCCCGCCTCGAGCTCGCACACCTTGATCGGCTCCATCATTGGTGTTGGCATCACCAACGCGCTGCTGCATGGCCGCAGCGGGACGTCCGGCGTCGACTGGTCGAAAGCCAAGGAAGTCGGCGAAGCGTTGCTGCTCTCTCCGCTCTTCGGTTTCCTGCTCGCGGCCGCCTTGCTGTTGCTGCTCAAGTCCATCATCCGTGTGCCTGCACTCTACGCGGAGCCGAAGGGGGATCATCCACCGCCGTGGTGGATTCGCGGCATCCTTATCCTCACCTGTACACTGGTGAGCTTCTTCCACGGCTCCAACGACGGCCAGAAGGGCATGGGACTGATCATGCTCATTCTGATCGGCACGGTGCCGACCGCCTATGCGCTCAATCGCGCATTGCCGAGCAGCCAGTTGCAAACATTTGCCTCCCGGTCGCTGGCCGCGAGCGAAGTTATCAACAAGAAAGCTGCCGGCTACAACGTCATGGGTAACCCACGCCCGGCAGTGACAGCCTACGTCGCCAGTCACGAAATCAATGAAGGAACGTATCCGTCATTGGCGGTGCTGGTGCGCGATATTTCCGATCAGGTGACGAAATACGGTTCGTTCGCAAAAGTGCCGAGCAACGCGGTCGGCAACACCCGCAACGACATGTACCTCGCCTCCGAAGCAATCCGTTTCCTCATGAAGGACAAGGAGAGCGACCTCTCCTCAGACGAAATAAGAACGCTGAAAGCTTACAGGCTATCGCTCGACGCAGCGACCAAGTTCATCCCGTGGTGGGTCAAGGTCGCCGTGGCGATTGCACTCGGCCTCGGAACCATGATCGGCTGGAAGCGTATCGTCGTTACCGTCGGCGAGAAAATCGGCAAGACGCATTTGACCTACGCGCAAGGCGCTTGCGCCGAAATCACGGCGGCAGCAACGATTGCCGCCGCCGACATGTACGGGCTACCGGTTTCGACTACCCACGTGCTGTCGTCCGGCATCGCTGGTACGATGTCAGCGAACGGTTCTGGATTGCAGCTTTCGACCGTCCGCAACATTGCGTTGGCGTGGGTCCTTACCCTGCCAGCCGCCATGGTGATCTCTGGCACGCTGTACTGGGCGTTCTCGGCGATATTCTAGGTCGCCTCAGAAAATCCAGTTCGCGATATTGTTTAGGGGCGCCGGGTAATTCCGGCGCCCTTTCGTTTGCCGAACTGTCGCTGACGCCCCGCTTGGTCACTTCAATTTGACGAAAACAGAAATCAGCGCATGACCCAGGGTGCGGAACCGTGCGTTTTATGCCGCTTCTTTATCGGTGCCGCGGCCGGCGTTTTTGCTGCCGCAATGCAAAATGAGAAGCGTCGATTACGTACACTGCATTGTGAACCAATATGCGATCCATCTCCGCGTTCGCTTATGGCTTCCAGACTGCAGTCCTGCCATGATGCTGCGGGTTCAGATGTCCCCGCACATCATCAGATGTGCCGCAGACGCGAGCTCTGAACAAACAAATAAAAAAGTTTGAGGAGGTAAGCCATGCCGTCTTCACATGTTCTCGTCGGCGCGAGCGCCACTCCGGCGCGCCCTGTCATCCGCCACGTTACGCCCGCGGACTTGCTGCAATCGCTCGCCCTGGGGCTCGATGACTTTTCGGCTATGCCCAGCCACGCTGTGTTTCTCTGCTTGATCTATCCCTTGC
Organism: uncultured Alphaproteobacteria bacterium; assembly: GCA_963759345.1. GTDB lineage: Bacteria > Pseudomonadota > Alphaproteobacteria > Rhizobiales > Xanthobacteraceae > BOG-931. The sequence continues at coordinate 20,455 of CAVWYW010000019.1, forward strand.
TCGGCTTGGCGCTGATCTCGCTTGCCTCCGGCTATTCGATGTTGCCGCTTGCGTTCCCGATCGCGGCCGGCTTTGCGCTGATCGGACCGCTCGCCGCAATCGGCCTGTACGAACTGAGCCGGCGCCGCGAAGCAGGTCTCGACACATCATCGACCCACGCTTTTGACGTTTTGCACTCGCCTTCGCTCGGCGCCATCGTCGCGTTGGGCGTATTGCTGACGGCGATCTTCTTGGTCTGGCTCGCGGTAGCCGAGGCAATCTATGTCGCCAATTTCGGATACGCCGCGCCAGCCTCGATCCGGCACTTCGTCGAGGACGTGTTCACCACGACCCCCGGCTGGAACTTGATCGTCGTCGGCACCGGCGTCGGATTCCTGTTCGCCGCGCTCGTTCTCACCATCAGCGCCGTATCGTTTCCGCTTCTCCTCGACCGCGATGTCGGCGCGGCTGTTGCACTGCTTACGTCGATCCGCGTTGTTATCGCCAATCCTCTGACCATGGCGTTGTGGGGCTTGATCGTCGCTGCCCTGCTGGTGATCGGTTCGCTACCCCTCTTCCTCGGCCTGACAGTGGTGATGCCGGTGCTCGGCCACGCGACCTGGCACCTCTATCGCAAGGCGGTGGAGCCAGACCCGGCATCGCGGCTCGATTATCGCCCGCGCGAGCGGGCCCCGCGTTACGCGGCGGATTTCCCGGCTTCTTTGTTCCCCACGCGCCGCTGATATCGAACGGCGACGGGACGCATTCGCTCATTGTCACAAGCGCCTCTGGTGCTCGCCTATTTTTTAATCATGATTTTCCAATAACTTTTATTGTACTGCCTAGCCAATGGGCAGCGCGCTCGCAAGATTCGGATTCAAAATGGGCGCGACTCGCATTGCCGCATCGGTCGCCTGCGAATTTTGCCCTACAAGCAAGGGTTTAGCGCCTATCATTGATTGGCACGCTCCTTGCGATTTGGTTCCGGCGTGACGGCGCCTGCCGATCGCGCGCGTCTAACAGAGGAAATCGCGATGCTCAACAACATAGGCGCGGTCGCCAAGCGACCGCGGGGACGCCGCTGGCTTGCCGCCGCGGCGGGTCTTGCCCTTGGCCTCACGGCGGCGCTGCCCGCTCGGGCCGAGGATACAATCAAGGTGGGAATTCTCCATTCGCTCTCCGGCACTATGGCCATCAGCGAGACGACGCTGAAGGATGTGGTGCTCATGCTCATCGACGAGCAGAACAAAAAGGGCGGCTTGCTCGGCAAGAAGCTCGAGGCCGTCGTGGTCGATCCGGCCTCGAACTGGCCGTTGTTCGCGGAAAAAGCCCGCGAGCTGATCAGCAAAGATAAAGTCGCCGTCGTGTTCGGCTGCTGGACGTCGGTGTCGCGTAAATCCGTGCTGCCGGTATTCAAGGAGCTGAACAATCTGCTGTTCTATCCGGTGCAGTACGAGGGCGAAGAGAGCGAGCGCAACGTGATCTATACCGGCGCCGCGCCGAACCAGCAGGCGATTCCCGCGGTCCGAATATCTCGCGAGCGCGGAAGGCGGTAACGTAAAACGCTGGGTGCTGGAAGGCACCGACTACGTCTATCCGCGCACCACCAACAAGATCCTCGAAGCGTACCTTAAAGACGTGCTCAAGGTTGCCCCCGGGGACATCCTGATCAACTACACGCCGTTCGGCTTCTCCGACTGGCAGACCGAAGTCTCCAAGATCAAGGCGTTCGGCTCGGCCGGCAAGAAGACCGCTGTGGTGTCCACCATCAACGGCGACGCCAACGTGCCGTTCTATAAGGAACTCGGCAATCAGGGCATCAAGGCGACCGATATCCCGGTCGTCGCCTTCTCGGTCGGCGAAGAAGAGCTTGCCGGCCTCGACACCAAGCCGCTGGTCGGCCATCTCGCCGCCTGGAACTACTTCGAGTCGATCAAGACCCCGGCGAACGAAGCTTTCATCAAAGAATGGCACGCGTTCATCAAGAACCCGAAGCGGACCACCAACGACCCGATGGAAGCCCACTACATCGGCTTCAACATGTGGGTGAAGGCGGTCGAAAAGGTGAAGTCGACCGATCCTGACAAAGTGATCGAAGCGCTTCCCGGAACGCAAGCTCCGAACCTCACTGGCGGCATCTCGACACTGCTGCCGAACCATCACATCACCAAGCCGGTGTATATCGGCGAAATTCGCGCCGACGGTCAGTTTGACGTGGTGTGGAAAACTAAAGGTCTTGTGCCCGGTGACGCCTGGTCTGATTACCTGCCCGGTTCGAAAGACCTTGAAGCCGACTGGGTGAAGCTCAAGTGCGGCAATTATAATAAGGTGACCAAGAAGTGCGGCGGCGTCTAGTACCGACGAAGCCGTGAGTGTGACCTGGCGGGAAGGCAGCGTATCGCCTTCCCGCAAAATTAAGGCCGGGACCATTGCGATGCGTTTTTGCCGAGCTTGCCTCGTCGCTTTGCTATCGGCCTTAAGCTGCATGTTCGGCGGCCTGACCGCGCGCGGAGCAAACCTTGACGAAGCGCTCGCGCATTTCACCGCCGACGATTTCAGCGAGACCAGCACCGGCATCAACGATGTCGCAGCGAGCGGCGACCCGCGCGCCCTGGCCATCATCCGCGCGCTGCAGGACGGCAAGCTGATGTACAGCGCCGAAAAGAAGGCCGTGTACATCAAGAACGATTCCGGCAAGCTCACGGATGCCGCCACCGGAAAACCGATCTCCGACGAGGCACCGGCCGATGTCGACACGGTGCGCCTCAACAACCGCCTGCGCGGCGCCATCGAGGCAGCGCTTGGTGGGCTTACGTTGCTCGCCGACAATGCGAACGCGCGCTACGAGGCCGCGCAGTCCGTGTTCAAATCGCGCCGGGTTAGCGCCCTGCCGACTCTGGAAGCCGCTCTGGCCAAGGAGCAGGACCCCGGAGTGAAGCGCGTCATGACGGAAGCGCGCGCCGCCATCATCCTGTCCGGCAACAAAGCCAGCGACGAAGAAAAACTCGCTGCCGTCGACGTCATTCGTCAACGCGCCGATCAGGACGCACTGGGTCTGCTCTCGAGCCTGCCGGCGGACACATCCGCCCCGGTCGCGAAAAGCGCCGCCGCAGCGGCCGCGGCGATCAAAAATCGCCTGACCCTTTGGGAGGCGGTTCAGAACGCCTGGTACGGCATTTCTCTCGGTTCGGTCCTGCTGCTCGCCGCCATCGGTCTTGCGATCACCTTCGGCGTCATGGGCGTTATCAACATGGCGCACGGCGAGATGGTCATGCTGGGCGCTTACGTCACTTTTGTCGTCCAGGAGGTGATACGCGACAACAACCCGGCTTTATTCGACTACTCGCTGGCGATTGCCATTCCGCTTTCTTTCATCGTCGCCGGAGCTGTCGGCATCGTGATCGAGCGGACTATCATCCGCTTCCTTTATGGGCGGCCGCTGGAGACGTTGCTGGCGACATGGGGACTGTCATTGATCCTCCAACAGGCAGTGCGTTCGGCTTTCGGCCCGAACAATCGCGACGTCGGCAATCCGTCGTGGATGAGCGGCGCGTTCGATCTTGGCGGCATCACCATCACCTATAACCGCCTCTGGATCATCTGCTTTGCTCTCGCGGTGTTCGTCGCGCTGCTGGCGCTGCTTCGCTTCACGCGCTTCGGCCTCGAAATGCGGGCAGTGACGCAAAATCGTCCCATGGCTGCTTCGATGGGCATTCGCACCAGCCGGGTCGACGCGCTGACCTTCGGGCTCGGCTCCGGCATCGCCGGCATGGCGGGCGTGGCGCTGTCGCAGATCGACAACGTCAGCCCCAATCTCGGCCAGGGCTATATTATCGACAGCTTCATGGTCGTGGTGTTTGGCGGTGTCGGCAATTTGTGGGGCACGCTTGTTGGTTCCTTCGTCCTCGGGATTGCCAACAAATTCCTCGAACCTTACGCCGGCGCGGTGCTTGGCAAGATCGCGATACTGGTGCTCATAATCCTGTTCATCCAGAAGCGACCGCGTGGCATGTTCGCGCTAAAGGGCCGGGCCGTCGAGGCATGACGACGCATATCCTCATTCGTTCCATCGATCGCGGCGCGACGATCTTCCTGATCATCGTCGCGCTGATCGCCATCGGCGTACCCATACTCAATCTAGCGGTCCCGGCGTCGTCCGCCTTCTATGTCCCGACCTATTTGGTCGCGCTGTTCGGGAAATACACCTGCTACGCGCTGCTGGCGCTGTCGATCGATCTGATCTGGGGATTCTGCGGCATTCTCTCGCTCGGCCACGGCGCCTTCTTCGCGCTCGGCGGCTACGCCATGGGCATGTATCTGATGCGCCAAATCGGCACCCGCGGCGTCTATGCCGATCCGATCCTGCCGGATTTCATGGTGTTCCTGAACTGGAAGGAGCTGCCGATCTACTGGTACGGCTTCCAGTTTTTTCCTTACGCGCTGCTCATGGTCGTGCTGGTGCCCGGCGCGCTCGCCTTCGTCTTCGGCTGGTTTGCGTTTCGGAGCCGCGTCACCGGCGTCTATCTTTCGATCATCACCCAGGCGCTCACGTTTGCCCTGATGCTCGGCTTCTTCCGTAACAATTTCGGCTTCGGCGGTAACAACGGCCTCACCGACTTCAAAGACATACTCGGCTTCAACGTGCAGGCGGAGACGACCCGCAACGCGCTGTTCTCCATTTCCTGCGTGGCGCTCATTATCGCCTTTCTCCTCTGCCGGGCGATCGTCACGTCGAAATTCGGCAAGGTGCTGATCGCCATCCGCGATGCCGAAGCGCGCACCCGGTTTCTCGGCTACCGCGTCGAGTCCTACAAACTCTTCGTGTTCACGCTGTCGGCCTGCATGGCCGGCGTCGCCGGCGCGCTTTACGTCCCGCAGGTCGGCATCATCAATCCGAGCGAATTTGCTCCGGCCAATTCCATCGAGGCGGTGATCTGGGTCGCGGTCGGCGGCCGCGGCACGCTCACCGGCGCCGCGCTTGGGGCGGTCTTGGTCAACTACGCCAAGACGTATTTCACCTCAGGCTTTTTGGCGCCCTACTGGCTGTTCATGCTCGGCGCGCTGTTCATCGCCGTGACGCTGCTGTTACCCCGCGGCATCGTTGGCACGCTCTATCATTGGACGGCACTACGCCGCGATCGCGCGTCGGCCGCTGCCGAGGATGGCGTGACCGAACCGCTGCCGGCGGAATGAGGGCTGGCATGGAAGCGCTGACGTCCGCCCTTCTGTATCTCAACGGTGTCACCGTCTCGTTTGACGGCTTTAGGGCGCTGAATAACCTGTCCTTCGCCATCGAGTCGGGCGAGATGCGTGCCATCATCGGCCCGAATGGTGCCGGCAAGACTACGATGATGGACGTGGTGACCGGCAAGACCCGGCCGGATCTCGGCGATGTGTTGTTCGACGGCTCCTACAATCTCACCAAGCTCGATGAAGCCGAAATCGCCGAACTCGGGATCGGCCGCAAGTTTCAGAAGCCGACGGTGTTCGAGAGCCACACCGTCAACGATAACCTCGAACTCGCGCTCAAGGCCGATCGGCGCGCGCGCGCCGCGCTGTGGTGGCAGGAAAGCCCGGCCGAGCGGCGCCGCATTGACGAGCTGTTGCAGATCATTCGCCTGACCGCGGTGCGCGACCGCTTGGCCGCCAGCCTCTCGCACGGCCAGAGGCAATGGCTCGAAATCGGCATGCTGCTGGCGCAGGAGCCGAAGCTGCTGCTGGTCGATGAGCCGGTCGCCGGCATGACCGATGTGGAGACACAGCAGACCGCCGAGTTGCTCAAGGAGATCAACCGCGATCGCACCGTCGTGGTCGTTGAGCACGACATGGCGTTCGTGCGCGAGCTTGGCGTCAAGGTCACGTGCCTGCACGAAGGGTCGGTGCTCGCCGAAGGCACCATCGATCAGGTGTCGGCGAACGAGCGGGTGGTCGAAGTATATTTGGGGCGATAGCGAATGCTCGACGTCAACGGCATCGACCTCCACTACGGCGCAGCGCAGGCGCTGCGCACGGTTTCCCTTAAGGCGGAGCCCGGCAAGGTGACCTGCGTGCTGGGCAGGAACGGCGTCGGCAAAACCAGCCTCCTCGACGCACTCGCCGGCCAGCATTCGGTCACCCGCGGAACGATTACCTGGGAAGGCGAAAACATCACGGCGCTGCGGCCGCCGGAGCGGGCGCGGCGCGGCATCTCGTATGTTCCGCAAGGCCGCGAAATTTTTCCACTGCTGACGGTGGAGGAAAACCTGCGCACCGGCTTTGCGCCGCTCAAGCGCGACGAACGCACCATACCGGCGGACGTATTCACGCTGTTTCCCATCCTCAAGGACATGCTGCGGCGGCGCGGCGGCGACCTATCCGGCGGCCAGCAGCAGCAGCTTGCCATCGGGCGGGCGCTGGTGATGCGGCCGCGGCTGCTCCTCCTCGACGAGCCGACCGAGGGCATTCAGCCTTCGATCATCAAGGACATCGGCCGCGCCATTTCCTACTTTCGCTCGCTCGGCAAAATTGCCATCGTTCTGGTCGAACAATATCTCGACTTTGCCCGCGAACTCGGCGACCATTTCGCGGTCATGGAGCGCGGCGCCATTGTCTATTCCTTCGACCGCAACAACCTCGACGAGGGCGCGCTGCTGCGGGCAATGTCGATTTGATTTCGGCTGAATGATTGTCGTTGCGGGGGGAGCAAACGTGTTGGCGAGGGCGCCGGCTGCCAGTGAAATGTATTCGCCGGCAATCGCGCCAGCGGTCGCGTCGCCTTCGCGGTAGCTGCCGATTCCGGCGAGAGCCGCCTCCGCCGGGTGCATGAAGCCGGTTCTCTGCGAGTTCGCTTTCCAAACGCTGCCAGCAAGGCAACGCTCGACGCCGTCATCGTCAATACCGCCGGTGGCATGGCGGGTGGCGACCGCTTCGGCATCGATGTCGCGGTCGGCGTCGGCGCGCGCCTGACCGTGACGACAGCGGCCGCGGAAAAAGTCTATCGCTCGCTGGGGCCGGACACCGAGTTCGACATTAAGCTCGACGTCGGGTCCGGCGGCGCACTGGCGTGGCTGCCGCAGGAGACGATTCTGTTCGATCAGGTACGGCTGCGGCGCACGATCGAAGTCGACCTCGCACCTAACGCCAATCTCATTCTCGCCGAGGCCGTGGTATTCGGCCGCTCGGCCATGGGCGAAACGGTGATCTCAGGGCATTTGTTCGACCGCTGGCGGGTGCGCATCGGCGGCGCGCTTGCTTTTGCCGAAACGCTGCGCCTCGACGGCGCGATCGCGCAGCTTCTGGCGCGTCGCGCGGTGGCCGGCGAAGCTGTGGCCATTGCCAGCGTAATCAAGTTTCCCGGCGACGAGGTCGGCGCCACAGCCGTCCGTGACGCCGCGAAGGACTTCGCCGGTGAAGTCGGCGTATCGGCTTGGAACGGCCTGCTTGTCGCCCGCCTGGTCGCGCCCGATGGTGCTGCGCTGCATCGCGATCTCACCTGTGTGTTGACGGCCTTGAATGCAATGCCGCTGCCGCGGCTTTGGTCGAACTAAGGGCAGCTCATGAATCTCACCCCGCGCGAGAAAGACAAACTCTTGATCGCCATGGCGGCGATAGTGGCGCGGCGCAGGCTTGAGCGCGGCGTGAAGCTCAACCATCCTGAAGCCGTCGCGCTGATCTCCGATTTCATTCTCGAAGGCGCGCGCGACGGGCGCACCGTCGCCGAACTGATGGAGCAAGGCGCCCATGTGGTGACGCGCTCCCAGGTCATGGACGGGATCGCTGCGATGATCCCTGAGATTCAGATCGAGGCGACGTTTCCGGACGGCACCAAGCTCGTGACCGTGCACGAACCGATACGATAAGGATTTCATTCGTCAATTCTGCAAAGGGCTTCAACATGATCCCCGGCGAGTATTTCATCAAAGACGGCGAGATCGAGCTCAACAAAGGCCGCAAGGGCTTGTCGCTCTCGGTCTCCAACACCGGCGACCGGCCGATTTAGGTCGGCTCGCACTATCATTTCTTCGAGACCAATCCGGCACTCAAGTTCGACCGCAAAGCGACCCGCGGCATGCGCCTCGATATTGCGGCCGGAACGGCGGTGCGTTTCGAGCCCGGCCAGACCCGCAACGTGAAACTCGTGGCGCTTGCCGGCACGCGCACGGTCTATGGCTTCCGTCAGGAAGTAATGGGCAAGCTGGAAAAAACGGGAGCGAAAAATCATGACGAGCAGGCTTGCGCAAGCCCGCCCGTCACGTTCTCAGCGCTGCTACCGCGGCTGGGACCAGGACCACATCAGCACATCGCGCGACACCGGTAGCGGCTTCGGCACGAGGCCAACCTGACCTTGGCGACCTCTCTCGTCTGGCAGAACCAAACGCGAGTGATCTGAAAGTGAACCATACTCCGGATGTCGCACGATGCAACAAAAAGCGTGCAACAAAACGCTTGTGCAATGCAGTGGGGATAATTTTGGGGATTGTTTTGAACTCATCATTGCGAGCAAAGTGAAACGATCCAAGTGCCCCCTCCCTTCCCTCCCCCGCAAGCGGGAGAGGGTTAGGGTGGGGGATTGCTTCGTCGCTGTCGCTCCTCGCAATGACAATCGCCGAGCCAGTTGCAACAAACAACGGGGACATCTGATGCCTGCACGAATCAGCCGCGCCGTTTACGCCGACATGTTCGGCCCGACCACAGGCGATCGCGTACGGCTCGCCGACACCGATCTGATCATCGAAGTTGAAAAGGATTTCACCACCTACGGCGAAGAAGTGAAATTCGGCGGCGGCAAAGTCATCCGCGACGGCATGGGGCAAATCGCAAATCACCAACAAACAAGGCGCCGTCGACACCGTCATCACCAACGCGCTCATTCTCGACCATTGGGGCATCGTCAAAGCCGACGTCGGCATCAAGGATGGCAACATTCACGCCATCGGCAAGGCCGGTAATCCGGACATCCAGCCCGGCGTCACCATCATCATCGGGCCCGGCACCGAAGTGATCGCCGGCGAAGGCAAGATCCTCACCGCCGGCGGCTTCGACACCCACATCCACTTCATCTGCCCGCAGCAGGTCGACGAGGCGCTGATGTCGGGCGTCACTTCGATGCTCGGCGGCGGCACCGGCCCGGCGCACGGCACGTTCGCGACCACCTGCACGCCCGGGCCCTGGCACATCGCGCGGATGATCCAGGCAGCCGACGATTTCCCGGTCAATCTCGGCTTTGCCGGCAAAGGCAACGCTTCGCGCCCGGCGGCGCTTGAGGAAATGATCAAGGCCGGCGCCTGCGCGCTGAAACTGCACGAAGACTGGGGCACCACGCCCGCCGCGATCGACTGCTGCCTCTCGGTCGCCGACGACTACGACATCCAGGTGATGATCCACAGCGACACGCTCAACGAATCCGGCTTCGTCGAGGACACGATTAAAGCTTTCAAAGGCCGCACCATCCACGCCTTCCACACCGAAGGCGCCGGCGGCGGCCACGCGCCTGATATCATCAAAATTGCGGGACTGAAGAACGTGCTGCCGTCCTCGACCAATCCGACCCGGCCTTACACCCGCAACACCATCGACGAACACCTCGATATGCTGATGGTGTGCCACCATCTCGATCCGTCGATCGCCGAAGACCTCGCGTTTGCCGAAAGCCGGATCCGCAAGGAGACCATCGCGGCGGAGGATATTCTGCACGACATTGGCGCGCTCTCGATGATGTCGTCGGACTCTCAAGCGATGGGGCGGCTTGGCGAAGTCATCATCCGCACCTGGCAGACCGCGGACAAGATGAAGAAGCAGCGCGGCCGCCTGCCGCAGGAGAAGGGCGACAACGACAATGCGCGGGTCAAGCGCTACGTCGCCAAATACACCATCAACCCGGCCATCGCCCACGGCGTTTCGAAACTGATCGGCTCGGTGGAGAAGGGCAAGCTCGCCGATCTCGTAATCTGGTCGCCGGCGTTTTTCGGCGTCAAGCCCGATTGCATCATCAAGGGCGGCTCGATTGTCGCCGCGCTGATGGGCGATCCGAACGCCTCGATCCCGACGCCGCAGCCGGTCCATTACCGGCCGATGTTCGGCGCCTACGGCCGCGCCCGCACCGCGTCGTCCGTGGTGTTCGCCTCGAAGGCGGCGGTGAAGGCCGGGCTCGGCAAAAAACTCGGCATCCAGAAACAACTCGTCGCTGTCCAGAACACGCGCGGCAAAATCTCCAAGAAGAGCATGATCCACAACGACGCCACACCCGACATCGAGGTCGATCCGGAAACCTACGAAGTCCGCGCCGACGGCGAACTCCTGACCTGCGCGCCGGCCGAGACGCTGCCGATGGCGCAGCGGTATTTTCTGTTTTGATCTTTTTCGCCGCGCCCTCTCCCTCGCGGGAGAGGGCCACTCGGCGGAGCAACAACAAAAACGGGTGAGGGGGCGGCCCGCCACCCCTCACCCAACGGTGCTTGCTGAAACGCCTGCGCCGCCCTCTCCCACAAGGGGCGAGGGCACACCACCAGCGCCGCAGGCGCCATCACCCAAACCGCCATGACACCACCGCCGCCAGTGCGGCACAACGCACCTGCCATTCGATATGCGTCGCCGGCGGAATGCGCCGCGACCCTCCCGCGATCACCTCGGCTTGCGACCGCAACTGCTCCGCGTCCGGCACCGACGGCAAGCCGCGCATCAGGCATCCGGTCGGCTCGCCTACGCACCGCCGATGCCGCTTGCACGGCGCCCGCGAACAGCGGCGCCACAACGCCAGCACGTCGCAATAAAGCCGATGGGTCGCGACGTGCGCCGCATCGACCAACGCCCGGCCCTCTTCGAACGACCGACGCTTTTCGTAGTTCGATGCGCCCGGCGGTTTGTTACGCATTACGGACATGTCAAAGGCTCCGCATTGTTTGTTGCGCGCCTCCTTCTCCCCGCGTGCGGGGAGAAGGTTGGGATGAGGGGGCCTAACCGCTGGGCTCAGAATTGCAGCGCTCAGAATCGCGGCAACGCCCCCTCACCCTCGCTTCGCTCGACCTCTCCCCGCGCGCGGGGAGAGGTGAATAGAATTCCGTTCTCGCGACGCGCACCGCGCCCGAGCTATGCCACGCCATTCCCGAAATTCGTCATTGCGAGGAGAAGCGAAGCAACGAAGCAATCCAGCGGGGCACTGCGCACCAGCTTCGTTGTCCAACGAAACCGCGCTACCGAACTGGATTGCTTCGCTGCGCTCGCAATGACGAAGGAAAGAAAGAAACAAATAAAAAGGAAGCAGAACGCCGACAGACGCGTGATCCAACCGTCCGCACCTTGCGATGCGGCGCGCGCCCTTTGTCTCTTCTCCTCCCCCAACGTGCGGGGGATCGGGAGCGGGGCGCGCTCGCCTGTCGGCGTTCCACCACGGCGCTTGCTGCGGCGAGCGAACGCTACAACTCAGCTCCAGATACGCGCTTCCTGGGACTTGGTCGGGGCGCGCGATCCCAAAGGTTCGAACAACTTGGTTCGAAAGACCGTGCGCTTCTCAGCGGGCGTTACCCGCTCCTTCCTGTCTCAGTCCAGCGAGCTTCTCGCAGACCGGTCATGGTGCCGGCCGGGCGTATATCCCCGGAGCCGCCCGGGAGCGGAGGTGACGAGCCGCCGCCCGCGGGAACCGCTCTCGCTCCGCCAGCCGGCGTCACCGGCGGGCGTCCTTTACGTGAGCGAGATTCGTTTGTCTTGTATCTGAAATGAGGACGCGCTGTCAAGAGGCTGTCGCCGTGACGGCAACTCGATCGATGTGCCTACGCGAGCTTCAAGCGGCGGAGGGCGCATCGGAATGCGCCATTCTTGCCCTACGGCTGGCATAGTCCTCAATCACCGCATCTATGCGTGAGACAAGAGAATCAAAGCCAGCGAAATCGATGTTATGAGCGTTGGGCCATACCACCTTTTCAGCAAAGACGACCTTGCCGTACTCGTCGGGTGAACCGTGCTCCTTGTTTGGATTGAAGGTCTTGCCGTCAATTCGCGTTGCAAGAAGGGCAGGATCGAAAAAATCCTCGATGCGAGATTTATGATCCGCAACTTTGATGGGCGTCTTCACGAGGTAGAGCGGGCCGCTGACATGATAGAAGGGCGCATCGATATCCCATCCAATTGTGATGCCAAAGGACCGTCCCTGCAATAACTTGAAAATGTCCTTTGCGCCGTCGTCATTATCGATCAGTACAATTATTGGATAATTTATTGGGCAGTATTTGAAATCTTGCGAATGTGTCTTTCCAACCTGCAATGAAATACTTCAGATCGGCAGAGCCACCTCTGAGTTGCAACAAGTCGCGTGACTGCTTCGAGTATTTGAAGAAATTGACGTTGAAAATCAGTTTGCCATCCCTTGCAGAAATAAGCATTGGGTGTGCCAAGGCAAGCCTGCGGATTGCGCTTTTAAGATAGACCGGATCGGTCGGTCCTTCGCAAATGATGAGCGGCTTAGTAGGATCTACGAAATGCTTGAAAAATACTAGTCGATAATAGACAAGTCGTATGGCTGACGGAAACCTGTCCTTGGCCTTTGTACGTTCCTCGCGAAGCCTATCTTGCCTTTCTTTGTTCTTTTCTGCAGCGATCGCTAAATCAATTTGCCGCTCTCGGAGATGATAGATGTGATTGAGCATACCCTCAAGTCGTTGCAACGAAAATTCTTCGGTGCCATCGTACTCATACGTGCCCGTCGAAAGGAATTGATAAGTCATCGCACGTGCGCGCTTGTAGTAATCTTGCGGCACGTTCACCTTTTGATTTACGGTTAGGCCAGTTACCGTCTGTCGACTCGCACGAGTGCTGGCTCCGGAAATCTGCACGGGACGATAGGTGGAGTTTCTGCCTGACGACGGGCACGCTGTGCCCAGCGAATCAGGAGAAACCATGACAAGACGACCACGTCGGAACCACACACCGGGTTTCAAAGCGAAGGTGGCGCTTGCGGCCATTAAGGGCGATCGCACACTGGCTGAGCTTGCGGAGCAATTCGACCTCCACCCCAATCAGATCACATCGTGGAAGGCGCAGCTCGAGGGCGGGGCTGCCGATGTTTTCGGTCCGGGGGGCGGCAACGGAGCGGCGCCGCCTGCCGTTGATGTGAAGTCACTGCACGCGAAGATCGGCGAGCTGACGCTCGAGAACAATTCCTAAGAAACGACGACACCAGGAGTCGGCTCCATGGGCTGAAGGACATATCCGAATGCCTTGGCGCGCCGATGCAGATTATGGACTATCCGCGTGCGATACCGCGTCTCGTAGAACGACGCACCAGGATCGACGTACTCCATTCCGTGACGTACGGCGTTGTAGAACAGGACTGCGACCTTGCGCGCCGTGGCGGTGACTGCCTTGGCCTTGCCGATGCGTGCCGAGAGCCGCCTGTAGAAGGCGCCCAGCGCGGTGTCGGTGCGACCAACGGTTACGGCAGCAAGCCGCAGAAGTGCCGCAGCGCGGCCGCCGGAACGGCGCGTTCGCGATGAGAGCATTTTGCCCCCGGAGATCTTGTTGTTCGGCGCCAAGCCTAGCCATGAGGTAAAATGCTTTGCACTCGGCCAGGAGGAGAGGTCGTCGCCGCATTCAGCGATCAACTTCAGCGAAAGGTAAGGACCGAGACCGTCGATCATCGTGATGTCCCTTCCGAGCAGCGCAAACAGCGCCGCGCGCACGTCGAAAGCCAGAGCATTCGGCTGATCTGTTCTGCTCCGACGTGGTGTCGACAACTCTTTTGATCCGGAACGGCCGCGATCGATGCTGAGTTCCTTCAACACGGCCTCGATCCTGATGTCGCAGGCAGATGCCTTCTCGTGGTAAACATCGTAGAGGGCGAGTGCCTGTTCGAGCGCGAACAGATGTTCAGCCCGGTAGCTGCCGGTGAGCGCCTTGGCAATTGTCTCAGCGCTTGAGTGGCAACTGTAATGGCGCAAGCGCGCCAGCACCTCGGGGTCGCGCTCGCCGGCAAGAATCGCGCGGATGATCCGCAGGCCGGTCGTGCCAGTGATGTCGGCGACGACGTGGTGGAGCTGGAAATTCATCTCGGTCAGCGCCTTCTGCATGTGCTGGATATGCGATGCTGCGTACTCAAGCAGACGCTCGCGCTGACGCACGTAGGCACGCAGCTCGGCGATTTGGCCTTTGGGCCGAAAGCTGGCACGCAGCAGCCCGTGCGAATGAAGCCGCTGCAGCCACTGCGCATCGTTGACGTCGGTCTTGCGCCCAGGCACGTGCTTGGCATCGCGTGCATTGACCAGAGACACAGTGAACCCACGGGCGTCGAGAAGCTCGAAAATCGGAATCCAGTAGACGCTGGTCAATTCCATGACGACAGTCTCGACACCGCATTCCGTGAACCAGTCCACCAACCGATGCAGGTCGGTCGTGAAGGTGCCGAAACTGCGTACTGGCTCATACCAATCCTCAGATTAAGTGACCGACGGCGGCCCAGTCGCGGCGTGCGATGGACATGATTTTCCAGGGCTGATCGATCAGTGTGTTCCATGCGTAGCAACAGTGATCGACGATGTCGTCGAAGGATTTGAAAATTCGGTTCGACAGCCAGTTCTGGCGCATGAATTGCCAGATGTTTTCTTGGGGGTTGAGCTCCGGCGCACGCGGCGGCAGCGGCAGGAGCGCTACATTGCTGGGAATCCTGAGGTCTTTGGCGCCGTGCCAGCCGGCCTGATCGAGGATCAGGATGGCGTGCGCGCCGGCGGTTACTCTTGTAGCGATCTCGTCGAGATGAAGCTGCATGGCTTCGGTGTTGCAGAACGGGAGAACGAGAGCGGCGCCAGCTCCGCGTTCAGGGCAAACCGCGCCGAACAGATAGGTCGACTGCGTGCGCTGATCATGCGCGGCGCGGGGACGCGAGCCCTTCCTGGCCCAACGATAGGTGAGCTTGTTCTTCTGGCCGACCCGCATCTCGTCCTGGAACCAGACCTCTAGCGGTGTGCCCGGCGCGAGCTTGGCGCGGACTTCCGCCACGCGTACGGCAAAGTTTTTTTGAACGCCTCCAAGGCATCAGGGTCCTGCTTGTAGGCTTTCGGCCGTGCGCTCACATGCGTGAAGCCCAGGCTCTTCAAAGCACGATAGATCGTGTCGTCCGAGACCGAGAGCCCAAACTCCTCGTGCAGCCGCATGATCAGGTCGCACGCCCGCCAGCGCACCACACCATGCACCGCCGGGATCGGACCCTCCTCCACGAGCCGAGCCAGAAAGGCCCTGTGTTTTTTGCCCAGCTTGGGCGGCACGCCCGGGGAAGGAATGTTGATGAGACCGTCCGGCCCTTGCTCGTTGAACCGGATCACCCAGTCCCGCAACGTCTGACGGTCCATTCCGCCTATCGTCGCCGCATTCGTCCGCGATGCTCCATCGAGCACCGCTGCGATCGCCAAAAGCCGCCGCGCCTGCGCGCCGTCTTTCGCCCGCTTGGCAAACCCGCGGACCTCGCCCGCCGTATAATCAGCCCTCACCGCAATCGCCTGGCCCATGGCAAACGACCCTCCGTTTGCCACCTTAAATCATTTCGCAGACGATTTGGGAATCCCGGAAAGTTAGCCACTCCGCGCGTTGGTATCAGGCGCGCGATCTGCCCTTACTGCAGCCATGTGCATGGTCGCCCCAACGTCGATGGCGGCCGCGTTCGGATGCATCACGGGCATCGTGTGTTCGACCTTGGCCTTCGATCTTTTGCGGTTCATCTCCTGTCCTCCTGCTGACATCAGCGGAAGGGCTGGGCTGCGCCATTCATCAGATTCCTAAACGGGATCGCCGGGTGGCGTCACCACTCTCAAGTGCGCAACAGCCCATGGACCATGTTTTTTAACGGGGTCACATGCCACCAAAATCATATCGGCCGCTCCCTTCCGAAACGCAGTCTAGCGCCGACCCGTTTCTATCCCACAGGGGGCGCGCAGCGCCGTGCATAGTTTTTTAGAGGGAGCGCTCAGCAAAGCCGGGCTGCTGAGCGCAAGGCGATGATCGACCGTGCGCACGATCTGCCGATCACCAAGCAAGCGGAAGCTCTGAACATCAGCCGTAGCAGCGTCTACTACCTGCCGCGGCCGGTGTCGGAAGCCGACCTGGCGACCATGCGGCGTCTCGACCGACTGCATCTGGAGTTCCCCTTCGCCGGAAGTCGGATGTTGAGAGGCCTGCTGGCGGCCGAGGGGTGCAAGATCGGCCGCCGTCATGTGAAGACACTAATGCGGCGGATGGGGATAGAGGCGCTCTATCGCCGTCCGCGCACGACGAAGCCCGAGCCGGGACACAAGACCTATCCGTATCTGCTGCGCGGGATGGCGATCACGCGGCCGAACCAGGTGTGGGCGATGGACATCACCTACATCACGATGGCGCGTGGCTTCGTCTATCTGGCTGTTGTGCTCGATTGGTTCAGCCGTCGCGTGCTGTCGTGGCGTGTTTCGATCACAATGGAGGCGGCATTCTGCGTCGAGGCGCTTGAGGACGCTCTCGCGCGCTATGGCAAGCCGGAGATTTTCAACACCGATCAGGGCAGCCAGTTCACCGGCACGGCGTTCACTGCCGTGCTGATCAAAAATGGGATCGCCATCAGCATGGACGGCAAGGGCGCTTGGCGGGACAACGTGTTCGTCGAGCGGCTTTGGCGCAGCGTCAAATACGAGGAGGTGTATCTACGGGCCTACGAAGGCGTCAGCGACGCTCGCGCTTCGATTGGCCGCTACCTAAACTTTTACAATGGCCGACGTCCACATTCGAGCCTTGACGGAATGACACCTGATCACGCCTACTTCGCGCCGCTGCCTTTCCGCTTGGCAGCCTAACCCCGGCAGAGGCTCCACTTATCGACGCGGAAAATCTGTTCAGACAACCGGGACCATCTCTACGCACCTGCATTCGAGTTTTGCCATCATTGATGCTGAAACCAGCGTCTTGAATGCGTGACCTGAGTTCGTTGCCGAGTACCCAGCTTTCACCGGCCGGGACCGCCAGCGCCGCCGGAAAAATCTTCTGGTTTGTAGAAAAGGTAATGTCGTCGGGGTAGCGCGTGTACGAACATTTATTCTTCTCCGCGAGCCTAACGAGACGAATATCTAGAAAATGGGTCAGCAATTCTGTGATAATGGGTGAACATGGACTACCTTGCGGCAAGACACCATTGTTGCAAGCGATCTGAGCAACGAGTGTTGCGATGGGTTCAGCCAATTTAAACTGCTTATTGCTGAGAAAGAAACCACGTACTCGACCAAAGTTGAAACTTGGAAAAAAATTATGCAAATCAATGTTTAAGACATAGCGTCGAGACTTGTGGGCGCTGGCGTTGCTGATAATCGACAAGCCTTTGCGATAGGCATGTGAGAGCTTGTTTTTGCGCTTCTCGGATTTTTCAATTTCCTGAAGGCAGTCATATAGAACGACTGCGAGCTGCTTCTGAAGACTTTTGAGCATCGGTATCGGTGCATCAATGCGCCGGTCCCCGCCACCCTTCTTTCTTATTCCGAAGGTCGCGTACTTCGCTGCGGGAGGAATAATGTGTACGATGTAAGAAAGGGCGCTAGGCTTGTAGCCAAGTAGCGCAGCGAGATCATATCGTGTTCTTGCCGAGCGAAGAGCTTGAAGGGACGACAATCAGAATCACCGAAAGGAAAAGGCTTACAGGCACTCCTACGCGTCGCATAGGTCATAGCATACGGTCATTCGCCGAACGTCGTACAGGAGCAGCGCCCCTGACATTGGATCATATACCGCGAAACACGGTAACAAATCTGCCTGTAAGCTTGGGAGCAATATAGCGCCAAAGTCCGGCCAATTCCATGCACAGGCACCATCACTTTCGTCAACCTGATGTGCGAGCGTAGCGAGCCTTGGAGCGCGACGGCCGGGGCGTCTCGGCCGCATCCTTCGAGGGCCGCCGCGCGGCCACCTCGGGATGACGGAATTAAAGTTTGCGTTGCGCCAAATCTCGTCATTGCGAGCGGAGCGAAGCAATCCAGTATGGTGGCGAGATTCTGGATTGCTTCGTCGCTTTGCTCCTCGCAATGACGATGGGACCACTGGGTAAGTTTTAACGGCCGTGCGTCGCATCGAGCGGAATTTGCCCCAGCTTCCCACGTTTGGGAGATTATGACAGTTGTGCGACAAACAAATAAGGGAGTTGTTCATCCAATCGTCGGAAACTGCCTGAGCAGAAAACTGCCGCGATCGGGCGTCGCCGCGGTTCACTCCTCAGCCAATGTTCGGACTGCATCGATGAACGTAGTTGCGTTCGCGTCGCGTAAGGGCGGGGCCGGCAAAAGCACTTTGGCAGCGCATCTTGCCGTTCATGTGCACCGGCTGGCGCGGCCGTGTCTGCTCATCGACGATGACCCGCAGGGCTCGCTGATGCTGTGGAACGAACTGCGCGCCGCGCGCGCGCTGCCGCTGAAGACCGTCAAGCGCGGCATTGCCGATATCGTCAAAAAGGCCAGGCGCAACGGCTTCGAATGGATCCTGATCGACACGCCGCCAAACAGCTCGGTGAGCGTGGTCGAAGCCATCGAAGCGGCAACGCTGGTGATTATTCCCTGCCGGCCCGGCCTGTTCGATATTGACGCCGTGCAGGAGACCATTGCGCTGGCGCGGCAGGTGCGCACACCCTACGCCGTGGTATTCAACGCGGCGCCGCCGAAACGTCACGACGCGGAAGCGCCGGCGGTCACTTCGGCGCGCCGATGCCTGGCGCAGCTCGACGTCCCGGTCTGGGGCGGCCAGATCACCCACCGGGCAAGCTTCTCGCTTGCGCTGACCGAAGGCGAAGGCGTCAAAGAATACGATTCCGACCCCGGCTCGGCCGCCGAAATCCGCGGCTTGTGGTCGGCGATCGAAAAGTCGCTCAAAGTCATCCGCGGCGCGCGTGACCACGCCGCCATGCATCGCATCGCGGCTTAGGCGGCTTTCCGAATTTGCAGCCGCACCACGAGACCCGCCCGGCCTGCCAGATTCACGAGCGCATCGAGGCTGAACTTGTCGATTCGGCCGCGCATCAAGTCGTTCAAGCGTGGCTGCGTCAGGCCCAAACGACGTGCGGCTTCGGTCTGGCTGACCTTCCAGCTCTCGATTTTGCTGCGCATCGCAATCATCAGCTTCGAGCCCGCCTGCATATTGGCCGCGTCCGCCGCACTGTCTTCGAGCGCATCCCAAACGCTCGCGAATCTTCGCCGCCCTTTCATTTCCGCTCATCCTATATCAGAACTGATATAGCTCTACTTATAAGCCCAACCGCTCGATCTGGAAGCGGCCTAAGCGCAGACGCCCCCTCCACCGCGCTACGCCGCAGCCGATGCTTCGCATCGGCGTTTTTAGCTCTAAGGACGGCGGCCGAGGCCGCCTATGCCCCCTCCCCCGCACTTCGTGCGGGGGCGGATAACACCGTCTTCCCCGGCCATTTGCACAAATCCGCAATCAGGCATTTCTCGCACAGCGGGCGACGGGCGAGGCAGGTGTAGCGACCGTGCAGGATGAGCCAGTGGTGGGCGTGCAGCCGATAACGTTCCGGCACGACTTCCATCAGCTTCATCTCGACGTCGAGCGGGGTCTTGCCGGGCGCCAGGCCGGTGCGGTTGCCGACGCGGAAGATGTGGGTATCGACGGCGATGGTCGGCTCGCCAAAGGCAATATTGAGCACCACGTTCGCGGTCTTCCTTCCAACGCCGGGCAGCGCTTCAAGCGCGTCGCGGTCGTGCGGGACCTTGCCGCCGTGCTCGGCGATGAGCTGCCGCGACAGCGCGATCACGTTCTTCGCCTTGGTGCGATAAAGGCCAATGGTCTTGATCAGCGCGCGCACGCGCGGCTCGCCGAGCTTCGCCATCTTTTCCGGCGTGTCGGCGAGCTTGAACAAAGCCGGCGTCGCCTTGTTGACGCCGGAATCGGTCGCCTGCGCCGAGAGCACGACCGCGACCAGAAGCGTAAACGGATTGATGTGCTGCAGCTCGCCGCGCGGCGTCGGATTGGCGGCGGCAAAGCGGCGGAACGCTTCCTCGACCTCGGCTTTGCTCCATTGCGGCACTTCGCCGTGCGCAGCTTTGGTGTCGGCCTTAACCTGCGCCTTGCGGTCCTTGACGCGTGCGGGCTTGCCCCTGCCCTTTTTTGAGACGGCGGCCTTCAGGTTTTGCCGCGTCGGCTTGTGAACGGTCTTGTGAGTGGTTTTGCGCGCCATGGTTCCCGTATAGTCAGCGTCATGAACGCCGACAACAGCCCCCGCGATCGCGGCGCGCTCGCGGAGCCCGCGATCTTTTCGGCCGTGATCACGCCGCACCGCTCACTCGGCTCGACCGGCTTCCTGATCCTGATGCTGTGCATCGGCGGCATCAGCTTCGTCTCCGGGATGGTGTTTCTGCTGCTGGGCGCGTGGCCGGTGTTCGGCTTTCTCGGCCTCGACGTGGTGCTGATCTACGTCGCCTTCCGCGCCAATTTTCGCGCGGCGCGGGCCTACGAGGTGGTGACCGTCACCGCCTCCGAGCTCACCGTGCGCAAGGTCAATCAGCGCGGCGGGGTGCGCGAATGGACGCTCAATCCGGTCTGGGTGCAGCTCGACCGCATTGTGCACGAGGAGTTCGGCATCGAGCGCCTGTTCCTGGTGTCGCGCGGCCGGCGGCTGTCGATCGCTGCTTTCCTGGGACCGGACGAGAAGGCGAGCTTTGCGCGGGCGCTGTCGTCGGCAATTGGCGAGGCCAAGCGCGGGCCGACGCGGACGGTGATGGAATAATTGTTCCTCCCCCGTTTACGGGGGAGGTGGCGAGCGAAGCGAAGCCCGCGGGGGTCAGTGTTCCGCAAGCTTCGAGGCCGCGTGACCCCCACCCTACCCTCCCCCTTGCAGGGGGAGGGAGAGAATAACTACAGAAATCGGGTGGTCTTGCGCGCCGCCGGCGGCCTAGATGGGGGTCAGAACGATGGAGGCATCCATGCTGTCACCCGATCGCATTCCCGATCTCACGCCGCTCGATGACGCCGCCGCCGATTACGACGTGGTGCGCCGCGCCATCGGCTACATCCGCAAGCACTGGCGCGAGCAGCCCGAGATCGAAGCCATTGCCGAAGCGGCGAGCGTCACGCCGACCGAGCTGCATCACCTGTTCCGCCGCTGGGCGGGGCTCACCCCGAAGGCTTTCGTGCAGGCGCTGACGCTCGACGGCGCGCGGCAATTGTTGCGCGATTCCGCAAGCGTGCTCGACGCCACCTACGAAGTCGGCCTGTCGGGGCCGGGCCGGCTGCACGATCTGTTCGTGACCCACGAGGCGATGTCGCCGGGCGAGTGGAAGTCCGGCGGCGAGGGTTTGACGGTGCGGTTCGGCTTTCATCCGTCGCCGTTCGGCAAGGCGCTGGTGATGGCGACCGAACGCGGGCTCGCCGGGCTTGCCTTCGCCG
The DNA here is from genome assembly GCA_963759345.1 of uncultured Alphaproteobacteria bacterium. Classification (GTDB taxonomy): domain Bacteria; phylum Pseudomonadota; class Alphaproteobacteria; order Rhizobiales; family Xanthobacteraceae; genus BOG-931. The sequence goes on from CAVWYW010000019.1 coordinate 41,794, forward strand.
ATCGCGGGCCAGGAAGAAACCACGCTCGCCGACATGCAGCGGCGCTGGCCCAAAGCGAGCTACGTCGCCGATCCCGCGCGCACCGCCCCGATCGCGCAGCGGATTTTCGATCCCACACAATGGCGCGAAGACCGGCCGCTTCGCGTGGTGCTCATTGGCACCGACTGGGAAGTGCGGGTCTGGGAAACACTTTTGAAAATCCCGATGGGCAAGGTCGCGACCTATTCCGGCATCGCCGGCAAAGTCTGCACGCCGAACGCCGCCCGCGCCGTCGGCGCCGCCGTCGGCAAAAACCCGGTGTCATTCGTGGTGCCGTGTCACCGCGTCATCGGCAAAGGAGGCGCACTCACCGGCTACCACTGGGGCATCACCCGCAAGCAGGCGATGCTCGGCTGGGAGGCCGGCAGGGTCGCGCAGATAAGCCTCCCCCGTTTACGGGGGAGAGGCGAGCGAAAGCGAGGCCCGTGGGGGTCAGTGTTCAAAGCTTGCGCAAGCATCAAGGCCGTAGACCCCCACCCCTCCCTCCCCCTTGCAAGGGGGAGAGGAGTGAGAGACTTCACGCCGCCAAGTCGTTCTTCTCCGCCACCGTCGAGTCGGCATTGAGCCGGTAGATCAGCGGCACGCCGGTTGCGATCTCGCGCGCGACGATCTGCTCCGGCGACAAGTGCTCCAGCACCATCACCAGCGCGCGCAGCGAATTGCCATGAGCAGAGACGATCACGTTGTCGCCGCGCAGCACCAGCGGCAGAATTTCCTGGATGTAATACGGCAGCACGCGCGCAGCGGTGTCTTTCAGGCTCTCGCCGCCGGGCGGCGCGACATCATAAGAGCGCCGCCAGACATGCACCTGCTCGGCGCCCCATTTGGCGCGGGCATCGTCTTTGTTCAGCCCCGACAGGTCGCCATAGTCGCGCTCGTTGAGCGCCTGGTCCTTGAACACCGGAATGCCCTGCTGCCCCATCTCCTCGAGCATAAGTCCAGCGAGTGCTGGGCGCGCACCAGCGCCGAGGTGAAGGCGACATCGAAACGGAAGCCTTGCGCTTTGAGCTTGCGCCCGGCGGCTTTGCGCTTCGGCGATGCCTTTTTCGGTGAGGCCGACATCGCGCCAGCCGGTGAACAGATTTTTCTTGTTCCATTCGCTCTCGCCGTGGCGCACGAGCACGAGAAGCCGGTCACTCATTCTTTCCTTCCTGGCACTGTTTCCCGTCAAATATCACTTAGCCCCAAGACATCCGCCATCGAGTAAAGGCCGGGCTTTTTGCCCCGCGCCCACAGCGCCGCATGCAGCGCGCCGCGGGCAAAGATCATCCGATCCTCGGCGCGGTGAGTAAGCTCGATGCGCTCAGCAGGCCCGGCAAAGATCACGGTGTGATCGCCGACGACGGTGCCGCCGCGCAACGACGCAAAACCAATATCCACCGCGTGGCGCGGGCCGGTGATGCCGTCGCGTCCACGCACTGAATGCGCGGCGAGATTGATGCCTCGGCCGGCCGCAGCGGCATGGCCGAGCATCAGCGCGGTGCCCGACGGCGCGTCGATTTTCCTGTTGTGGTGCATTTCCAGAATCTCGATGTCGTAATTCTCATCGAGCGTCCGCGCCACGCGCTTGGTCAACGCGGCGAGCAAATTGACGCCGAGGCTCATATTGCCGGATTTGACGATCGGCGCGCGCGTTGCCGCCTTGGCGATCACCGCCTCCTCCTCGGCCGAGTGACCGGTGGTGCCGATGATATGGGCGATGCCCGCTGCGCCGGTCAGTTCGGCGAGCGCCAGCGTCGCTGCGGGAATGGTGAATTCGATCAGCCCGTCGGCGGCGTTAAGGAGCGGCGCGACATCGCTGGTGACCTTGATGCCGTTCGGCCCGAGGCCTGCGAGTTCGCCGGCATCGCGGCCGATCACCGCTGAATCCGCCGCCTCGACCGCCCCGGCAAGGGTGACGCCCTTGGTCGCGGCGATGGCATGGATCAGCGTGCGCCCCATGCGCCCGCCGGCGCCGGCGATCACCAGCCGCATATCGGAATTTGCCGCCGCCATTGCTTTGGGGCCCGTCTTTCGGTTGCCGCGGATATACCGGGGCTTCGCAGCGGCAGCAACACTACGGCTGCGGGCCGTCGTAGCCTTCGGCGATCACAAAATCCGCAGTCGCGTGCGGCTCGCGCACTTTGATGTTGGCCTGGTATTCCGGCGAGCGGTAGCAGGCGAGCGCGGCTGCGTAATCGGGAAACTCGATCACGATGTGGCGCGGCTTGGCGGTTCCCTCCATGCCTTCGGACTTTCCGGCGCGTACCACAAAGCGCCCGCCGAATTTGTGGAAGATCGCCGCGTTGGCGAGGACATAAGGCTTGTAGCCCTCGTCATTTTTCACGTCGACGTGCACGATCCAGTAGCCCTTAGCCATCGCATGTCTCCCTGGCTGCTTGCTGCGCAATCTCGGCGACGATCGCCTGCGCCGCCGCCTTCGGATCGGCGGCGGCAATGATCGGCCGGCCGACCACGAGATAATCGGCGCCTGCGGCGATCGCGGCGGAAGGCGTCATGATGCGTTTTTGATCGCCGCGGTCGGCGCCGGCCGGCCGGATGCCGGGCGTCACCAGCGCCATGCGCGGCCCGACAATCGAGCGCAGATTGGCCGCCTCTTGGGCGGAGCAAACCAGCCCGTCCACGCCGATCTCAAGCGCTTGCGCGGCGCGTTCGGCAGCGAGCGTTCGCACCGTGCGGTCGTAGCCAGCGGCGGCAAGATCGCTGTCGTCGTAGGAGGTGAGCACGGTGACGGCGAGGATGCGCAAGCCTCCTGCGCGCGCCTCGACCGCGGCTTTCATGGTCTGCGGGTAGGCATGCACGGTGAGGAACGTGGCGCCGAGCGGCGCCAGGCTTTTGACGCCCTGCGCAACCGTATTGGCGATGTCATGAAGCTTGAGATCGAGAAACACCTGCTTGCCGGCGGCGGACAGCGTGTGCGCGTAGGCAAGACCGCCGGCGAAGGCAAGCTGATAGCCAATCTTGTAGAAGCAAACCGCGTCGCCCAAGCGGGCGACCAGGGCTTGCGCCGCTTCGACTGACGAAACATCGAGCGCGACGATCATTCGGTCGCGCGGCTCGATCGGCATTGACTATCCTCTCACGCCGTTCCGTGCGGCATCATGCCCGCCATGTTAATGAGGCGGCGCGCCAGCGCTTTCAAGGCCGCGGCCTGGGCTTCGTCCTTGAGATTGTCCATGTCGTCGAACGCCTGGCCGGCGCGACCGACCGTGATCTGCTCCGGCAGCACCAGCGCGCCGCAGCCGAGTTCCAGGATCTGCCGCAACGCCATCAGGCCGCGTAGTCCTCCGGCTGAGCCGTTAGCCGCCGAGCCAATGGCGAAGACGCGGCCCTTGAACACGGCGTAGCTCGGTTCGTTGCGGTCGCGCCCGCGCGAAGCCCAGTCGATGGCATTCTTGATCAGCGGCGGCACCGAGGCGCTGTATTCCGGACTGGCGATGAACACGCCCTGATGCGCGCCCAGCATTTGTTTCAGGTCGAGGGCGTGGCGCGGCAGTCCGCTGTCGGTCACGAGATCGGCGTCGAACAACGGCAGTGGATAGTCGGCAAACGAGATGCGTGTTACGTCGCCGCCGAGGAGTGCAAGCTCCTTGGCCGCGAGCGCGGCAAGCCGCGCGTTATGCGAACCCGCGCGCAGCGAGCCCGGAAAGCACCAGAATTTTCGGAGTGGCCATAAGCGAAGAACATCAAGTCTTGCGATAAACCCAGACGCGCGCCGGCGGCAGGTTCATCCAGATCCGCTCCGACGCCTCGACCGAGAAGCCGCTAAGGCGACGAGGCAATGGCGCCGCGACCGAATAGGTGAACTGCACGAACGGCGCGCCCGGCAGCATCAGATCGAACGCGTCGCGAATAAGCCGCAGCCGCATCCTGATCGGCTTGGTCACCAGCGGCAGGCCGGAGACGACTGCGGCGGCGGGCTGCAGCAGCAGCGTTTCGAGCAGGCGGCGCAGGCTATAGGCGTCGCCCTGTACCAAAGTCGCATCGGGATAGCGCGAGTGCAGCAGCCGGCAGAACGTCGGATTGAATTCGACCAGCACCAGCCGCGACGGTGCCACGCCCGCCTGCACCAGCGCCTCGGTCACTGGCCCAGTGCCTGGTCCCAATTCGACCACCGGGCCGTCACTGTCGGGATCGACGTAGCGCGCCATGGTGCGCGCCAGAATCTTTCCGGACGGTGTGACCGCGCCGACCGTCAACGGCCGTTCGATCCAGGAGCGGATGAAGCGGACTTCGTCGTCAAGCCGGATGCCGCGCTTACGCTCAAAGTGACGAATTTGTTCGTCGATTTTTTTGCCGATGCCGTCCCGCCTTTGTTCAAGCAGCCGGAACTGGCGTCCGATCTTGCGCTCGATAAGAGTCTTGCTCAGCTCCAAAATCCGGAGCTGGCGCTCGACCTTCTGTTCAAACTTCAGCAGACCCGGAACCGGCATGGCTTCCTACAACGCAACGTCGTCGTTCTAGAACATTCGTTAACTTATGACTAGCCGACCTCCGGCCCCGCGGGCCGACTAATGCACGCTAAAATTCGCAAGTGCTTGGAGGGACAATACATTCAGGCGGAGGTTGCGCTTTTGCCGCCGAACAGCTCTTTGACTTTGCCGAAGAAGCCTGCGGATTCAGGGTGGGTCTCCGACGACGACAGGCGGTCGAACTCGGCCAGGAGTTCACGCTGCTTCTTGGTGAGCTTCTGCGGGGTCTCGACGACGACCTGGACATACATGTCGCCGCTTTGCCGCGAACGCAGCACCGGCATTCCCTTACCCGACAGACGAAAACGCTGACCGGTCTGCATCCCCTCCGGCACTTTCACCCGGGTCTTGCCGCCGTCGATGGTCGGCACTTCGAACTCGCCGCCGAGCGAGGCGGTCACCATGGAAACCGGCACGCGGCAATGCAGGTCGGCGCCGTCGCGCTGAAAGAACTCGTGCGCCCCGATCGACAGGAAGATGTAGAGATCGCCCGCCGGCCCGCCGCGCACGCCGGCTTCGCCCTCGCCGGCAAGCCGGATGCGCGTGCCATCCTCGACGCCGGCAGGAATGTTCACTGATAGCGTCCGCTCGCGCATCACCCGGCCGGAGCCGGTGCACGACGCGCACGGGCTCTCGATCACCTGACCGCGGCCATGGCAGTTTGGACAGGTTCGCTCGAGCGTGAAGAAGCCTTGGGCATGGCGAATTTTGCCCTGCCCGCCACACATGGGACAGGCTTTCGGCTTCGTGCCGGGTTTGGCGCCGGTGCCGGAGCAGGCCTCGCAAGTGACCGAAGTTGGGATGCGGACCGACGCCGCCTTGCCCGCATAGGCGTCCAGTAGCGAGATCTCCATGTTGTAGCGCAAGTCCGCGCCGCGCTCGCGCCCGGAACCGCGGCCGCGGCGGCCGCTCATGCCGAAGAGATCGTCGAATATATCGGAGAAGGTAGTGGCGAAGTCGGCACCAAATCCATTCGCCGTGCCGACGCCGCCGTGCTCGAATGCAGCATGACCGAAACGGTCATAAGCGGCCCGCTTGTCGGGGTCTTTGAGGACCTCGTAGGCCTCGTTGATCTCCTTGAAGCGATGCTCGGCGCCACCGTCCCCGGGATTACGATCTGGATGACACTGCATCGCGTGCTTGCGAAAGGCAGCCTTGATGTCGCCGTCACTGGCGGTGCGTTCGACCGATAACGTTTCGTAGTAGCAGCGTTTGGCCATTCCCGTTCCAACCCTGCATTACGCACAGCACTTAGCCGGCCCCGCGCCGGCTATACGTCATTCGTTTTCAAGCAGACACACCCCCGGGTCAAACCCGGGGGTGATGACTTTTCGCAGTTTGTCACTGAACAGAGCCGGCATTAGACGTCCCGCCGGATCAAGCGGATTTCTTGTTCTTTTTGTCGTCATCGACCTCGGTGAACTCGGCGTCGACGACGTCATCCTTCTTGGCTTCGGCTTCGGCTTCGGCTTCGGCTCCAGCGCCGCCGGCCGGTTGCTCGGCCGACTGCTTGTACATCGCCTCGCCGAGCTTCATGGAAGCCTGTGCCAGCGCGTTGGTCTTGGCGGTGATCGCCTCGGCATCATCGCCCTTCAAGGCTTCCTTGAGGTCGGCCATGGCGTTTTCGATCGCCCGCCGGTCGCCCTCGCCGACCTTCGATCCATGCTCGGCGAGCGTCTTCTCGGTCGAGTGGACCAGAGCCTCGGCGTGGTTCTTCGCTTCAACCTGCGCCTTGCGCTTCTTGTCTTCCTCGGCGTGAGCTTCGGCATCCTTGACCATCTTCTGGATGTCGCCCTCGCTGAGGCCGCCCGAAGCCTGTATGCGGATCTGCTGCTCCTTGCCGGTGCCCTTGTCCTTGGCCGAGACGTTCACGATGCCGTTGGCGTCAATGTCGAACGTGACCTCGACTTGCGGCACGCCGCGCGGCGCCGGCGGAAGGCCGACCAGGTCGAACTGACCGAGCATTTTGTTATCCGCCGCCATTTCGCGCTCGCCCTGGAACACGCGGATCGTGACTGCGGTCTGCCCGTCTTCGGCCGTGGAGAACACCTGGCTCTTCTTGGTCGGGATCGTGGTGTTGCGATCGATCAGCCGGGTGAACACGCCGCCCAGCGTCTCGATGCCGAGCGACAGCGGCGTAACGTCGAGCAACAGCACATCCTTGACGTCGCCTTGCAGCACGCCGGCCTGGATCGCAGCACCAATCGCGACGACCTCGTCAGGATTGACGCCCTTGTGCGGCTCCTTGCCGAACAGCTGTTTGACGACTTCCTGCACCTTCGGCATGCGGGTCATGCCGCCGACCAGAACGACCTCGTTGATCTCGGCTGCGGACAGACCGGCATCCTTCAGCGCTTGCTTGCAGGGATCGATCGTCTTCTGGATGAGGTCATCGACCAGCGCCTCGAACTTGGCGCGGGTGAGCTTCATGGTCAGATGCTTCGGACCCGAGGCGTCCGCCGTAATGAACGGCAGGTTGATCTCGGTCTGCGTCGTGGACGACAGCTCGATTTTGGCCTTCTCGGAGGATTCCTTGAGCCGCTGCAGCGCGAGCTTGTCGCGGCGCAGATCGATGCCCTGCTCCTTCTGGAACTCGTCGGCCAGATAGTTGACGAGCCGCATATCGAAATCTTCGCCGCCGAGGAAGGTGTCGCCGTTCGTCGACTTCACCTCGAACACGCCGTCGCCGATTTCGAGAATGGAAATATCGAACGTGCCGCCGCCGAGATCGTAAACCGCGATGGTGCCGGTCTTGCTCTTGTCGAGCCCGTAGGCGAGCGCGGCTGCTGTCGGCTCGTTGATGATGCGCAGAACTTCCAGACCGGCAATTTTGCCGGCGTCCTTGGTCGCCTGACGCTGTGCGTCGTTGAAGTATGCCGGGACGGTGATCACGGCCTGCTCGACCTTGCTGCCGAGATAGGACTCAGCCGTCTCCTTCATCTTTTGCAGGATGAAGGCGGAGATCTGCGACGGCGAATAGGTCTTGCCCTCGGCCTCGACCCAGGCGTCGCCGTTGGAAGCGCGGACGATCTTGTAGGGGACAAGCTTCTTGTCCTTCTCCACCATCGGGTCGTCATAGCGCCGGCCGATGAGCCGCTTGACCGCAAAAATCGTACGTTCGGGATTGGTGACCGCCTGGCGCTTGGCCGGCTGGCCTACGAGCCGCTCGCCCTCGTCCGTAAAAGCGACGATGGACGGCGTAGTGCGCATTCCCTCCGCGTTCTCGATGACCTTAGGCGTCTTGCCTTCCATCACCGCGACGCAGGAATTCGTGGTCCCTAGATCAATGCCAATGACCTTGGCCATGGTGTTAACCCTCTCTTTAGCGGCAGGTCGGGCAGGCCCTAACGGCGCCCTTCGTCCGACCCCCTTTTAGTCGCCTGGCCCATTTCCAGGCGGCATCCTTGGGTCATATAGGAGAGCATGATCGGGCTGCAAGACAGCTTCGTTCGAGCAACTGCGCAATGACCGCAGGTGGCGCCGACCACGGAACGAGCGAGCAGATGAAGCCGCGGACGGAGCTTTCCGGATTGCGCATCTATCCCGGATATCTCGACCGGGACGGACAAGCGGATTTGCTCGCCGCAGTCCACAGTGTCTTCGCGTCGGCACCGCCGTACACGCCGCGCATGCCGAAGTCGGGCCGGCCGTTTACGGTGCGCATGTCAAACTGCGGGCCGCTTGGATGGGTGTCCGACGAGAGCGGGTACCGGTATCAGCCGACGCATCCCGAAACTGGCCGGCCATGGCCACCGATGCCGGCAGCGCTTGCCCGAATATGGGACGAGGTGGGCCAATACCCCAAGCCGCCGGAAGCCTGCCTCATCAACTGCTACGGTCCGGCCGCGAAAATGGGTCTGCACCAGGATCGGGACGAGGCCGACTTTGATGCGCCGGTGATCTCGATCTCGCTCGGCGACTCCTGCCTGTTTCGCGTCGGCGGCTTAGAACGCCGCGGACCTACCCGCGTCATGCGGCTGAGCTCAGGCGATGTGCTCATCCTCGGCGGCGCTTCCCGACTTGCCTTCCACGGCGTCGACCACATCTACCCGGGAACATCGCGCTTGCTCCCGCAGGGCGGACGGATCAATCTAACCTTGCGCCGGGTGACGCGCGTCGCGCCCGACAGCTCCAGTTTCAGCCCTCAAGAGGCTTCGGTATGATCAGTCATGCCACCTACGGCTCTATCCGCGCTTTTTGTTTTGCGGCAGCGCTAGCGGCGATCGTCTCGACAACGCCTGCGTGGGCGGCCGACGCGGTTTTCCCACCCGGTTCGCGCATCGGGCTGGTGCCGCCAGCAGGCATGGTGCCGAGCGATGCGTTCGACGGCTTTGCCGATCCTGCCAAGGATGCCGCGATCCTGATCACCATCCTGCCGGCGGCGGCTTATGCCCAGTTCCAGAAGACGATGGATACCGACGTCCTAAAGAAACAGGGCATCAACCTGGAAAAACGCGAGCCGATCAAGCTCGATATCGGCAATGGCTTTCTCTTCACCGGCCGCCAGGTGTCCGACAAGGCGCGTTACCGCAAGTGGTTGTTGGTCGCCGCGACCGACGACCTCACCGCGCTCGTCACCGTCCAGGTCCCGCTGGACGACACCATCTATTCGGATCGCATTGTCCGCGCAGCTCTCGCAACGTTGTCGGTACGTCCCAATGTGCCGGAGGCTGAGGAACTCGGCCTTTTGCCATTTTCGGTCGCCGACCTCGCCGGCTTCCACGTTGTCGGCGTCCTGCGCGGACGCATGCTGTTGCTGAGCGATGCACACGGCGGCAGTCCCGAGGATGCCGCCAAGGGCGCGCTGCAAGCCGGCGGTCCCGATGCGCGTCTGCTTATCGCCGCCTTGCCGGGCGGCCCTGTCGAGCCCAGTGACCACGCAAACTTTGCGCGGTTGTCGTTCAACGAAATTGGCGGCATCAGAGACGTCCGCGTGACGATGTCCGAGCCGCTTCGGATCGGCGGTCAGTCGGGATACCAGACCATGGCGGAGGCCAAGGACGCGCGCAGCGGCGCCGATGTCATGGTGGTGCAGTGGCTGCGTTTCGGCGGTGGCGGATTCATGCAGATGATCGGCGTCGGGCGCGCCGACTCGTGGACCGGCGTTTTGGCCCGGCTGCGAACGGTTCGCGATAGCGTCGAGCTGAAGTGAAGCTTCAAGCGGTCGCTCGCCACCGGCCTCAGGATTTTAATCAGCCGTGGTGTTGTCGTTGGCCGATCGGGACGGGCGTGAAGACGATGGGGGCGCCGTCCTGGGACCGCCCTTCGACACTCCGACCATGGCCGGCCGCAGCACGCGCTCACCGATCATATAGCCGGGCTGCACGACCTCGACGATGCTGCCCGCCGGCACCGACACGTCGGGCACTTCGTACATCGCCTGATGGACATTGGGATCGAATTTCTCACCTTTCGGGGTGAACTGGCGCACGCCGCTCTTCTCCAGTGCCTTTAAGAGCTCGCGCTCGGTCAATTCGACGCCCTCGATCAGCGATTTCACGCCGGCCTCAGCGCTGGCGCGCAGCACGGGGGACACCGCATCGAGCGCGCGGCGCATGTTGTCGGCAACGGCAAGCATGTCGCGCGCAAACGACGTGACGCCGTAAAGGCGGGCGTCGGTGACTTCGCGAGCGGTCCGCTTGCGCAGGTTTTCCATCTCGGCGAGCGTCCGCAGGAGCTTGTCCTTGAGGTCGGCGGCAAGGACGCCTGCATCGGCCTCAGGAGCTGCAGCCGACGCCGGCGAACTGGCCTCCCGCGGCATACCCGCTGCGTCCTCAGTGCGCGCGGTTTGTTCCGTCATATCGATACCCATCCGTTGCTGCCCCGGATATCAGGGCTCGATCGGCAAAAATCAAGCGCGCCGGCCTGGCGGTCGGGGCTTGCGTTGACCGGGTCAGCCCCCGAGCAGCTTGCTCACGACCTTGGCGGTGTAGTCCACCATCGGGATGATGCGGGCGTAGTTCAGCCTGGTCGGCCCGATGACGCCCAGGACGCCGACAATTTGACCCGAAGCATCATGGTACGGCGCAACAATCGTTGAAGAGCCCGACAGCGAGAACAATTTGTTCTCAGAGCCGATAAAAATCCGGACGCCCTCCGCTTGTTCCGCGCGGCCGAGCAGATCGACCACCTCACGGCGGGTCTCAAGGTCATCGAACAGCAGGCGCACCCGTTCCAGATCCGCCAGCACCTTAAGGTCTTTGAGCAGATGGGCTTGGCCGCGCACGATCAGTTTGCGTTCGTCACGCTCGCCGCCTGACCAGCTGGCCAGGCCGGCGGCAACAATCTTCTTGGTCAGCTCGTCGAGTTCGGCCTGCCCCTCCGCCAGCCGTTGCTCGATTTCGTCGCGCGCTTCGGCCAGCGTTCGGCCGCGAATCCGAGCATTGAGAAAATTGGCGGCCTCGACCAGCGCCGAGGTCGGCAGACCCACCGCAATATCAAGCACGCGATTTTCAACCTGGCCATCCTCGGCGACCAGAACCACGAGCGCCCGCTCGGGCTCGAGCCGCACAAACTCGATGTGCTTCAGCCGCTGGTTCTGCTTGGCCGTGAGCACCACGCCTGCGGCACGGCTCAGGCCCGAAAGCAGACCGGAGGCCTCGGTCAGCACGGCTTCGAGCGATTTCGCCTGACCGCTGCCCGCGACTTGCGCTTCGATCGCGTTGCGGTCGTTTTCGGTGAGATCGCCGATCTGCATCAGCGCATCGACAAAAAATCGCAGGCCGATCTCGGTCGGCAACCGGCCGGCGGAGGTATGCGGCGCATAGACGAGACCGAGCTGTTCGAGGTCGGACATGACGTTGCGCACCGAGGCCGGCGACAACGTCATCGGCAGAATGCGCGACAGATTACGCGAGCCGACCGGTTCGCCGGTCGCCAGATAGCTCTCGACGATCTGGCGGAAGATCTCGCGCGAACGCTCATTGAGCTGAGCAAGGCTCAGCTGGCTTGCGGCAAGCGGAAGATCGTGGCTGGCCAAGGTTAGCTCCGGACGCTAGTGCAGAATTTATTTTGGATACTTGTTTGCAAGACTTGTCGACTCTGCACCGGTTGTTTCAAGCTAAACCTATCGGCAAGACGGTGAACAAGGCAATCGAGCTTAAGAAGCAACCATAAAACCGGCCCGCACGGACCCTTTCGCGCATGTCCGGCGCCCCGAAATTAAGCCATGTCCCCTATTGCGCGGGACGCCGCGAGCCGCGGCGCGAGGTTCGCTTGACCGAACGTGGTGCGCGCACCTCTTCAGTGACTTGCCCAGGTTTCGCGCGGGCCAATTGCGACAGGTCGCCGACGACTTGCTTCAAAGTATCCTGGTCAAGTTTGTTCGACGATAACGCGAAGCCGAGATAGCACCAGTTGATGATACACGCGCGCGTTCCGGCTATGCTTGGAGGAATGCCGGCGTCGATCAACAGTTTCCGCAAATAGCGGATCCGCTCCGCATCCACTGCTCCGACCGCGGCTCTTGCCCGCCCGTCGGCCGTAGCCCAGGCCCGCACCGCGCGTTCAATCCCGGTGTCGCGGGCAAATGCACGAGAGGCCAACGCTTCCAGGCGATCGTTTGAGGTCTCCTCGATCTCATCAATAATGTTCTCCAACGCGATCTTGCGCCAGCGCCGCAGGATTGCCGCGTGGAATGCCGATACATCGGCGAAGTGCCAATAGAAGCTGCCGCGGGAGATGCCGAGCCGATTGGCGAGCGTGTCCGCCTTGAGTACGGAAAATCCGGATTTTGTCAGCGCCTTGAGCCCCGCGTTCACCCATTCTGCCGGTCCCAGTCGTTTGTCGGCCATTTCCATACACTGCTGTATTGACGTTCAAGGAGCGGAGTGATATCCCTTCCATACACTACTGTATGGAGTCGGGCAATGCGCGATCTCGCGGTGCAGATGGCTGGAATTCTGGCTGTGGCCGCAGCCGTCATGCACGGAGTGCTGGGCGAGACCAAAGTTTTTGCTCGCGCCCGGATCGAGCCTGAGTGGGTGCGGCGGTTAATCCGGCTGGTGTGGCTATGGGGCACGATCGCGTGCGTGAGTCTCGCGATTCTTCTCATTGCCGCGCCCAGGCTCGGTTCCGATGCCGCGCGCAACTGGATCATCGCAACCAGCATCGTCACGTTTGGCTTCGGCGCTATTGGCAACGCCTGGGCAACGCGTGGACGCCATTTTGGCTGGGTTGTACTGATCATTGTGGTCGGCCTCGCCGCAATCGGGCTGTGAGTCGTTCACGCCGGCCTGCGCTTGCCCTTGTCGGTTTTACCTCCCGCCCCTAAAAGACTGGGCCAATAACGTCGGCGCGGCATCGCCACCGCCGGCAGGGAGGCTACAGTATGCGGCCGAGCCGCCGACAATCCGACGAATTGCGGCCCGTGTCGCTCGAACGCGGCGTTGTGAAATATGCCGAAGGTTCGTGTTTCGTCAGATTCGGCGATACCCACGTTCTGGTCACCGCGACACTCGAAGATCGCCTGCCGCCGTGGCTCAAGGGCCAGGCCCGCGGCTGGATCACCGCCGAATACGGCATGCTGCCGCGCGCCACGCTGGAACGGACCCGCCGCGAGGCCTCCGCCGGCAAGCAGAACGGCCGTACGGTCGAAATCCAGCGGCTGATCGGCAGAAGCTTGCGCTCAGTCGTCGATCTGAAAGCGCTCGGCGAGCGGCAGATCACGATCGACTGCGACGTGATCCAGGCCGACGGCGGCACCCGCACCGCCTCGATCACCGGCGCCTGGATCGCGCTCTACGACTGCCTCGCCTGGATGAAAACGCGGCAGATGATCGAACAGGAGGTTTTGCGCGACCACATCGCGGCAATTTCCTGCGGCGTGTGCGGCGGCGTGGCGGTACTCGACCTCGACTACGCCGAAGACTCGAAAGCTGAGACCGACGCCAATTTCGTCCTCACCGGTTCGGGCAATATCGTTGAGGTGCAGGCCACCGCGGAAAAAGTGCCGTTCTCGGAGGAGCAACTCACCACGTTGCTCGCACTCGCGCGCAAAGGCGTCACCAAGCTCATCGATTTGCAGAAGATGGCGGTGATGTGAGCGACCAGGATCATCGCCGCATCACCGGACGCCTTGTGATTGCAACGCATAACCTGGGTAAGCTGAAAGAAATGCGCGAACTGCTGGCGCCCTATCGGATCGAGGCCATATCAGCAGCACAGATGAACCTCTGCGAACCCGAAGAAACCGAAACGACATTTCGCGCCAACGCGCGGATCAAAGCGGAAGCGGCGGCAGCCGCATCCGGCTTGCCTGCCTTTGCCGACGATTCCGGACTTGCGGTCGACGCGCTCGGCGGCGAACCGGGCGTTCATTCCGCGCGTTGGGCGGGCCCGGAGCGGAATTTTGGCTTTGCGATACAGACGATCGAAGACAAGCTGCGCGAGCGTGGCGCGATGACGTCCGAGCGCCGGACAGGGCATTTCATCTCGGCGCTGTGTGTCGCGTGGCCGGACGGTCAGGTCGAGGAGTTCGAAGGGCGCATCGACGGCACGCTAGTTTGGCCACCGCGGGGCGATAAGGGTTTTGGTTACGATCCGATGTTCCTGCCGAATGGCTACACGCGCACATTTGGCGAAATGAGCGGCGAGGAGAAGCACGGCCTGCCGCCACGCGGAACCGGCTTGTCGCATCGTGCCCGCGCATTCCTCAAGCTTGCGGAGGCGTGCCTTGAACGATGAGCCTGCAGCTTTCGGCGTTTATATCCATTGGCCGTTCTGTTTGTCGAAATGTCCGTATTGCGATTTCAACAGCCATGTCCGGCGCGCCGCCATCGACGAGGAACGCTTCGCCCGCGCCTTCGCCGCCGAGATCGCGGCGACCGCCGAACGCGTACCCGGCCGCACGGTTTCGACGATCTTCTTTGGCGGCGGCACGCCGTCGCTGATGCAGCCGGCGACGATCGCCGTGGTGCTCGATGCGGTGGCGCGGCACTGGCATGTCGCGCCGGACGCCGAAATCACGCTTGAAGCCAATCCCACCAGCGTCGAAGCCACGCGCTTTCGCGGCTATCGCTCAGCCGGTGTCAACCGCGTGTCGCTTGGCGTGCAGGCGCTCGACGATCGCGCGCTTGGGGCGCTCGGGCGGTTGCACTCGGCGCGCGAAGCGCTGGATGCGGTGGCGATCGCGCGCAGCGCGTTCGAACGTTATTCGTTCGATCTCATTTATGCGCGGCCGCAACAGACACCGCAGCAATGGGCGGAGGAACTGACGCGGGCGCTTGCCGAAGCCGCGGAGCATCTTTCGCTTTATCAGCTGACCATCGAAGCGGAGACGCCGTTCGCCACGCTTCATGCCGCGGGCAAGCTGATTACTCCGAACGATGACACGGCGCGCGCGCTCTACGACACCACGCAGGAGGTATGCGCCGCGCACGGTCTGCCCGCTTACGAGATTTCCAATCACGCGCGGCCCGGCAGCGAGTGCCGGCACAATCTGGTCTACTGGCGCGCCCACGAATATGCCGGCGTCGGGCCCGGTGCTCATGGCCGGCTCGACATCGACGGCTCGCGACACGCGACCGCGACGGAAAAGCGTCCCGAAGCGTGGCTGCAGCGCGTCGAGCGCGACGGGCGCGGCCTGATTACCGACGACGTGCTGACGCGCGAAGAAATGGCCGATGAGTTTCTGCTGATGGGGCTGCGGCTCGCCGAAGGCATCGATCCGGCGCGTTACGCGGAACTAATGAACCGCCCGCTCGATCCAGCACGCATCGCGGCGCTGCGCGAGCACGGGCTGGTCGAGACGACCGACGCAGGCCGCCTTCGCGTCAGCATGCCGGGCTTCCCCGTGCTCGATGCTGTCGTCGCCGATCTCGCGGCGTGAAAGTCCAGGCCGTGGACGAGTTAACGCACGGCCTTAACCGCGAGCTGGGCAATGACGGCTCTGATTTTGTGTCCGCTTTCATCCGCTTTCAGGGAACTGGCCGACAAGGCAGGAGCCACTGCCGGGTTCGTCCCGGTCGAAAATGGACCCATCTCCGACATTGGCCCAAAAATTTGCTCTGATGCGCAACGGGCATCGCCTCGAAAGTGATAGTCTCGGCTCGCCTGGAGGAGGGGAAACCTATGAGGCGGCGGGAGTTCATCGCACTTCTCGGCGGCGGTGTAACCGGATGGCCGCTTGCCGCACGCGCGCAGCAGCAGGCGATGCCAGTGGTAGGGTTTCTCAGCACAGCATTGGCCGGTCCGTCCGCGTATCTCGTCGCCGGCTTCCGCCGAGGTTTCAAGGAAGCTGGCTTCGTCGAGGGCCGCAACGCAGCGATCGAGTATCGCTGGGCCGACGGCCAGTACGAGCGGCTGCCGGCGCTGGCTGCCGATCTCGTTCGCCGCCAAGTTGCGGTTATTGTGACGGTAGGGGGCGAACCCTCCGCCGCTGCCGCCAAGGCTGCGACGGCAACGATCCCCATCGTGTTCAACACCGGCAGTGATCCCGTCAAGCTGGGGCTCGTCGCTAGTCTCGCCCGACCCGGCGGAAACGCGACCGGCGTCAACATCTTCACCACCGAGCTAGTCGAGAAGCGTTTGAGCCTGCTGCGCGATCTCGTCCCCTCGGCCACGAGCGTCGCAGTGCTGCTGAATCCGAATTTCGCACCGGCTGTGGTCAACGCCCGAGAATCCGAAGCTGCGGCCCGGACGATCGGTAGAACAGTCACGATCTTTAACGCCAGCAGCGATGCAGAGATTGAGGCGGCCTTTGCCAAGATCGCGCAGGCACGTTCCGGTGCGCTGCTTGTTGGTGCCGACCCGTTTTTCAACAGCCGGCGCGGTCTGATCATTGCCCTGGCTTCGCGTCACGCTGTCCCTGCGATCTACGAATGGCGCGAGTTTGCGGAGGCCGGCGGACTGATCAGCTACGGCACAAGCCTCGTGGAGGGCTATCGGCAACAGGGCATCTATGCGGGGCGCATCCTCAAAGGCGAGAAGCCCTCCGATCTGCCGGTCGTGCAACTCTCCAAGTTCGAGCTGGTTATCAATCTTAATCCTTGTCGGCCAGTTTCAGGCGTAGCAGGCAAGATCGCAATTCTTATCTTCGTGTGGCTCGGTGCCGGGTCCATTACTGTCAACGGAATACGATTGCCTTGCTTGTCGCGCTCCCAAATGTCGTCCGGGAGACACCGCGGACCGTCGGGCTTCGCCCGGCGGTGGAAGGATGGCTCGCGACCGCGGCAGGGGGTTTATTCTGGGTCATCGGTCGCGCTCTCCTTAACAATCGCGGTCGCTTGGCGGATGAGAGCCCGGCGGAAAAGGACGCCATGCTTGCCGCCGACGTTCCGGCTCTCATGTAAGGCGGACCCGAACCCGCTCGGCTTGCACGCGTGGCAATCGCCGCCAGGGGACTTGGCCTGATCATTCCGTCCGGCGTGCGCGCCATCGCTGACGACGTGATCGAGTGAATCATTGCGACCGTCGCACGACCCCTTGTTGCGGTGCATGAGTTGGCTTATGGGCCCTTCGCGTCATTTCGCGGCGAAGCAGCAATTCAGTCGCTTTTGGAGCGAAGCGGACTCTCGCGGCCTCCTACCGAGCGAAGTTGTGAGTTCGCGCCCTAGATTCCCGAAGTAAAGCTGCGCGGTGCGGGTGAAATGATCTGCCCGCCCGACGGCGTGACGCGCAGCACCGCAAGTCCGCGCTCGTTGGTGCCGTTGGCACGGAATCTGAACAGCCCGTTGATGCCGGAAAAACCCGACGGGTTGGTCAGAACCTCGGGAGAGAACCGCCGTGCGCCTTGGGTTTTCACCGGCGCCGCACTCAGCGCGATCGCATCGTAGGCGAGTGTCGCGGTACGCTGCGGCTCCTGTTTGAAGCGGGCGCGATAGCGCGCGGTGAAATTCCGGTAGCCGGCAGGATCCGGCGCGACGTACCACGCGCCGTTGAGGATTGTGGCCGAGGTGATCCGCTGATCGTCTTCCCGCGTGTCCGCTTTCAGGAAGGGCTAGCCGATAAGGCGGGAGCCACTGCGGGGTTCGTCCCGGTCGAAAATGACCCCGATGTATGGTCCGGCCGTGCGTTGCAAGAGGACTTCGTCGATTCGGCGGTAAGCGGTCTTGCATCAATGTATCCGGCCTTTTGTTGGAGCATTGGCTCCTGGCCACCATGGATATCAGCGCGCATGCGATCTCATTAGCGGAAAGGCCTCAATGGGCCATTGGGGTCACCAGTGTTCGCAAGCGCCGGGAAGACCGAACCTCCATCTCATCTCATCCTCTCGCAGACCTCGGCAGGTATAGAGTTGTAGGACTAAGCGGCTGAGGCCATAGCCGGCCTCGCCTCAAAGCTTCGGCTACGGGCCAGAACGCTCCAAGCGATCCGCGCCAGCTTGTTGGCGAGCGCGATCGCAAGAACGTTGCGGTGCAGCCGCTTCTTGGCGGCTTCGATCCAGTGCTTGAGCCCATGGCGCTCCCAACTCTTCGGCTTGATCAGGACAACCCATGCTGCCTGCACGAACAGAACGCGCAGGTAGCGGTTGCCTCGTTTCGATATCTTGCCGAGGATGGTGCGGTCGCCAGTTGAGATCTGCTTCGGCACAAGACCCAGCCAAGCGGCGAAGTCACGACCTTTGGAGAACGCATCTCCATTGCCGATCGCGGCCACCATGGCGCTGGAGATGATCGGTCCAATGCCGGGAACGCTTACCAGCCGCTCGCACCCGGCATCCTGCCGCGCGACGACCGTGATCTCGTCAGATAATTGATCGATACGCTGATCGAGCCGGCGCCAGTCTTCGGCCAAACCTTCAATGACGCGCACGATGCGAGGAGACAGCACATCAGGCGGCGTGGCGAGCGTCCGCGGCAACTCGGCACGCAAGAACCGCAAGCCCTGCCGCACGGCGACACCGCGCTCGAGGAGAAAGGCGCGGATTTGATTGACGATGCCGGTGCGCTGACTGACTAATCGCTCGCGCACCCGGTGAAGCGCCTGAAGGTCGAGCTGATCGGCTGTCTTGGTGCCCACGAACTTCATCGTTGGACGCTGCACCGCCTCGGCAATTGCCTCGGCGTCGCGGAAGTCATTCTTCTGTCCCTTCGAGTAGGGCCGCACGTACTTCGCCGGCATCAGCCGTGCATCGTGACCAAGTGCCTTGAGCTTCCGACTGAGATGGTGCGCACCAACACACGCCTCCATGCCGATCAAGCACGGCGGCATGTTGGCCAGCCGGGCTTCGACCTGGCCACGCGACCACTTTTGCCGCAGTCCGATGGCACCGCGGTTATCGAGGCCAACCATGTGGAACGAGTTCTTGCCGATATCAATGCCGATGACAGCAATCGCATTGTTGAGGTTCTGAGACATGGTGTGCTCCTTGTCTTTGGCGCCCCTTGCCAGCTTCGATCGCTGGCGGGGCAGGAGCACGGCCGGACCATCCCATTAGCGGATGTGCCGCAGCCCCGCGAATAATCATTTGCTCGTGCATTCGAACCGGCAAAGCAATCCCAAGCCATAAGCCGCCTCTTCCGGCTGAGCCGCCTAATTTCGCAAGATGGTAACCGCGGCGCGCTCGAAGCCGCGCGCCGCCGCACAGGACATCATCGAGCCGTATCTGATCCGGTACGGCTTTTTGCAATTCGCCTTGCGCGGTCGGCTGACCACCGGCCGCGGCCTTTCGTCATTTGATCCTTCCCGAGCCGTCATTTGACCCAGCGCAGCTCGGGCGTTTTGACCACCGGGACGACCGATGGTCCTCCACAGCACTCAGTAACTAGGTCCGATACGGCCCGTAGCCTCACTGAAAGGCGTTCCAATAGTCTTGGTTGTAGTAGCTGTTCCAAAAGCGCCCGTGGTCGTCATAGTAGCCGTTGCCGTAACCGGCGTTGTTATAGAGGCCGTAAGAATTGTTGTACGGAGAGTAGGCGTAATAGTTGTTGTACGCCGCGCCGGTACTGATGGCCGCTGCACCGAGGGCAGCTGCGCCGATGCCTGCGGCATAACCATAGTACGGGCGATAATGGCCACCGTAATAACCACCGTAACCGCCATAATATGCGCGTCGGTTCATTCTCCGGTTGACGCCTGCGACACTGAACGGCGTGAGGGGCCGTCCTATTCGAGCTTGAGCACCGTCGACTGAGAACTGTGGCGCCTGTGTCGGTGACCAATGCAATGAGATTGGAGCTGCGCATAAAAGCGAAGCAGCAATTGCAGTCATGGTTCGGTGTGACATGATGCGTCCTTTGTTTGGGTCGGGCCTCTGCAGGTGGCCGAGTTAAAGCCAGAGCGAGAGCTGCCCGATTGCCCCTCGAAGAGGACTCTAGGTTAGAGTTGGTAGCGCAAGCGTGTCTTTCCGCGGACAAAGCGCCGGCGATTATTGCGATCGATTGAGGCAATGTGTTTGCTGATGCGCTGAAAATACTGTTTCGATTTTTGCGATCGGTTCCGGCGCGACACGTCCGAGCAAGTGGCCGCGTAGCCGCATTCGCCAGCATGGCTGGACCGAGCCGAGCCGCTATGTTTAGGGACCGGTTGCCAGTCATCGGGATTGCACAGTCGGGACCGGGCCGTGCTACCGGAAAGGGTTACGTGGTCCGCGTTCCACATGTTGCCCCTCGACCCCGGTCGTTGACGTCCTTGCGGCCGGGGCCTCTCTGTGCCGCGCCCGGCGATTCCTCGTCGGCGATAGAAAGCAGCGTGGACGATCGACAGGCGCCAGCTCTGTTCGCCCCGTCGGTAAGGCGCTTAATGAAAAATTAGCGTCATAGAATTCCTAATGACCAAGCATGATGATTCGGTCGGCGCAGCAAGACACGGAGGAAGTCGATGGCTGACGGGACATGGCCGGGTGCCAGCGAGGGTCGCGGCCTCTCGCCGCGCGCGCTGGTATGCGCGACGCTGTTTGTGTCGTTGTTGGGTCTTGCCGCCACGATGCCGGCGCAGCCCGCCGAGCCCGCCGTGATCATTCCGGCGCCGGCGCTCGATCCGGCGCCGCCAGCCGGAAGCGGCTTGCAGACGATCGTGCTGGCGGCCGGTTGCTTCTGGGGCTCGCAGGCGGTGTACGAGCACGTCAAGGGCGTCACGCGAGCGCTCTCCGGCTATGCCGGCGGCCAGAAGGCGACGGCGCACTCCGAGATGGTTGGCACCGGCACCACCGGAGATGCCGAATCGGTGGAAGATGCCGAATCGGTACAGGTGACGTTCGATCCGCGGCAGATTTCGCTCGGCAAAATTCTGCAGATATATTTCTCGGTCGCGCACAACCCGACCGAACTCAACTTTCAGGGCCCCGACGTGGGCACGCAATACCGCTCTGAGATTTTCTATGCCGGCGACGAGCAAAAACACGTCGCCGAGGTCTATATCGCGCAATTGAACGCGGCACACGTCTTTGCCAAAGCGATCGTCACGAAGGTCGAGGCTTTGCCGGGGTTTAATCCCGCCGAAAGCTCCGATCAGGACTTTGCCGTCCTGCATCCCGATGAACCCTACATCGTGTCCAATGACCTGCCGAAGCTTGCAGACCTCAAGCGCCTGTTCCCCGATGCCTATCGCGAGACGCCGGTCACCGTGTTGGCGTCGAACAAGCCCGCCAAGTGACTACTCGTGGTCGTAGGGCTCAGCCGCGTGGACGGCGATCCGGCGCGCGAAGAGCTCCTGAGAGCCATCAACGCGGCTCCGTTCGATCTCGGCGGCGTGGCGCCGAGTTATGGACCGGATAAGAACCAGGGCTCGGACGAGGTCTTGTTCATGATCATGCAAGCCGACGGGTCGTTCAAACCGCTTGTGCGCCTGATCAAAATGGCAGGGCAATGACGAAGCATGCGGACGCGCGGCGAACAAATCGTCGGGTGCGTGCCGGTCAATACAAATTAGGCTTTCCCATCCTTCGCGGCCGGCCGGGCTCGTTCGCCTTCATGCGGACGATCCGCGCGCGGCTTTATCTGGCGTTCGGCATGGCTGCGGGCATGACCGTGATCGGCTCGCTGTTTGCGCTGTTTGCCTTCGCCACTATCGGCGCGACCTTGAGCGCAATCGTTTTCCGCAGCATGCCTGCCACCGTCGAGTTCGATACGGCTGTCGAAGGACACCAGTGACCTTGTTGCCTTCGCCCCGCGCTTATTGGCGGCTGAGGATGAAAGCCACCGGGCGGAAATCGCCGGCGAAATCGCCGCGCAATCCCGCAATCTCAACGTCAGGATCGACCGCCTGCGGGCGCTCAATGCCAGTCAAAGCGCCGAGATCGCCGATACGCTTGACCGAAGCATGGCGCGAGCCCGCATGAACGAACGACTCGATGCGCTCAATCAAGCCGTCGCGGATCGCATCCAAATTTCCGCGCAACAGCGCGCGCTAGCGCTCGCGGCCCGCAAGGCGCATGAAAATCTGATCGAGGCGATCACGCCGGCCATCGACGACACCTATGTCGATCTGATCGCAAAAAATCAGGGCGACAGGACGACGCTGAGCCAATCGATCGATTCGCTCCGCCGTCTGCTCGAAGTGAAAGCCGACGCCAATCTCCTTGTCGGATTGCTGATCGAAGCGTCGATGGTGACTGATATTGCGAACCTGCCGCCGCTTCGCGATTCGATTGCCGCGGCCGAGCGTCACATCGACGACAACTTGAGAGAGCTACCCAAATCCGATCAGCGCGACAAGATAAGCGCCCCGTACGGCAAGCTCGCGTCACTGTCCGGCCGCAGTGGAATCATCGTCGAGCGGACCAACGAATTGACGGGCAAACAGGATGCCCAGCAGGTTTACGCGGCCGCGCAAACGCAAGCGAGGATTCTCCGGACCGCTGTAGAGAGATTGATCCAACATCAAGGGACAATTGCCGAAACGCTTTCGGCGCAGGCAATTTCGCAGATCAAGCTTGGCCGGATCATTCTGATCCTCCTCAGCGTTGTTGCGCTTACCAGCGCCGGCTTGATTGCCTGGTTCTATGTCGGCCGCAGTATCGTCGGCCGCTTGACGCTGCTCAGCGGCGCCATGCGCCGGATCGCGGCCGGCGACGCGGATGTTGAGGTCCCGGTCGGCGGCCACGACGAAATCGGAGGCATGGCCGAGGCGCTGCTCGTATTCCGCCGCGCGATCGAAGACCTCACCGCCGCACGCCAAAGCGAGAATGACCGTGCGGGGCAAGCCGAAACGCGGCGGCAGGAGATCGAAGCGGCGACCAGAGATTTCGAGCACGCGGTGAATGATGTCATCGGCGCGCTCGACGGCGCGTCGAAGACGATGGACAATTGCGCGCAGATCATGGCTGAGGCTGCCGATCACAATCAGACGCAGGCGAACACGACCGCGACCGCATCCGAGCAGACGACGAAGAATGTCAACAGCGTCGCCGCGGCGTCGGAACAAATCGCGCAATCGGTTGAACAGATTTCTCATCAGGCGCGGGAATCCGCCGATATCGCCCGCCGGGCGACTACGGAAGCAAAGTCGATCATAGCGGCGGTGGAACGCCTGGCGGCGACGGTGGGACAGATCAACAGCGTCAGCAATCTCATTCGCGACGTCGCGGCGCAAACCAATCTGCTCGCACTCAATGCAACGATCGAGGCGGCGCGTGCCGGTCCGGCCGGTCGCGGTTTTGCCGTGGTCGCGCAGGAGGTCAAGACGCTGGCGTCGCAGACCGAGAAGGCAACCGGCGACATCACACAGCAGATTTCCTCGATCGTGGAAACAACGACGAACGTGGTGCAGGCCATGCAAGCCATCGCCGGCACGATCGGCCAGCTCGACAAAAATGCCACTGAAATTTCGGCGGCGGTGCAGCAACAGGATGCCGTCAGCAAGGAGATCGCCCATAGTGCCAGTGCCGCGGCAGAGCGCACCCGCGAGGTGTCGGCGAGCGTCGTGCAGGTTTCCGACGCCGCGAGCAAGACCGGTCAGGTTGCCAATGCGGTGCTCAATGCGGGCAGCGAACTAGCGGCCAGATCCGGCAGATTGCGTGCTGAAGTCGAGCGCTTTTTGGGACAAGTCCGGGTGGCATAGCGCCGGTTCTGGCGCGGATCGTGGTTACAGCCTCAGCGAGATGCCGCAAGGAAATGCAAGTAGCAGACCGAGCAACTGCGGCGAGGCGGTTCTTCTTTTGGCGCTCGGAGATCAAGCGTGCCGCCGACCTTGTTGCAGTGCATGAGTTTCTTACTGGACCCTTTCGTTCGTAGCCGTGATACAGCAAATCGATAGCGATCGGAGGGAAAGCCGACATCGCGCAGACATCGTCGATCGGTCGAAAATGACCCGTCACGACATTTCAGCCCCATTATTTGCCGTGGCGCACAACATAGCCTCTTAAGCGTCGGCGGTGTGGTACGGTGCAAATGTCAGTCTTGGGGGCGGCCCATGAGGCGACGGGATTTCATCACGCTGGTTGGCGGCGCAGCTGCGGCGTGGCCGATAGCGGCACGCACGCAAGTTCGGAAAACGCCGGTCGTGGGAATCCTCTTCGGTGGCTTGTCCGCTACTTTCGGACCCGTTTTGTCGGCGTTCCGGGCGGGTTTGAGCGAAGCTGGCTACGTCGAGGGTCGTAATGTCGTCATTGAGGCTCGCTTTGCAGAGGGTGACAAAAATCGTTTGCCGGCCCTGGCCGCCGACTTAGCCGCCCACAGCGTGGACGTGATCGTCCCGCACTCTAACGACGCGGCCGTTGCCGCCAAGACGTCAACTTCAACCATTCCAATTGTCTTCGCAGTCGGCTCGGACCCAGTCAAATTGGGTCTCGTCGCCAGTCTCAATCGACCGGGTGGCAATATTACGGGTGTGAACCTCTTGATTTATGAACTAGAGGGAAAGCGTCTAGCAATGCTCCACGAGATGATTCCCAAATCCCAACTGATTGCCGTGTTACTTAATCCGGACGGCCCGGAATTTGAAAATCAGTTTAGAGAGATGTTGAGGAAGCGGCTCGCGCCCTCGGACTGAAACTCGACGTCGAACGTGCTCGCAACGAGCACGACTTTGATGCGGCCTTTGCATCCTTTGCAAAACAGCACGTCGAGGCGTTACTCGTCGGCACTGATCCTTACTTTCTCTCGGCGCGTGTCGCGCTTCTTACGGCGACCGCAAAGTATCAGATTCCTGCGATGTACTCATTGCGGGAATTCGCTAAGGCAGGCGGACTGATGAGTTACGGTACTGACCTGACAGACGCGGAGCGGCAGACCGGCACATACGTCGGACGCGTCCTCAAGGGAGAAAGTCCGGCCGATCTGCCCGTCATGCAATCCGCCAGGTTTGAGCTCGTGGTCAATCTCAAGACCGCGAAGGCACTTGGTCTCAGCGTCCCGCAGGCACTGCTCGTTAGCGCTGACGAGGTGATCGAATAGGCTGCGTTTTGCTGCGATGCATTTTGATCGTTAGTGGCCATTCGCCTCATTTGCTGCGAGGCAATGACTTGTCGGTTCCGCGCAAAGCGGACTGTCGCGGCCTCCTCCCGAGCGAACTTTAGATTCACGTGACTAGATTCCCGAGCCGGTAAAGCTGCGCGGCGCGGGAGAAATGATCTGACCGCCCGTCGGTGTGACGCGCAGCACCGCCAGCCCGCGTTCATTGGTGCCGTTGGCACGGAATTTGAACAGCCCGTTGATGCCGGAAAAACCCGACGGGTTGGTCAGAACGTCAGGCGAGAACCGGCGCGCGCCTTGGGTCTTCACCAGCGCTGCAATGAGCGCAACCGCATCATAGGCGAGCGTCGCGGTACGCTGCGGCTCCTGTTTGAAGCGGGCGCGATAGCGCGCGGTGAAATTCCGGTAGCCGGCGGGATCCGGCGCGACGTACCACGCGCCATTGA
The DNA here is from genome assembly GCA_963759345.1 of uncultured Alphaproteobacteria bacterium. Classification (GTDB taxonomy): domain Bacteria; phylum Pseudomonadota; class Alphaproteobacteria; order Rhizobiales; family Xanthobacteraceae; genus BOG-931. The sequence goes on from CAVWYW010000019.1 coordinate 67,042, forward strand.
GGATTGTGGCCGAGGTGATCCGCTGATCGTCTTCCCACAACCCGCTGCCAAGGAGCTGGGCCTTTTTGGTGTTGACGCCGTCGGTGACGAGCCCCTGAGCGACGTCAGGTGCAGCATCACCGCCGTCGGGAATGAAAATGGCATCGGCGTGAACCGCCGCCTGAGCAACGGTCTTGATCGGCGCCGCCATCGCCACCTTGTCGTGCGGATAACGTTCGAGCGCGACGACCTTGCCGCCGTGGCGCGTCACGTCCTGCTTGAAGGAAGCTTCAACCACCGTCCCATAGGGATTGTCAGGGATGAGCGCCGCAAACGAGCGTTTGCCCACGGACGCTGCGTATTGCACAATGCGTTGCACATCGGATTCAGGCAGAAAGCTTAACAGATAAACGCCCTGCATCGCGACACTGGTATCGGTCGAAAACGCGATGACCGGAATATTGCGCGAGCGCGCGATCTGTCCGACGATGCCGACCGACTGCGCGAACAGTGGCCCCACGATGATCTCGGCGCCTTCGCCGAGCGCCTGTTCCGCGGCGACCCGCGCCCCCTCCGGCGTGCCGGCGTCGTCTTTCATCAGCAGCTGGACGGTGGCGTTGGCGTTGAACTCCGCGAACGCCATTTCGGCCGCGTTGCGCATCGCCTGGCCGGCAACGCCGGCATTGCCCGGCGCCGACAGCGGCAGAATGACCGCGACCTTGACTTGGCCGGTGCCGAGCCTTGCCTCCGGCACCGCTGCGCCACCCGGTGTCGATGACAAGGACGGAAACGAGGAGAAGTAGTTCGAGTTATTGGTACAGCCCGCCAAAACGGCGCTGGCCGCAGCCCATAAACCGCCCAGCGCGCGGCGCCGTGTGGGCATGGCGGCCGACCCCCTCACCGGCAAGTCCGCGGACAATCGGTTATCCTCCCCAGCGGCCAAATACCCCGGGTTATAAGGCAGCCCCAATCTGTCATTCTGGCGGCGAATGGTTAACCAAATGAAAACAATGAGGAATCCGGCGCGGCATGACGGCCGCGGAGGGCGGCGATAGGCTGCGGCAATGAACAAACCGTCCGCCCCCGACGATCATGCATCCCGGCGTTACACCATCGGCGGCCATTCCTTCAATGCGGACCAGGTCGCGCCCGGATTGCATATTGTCGCAACCCCGATCGGCAATCTCGGCGACATCACCCTGCGCGCGCTGGCGACGCTGGCGGCTGCCGACCAGATCGCTTGCGAGGATACTCGAGTCACGCGCAAGCTGCTCGACCGCTACGATATCGCAACACCGCTGACGCCCTACCACGACCACAATGCCGCGACGGCGCGACCCAAATTGCTGCAGCGGCTTGCTGCGGGAGAAGCGATTGCGCTGGTGTCGGATGCCGGTACGCCGCTCGTCTCCGATCCTGGATTCAAGCTTGTTCGTGCTGCGCAGGAAGCGGGATATGCGGTAACGGCTCTCCCCGGCGCCTCGGCGCCGCTCGCGGCATTAGCGAGCGCCGGTTTGCCGACCGATCAGTTCTTCTTCGGCGGCTTCCTGCCGCCCAAACAGACGGCGCGACGCGCGCGCATTGCCGAATTGGCCCGCATCCCGGCGACCTTGTTGTTGTTCGAAACCGGACCGCGCGTCACCGCGACCCTCGCTGACCTTGCGGAAGCGCTGGGGCCGCGCGAAGCGGCGCTGTGCCGCGAGCTCACCAAGTTGCACGAGGAAGTTCGGCGCGGCGATCTCGTCAGCTTGGCACAGAGCTACGCGGAGACTGGAGAACTGCGGGGTGAAATGGTTCTGGTCATCGCGCCGCCGGCGGCGTCGGAGCAGCCGAGCGCCGACGATACCGATGCGCTGCTGCGGCAAGCCCTCGCGCGGGTTTCGCTGAAGGATGCTGTGGGCGAAGTCGCACTTGCGACCGGGCTTCCCCGCCGCGACCTCTATCAGCGCGCACTCTTGCTCGCGAAGGAGCAGGACCATCGCCCGCCGCGCTAAGCCATCGGAGCGGATCGAGGCAGGCCCGCGCAGCGAGCGCGTCGCCGCCTTCCGGCTTGGGCTCTCGGCCGAAAGCCGGGCCGCCATGCTGCTGATCGCCAAGGGCTACAGGATCGTCGCCCGGCGCTGGAAAACCCCGTTCGGCGAAATCGACATTGTCGCCCGCCGCCGCCGCACGCTGGCTTTTGTCGAGGTCAAGGCGCGCATGCACGTCGACGACGCGGCGGAAGCCGTGACCGAACGGACACAACGCCGGATCATTGCCGCCGCCGAGCTGTGGCTCGCACATCATCCGGACCACGCGCAACGCAATATCCGCTTCGATGTCATGCTGGTGGCTCCCGGCCGGATGCCGCAGCACATTGCCAACGCTTTCGATGCCAGCCGCTAAACGTCCGCTCGCCTCGATCGCCGTAGCCGCCGCCGCGGAAATTGCGTAGACGTTGGCGCCCCGCCCTTCAGACCCGATCACGCCCATGCCCTTGAACGTCGCCGTACAGATGGACCCGATCGAGCGGATCAACGTCCGCGGCGATTTGACGTTCGCGCTCCTGCTGGAGGCGCAGCGGCGCGGCCATGCGCTGTCCTATTACACGCCCGACCGGCTGGCGCTGCGCGACCGCAAACTGACCGCTTCAGTGCAGCCGCTTCAGGTCCGCGATCAGGTCGGCGACCATTTCACGCTCGGCGAGCGGCGGCTCGTCGATCTTTCCTCAATGGACGTGGTGCTGCTGCGCCAGGATCCGCCGTTCGACCTCGCCTACGTCACCACGACGCACATGCTCGAGCGCATTCACCCGCAAACGCTCGTCGTCAACGATCCCGCCCACGTCCGCAACGCGCCGGAGAAAGTATTCGTCACCGAATTTCCCGAGCTGATGCCGCCGACGCTGATCACCCGCGACCTGGAAGCAATCAAGGCGTTTCGCGCCGAGCAAGGCGATATCGTCATGAAGCCGCTTTACGGCAAAGGCGGCGAGGCGGTGTTTCGTCTGGAGCGTGAAGATCTCAACTTCGGTTCGCTCTACGACCTGTTCGCGACGATGTTCCGCGAACCTTGGGTAGTGCAAAAATTTCTGCCGGCGGTGAAGGACGGCGACAAGCGCATCATTTTGGTCGATGGCGAATTCGCCGGCGCGGTCAATCGCGTGCCGGCGCCGGACGATCTGCGCTCCAACATGGTGCGCGGCGGGGTGCCGAAGGCCACCGATCTGAGCGCCCGCGAGCAGGAAATCTGCGCGCGGCTTGGCCCGGCGCTGCGCGAACGCGGACTTTTGTTCGTCGGCATCGACGTGATCGACGGCTTCCTCACCGAGATCAACGTCACGTCACCGACGGGCATTCGCGCGGTGAAGAACCTCGGCGGCCCCGACATCGCGGCGCTGATCTGGGACAAGATCGAGAAAAAGCGCGCCAGCCCCTAACGGCGCGGGTCTACAACGGGTTTAGCCTCACTTTTCAAACGCGCCAGCGCCGCTCGGATCGGCGCAAACGGACCGTATTTGTGCTGTTGCACACTGAAGCCATCGAGATAAGGGCCGTAGGGCGTATCAACCGGCTTCAATGCGAGATCGGGAAAATCCTTGTCGAGTCCCGGTTTGATCGGCCGCGGCTGCGAGACCATGAAAGCCGCAACGTCCCACGCATCGACCGTTGAGAGCACCGGATTCAAGTAATCCGCACCCTCCGGCATGTTGGAGTGGACGAAATTCGCCGCGCTGATGAGCCGGTTCATGCCGGCGCCATTGTTGAATGAGTCCGAACCCCACAACGGCGGCACCACGTAGCCGAGATCGGTCGTGGGCAGGCTGCGGCGGATGCCCGATCCATCGATGTTGTGGCAGCCTTGGCATTTCGCGACATAGACCGCGCGGCCGCGTACCGGATCTGCGGCGCGATCAAGCTCGGGAATGTTGCCGGCGCCGAGCCCCGGGATGCGCTGATCGGGCGGCACGCCGGTGGACAGGAATTTGATGTAAACGACGAAGGCCTGCAGCTCCGGCGAATCGGCCGGCATGGCGCGGCCGTTCATGCTGCTGGTCATGCAGGAGTTGACCCGATCTTCAATGGTGATCTCGGCGCCCGCCCGCGCGCTGTATTTTGGGAAGTCGCCGTAGAGACCGAAGACCGGCAGGCCAAATCTTTTTGTTCCAGCCTCAAGGTGACAATCGCCGCAGGCGAGATTGTTGCCGGCATAGCGCTTTGCCGGATCGCTGACCTCCGGCCCGATATGCGCGTAAGTTGCGGTGACGAGATCGCGACCCCGCCGCACCAGGCGACCGTAATTGTTGTCAGGCAACGCGCCGACGTCGGGCACGGTCCAGATCCTCCGGCCCGGTGGCGCCGCAGTCTGGGCGTGACAATGCACCGACAGCAGCGCCAGAATTGCGAGGGCTACCACGCCGCGGCGGTTTTGCCTGACCACGTCTCTCATGAGTTCGTCAGCGCGTGCATGAGCGGCCAATCCAGCAAATTGCCGGGCTAATCGTGCCGCGCTTTTGTACGACATTTCGCTGGCTAAAACCCTGCAATACTCCGGAATTATGTAGCTATCTCACCTATCCCGGGAGGAACTCGGCATGGTAACTAGCGGAACATGTTGCCTATTCTTCGGGTGATTTTTACACGAGAGCGCATTGCCAACGCTCTTCTCGGCCAATTTCAGGTGCCGGGATGGCTCTTAATTATCCTCGCCATCATCATTGGCGTCCCGGATTGGAATGTCAGATACGAATTTTGGCTCGCAGTTGTCAAAGACATGGGCGGCCATATGAGTATGGTCGCCAGCATTCTACTCTGGCGATACTTTCCGGTAGCTCTTGCGGGCGTTGGCGCAGTATTTCTTCTTGTCGGATGGAACCAAAGATACCCCGCTCAACGACATCCTATTGTTCCGATCGTGGGGTGGCTTTGTTTTACCGTTTGCGTTGTGGCAATCGGTTTGACCGCCGCATACGGCTGGCACGAGATTACGCTAAGGGAAGCCTATGCTCAGGGCCGAGCGGGGATTCCGAGGGGCGGACCTGACGAGAATAATCCCAATCATCCTCAGAAGCCTCTCTTGGCAGATACTAATATTTATAGCCTAACTCCAGATCAGGTTAGAATTTTGCTCGTCGAAATTCCCAAACTGAAGCCACTTATTCGGGTTGCGTATTTTTCGAAGGCTCCAAATGACGTGGGGTCACCCTATAATCTTTGGCGGCAATTCCAAGATGTTTTTGTTCGAAGCGGAATAACTCCGGACCTGAGAACGGAAGAACCACGCGGACCGGAAGAAGAAGGACTAATGATTGCCGTCAGAAAATCCCGATCAAATGCCACTAGCGGCCCAAAAAATCCGCGAAGCATTTGAAATTGCAAATATTCATTTGAAGCCAATTGTTCTTCCGCCCGGCGTTGCGCCTCCCGAAGCAGAATTTGTTGTATTCTTGGGGCCGCCTCCAATCCGTTGGAATTGATTTTTGCAATTACGACTCATCTAAATGGACTGTCTGGTAGTCGATAGACACTAGGCATTGCAAGAAAAATGCAGCCGTGAAACTCCCCGCCCAATCTTGTTGGCAATGTTGCGCTCATTGTCCTTAGCCCCGACGGTCGCAAGCTTCTCAGCTAGATCGGCACAGCTCACGTTTCGACGCATTGATGCCTGTCTCCGTAGGCCGTCAATTTTTTGGATACTGCCCCCACAAGCAGACCGCTTGCACCAATCATCGAGGCGCTTTAGGCTGGGATCTGATCAGTGATCTGATCCGCTCGGCATCCGCCGGCGTTGCCGGATTGTAGATCACCATGCCGAGATCGGGCCGGCCGTCGACGGCAAAGGCCGAGTATTCCAGACCGATCAAGCCGGCTTTGCGATGGCGCAGATGCTTGGTGCCCTCGCCATAGGTGCGCACGTCGTTGTCGCGCCACATCGCGGCGAATTCGGCACTCTCGCGGGAGAGTTCATCGACCAAATCCTTGACACGCTCCGCAGCACCAGCCCGGGCGGCCTCCGCCCGGAACGCCGCCACGACGAAGCGGGCGGCAGCTTCCCAATCAGGCTGCGCTGCGCGAACTTCAGGATTGCAGAAGGTCAGACGCAGGACGTTGCGCTCCTGGGGCGCGAATTTTCCATAGTCGGCCAGCACCACCGCCGCGGCGCGGTTCCATGCCACGATGTCCCATGTCGAGGTCTTCACAATCGCCGGGCTGAGCTCCAGCGCGTCGAGCACGCGTTGCAGCCGCGGCGTCACGCCCTCGGCCGCGTGGTAACGGACCTCGGGCGGCCGGCCGAGCGCAATCAGGAACAGGTGCTCGCGCTCGACGTCCGTCAGCATCAGCGCGCGGGCAAGGCGGTTCAGAACGTCTGCCGAAGGTGCGCCGCCGCGCCCCTGCTCAAGCCAGGTGTACCAGGTGGCACTGACGTTCGCGCGCTGCGCCACCTCTTCGCGCCGCAGTCCCGCGGTCCGCCGGCGCGTCATCGAGGTGCTCGGCTCCGCGCTCGTTGGCTCCGACCGGCCGCTAATCGTCACGTCCGGAACCGGACTTGTTGCTCCGGCGCCCGGCTGCCTGGCGAGCGAGAGCGACGAGCCGTCCAACTTTAACCCGCGCGTCGCCTCGGAACAGGCTGCAGCGTCGGTAGCGTCACGCGGCGTCCGCGTGTCGGTGGTTCGGCTTCCGCCGTCGGTGCATGGCGACGGTGATCACGGCTTCGTTCCGATGCTCATCGGTTTCGCGCGCGAGAAAGGCGCGGCGGCGTATGTGGGCGAAGGGCTTAACCGCTGGGCCTCGGTCTATCGGCTCGATGCCGCCCAACTCTACCGCCTCGTGCGTGAGAAGAACGCCGCCGGATCCCGTTATCACGCCGTCGCGGATGAGGGCGTACCGTTCAAGGACATTGCCGGCGTCATCGGCCGCCGCCTCAATGTGCCGGTCGTCAGCAAGAGCGCGGAAGAAGCAACACAGCACTTCGGCTGGTTCGCGCACTTTGCCGCGCTCAACGGGCCAGCCTCAAGCGACCGCGCGCGAGCATTGCTGGGCTGGCAGCCGAAAGGGCCCAGCCTTATTCCCGATCTCGACCGGCCCGGTTATTTCGAGACCTGAAAAGAGAAGCACCGGTGCTTTTGCCTTACTAGCCTGCGGGTTGCGGCGTAGCCGCGCCGAACCCCCTCGACGATGGTTTGGCAATGGTCAGGACGAGCCCCGCGGCGATGATGCACATGGCGCCGGCGATAAAGAACGCCGGCAGGTAGCTCGCAAACTCGGTGCGCGAAAAGCCGGCGCCGTAGGCTGCGGTCGCGGCGCCGATCTGGTGGCCGGCGAACACCCAACCGAAAATCATCCCGGCGCGCTCGCGGCCGAAACGGTCGGCGGTCAGCTTGACGGTGGGCGGCACGGTCGCGATCCAGTCCAGCCCGTAGAACACCGCAAACAGCGAAAGCCCGTAGAAGGAAAAGTCGGTGAACGGCAGAAACAGCAGCGACAGTCCGCGCAGCCCGTAATACCAAAACAACAGCCAGCGATTATCGAAGCGATCGGACAGCCAGCCGGAGCCGATGGTGCCGATGAAATCGAATACGCCCATCATGGCGAGCACGCTTGCCGCAGTCACGGCGGTCAGCCCGTAATCGCCGCATAACGTAATGAAGTGGGTCTGGATCAGTCCGTTGGTGCTCAAGCCGCAGATGAAGAACGTAGCGAACAACACCCAGAACAGCGGCACACGCACCGCATCCGCAAGTACCGCGAGCGGAGACGACAGCAACGACAACAGGCCGGCGCCGATCGGGGGCGGCGGCGTCACTGTGGTTTCGCCATAGGCCGGCAGGTTCAGGTCGCTCGGCCGGTCGCGCATCAGCGCAAACGCAATAGCGGCGGCAAGCGCGAGCAGACCGCAGACAAAAATCACCGCCGCGCGCCAACCGAAGCGAGTGGTCAATTCGGCGATCAGCGGCAGGAACACCAGTTGCCCGGTGGCCGAACTGGCCGAAAGCAGGCCTACGACCAGGCCGCGCCGTTGGGTGAACCAGCGCGCCGCCACCGTCGCCGCCAGAACAATGGCGGTGAGGCCGCTACCGACGCCGACGACGACGCCCCATAGCAGCACCAGTTGCCAAACCTGGGTCATCGCCAGCGAGACGATGAGACCGGCCACAATCAAAGCCGCCGCGGCGATCATGACCCGGCGCAGCCCAAAACGATTCATGAAAGCCGCGGCAAACGGGCCGAACAAGCCGAACAGCAGAAGGCGCAGCGCCAGCGCTGAGGAAATCTGCGCGTTGTCCCAGCCGAACTCATGCTCCAGCGGCACGATCAGCACGCCAGGCGCCCCCATGGCGCCCGCGGTTACCAGCATGGTGAGGAAGGTGACGGCGACGACGACCCAAGCATAGTGGATATCGCAGCGGGCGAGAACCCGTGCGAGAGCAGAGGAGACCATGGTTTCTTGACCTCAGAGTCTTTAGATGAGGATCGTCATGTTTCGCTTGTGTATTGATGACGTTCGTCATATAAGTTGTCAGTTGCGTCTTGATGCATGGCTGGACTTCGCATGAGAGTGAGCCGGGAAAAAGCAGCGGAAAATCGTGAGCGCATCCTCGATGCCGCGAGCGGCCTGTTTCGCGCCAATGGCTTCAGTGGCATCGGGGTCGCCGATATCATGAAGGCCGCCGACCTGACGCATGGCGGCTTTTACGGCCACTTCGCTTCTAAAGACGACCTCGTCGCTGAGGCAAGCCGGCGATCGATGGAGCGCGCGGCGGTGAACTGGTCGCGGGTTGTTGCCGGTGCGCCGGACAAGCCCTACGCCGCCTTACTCGAGCACTACCTGTCGCCGAGCCATCGCGACGAACCGGCCCGCGGCTGCGCGTTTGCCGCCCTCAGCGGCGACGCGGCGCGAGGCCGCAGCGCAGTGCGCAAAGCCTTCGCCGAAGGGATACGGCCGCTCCTTGATATCCTCACCAACGCGCTGCCAGGCTTCTCGAAGCCGGCGCGACGTCGCAAGGCGGTCGCCGCTATGGCTGCTCTGGTCGGTGCGCTGACACTCGCGCGCGCGGTCGAGGATGAGGCACTCTCGAACGAAATCCTTGAAGCGGTGCGGCACGAACTGCGGGACGCAGCCTACCGCTAACACTGCGCGACGATTGTTTCCTTCGTTCACTAAATGTTCTGGACCTTGGCTGCCGTTTCGATAGTCTAAAACCGGCAGGGGCGGACATGGTCCAGCGCGTCTCCACGGTGGCGTTCGAAGGCGTCGAGGTTAGACCCATCGATGTTCAGGTGCAGGTCGCGCCAGGGTTGCCGGCCTTCAGCATTGTCGGCCTTCCCGACAAAGCTGTCTCCGAGGCGCGCGAACGGGTGCGCTCCGCAATGATCGCCTCCGGGCTGGCGCTGCCGGCCCGCCGCATCACCGTCAATCTGGCGCCTGCGGATTTGCCGAAGGAAGGCAGCCACTACGATCTGCCGATCGCACTCGGCCTGATGGCGGCGATCGGCGCCATTCCGCACGACGCGCTTTCCGGTTTCGCCGTGCTCGGCGAACTCGGTCTTGACGGCTCGATCGCCGCCGTCGCCGGCGTTCTTCCTGCCGCCATCGGCGCCAACGCGCGCAACGAAGGACTGATCTGCCCGGCGCGGTGCGGACCCGAAGCCGCCTGGGCGAGCCCCGAGATCGAGATCATTGCTGCATCTTCACTCATTCAGCTCGCCAATCACTTCAAGGGCACACAGGTGCTGTCGCGGCCGCAGCCAAAGATCCTTGAAGCACCGGGAACGATGCTCGATCTCGCCGACATCAAGGGCCAGGAAAGCGCCAAGCGCGCGCTCGAGGTCGCAGCCGCCGGCGGACACAATCTGCTCATGGTATTGCTTCGATGCCAACGACGATGCGTATCACGATACAAGGCACGGAGCGAACAATGGGGCGACAAGAAGGCTTACAGTTATCTCACGCTTCAGCCACCCAGAGCAGGCGAAGGGCGGTAGCCTCGCACGGCAGTTCGAGCGCGCTAAGGCTTATGCACAGACACACGGGCCTCGAACTCGATAGTGAACTCACGTTCTGTGGACATCGGCGTGTCGGCCTATCGACGGAGCGAATGTCGAGACAGGCCGCCTCGGCGAGTTCCTGACTGCAGTCAAGCAGGGGCTTATCGAACGGGACAGTTACCTGCTCATTGAGAATCTCGACCGGCTGAGCCGCAACAAGCCGCGCAAAGCGCATCCGGCTACTGGAAGAGATATGCGAAGCGGGCATCACCGTCGTCACAACGGCGGACGGAAGACGGTACGACGAGGCCACGCTGGACGATGACGGCTGGGCACTGATGTACGCGCTAATGACGGCGATCCGGGCCAATGAGGAAAGCGAAACCAAGGCGGACAGGGTCGGTAAAGAGTACGCGCGCAAGCGTGAGCGAGCGGCGCAACGAACGGAGAACGGCAAGCCCTTCACGCGAATGTTGCCAGCGTGGCTGCAGTTCAATGAGCAGACACGCAAGTACGAAGTGGACCCGGCGCGGGCCGGCAGTCATCAAGAACATTTTCAAGATGGCGGACGACGGCCTAGGACAACATAAGATTGCGCAGCGGCTAAACGAGCAACGCATTCCGACGTGGGGCGGACGGGGCCAACCAACGAAGAGCCGAGTGCTGGCACCGATCTTATGTGAAGAAGCTGCTAACCAACAGCGCTGTGGTAGGAACTTTCACGCCACATCAGAAGGACAAGCAGACGAAGAAACGACAACCCCTTCAACCAATCGAGAACTACTTTCCCGCTGTCGTGGATCGCGAGTTGTTCGAGCGCAGTAGCGAGCCGCATAATTATGCGCCAGCAGTCGCGCGGTAGAAATGCGGACCCTTGAACCGGCGTCCATATTCGCTGGCGTACTTAGATGCAAACATTGCGACGGCTTGGTCACGCGCGTCGCCAAGGGCACCTACATGTCTATCTTGTTTGCTCAAAGGCCAATCGGAAAGGTACCGGAGACGTGCCGCTACCTTGCAGTATCTTACAATAACGTGGAGGACGCACGTGCGAGCGCAACGCCAAGGCGATCCTGCGCGACGCGCCACGCGGGCTTGAGACGACGGAAGCTTGAAGATGAAATTGCCGACGCTTGATACCGACACTGACATTCTTGAAGAGCAAGCTCGCAGACTTGCTGACGAACTGATACGAGATGACCCGAGCGAGGCAGTACGTATGCGCCTGAGGGAGAAGGAGGCAGAGTGGAGAGCCGCGCGGGAACGCATAAGGAGCATTGCGAGCACAGCGAGAAGGCGCTGGCAAGACCGTATGTGCAAAGGAGGCTTGATGCGCTCAGGGACTGCTCTGCGGCGCAAACCGCTGAATGTGATTGAAGTAAATAAGGCATTGAAAGAGGCAGTAAAGCAAGATCGTTTTTGATCCCGAAGCAGGGACGACTCGCCATACACTGGCACCATGCGCCAGAGCGGCCAACGGAAGACGTGCCTTTCTCTTCGAGACACACTACGGCCTTCGATGAGCGGGTGGTGGTGGGGCAGCGCTAGACAATCTATAGAGGACGCGGGGGCGCTCGGGGGGAGAGGCAATGAAAAACGAAGTGTGTCGGGAGGCGGCAGCAGCGCTGCCCAATCGACGGAAACTTGTCTGGAGACGGACGCCCGTACGCAAGCTCGCACTTCTAGCGCTGCTCGCGCTCGCGGCCTGTGGTGCTAAAGTGGACCCCATCACACGATGGGACCAAGAAGACGACCAAGCATGCAGAGCGCAGCCAACCGTGCCTTACGAAACCTGCCGCCAGCGGCGCATGGAGTATCGTCAGGCGCTCTTGGGAGCCGCAGGGGCGGCGGCGGGCTACGACGCGGGGGCGCAGCTATGCGCAACGCGGGCGCGGCGCTCCAGAGCATCGACAAACCGCCTGCGGGCATTCGCTGTCAGTATGTACCGAACGGCATGAACTGTAACTGAGGGCGGGCAATGAGACGTATTGCAGCAACGATCTGCCTGCTACTGTGCGCAGCATCGGTGCAAGCGGATGACGCCAAGGATTTTGATTTAGCCTGCGCTGTCGCGGTGAGCACCAAAATAGGAGCGGCGCGGCGCGCAGGAGAGGATTGGCGCGACCTTTATAGCCTGTACTCCTTCTATCTCGGTCGGCTCACCGTCCGCGATAGCCGCACCCACTGGCGAACGGTAATCATGGGGCGCGTCGCAGAACTCGGGCGACCTGTCCCCGACGAGCTAACTGTACCGTGCATCAAGTTCGAGGATAATTTCATTGAGCCCCTATCAAAGTGAGGGCAGCGCGGCGCAGATAACGTACATTGCCGCGTTCGCCGCCACGCTCCTTTTCGCAGCACCTTTGTGTGCTCAGGCATCTTCGCCGGAACCAATTGTCGTACTGGCAAGCCTGCATAATCTCGACAGCGTGTATTATGGTTGTGAGCGCGACGTCACCAACGCGGCCGAGCACGCCAAAAACATCCGCGAGGTTTTGGCCGATCCGGCCAACTATGACCATGAGTGGGTTGAGGCCTACAGCCGACTGGCTGCGGGGGCTGCTGAATGCAAATCAGTACGTGATACAAGAGAGCTAGGGCGGCGGCTCGAAAACCAAGTCATGAACGCCCTTGCCGTCAATACCCGCTGCAAGGGAGTTGTGGCTGTTATTGGGGGACACGAGAAATACGACGGCAAGTTCAATCCAGTGGCAACCGCTATACAAGAGCACAAGGACCATTGGGACTTATTGTTGGACTACATCCCCGGAAGCAAAGTTCATGAGTGGTCGCTTGAACCTACGTCTGCAGGGAACAACCAACGACTACTCGAAGGTCAAATAGTCTCGGGCGAGGGCAGCGCGGCGCAGATAGCGGATCAGGTCTGCATCGTTGTTACTGGGCAGGGGGCTGCGGTTCGTTGATCTTCTGACGACCGCTGCTCGCTTCCCGAACTCGGAGGAAGACCCATGGACATCCTTTTTTACGTAATCAGCGGCGTTCTCGTGCTTTTGCTCGTTCTCGGCGTATTCGGAGACGACATCAAGCAACACCGTAACTTCCACAATCGGCCTTAAGGCGGCTGGCTGACGTAGGCGCCGCGCGCCGCCCCCCCTCGAGAGCTTGCGCAGCACGTTGTTCGGCGCGGGTCAGACTGTGCACACTGGGAACGAGGATGAAAAATAAAAAAGACGGCGGCGCGCGGCGCGCTACACCGCGTAGAAGACTGAAGCGGATAACCACCAGCATCACATTGGAAGAACTCGAACAGCGCGCGGCTACAGAACCGCGGACTAACAAACGCCCGCAGTCGCTGCCTCTGAAGGAAATCCATGTGGCGCCGTTGGTCTTTCAATGGAGACTGATGAACGAGGAAATCGTAGCTGATGAGCAACACGTTCGAGAACTAGCGCGCGCGGTTACGAGCAAGGAAAAACCTCTGGACCCGATCCTGCTGACGCCGGTGGGAAGTAGGTTCTTTGTTGTAGACGGGCATCATCGTCTCGACGCCTACCACACAGCCAAGTGGAAAGGACCCATACCCGTTTGCTATCTGGAAGCGCCGCTCAAGGACGCACGGCTTGAGGCCCTCAAGCGCAACATCAAGAACCAGCTGCCGATGACGAAAGCGTCAAAGAGTGAGGCGGCGTGGCAGCTATTGGTGGACGGCTTCAGAAATCCAGCAAGAAAGTTGACGTGGGTGACGATAGTGGACTTCACTGCAGCTGACCGCAGCACCGTTGCTCGAATGAGCCGTCTTCTCAAGAAACGGGGAGAGGACGGCGCAAAGCTCACATGGGCCAAGGCACGGCAGCTGGATCGCGAGCAAACAGCTGAAGAACATCCTGAGGGACCTGATCGGTTCTGGGACGACTGGAGAGAAAAGAAGGCCCGCAAGCTGGCGGACCATTTGGCGAAGGGACCAAGCCTGACACAGGACCCCGAAATCACGGCAAGGGCACTACAGATGGTCAGCGAGGCGCTTCCAGGAGTTTTGGTGTCACAATGGGCGGACGAGGCGATTGAAGAGGTGAGGGCGCGTGCGGACGATTTACTGGCGGAAGACGCCGCACGGGTAGCCGAAGCGCTGAACCTATTGGACAACCCATTCAGGCAACGGGGGCCCGACTTCGATGACGAGGACCTGGCCGACACATCCCGGCAAGAACTCTGAGGACCAAGCGCCCGGCTCACTAGGTGTCACCTCTGTATGGTGTCAATGACACCGCGTTACGCCTTCCAAGACCCCGTCTCCGGCCCGCTCATTTGTGCCGCTCGGTATGGGGCCGCGTTGCGTATCCACGCGGCGATCTGAGCCTCGGCGGAGGCTTTAGGCCCTCCTTTTGGAAGCGGGGGCCCCCCGAAGAATTCCTGTGTTTCAGCACGGCGGAGGGACCCGTTGAGGGGCCGCCCTATGACGCTCTTTTGGCATTGACGATACAACATGCTCATGGTTGGCCCGCCCGGCGCCGGTAAGTCGATGCTCGCCGCGCGATTGCCGTCGATACTGCCGCCGCTGGCGCCCGCCGAACTTCTGGAAGTGTCCATGGTGGCCTCGGTCGCGGGCCAGATCGAAGGCGGCGCGCTAACCAACCGGCGCCCGTTCCGCGCGCCGCATCATTCCGCCAGCATGCCGGCTTTGGTTGGGGGCGGTTTGCGCGCGCGGCCCGGCGAAGTCTCGCTCGCGCATCTCGGCGTGCTGTTTCTCGACGAACTGCCGGAATTCCAGCCGCAGGCCCTCAACTCGCTGCGTCAGCCGCTCGAAACCGGCGAGGTCGCGATCGCGCGCGCCAATCACCGTGTCACCTACCCGGCGCGCTTCATGCTGGTCGCGGCGATGAATCCCTGCCGCTGCGGCCGCGCCGACGAGCCCGGCTACGCTTGCCGCCGCGGCCCCAATATCCGCTGCGCGGCGGATTATCAGGCGCGCATTTCCGGTCCGCTGATCGACCGCATCGACCTGCACATCGAGGTGCCGGCGGTGACTGCCGCCGACCTCATCCTGCCACCGCCGACCGAAGGAAGCCGCGAGGTCGCTGAGCGCGTGGCGCTCGCCCGCGAACGCCAGGCGGCGCGCTATGCCGCGATCGGGCTGCCGCACATCCGCAGCAACGCCGCCGTCTCAGGCGCCGTGCTCGAAGACGTAGCGCGGCCGGAAGCCAGCGGGCTTGCACTGTTGCGGGAAGCAGCCGACGCCATGCGGCTGTCCGCCCGTGGCTATCATCGGGTGCTGCGCGTAGCACGCACGCTTGCCGATCTCGACGGCGCCGAAAAAGTCGGCCGCGTGCACCTTGCCGAAGCGTTGTCGTACCGCGCGCTCGCCGATGAAATCCGCCGGGCGGCGTGAATGCGGAACCGGTTCAATTAAGCCCGAAGTAGCGCCGTAAAGTTCTTACCCGCCGCCATTGGCAACGTGGGCACCCCGCAGCCCGATCGCAGACAAAAACTCCTGACGAGTCTCGGCGTGATCACGGAACACGCCGAGCATCCGGCTCGTCACCATGGTGACGCCGGTCTTGTGTATGCCGCGCGTGGTCATGCATTGATGCGTCGCTTCGGCGACGATAGCCACGCCGTGCGGCTTGAGCACCTCATCGATGCAGGTCGCAATCTCGGCGGTCATCTTCTCCTGGATCTGCAGCCGCCGCGCATAAACGTCGACCAGCCGCGCCAGCTTGGAAATGCCGACGACGCGATTGCGTGGCAGATAGCCGATGTGCACACGTCCGATGATCGGCGCCATGTGATGTTCGCAAAACGACTCGAAGCGAATGTCGCGCAGCACCACGACCTCGTCGTAACCGCCGGTCTCCTCGAACGTCCGTTTGAGGTAATCGCGTGGATGATCCCTGTAGCCGGAAAACCACTCCTCATAGGCGCGCGCCACGCGTGCCGGGGTGGCGCGCAGTCCCTCGCGGTTGGGATCGTCTCCCGCCCAGCGGATCAGCGTACGCACAGCGTCCTCGGCCTGCTCGCGCGACGGTCGCGCGGACTGGGCCGGCGCGGCCGATTTCGCCCGCGAGCGTTTCGAATTCACAATACTATCCATTCCAACTCTCCCCGGCGCGCCATTCTGCTCGCAATATCCAATGGATCGGTCCAGCGCGATATTAACAAAGCGTTAACCCTTGCCCCAATCCTCAGTCCCTTCGGCAAGAGATGCGCAAGGGTTCCCGAGCCAAGATACGCATCGCCACATCGATAACAACGGGCACCGCGCGGTTTTTGACCTATTGCCGCGCCGCGTTTGCCGAGCGGGACAGGGACCATGGGCCCTCGCGCCACCCTTCGAAAGCCCGCCATTCTCGGCCGCAGGTTGTACTCGCTGATCGTCCGGGCCGTCGTCATCACGACCATGGCGTTTGCGGTCGCGTTCGGCTTCCTTTCGGGAGCGACCTCGCCTTCGGCGCACTACGACCCGTACATCGTTCGCGATCGGCGTTTCCTCGCTGTTCGGCGCCGCGTGCGGGGCTATTGGAATCCTGATCTCCCGCATCCGTCAGATGAAGGCCGAGCTGCGGGCGCTTGAGGCCAGCCTCGACGAGGCGGCGGACCGCAATTGGGAAATCCGCGAAGCCCAGGAACGCACCACGAGCTTTTTCGATGCGCAAGACGACGTGATCGTGCGCCGGAACGGCCTCGGTGCGATCACTTACGCCAACGATGCCTTCTGCGCACTTGCCGGCCGCGACCGCGAAATCATTCTCGCCACGAATTTCACCCTGCCGGTATTGCAGCAAGGCCAGACCAGCATTCTCGCCGATGGCACCCGCGCCCACGACCAGAAGATTGCCGCCATTGCCGGCCCACGGTGGATCGCCTGGCGCGAAGTCAACGTTCGCGCCGACGGCGGCAGCGAGATGCAAAGCGTCGGCCGCGACGTTACTGACCGCGTCAACGCCGAGCGTGCGCTCGGCGACGCGCGCGATCAAGCGGAGGCAGCCAATCGCGCCAAGTCCCGCTTTTTGGCCATGGTGTCGCATGAGATCCGCACGCCGCTGAACGGCATCCTTGGCATGGCCGATCTGCTCGGCGACACGCCGCTTTCGCCCGAGCAGTCGACCTATCTGAAAGCGGTGAGGACGTCGGGTGAGACGCTGCTGTCCTTGATCGAAGAGGTGCTTGATTTCTCCAAGATCGAGGCCGGCAGGCTCGATCTCGCGGCGCGGCCGTTTGCGCTTGCCGACTTTGTCGAAGAAACGGTCGAGCTGCTGGGACCCCGAGCGCAGGCGAAGGGCCTGGAGATTTGCTGTTACGTCGACGAGCGTCTGCCCGCGCACGTTGTCGGCGATGCCGCTCGGCTGCGCCAGGTGCTGTTCAACCTCGCCGGCAACGCGATCAAGTTTACCGAGCAAGGCGGCGTCTCGATCATTGTCGAGCCGAGACCGGAGCAAAGCGCGCCCGACATGATCGCGATCTCGGTGCGCGACACCGGTATCGGCATCACACCGGAAGATCAGGCGCGCATCTTTCTCGAGTTCGAGCAGGCCGACGGCGGCTCGACGCGAAAGTTCGGCGGTACCGGGCTCGGCCTCACCATCTCAAAAAGAATCATCGAGAGCATGGCGGGCTCGATCGCGGTCGAAAGCACGCCGGGTCAAGGCGCGACGTTCCGCGTGACCGTTCCGTTGCCGCGCACCAGCGATGCCGACGAGCCGGCTCTCGCCGTGCCCGATCTCACCGGTCAGGATATTTTGATCGTCGCCCCGGCTGCCATCGAAGCTTCCTTGATCGCCCGACGCCTGCAGCGCTGGGGCGCACGCACAAAGATCGTCCCCGACGATAAAGTGGCGGCAGCGTTGGTACCGGAACAATTGTGGAGCGCCGTTCTGGTCGATCACACGCTCGGGACAGCGGCGAGCGAAGCGCTCGCGCGCATGGCGACAGCAATCCAGCGGCGTCTCATCATGATAACGCCGACGATGCGCGGCGAACTCGTCAACCTGAAGCAGGCCGGGTTCACCGGCTATCTGATCAAGCCGGTCCGCGCCGCCACTCTCGCTGCGCGTTTCTCCACCAATGATGTATTCGATCCCGCCGCTGCAATCGAGACTTCCGAAACACCAGGCGTCTTACGGGCCGGGGGCGGCGGCCTTTCAATCCTCGTCGCCGAGGACAACGAAATCAACGCGCTGCTCGCGCGCGCGCTTTTGGTCAAACTCGGGCACCGCCCGACCATGGCGGAAAGCGGCAAAGCAGCGATCAAGTCCTGGCTCGCGGCGCGCGCAGCAGGCGCGCCGTTCGATCGCGTACTCATGGACCTGCACATGCCGGGCATGGACGGCCTGGAAGCGACCCGCCGGATCAGGGCAAGCGAAGCCGAAACCGGCACGCCGCGAACACCGATCCTTGCGCTGACCGCCAACGCCTTCGCCGAGGACCGCGACGCCTGCCTCGAGGCCGGGATGGATGGTTTTCTGATCAAACCGCTCGATCGCGAACGCCTCGCCGCGGCACTTACAGAGTCGGGAACGAAAGCGCTCGCCGCATAGTGCCGAGCATTATCCCGCACGGCAGCCTCCGTTTGTGACAGTCTCGTGAATGATTTAGCTCAATAATCGCGTCATCTAAACCTGCTTTCGTAACGGCCAACGATTGCAGGTGCTGACGCTATGAAATCCGAAATCATCGAGCGGCTTGGCCAAGTCGATTTGCTGCTGCCCTCTCTGATCGCCGAGGGCCTTGCCGCCAACGACAGAGTCAAACTACGGCTGAGTATCTTGCAGGCCGCCGCCCATCGTGCGCGCGATCCGAACAATGCACGCTTCGCTCTGGCGCGCGAATGCCGCGATGCCGGCCTCGACCCCGTCGCATCGGAAATGCTGGTGAACCAGGCGACGCTGGTGCGCGGCGACCGGATCTCAGCGCCAGGATTGGCAAATCTCGGCGACGGCATCTGGCACGATATGGAGGCCATGCTGCGGGCCGTGAAGGCCGGCGACGGCGCTGCCGCGGACGCGGCGGTCGCGCGCCTTGCGGCGATCCGGGCATCGGCGCCTTTCGACGCTTCCGACAACGTCGCGCTCGAACAGACCGTCCGACTAACCGCGCTTCCGAACGGCAACGGCAGCGACAGCCTGCATGGGCTGATTATGGATTTGCATAAGGCGCTCAATCGGCTGGCCGCGGCTCATGCCGAAGAAGTACTGGCCGGCGCGCATGTTCATGCCTTGCTGCCGCAGGATCGGCCTGCCGTAGAAGCATTCATGCGCGGCATCGACGCCACCAAGAAACTCAAGTTCGGCCACCCGGGACTCGCGACGACGGCAGCGCGCGCCAACGGCCGCCTTTCGATCCAGAACGACATCGGCGAGACTGACGCGCACGTCGTCGTCATCGCGGTCGAAACCGGCACCGTAACCGTCACCTATACTGACGTTCACCTGGCGCGCGCCAAGTTCTTCATCGGCCTGTTTCGCAACTTCGCCGTCGACTGGAGCGGCCTTGAGCGCAAGAGCGCAACCGGGCTTGGCGACGACGGCGCTTTTTATCTCGTCAGTGGACGTTTTCAGTTCGACGACGACGCCCGGCGCAACGATTTTCTGGAAAGCCTCGGCGCTTCGCTGGTTTTTCTGATCGACTGGAATAAGGCGCGCAAGATCCTCAGAGAATGGGTTTCCAAGACCGACGCCGTGCACGTGCTGTCCTGGGCGGAGCTGCATCGCGTCGGCCACTGCGCTTTCCTCGAACTCGGCGGCAGCGAATTGGTCGCGTCAGCGGTCCATCATGCGACGCCGACACGGATCGGATTCGCCGAGCGCCTCGATCGCGTGCTCGGGCGCGACGCCGCCGTCGATTTCCTCAAGACCGTGATGCGTGTCTCGGCCGAAGCGCTGCTGCAGGGCAGTTCGGTCCGGATGGCGCGTGATCGCATCGAAGCCGCTCTCGTCGTGCACCTGCAACGGGTCGATCGCGCGCTACTGGCCATCATCGTCCGGCAAGCCGGCCTGGCGCGCGAGATCGCCTCCGGCATCTCACGTTTTATCTCCGACCGGCAAGCCCATCGCTCTTTTGACGCGGCGGCACTGGCGGAGCGGGCGCGTCGCATTGAAGAAAAGGCGGACAGGATCGCCATCGAAGCACGCAGCGAGGTGGTGCGCTTCGGCGCCGACCGGGGCATTGAACGGCTGGTCAATCAAGTCGAAGACGCCATCGACGAACTTGAGCAGGCGGCGTTTGTCGCTTCGCTCGCACCGCCCGAGATCGCACCCGAATTGCTCGAGCCGTTGGCCGATCTCAGCGCCGCAACGGTTTCGGGCACCGAAGCCGCAGCGGCCGGCGTCGCCGCCGCGGCGGAAGTCCCGGACGGGCACCGCATCGACACCGAAGATGCCCTGGCCGCCGTCGGCCAGCTCATTGATGTCGAGCACCGAGCGGATGCGGCAGAGCGGGCGGTAACGGCGAGAATCCTGACCGGCGAAATCGATCTGAAAACCGCACTGTCGGTTCTCGAACTTGCTCGCGCGCTCGAACGCTCGACCGACCGACTGGCGGCGTTTGGGCATCTGTTGCGCGAGCATGTGCTCGCCGACTTGTCCTCATAGGAGCCCACCGCATATGCAGATTGCACGCATTGGTGACGGAGCAACCGAACAATATTCAGCCGACCTGGTCGGCGGCAAGGCGGCCAATTTGTCGCGCATGGCAGCGCTCGGGCTTCCGGTGCCGGCTGCGTTTGTTTTGCCGATCAGCCTGTGTGCCGCGACACTCAACGACGAAGCCAGGGCGGCGCGGGATTTGATGGACGGACTGACGGAGGGCATCGAGTTCCTCGAAAACGCCACCGGCCGGCGGTTCGGCGACCGGAGGCGACCGCTCCTTGTGTCTGTGCGTTCGGGTGCGGCGCGATCAATGCCGGGCATGCTGGATACCGTGCTCAATGTCGGCTGCACGTCCATTGCGGTTCGCGGCCTGGTACGCATGACCGGCCATCCGCGCTTCGCCCACGACTGCCGCCGGCGTTTTCTCGAAAGCTACGGCAGCGTGGTGCTTGGCATCGACGCCCGGCGCCTTCACGCGCAAGCGCGACGCACTGATCGCCGCCGAAGGCGCAGGCGGCGAACGCACGCTCAATTCCGAAGCTCTTGAACGTCTCGCCGCATCCTACGAGCAGGTCATCGAGGATGAAGATCATGTTATGAGCGATGATCCGGCCGAACAGTTGCGGTCGGCGGCACAGGCGGTGTTTCGCTCGTGGATGAGCGAGCGCGCCCGCACCTATCGGAAGCTCGAACATCTTGAGGATCTGCAGGGCACGGCCGTGACTGTTCAGGCCATGGTGTTCGGCAACGCCGGGATGTCGTCGGGCGCCGGCGTGGCATTTTCCCGCGATCCATCGACCGGAGCTAATAAGCCCGTCATCGACGTTTTGTTTGAATCTCAGGGCGAGGACGTCGTGTCGGGCGGACACAATCCGGAAACCGAAGAGGCCATCGCCCGCTCGCTTCCCGAAGTCGCCGCGCAACTGCGCGACGCGCTGCGCCGGCTCGAACAGGATTTCGCCGACGTGCAGGACGTGGAATTCACCATCGAGAACGGCAAGCTGTGGATGTTGCAGACCCGCGCGGCAAAACGAACGCCGCAAGCGGCGCTGCGATTGGCCATCGACTTCGTGAGGGAGAAGCGCATTACGCACAGCGAAGCGCTGCAGCGCCTCACGGCGTGGACTTAGGCGCGCTGGTCAATAAGCGGCTGGTCGTGACGGAGGCGCCGGCGTTGCGTGGAATTTGCGCCTCGGCCGGCATTGCGGTTGGACGCGCTGCGTTCGATTCGCAAACCGCGGTCCGCCAGGCAGCCGGTGGCGAATCCGTCATACTCGTGCGGCCCGATACCACGACGGCTGACGTCAGCGGCTTTGCTGCTGCCGCCGGCATCGTCACGGCCATTGGCGGCCGAACCGCTCATGCGGCGCTTGGTCGCGCGGCAAATGGGAAAACCGTGCATCGTCGGCTGCAGCGGATTGTCGATCGACGTCGCCGGTCATTGCGCGCAGCTCGCCGGTGCTGCAGTCAAAGAGGGTGACTGGCTCTCGATCGACGGCGAAACGGGCGCAATCTATCTCGGCCGCAGCGAGGTCGTTACCGAGCGGCCGGAAGCCGAGTTGGCGGAAATCGAAAGTTGGCGTCGCGCCGCGGCTTAGAGCATGATCCGGAAAAGTGGCAGCCGGTTTCCCGCCTTCGCGAAGCCCCGCTTCGGCGGGCGAAGGAAGGTCCGAATAGATCCTGCTCGACCAAATAATAGCGCGCCGGCGTTACAATCGCCGCAGCGCTACTTCCTCGACTTCGTGGCTTTCGCCCTTCTTGAGGATCAGGTCGGCGCGCGGCCGCGTCGGCAGAATATTTTCGTGAAGATTGACGAGATTGATGCGATTCCAGATCGACGTCGCGGTGGCAATCGCCTCATCGTCGGACAATCGCGCGTAGCGATGAAAGTAAGATTGCGGATCGGCGAATGCGGTGCCGCGCAACGCCAGAAAGCGATGGACATACCACGACAGCAGCACATCCTCGTCGGCGTCGAGATAGACCGAGAAATCGAAAAAGTCGGAAACGAATGGGACAGCCTTGCCGTCCTTCGGAAGGCGACCGGCCTGCAAGACATTAAGGCCCTCGACAATCAGAATTTCCGGCCGGTCGATTTCGATCCACTTGTTCGGGATCACGTCGTAGACCAGATGCGAATAGACCGGTGCGAGCACCGGGCGGCGGCCGGCTTTGATGTCGGAGAGAAAGTGCAGCAGCGCCGGCAGATCGTAGCTTTCCGGAAAGCCTTTCTTCTCCATCAAGCCTTCGCGTTCGAGCACGGCGTTGGGGTAGAGAAACCCATCGGTGGTGATGAGATCGACCTTGGGCACGTTCGGCCAGCGCGCCAGCAGCGCCTGCAGCACGCGGGCGGTGGTCGACTTGCCGGCTGCGACCGAGCCGCCGACCCCGATGATGTACGGCATCTTGGCATCTTCAGTGCCGAGGAAACCCTGCTGGGCGCGAAACAGCCGCTGGGTCGCAGCGACGTAGAGCGAAAGCAGCCGCGATAGCGGCAGATAGATTTCCTCGACCTCCGATATGTCGAGCCGATCATGCAACGAGCGCAGCCGGGCAATCTCCTCGGGCTCAAGCGTCATCGGCGTATCGGCGCGCAAGTTCGCCCATTCCGCCCGGGAGAATACGCGATACGGCGAGACCTCCGGTTCGGTGCGTTGTTCCATGCAGATTGCCCTCAGCCGCCCTTACGCGCGGCCTTCTCGTCGAGGCCTGACTGACGGGTGCGCGCCGCCAATTCGGCTTCGACCTCGGCTAGCGAAACACCCCGCACGTGGAGCACGACGAAAAGGTGGTAGAGCAGGTCGGCGGCTTCAGCGGTCATACGATCCCGATCCTCGCCTACGGCCGCAATGGCGGCTTCGACGGCTTCCTCGCCCAATTTCTTGGCGCAATGGACCACGCCGCGATCGAGGAGTTTACGCGTATACGACACATCGGCGCTGGCCTTGGCACGTTCCTGAACGCGTTTTTCCAAGTCGTGGATGGTGAACGGGGCCATGAACGATCCTTATCATCTCTCCGGCTATGCGGGGAGAGGCCGGTACGCATGTGCGTCCTGCTTAACCCGTTTGCTAGGACCCCGGGGCTTAAGGATCGAGCCGCATCGGCAAGCCGGCGCGCGCCATGTAGAGCTTGGCCTCGCGCACCGAGTGCTCGCCGAAATGAAAAATCGAGGCGGCGAGCACTGCACTGGCATGGCCGTCGCGAATGCCTTCGACCAGGTGCTCGAGCGTGCCGACGCCGCCCGAGGCGATGACCGGGACGGTGACGGCGTCGGCAATGGCGCGGGTCAGCGCGATATCGAAGCCCTGACGGGTTCCGTCGCGATCCATCGACGTGAGCAGGATTTCGCCGGCGCCGAGCGCGACCACTTCGCGCGCATAAGCCACCGCATCGAGGCCGGTCGGGTGGCGTCCGCCATGGGTGAAGATTTCCCAGCGGTCCGCTTCCGGCGGCTTCGATACCTTCTTGGCGTCGATCGCGACCACGATGCATTGGTCGCCGAATTTTTCCGCAGCCTCTTTGACAAAACCGCGCCGCGCCACCGCGGCGGTGTTGATCGATACCTTGTCGGCGCCGGAAGAGAGCAGCGCGCGGATGTCTTCGATGGTGCGCACGCCGCCGCCGACCGTGAGCGGCATGAAGCAGGCTTCCGCCGTGCGCTGCACCACATCGAGCATGATGTCGCGATCTTCATGGCTTGCGGTGATGTCGAGGAAAGTCAGTTCATCGGCGCCGGCTTCGTCATAAGCAATCGCCGCCGCGACCGGATCGCCGGCGTCGCGCAGATTGACGAAATTGACGCCTTTGACGACGCGGCCGTCCTTCACATCAAGGCAGGGAATGACGCGGACCTTGAACACGTCAGGCCGCCCGCGCCGCGCGGATCAGTTGCAGCGCCGCCGCCGCATCAAGCCTGCCGTCGTAGAGCGCGCGGCCGATGATCGCGCCGCCGAGCTTGTGCGCGCGCGGCGCCAGGAGTGCGTGCACGTCATCGAGTGAAGCAAAGCCGCCCGAGGCAATGACCGGGATCGACACGGCATCGGCGAGCGCGATCGTGGCATCGAGGTTGAGACCGCGCAGCATGCCGTCTCGCGCGATGTCGGTGTAGATGATGGCGGCGACGCCGGCGTCTTCGAAGCGCTGCGCGATGTCGAGCGCGGTGAGTTCGGAGGTCTTGGCCCAACCCTCAACCGCGACTTTGCCGTCGCGGGCGTCGAGGCCTACGGCAATACGGCCGGGAAATGCTTTCGCCGCAGCCTTCACCAGCGCCGGATCGCGTACCGCAGCCGTGCCAATAATGACGCGCGCGATGCCTTTATCGAGCCAGCTTTCGATCCGGCCGCGATCGCGGATGCCGCCGCCAAGCTGCACCGGGATTTTCACCGCCGCGAGGATGCGCTCCACGGCGGCGGCGTTGCGCGGCCCGCCGGCGAAGGCGCCGTCGAGATCGACAATGTGCAGATGCTCGAAGCCTTGCGCAGCAAACAGGCGCGCCTGCTCGGCCGGGTCGCGATTGAAAATCGTTGCCCGCGCCATGTCGCCCTGTTCGAGGCGGACCGCTTCGCCATTTTTCAGATCGATCGCAGGGAAGAGGATCACGGTTTCCACTGCAGAAAATTCGCAATCAGCGCCAGTCCGAGTTTCTGACTCTTCTCAGGATGGAATTGCGTGCCGACGATATTGTCCCGCCCCACGATCGCAGTGATGGCGCCGCCATAGTCGGCGTCGGCAACAAGTTCCTCGCGGCGCGCGGGATTGAGCTGGTAGGAGTGCACGAAATACGCGTGCAGGCCCTGCGGTCCCAGCGGCAGCCCTTCGACGAGCTTGTGCGGCCGGGAAACATTGAGCGTGTTCCAGCCCATGTGCGGAATTTTCAGCTGCGGATCGTCGGGCGTAATGCGATCGACTTCACCGGCAATCCAGCCCAGCCCGTCGGTCACTTCGTATTCCCGGCCGCGGTCGGCCAGGAGCTGCATGCCGACGCAGATGCCGAAGAACGGCCGGCCTTTCTCGATCACCGCTTCCTCAAGCGCTTCCACCATGCCGTCGACCGCATCGAGCCCGCGGCGGCAGTCGGCAAAGGCGCCGACACCCGGCAGCACCACGCGGTCAGCCGACGCCACGGCACGCGGATCGTGGGTCACGATGATCGGTTGATCGAGCCCGGCGTCGCGGGCGGCGCGTTCGAAGGCTTTCGCCGCCGAGTGCAGATTGCCCGAGCCGTAATCGACGATCGCGACGCTCACCGGCTTACTCCGGGCTCCGGAAACAGCCCAACGACATCGGTCGCCGTCGGCGTTCGCGGCATCGGCGACGACGGCGGCGGTGGGGGACCTGGAGGAGCGGCAGTTGGCCCCGAGGAGGCGCCTGCGGCACGGCGGAGCCAGACGTCAAAAAACCGGCGTTCGGCTTCTTCAACGTCATCGCCGCTGACAATGCCGACGTTCTTCCAGCCGCGGCGCGCCAGCTTGAAGCGCCGCAACGTCGCTGCCTCGATGCCGACCAGCAGAGAAATCAGCAGGCCGACAAAAGCAAGCAACGGACGAGAAGCGCCAGCGTAACGCAGTACCGATTCGACACCAGCGACGACGGCTACATAAACCAACAAGATCAGCCACATCCGGTGCCACAACATCCACAGCACCGAAAACAAAAATGCCCAGAAGTAAAACCCATCGCGGACGAAAACGAAACGCTCCGGGTTGGGCGCGGCTTCACTGGGGCGCAACGGCGGCTCGTGGACGGTGTAAACGGACATAGCTCATTCCATTGTTGTTAGCTGCGACGGCGGTAACGGACAGGCTGCGGCTCAGCCGCCGAGCGTGCCCTTGGTCGAAGGCACCTCATGCGCGGCTCGCGGATCGATGGCGACCGCCGCCCGCAGCGCCCGTGCCAAACCCTTGAAGCACGATTCGGCAATATGATGGTCGTTGGTGCCATAAAGCGTGGCAACGTGCAGCGTCATCGCGGCATTGATCGCGAAGGCCTGGAACCATTCCTGCACTAACTCAGTGTCGAACGAACCCACCTTGTCGCGCGCGAACTCGGCGCTGAACACCAGGAACGGCCGGCCGGAAATATCGATGGCGACGCGGGTCAGCGCCTCGTCCATCGGCACGTGCACATCGGCGTAGCGGGTGATGCCCTTCATATCGCCGAGCGCCTGTTTCACCGCCTGGCCGAGCGCGATACCGACATCCTCGGTAGTGTGATGATGATCGATGTGCAGATCGCCCTTGGCCTTGATGTCGAGATCGATCCGCGAGTGGCGCGCCAGCAGATCGAGCATATGATCGAGGAAGCCGATGCCGGTCGCAATCGACGCGCGGCCTTCGCCGTCGAGATCGACGGCGACCTCGACGCTGGTCTCCTTGGTAGTCCGTTTCACGGACGCCTTACGCATAATGTTCTCCGCGGCGCGCGGCGCTTTTTATCAGGGCTTTGTCCGCTTCGCCATCTTCCGCGTGGCGGATTTGCAATACCGACCAGCCAAGTCATAAATCAGGCGCTGAACAAAGGCTTTTCAGCACATGTTACCCGCCGAATCCGGCCAATCCGCCCTCTGGCACGGCACGACCATCCTGACTGTCCGCAAAGACGGCGTTGTTGCCGTCGGCGGCGACGGTCAGGTGTCAATCGGCCAGACCATCGTCAAGGCCAATGCGCGCAAAGTGCGCCGTCTCGGCGGCGGCGAGGTGATTGGCGGCTTCGCCGGCGCCACAGCCGACGCCTTCACCTTGTTCGAAAGGCTGGAGTCGAAGCTGGAGCAATATCGTGGCCAGCTGATGCGCGCCGCCGTCGAACTCGCCAAGGATTGGCGCACCGACCGCTACCTTCGCCGCCTTGAAGCAATGATGATCGTCGCCGACAAGGACGTGTCGCTGGTGCTGACCGGCACCGGCGACGTGCTCGAGCCGGAAGCAGGCATTGTCGGCATCGGCTCGGGCGGCAATTATGCGCTTGCCGCCGCTCGCGCGCTGGTCGACGGCCCGCTCGACGCCGAAGCGATCGTTCGCCGATCGCTCGACATCGCCGCCGACATCTGCGTCTACACCAACAGGAACGTCACCGTCGAAACGTTGACGAGCGCCTGACCCATGGTGACTGGTTCCTACACTCTTCGCCGGATGGCGGCAGTCTTGGTGGTACGTGACGAATGAGTGATTTTTCCCCCCGCGAAATCGTCTCCGAGCTCGATCGCTTCATTGTCGGGCAAGGCGACGCCAAACGCGCCGTCGCCATCGCGCTGCGCAACCGCTGGCGCCGGCTTCAGCTCGAAGAGCGGCTGCGCGAAGAAGTGCTGCCGAAAAATATTCTGATGATCGGCCCGACCGGCGTCGGCAAGACCGAGATTTCCCGCCGTCTCGCCAAGCTTGCCGGCGCCCCGTTCCTCAAAGTCGAAGCGACGAAATTCACCGAGGTCGGCTACGTCGGCCGCGATGTCGAGCAGATCATCCGCGATCTCGTCGAGATCGCCATCACCTTGACGCGGGAGAGGAAACGCAAGGACGTCCACGCCAGAGCCCAGCAGGCCGCCGAGGCCCGCGTCATCGATGCGCTCGTCGGCGCCAATGCCAGCGCGTCGACCAAGGAAGCATTCCGCCGCAAGCTGCGAGCCGGCGAACTCAACGACAAGGAGATCGAGATCGAGGTGCAATCGTCCGGCGGCATGCCGCTGTTCGAAATTCCGGGCATGCCCGGTGCGCAAATGGGCGCCATCTCGATCGGCGACATTTTCGGCAAACTCGGCGGCGGGCGCACCAAGACCCGCCGCGTGACCGTGCACGATTCTCACGACATCCTGCTCAACGAGGAGTCCGACAAACTGCTCGACACCGAGCAGCTCACCCAGGAGGCTATCAGAGCAGTTGAGAACAACGGCATCGTCTTTCTCGACGAGATCGACAAGATTTGCGCGCGGGATGGACGCATCGGCGCCGATGTTTCGCGTGAGGGCGTGCAGCGCGATCTGCTGCCCCTGATCGAAGGCACCACCGTCGCGACCAAGCACGGCTCGGTCAAAACCGATCACGTCCTGTTCATTGCGTCGGGCGCCTTCCATACCGCGAAACCTTCCGATCTCCTCCCCGAACTGCAAGGCCGGCTGCCGATCCGGGTCGAATTGAAGCCACTTACGCGCGACGACATGCGGCGGATTTTGACCGAGCCCGAAGCCTCGCTGATCAAGCAATACATCGCGCTGATGGGCACCGAAGGCGTAACGCTGGAATTCTCCGAAGACGCCATCGACGCCGTTGCCGACACGGCGGTGGCGGTGAATTCGAGCGTGGAGAATATCGGCGCGCGGCGGCTGCAGACGGTGATGGAGCGCGTGCTGGACGAGGTGTCGTTCGCGGCCCCTGACCGCTCCGGCGAGACGGTCAAGATCGATGCTGCCTACGTGCAAAAGCATGTCGGCGATCTGGCCAAGAACGCCGATCTGAGCCGGTTTATTCTGTAGTTT
The DNA here is from genome assembly GCA_963759345.1 of uncultured Alphaproteobacteria bacterium. Classification (GTDB taxonomy): domain Bacteria; phylum Pseudomonadota; class Alphaproteobacteria; order Rhizobiales; family Xanthobacteraceae; genus BOG-931. The sequence continues at coordinate 95,994 of CAVWYW010000019.1, forward strand.
ATTTTGTAAGTTGTTCGCGGGCGTTAGCCGCGGAGAAATGTCGGCCCCTGCCGCTCGCGGCTGATCTCACGGATGATCGCCATCCACTTCTCAACTTGGGCCAAGGCTCGTTTGTCGGCTGACATCGGCCCGCGTCGATGCGGGCTTTTGCTGGTGTCGGCTATTCAGAAATCGCAATTTCAGACCTGGCAATTTCAGACATGGCGCACGATACTCCAAACCAGGAGACAATTTTCGCCGATTTACGTGGCCATTGTTTGTATCCGATCCGATATTCCGATCATTAAGGTTAAGAAACGGTCTAGCGAGCGCGCCGTAACCGGACATAGAGCGCACCCTGCCCACCATGACCAAGGTGCGCTTCCTCAAAGCCGACGACGAGAGGCCGAAACTCCGGGAGCGAAAGCCAGATCGGCACCTGCCGTTTGAGTACGCCCCGCTCAAGCACGCCGTCGGGCCGGTCTGCTCCTTTGCCCGTTCCTTTGCCGGTGACGACGAGCGCGATCTTTACGCCGTCGGCCTGCGCGCGCCGCAGAAAGCGCAACAGCGCCGCGTGCGCTTGCGTTTGCGTGAAGCCATGCAGATCGAGCCGGGCCTCGATTGGCTCGCGGCCGCGGGCCACGCGTTTTTTGAGCCGCCGGTCGAGCGGCGCGAGCGGCGGCGGCTTCTTCTGTGGTGCTGGTGCGTCGTGACGCGCCGCCGGGCGCGGTGCTGGCGCGTGTTCACCGCGGCGGCCGCTTGCCGGTGGCTCAGCGGTCGCTTTTTTCGCGTCAGGCAATGGCTTGATCGTACGCGCGAAGCCGGTCCACAGCTCACGTTCTTCGTCGCTCAAAGAACGCCGCCGGGTCATCGTTTTCGCTGGGCGATTGCTTTCTGGTCCGGCTCGATAACCGGCTTTGCTTCGGGAAGCGGGACTTCCTCCGCGGTCGGATCGATCATCGTCGTGGCATCGAATCGTGCAAAGAAGCCGGTCTGGCGCTCCGGCGGCAGCGGTACATCGGCTGCGGCCGCGACCGGATCAAGTTCGCGCGGCAGCAGCATGACGAATTGGCCGGGGTGGCGGATGCGGCCGGCGATCTGCGCGGCTTCGTCGCCTGCGCCGAAATAGATGTCGGCGCGCGCCGGTCCGACGATAGCAGAGCCGGTATCTTGCGCGAACATAAGCCGGCGAAACTTCGTGCCTGCCTTTCTCGTTGGCGATCGGCAGCTCGGCCGAAATGAAGAACGGCGTGCCGTAAGTATGCAAAGAACGATCGACTGCGATCGAGCGGCCGGGCACCAGCGGCACGCCCTGGGCGCCGATCGCTTCATCCTCCGTCGACAGATCGGTAATGCGGAAGAAGACGTAGGATTTGTTCTGTCGCCGCACGTCCTTTGGCCGCATCCGGATTGGCGTCCATCCATTGCCGGATGCGCTGCATCGTCATTTCATCCCTGGGGACGAGCTTGCGTTCGATCAACACGCGGCCGACCGGCGTGTAGGGCCAGCCATTATGCGAATCGTAGTTGAGCCGCAGGATGGTGCCGTCTTCCAGCCTAATCCGCGCCGACCCCTGGATCTGCGCAAACAGCACATCGACCTGGCTGCGCACCCAGCAAATCTCCAGATGCCAGCCATCGAGCGCGCCATCCTCGATATCGCCGCGGTCGTAATACTGCACGATCTTGCGGCGACCGAGCCGGCGGCCGACTTTTACGCCTTTGCTTGGGAACACATCGCCGAGCTTGCGCCGCCCGGAGACGACGAGATTGGGCGGCCGGCGGTAGAGCGGCGCGGTGAACTCGCCGGTCGGCACCCGCGAGCCCTCGATGATGGGCTCGTAATACCCGGTGAGAAACCCGTCCGTATCGCCGAGCTTGTTGATGCGCAGCGGCCGGAAATTATCCTCGAAGAATTTGCGGGCGCCGTCCTCTTCGAGCGGAATGGCGGCAACGGCACGTTCGCAAACCGCTTTGAGCGCCTCGCTCATCACCGTGGAGTCTCGGCCGGGCTGCCGATGTTTCAGCGCGCGGCAACTATCAAGAAACGAGGCAAAGGCCGTGGCGTGATCGTCGCTCGCCCAGCCGTCGAGATCGCTCCACTCAACCGGCTCATATTGCGTATCAGGGAATTTGATCGGCCACTGCTGGCCGCTATAGGCCGCACTCAATCCGCCTGCACCGGCGAGCACGATGGCGATGAACCAAACGCAACAACGTGCCGCCATTGGCGTTACTGTCCGGCTTCGGTTGCCACAACCTTCCAGTTGGGATCGCGCGATGAAACATCGCGCGCAAAGGTCCAGACGTCAGTAACGTCGGTCACTTTCTCCGCGTTGCCCTCGATCACGTTGCCGGATCGGTCGCGGGTCGCGGAAACGAGCTTGGAAACGAAGCGGATCGTGATCTGAGCGGTCCGAGCCCGCAGCTCGGCGCTGGTGATGGTCGAGCCGTCAATCGAAACAAATCGCGTCTCGGCAGTTTCGCCCCGGCCTTCGCGCTCAGTGATGGCGGCGTCGAAGCCGTCAAAGACTTCACGGGACAGCAGGTTGCGCAATTGCCTGCGATCGCCCTCGGCGAAGGCGGTGACAATCATTTCGTAAGCGGCGCGGGCGCCGGCGATGAAGTGCTTGCCGTCGAAACTCGGATCGGCACCGACGATGGCATCCAAGCCCGCAGCCGCGCTCGATCCCGTTTCGGCAACGTCTTTCCAGCGATCCGCCGGCGGTGGTGTCGCCTCGACCGGCCGCGACGGCGGAGCCGGCTCGGCGGCGGCCGGCCGCGGCGGCAACGTCGCGACCTTGTCGGTCGCCGGACTGCGCACGGCGTCACGGGTCGAATACGGATCGTAGGGCGGCCGCTCGCGGCCAGTGCGCTGGCCCAAAACGCTGCGAAGCCGCAGGAAGATGAACACTGCGAGCGCCAGGAAGATGATGGTGTAAATGTCAAACACGTCTCAATTCTCTCGGCGTCTCTTTCAGCGTCAGGACGGGCGGAACGGTAAATCCTAATCGCGGCTCCGAAGTGGCAAATCCGCGGGAGACAGCCGGTCCCCGCTCTATGTAGGCACGCAGGGGGAACCATCCAGTAGCCGTTAGCCGAATACGCGTATCTGCCCAAACCTTAAACGATCACCACCGCCCCGCCAACATCGTAACCGCATGGCCCGTTCCCGTTGATATTGGGTCTGGGCGGTCGCTTACGCAGGCAAGCGGCACGGGATGACACGCTTTTCGACACGGCGCGCTACGAACGGTGCCGCCGCGCCATTGTTCAGTGCCTTTGGCTGTGTTAGCGAAGCGCGACGCCTGCGCCCCCGGGATGTAATAGCATGTCAACCACGAATGGCGGTCCTCAACCGCAGGCGGCGATGCCCCACATCGGCGTCCTCGCTCAATACGTGAAGGATTTATCGTTCGAAAATCCGAACGCGCCCCGTTCGATGACGCCGGCAGCGCAGCAGCCGAGCATCAACATCCAGGTCAATGTCGACGCCGCTCCGGTCAATGCCGGGCCCGGTGGCGGGACTGACTTCGAGGTTACGCTCCGCCTCGAAGGCAAAGCCGAAGCCCAGGGCATGATGCTGTTCAGTTTCGAACTGATCTTTGCCGGCGTTTTCCGCATCCAGAATGTGCCGGCCGAGAGCATGCAGGCAGTGGTTCTGATTGAATGCCCGCGCCTATTGTTTCCATTCGCGCGCGAGATCATTGCGACTTCGGTGCGCAACGGCGGGTTTGCTCCGTTGCTGCTCGATCCGATCGACTTTGTCGCGCTGTACCGGCAACGCCTCGCGGCCGCCCAAGCCGCAGCCGCCGTCAACAGCCGCTCAATCCTAGCTGACGTAGTCGCGCCAGATGGCGTTATCGCCGAGGCTGGCAATGAACGCCCGATGTGCGGCGCGTTCTTCGTCGGTGATCGCCACGACGAGCGGCACCAGACGCTCGCGCACGATGATCGGCTCGCCGAAGCCGCGCTCAGGCATGGCAGTTTGCGACAGCACCAACTGCGCCTGGCGGGCGCCGATCAGCTCAACGTAGACCTCGGCCAGAAGTTCGGCATCAAGCAGCGCGCCATGCTTGGTGCGGCGGGAATTGTCGATCACATAGCGCGCGCAGAGATCGTCGAGCCGATTTGAGCCGCCCGGATGTTTGCGGCGGGCGATAAGCAGCGTATCGACCATGCGGTCGCGCCCGATCAGCGGCCGGCTGGCACGCTCCAACTCGGCATTGAGGAAGCCGATATCGAAGGCCGCATTGTGGATGACAAGCGGCGCGTCGCCGAGAAAAGCGATCAGGTCGTCGGCAACTTCCGCAAAGAAGAATTTGTCTTTGAGGAACTCCTCGCTCAGGCCGTGGACCGCGAACGCCTCCCCCGGCATGCCGCGCTCGGGATTGAAGTAGCGGTGAAACGTTTGGCCGGACGGAATGCGGTTGACCAGCTCGACGCAACCGATCTCGACTAGGCGATGCCCGTCGAGGGGATCGAGACCCGTGGTCTCGGTATCAAGCACAATCTCGCGCATTTGAGCTCTTTGGGTCGCTACCGACGCGCGCCCGGTCACGAATCACCGGCGCGTTCGCGCATTTTAGTCACGGCTTCGAGGATGTCGCGTACTTGAGCGCGGGCATGATCGAACGATTGCGAGCTGTCCACGATAAAGTCGGCGCGTTGCCGTTTCTCCGCATCCGGCGTCTGCTTGGCCAGGATTGCGGCAAATTTCTCCTCGGTCATGCCAGGCCGTTCAAACGCGCGCCGGCGCTGGATCTCCGCCGGCGCCGACGCCACGACAACCGCGTCGCAGCCGCGCTCGCCTCCAGTTTCAAACAGGAGCGGGATATCGAGCACTACCACGGGCGCACCGCGGGCCTGCGCATCGGCCAGAAACTTGTCCCGCGCGGTGGCGACCAGCGGATGCACGATGGCTTCCAGCCGGGCCATCGCCGCATCGTCGTCGAGGACCATTTTCGCAAGCTTCGTCCGGTCGACCTTGCCGCCGTCGGTCACGCCGGGAAACGCGCTCTCGATTGCCGGCACAGCTTCGCTCTCGTAAAGCGCATGCACGACGGCGTCGGAATCATGAACCTGCACGCCGAGCTCGGCAAAAAACTGCGCAGTCCGCGATTTGCCCATACCGAGCGAGCCGGTCAGGCACAGAATAAAGGGCCGCGTACCGCTCATGAAGTTAGGCATCCACGCCGGCGAAGAAAATCGAGCGCGGCGAGCAACGGCAATCCGAGGATGGTGAAGTAGTCGCCTTCGACCCGCTCAAAAAGTTGCACGCCGACACCTTCGATCTGATACGCGCCCACACTGGTCGTCGCTGTATCACCGACCGTGTTGAGGTAGCGATCGAGAAACTGATCGGACAATGTGCGCATCGTCAGCCGCGCCGCACCGACATATTCGAAAACCACCGTTCCGTCCTGGACGAACGCAATGGCCGAGTGGAGCTCATGCGTTCGGCCAGACAGCGCGCGAAGCTGATTGTGGGCGGCGGCGCGATCGGCCGGCTTGGCAAATCGCTTGGCGCCAAGCGCCAAGGTCTGATCGGCGCCGAGCACCAAGCGTCCGGGACGTAATCCGGCGACGACTGAAGCTTTGGCGCGCGCAAGCAGCGCGGCGATATCGCCAGGTGCCGCCGATGTCGCGCCGGCCTCCACGCTGCGCTCGTCAATGTCAGCTGGATGCAGTTCGACTGGAACGCCTGCGGCTTCAAGCAGCGTGCAGCGCGGTGCACTTCTCGATGCCAGCAGCAGCGGGTCGGAGGCAAGCCACAGCGACATCGCTCATGAGGCCATTTGCCGGCGCCGTTCGGCAAGCAGCGCAAGAACGGCCGCCGCGGTTTCCTCAATCGAACGGCGTGTGACGTCAATCAGCGGCCAATTGTGCCGGGCGCAGAGCCGCCGAGAGGCGGCGATTTCCTCAGCCACCGACTGCTGATCGATGTATTTATCATCGTCGCGATGGGCTTTGAGGCCAAGGAGCCGGTTCTGCCGGATTTGCACGATCCGCTCGGGTGAGGCGTACAGGCCGACGACCAGCGGGCGCTTTAGCTGCTCGATTACGGAAGGTGGCGGCACGCCCGGTACCAGCGGAACATTCGCCGTCTTTACACCGCGGTTGGCGAGATAAATCGAGGTCGGCGTTTTCGAGGTCCGCGATACGCCGACCAGCAGAACATCGGCCTCCTCCAGGTCATCGGTCAATTGGCCGTCGTCATGCAGCATGGTGTAGTTGAGCGCATCGATGCGACGAAAGTATTCGGCATTGAGCGTGTGCTGAGCACCGACCTTGTGCGTCGATTCGGCGCCGAGATAGGCTTGAAACAGGTGCAGAACCGGCCCAAGAATGGAAAGATACGGCAAGCCAAGTGACCGGCATTTCTCCTCAAGCTTGGCGACCAGATTCTCCTGCAGCAGCGTATAAAGCACGATGCCGGGCGATTCCTCGATTTCGGCGAGGACGCGGTCAAGTTGCTTCTGGGTGCGTACCAGCGGGTGAATGTGCTCGACCGGCATTACCTTGGTGTATTGCGCCGCCGCCGCCCGCGCGACCGTTATCAAGGTCTCACCGGTAGCGTCGGAGACCAAGTGCAGATGAAAATAACCGGCTGTCAGCGTCATCGGACCGAATGAATAACCTGTCGACGACTGGGGAGAAAGCCACCCCTTTTGCAGCCAGGCAAGAACATTAGCCGACCCAGCCGCCAATCCGTCCACATCCGTGCCGTCCGGTATACAAAATCGGGCCTTGAGCCTAGCAGCGGTGAAATGTGGATAGACGAGAAGTAACCAGGGAAAACTCCTCCGGAAAAGCGCATGTACCAGTGCACAAACTCATCGCACCGATAACGACTCCATCATCGGTAATATGTGGGTAGGTCGTGGATGAAGTGTGGGGAAGAATGTATGAGTCCAATCAACCGTCCAAGCACTACAACAGATTCTATTAGATTTAAGTTTGGGTAGGACAGGGGAGTGGGGACAGTCATCGCGAACAAACCTCTGCTCGGTGTTCTAGCGGGCGTACGTGCGCCTATTCCGCCGATCTGGCTGATGCGTCAGGCCGGAAGATATCTTCCTGAATACCGTGCGATCCGGGCCAAAGCGGAAAGCTTTCTCGATCTCTGCTTCGATCCGCAACGCGCAGCGGAGATAACTCTACAGCCGATCCGTCGCTTTGGATTTGATGCGGCAATTCTGTTCTCTGACATCCTCGTGGTGCCGCACGCGTTGGGCCAGCATGTTTCGTTCGAGGAAGGTGGAGGTCCGCGGCTTGATGCGATCAAGGATCCTTCAGCTCTGAAAGGTCTTCGGCGAGATATCGATCATAATCGGCTTGAGCCGGTTTACGAGGCAATCGTCCGGGTGAAAAAGGAGCTGCCGCCGGCCGTAACACTGCTCGGATTTTGCGGTGCGCCGTGGACTTTGGCGACCTATATGATTGCGGGACACGGAACTGTGGATCAGCATCCGGCGCGATTGTTTGCTTATCGATTTCCACATGAGTTTGCCAAGCTGATCGATATATTAGTTGAGGCGTCGGCGAGCTATCTGGTCCGACAGTTTGCAGCCGGCGTCGATGCCGTGCAGGTTTTCGATACATGGGCGGGAAATTTGCCAGCCGGGGAATTCCAAAAATGGTGTGTAGAGCCCTGCGCGCGCATTGTCGCTGCCGTGCGCAGAGAAGTCCCCGGGGCGAAGATTATCGGTTTTCCGCGTGGTGCCGGTACGGGGCTCGGAACGTATCTTGAAGCCACTGCGGTCGACGCCATCGGCTTGGATTGGACCATCGACCTTGCCTTTGCGCGCGATCACGTCCAGTCGCGGCGACCAATTCAGGGCAATCTCGATCCACTTGCGCTAATGGTCGGAGGGGAAGCACTCGATCGTTCGATCGATGCTATCGTTGAGGCATTCTCGCGAGGTCCGTTTATTTTCAATCTCGGTCACGGTGTATTGCCAGAGACGCCGATTGCGCATGTCGAGCGCCTGGTGACGCGCGTGCGCGGGACGCCGGCACACGCGTGATGCTCAGGCTTCGCAGGATTGAAAACGGATGACCGTGTATCTTTGGCTCAAGGCATTTCACATCATTGCCGTCGTCGCCTGGATGGCCGGGATGTTCTATCTGCCGCGGTTGTTCGTCTATCACTGCGCCGCGGAGAAGGGGTCAGTGCAATCGGAAACCTTCAAGGTAATGGAGCGCCGATTGCTCCGCGGCATCATCAATCCGGCAATGATTGCGACCTGGGTGCTCGGTCTTTCGCTGGGCTGGCTCGGGCCTGATTCTCGGCACGGATGGTTCGATGCCGGCTGGCTGCAGGCCAAAATCGTGCTGGTTCTGGCGCTCTCGGGCATGCACGGAATGTTCGCCCGCTGGGTGAAAGATTTCGCCGCCGACCGCAACCGGCATTCTCAGAAATTCTATAGAATTATCAATGAAATACCGACGGTATTGTTGATCTTCATCGTGCTTCTTGTGGTGCTGAAACCGTTTTGACGTTGACGCGTTTTACGGTGCACAGCCTGTCTAATCTGTTGCTAACCCCTTGCCTGAAGGGCGATCTTTTCCTATCTTTGTGACATCCCACCGAACGTAGGCGGATGCAGTTTGAGTCTTTGGCTCCACGGAATGGAGCCGGCTTAAGCATCGGGTCGGGAGCTTAAACGCTCCTTCTTGCCCAAAACCTGCGGCTTCTTTCTTCCAGCCAGCGACGCTTTCGGTCTCCCTCCCCGCTGGCCCAATTTCCATAGGACATTCCTGCATGCGGGAAATGAAACTCCAAGAACTAAAAACCAAAACTCCGGCGGAGTTGGTCTCCTTTGCCGAAGAGCTTGAAGTTGAGAACGCCTCGACGATGCGCAAACAGGAGCTGATGTTCGGCATCCTCAAGCAGCTCTCCGCGCGCGAAACCGATATCGTCGGCGAAGGTGTTGTCGAAGTACTGCCGGACGGCTTCGGCTTTCTGCGCTCCCCGGAAGCGAACTACCTGCCCGGCCCCGACGATATCTACGTGTCGCCATCGCAAATCCGCCGCTTCGGCTTGCGGACCGGCGATACCATCGACGGCCACATCCGCAGCCCCAAGGAGGGCGAGCGATACTTCGCGCTGCTCAAGGTCAACTCGCTCAATTTCGAGGACCCGGAGAAGGCGCGCCACAAGGTCAACTTCGACAATCTGACGCCGCTCTATCCCGACGAGTGGCTGAAGATGGAATACGAGGATCCGACCAAGAAGGATCTCTCCGCCCGCGTCATCGATATCGTGGCGCCGGTCGGCAAGGGCCAGCGCGCCTTGATCGTCTCGCCGCCGCGCACCGGCAAGACCGTGCTGCTGCAGAACATCGCACACTCGATCACGCACAATCATCCGGAGTGCTATCTGATCGTGCTGCTGATCGACGAGCGGCCGGAGGAAGTCACCGACATGCAGCGCTCGGTGAAGGGCGAGGTGATCTCCTCGACCTTCGACGAGCCGGCGGTGCGCCACGTGCAGGTCGCCGAGATGGTGATCGAGAAGGCCAAGCGCCTGGTCGAACACGGCCGCGATGTCGTGATCCTGCTCGACTCGATTACCCGGCTTGGCCGGGCCTACAACACCGTAGTGCCGTCATCCGGCAAGGTGCTCACCGGCGGCGTCGACGCCAATGCCTTGCAGCGGCCGAAGCGCTTCTTCGGCGCCGCGCGCAATATCGAGGAAGGCGGCTCGCTGACCATCATCGCTACCGCTTTGATCGATACCGGCAGCCGCATGGACGAAGTGATCTTCGAAGAGTTCAAGGGCACCGGCAATTCGGAACTCATCCTCGATCGCAAGGTGGCCGACAAGCGCACCTTCCCGGCCATGGACATCACCCGCTCCGGCACCCGCAAGGAAGAACTCCTGGTGCCGCCGGATCAGCTCAAGAAGATGTACGTGCTGCGCCGCATCCTCAATCCGATGGGCACCATGGACGCTATGGACTTCCTGCTCGACAAGCTGCGCAACACCAAGAACAACGGCGAGTTTTTCGACTCGATGAATACGTAACGCGGCAGTGACGCGCGCTGGTCACGCCCGGCCTTGCGGCGTTGACGTGTCAGTTCTTCAGAGCAGCGAAAGTCGTGGATGGCCGGGACAATCCCGGCCATGACGGCATGTGGTATCGTGCATTGGCCGCATAATCCGGATCGACAAAGCACATGCCGCCTTTGCCGACTGCGCTCTCGCAGTCAGCGACGCTCGAATAGCCGCATTCGATGAGAGACTTGGCGTGCGAACCGTAGCCGCACCATTCTGCGGCGTTGGCATCGCTCAGGGTAAGAACGCTTAGAGCGGCGGCAATGACCATTGCCCTTTGCATCGATTGATCTCCCTCGCTGGCGCCCGCCCCGCGAATCCATAAAGCACAAACCGGCGCCGCTGTGACCGTGCCGTCAACTATGTCGCATGCCGGCGATGGTGCGAAGAAGACCGTCCCGATCTGTGACCGGTAAAGAGCAGGCCTCGCCACGACAGACGAAAGCCTGCGGCGTGCCGCGAGACGCTTCGACCTGGGCGCGGGCCGGATGCGCCGGCGGCAGAGCGCTCGCCGAGCCTGCGTGGAACACGATGCGGTCGAGCGGCGGCAACGCGCGGGCCGTGGCGAGCAATGCGTCGGCGCCGGCGCCCTCACCGGTCACCACAATCTCCGCAGCGCGTAGCCGCAGATCGACGGCGTTGAGCAGCGCCATGTGCATGTAAAGATTTTCGACCGCCTGCGGCGCGATGGCCGCGATCAGCCGATCGGCTTTTTGCCGCCAGCCGTCGTTGCCGGTAAGCAGCGCGAGGCGAACGAGGTTCTGCGCGGCGACGGCGTTGTGGTTTGGCGTTGCTTCGTCGGCAGTCGATGCCGGGCGGATTACGAGGCCCTCGGCGTCGGCGGCGGTGAGATAATAGGTTCCCGTGTCGGCGTCGGCATAATCGCGATCCAGTGCGCGCTGCCAGACCAGCGCCTGTTCGAGAAAGGCGTGCTCGCCGGTGGCCTCGTAGAGCGCGAGTGCGGCGCGGATCATCGCAGCGAAGTCGGACGCGAGCCCGGGAAACTTGAGCTGGCCCTGGCGCCAGGAGTGACCAAGCCGATCGCCGCGCGTCATCGTCCGCGCGACGAATGAAAACGCCTGACGGGCGAGCGCGAGCCAAGATGGTTCGGCGAGCATCAGGCTGGCGTTGGCGAGCGCGGCAATCATCAGACCGTTCCAGTCAGCCAATACCTTGTCGTCGAGGCCGGGGCGGACGCGGCCTCGCGCGCACGGCGAGGAGTTTGGCGCGCAGCACCGCGAGCCGTGCCTCATCGTCGGCGGTGCGCGGCAGCGGCTTGAGCCGATTGAGAATATTGTGGCCTTCGAAATTTCCCGCCGGCGTCACATCGTAGTGGCGGGCAAAGAACTCGCCGTCTTCAGTGCCGAGCTCTCTGAGCACTTCGTCATACGACCAGACGTAGAACTTGCCCTCTTCGCCTTCGGAGTTGGCGTCGAGCGATGCCGAAAACGCGCCCTCGCCTGTCGTCATCTCGCGCGCGAGCCAGGCCACGGTCTCCTGCGCCCGCTGCCGGTACAGCGACTTGCCGGAGCGCAGATGCGCAATCGCGAGCAGTTCGAGGAGCTGGGCGTTGTCGTAAAGCATTTTTTCGAAATGCGGGACCAGCCAGCGCTCGTCGACCGAATACCGCGAGAAGCCGCCGCCGAGATGATCGTAAATGCCGCCCTCGCAGATACGGTCGAGGGTGATCTCGACAGCCGCGAAATAGCGCGCCTCGCCGGTGCGCAGTCCGGCGCGCCAGAGCAGCTCGAACAAAGCGGCCTGCGGGAATTTCGGCGCGCCGCGGGTGCCGCCGTTGACCGGATCGATGATGCCGCCAATCTGCCGCGCGGCGTTATCGAGTTCGGCCACGCCCAGTGTGACGGTGCCCGGCTTCCGCGCGGCTCCGGCCAACCGCTCCATCAGCGCGGCGCGATTGTCCTCAATCTTCTGCGGCTCTTCGCGGAACAGCCGCGCGATCTCGCGCAGCACGTCGACGAACGCGGGTTTGCCGTAGCGGCTTGAGTTCGGAAAATACGTGCCGCCCCAGATCGGCTCGCCGTCGGGAGTAAGAAACATGGTCAGCGGCCAGCCGCCGTGCTCGCCGAGATGATGCAGCGCCGCCATGTAGATCTGATCAATGTCCGGCCGCTCTTCGCGATCGACTTTGATGTTGACGAACAGCTCGTTCATGACGCGCGCGGTGGCGTCGTCTTCAAAGCTTTCGTGCGCCATCACGTGGCACCAGTGACACGCCGCATAGCCGACGGAGAGCAGGATCGGCTTGTTGCTGCGCTTGGCCTCGGCCAGAGCTTCCGGCCCCCAGGCCCACCAATCGACCGGATTGGTTTGGTGCTGGAGCAAATACGGACTGGTCTCGCTTGCGAGGCGGTTATGGTGGGTCGAAGGGACGGTTGAAGAGGAAGCCATGGGTGCCGTTGATGTGTGATTAGTTTGGCATCGCGCAAGGAATGGTTCGCCGTCCGTGCCGCCGGTAAACGTTGAAGTCTGCATCCAGAGTGAGAAGCAACGGGTCGGACAACAATTCGGTCATTCGAACGAGGCAGGCGTCAGCAAAGCTCATCGGAACATCGGCATATTTCGCCATGAGCTGGAGCACATGGTCGATTTGGGTGGCGAGATTAAACTCCGGAACAGACGGCACGTCGGTAAAGCAGCGCGGCGAGAGAGGGAGCGGCAGCAGGACCGAGAATGTAGAATGTCTCGGACACGGCCGCCTCACAGGTTTTCCAGGGCGGCGCCAGTTGACGCGAGTGATCGTGACGCCCAACGATGATTGGCTTCGCGGCGATCGAGGAATGCTACCAAGAATCCCGCGTCAACGATGACGTTTACGGCCATAGCCGGTCGCCTGCAAATATTGTTTCTTATAGCGCATATCTGTAGCGGGCCCGTCCACGGAGCCGAGCGAGGTCGGCGATGTCCTCGAAAGTGAGTGGTTTATCCCGCGGTGGAACTGCCAGCGCCTGCGCCCAGGCCGTTCCTTCCGGTACGATGGACTCCGCCGAAAATTCAATCCTGGTGTTCGGCACCCAAATCTGGACGAGGCGCAATCCTTTTGCGCGCATGCGCTTGCGATAGGCCCGAACCTTGTCGCGCGATGACTTCTGGCCGGCCAGCTTTTTGGTTACTGTCGATTTGTCGACCGGTGTCTTGATCCGCGCGGTCTTGGTTCGCATCGTCTTGACGCGACGGGTTCCGGCCCGAGTAGAATGCAACTTGGTAGCCATGGCTGACCCATGCGGTTACATGTAACCTATGCCGGATGGTGCGTGTTCGCAATCAGAGAACGTCGCGCGAAGATAGCTTATGGCGGACCGGTCGCTTTCCACCATCTTCGCCCTCTCCTCGGGCCGCGCCGCCGGCAGCGATTGCCGTGGTGCGGGTATGCGGACCAAAGGCATCTGTCGCACTTGAGAAACTGATCGGACGCGTGCCGTCGCCGCGGCAGGCGACGCTGGCGCGGGTGTGCGAGCCGGCAAGCGGTGAGGTGATCGACGAGGCGCTGGCACTCTGGTTTCCGGGTCCCCACAGCGAGACCGGCGAAGATATGGCCGAGCTGCATGTCCACGGCGGCCATTCGGTGATCACGGCGGTGCTCGACGCCTTGGGGTCGATCGAAGGCTGCCGGCTTGCTGCGCCGGGCGAGTTCACGCGGCGCGCCTTAGAGAACGGGCGCCTCGATCTTACCGAAGTCGAAGGCTTCGCCGACCTGATTGCCGCCGAAACGCCTGCCCAACGGCGGCACGCGTTCCGCCAGCTTAAGGGTCTCATCGGGGACCGCGCCGAGGAGTGGCGACGGAAGATTATCGAAGCGTTGGCGCTGGTTGAAGCGCGGATCGACTTCTCCGACGAGGCTGATGTGCCGGAGGATCTCATCGCTCCAGCCCTCCATGCTGCGCAGCAATTGCGCAACATGATCGCGGAAGCACTCGCGAATAGCGGACGTGGCGAGCGTCTGCGGGAAGGGCTGGTGGTGGCGATTGCCGGACCGCCGAATGCCGGAAAATCGACCCTGCTGAACCAGCTGGCGCGGCGGGAAGCAGCAATCGTGTCTCCAATTCCCGGCACGACCCGCGATGTGATCGAGGTTCACCTGAACCTGGGCGGCTATCCGGTGACTTTGCTCGATACAGCCGGCATTCGCGAGAGCAGTGATCCGGTCGAGCAGGAGGGCGTCCGCCGCGCGTTGGCGCGGGCAGAGGAGGCCGACCTGGTGCTATGGGTCATTGACGGATCAGCCACTGGCGGAGCGGCTGGGGAAAAGCCCGAGAATCGCATTAGATCAGAGGTTTGGGTGCTGCGGAATAAGACTGGATTTAGCTGTGGATAAGCTGTGTATAAGCGGTGAATCACCATCCGCTAAAGTTTTTGCAATTTCGGCGGCGACTGGAGTCGGAATGGAAGCGCTGATTTCGGCGCTGACTGCTTATGCCGGCAATTATTTTGCCACGACCGAAAGCTCAATTGTCACGCGGACGCGGCACCGGCGGGCGCTGGAAGAGACCGTTTCGGCGCTCGATCGCGCGCTCGCGCAAGGCGCCGGGGGAAGCGAGGAGCTGATCGCCGAGGAATTGCGCTCAGCAGCAACGACTTTAGGGCGGCTTACCGGCAGGGTGGATGTAGAGGACATTTTGGATGCGATTTTTCGGGATTTCTGCATTGGTAAATGAAACGCTAACAATAGCTAGTTAGGCTCCAGGTCCGCCTTCGCGGCGAATGTTTCACGTGAAACTAGTGTTTTGACCGCGGATTTGCCGGTGGCTACAAGCTGGGAATTGTGAAGAACACAATGGAGGAAGCGGCTTTCGATGTCATCGTCGTCGGTGGCGGCCATGCCGGCTGTGAAGCCGCGGCGGCGGCTGCGCGCGTGGGTGCCCGTGCCGCGTTGATCACGCAGCAATTTGCGACCATCGGCGCGATGTCGTGCAACCCTTCGATCGGAGGGCTCGGCAAAGGGCACCTGGTGCGCGAGGTCGACGCACTGGATGGCCTGATGGGCCGCGTCGCCGATGCCGGAGGCATTCAGTTTCGTCTGCTAAATCGCCGGAAAGGTCCGGCCGTCCGGGGTCCGCGCGCTCAGGCTGATCGGAAGCTGTATGCGGCGGCTGTGAAGGAGGCGCTGCGGCTCATCGGAGAATCTCACGGTGATTGAGGGTGAGGTTGACGACCTCCTCGTTGGCGGTCGCGCCAATTGCGTCCAACTCGCCGATGGTCGCATCTTTGGCGCAGGTGCGGTCGTGCTGACGACCGGCACGTTTCTCCGTGGGCTCATCCATATCGGTGAGCGGCAAATTCCGGCCGGCCGGGTCGGTGAGGCGCCATCCGCTGGGCTTTCGCGCACGCTGGAGCGAGCTGGATTTAAGCTCGGGCGGCTCAAGACCGGCACCCCGCCGCGGCTCGACGGCACCACAATCGACTGGCAGGCACTGGAAATGCAGCCCGGGGACGACCCGCCGGAGCCGTTTTCCACCCTGACCGACGAGATTTCAAACCCGCAGATCCAGTGTGCGATTACGCGGACGACGCCGGCGACCCATGCGGTCATCCGCGAAAACGTCCACCGTTCGCCAATGTATTCCGGCCAGATTCAGAGCCGGGGACCGCGATATTGCCCGTCAATTGAGGATAAGATCGTCCGTTTCGGCGACCGCGAAGGGCACCAGATCTTTCTCGAGCCGGAAGGGCTCGACGACACCACCGTCTACCCGAACGGCATATCAACTTCCCTGCCGGAAGACGTGCAGCTCGCCCTGGTGGCTTCCATTCCGGGATTGGAACGGGCCCGTGTCGTGCGACCGGGCTACGCCATCGAGTACGACCACGTCGATCCGCGCGAACTTCACCCCACGCTGGAGACGAAGCGGCTGCCAGGTCTGTTCCTGGCCGGCCAGATCAACGGCACCACAGGTTATGAGGAAGCCGCCGCGCAGGGCCTCGTTGCCGGCCTGAATGCGGCGGCGCGGGCAGGTGGTGCCGCGTCGATCGTGTTCGATCGGGCCGAGGGTTATCTCGGCGTTATGGTCGACGACCTAGTCACGCGGGGCGTCACTGAGCCTTATCGGATGTTCACCTCGCGGGCCGAATACCGGCTGACGCTGCGGGCCGATAACGCCGATCAGCGGCTTACCGACAGGGGTATCGCGCTGGGCTGTATCGGCCCGGCGCGAGCGCGCTCTCATGGGGCGAAAATGGCCGCACTCAAGGCGGCCCGGACCATGGCGCAAACGCTCAACGTCACGCCAAACGGGGCAGCGCGACACGGCCTCGAGCTCCGTAGGGACGGGCAGCGGCGGACCGCGTTTGAGCTTTTGTCGTATCCGGATATCGGCATCGCCGAGCTGGCGCGGATCTGGCCGCGATTTGGCGATCTTGCACCCAAGGTCGCGGAGCAGCTGGAAATCGACGCGAAGTACGACGTTTATCTCGCGCGCCAGGCGGCCGATGTGGAATCGTATCGCCGTGACGAGGCCCATGTGCTGCCCGACGATATTGACTATGCCGCGCTACCGGGTCTGTCGAACGAGGTGCGGCACAAGTTGCAGACCCACCGGCCGCGTACCATTGGCCATGCCGGCCGCATCGACGGCATCACTCCGGCGGCACTGACGCTCCTGGTAGCTCACCTGCGCCGGCAAGGCCGAAAAGCCAGCCGCGGCGCGGCATGAGTCCGCGGGGCCACGGCGGGCCGCAAGAGCCTCGCCGCAGCCGGATCGAAGCATCCGCCGAAGAACTGTCCCGTGATCGCGTTCGCGCGCTGGAACTGATCCCTGTTTCACGTGAAACAGCTGCTCGCCTCGACCGCTTCGTCGCCACGCTGCTCGATTGGCAGCACCGGATGAATTTGATCTCGCACTCGACGGAAGCAACCGTGTGGACGCGCCATGTGGCCGATTCCTTGCAACTCCTTGCACTTGCTCCGGAGGCCAGAATATGGGCTGACTTGGGCTCCGGCGGTGGATTTCCGGGCTTGGCCATCGCCTGCGCGCTTGCAGACACCCCCGGTGCTCAGGTGCACCTCGTCGAAAGCAACGGCAAAAAAGCTGCATTTCTCCGCGAAGCAGCAAAGGTCACGGGCGCCCTGGTGACGGTGCACCCGATGCGCATCGAGGAGTTTGTGGAAAACACCGCTGAAACGTGCGATGTCGTCACCGCGCGGGCGCTTGCTCCATTGCCGGCGTTGCTCACAATGGCTTATCCGTTGTTGAAGAAAGGCGCGCTCGGCCTGTTTCCCAAGGGTCAAGATGTAGGGTCTGAATTGACCGAAGCCGCTAAATGTTGGAGTATCTGGTCCAGTCTGGTCCAAAGCCGGACGGACGCCAGGGGCCAAATTGTTGTCGTGCGCGGTCTCGCCCCAAAATCGCGGGAAAAAGGAAGCCAGCGGCAATGAGCGAAGCATCCACTCTCGCGGCACCACCGCATCAGGTTCAGATGGATATCGCCCGAGCCCCTCGGGTGCTCGCGATCGCCAACCAGAAGGGCGGGGTCGGCAAAACCACAACTGCCATCAATCTCGGCACCGCGCTCGCTGCCATCGGCGAAGAAGTTCTGATCATCGATCTCGATCCGCAGGGCAACGCCTCCACAGGTCTCGGCATTGATCGGCGCAGCCGCCGTTATTCCACCTACGACGTACTCGCTGGTGAATTGACCTTGCGCGATGCCATCGTCGCGACAGCCGTGCCGCGGCTGCAGCTGGCGCCGTCAACCCTCGATCTCACCGGCCTCGAACTTGAAATCGGCCAGACCCGCGATCGTGCGTATCGCCTGCGCAACGCGCTCGCGCCGCTCAAGACCGCCGCGGCGGGCCAAACCAATTTCACGTATGTGCTGGTCGACTGTCCGCCGTCGCTGAATTTGCTGACCGTTAACGCGATGGCGGCGGCGCATGCGATCCTGGTGCCGCTGCAATGCGAGTTCTTCGCGCTCGAAGGTCTTTCACAATTGCTGAAGACCGTTGATTCTGTGCGCGAGCAGCTCAATCCGGATCTCACCATCCACGGCATCGTGCTGACGATGTACGACTTGCGCAACAATCTCTCGACCCAGGTGGTGGCCGACGTGCGGGAATTCATGGGGCGCAAGGTCTACGACACCATCATCCCGCGCAACGTGCGGGTCTCGGAAGCGCCGTCCTACGGCAAGCCGGTCCTCGTCTACGATCTCAAGTGCAGCGGCAGCGAAGCGTATCTGCGGCTCGCCACCGAGATCATCCAGCGCGAAAAAGAACTTTGCGCATGAGCGAAAGCTCGGGAGAAACCGCGATGGCGGAGGAGGGAACGCGATCGCGACTGGGGCGCGGCCTCGCCGCGCTGATCGGTGACGTCGGAACCGAGAGTTCGGCCGATCGTCCGCGCGGGCAGCGCCGGTTGCCGACCGGATCGCTGCGGCCCAACGCACGCAATCCGCGGCGCATGTTCGCTGCGGCCGAGCTCGACGAACTCGTTGCGTCGCTGCGCGAGCGCGGCATCATTCAGCCGATCATCGTGCGGCCATTGCGCGGCGTCGCTGATGGCTACGAAATCATTGCTGGCGAGCGGCGCTGGCGCGCTGCGCAGCGCGCCGGCTTGCACGAAGTCCCTGTCGTTATCATCGAAGCAACCGACGCCGAGGCGCTGCAGCTTGCGATCATCGAAAATGTGCAGCGCGCCGATCTTAATCCGCTTGAGGAGGCGGAAGGCTATCGCGCTCTCGTGGAAGAGTTCGGCAACAGCCAGGAGGAGATCGCCAAGACGGTTGGCAAGAGCCGCAGCTACGTTGCCAACACGCTTCGGCTTCTGAAACTCTCCGATCCGGTGAAGGCCTACATCCACAGCGGCAAACTGACTGCCGGGCATGCACGCATGCTGGTCGGTGCGCCGAACGCCGAGGAGCTTGCCGAGCAAATCGTTGCCCGCGGTCTCAATGTGCGCCAGGTCGAAGCCATGGCGCGGGAAGCAAATGAAAAGAGCAAACCTCGCGGGGGCGGCCGCAAGGCACGGAGCGCAACAACAAAAACTGCCGACATGCTGGCGTTCGAGCGCAAAGTTTTAGATGCGACGGGGTTGGCGGTGAGCATCGATCACCGCGACGATCACGGCACGCTTACGATCCGCTACAGCAGTCTCGATCAGCTCGACGATCTGGTGCAGAAGCTGGTGCGCACGCCTTAAGTGGTGCGCGCTTGATCGACGCGATCGATCAAATCAGTAATAACCGGGCTTGCCGTCAACGGTATGAAGCGCACCGGCGCGCAGAACGCGATCTGATCGCCGAAGGTCGTCTGCCCCCGCAACGACAGGGTGACGCGTGGCGGATTGAGAAACGGCGAGTAGTTGACGTTTTTGATGTCAGCCAATGCGACCCGCTCGGTCCGGCCGCCGTTTTTGACGATCAGTGTTTGGCCATCATCCCAGACCTCATCGACGAGGTCGAAGATAAGCCTTTTCATCAGGAAATAGCCAAAGCCCATCATGGCGAGCGGCACGATCAAGAATGGGAGCGGGGCAGAGCGCTAGACTCCCGAAAACGCCAATGCCAACGAACACAATGAGGAATCCGAACCAGATGACCGGGAAAATCCACTTGTAGAAAAAAGTCATGCGCGACGAGATGCGGCGCATATTGTGTCATTCCCTTCGGCGAAAAACTTACTCCGCCGCCGCCGTTCTTCCCGCGCCGGAACCGAACCGCCGCTCGATGTACTCGACAACAATTTTCTGAAAGTCGGCAGAGACCGTCGGGCCGCGCAACGTCATCGCCTTTTTGCCGTCGATGAAGACCGGCGCTGTCGGTTGCTCGCCGGTGCCGGGAAGCGAAATGCCGATGTCGGCGTGTTTGCTCTCGCCCGGACCGTTGACGATGCAACCCATCACCGCAACGTTGAGGCCCTCGACGCCAGGGTACCGCGTCTTCCATTCCGGCATGGAATCGCGAATGAAGCTTTGAATGCTGGAGGCAAGTTCCTGAAAGGTCGTCGAGGTGGTGCGGCCGCAGCCGGGACAGGCGGCGACCAGCGGAACGAACGTACGCAGCCCAAGCGTCTGCAACAGCTCTTGTGCGACCTTTACTTCCAGCGGTGCGATCGCCGTTCGGCTCGGGCGTCAGCGAAACCCGGATGGTGTCGCCGATGCCTTGCTGCAACAGAAAACCCATCGCTGCCGATGACGCGACGATGCCCTTTGAGCCCATCCCCGCCTCGGTGAGGCCGAGATGCAGGGCGTAGTTCGAGCGCTCTGCCAGCTCGGTATAAACCGCGATCAGATCCTGCACCGCTGAAACCTTGCCGGAGATGATGATCTTCGAGCGCGGCAGGCCGATCTCTTCGGCGCGTTCGGCGGACAACAGCGCCGACTGCACCATGGCTTCGCGGGTCACATCGCGCGCGTCGACCGGATGGTTGGAGCGCGCATTCTCGTCCATCAGGTGGGTGAGAAGTTCCTGATCGAGCGATCCCCAATTGGCGCCGATGCGTACCGGCTTGTCGTGGCGAATCGCGGTTTCGACGATGGCGCCAAACTGCCGGTCTTTCTTCTCCTTAAAGCCGACATTGCCGGGATTGATACGATACTTGTCGAGCGCCTCGGCGCACGCGGGGTGGTCGGCGAGGAGCTTGTGCCCGATGTAGTGGAAATCGCCGACGATCGGCACATCGACGTTCATGCGCGAGCAGCCGCTCCTTGATGTGCGGTACGGCGGCAGCTGCCTCGTCACGATCGACGGTTATGCGCACCAGCTCCGAACCGGCGCGGGCGAGCGCAGCCACCTGTTTGGTTGTCGCCTCAACGTCGGCGGTGTCGGTATTGGTCATCGACTGCACCACGACCGGGGCGCCGCCGCCGACAGTGGCGTTGCCTACCTTCACGGCGACGGTTCGGTGTCGTTCCGCGGGGCCGGAAAATTGCATCATCGGGGTAGTTCCTGTCTCGCTTTTCGCCTCCCGCAACCGGGGCGGGGAATTAGCGGGGATATAGCCCTACCGGGGCCGGTTTACGAGCACCAAACCGATCGCGACCAGCGCCACCGCCACCGCAAAAGGTAGCGTCAGCGGCTCATTGAGTACCAGATGGCCGGCTGCCACGCCAAATAACGGCGTCAGAAAGGTGAATGCTGACAGGCGGGTAGCCGAATAACGCACAACCAGCGCAAACCAGACCAGGTAAGTGACGCTCACCACCCAAACGATTTGATACGCCAGCGTGCCGAGCACGAGCGGAGACGGCATCGCCGCGATGTGTTCGCCGAACATCGGGACTGCGACGGCAAGCAGCGGGAAAGAGACCACTAACTGATAGAGCAGGTTCTTCTCGGCGCTGGCGTGATTAAGGGCGCTGGTTTTGATCACCAGCGTGGTGGCCGCCCAGGCCGCCGCGGCACCCAGCAACATCAAATCGCCGAGCAGCTGATGTGGATCGGCGGCTGGCGTCGGCAGTCCGAACGCAATGACAATACCGATGAACGAGAGCAGCAAACCGAGCCATTGCGGGGCATGAAAATGATCGCTGGGGATGAACCAGCGCGACCCGATCACAACAAGAAATGGCGCCGAATAGAGAAACAAACTCGCCCGCGTCGCCGTTGTCCACACCAGGCCGCGGGCTATCAGCAGAAACTCAAGAGCGAACAGTGCGCCGGCGACTATTCCCGCTAACAACGTGCCGTCGCGCTTGAACAGCGGAATGCCCCGCGACAGCGCCCAGGCTCCGACGAAAAGTGCCCCAAACAACGAACGAAGCGCGGCTTGAATGATTGGCGGGATCTCGTGGATGGCGAATTTGATCGCCACCTGATTGAAGCCCCAGCACAGGCACAGCCCGACGACGGTTGCGATGGCAAGCGCGTCGAGCGGCCGGGTTTGCGAGGAATGAGTCACTGAGCTTGAATTCAGGTTGGAGTGGGGAAGGGCGGAGCGCCGCGTCACGCCGCGATAGCGTAAGCGACGTCAGCAATGCGACGCGTCATTGTTTTCGGCAGTGCGAGCAAATGCCGGCGATTTCGATCACCGGAGTCTTCGAAGCAAACCCCGCCGCGCGGCAGGATGCTTTGAGTGCCTCGGCGATGCCGCCGCCGGGCGCTTCACCAACGGCGCCGCAGTGTTCGCAGATCAGGAACACCACAGGATCATTGCCGGCGTGATGATGAACGCAAGCGACGAACGCATTGCGGCTTTCAATGCGATGAACCAGATTGTTGGTGCGCAAAAAATCTAGCGCACGATAGACGGTGATGGGTGCGGGGCGCCCGCTGTCGGCCAACTGCTCCATGATCTCATAGGCGCCGAGCGGCTTGTGGCTCGCAAGCAAGGTCTCGAGCACGTGCCGGCGGATCGGCGTGAGCCGCTGGGCGCGAGCGGCACAGAACTCTTCGGCGTGCGCGATTGCCGCGCTCGTGCAGGAGCCGTGATCGTGGTCGGGGGCCGGAAAAACCACTTGCGACTTTGTCGTCATCGGCAGCTGACCGCTCCTTGCCTACATTCTAGCGCTTCCTGGGTGTCGCGAAAACGTGACATGACCACCGATTTTCATGTTGCATCGCAGCAAAAAGCGTCTCACATTGCCGCCGCTTCGCGCAAAAGTCACTCGACAAAGGCGCTTCCAGCCAACGCGCAATCACGCAACCTCATGAATTGGTGATCATCATGTTGAAGGGAAAGACCGCCCTGGTAACGGGTTCGACGTCCGGCATCGGCTTAGGCTACGCCCGCGCTCTCGCAGCGGAAGGCGTGAATGTCACGATCAACGGCTTTGGCGACGCTGCGGCGATCGAAAAGGAGCGCGTCTCCATCGAAAAGGATTTCGGCGTGCGGGCATTTTATTCCGCAGCCGACATGACCAAGCCCGCCGAAATCGCCGACATGGTGCATACGGTCGAAAAAACCTTCGGTTCGGTCGATATCCTCATCAACAATGCCGGCGTCCAATACGTGTCCCCGATCGAGGAATTTCCGATCGAGAAATGGGACCAGATTATCGCGATCAATCTTTCAGCCGCGTTCCACGCCATTCGCGCCGCAGTGCCGGGCATGAAGTCGCGCAAATGGGGCCGCATCATCAGCACGGCTTCGGCGCACTCTCTGGTCGCTTCGCCGTTCAAGGTGGCTTACGTGTCCGCCAAGCATGGCATCGCCGGTCTCACCAAGACGGTCGCGCTCGAGCTCGCGACCTTCGGCGTCACGGTGAACTGCATCAGCCCGGGTTACGTCTGGACGCCGCTGGTTGAGAAGCAGATCCCCGACACTATGAAGGCGCGCAACATGACCGCCGAGCAGGTCAAACGCGATGTACTGCTTGCGGCACAGCCGACCAAGGAGTTTGTTACCGTCGAAGAAGTCGCCGCGCTTGCCGTATATCTTTGCTCCGACGCGGCAAAGGCCATTACCGGGGCGAACCTCTCGATCGACGGCGGCTGGACGGCCGAGTGAAAAATCCTTTCGCCTCGCTGCTGCCGGGCCGCGCAGCAAATCCGCAATCATCAAGGCCGAAGGCTTCGCCGCCGATCAAGCACATCAATCTGGCGCTGCAAGGCGGCGGCGCGCATGGCTCTTTTACCTGGGGCGTGTTGGAGCAACTCCTCAGTGATGAGCGGATTTACTTCGAAGGGATTTCCGGTACCTCCGCGGGTGCCGTCAACGCGGTGATGCTCGCCGATGGACTGGCGCGGGGCGGTCGCGCGGAAGCGCAAAAGCGATTGGGGGATTTTTGGCGTGCGGTGAGTAACAACGGCAATCTGCCGCCATTACAGCGCGCTGTGGTGGAACGGCTGTTGTCGTTTATTCCGCTTGAGGGAACGCCGATGCAGGCGTGGCTCGATATGATGGCGCGCTATTTTTCGCCGTACGACTTCAATCCGCTGAACATCAATCCGCTGAAGGACCTGTTCGAGCGTTTCGTCGATTTCGAGGCGTTGCGCACGACTTCCGATCTGCAGCTCTTTATTTCCGCAACGAACGTGCAGACCGGCCGGGTTCGCATCTTCTCGCGCGATAAGATCACTGCCGAAGCATTGATGGCGTCGGCTTGTCTGCCGCTGCTGTTCCGCGCGGTCGAGATCGACGGCGTGCCATACTGGGACGGCGGCTATCTCGCCAATCCTGTGATCTTCCCGTTCTTCGGCACGACCACGACCGAGGATGTCCTGGTGGTGCAGATCAATCCGCTGGTGCGGCAAGCAACGCCGACTTCGGCCAGCGAGATCATGAACCGAATCAACGAGATTACGTTCAACTCCTCGCTGCTTGGTGAATATCGCGCGATCGAATTCGTCGGCCGGCTGATCGATCAGGGCCGGCTGCCGCATGGGGTCGGTCCCGGCCAGTATCGTCGCGTCAATGTTCATCGCATTTTGTTCGACCAGTTCGGCACCAAATTCGATGCCTCGAGCAAGTTGATGACCGACTACGATTTCTTTCAGACGCTGCATGTTAATGGCAAGCGCGCCGCCCGCCGGTTTCTGGATGACCATTTTGACGATATCGGCGTGAAGAGCACCGTCGACCTGGCCGCCGAAGCGCGCGCCGAGTGGGCGTGATATCGAGGCGGCATTATATTGTCGGTCATGGCGAACGTGATGCCGCTTGTTTCTGCTGAGGTCGGCTCCACGCGGCTCGATGTCTGCGTTGCCGACATCACCACGCTGCCGCTCGATGCAATCGTGAACGCGGCGAACCGGTCGTTGCTCGGCGGCGGCGGCGGCGGCGGCGTTGACGGCGCCATCCATCGCGCGGCCGGTCCAGATTTGCTGGTTGAATGCCGGACGCTCGGCGGATGCGAAACCGGCGGCGCCAAGATCACCCGCGGCTATCGCCTGCAGGCAAAGCATGTCATCCACGCCGTCGGTCCGGTTTGGAGTGGGGGTGGTGAGGGCGAAGAGGAGTTGTTGGCATCCTGCTATCGGACGGCCCTCGATCTTGCCGTCCAGCATCGGCTGGCGTCGGTGGCCTTTCCGGCGATCTCCACCGGCATCTACCGATTTCCGGCCGATCGGGCCGCGCGGATTGCCGTTGGGACGGTGACGGCAGAGTTGGCGTCGTCGCCGCGCGGCCTGCAGAACGTGGTGTTTTGCTGCTTTGCCCAGGACACGGCTGACCATCACATCAACGCTTTTGCCGAACTCGGTCTCGCCTGACGGCGAAAACGCCCGTTTGAGCTATTCGCAATGCTGCTTTGCAGCATCGGTGCTAGATATTATTAAGCCTCCTTATATTATATTGGCTGTGTAACTGAGGCTATAGGAATGCCATCGCTCTCGCCAAATCGCGAATTCGCTTTTATGCTCAACGATGTAGCTCGGCTGCTACGAACCTATGCCGACTACAAAGCCTCGCAATTCGGCATCACGCGCGCCCAGTGGGCGGTGCTCGTTCGGGTTGATCGTTCTGAGGGTCTCAATCAATCCGAGCTGGCCGAAACTCTTGATCTTCAGCCCATTACGCTGACGCGTCTGCTCGACAAGCTTTGCGACAGCGGGCTGATCGAACGGCGGCCCGATCCAACTGATCGCCGCGCCAAGCGGTTGTTCCTGACGCCGGCCGCGCGGCCGCTCCTGGAACGGCTAAGCATTCTCGGCGAGGAAACGGTGGCGGGCGCTCTTGCCGGCGTCGAAGGCCAGAGCGTCGCGCAGATGATTTCCGAGCTTTCGATCGTCAAAGAAAATTTGCGCCGGCTCATTCAGCAACGTCCTACCGATGGCGCGGCGGGAGAGCGGCGCTATGGCTGAGGCTCTCCGCAAACCCGCACCCCGGGACGAAGCGCCGGAAGCGCCGCGTCCGCCCATCGCGCCGGTTGTTCCCGCCGACAAGCGCTCTAAGCAGCGGACCGCGGCCACCGACAAACTGCGCCAATTGCGGCGTCGTCAACGGATTCGCTGGGTGCTGTTCGCGCTTCTTCCTTTGGCGCTGATCGCCGGCGGCTATTGGTACTTCACCGGCGGGCAGGTGATGTCGACGGACGACGCCTACGTCAACGCCGAGAAGGTCGGCATCTCTACCGATGTTTCCGGGATCGTCCAGGAAGTGGCGGTGAAGGACAACGAGCACGTTACGGCCGGACAGGTGCTGTACCGGCTCGACCCTCGCCAATTCCAGATCGCGCTCGATAACGCCAAAGCCAATCTGGCTCAGATCGCGCTGATGATCGAGTTGATGAAGCAGGATTACAAGCGCATGGTGAGCGATGCGGCTGCTCAGCAGGCCCAGGTCGATCTGGATCAGACCAATTACGACCGCGCGGCAATGCTGTTGAAGAGCGGAACGGCGACGCAAGCCGTTTTCGACCAGGCTCAGTACACGCTGCAAAATGACAAGAGCAAGCTCGCAGCGTTGCGCGAGCAGTCGCAGGTGCAGCTCGCCAAGCTCGGCGGCAATCCGGACATCGTCGTCGCCGAGCATCCGCAATATCGGCAGGCGCAGGCCCAGGTCGATGAGGCGCAGCGGCAATTGGATCACACGGTAGTGACGGCGCCGTTCGCGGGCATTGTGACCGACGTGCCGTCGATTGCGCCAGGCAAATACCTCGCCGCTTCGACCACCGCCTTTTTCCTCGTCGACAACGATCACGTCTGGGTCGACGCCACGCCTAAAGAGACCGAATTGACCTACGTCCGGCCCGGGCAGCCGGTCACGGTGACGGTGGACACGTTCCCCGATCTTGAGTGGCACGGAGTTGTCGAAAGTGTCAGCCCGGCAGCCGCGCAGGAATTCGCGTTGCTGCCGGCACAAAATACCAGCGGCAACTGGGTGAAGGTCGTGCAACGCGTGCCGATGCGCGTGCGGCTCGACAACAGCGACAAGAGCTTGCCGGCGCTACGTGCCGGTTTGAGCGTCGTGGTCGATGTCGACACCGGACACGCGCGCGGTCTGCCGCACTTCCTCACGGCGCTGTTCAGCCGCGGTCACCATCAGGCGCCGTAATGGGCGGCGAACTCACGGAGTCGGGCGGCAATCGCACGGCGCTGACTGTCTGCGTCATCCTGGCCACGCTGATGCAGGCGCTCGATACGACGATCGCCAACGTCGCGCTGCCGTACATGCAGGGCAGCGTGGCGGCGAGCCAGGACCAGATTGCCTGGGTGCTGACGTCTTACATCGTCGCTGCCGCTATCATGACGCCGCCGACCGGATTTCTGGCCACCCGGTTCGGGCTTAAACGTCTTTTCCTGGTGGCGATCGCCGGCTTCACCGTCGCCTCAATGTTATGCGGCATGGCGCAGTCGTTAAACCAGATCGTGTTATTCCGGATCATGCAAGGCGCGTTCGGCGCTTCGCTGGTTCCGCTCTCACAGACGGTGCTGTTTGCGAGTTATCCGCGGGAGCGCCAGGGCTTCGCCATGGCGCTGTTCGGCATCGGTGTGATGATCGGGCCGGTGCTTGGTCCCGTGCTCGGCGGCTGGCTGACGGAGAATTACAGCTGGCGCTATGTGTTCTACATCAACCTGCCGATCGGCATTCTCGATCTGGTGGGAATTATCATCTTTCTGCCGGAGACGTCGCACAATTCCGGCTCGAAGCTCGATTGGTTCGGATTTGGCACTTTGAGCGTCGCGATCGGCGCGCTGCAATTGATGCTGGATCGCGGCGAGCTGCTGGACTGGTTTGGCTCGGGCGAAATCCTCATCGAGGCGATTGTCGCCGCATCCGCGATTTATCTGTTTCTGGTCCATACGTTCACCGCCAAGAATCCGTTCGTGCGGCCATCGCTGTTTCGCGATCGCAATTTCTCGGCCGGCGTGCTGTTCATTTCCATCGTCGGCCTCACCTATTACGCGTCAATGGCCTTGCAGCCGCCCTATCTGCAAGAACTGATGGACTATCCGGTCGTCACCGCCGGATTGGTCATGGGACCCCGCGGCGTCGGCACCATGGCTTCGATGCTGATTGTCGGCCGGCTGGTTGGCCGCGTCGATACGCGCATTCTGCTGGCGATCGGCCTGAGTCTGACCGCGTGGTCCTTCAACGCCATGACCGGGTGGACACCGGACGTGTCCCAAGCGTCGATCATCGGGGTCACGATGGTTCAGGGCGCCGGTCTCGGATTCCTGTTCGTGCCATTGAGTGCAGCAACGTTATCGACGCTGCCGCTTGCGGAGCGCACCGAAGGCGCCGGTTTTTTCAGCCTGTCGCGCAATATCGGCTCGAGCGTCGGCATTTCGGTGGTGAATAGCTTGCTGGTTACGAACACGCAGGCCAATCACGCCGCCATCGTGCCGCACATCTCGGCGGTCAACCGGGCGCTGGACAATCCGATCATCGCGCATGCGTGGAATCCGATGACAGCCGCCGGCCGCGCTGCGCTTGACGCCGTGATCACCCGGCAAGCACAGATCATCGCTTATATCGACGACTACAAGCTGTTGATGATCGCGACGCTTGCGGTGATCCCGCTGCTGATGGTGTTCCGAAGGCCAGCCCGGGGAGGCCGCATTGCGGCGCCTGTCATCGTCGAGTGACGTATGTGGCCGCTGTGAATGCGCGAATTTAGTCCGCGCATTCACGCTGCAATCGACTACTCCCTGTAGATCAATCGATACTTCGGTTCGCAATCGGCGATCGCTATTTCGCCCGGCAAAGTCGATTTCTTGGCGCTCGACGAAGTCGCCGTCGAGGGCGCTGTCGGCTGTCGGCAATGAGCGGCCGCAGCACCTCAGTTCAAGTGATCAAGTGGCATAGGTGCGCTGGCTTTATGTGCCTGTATGACGATGTTGCTTTTTACCTCGCGAACGATCGGCATGCCGAGCAAACGGTCGAGGAGGAACCGCTGGTAGTGAGCGAGGTCTGCCACCACGACCTCCAGAAAGTAGTCCGTCTCACCGGAGACAAGATGGAAGGCGATTACCTCCGCCATGGCGCGTACGGCGGCCACGAAGTCGTCGGCGCCCTCGCTCGCATGCCCCTGTATCTTCATACTGACAAATACCGTGATGCCGAGACCCACCCGATCGCGGCTGAGCACGGCGCGATAGCCTTCGATAACCCCTTCCCGTTCTAAGCGCTTCACACGCCGCAGGCACGGAGATGGTGACAGGCCGATTTTCCTGGCGAGCTCGACATTGGTGAGGCGCGCGTCGGCCTGGAGCTCGGCGATGATGCGACGGTCAAGCGCATCGAATTCATATTTTGGCATGGTTGTACAGCGCCGGGCGTTCACACAGGCCATTCGTTGCGTCTTGGCAGCTTAATCTAGCACACTTCGCAAGGACATGCCCGCTGCTTCGGTGCCACCTTGTCGGCGCACGCGATCATCCACCGGAGTCCGAAGATGACTGAGAAGACCGCCCACGGCACACTGCTACCTGCCGTCAGCCAATACCTCGAAATGATGTATGACGGCGACCTGAGCCGGTTCGACGCCGTTTTTGCCCCTACAGCCCAACTGCACGGTGTACAGGAGGGTCAGGTCCGTATGCTGCCGGCTGCAGAGTATCGTAAGCTGCTTTCCTCGCGTCCATCGCCCAAGTCGAAGAATGCGCCGCGTCAGCAGGAAATTCTCTTGCTCGACATCGCGTCGTCGTCGCAGGCGCTCGTCAAGGTCCGCGTTCGTATCGATGACACACTCTTTGTCGATTACCTCTCTTACCACCTGATCGGCGGAGCATGGCTGGTGACGGCGAAGTCGTTCCACATCGAGCGTCGCTTTGAGGCAACATCGACTTGATGGACGCTACTTCCGTTCTTGGCCCTTATCTTGGCCCTTAGCGTCGATATTGGAATGTCCGCTTTTCCGGTGCGCCGTGACAAGGCGGCGCTTTCCAGTGGGTGCAATCCCCACCCGGCAACCGCTCCAGCCGGAAGCAATCGGAGCAGTCATGGAGGTAACGAAGTGGCTGAAGCCTTCGATTAGCGTGTCACGATATACGGTGACAGCGCGAGTGTGCAGGCCGTAACGCGAGTGAACGCCGAGCAAACCTCGAAAAGGACAATGCGCAGGCCGACCCGACAGGGATATCGGGGAAGGCTGATACGACAGGGTGAATGAGCGAAACAGACGCCCGGTCGCTGCGCCGGGGCAGTGGCGACAGCATGTACACAAGGAAAGCGTACGCAACACGGGAAGCCTCAAGGCGTGGTCAGGGATGACCAACCGGATGCCCGCGAGGGACAGGTCGGGCGTCCTGGGGTGGCGGAGGGGTTCGCAGTACCGCTGAAACCGGGTAACGCCGGTGGAGGGAAGGGACCTTAGTTCAAGACAGACGCAACAAGTGGTGAGGGATTTGGAGATTGGGCAACCTATCAACTCCGAAAACCGTTCAGAAACTGCAGAAGGCGTTACACGCGAAAGCGAAGGCAGAAGCCGGCTATCGCTTCTACGCGCTGTACGACAAGATCAGCCGTGAGGATATTCTGACTCATGCGTTTGCTCAGTGCCGCTCCAACAAGGGCGCACCGGGGATAGATGGTCAGGACTTTGCGGACATTGAGACGTATGGCGTAGAGCGGTGGCTTGGCGAACTGGCGCTTGCGCTCAGGCAGGAGACTTACCGAGCGGCTCCTATCAGAAGAGTGTTCATACCGAAGGCCAACGGCAAACTCAGGCCGCTGGGCATCTCGACCTTGCGGGATCGGGTCTGCATGACAGCAGCGATGCTGGTGCTGGAACCGATCTTTGAAGCCGATCTACCGCCAGAACAGTACGCCTACCGGCCTGGGCGAAATGCCCAACAGGCGGTGGTCGAGGTGGAAGAACGGCTGTTCCGAGGCCACCTGGAAGTCGTTGACGCCGACCTCGCGGACTACTTCGGGAGCATCCCCCATGCCGAGCTATTAAAGTCGGTAGCGCGCCGGATCGTTGATCGGCGCGTGCTGCGTCTGATCAAGATGTGGCTGGATTGCCCCGTAGAAGAAACCGATGATCGAGGAAGGAAGACACGCACGACCGAAGCCCGGGACAACCGGCGCGGCATTCCGCAGGGTTCACCCATCTCACCACTGCTGGCGAATATTTACATGCGCCGGCTCGTTCTGGGATGGAAGAAGCTCGGGCTGGAGCGAAGCCTCGGCAGTCGTATCGTGACCTACGCCGACGATCTCGTGATCCTGTGCAGGAAAGGCAACGCCGATGAGGCGCTGCAGCAATTGCGCAAGATCATGAGCAAGCTGAAGCTTATGGTCAATGAGGAGAAGACACGCATCTGTAAGGTGCCGGAAGGAGAGTTCGACTTTCTGGGTTACACGTTCGGACGAATGCATTCGGCGAGAACCGGCCAGGCGCGCCTGGGATACCGGCCATCGAAGAAGAGCATCAAGCGCATGGTCGAGAATGTCCACGCGATGACTGCCCGATCGGGGACTTGGCAAGAGACCACAGAGATGGTGCAGAAGTTAAACCGCACGCTACGCGGATGGGCGAACTACTTCGAAGTAGGCGCCGTCACCAAAGCGTACCGGGCGATCGACAACTACACCGCTGTGCGGTTGCGCCGGTGGTTGCGCATCAAGCACAAGGTCAGGCGATGCAAGGGCGGGACCTATCCACTCTCGCATCTTTATGGGCACTTCGGGCTCGTACGCCTAACCGCGCTGGGGCACGACGTGCCGTGGGTGAAGGCGTGACAGTCTTGTCCGAGAGCCGGATGCGGGAAATCTGCACGTCCGGTTCGATGAGCGAGATGTGGAAACGGAGTCACGGCTGAACCACTAAGGCACCGTCAGACGAAAGAGGCGGAAACAGATATGTTCAGCCTACAACCGCCGCGCCACATCTCGACTCTACCCGCTTCTGGAGGCTAGGTGGACATGGCCGATTTATGAAAGCGCTCCCAGACCAACAAAAAAGGCGGCCTTGTAGGCCGCCTTTTGACTTTCGTAGCCAGGCTTTCGCTGCCAGCTGTTATTCCGCTGCGCCGCCCGCGGCGGCTTCCCGGCCCGGTTCGCCCTCGGCCTTCTGTTTCGCCTCGAGATCCTCGCCGGTTTCCTGATCGACGACCTTCATCGACAGTCTGACCTTGCCGCGGTCGTCGAAGCCGAGCAGCTTGACTTTGACCTTGTCGCCTTCCTTGACCACGTCGCTCGTCTTCTGCACGCGGCGCGGCGCCAGCTGGCTGATGTGCACGAGGCCGTCCTTGGCACCGAAGAAGTTCACGAACGCGCCGAAGTCCATGACCTTGACGACCGTGCCTTCGTAGATGTGGCCGACTTCCGGCTCCGAGGCGATCGACTTGATCCAGTTGATCGCGGCCTTGATCAAATCGGCGTTGGCGGATGCGACCTTCACCGAGCCATCATCCTCGATGTTGATCTTGGCGCCGGTCTTTTCCACGATCTCGCGGATCACCTTGCCGCCGCTGCCGATGACTTCGCGGATCTTGTCGACGGGAATCTTGAAGGACTCGATGCGCGGAGCATGCTCGCCGAGTTCGGCGCGTGCGGTGTTAATGGCCTTCGCCATCTCACCAAGAATATGCAGGCGGCCGTCCTTCGCCTGGCCCAACGCGACCTTCATGATCTCTTCGGTGATGCCGGCGATCTTGATGTCCATCTGCAGCGAGGTGACGCCGTTTTCGGTGCCGGCCACCTTGAAGTCCATGTCGCCGAGATGATCTTCGTCGCCGAGAATGTCGGAGAGCACGGCGTAACGCTTGTCTTCCAGGATCAGGCCCATGGCGATGCCCGCCGTCGGCCGCTTCAGCGGCACCCCGGCGTCCATCAGCGCGAGCGAGGAACCGCACACCGTCGCCATCGAGGACGAGCCGTTCAACTCCGTAATCTCGGAAACGAGACGGATCGTGTAGGGGAACTCGTCTTTCGACGGCAGCATCGGATGGATCGCGCGCCAGGCGAGTTTACCGTGGCCGATTTCGCGCCGGCCCGGCGCACCGATGCGGCCCGTTTCGCCGACCGAGAAGGGCGGGAAATTGTAGTGCAACAAGAACGTCTCTTTGTACGTCCCCTGCAGCGCGTCGATGAACTGCTCGTCCTCGCCGGTGCCGAGCGTCGCGACCACCAGCGCCTGGGTCTCGCCGCGGGTGAACAGGGCCGAACCATGGGTGCGCGGCAACACGCCGACTTCGCAAACGATCTGCCGGACGGTTTTCACGTCGCGGCCGTCGATGCGTGTACCGGTGTCGAGGATATTCCAGCGAACGATCTTGGCTTCGAGCTCCTTGAAAACGGCCGCGACCGCGAGCTTGTCGCGCTTCGGCTCCGCGCCTTCCGGGAAGAAGTGCTCCATCACCCGCTGTTTGATCGCGGCGACCGCATCCTGGCGATCCTGCTTGCGCACGATCGCGTAAGCCGCGCGCAGATCTTTCTCGGCCAGGCCGAGAATTTCCTTTTCGAGCGCGGCATGATCGGAAACAGCAAGCTCGCGCGGTTCCTTCGCGGCTTTTTCGGCGAGCTTGACGATCGCCTCGATCACCGGCTGGAAATGCCGGTGCCCGAACATCACCGCGCCAAGCATGATTTCTTCGGATAGCTCCTTTGCTTCCAATTCCACCATCATCACCGCGTCCTGCGTGCCGGCGACGACGAGGTCGAGCTGGCTTTCCGGCATCTCGTCCAGCGCCGGATTGAGCACGTATTCATTGTTGATAAAGGCAACGCGCGCGGCGCCGATCGGGCCCATGAACGGCGCGCCGGAGAGCGTGAGCGCCGCAGAGGCGGCAACCATCGCTACGATATCCGGATCGTTCTCCTGATCGTGCGACAGCACGGTGACGGTCACCTGCGTATCGCAGCGCCAACCTTCGGCGAACAGCGGGCGGATCGGGCGATCGATCAGGCGCGACGTCAGCGTGTCCTTTTCGGTCGGGCCGCGTTCGCGCTTGAAGTAGCCGCCCGGTATCCGACCGGCGGCGTAATATTTCTCGGTGTAGTTGACAGTCAGCGGAAGGAAATCGATTCCTTCCTTGGGTTGTTTGGCTGCGACGACGGCGGCGAGCACGGTGGTCTCGCCGTAGGTGGCCATGACGGCGCCGTCGGCTTGGCGCGCGACTTTCCCGGTTTCTAGCGTGAGCTGGCGGCCACCCCAGTCAAGTTGCACACGATGAATATTGAACATTTCGATTGTCTCTCATGGTTTTCGCGGTGGCGCGAAAGCCATGAGCAAGACGGCGAGAGGCTGTGGTTCGCAATCGGCTTGCGAATCCAAACAGCATCCGGCGATCCTGCCATGGCCATCGGCCTTCCCGTGATATTGACGGGCATCGGCCCGTCGCTCTAATCGGCAGCTTATGCTGCCATAAACAGCGGACGCATTCTGCGGTCCGCCACGACGCGCGCGGATCATTCCGCGCGCGAATTCGTCAACGACGGATACCCAATCTCTCAATCAAGTCCTTGTAACGCCGCTCGTTGGTGCGCCGCAGATAATCGAGTATCTGACGCCGCTGCGACACGAGCTTAAGCAGCCCACGCCGGGAGTGGTTGTCCTTGATGTGAGTCTTGAAGTGATCGGTCAGGTTATTGATCCGCTCCGAAAGCAGCGCTACCTGCACTTCGGGTGATCCGGTATCGCCGGATTTAACGGCATACGTAGTAATAACCTCCGCCTTACGCGCGGTCGTAATCGACATCGTCACCAACCTTTTTGCCTGCCGGCGCGACCTGTCACGCCGTTTAAATTGAACACGCGCTTGGGGACGATCTCGCCGCGGTCGACCTCGGCAATGGCTACGAGCTGATCGCTCGAACCAACTTGGACCGTGCCGCGAACAATAGCGGCGTCCCGTCCACGCAACAAAACGGCCTGGCCCCTTTGGAGCCTTGCCGCATCTGCCGGGCTAACGGCCAGCGCCGGGATGTCGTCCAGCGCGGTCTCGACCGGCAGTAGAATGTCGGCGAGGTTTCCCTCGCCAGCGGCCGCTCTATGGCACAAAGATTCGAGCCGTTCCAGCGAAATCATGTCGGTCTCGGCGAACGGCCTGACCTGGCTCCGGCGTAGCGCGCTGACGTGACCGAGCACGCCCAACGCGCGGCCGAGATCGCGAGCGACCGCTCGGACGTAGGTTCCCTTGCCGCATTCGGCTGCAAGCACGGCGTGATCCGCGTCCGGCATTTCGACCAAATCGAGCCGGTGTATGGTTACCGCGCGCGGCGCAATCTCGATCGTCTCGCCTTCGCGCGCCAGATCGTAGGCGCGTTCGCCGTCGATCTTTATGGCGGAAAATCGCGGTGGAACCTGTTCGATCGTGCCGACAAAACGCGGCAGCGATGTTTCGATTGCCGCCCGGTCAGGGCGGCTTTCGCTGGTATTGACGACACGGCCCTCGGCATCGTCGGTGTCGCGCTCCTCGCCCCACCGGACGGTGAACAGGTAGGTTTTGCGGCCGTCGACCACGAACGGCACAGTCTTGGTCGCCTCACCAAGCGCGATCGGCAGACAGCCCGAAGCCAGCGGGTCGAGCGTTCCGGCGTGACCGGCGCGTTTCGCCGCGAACAAGCGCTTGATGACCGCGACCGCGTGCGTTGACGTCATACCCACGGGCTTATCGAGCACGACCCAGCCGTGCACATCGCGCTTTTGCCTTTTTTTGTTCGACTTTTTGTCGGGCGGCGAAGCATCGGCCTCCAGCGTTGGCGCAATCTCAGCGGCTCGGTCGACTTCCTGTCCATCGACCGATCGAATGGTGTTGATCACCGACATTAATCAATCGTCCTTTTCGCCGTTCAGATCCCGGTTCTGCGATTCGTTGTCGCGCAAGTCGCGCTGGACCGCGGGTGTTCGCAAAAGCTTCTCGATCCGTTCTGCTTCGTCGAATCGTTCGTCGACGCGAAAACGGATCTCGGGAGCAAATTTCACGTTAACGCGCCGGGAAATTTCGCCGCGCAGGTAGCGCTTGTTCTCTTCCAGCGCCGCGAGCACCGCTTCTGCATCGCGGCCGCCGAGCGGCATGATGTAAATCGTGGCGAGCCGCAGATCGGCGCTCATGTGCACCTCCGGCACCGTGATCATGTGCGCTTGGAGGACGGGATCATGGACATCGCCGCGCGCAAACATTTCCGCGAGCGCGTGGCGAATGAGCTCGCCGACGCGCAACTGCCGCGCGGAGCCGCCGGCAAACTGATCACGATGGTGGTGGCGATGACGTGCCATGGTTTATTTTTAATTCTTGATTTCTTGTTCGTCATGGCTGGGCAGTGTCCCGGCCATCCACATTTGCATTGGTGCCATTAAGACGTGGACGCCCGGCACCAGCCCGGGCATGATGGAGCGTTACAGCGATCGCTGTACGCTCTCCACCCGGTAGCACTCGATCGTGTCGCCTACCTTCATGTCCTGGTAGTTCTCGAACGCCATGCCGCATTCCTGGCCGGCGACGACCTCGCGCGCATCGTCCTTGAAGCGCTTGAGCTGCGACAGCTTGCCCTGGTGCACGACCACGCTGTCGCGAATGAGCCGGACATTGGCGCCGCGCTCGACGACGCCGTCGGTAACCCGGCAGCCGGCAACGTTGCCGACTTTCGAGACCTTGAAGACTTCGAGAATGACGGCGTTGCCCAGCATGGTCTCGCGCAGCGTCGGCGCGAGCAATCCCGACATCGCTTTCTTCACGTCGTCGACGAGATCGTAGATGATGTTGTAGTAGCGAATTTCAACGCCGGCCTGCTCGGCGGCTTCGCGTGCTTCCTTGTGGGCGCGAACGTTGAAGCCGATGACGGCGGCTCCCGAGGCGCCTGCCAACGTCACGTCGGATTCGGTAATGCCGCCGGCGCCGGCGAAGATGATCCGCGCGGCAACTTCGTCGGTCGAGAGCTTCTCCAGCGCGCCGACGATGGCTTCGATCGAGCCTTGAACGTCGCCCTTGATCACCAGCGGGAATTCCTTGCGGCCGGAAGTCTTGAGCTGACTCATCATCTGCTCAAGCGAGCCGCGCATGCCGGTCTGCCGGGCGGCTGTGATGTCGCGCCGTTGCCGGGCGCGGTAATCGGCGATTTCGCGGGCGCGCGCTTCGGTCGCCACGGCCGCCAGCCGGTCGCTGGCCTCGGGCGTGCCATTGAATCCCAGTACTTCCACCGGCATCGAAGGTCCGGCGGCGACGACCGAATGTCCGGTATCGGACACGAGCGCGCGCACGCGCCCCCACTCGGAGCCGGCGACAACGATATCGCCGGGTTTCAGAGTGCCCCGTTGCACCAGCACGGTCGCTACGGGGCCGCGGCCACGATCGAGCCGCGCCTCAATCACGGTGCCTTCCGCCGCGCGGTTCGGGTTGGCCTTGAGATCGAGCACTTCGGCCTGCAACGCAATCACATCGAGCAGCTTGTCGAGATTGCGCTTCTCTTTTGCGGAAACCTCGACTTCGAGCACGTCACCACCGAGCGACTCCACCTGGATCTCGTGTTGCAGCAGCTCGGTGCGCACGCGCTCGGGCCTGGCGTCTGGTTTGTCGATTTTGTTGATGGCGACGATGATGGGGACTTTCGCCGCCTTGGCGTGCTGGATCGCTTCCACGGTCTGCGGCATGACGCCGTCGTCAGCGGCGACGACCAAGACGACAATGTCGGTGATCTTGGCGCCGCGCGCACGCATCGCTGTAAAGGCGGCGTGGCCGGGTGTATCAATGAAGGTGACCCGGCCGCCGGACGGCGACGTCACCTGATAAGCGCCGATGTGCTGCGTGATGCCGCCGGCCTCGGCGGCCGCGACGTCGGTCGAGCGGATGGCGTCGAGCAGTGAAGTCTTGCCGTGATCGACGTGGCCCATGATGGTGACGACCGGCGGCCGGGGCAGCAGGTTCGCTGGATCGTCGGGCGCGTCGAACATGCCTTCTTCGACATCGGATTCGGCGACGCGGCGCACGGTATGGCCGAGTTCCTCGGCGATGAGCTGGGCGGTGTCGGCGTCGATCGTATCGGTGATCTTCGCCATGTGCCCCTGCTGCATCAGGATGCGGATCACGTCGACCGCGCGCTCGGCCATGCGATTGGCCAGTTCCTGGATGGTGATCGTCTCCGGGACGGTCACTTCACGGGCGATCTTTTCCTTTGGCTCGTTGTCGCGATGGCCGCTGATGCGCTGGACGCGGCGGCGGAACGAAGCCACCGAGCGTTCGCGCACCTCGTCGGCGGTAAGGGCCGTCACGACGGTCAGCCGGCCGCGGCGTTTTTCGGCACCGACGCGGGGTGTCTTGGGCGCAGGCGCAGGACGCGCCGCTACGCCGCCACGGCGGGGGCTGCGCGGAGCCTCCTCTTCCTCGGCTTCGAGTACGGGACGAGCGCCCGGTTTTGCCAGGGTTGTCTCGGCGCCGAAGCGCTTCTTGGCAACCTCGTCGGCTTTTCGCTTGGTTTCTTCGTCGTGTTTGCGGCGCTCTTCTTCGTCACGCTTGCGCGTTTCGGCTTTGGCGCGCTCCGCCTTTTCCGCTTCTTCGCGGCTTTGCCGAATGCGCGCTTCTTCCTCGGCGATCTTGCGCTCTTCAGCTTCGCGCAGCCGTGCGTCGGCAAGCGCATGAGCGCGCGCGCTCCGTTCTTCCTCGGTAAGCGTGCGCAGCACGACACCGGAGGGCTTCAGCGCGGCGCCAGGCGTAGCAGGTGTCGGCGCGGCCGCGGGTGGCGCGGCCGCCGGTGCTCTCGCGGTGACGACGCGCTTCGGCGCTGCCGTAGCGCTGCGCTCGGGAGCCGTGAGCGGCTCCGGTTTGCCCTCTCCCGGAGCACGGCGTTTGACCTTCTCGACCACGACCGCCTTGCTGCGGCCATGGCTGAAGCTTTGGCGCACGACGCCTTGCTCGACGCCGCCGCGCTTTAAGGTCAGCGTCTTGGTCGAACTGACGCTCAGCTTTTCGCCGCTATTTTTGGTCGTCTCGTTCATTACGCATCGTGTCCCTGGCCGGCTTTAACGTTCGGCGCAGCCTTCCGGCCTAATTGTTCTGATCACCGGCCCGAAACCCTTCGAGGCGCCGACAACGCGCCAAAAAGGTCTCGCTTCCTGGGCCGGCGAGCAGAGCTGCATGTATCACATTTGGGCGGTTCAATGCCAAATCCAATTGCGCTGAGGTAAGAAATCCGATCACCGCCGGCGGTCCGCCCTGCCGGCGGCGACAAACCGCGTCGAGCTTCCGGGTTCCTTCGGATGAAGCTTCGGCGGCGTGCAAAATGGCGACGACGTCCTCGCTTTCCAAGGCCTTCTCGGCTTTGACGAACCCGGCCGCGACCAATCCGGCCTTTCCAGCCACCGACAAAGCATCGAGAACGGCCTGCTCGAGGAGCCGTTCGGTGCGTGCGACGAAGTCGACCGGGACGACGAACCTCCCGCCTGAAGCTGCGGGTAAAGGCTTTGCGCTTGATCGCTTCACCCAGGGCGTCCCGCGTGCCCGTTATCCAGATGCCGCGGCCGGGCAGCTTGCCCTTAACGTCCGGGACCGCCTCGCCTTGTGGCCCGACGACGAACCGGATCAGGTCAGATACCGGACGCACTGTACGGGTGGCGGCACACATGCGTTCGCGTTCCCGCATCCGCGGTCCGCTATCAAGCTCCGACGCTCGTTCGATTTCTTGAGCTTCGGCGATCATCCGCGCGTTGTGCTCCTTCAGGCCTGCGCTTCGGGGATCGCGGCCTCTTCGACCGGGGGCGGAGCAAGCGCGGCCTCATCGACCCAGCCGGCCTTTAGCCGGGCCTGCATGACCAGGCTCTCGGCTTCCTCGCGGGAAATATCGATGCCGTCGAGAATGCCGGCCTCGCGCACGCTCTCGCCGTCCTTGCGCTCGGTCCAGCCGACCAGATCGTCGGTCGCACAGCCGGCAAGGTCTTCGATGGTTTTGACGCCGTTCTCGCCGAAGCGGACCAGCATGGCCGTGTCGACGCCCGGCACCTCTTTGAGCGCGTCTTCGACGCCAAGCTCCTTACGCTTGGCGTCGAGCTCGCCCTCGATCTTGGCCAGATAGTCGCGCGCGCGGGTTTGCAATTCGCCGGCGGTATCCTCATCGAAGCCTTCGATGCCGGCGATCTCCTTGGTATCCACCATCGCCAGCTCCTCGACCGACGTGAAGCCTTCCGAGGCCAGCAATTGTCCGATCACCTCATCGACGTTGAGCGCATCGATGAACATGCGGGTGCGATTCTCGAACTCGGCCTGGCGGCGTTCGGATTCTTCCTGCTCGGTGAGGATGTCGATGTCCCAGCCGGTGAGCTGCGAGGCGAGCCGCACGTTCTGGCCGCGCCGGCCGATGGCGAGCGAAAGCTGCTGATCGGGGACCACGACTTCGATGCGTTCGCGTTCCTCGTCGAGCACCACTTTGGCGACTTCGGCAGGCGCCAGCGCGTTGACGACAAACGTGGCGATGTCCTGCGACCACGGAATAATGTCGATCTTTTCGCCCTGAAGCTCGTTGACCACCGCCTGCACGCGCGAGCCGCGCATACCGACGCAGGCGCCGACCGGATCGACCGAGGAATCGCGCGATGACGACTGCGATCTTGGCGCGCGAACCAGGATCGCGCGCGACCGCCTTCACCTCGACGATGCCGTCGTAGATTTCCGGCACTTCCTGCGCGAACAGCTTCGACATGAATTGCGGGTGGGTGCGCGACAGGAAGATCTGCGGCCCGCGCTGCTCGCGGCGCACATCGTAGATGTAGGCGCGGATGCGATCGCCGTTGCGGAACACTTCGCGCGGCAGCATTTCATCGCGCCGAACAATCGCTTCGCCGCGACCGAGATCGACCACCACATTGCCGTACTCGACGCGCTTGACGATACCGTTGACGATGTCGCCGATCCGATCCTTGTACTCGTCATACTGACGATCGCGCTCGGCTTCGCGCACCTTCTGCACGATCACCTGCTTGGCAGACTGTGCGGCGATGCGTCCGTATTCGAGCGGCGGCAGCTTGTCCGCGATGGTGTCGCCGACCTGGGCGGCGGGATGATGGCGGCGGGCCTCATCGAGCGTGATCTGGAAGGCTGGGTTTTCAACCGCGTCAACCACCAGCATGTGGCGCGACAGATGAAGTTCGCCGCTTTTCGGATCGATCTCCGCGCGCACTTCGGTTTCGCTGCCATAGCGCGAGCGCGCCGCCTTGGCGATCGCCTCCTCCATAGCGCTTAGCACGATCTTGCGATCGATCGCTTTTTCGCGGGCGACCGCATCTGCGATCTGTAGCAGTTCGAGTTTATTGGCGCTTACGGTCGCCATGGTTCAGTCTCCCTTGTGTTGATCCACGTGCCGGTCTTGCTCCGGCGCGGCGTGTAGCTGTCCCTGTTGACGAGATTGTTGACGAGATTCCTGCCCGTTGTTTGGTCGCGCGCGGGCCACGCGCTGTTCACGTTTGCTGCCGCGTTTACTTCGCCGCAGCAACTCGGAAATGAGGGCATCGGTAAGAACAAGCCTTGCTTCCATAATGTCATCGATCGGCAGCCGCACATCGGTTGGCCCGTCGCAACGAAGTCGGACGCATTCGCCCTCGCTGCCGGCAAGTTCGCCGCGGAAGCGTTTGCGGCCGTCGACGGCGACATTCATCTCTACGTTGGCAATGTGACCGGCATATCGGTCGAAGTCGGAGCGCCGCACCAACGGCCGATCAATGCCCGGCGATGACAGTTCCAGCCGATACGGGCCCTCAATCGGGTCGGCCACGTCGAACACCGGCGATAACGCGCGCGTAGCGGCCTCGCAATCCTCGATCGCCATGCTGCCATCCGGCCGCTCGGCCATGATCTGTACCGTGCAGCCTGCGAATCCCGAAATGCGCACGCGCACCAGCCGATATCCAAGCTCGGCGAGCACCGGCTCGGCGAGCGCGGCGACGCGCGCCGCGCGCCCCGGCTCGGTGATGAGCCGTGGCTCCTCGGCAAAGGCTGTCGGCCTGTCGTCCATGCCGCTTGCGACCGCTGTTCCTGCACCATGCGTCCGTCAGAGGAACCGTCGGGCCTCAGGTAATAAAAAAGAGCGGGTCCCGGGGGGCCCACTCTCAAAACCGTTCGGATCAACCGACCGCTATGAGGTATCCAAAGATGGACGCGCCAAATATAGCGCGTTCTCGCCGCGTTGCAAGGGTCGACCTTCAGGGATCGGTAATCAGTAATCGGTAACTAGGCGGATACGGAAAACTGCTGATTACCGATTTCTGAACACGATTACCTTAATGAGCGCTACCTTCTCGATAATTCCGGAGCTTGAACAGGTCGTTCAGCACGGCTCGCGCGAAAAACGGGCCGAGACGCTGCAGCGCATTACCGCTCTCTTTCTCAACGGCGCCAGCAACTACAACGACGAGCATGTCGATATCTTCGACGAGGTGTTCGGGTTGCTGATCGAGGAGATCGAGACCAAGGCTCGCGCCGAACTCGCAAACCATCTCGCGCCCGTCAGCAACGCGCCGATCAAAGTGCTTCGGCGGCTTGCCAACGACGACGACATTGCCGTCGCCGGGCCGGTGCTCAAGCTGGCGCCCCGCCTGGAGGAAGCTGATCTCATCGACGTCGCCGAAACCAAGGGCCAGGCTCACCTGCATGCGATCTCTGGACGCCGCGCGCTCGGCGAAGCGGTGACGGACGTGCTGGTGCGCCGTGGCAATCGCGACGTCGCCCGCCGCGTGGCCGACAATCGCGGCGCCCGCATCTCCAAGAAGGGCTTCCACCGCCTGGTCGAGCGCGCAGAGGAAGATGGCATCCTCGCCGAGAAGGTTGGGTTGCGGCCGGATATTCCCGCGCCGCTGTTCCGCGATTTGCTGACCAAAGCAACCGCCGTCGTGCACAAGCGGCTCATCGCTTCGGCAACGCCGGAGCTGAGAGCGGCGATCTGCGATATCCTGGTAAAAGTCTCGAGCGAGGTCGGCGCTCGTGTCGGTCCACGCGATTATCGCGCGGCTCAGCGCACGATATTGAGTCTCGACCGCGCGAAGCGGCTGGACGAGCCGGCGCTGGCGGCATTCTGCGCGGAGAACAAATACGAGGAAACCGTGGTCGCCCTCGCCGCACTGGCCAAAGTGCCGGTCAAAATTGTCGATCGGTTGATGAGCGGCGACCGGCCCGATCCGGTTCTGATTCTGTGCAAAGCCGCCAATCTTAGCTGGCCGACGGTGAAGGCGCTGATCTTGGCGCGTCCCGACACCGGAGGAACGTCCTCTCAGGGGCTCGACGCCGCCTTTGCAAATTATGGACAGCTTTCAGCCTCCACCGCACATCGCGTGGTTCGTTTCTGGCAGGTGCGGCGGGGTGAATAATCGCCCTATAACACGCCGGATCTAACGGCGGCGAAAGACCAGGAAGCACGGCGCACGCTCTTCACGC
Organism: uncultured Alphaproteobacteria bacterium; assembly: GCA_963759345.1. Classification (GTDB taxonomy): domain Bacteria; phylum Pseudomonadota; class Alphaproteobacteria; order Rhizobiales; family Xanthobacteraceae; genus BOG-931. The sequence goes on from CAVWYW010000019.1 coordinate 139,168, forward strand.
GCCGCCTTGGCGTGGTACCGCGTGCCGATGAAATCCGGCCAGGACTTTCGCCAATCGTCGGCGCACCGGGCGGTCCATTCGAAATCGGCGGATCGTATGAGACGCTGTAGCGTCCATGAGGCGTAGTCGGCGATATCGGTGACAAAACGAAAATCGCCGCCGCTTCGCAAAACGCGCGCGAACTGCCTGATCGTCGCGTCCTGGATAAAGCGGCGCTTCCAATGGCGTCGCTTCGGCCAGGGGTCGGGATGGATCAATTCGATACGCGCCAACGACGCGTCAGGAAGCCACGCCAGCAGGCTGGTCGCATCCTCGAAATGCAGGCGGATGTTCTTTAGCCCGGCACCTTCGATCGCCGTTAGCGCCTTGGCCATGCCGTTGACGAACGGTTCGACGCCGATAAATCCAGTCAGCGGCTTTGCTTTGGCCTGCGCGATCATGTTCTCGCCGCCTCCAAAACCGATTTCGAGCTGAACCGCGCTCACTAGTATCGGAAAAAGCGTCCGCAGATCGGCGGGAGCAGGGTGGGACAGATCGATCGAAAGGCGCGGCAATAGCGTATCGAACAGCTGCGCTTGTCGTGGGCGCAGCCTGTGTCCCTTGCGGCGCCCGAAAAAAGCGCGCGCCTGGTCTAGTGCCGAATCCATTGCCGTCGCGGCCGCGCAGCGGTCCGGTTAGTGCGGTCCGAAGAGTTGAGCGTAGCTTTAATGAGCTGAGTCAGGCGAGGGATTTTGCGTCGCCTTGTCGTGCTTCTTGGCCTCATGATGACCGATAACGCAGCCAGCGGCCGCGCCCAACAGGCCATGATGGCCGGCATAGTGTCCGGCGATGCCGCCGATCACCGCGCCTTTGATGCAGCCCTTCGCATTGGCGGGCACGGCCGCGATTGCAACCGCCAGCACCACCGCAAGGCCTGCAAGAATTGATTTCATCGCTCGCGCTCTCCGTCGGCTGGTCTGCCAATCCGCACGCGCAGGTTTTTGTTCCGCATCAATGCATGCAGCCCCCGGCTATGAGCCGGGGGAGGGGATTTCGTGTAGCCGGAATCTGTGGTCGCGGTCAGCTCAGCGCAAGCTGCGCTTGAGCGTGTCAGCGAGGTCGGTCCGCTCCCAGGAGAAGCCGCCGTCCTTGTCCGGCGCGCGGCCAAAGTGGCCGTACGCGGAGGTGCGCCGATAGATCGGCCGGTTCAGCTTGAGCGCGCGGCGAATATTGGTCGGCCGGAGCGGAAAAAGCTCGGGCAGAATCTTCTGCAGCTTCGCCTCTTCGACCTTCCCCGTGCCGTGAGTGTCCACGTACACCGACATCGGATCGGCCACACCGATCGCATAGGCGATCTGGATGGTGCAGCTGTCAGCCAAGCCCGCGGCGACCACGTTCTTGGCCAGATAACGCGCAGCATACGCGGCCGAGCGATCGACCTTGGTGGGATCCTTACCGGAGAAAGCGCCGCCGCCATGTGGCGCGTAGCCGCCGTAGGTGTCGACAATGATCTTGCGGCCGGTGAGGCCGCAGTCGCCGTCGGGGCCGCCGATGACGAAATTGCCGGTCGGGTTGACCAGGAAATCGCTCGCCTTCGTCGGCATCCAGCCATCCGGCAAAGCCAATTCGACCGTATCGGCAATCATGTCCTTGACGATGCTCGGCGTGTATTTCTTGCCGTTGCGGCTTTCCGCCTTGTGCTGGGTCGATACCACAACCTTGGTGCAGCCGACCGGTTTGCCGTCGACATATTTCACCGTCACCTGGCTCTTGGCGTCGGGCTGCAAATCGGCCAGCGAACCCGAGCGGCGCTTCTCGGACAGCACTTTCAGGATCTTGTGCGCAAAATAGATCGGCGCCGGCATGAACGAGCCCTTTTCATAGACTTCGCTCTCGGTGCAGGCGAAGCCGAACATCATGCCCTGGTCGCCGGCACCTTCGTGCTCCTCGCCGCCCTTTTTCTTTTTGGCATCGACGCCCATGGCGATGTCCGGCGACTGGCCGTGCAACAACACTTCGACGTCGGCGCCGTAATAGGAAAAACCGTCCTGGTCGTAGCCGATATCCTTGACCACCTGCCGCGCGATCTCGGCGATCAGTTCGCGATTAACGACCGCTTTGTCGCCGTGCTTGTGGAACAGCGGTGACTGACCGCGTCCCTCGCCGGCGATGACAATCTTGTTCGTCGTGCACAGCGTCTCGCAGCCAAGCCTGGTATTGACTTTGCTTTCGTCGGCAATGCCGAGCTTGATGTCGTTTTCCAGGAACGCATCAAGAATGGCGTCGGAGATTTGGTCGCAAACCTTGTCCGGATGTCCTTCGGATACGGATTCGCTCGTAAACAGATAATTTGTACGTTGCACTGCGAAAACACTCCCCTCGTCAAGCCGCGCCCGATTGCGTCGGAGCTTGTTTGCATCGAGCGCCGGCGAGACCCAGCGCTGTTTGATAGCATGGTTGTTGCAGCGTCGCTCAGCGCGGTCAAGATGTGGGCTAAACGTGGGCGAAGTACGGGAGCTTGTTGACGGAGCCGACGGCCGTGTCAGCGCTTTTCGCCGACCGCGATCTGTTCAACAAGATCGACGATGCGGCGTCGCAGCTTGGAGTCGCTGATGCGCATGAACGCCTTGGTGAGCGCCAGACCATCGGACGTAGCGAGAAAATCGGAAACATAAGCGGGTGAGGGCGCCTCGCTCATTCCGTCGTGACGCGGCGAACCGGCAACCGCGGGCGCGCCTTCGAAAAAGAATGAAACCGGCACCTGAACGATATGGGCGATTTGTTGCAGGCGGCTCGCGCCGATGCGGTTGGTGCCTTTCTCGTATTTTTGCACTTGTTGAAACGTCAGGCCAAGAGCATTGCCAAGTTTTTCCTGGCTCATGCCGAGCATCATCCGGCGCATACGCACGCGGCTGCCGACGTGCTTGTCAATGGGGTTAGGTGCCTTCTTAGCCATCATCATCTCAACTGGTTCTCCTATGCTGCGCCTCTTTACCGTAATAGTTGCGAATATCAAATATCGCGCTGTTGAATACTAGCCATGCCACATGATCGTGGGGCCTGTTTGCAGCCGGAAATAGAATTAACTGTAATCGGACGAGTATAATAGGGTTATCTACGCGGATTAGTTGCGATAGATGTATCTTATGAGCCTCATAGTTCGCGGTTGCGTCGTCTCAATACGTGGATAAGCGCCTATTTCTTGGAACTTCAGCCGGCGAAACTCTCGGATTTGGAGGTATTCGGCTGCAGGCGGCGGCGGATGATCGCCAGCAGCGCAATCGCCACGATCATGGCTGCAGGGACATCGCCGACGCGCGTGTAAACTGGAGGCCCGATCGATCGCGGCAATTTCGAATTGAGTACGCCCTCGCTGCCCAGCGGCAGTGAATCGATCATTCGTCCGAGCGGATCGACGACTGCGGAAATTCCGGTATTGGCGGCGCGAACCAGCGGGAGTCCCTGCTCGATGGCTCGAACGCGCGCTTGCTGCAGATGCTGATAAGGTCCGGTCGAAATACCAAACCAGCCGTCATTGGTGACGTTGACCATCCAGCCGGGTCGCCGGCCTTTGGGCATCAATTCGTCCGGAAAAATAGCTTCGTAGCAAATCAAAGGTAGCGCCGGCGGCGCCCCCGGAACAGCAATCGGTCGGCGCCGGTCGCCGGCGAAGAAGCCGCCGGTCACCTTGGTGAGCTGCTGCAGCCCGAGGCTTTCGAGGAGGTGCTGAAACGGCAGATATTCGCCGAACGGCACCAGATGAATCTTGTCGTAGCTCGAAACAATCGAGCCATCGTGGTCGATCACGTAAATCGAATTGTAGACCGTCGGATTAGCAGGATTAACCGGTTCGCCGAGCCGCACAGCCCCCGTGATCAGTACAATATCTCTGCCCAGCAGCTGCGTGATTTGGGCAAGCGCATCGGGTTCGCGCGCGAGGAAAAATGGAAAAGCCGATTCCGGCCAGATTAAAATCGTCGCACCGTGCGCGCCGGACAATTCCGCGCGAGATACCCGGTTGGACAGGGCGACATAAAGATCCATGATTTTCTGCCTGGCGGCGTAGTTGAACTTCACGTCCTGCTGGAGGTTCGGCTGCACGATGCGAAGTTCGACGCCATCAACAAACCGCGTCGGCGTGCGCGCCAGTCGTACCGCGCCAAAGCTCGCCATCGCGGCGAGGATCGCCAGACCGAGTGCAAGGGGCAGCCACGGCCAGCGGGTTTCGACGCGGTCGTCGATCAAAGTCGCAGGGCTTGCGCAGACCACGATAGCGATGAGCGTGAGCCCCCAGATGCCGATCAGCGCGGCGGCTTGCGCCAGCACGAGCGGCGCCGTGAGTGCGTAACCGAAAGCATTCCAGGGAAAGCCGGTGAGCACGTGGCCGCGCAGCCACTCAGTTGCGGTAAGCGCCACGCCAAAGGAGAAAATGCGCATGGCCCCACGCGTCCACAACACGCGGGCCAGCGCGACTCCGAACGCGGTGAAAATCGCGAGCCCCGCGGGCAGGCCGACCACCGCGATCGGCAATAGCCAGCCGAAGGTCGGGGCGTCGACCAGAAAGGCGTAACCGATCCAATAAAAGCCGGCGAGAAAGTAGCCAAAGCCGAACCACCAGCCGGTCGCTGCGGCGGCCGTTATTCCCCACCAGCGGTCAGCACCAGTGCCGTCAATCAGCCAGACCAGTGTCGGGAAAGTCAGGAACAGAACCGGCCAAAAATTGAAAGGCGCCATCGCCAGCGCCGATAGAGCACCCGCGATGAAAGCGATCAACCAGCGCCGCCATCCCCACGACAGTACGATTGCGTGGATCGCACGCTCTGGATTCACGGCGCGGGCGATGAGTTTGGATTTTGCCGCGTCAACTCGTCACGCGTGGCCGCCGGTCGTGAAACCGCCGGCTTCAGCAAGGTGGGCGCCGGCCCCTGGTCGCCGGTCTTTGCTGCGATAGATCTTCACTCTTTTGACCTTGCGCGGATCGGCATCGAGCACTTCCGCCTCGAATGAATCAGGTCCCGGTACCAGTTCACCGCGGACCGGAACGTGACCTGCCCGCATGACCAAATATCCGCCGAGCGTATCGACCTCTTGCGCCGCTTCGCCGACGTCGAACTCTTCGCCAATCACGGCGCGCACATCGTCCAGGCTGGCGCGGCCGATCGCGAGGAATGAGCCGTCGTTCTGGCGCGTCACTGCCGGCAGCTCGGCCTCGTCGTGTTCGTCGGCGATGTCGCCGACGATCAGCTCGACCAAATCTTCGATCGAGACCAAACCGTCGCTGCCGCCGTATTCGTCGATGATGAGTGCCAGATGGATCCGCGTCGCCTGCATCTTGGCCAATAGATCGAGCGCCGGCATCGACGGCGGCGCGTACAGCATTTCGCGGACGATCTTGGTCGCGGCCAAGGGCATGGAGAGATCAATCTTGCCCAGATCGAGATCGGCGGCCGGCAGGTCTTTCTCGGTCGTCGCCGCGCCGGGATCGATCACGGCGCGCTTTGCCATGAAGGCCAGTAGATCGCGGATGTGGACCAGACCGGTCGGATCATCGAGCGTGTCGTTGTAGACCACGAGCCGCGAATGGCCGGCGCCGGCGAACACCATCACCAGCTCGCCGATGGTGATGTCCTGCTGCACGGCGACAATGTCGGCGCGCGGAATCATGATGCTCTCGATCCGGCATTCGCGCAGACCGAGGATGTTTTTGAGCATTGCGGCTTCGGCCGGCGAGAAGCCCAATTCCGGCTGCTCGGCGGTCAGCACGAGTTCAAGATCGGCACGCGTCGCCGCCGCCTTCCAGCCGAACAGGATGCGGGTCACGCGGGCGAACCAGCCTTCATGCGGTTCGCCGTGCTCCGGCACCACCATGGGCAAACCGCGGTGTTCGGTGTCGCCGGTTTCGTTGCGGGTCGGGGATTGGCTCATGGTTGGCATATTAAAGCGTCAGACGCCGGACGTGGCGTCAGACTTCAGGCCCGTAATGGCCGCCTGGTACGGGTCGGGGATAGCCAGCCGCTGCAAAATATCGCGCTCGAGGCGTTCCATGGCCTCGGCGTCCTTCTTCCGCTCATGGTCGTAGCCCAACAGGTGGAGAAAGCCATGGACGGCAAGATGGGCGAGATGATGGGCGAACGGCTTGCCGTCTGCCAGGGCTTCTGCCGCAACGGTTTCATAGGCCAGCACGATATCGCCGATAAGCAGTCGATTGCCGCCGGCGCGGCCGGTTGGGAACGACAGGACGTTCGTAGCCGCGTCCACGCCGCGCCAAGTGCGGTTGAGCAGGCGGATTGCCGAATCATCGGTCAGCACGATAGCAAGCTCCGCCGCCGGTGTTGACAGCGTTGCGGCGGCCTCCGCAATCGCCCGCAGAATAACCGGTTCGGCGTTTTTGGCGTTCTTCCACAGCTTTGACTCAACGAGCACATCGATTTTGCGCGCCGCCCGAACCTTCCGCGCCGTTCGCGCCATGTACGATCGCTCGCGCTTTCAAGGCCGCTCGCGTTTGGCCGCCGCGGCCCGGTCGTAGGCTTCGACAATGCGGGCGACGAGCTCGTGGCGGATGACGTCGGCGGCCGAGAAAGTGACGTGGCCGATCCCTTCGACGCCTTCCAGAAGCCGCACGGCCTCGGCGAGGCCGGACGTCTGTCCCGGCGGCAGGTCAACCTGGCTTGGATCGCCGGTCACGACCATGCGGCTGTTCTCGCCCAATCTCGTCAGCAGCATTTTCATCTGCATGGCGGTGGTGTTCTGCGCTTCGTCGAGAATGATTGCAGCGTTCGACAGCGTGCGGCCGCGCATGAAGGCAAGCGGCGCGATTTCAATTTCAGTGCTTTGCAGTGCGCGCTCTACAATACGCGCGTCCATCAGGTCGTAGAGCGCGTCGTAGATCGGCCGCAGATAGGGATCGACCTTCTCGCGCATGTCGCCGGGCAAAAAGCCGAGCCGCTCGCCGGCTTCGACCGCCGGGCCGCGACAGCACAATGCGATCGACTTCCTTGCGCTCGAACAATTGCACCGCGTGAGCGACCGCAAGCCAGGTCTTGCCGGTACCGGCCGGGCCGGTGGAGAAAACCAGCGCGTGGCGCTTGAGCGCGCGCAGATAAGCGTCCTGCGCCGGCGTGCGGGCGCGCACCCGCCGTTTGCGCAGATTGATCTCTTCGAAATTCTCCCGCGCCTCGGCCGGATCGAAGTCGAACAGCGAACCTTGCGACAGCGCCAGCCGAACCGCGCCATCGACATCGCCTTGCGCCACTTCATCGCCGCGGGTGAGGCGCTCGTAGAGCGTTTCCAGTACGCGACGCGCCTGCTCGCAGGCTTCGCGCGGTCCTTCCAGCGTCACCTGATTGCCGCGCGACGTTGCGGCTACGCCAAGCCGGCGCTCGATCAGCGCGAGGTTCTGTCCATATTGTCCAAACAGCGACGAGGCGAGGCGATTGTCATCGAAGGTAAGCGCGACCTGCGCGGTATTGTCCGGTGCGATGATGAGCGTTTCATCGGTCTTGGTTCGCATTCAGGCTCCTGCGGCGGCAAGCGCCGGCTCTCGCGCCAGCGAGCCAAATAGGCTGTTGCTGGCGACTTCGGTGATGGTGATGGACGCGAACGCGCCGATCAGCGCACTCGGCGCTTCGACTTGTACTGGCTGGAGATAAGGCGAGCGGCCGACGATCTGGCCGGGATGACGGCCTGGGCGCTCAAACAGCACGTCGAAGGTGCGGCCGACGCAGCGGCGATTGAAGGCCGCTTGCTGGCGATCGATGGCGTGCTGCAACCGGTGCAGGCGATCCGATTTCACGGCTTCGTCCACTTGATCGGTCATCTCGGCGCCGCGCGTTCCCGGCCGCAGCGAATACTTGAACGAAAACGCGCCGGAATAGCCAATCTCCTCGACCAGGCTGAGCGTCGCGGCGAAATCGTCTTCCGTCTCGCCCGGAAAGCCGACGATGAAATCAGAGGTAAGCGCCATGTCCGGCCGCGATTCGAGCAGCCGGGAGATTACGTCGAGATAGTCGGCGCGCGTGTGACGGCGGTTCATGGCCGTAAGAATGCGATCGGAGCCGGATTGCACCGGCAGGTGCAATTGCGGCATCAGCACCGGCAAATCGCGGTGCGCCGCAATCAAGTCGTCAGCCATGTCGAGGGGATGGCTGGTGGTATAGCGGAGCCGCTCGATGCCGCGGACGCCGGCGAGACGTTCCAGCAGCCGCGCCAGCGACCAGGGCCGGCCGTCGGGTCCCACGCCGTGATAGGCGTTGACGTTCTGGCCGATCAGGGTGACTTCGCGCACGCCGGCGTCGGCAAGCCGCTCGACCTCGGCGCTGATCTTGTCCACGGCGCGGGACGTTTCGGCACCGCGCGTAAACGGCACGACGCAGAAGGTGCAGAACTTGTCGCAGCCTTCCTGCACCGTGACGAAGGCAGTGACGCCGCGCCCGCGCATGGCAGCGCGGCTGGGCGCCGCCAGATGATCGAACTTGTCGTCGACCGGAAACTCGGTATCGACCGCGTGGCCCTCGCGCTCGGCGCGCGCGATCAGGCCGGGCAGGTGATGATAGTTCTGCGAGCCGACCACGACGTCGACTGTGGGCGCGCGGCGGACGATTTCTTCACCCTCGGCCTGCGCGACGCAGCCCGCCACCGCGATCAGGACACGCCGGTCGTTGGCGGCGGCGTCTTCCTTCAGCCGGCGCATTCGGCCAAGTTCGGAATAGACCTTTTCGGCCGCTTTTTCGCGGACGTGGCAGGTGTTGAGGATGATGAGATCGGCGTCTTCGGCCGTCGCGGTCTCCACATAGCCTTCCGGCGCCAAAGTGTCCGTCATACGCTGGGAGTCGTAGACGTTCATCTGGCAGCCGAAGGATTTGACGAAGAGCTTGCGAGTACCTTTCATTCCGGTCGTTTTCGAAGCCTTTCCGCTTCAGATTGAATTATAGCGTGTTTACCGCGGCGCGTCAGCCGAGGTCGCGGCGCAGCACTAAGGCGGCGGCGCCGCTGTCATAATAGCCCTGGCGCTGGCCGACCTCGTAGAATCCGGCGTGCCGGTAGAGCCGGCAGGCTGGCGCATTGTTCTTGTCCACTTCGAGAAACACGGCGCGGGCGCCGAGCCCGGCGAGCCGCCGCAGATGCAGATCCAGCAGCGGCCGCGAAAAGCCGCGCCCGCGCCAGGTCTGGCCGATGGCGACCGACAGGATCTCCGCTTCATCGCCGATCAGGCGGGAGACAATAAAACCGATCAGCGTTCGGCCGATCATGGTCCGATGAGCGAGCACATTCGGGTCGGCCAGCATCCGGCGAAATTCGTCTTCGCTCCAGCCGCGGCGGAACGAAGCCGCGTGCACGGCGGCGATGGCGGCGACGTCGTTCTTCGTCACCTCCGAGATCGCCGGCTCGGATCGCGTCAGCAGGCGGGCGACGAAGTTCATCATCGGCGCGGGAGTTGAGCCGCGTATTGCGGCTGCGCGTCAGCCGCGCGCAAATATTGCGGCGCCGGCGGCGACTGGCCTTCGGGCACGACGGCCCCCATCCGCGCGACCCAGCCAATGTCCGGTGCTGCGCGCGCATCGACGATGACGGGTACGGCGTCGCCGTCGGTCAAGGCATCGGCGACAGCTTGCGCCGCCGAACCGACAATGCAGGCGGACGCTTCGGCGGCCACTGCCGCGGCATCCCGCAAACTCGCCAGCCGGGGCGCGCTGAACTGGCGGCCGCCCGGGCTGAAGACCTGCAGGTAGACGTTGGCATGCCGAGCATCGATGGCGGCGATCACTGGAAAGCTGTCGTCGGACGCCAGGTAAGGAGCGGCAAAAACCGACAGCGTCGACAGGCCAACGGCCGGCTTGTCGGCCGCGAGCGCAATGCCGCGCGCGGCGGCAAGACCGACGCGCAAGCCGGTAAAGCTGCCGGGGCCGGTGGTCACGGCGATACGATCAATGGCGGCGAACTCCATGCCCGCTTCGTCGATCACCCGTTTCAGAAGCGGCATCAGCGCTTCGGCATGGCCGCGGATCATCGGCAGGCTCTCGCTCGCGACAATGCCGCCGTGCTCGGTGTCGAGCACCGCCGCAGCGCAAGCCGCCAGCGCCGTGTCAATCGCCAGTACGCGCATGGATGGTTACGGGCGGGAGGCCCGCGGATCTCGCCAAATCAACAATCGCCGGTCACATCGGCCGGACTTCAGTGACATCAGGCACGAAATGACGAAGCAGATTCTCGATGCCGTGGCGCAGCGTCGCCGTCGAGGACGGGCAGCCTGAGCAGGCGCCCTTCATATGGAGATAGACGATGCCGTCCTTGAAGCCGCGGAAGGTAATGTCGCCGCCGTCATTGGCGACGGCCGGCCGCACCCGCGTCTCGATCAGTTCCTTGATGGTGGAAACCGTCTCGGTGTCGGCCGGGTCGAAAAACTCGTCGTCGGCGTCTTGCTCGGCGTTGGCGTCCGTGAGCAACGGCGCTCCCGACATAAAGTGCTCCATGATCGCGCCGAGGATCATCGGCTTGAGCTGTTGCCATTCGCCGGTGTCTTTGGTGACGGCAATAAAGTCGGAGCCGAAGAACACGCCGCTGACGCCGCCGATGTCGAACAGCCGCTCGGCGAGCGGCGATTTCGCCGCTTCCTCCCGGTCACGTAAATCGAGCGGTCCGCCTTCCAGCACCGTCCGGCCGGGCAGGAACTTCAGGGTCGCCGGGTTCGGCGTCGCTTCGGTCTGAATAAACATGGCGTCCTCCGTCAGCGCCGCCTGATTGCCTGCGCAGTGACCTTCAAATCCAGTCTAATACGTGGCGAATTCTGTTGGAAGTTCAAGTGGCCCCGCAGGGTTAGCCGGTTTGGCCAGTAATAGCTAACCGCTTAAGGCATCGATCTCTTCGTCGGTCAGGTGGCCCGGCACGATCGCTATCGGTATCGGGAAATCACCTGCCTCCCGGCCAATGGTGGTCACCAGCGGGCCTGGTCCTTCCGAACTTGTGCCCGCCGCCAGAACGAGAATGAAGATGTCTTCGTCCTCGTCGATCAGCTTGAGGACTTCCTCGGCCTTGTCGCCCTCGCGGATCACCCGTTCGGGGGTAATGCCGGCGATGGCCTCGGCGCGGGTGGTGTATTTGTTGAGCTCGGTGTCGGCTTCTTCATGGGCTTCCGCGCGCATGATGTCGGCGACGCCGAGCCATTGCTGGCCCTGATCGTGGGTTTCGTTGACCCGCAGCATGACGACATTGCCGCCGATGCGCGCGGCACGTCGGCTCGCGAAATAAACGGCGCGATCGCACTCCTCGGTCTCATCGATCACGACGAGAAGCTTCGGCTGATGACCGACTTCATAGCTGCGGCGCCTGCGAGGCATGAAGATTCTTCCGGCAGCGGAATGCTGCCATGACGGCGCATGGTCCGACAAGCCGACTTTTCCCGTCACCCTGAGGCGCTCGGCGCGGCGCGACGAGCCTCGAAGGGCGACGGTATCCAGATCGGCTGCTGCCGACCTGGACACTAAATATGCCGAAATCGGCCAGCGATTTCGGTTGGCACCTCGGCCGTATCCTTCGAGGCGCGCTTATGGCGCACCTCAGGATGACGGAATAGAATTCTACGAGCGCACGAGGCCGACGATGTCCTTGACCGCTTTCATGGTCTCGCCGGCGAGCTTTCGTGCGCGGGCGGAGCCTTCCGCCAGGATCGAGTCGATGGTGACCGGATCGCGCATCAGCCGCTTCATCTCGGCGCCGATCGGGCCGAGTTTGGCGACGGAAAGATCGACCAGCGCCGACTTGAAGGTCGAGAATTGCGCATTGCCGAATTGCGCCAGCACGCCGGCGCGCGTGGTGCCTTCGAGTGCGGCATAGATGCCGACCAGATTGTCGGCCTCGGGACGCGATTTCAGGCCGGCCTCCTCGCTGGGCAGCGGCTCCGGATCGGTTTTGGCCTTGCGGATTTTCTGGGCGATGGCGTCGGCATCGTCGGTGAGATTGATGCGCGAATAGTCGGACGCGTCCGACTTCGACATTTTTTTGGAGCCGTCGCGCAGCGACATGACACGCGTCGCCTCGCCGGTGATCAGCGGCTCCGGCAGCGGAAAGAAAGCGTCGCCGTAGCCGTGATTGCCGATCGACTTGCTGAAGTCGTTGTTGAACTTCTGCGCAATGTCGCGGGACAGTTCGAGGTGCTGTTTCTGATCCTCGCCGACCGGCACGTGGGTGGCGCGATAGACCAGAATGTCGGCCGCCATCAGCGCCGGATAGGCATAGAGCCCGACGGAAGCATTCTCGCGGTCCTTGCCGGCCTTCTCCTTGAACTGGGTCATCCGATTGAGCCAGCCGAGCCGGGCAACGCAATTGAACACCCAGGCGAGCTCGGCGTGTTCGGCCACCTGGCTCTGGTTGAACACGATGTGTTTCGCCGGATCGATGCCGCAAGCAATGAATGCCGCCGTGACCTCGCGGATGGCATGCGGCAGTTCGGCCGGGTCCTGCCACACCGTGATCGCGTGCAGATCGACAACGCAATAAAGGCAGTCGTAACGGTCCTGCAGCTCAACGAAGCGCTTGATGGCGCCAAGATAGTTGCCGAGATGCAGGTTGCCCGTCGGCTGCACGCCGGAAAACACGCGTTCCTGAAACGCCATTGGTTTGGACTCCATGGGCGCTCTCCCACCAACAAAAACGAACGCCACATGCCATGACGCCGCTCGCGGCGTCCATTGACACGCCCTTGCCTTGCCCTGCAAGGGCGGGCCGCTATAGTGCGGCTCCCTCGCATCGGTTTTTTCAAAAAGAGTTTGGTATGGCATCCGCTCGTTACGACGTACTCGGCATCGGCAATGCGATTGTCGACGTCATCGCCCGCACCGAAGAAGATTTCCTGCTCAAGCAGGGCATGAACAAAGGCACCATGGCGCTGATCGACGCGCCGCGCGCCGAGGCGATTTACGAGGCGATGGGGCCCGCCATCGAGTCATCCGGCGGTTCCGCCGCGAATACCATTGTCGGCGTGGCCGGTTTCGGCGCGCGTTCGGCTTTCATCGGCAAGGTCAGGGACGATGGTCTCGGCCGCGCTTTTACCCACGATATCCGCGCCGCGGGCGTGGCCTTCACCACGCCGCCGGCTGCTGATGGTGCTCCGACTGCGCGTTGCTACGTGCTGGTGACGCCGGACGGCGAGCGCACCATGAACACGTTCCTCGGCGCCGCGCAGAATCTGCATCCGTCCGACATCGATCCCGACATGATCGCCGCGGCCTCGATCATCTATCTTGAAGGCTATCTGTGGGATCCGAAGAACGCCAAGGACGCATTCGTCAAAGCAGCCGAGATTGCGCATCAGGCCGAGCGCCAGGTGGCGCTCACCTTGTCGGACGCGTTCTGTGTCGACCGCTGGCGCGATGAGTTCCTGCATCTGATGCGCTCGCGCACCGTCGATCTCATTTTCGCCAACGAGGCGGAACTGCACAGTCTCTATCAGACATCCGACTTCGACACGGCGCTGAAGGCTTTGCGCCGCGACATCGAGGCCGCGGTGGTGACGCGCAGCGAAAAGGGCTGCGTCGTCGTCGGGCCCGACAGCACCGAGGCGGTGTCCGCGTTCCCGGTCGACAAAGTCGTCGACACGACCGGCGCCGGCGATCTGTTCGCCGCCGGCTTTCTTACCGGGCTGTCGCGCGGCGCCGACGATCGAACCTGCGGCCGGCTCGGCGCGCTTGCCGCCGCCGAGGTAATCCAGCACCTCGGCGCCCGTCCGGAGGCCTCGCTCCGCGACCTCGCGTTCGAAAACGGCCTGATCGACTGAGTCGAACGCGGCTTCGCTAACGAATTGCTAACCCGAACCGGTCTACCGACGGATCATCCGCAATCCCGGAGATCCGACGATGAACGACGCGCAAGACGGCAAACCGAGCGACGGAAAATCTGCCGGCAGGCCAATTGCCAGTCGTCTGGTCGCCGAAGCTCGATGCTGGGGAGGGGATGGCGGAAGAATTCGCCGCCGCCAACCAGGCCGCGTCATCCTCCGCGGAGGAGGCTATCAAAGACACAGCCGGCAAATCGACGGATAGTTCCGGTGCAGCTTCGTCGCCGTCGCAGCCATCGCGCTTCATGTTGCTCGCGGCCTCGGTTGCAATCGCGGCAGCGGTCGGCGCGCTGGCCGGATCGCTTTCGATTTCAGGATTTTCGTATTTCGTGCCGGGTTCAGGAGCACACGTTCGCGTCGCGGATGCAAAGACGTTGCAAGCGGTGCAGGCGATCAAGGCGGAGCTTGCCGAGCTTGCCACGCTCAAGGCGAACCTCGACAGCGCGACCAAGAGCGCCAACGGCCAGTTCGCCAAGCTGTACCGACCGGCTCGATCGCGTCGAACGCGCCGAGGCCGAGCCCGCGACGAAGCTCTCGCACATCGCCGAAGCGGTCGATCGACTGGAAAAGCGTAGCGCGGCAGCGCCCGCAGCCGCCGCGGCGCGGGCTGCGCCCGAGACCACAGGCTCCATCGCTTCGAGCGCGCCGGCCGGCACGGCGGCGCCCGAGATGAAGGTGCCCGACCGCGTGTTGCAGGACTGGATTGTACAGGACGTCCGTGGCAATCGCGCGCTGGTCGCGAGCCGCTACGGTGGCATGTTCGCCGTAGCTGCCGGCGGCTTCCTTCCGGGCCTCGGCCGCGTTGAGACGATCAAGCGGCAGGACGGCCATTGGGTCGTCGTTACCGGACGCGGGCTGATCATCTCGGAACGCTGACGCGCTGAACGCCAGCCGCTTAGCATCACGGCAGCACTGCTCCAGCTGCATTCCCGGCCTGCGTCGCAGATGGGCGGGCGATAGTCGCCCGCCTCATTCCGTGCCAATTTGTCCGCTCCCATGGTCGCGCCGAGCCGCAGACAGGGGAGTTGGTCAGTTGAGCCTCTCGCGCATCGGCATTTTCGCTGCCATCTCGCGGCTCACGATTATCGGCGCTCGGATGCGTCGCGTTTGCCTACATCGCATCGGCGCACTCGCCCGAGGGACCGCCGTCGCCGCTGGCGCAACCGGCCCAGCCGGAAATGCAGATGAATTGTCCCGGTCTCGTCGCCAGACAGCGGCCGCCGGTGATCCCCGCGGCGTTGCGGCTTGCTGCGCTCAATCCCGATCAGGTTCGCATCACCTTCATCGGTCACGCCACCTTCCTGATCGAGAGCCCGGAACTGGTGCGGATCGCGACCGACTACAACGATTATGTGCGGCCGCCGGTCGTGCCCGACATCGCCACCATGAACCACGCCCACGACACGCACTACACCGACCATCCCGATCCGGCGATCAAATACGTGCTGCGCGGCTGGGGACCGAGCCCCGAAGAGCCGGCGATCTGGGACCTGAAATATAAGGACGTGCGGGTGCGCAACGTGCCGACCAACATTCGCAACTGGAGCGGCGGCACCGAGCGTTACGGCAATTCGATCTTCATCTTCGAAATTGCGAACGTATGCATCGCTCATCTCGGCCATCTGCATCACACCCTGACGCAGCAGCAGCTCAACCAGATCGGCCGGGTCGACGTGGTGATGGCGCCGGTCGACGGCAATTATACCCTCGACCTCGACGGCATGTTCGAAGTGCTCACCGCGCTTAAGGCGCAGCTCATCATCCCGATGCATTTCTTCGGCTGGTATACGCTCGACCGCTTTCTCGACCGGGCTCGCGAGCAATGGCCGGTGGAAAAGGCCGAGGTGCCTTCGGTGGTTGTGTCGAAGACGACGTTGCCGACCAGCCCGAAGATTTTAGTCTTGCCGGGGTTTTGAAAGCGCGGTCACCTTTCGGTTGATAAACGATCATCGTATAAATGTTCACCGTCATCCTGAGGTGCTCGCGTGCAGCGCGAGCCTCGAAGGATGAACGGCCGAGGCGCCCGGGCCGTCGCCCTTCGAGGCTCGCTTCGCTCACACCTCAGGGTGACGGAAGAGAATTATTTATGTTAAGCGCGGAACAGAACGATCTCATTACTCGCACCGGGCCAAGCGCTGCCGCCGGCACGCTGATGCGTCGGTACTGGCAGCCTGCCGCGCTGGTCGATGAATTGTCTGGAAACCGGCCGGTCAAGCCTGTGCGGCTGCTCGGCGAGGACCTAGTCGCGTTCAAGGACGACAAGGGCCGCTACGGGTTGATCGGCCGGCATTGTCCGCATCGCGGCACCGACCTCGCTTACGGGCGGCTCGAAGACGGCGGGCTCCGCTGCGCGTTTCACGGTTGGCTGTTCGACGTCGACGGCAAGTGCCTGCAAACGCCCGCCGAGCCAGACAACAGCAATCTCTGCGCCAACCTCAAGCAGAAGTCCTATCCGCTGGTCGAAAAGAGCGGCATCCTGTGGGCCTATCTCGGCCCGGGCGAGACGCCGGCGTTTCCGGATTTCGACTGCTTCGTCGCGCCGTCGACCCACACCTTCGCCTTCAAGGGCATGATCGATTGCAACTGGCTACAATCGCTCGAAGTCGGCATCGACCCGGTGCACACCTCGTTCCTGCACCGCTTCTTTGAGGATGAGGATCCGGACAAGGGCTACGGCCGGATGTTCCGGGACAAATCCAAAGACTCCGACATGCCGATGACGCAGATCATGCGCGAGTTTCCGCGGCCGCGCCTGGAGATCGAGCCGACCGATTACGGCTTTCGCCTGGTGACGCTGCGTCAGATCAACGGCGAGAAGGCGCATGTGCGCGTGACCAACCTGATCTTCCCGAATGCCTTCATCATTCCGATGAGCCGCGAGATGACGATCTCGCAATGGCACGTGCCGATCGACGACGTGAAGCACTATTGGTACGCGATCTTCACCTCGTTCGGCGCGGCAGTCGACAAGGACGAGATGCGCCGCCAGCGGCTCGAACTCTACGAATTGCCGGACTACGTGCCGCGCAAGAACAAGAACAACGATTACGGCTTCGATCCGCACGAGCAGGAGCACACGACCTATACGGGGATGGGCACCGACATCAACGTGCACGACCAATGGGCCTGCGAGTTGATGGGCGCGATCCAGGACCGCACCGAGGAGCATCTGGGCACGTCCGACAAGGCAATCAGCGCCTATCGCCGCCTGCTGCGGCAGGCGCTTGAGCAATCCGGCAAGGGCGGAAAGCCGATGATGGTGCTGGACCAGGCCGAGGCGGCGAAGATCACCGGTCCGGCCTGCGTCGATGGCATCGGGCCCGCCGCGGATTGGCAAGGCTATTGGCAGAGCACCAACAAGAACCGGCAGGAAACGAAAAGCTGGAACTAGCGCTCACCATTCGCTTTCCAGATGGCTCATCGCAAACGAACTGCCGCGAGTTTTGTTGAGTGTCACAGGCTCTGGACTGACGAACAGGTGCGTCAGGCAAAGGCTGTCGCGCAACAGATCAAGCGCGATAAGCTCGAACTGGTTCGCTTTTCCTTTGCCGACCAGCACGGCGTGCTGCGCGGCAAGACCTTGGTGGCGGCGGATGCGCTGAGCGCCATGACAGGCGGCGTCACCATGACGACGACGCTCCTCGCCAAGGACACCGCGCACAAGACCGTCTATCCGGTGTTCACTGCCGGCGGCGGTTTCGACATGGCGGAAATGCAGGGCGGCGGCGATTTCGTCATGGTGGCCGACCCGGCAACGTTCCAGGTTCTGCCGTGGGCGCCGCATACCGGGTGGCTGCTCTGCGATATTGTTTTCACCAACGGCAAGCCGGTGCCGTTCTCGACGCGGCAGATTTTGCGCGACGCGCTGGGGCGCCTTGCCGAGCAGGGTTTCGATTTCCTCGCCGGGCTCGAAGTCGAGTTTCACCTTTTCAAGCTGGAAAACCCACGGCTTTCACCCGAAGACGCGACCTGGCCGCCGCGTGCGCCCGAAGTCAGTTTGCTTAATCAGGGCTATCAGTATTTGACCGAAACGCGCTTCGATCAGATCGACGCGGCGTTAGAGCCGATCCGGCGCGGAGTCGAAGCGCTCGGCATGCCGCTTCGCTCGCTTGAAATCGAGCTTGGGCCGAGCCAGTGCGAATTCACCTTCCGCCCGCAGCTTGGATTTGCCGCCGCCGACACGATGATTTTGTTCCGCGCAGCGACAAAGCAGATCGCGCGGCGCCACGGCCTGCTCGCAAGTTTCATGTGCCGGCCGGGCCTGCCAAATCTGTTTTCCAGCGGCTGGCATCTGCATCAATCGCTGATCGAACGCAAAAGCAGGCGCAACGTTTTTGTCGGCAACAGGGAAGGCGGGCTGTCCGACGCCGGCCGCAATTTTCTCGGCGGGTTGTTGGCGCATGCCCGCGCGGCGGCTGCGTTCACGACGCCGACGGTGAACGGCTACAAACGCTACCGGCCGTTCACGCTCGCGCCCGATCGCGCGATCTGGGCGCGCGACAATCGCGGCGTCATGGTGCGCGTGCTCGGCCAGCCGGGCGATCCATCGACGCATCTGGAAAACCGCGTCGGCGAGCCCGCCGCCAATCCCTGCCTCTACATCGCCTCGCAAATCTATTCGGGGTGCGATGGCATCGCATACAAGCGCGATCCGGGACCGGCGGCGGATACGCCCTACGAGACCGACGCGCCACCGCTGCCGAAGAATCTCGGCGAAGCCGCCGCCGCACTGCGCGCCGACAAGGTGTTTCGCCAGGGCTTCGGCGACGGCTTCGTCGACTATTACGCGCATATCAAAGAGGCCGAGTACGCCCGCTTTATGACCGAGGGTGGCAAGGAAGCGGACGTCACCGTGTGGGAGCAGAACGAGTATTTCGACTTGTTCTAGGCTGCGCGCCGTGTGCCACCGGCCGGTTGTTTGGCAAAGTGCGGGATCACGTGGTGCGCGAACATTTCCTGGGTCTTGATCGTCTTCCAGTGCTCGACGCCGCCCGGATTGACCGTGATCGCCACCTCCGTGAGCCCGGTGCAAAGTTTCTGCACCGCCTCGATGCGCTCGATGATGTCGTTCGGCGTGCCGACCCAGACGATGTCGTTCTTGATCATCTCGTCGTAGGGCATGTCGGAGAAGTTCTCCATGATGCCGGAGGCATAGAAGCCGTAACCCGCCGCTTCGAGCACTTCCTTCGGCGCCATTTCGTCCTTGTTCTCCAGCAGCACCGAGGCATTACCTTTGAGGAAGCCGCGCATCATTTTTTCGGCCTCGCGCTTGGCGGTGTCGC
The DNA here is from genome assembly GCA_963759345.1 of uncultured Alphaproteobacteria bacterium. Classification (GTDB taxonomy): domain Bacteria; phylum Pseudomonadota; class Alphaproteobacteria; order Rhizobiales; family Xanthobacteraceae; genus BOG-931. The sequence goes on from CAVWYW010000019.1 coordinate 158,257, forward strand.
GATCGAAGTCGAGATGACAGGCGTGGATCCAGACGATGTCCGGCTTGTTGCCGTGCTTGGCGCACGACGCCCGGTAGATGTCGAGCTGCGCGCGCAGCGCTTCGTAAGGCAATAACGGCGGCACCACTACGGAGTAACCGCGCTCGCCGGCAAGCTCGTAGGTGTAGTCGCTGGTGCCGCCAAGGAAGATGCGGAATTTCCGGCCCGGCGTCGGCCGCGGCACGATGTGGGAGTTTTTGATCTTGTAGTACTTGCCGTCGAACGAGAAGCGCTCGTTATCGAGCGCGTCCATCAGGATTTGCAGCGACTCTTCGTAGCGCTGGCGCGATTCCTCGACCGGTATGCCGCCTTTGAGCGGGAGCCAGCCATGGCCGCGGCCCAGGCCGAACTCGTAGCGGCCGTCGACCAGCATGTCGAACTGCGAAATCTGCGACGCGAGCACCGCCGGATTGTGGTAGGGCAGCACGTGCACCAGCGTGCGAAATTTGATGTTTCGCGTCCGCTCGGAGGCCTTGGCGAAGAACGCAAACGGGTTCGGCGAGGCGCCGAATTTCGGGAAAAAGAAGTGCTCGATAATCGAGTAGGTCGAGTAGCCGAGCCGGTCGGCATTGACGCACTGCTCAAGCGCTTCGGCATAAACCTGCTGCTGGGTCTTGCCCGGCCAGGTTTGAAGTTCGGAATAGATGGAAAATTCCATGACGCACCACCCTTGTTCCGCGGAAGAATGGCGATTTTATCCCGCGTTTGCCTGCGGCGTCAAAAAATTTCACAGTTAAAGTAGTTTTCAGCCCGAGCAGTGCGCATCCTCCCCGCAAGCTGGGGAGGACAAGGGCTTACACATCCACGCTGGCGGTGAGTGCGTGCGCCTCGATGAACACGCGGCGCGGCTCGACCTTGTCGCCCATGAGTTCGTCGAAGATAGTGTTAGCTTCGTCGATTTCCTTGACGTTCACGCACAGCAGCGAGCGGGCGTTGCTGTCGAGCGTCGTTTCCCAGAGCTGGCTGGGATTCATTTCACCGAGGCCTTTGTAGCGTTGCAGCGCAACGCCCTTGCGGCCGGCCGCGGTCACCGCCTCGAACAGGCTGACCGGACCGTGGATCGGCGTGTCCTCGTCCTTACGCCGCAGCATCGCCGGCGGCGTCGGCCGCGGATAAATCTGCTGCAGCGAGGGCGCGAATTCGTCGAGCTTGCGGGCATCGGCCGAGCCGAGCAGCGCCTGGTCGATCATCGCGACTTCCTTGACGCCGCGCAGCGTGCGCTCGAATTCAAAGCCGGCACCTTCAGTGAATTGACCCTGCCAGCCGCGCTCAGTCTCATCCGTCAGAGCATCAAGTCGTCTGGCGATATATTCCGCCGCGGCCGAGGCCTTCGCGGGATCGCTGGTGACGCGCGGCTGCAGGACGCCGGCAATGGCGGCCTGCTCGATCACCTTGCGGTTATAGCGGCTGTGCAGGCCATTCAGAAGATTGCGGATCGAACGCGCTTCCTCGACGAGCTTGCGCAGATCGTTGCCGGCGCGGACTTCGCCGGACGACAGACGCAGTGAAGTCTCTTCGAGGCCGGTGTCGATCAGATAGTCCTCCAGCGCCCGCTCGTCCTTGAGATATTGCTCGGATTTTCCGCGCGCGACTCGGTAGAGCGGCGGCTGCGCGATGAACAGATGGCCGCGGTCGATGATCTCGCGCATCTGCCGGTAGAAGAACGTCAGCAGCAGCGTGCGGATGTGGGCGCCGTCGACGTCGGCGTCAGTCATGATGATGATCTTGTGATAGCGCAGCTTGTCGATCGCAAATTCGTCGGTGCCGATGCCGGTGCCGAGCGCGGTGATCAGCGTGCCGATCTGCTCGGACGAGAGCATCTTGTCCATGCGCGCGCGCTCGACATTGAGAATCTTGCCGCGCAACGGCAGCACAGCCTGGAATTCACGATTGCGGCCCTGCTTGGCGCTGCCGCCGGCGGAATCGCCCTCGACGATGAACAGCTCGGACTTCGCCGGATCGCGCTCCTGACAGTCGGCGAGTTTGCCGGGGAGCGAGGTGATGCCGAGCGCGCTCTTTCGCGTCATTTCACGCGCCTTGCGCGCAGCCTCGCGGGCCGCTGCCGCCTGGATCACTTTGCCGACGATGATCCTTGCCTCGGAGGGATGTTCCTCGAACCAGGCCTTGAGCATGTCGCTGACAATGCCCTCGACCGCCGGCCGCACTTCTGAGGAGACCAGCTTGTCTTTGGTCTGCGAGGAGAATTTCGGGTCGGCCACCTTGACCGAGAGCACCGCGGTCAGTCCTTCGCGGCAATCGTCGCCGGTGAGCGCGACTTTCTCCTTGCGCGCGGCGCCGCCGGATTCGGCGTAGCCGGTGACCTGGCGGGTCAAGGCGCCGCGGAAGCCGGCGAGATGGGTGCCGCCGTCGCGTTGTGGAATGTTATTGGTGAAGCAGAGCACGCTCTCGTGGTAGCCGTCGTTCCACCACAGCGCGCAATCGACCATTACGCCGTCGCGCTCAGCCTTCATGACGATCGGCTGCGGGACCAGCGGGGTCTTGTTGCGGTCGAGATATTTGACGAAGGCCTCGACGCCGCCCTCGTAGCGCAACTCCTCGCGCTTTTCGACCGCATGGCGCATGTCGGACAGCACAATGGTGACGCCGGAATTGAGAAACGCAAGTTCGCGCAGCCGATGCTCCAGCGTGGCGAAGTCGAACTCCGTCATGGTGAAGGTTTGTTTGGACGGCAGGAAGGTCACTTCGGTGCCGCGCCGGTCATAGGCTGCGCCGACAACGGCGAGCGGGGCGACCGGCTCGCCATCGTGGAACTCCATGAAGTGCTCATGGCCGTCGCGCCAGATCGTGAGCTTGAGCCAGCTCGAAAGCGCGTTGACCACCGATACGCCGACGCCGTGCAGGCCGCCGGAGACCTTGTAGGAGTTCTGATCGAATTTTCCGCCGGCGTGCAACTGGGTCATGATGACTTCGGCCGCGGAGACGCCTTCGACCTTGGTGCACGCCGGTCGGGATGCCGCGGCCGTCGTCGCGCACGGTGCAGGAACCATCGGGATTGAAGGTTACGACAACTTCCTTGGCGTAGCCGGCAAGCGCTTCATCGATCGCGTTGTCGACGACCTCATAGACCATGTGATGCAGGCCCGAGCCGTCATCGGTGTCGCCGATATACATGCCCGGCCGCTTGCGCACGGCGTCGAGCCCCTTGAGCACCTTGATGGACTCCGCACCATAATCGGAGGGCGCAACAGGGGTGGTTTTACGGACGGCTTCGGCCATGCGAACGGCTTTCGAGTTCAGCGTAAAAAACGCTGGAGAATCGCTGTTTCGTTGTACACGAAAATGATGCCCGGTACAGGGCAAAGTGACTAACGGTAACATATTGTCAGATCGGTATTTTTCAAGGGTTTGCCGCGGCTAAAATGAGGCCGGTTTCGTACCTCCGGCGACCCTCGTCTGGAAGCCCCTTGGCCACCGCATAACGCAGCCAATTTTCGCTAAACCCGCCGGCAAAAAAGTCAGGCAAAGTTCGCAAAGGTATTGCTAATCGAAGGCCGGTTACGGAGAGCGCATTTATGCTTGCGGACGCGCCGGCTTTGGAACCGGTAAGAGGTGTTCACTATCCGGCCGGTATTCCGGCGGCGGTTGTTGAAAATTGCTCAAGACAACGGTCCATAGCTCAACACGATCCAAATCATCGTGCAGACGATTCAACGCCTCGATGAGGTTGCGAACAATCATATCTGCCGCGCGTTCCGGCATCGTCATCAGCATCGGGCCTCAATCCCGCAAAGGACATTTTCTGCTCCCCCAATATTAAGAGGCTCTGCGGCCTCTTGTTCCCTGTTTCTTTCGCCCGGATACGAACTTATCGGCGAGCCGGAATTCATTTGGCGCGAGCGCGACAGCTTAACCGTTGCTCAATTGCAGATAGCCGGAACGGACCTCGACCATGGTCGCGTTCTTCTTGTCGATCTCGGAAAACAGCGCCGGGTCGGCGCCGGTCATCCAGACCTGGGCAGCCGAGTTGTGCAAGTTCCTTGTGCAGCGCAGCGCGCCGTTCCGGGTCGAGGTGCGCGACAATTTCGTCGAGCAGGAGGATCGGTGCGGAACCGGTCATCTCGGCAATTAAGCTTGCGTGCGCCAGCACCAGGCCGATAAGGAGCGCCTTCTGCTCGCCGGTCGAAGCGTCGCCGGCGGCAATGGCTTTTTGGGTGTAGACAACTGAGAGATCGGTCAGGTGCGGCCCGTCTAGCGTGCGCCCCGCTGCGGCGTCGCGGCCACGGTTCTCCGCCAGCAGCGCGCGGTAGCGTTCTTCGATCTCGACAGCGGGATGGGCCGGGACGAGCTGTTCCATCCAACCGTCGAGCGTGATCTCGGCGATCGGGAATGCCGAGTCCCTGCGGCTTGAGAGGGCGGCAGCGAGCCGCCGTACCGTCTCTGCCCGCATCCCCGCAACTGCGACGGCGATTTCTGCGGTCTCATGCTCGACGGCGTCGAGCCAGTGCGGATCGGGCCGCGCTTCCTCCAACAGCCGGTTGCGCGAACGCAGCGCCCGCTCAAGGGCGTTGACGCGGCTTGCATGTTCGGGATCGACCGCCGCCGCCAGGCGATCGAGAAAACGTCGCCGCTCCGACGGCGGGCCAACGAACAACGAGTCCATCGCCGGCACCAGCCAGACGACGCGAAGGTGATCAGCGAAAGCCGAAGCCGAAGCGACCGGTTCACGATCGATCCGGCAGATGCGATTACTGATGGCGCCGTCTTCGGGTTTGCGCTCGACGCCGGTGCCGAGCGTAGCGAGCCCCAGCGCGCCTTCGACTTCGGCGGCGACAGCCCAGGAACCGTCACCTTCTTGGAATGCTACTTCCTCAAGCGTGGCACGGCGCAAGCCGCGACCGGGGGCGAGAAACGAGATCGCTTCGATCAGGTTGGTTTTGCCGGCGCCATTCGGCCCGTAGAGCGCGATGACGCGGCTGTCGGCTTGAAGCGTCGCCGCGTGGTAGTTGCGGAAATTGGTCAGAGTCAGGCGGCGGATGCGGACCATCGGAGGTCAGATATCGGAGGACGGATGTCGGATATAGGGATACGGATAGCGATATCCGACCTCCGATTTCCGTCGTCCGATTTCCGTCACACCCGCATCGGCATCAGCACATAGAGCGCGCCCCGCGGCTCCTTGTCCTGGATGAGGGTAGGCGATCCGGGATCGGCAAGTTTCAGCACCGCGGCTTCGCTTTCGATCTGGGTGGCGATATCCAGCAGGTAGCGTGAGTTGAAGCCGATATCGATCGGATCGGATTCGTATTCCACCTCGAGCTCTTCGGTGGCGCTGCCGGAGTCTGGATTGGTGACCGACAACAACAGCTTCCCGCCGGTGAGCGACAGCTTGACCGCGCGGCCGCGCTCGCTTGAGACCGTGGAAACGCGGTCGACCGCAGCCTCGAATTCTTTCTTGTCGACGATGAGCTCCTTGTCATTGCCGAGCGGAATGACGCGCGCGTAATCCGGAAAGGTGCCGTCGATCAGCTTCGACGTCAGGATCACCTCGCCGACAGAAAATCGAATTTTACCCGCGGAAAGCTCGACGGTGACTTCGGCTTCGCCGTCCTCCAGAAGACGCTGCACCTCTCCGACGGTCTTGCGCGGGACGATGATGCCGGGCATGCCGGCTGCGCCTTGCGGCAGATCGAGCTCCATCTGCGCGAGCCGGTGGCCGTCGGTTGCGACCGCGCGCAGCATTTGCGTTTGCCCCGTGCCGGCGATGTGGAGATAGATACCGTTGAGATAGTAGCGCGTCTCTTCGGTCGAGATGGCGAACTGGGTTTTGTCGATCAGCCGCTTCAGGTCCGCCGCTTTGAGGGTGAACTTATGCGTCATTTCGCCGGGAGCTAGATCGGGAAAGTCGCTCTCCGGCAGCGTCTGTAGCGTGAAGCGCGAACGGCCGGCGCGGATCGAGAGTGCGGCACGGTCGCCGGAGGATTCAAGAACGATCTGCGCACCCTCGGGCAATTTGCGCACGATGTCGTAGAACATGTGCGCCGGCACCGTCGTCGACCCGCCCGGTCCGGCTTCGGCCGCGATCGTGTCCGTAACTTCGAGATCGAGGTCGGTGGCCTTCAGGCTAAGCTGGGAGCGGTCAGCGCGAATAAGCACATTGGCGAGGATCGGAATGGTATTGCGCCGTTCCACTGCGCGATGCACATGGCCAAGCGATTTCAGCAATTCGGAGCGCTCTACGGTGACTTTCATCGCGAAATCCGTTCCCGATGGGGGTAACAAAGGTGGCGCGGCGGGCCGCCTTCGGCAAGACCGGGTAGCAAAGGGACCAGCCTTTTCCCCTGCGTTTCACAGGGCTCGGACCAGGCGACAATCAGTCCTAGACGTTAGTCCTGGACTTTAATCTTGGAGCTGGCGCTTGAGCGACTCAATCTCCTCGGCGAGCGTGGTGTCGGTACCGGCCAGCGTCTCGATCTTGCGCACGGCGTGCAGCACGGTGGTGTGATCGCGACCGCCGAACCGGCGGCCGATCTCAGGGAGCGAACGTAATGTCAGCACCTTCGCCAGATACATGGCTACCTGGCGGGGCCGCACCACGTTGGCGGTACGGCGTGAGGACAGCAGGTCGGCGCGGCTGACATTGTACTGGCGGGCAACGATCCGCTGAATGTCCTCGATCCTTACCCGTTTCGGCTCGGCAGGCCTGATGAGGTCGCGCATTTCGCGTTCGGCCATTTCAAGCGTGACCTGCTGGCCGGTGAGCTTGTTATGGGCCAGCAACCGATTGACGGCGCCTTCGAGGTCGCGGCCGTTGTGCGTGACTGATCTGGCAATGAAGGCGAGCACCGGCGCGGGAACTTCGAAGCCCGGATGATGGCTGCATGCAGCCGCGATCCGACTCTTGAGAATTTCGAGCCGCAATTCCTCGCCAAGCGAGCCGATCTCGACCACAAGACCGCCCGCAAGGCGCGAGCGGACGCGGTCATCGAGGCTCTCGAGGTCCGAGGGCGCCCGGTCGCTGGCGATCACGACCTGGCGGCCGGCATCGATGAGGGCATTGAGGGTGTGGCAGAACTCGGCCTGGGTCGATCGGCCTTGCAGGAACTGCAGATCGTCGATCACGAGGACGTCGATGGCGCGCAACGCTTCTTTGAATGCAATTGTGGTCTGCGTGCGCAACGCCGAGACAAAACCGTACATGAACCGTTCGGCCGTCAGATACAGCACTTTGCGTTCGTTGCCGTTGCCCGCCCAAGTGGTCGCCTGCAGCAAATGCGTCTTGCCGAGCCCGACGCCGGCGTGGATGTAGAGCGGGTTGAACATCAGCGGATCGCCGCGACGGCTGGTCGCCACCTGGCGAGCGGCAGCATGCGCAAGCGTGTTTGACCGCCCGACAATAAAACTATCGAACGCCAGCCGCGGGTCGAGCGGCGAACCGCCGAGGGCTTCGTGCACCGTCATAAACGGGACACTGGTGCGCGACTCCACACCGTTTAGCGCTCCTTCGTGCGCCTCGCGCGAGGGCAGAGGCGGCTCCAGCGCCTTGGGCTTCGCAATAATCGGCCGGATCGCAGCCGAGCGGACGCTCAGTTCCAGCCGCATGACCGCAGGCTCCTCCGCCTGCCAGGTGCTCAGCACACGCTCGCTGTAGTGCGACTGGATCCAGTTGCGCAGGAAGCGCGTCGGGACCGACAGCCGCACGGCACCCTTATCGACGGCTTCGATTTCCATGCGCGCAAACCAACTCGAAAACACGTCGTCACCAAGTTCAACACGCAGCCGGTTTTTGACCCGCTGCCAGCATTCTTGATCCGCGCTCATCATTTTGGCCTGCTTTTTGTCGTCGGAGAAAGGATTTAAGCGAGCAACTCAAGGCGACGTGCAAGTCACGACGCCCGACACACGGCTACGCTACCCGTGCTTCGACTGCTGAGGTTTGACGGCGCGTGCGCGAAATGAAATGCAGACGCCGATCGGATCGACGGCGTTCAGCCGCTGGAGGTGATGGTCGGCACCCGATACCGGCGCGGCGCTGACGACACTGCGAGCGCAACGGGCCGCGTCACTTTAGACGATGAGGCGCCAGTTGATCGTACGTTGGTCTGATTTGCCGCTTTCATGCCCCACTCCATCGCTCCCAAATTCGATGGTCATTGCTGATGTCTCGCCTTGGTTTCTTCGCGAGACTTGTCAGGCCTTCCCCTTGCGCATTATCGCCCGGCTTAAGAGAACGCTCGTAAACCGGTCTGCTCATCCTGAACTCGACTAAAGACGCCGAACAACACGTCGCGGACACGACTCTCCCGAACCCATCCTTGATGAGTTTGACGAGACTCACATTTTCCAAAGACACCTTCGGAAACCGAAGGAGAGTTGACGCTACCACGCTATTTTCGGCCTGCAACCGCAAAATCGCGGTCGCCCATGTTGGCCGTGCGAAAGCGAGCGTGCGAAGCATCGCCGCAATGCGCATCGCAAGACTTTGACTCAATGGGCTGAATCAACGATCAGCTTGTGACCACGCAAACCGTCAAACTGGCGAAATAACCTGCCGGAACAAACAAACTCGCTCGTATCGAAATTTCATACAACTCGAAACCCTTCGCTTTGCATGCGGAATAACCCATTCTCGGTACGTCAATTATTTTGATCGACATTTCAGGGTAGCCCCACACATGGTCATGCGGAGCAAATAAAAACTTCATAGTCCTGACACGCGAAACTACGCGAAGCCCCACAATTACGATGTTTTAGGCATTGCGTGACAATTCTGCAACAGATTGATTGCAGTCCACAAATATCTTGCGAATGCTCATATGGCTGGCGCTGGTGAAATGATACCTCACCGCTCTGGAGCAGGTCCAGGGAGCCATTGCCGGACGATCAGCTTAAACAACAAGAGATCGTGAGCGGCTCGGTAGCGGAACGCTACTATTTGCCGAGCGCAGCGATCCGATGAGCGAGCCGCGACACTTTACGGCGGGCCGCGTTGCGGTGCACGATGCTTTTTTGCGCTGCGCGAACGATAACCGGCTCGGCTTCGGCCATGGCAGCGAGCGCACGTGATCGATCGCCAGCGGCGATCGCCTCCTCGACCTTACGGACTACGTTGCGCAAGCGAGAGCGGCGCGCCCGATTGACCACCGTGCGGCGCTCAGTTTGGCGAGCAGCCTTCTTTGCGGACTTTGTGTTAGCCATGACCTTGCGCGAAAGTTTCCTGCGCGTGAGCTTTGCGAAGGGCGCTTATAGGGGTGCGGCGGGCCCCCGTCAACGCTCGCATATTGCCATTGCCGGCGGTATGCATCACGATGGCGTAAGCTTAGAGCTGCCCTTAAAAGCGGACTAGCAACCAAATGGGGGGCAGATGCGGCTGTCCGTTGCGTTGTGGGGCCGGCGGTGGGGTCGAGTGTTGCGAAAAGGGCAGCCGTACGCCGCTTGAAAGCGGACGAGCGGCCGAGGAGGGCACGGCCCGGCGCGTTTGTTGCGCGCGCCCGGGAGCGTACGCTGGCAACAACAGCGGCGCCGAACTGCCCGGAAATTGATTGTGTTCGCAACGTTTTGCCCCGCAGGGTCGTTGCTGCTGCGGAAACACGAGCGCGATCGATCGGCTTTGGCGCCGATGGTGTGCTCACTTGCAGCGACGCAATAACCGAAGAAGCCTACCTCACCGCTCTTGCGGCGTCTCTCGGTACAAACTTCGAACCGCTTGACCGCATCGCCCGGCGGAACTGTCCGCTCGACGATGATCAGCTGATTCAGGCAGCCGCCGTCGGCTTGTTGCCACTATGGCAGGGCCGCAAGCTAGTCTGGATTATTGCTCCGCGTGACTTGACCGCGCGCTGCCTCGCCGATCCGCGGCAGTCCTTGCCAAGTGAGCTGCGCTGGTTCCGGTTGACGTCATCCGAGCGGCTTTCGCGGTTCGTCGCGCGTCATAGTCAAAAGGCGCTAGCGCGGCGTGCCGCCGACGGGCTCCGACGCTCCAGGCCGTCGCTCTCGAACGCGCCACGGCCGCGTGGTATTGGGCGACTGGCGACCGTGGCATTTGCACTGCTCGTCTTCGGGATTTTTGCCGTTATTCCCGTGGCGATCGACTTCTGCGCGGTTTTGTTGTGCGCGGTGTTCCTGGCGGCAGCCGCCTTGCGGCTGTTGAGCGTCGCCTTCGCGCCGCGGAAACCGGATCGCGCGGCTGTCATCGCCGACCATGAACTTCCGATCTACACCATCATTTGCCCGCTCTATCGCGAGGCCAGCGTCGTCGGCAATCTTGTCGCCGCACTGCGCGCGCTCGATTATCCCGGTATTATGGCGCAAACGCCACAAGCGGTCATGAGGCGACCTTACTAGATTTGCCGCATGGGCGAAATCAGAACCGTCACGACACTGCGCCGAAAGCGGGATGAAATCTCGGCTTCAATCAAGCTGTACGAAAAGCAGCTAGCCCAAGCCCGTTCCGACCTGGCGCACATAACCGCTGCCATTCGGATATTCGACGGGTCCGGTAAGCCATCGGATATCGCCCGCTATGTCGATACCTATCGGCTGTTCAAGCGCGGCGAGCCGTGGGCGATCTGCGCCAAGGCGCTCACCAGCGGCCCGCACGACACCCGCCAGCTTGCCCTAGAGCTAATGAAGGCCAAGGGCATGGATACCGCCGATACCGTGCTCGCCAAGGGGCTGACTAACCGGCTTATCCATTCACTGCGGATGCAGGAAAAGCGGGGGCGTGTGAAACGGGAAGGAAAGCGAAAGGGCGTAACGGTGTGGCAGCTACCGGAAGCAAGCAATTGAAATGAATCTAAAAACGGTTGGCAAACTGTCAGACCAAAAAGACAGTGCGGATCACGCGGATTTTAACGGACCATTAATCTAGATATTGACTTCTCGTTAAAGCTGCACTCTACCTTTTGAGTTGCCGGACCCGCACTCTCCGCGACTACCAATGATGGGGGTTCCCATGGCATCCCATACCATTCCTAGAATGGCTGGTGAAATCATACCTGATACGATCGGGCATCCTGCGGAATTGAGCATTCACAAACATCATGAATTAGACCAAGGGTCTTCGCATCCGCAGACGACACACTTGTCCCTTCGCGCATCATATTCAGAATTGTCTCCTTCTTCTGACCCGATCGAGACGCCACATAATCAACCATCATATTTTCATACACACCGAGCCACGTAGCGGCCTCGTTGATCACGTACATTGGCACGTTGGCGTTTGTTGAAAAATTCCAGCGTACTTGGTGAAAAAAGAAAGCTGAGGCCGGACTAGCAGTCCGCCGTTCCCCGACCATGAACGGCATGATCGCCGCCGAGTTGATAGCGCCCGCATTGTGCGTTGTTACTTTGACGGGCAGGCCCTTCATTTCATTGAAGGCGCCGAAAGCTGCGATTAAATCGCCGCCGCCACAAGACATTGAATAATGCAAATGGTTCCAGAGCAATGGACTAAGCGGTTGGCCCGGTAAAGTTGGCGTGCGTTCACCCATTAAGGCGCGTGACGCCAGTACGAGCGCGGTCGCGGTGTCTGGCGTAATTGGCTTGCCAAAGAAGATATGAGCCGTAGCCATAAGGCGTCCCCCACCTCAAAACAAACAACTATGACGTGCGAATGTGCCTCTGCCAATAGCCAGTAAAATCCACTGACTGCTTCCGTTTCATCGCCAGCCCGGCAACCCGATAGGTCTGATCGCCATTCGATACGCGCCGGTTATCCTCGCGCCATGACGCCTCTTGCGCGTAGCGGAGCAAATAAGCGCCCGCGATATGATGGTGATGTCCGATCTCGGCGCGGCGCATACGGCTGAAAAATTCCTCCGCCCAATTCGTGCAAATGCCATCATCGCTATAAGCCTCTTGATGGTTGATCGTGCGGACCTCAAAACGGTCTGACAGACCTTCCCATGAACCGGCTTCGTCCACATTGATCGTGGTGCCTTTGGCGACGCGACGGCGGATGAAATCGAGCGCATGGGCTTCACTGCGGAATACTGCCGGGAGTGAGCTACCATCACGCTCGCGGACCACGACGACAACTTGACGTTTGCCACTCTGATTGGGCCGAAGGCGACGGTCGCGGCGGTTCTCGCGGTAATTGGCGGGCTTCACATAGCCGCCGAAATAGCCGCCATCGGCTTCAACTACTTTGCCTTCGCCGCCGACAACGCGGCCTTTCAATTCCTCAGCCATCGCTTCGCGGAGTTTGTGGAGCAGCACGAAGGCGCACTTATAGGAGACGTTCAGATCGCGGCTGAGGGCCAGCGCTGACTTGCCTTTGACTTCGTTGCAGAAGATGGCAATGGCGGCGAGATAGCAGCGCAGCGGTAACTTATGGCTAGCGAATAGCGTCCCGCTGGTAAGGGTGAAATCCTTTTTGCAAGCGCGGCAGCGGAAACGGGGCGCGCCCTTCAAGCGGCGGCAATCGTAAGCATCAACGCCACCGCAATGGCTGCAAACCGGCTGGCCGTCCGTATCGGTCCAGCGGATGCGGCGGAACGCCATTTCCGCATCGGCATCTTTCATCGTGAAAACCGACGCCAGCGAGAGGGTCTTAGCGGCTGAAGAAAGGAGGAAATGTTGGGCCATCTGCACACCTATCGTCTATGGAAGCTATCATATCCGATAGGCATTGACAGTCAAGTGAAAAATATCATATGTGATAGGCTATCGTATGCGATAGGGGCATGGCTCCATGAATATTAAATCCGAAGAGGAATGGGCGGAGCGCGCTGCCGCGTTCCTGAAGCATAAGCTACGCGAAACCGAAGTGACCTATATCGAGCTGGCGAAGCGGCTTAAAAAGCACGGTTTCAAAGAGGAAACAGAGGCATCAGTTACGAACAAGCTGAAGCGCGGGACGTTCCCGGCGACATGGTTTCTAGCCGTACTTGCGGCTCTGGAATTGGATGGCGTAGCATTGGAGGAGATTTAATTGGGTTTTGGCGTCGCCAATGGATTCGTCTGAATCTTTGGAAGGGCACCCGGCGGCAGCGGGCATGCCATTTCGGTGTGGGAACCGGCCATCGCGCTCACGGTTCCCATCTGGCCGTTTCCTTTTAGGGAAATTGTATATTCGCGTGAAAGCACATCCTGATAAGACACCTCGAATGTGACCGCGCCGCGAAACATGCTTGCATCTATATTCTGAAATTCGACAAATAAGATTCCCGTCGCCATGCTGCCGATTTCAATGGGTCTAATCGTTTTATCGACGATAAGGTCCTCCGAGTGGAAGGTTACAGAAGTCGGCTGATTAAGAGTAGTTCGAGGAATATTGTTGAATGTGAATGTGCCCGGCATCTGAACAAGCGCGGCATCGTATGTAGCATCACCAATTTTCGCTTTGACCTTCCAATTTTTGACAATTGACTGCATTGTTCCAGTATTGATGATGTTCAGACCAATCACGGCAATTACGTCATGGTCATTGCCGATTGGCGGCCCACTGAACGCTTGTTGAATAGCACCCTCGAATGTCGGCTGTTGAGGCCGCGTGCCGATAAAGAAAAATACAATTACGCACATCAAGAAAGCGCCAACTCCAAATACGATCAATTCGCGGAACTGGGCGAGCTTATGAAAGGCGAAACGCAGAACGCTCGTCGCTAGCACGGACACGACTAGCGGCCCAACGACGTATTTGAGTATGTCGTAAACGATGCCGCCCAGGACGGCTTCAGTGAACCATTGCATGGTAGACTGCCCTCACTGCCTGAGCATATGTGAACCTGCCGTGAGTGGCGCCATTGGCGAAATGGACTTTTCCCCACAACCAAATGATTCGATAATCCCATCGTCCATTCCTTTCCGAATGAACGGGATTATGACGAAATGTCAATGAACTCAGACAGTTACGTCAGGTTCAGTGGCGTTTGCGCCATAATACCGGATTATCCACCTGAGAAACTCGACGTGAAGTTGGTCGTCGAAGCCGACGATCACGAGACCAGGCGCGCCCTTGCGCAACTCGAGCTGGGTCCGCCTTTCACGATCATCGCCGCACCTCCATTCGGGCCGCGAACCAAGCCGAAGGCCCTCAACGTCGCGCTGCCGTTTGCGCGCGGCTCGTTCACCGTCGTCTATGACGCCGAAGACGTGCCCGAGCCGGATCAGCTCCGACGCGCTTTCGCCGCCTTCACGGCAGCAGACAGGCGGCTCGCGTGCGTACAGGCGTCGCTCACCATCGACAACACCACCGACAGCTGGCTCGCGCGCATGTTTACGGCGAGCTACGCCGGCCAGTTCGACGCTTTCCTGCCGGGGCTCGCGGCGCTGCGGCTGCCGTTTCCGCTCGGCGGTTCGTCAAATCATTTTCGCACGGCGGTGCTGCGGCGCGCCGGCGGCTGGGATCCCTACAACGTCACCGAAGACGCCGATCTCGGCATTCGTCTGCATCGCCTCGGCTATCGCTGCGCGGCGCTGGCGTCGGCAACCTATGAAGAAGCTCCGGCGCGCTTTCGGCCTTGGCTGAAGCAGCGCACCCGCTGGTACAAAGGCTGGATGCAAACCTGGCTGGTGCATATGCGCCGTCCGCGTGCGTCTGGTGCGGGAGCTTGGTGTCGGCGGCGCGGTTACGTTTCAGCTTTTCCTTGCCTGCAATGTATTGGCGGCCCTGGTCCACCCGATCTTCATGGCCGGGCTTTGTTACTCGCTGCTCGCCCAGACCCCGCTCGGCGTGATGGATTCCGCGCCGGTGTTTGCCGCGACGCTGCTCTGCGGATACCTCTCGACCATCGCCCTTGATATGATCGGGCTCAAGCGGCGGCGATTGCTCGCCCATGCCTGGGTGCTGGTGCTGACGCCGCTTTATTGGTTTCTCCTTTCGCTCGCCGCTTGGCGCGCGCTGTTCCAACTGCTTTATGATCCGCAGCGCTGGGAGAAAACCGAGCACGGACTGGCGCGAACGTCGCGTCTGTTCGACGCGGGTTATCGGTATAACTGACATCGAATATCAACAAGCTGATGGTGTGATCATGCCGGGGGAAGCGTTTTCGACGGTCGAGGCAAGCGGGCGCTGCTGCACTTGGCGGCCGCCGCCGGTGCCGTTTTCATGCTGGTCACCGCGGTGTCGGCGCAGTCGCAAGTTCCGTCGGACAGCCGGCTGAAATCCATTATCGCCAAAAAGGTGGTGCGGATCGCCTACCGCGCCGATGCGCGGCCATTTTCGTTCGTCAACGATGCCAAGGAGCCGCTCGGTTACACCATCGATCTCTGCAAGCAGGTGACCGAGTCGATGGCGCGGCAGTTCAACATACCGGAACTGAAGATCGAATGGGTGCCGGTCACCGTGGATACGCGGTTTTCCGCGGTCGCCAGCGGCAAAGCCGACATGGAGTGCGGCTCCTCGACGGTCACGCTGGGCCGCATGAAAGAGGTCGACTTTTCCATTTTCATCTTTGTGGAATCGACCGGTGTGCTGGTGACGCGTGCGTCGAACCTCCACGCCTTCGCCGAGATGAACGGGAAGAAGATCGCCGTCGTCTCCAGCACAACCAACGCCCGCGCCGTCGCCGAACAAATTCGCCAGCAAAAGCTCGACATCACGCTGGTCCTGGTGAAAGACCGCGATGAAGGTGTCGACGCGCTTGAGGCCGGAAGGGTCGATGGCTTCGCCAGCGACAAGCTACTGCTGGCTGGCGCGCAAGTCAAAAAGCCCGAAGCCCTGGCGCTGCTGCCGGACGATCTATCGATCGAGCAATATGCGATCGTGGTCCCCCGCGGCGACTGGGCGATGCGGCTCGCCGTGAACACCGGGCTAGCCCAGGTGTTCCGAAGCGGACGGACGCGCGGATTGTTCGAGCGATGGTTCTTCGGTGGAAATCCCGGCCTGCTTTTGGGGGCGGTCTATACGCTCGGCCGGATTGCAGACTGATCGCACGTTATAGATAGCGCCGGAGCTGCGCGGCAGCATCGTCGGCGGTTTGCTTCATATTGAGCGGCGCAACGAAACGGCCGTCCTTGTCCATCAGATAGACGACGGCGGTGTGGTCCATCGTATAGTCGCCGTTTTCCAGCGGAACCTTCTTGGCATAGACCCGATAGGCCTTGATCGCTTGATTAACTGCGGCCGGGTCGCCGGTCAGACCGCGCAGGTGCGGATCGAAGCTTGACAGATAATCCTTGAGCGCGGCCGGGGTGTCGCGTTCCGGATCGACGGTGATGAACAGCGCGCCGGTACGGTCGGCATCTTTGCCGAGCTTCTGCATGATCTGCGAAATCTCGAACAGCGTGGTCGGGCAGATATCGGGGCAGTGGGTGAAGCCGAAAAACACCAGGAACGGGTGCCCCTTCATGTCTGCGTCGGTGACCGGTTTGCCGTTCTGGTCCTCGAGATGAAACGGACCGCCGACCGCGGCCGCCGCCGGGCCGATCGGCGACTGGAAGTGGCCGGAGAGGTAGACGATGCCGCCAAATACGACCACGAGCCCGCAAATGAAGGCACCGACCAAGGGCAGAAAGCGGGAAGCTCGTTTGTCACTGCTCAAGGCATCCTCCTCAGCCGACGCACGCGATAAGCCGGCGCGAGGGATTTCGAGGCGCCGCCGCGCCGAAAGGCCGCAAGCCGCAGGGCTGCCGACGATCGTCAATATAGCCGCTTCGGCTCGCGCTCAGCGGGGCCGCGACATCAAGCGCCATGCGGCACTCGCGCGCGCCGGCCCTCCGGCGTCCATTAGATAAGCGGCGATGCCCCGGTGGCAACCGCGCCAGACCTAGCAAAACACCTTAACGGCAGGTGTTATAGAGTGCCACAAGTTCGCGGCCGCGCATCGCGATTATCCGCGGCGTAAGCCCGCCATGCCGGTCGATCCAGTTCCGAATCGCCGCTGGATAGAGCCGCATCACCAGCCGCGTGCCGGCGCGTGTCGGCACGAGGGAGCGCCTGGCGTCGTCATAATAAGATGCGGCATGGAAACCGAGCACCGCCCGCGGCGTCACGCAGACCTGATTGTGCGGAAGAAACGCGGTAAATAAGGTGCAGGCCGAAAGGCAGGGCCCGTCGATGACCAGGCGTTCGCCGGACAGGCGCAGATCGTGGAACCTGCTGACATAAGATGATATTTCTCCGCCCGGATCGTTGGTAACCCGCACCTCTGCCGAAGCCACAGTCGTGATGAGAGCCGACGCCAAAGCGCCGGCCAAGACTGCCTGCCATTTCATGCTTGACCCTTTCCCCGTTCCGCCCGTGACCATGTTTTGCCATTGTGGCGATAGTTCGGAAAGGAGGAATTGGTCGCGTCGTAAACGCGCACCCTGGTGGAACTTTCGCATCAGACCATCCTTGCCGGCTGTGCCATAGTGAGCGGCGAGCAAGCTCGGCGAGGCGAAGCGCGCGCGGTCGGCCGATGCTATAGTGTGCCAATTGAAACCAAGGGACGGTCGGTTACTTCAATGGATACATCAGTCGGGCGGAAAACCAACGTTACCGAGTTCTCCACGGCCTATTATTTTCTCGAAGGTTTGAACGAGGTCGGCATCGAATATTTGTTCTGTAATCTCGGTACCGACCACGCGCCGATCATCGAGGAGATGGCGCATCGCCGCCAGCGCGGCGAGAAAATGCCGAAAGTCGTGCGCTGTCCGCACGAGAATACCGCGACGCACATGGCCGCCGGCTATGCGCTGGTCACCGGGCGCGGTCAGGGTGTGCTGGTGCACGTCGACGTCGGTACCGCCAATGCCGCAAACGGCATGCACAACATGTATCGCAGCCGCTTGCCGGTGCTGCTGATGGCCGGCAAGGCGCCGTACACGACCCACGGCGAACTGGTCGGCTCGCGCGACACGCACGTGCATTTCGTGCAGGAGCCGTTCGACCAGGGCAGTCTGGTGCGGCCTTACACCAAGTGGGAGTGGACGCTGCCTTCCGGTGTCGTCGTCAAGGAGGTGCTGCGGCGCGCGCATTCGATCATGCAGAGCGAGCCGCGCGGCCCGGTCTATCTGATGATGCAGCGTGAGACCTTGACCGAGCACTGGGACGTTGACGAGGTTCATCGCTATGCCGCAGACCGCTTTGGTCCACTTGCCGGCGGCGGCGCCGATCCGGCGCTGATCGCGGCGCTCGCCGACCGGCTGCTGGCGGCGGAAAATCCGATCCTGATCACCGGCTATGGCGGCACCGATGCGCTCGCCGCGCACAAGATCATCGAGCTCGGCGAATTCGCCGGCATTCCGGTGTACGAAGCGAATTCGAAGAACAACATTTCCTACGAGAGCCCATGCTTCGCCGGTTTCTCCGCTGACGACGCCTTGCCGGACGTGGATGTCGGGATCCTCGCGGATGTCGAAGTGCCGTGGTTCCCCGCCGAAGTGCGGCCGAATGAGAAGTCATTCTGGGCGCATATCGACGTCGATGTGCTCAAGGTCGGCTCGCCGATGTGGACCTTCCCGGGCAATCTGCGCTTGCAGGGCAGCACCGGCCGCATTCTCGATCAGCTTCTGACCGAGCTGAAGGCGAAGGCGACGCCGCGCTTTAAGGCGGCCGCGGCGGCGCGGCTTGATAAGCTGAAAGCGCTCTGCGAACAGCGCCGCGCGCGGGCGGCAAAACTCGCCGCCGACAAGGGCAAGCCCGGCACCGTCAATCCGCATTATCTGATGGCGGAACTTGCCAAGGTGCTCGACGACGAGGACATCATCTTCAACGAAGCGGTGACCAATACCGGCGCCGTGCTGATGCAGATTCCGCGCCGGCTGCCAAACACCGCGTTCAATACCAACGGCGCCGGCCTCGGCTGGTCGGGCGGCATGGCGCTTGGCGCCAAGGTTGCGGCGCCCAACCGCATGATGGTGCAGGTGGCGGGGGACGGCAGCTTCTATTTCAACAACCCGACCTCGATCTTTGCTGTCGCGCAGCAATACAAGCTGCCGATCCTGTCGATCGTACTCGACAATTCCGGCTGGGGTGCGGTGAAGGCATCGACCTTGCGCGTGTTCCCCGAAGGCGAGGCGTATGCCGCCAACGAGTTCGAGGCCGTGCTTGCGCCCAACGTCGAGTTCACCAAGATCGCGGAAGCGTTCGGCGCCTACGCGGAAAAGGTGGCCGACCCGGCCGACGTGCCGGCGGCGATCGCGCGCTGCGCCAAGGAGGTCCGCGGCGGCCGGGCGGCGCTGCTGCACGTACCGGTCACGCGGCTGTAAGACTTCACCCTTAGCGGTAGTCTGTGATGCGGGCCGGCTAACGCGGGCACGGGGGCGATTTTCATGTTCGCTTGGGGCGATCGGTTCGGACCCGGAATGCGGCTTCGCAATCCGGATGGCCAACCGCAGATTTCAGTTGCGCTGCTCGCCGCGACGCTTGTGCTGGTGGCCCTCGCGTTCGTGTATTTTGCCTGGCCCGTCTATCGCGCATTTCTGCCCCTGCAGATCGAAAACGGCGGCGCTTGGAACGCTTATCACGCCGACACGGTCCGCGCCGGGCTGCCGCTTTACGCGCTTGATGACTTTATTTCGAACAATTATCCGCCGTTGTCATTCTATCTCGTCAGTGCACTTTCGGCTGTTGTGCACATCGACGTACTCTATATCGGTCGCGCGCTGTCACTGGTCGCGACGATCGCCGCCGCTGCCGCGGTCTGGGCGTGCGTCCGCTCTTTGGGCGGATCGCGTCTGGCGGCGATCCTGGGCGCCGTTTGGTGGCTCGCCTCGATGGCGAAGTGGTACTCGGTCTGGGTCGGGAGGGACGACCCGCACCTGGTCGCACTCGCCATAATGACGTGGTGCCTCGCGTATATACTGCAACATCCGAAGAGCGAGCGCGCGCTGATCGCCATCGTGCTCATGGCAATCGCCGGCTTCTACAAGCATAGCCTGGTTGCGATTCCGGCCGCAGCGTTATTGTGGCTGACCCTCCACGATCGCTGGCGCGGGCTGCGCGCAACCTTAGTCGGCCTCGGGACGGTCGGGGTAGGTCTTGCCGTATGCGGTGCTTTGTTTGGTGCCGCCTTCTTTAGCGACATGTTCCTTCCGCGCGTCTATCACGTCAGCCGGGGAATTGGTCATATCGGCCTGACGCAATTCATCGCGCCGGCGATGATTATAGCCGTCATTTGGGCGATATACTGCTGGCAAACTTTTGCCGCCCGGTTCGTCGTGTTCTTTATGGCAATTGCGCTGGTTACGTTCATGGCGGAGTCGCTGGCCGAAGGCGTTGCCGACAATGCGATATTTGAACTGACCGTCGCGGCGGCCATTGGCCTCGGCCGGGCGTTCGGTGATTTGGCGGCAATACCGCCGGTGCGATCCTGGGGGCTCGAGTGTACCCAAGTGGTTGTCGTGTGCATCTTGATCGTGCGATTTTTACTCTCGCAGCACGTGGCGCCTTATTTGTTCCTCGTCAGCTCGAGTTTTCGCGCGGAACTGAACCAGCGCGTTTCGATCATGGAGGCGGAAACGGCGCGGATCGCGGCAATTCCGGGTCCGGTCGTGTGTGACTTCCAAATGGCCTGCCGTTTTGCGGGTAAGCCATTTGTATTGGACCCATTTATTGTAGGACAGCTCGTCGCTACCGGCAGACTTTCACCGCGAGAAGTCGCCAAAAGAATTGACGGCCTGAAGATTCGCTTTGAAAAAATCGACCGCCGCGTTGACGTTGCGGATCTGCGTTAGAGCATGATCCGGAAAAGTGGACGCCGGTTTTCCGAAAAGATCATGCTCCAGCAAAGATCATGGAGCGTCAATCGATTCAATCTGAAGCGATTGCGCTCTAGCGAGCGCAGCGGTCCAAATTTGGCAATGAAAGCCTGTTACGCCCGATAATCGGCCGCGGCCGTGGCGTCGACCGGCGCCGGTCCGCCGCGCATGGCGTTGAACACCGGCGTCAGCACGATGGCGATGGCGAGATTGAGGACCACGGTGTAGAACGCGGTGTAGCCCGGGAAGGTGAAGCCGCCGACCGTGAGCGGATAGTTCGGCGAGTTCACTGCGACGAACATCCCGGTGCCCAAGGCGATACCCACCGCCCAGCCGACGAACAGCGCCCAATCGTTGAACCAGCGGGTGTACGCGCCGAGCAGCACCGCCGGCAGCGTCTGGATGATCAAGATGCCGCCGAGCAGCTGCAGGTAAATGGCAAACTGCGTCGGCACGAACACGATGAAAACGAGCGCGCCGAATTTGACGATCAGCGACACCCATTTCGCCATCTGCGCTTCCTGCTTGTCGGTCGGGTTGTGGTTGATGAATTCGCGATGGATGTTGCGGGTGTAGAGATTGGCCGCGGCGATCGACATGATCGCCGCCGGCACCAGCGCGCCGATCCCGACCGCCGCGAATGCGATGCCGACGAACCACGACGGAAAGCTGTGCAGGAACAGCGCCGGCACCGCGAAGTTCGAGCCGAACTGCTTGAACCCGGTTGCGTATTCGGGAAGGCCGGCAACGCCGGCGGCAATGGCGAAGAAGCCGACCAGCGCCAAGAGCCCGAGCATGAACGAGTAGCCCGGCAACAGCGCCGCGTTACGGCGGATCGCGTGGCCGCTATTGGCGCTCAATATGCCGGTGACGGAATGCGGGTAGAGGAAGAGAGCAAGCGCCGAACCCAGCGCCAGCGTGACGTAATAGCCATAGAGGCCCGTCGTATTGGGGCCCGGCGCGGCCAACAGCAATTTCGCCGGCGGCACCGCCGCAAAAATTTTGCCGAAGCCGCCCAGCTGAATCGGCACGACGATCACGGCGGCGAACGCTGTGAGGTAAATCAGCAGATCCTTGACGACGGCGATCGAGGCGGGCGCGCGCAATCCGCTCGAGTAGGTGAAGGCGGCAAGAATAATGAAGGCGAGGATCAGCGGCAGATCGCCGATATAGCCGGTGCCGGAAACGCCCATCGCGGCGATCACTACCTGGAGCCCGACCAGCTGCAGTGCGATGTAGGGCATGGTCGCGACGATGCCGGTAATGGTCACGGCGAGCGCCAGCCAGCGATTGCCGAAGCGGCCGCGCACGAAATCCGCCGCGGTGATGTAGTTGTGTTTGTGGCAGACATACCAGAGCCGCGGGAATACCAGGAACAGGATCGGATAGATCAGGATGGTGTAGGGCACCGCAAAGAACGCGACGGCGCCGGCGCCGAACGCCAGCGCCGGGACGGCGATGAACGTGTAGGCGGTGTAGAGGTCGCCGCCGACCAGAAACCAGGTGATGATGGTGCCGAAGCGCCGGCCGCCGAGCCCCCATTCGTGCAGCTGGTCGAGATCGCCCTTGCGCCAACGGGCGGCGGCAAAGCCGAGCCAGGTGATGAAGCCGAACAGCAGAATGAAAATGATCAGCGCGGTCCAGTTCACGTCCTGCACGGCATGCCACCCGGTTTAATTTTTTTCATTATCGATTTCGCACATCGTCAACCTGGCATATCGATCCGCCACGCGCGCGCGGCGCTAATCGTCGGTGGCGAAGTAGACAATGGCGGTGAGAATGGCGCCGACGATCACGGCGGCCATCTGGTACCAGTAGAAGAACGGCACGCCGATCCAGGACGGCTCGACCTTGTTGTAGAACGGCGGCCAGATCAGCGCGATGAGCTGAATGAGGAAGAGCAGGTACCACCAGCTCCATCCGCTCCGCCGTCGCCCGCCCGGATCCATGATCTCCCCCCGTGTGTCGAACTTGTTGGTTTTTATTTTATCAGCAAGTACTGGAGCGGGCGATGGGAATCGAACCCACGACATACAGCTTGGGAAGCTGTCGTTCTACCACTGAACTACGCCCGCGCTTTTGTTCAGCATAGCCAAGCGGATGGGCAAGTCGCAAGGGCGTCAGGCACTGTAGGATGGGTAGAACGAAGTGAAACCCATCGTCTCGGTGGCGGAGACTGCCTGAAAGATGATGGGTTTCGCTGCGCTCTACCCACCCTACGCGCTGGTGAGCGTCCAATCGCCGCGAGCGAGAGTGTCCGATCAAATATCAGGCGTGAAAGATTTAGGACGCGAGTTCGTTTGTTCGGTGCCAATCGAGCGCGCCCTCGCGCATTTGGGCGCGCGACGGGTCTTCCTCGGCTCCGACACTTGAACCTGTATCCAGCCCGGCGTCGGCTGCCCAATAAAGAACCGCTCGCCGCTGCATTGGATCACAAAGGGAAGCGCCATGCCGGGCTCTGCGAGCCTGATGACATCGCCTGACAATGTGATGGTCACTGTTGCTGCAGCATCGCTCGCAGATATTCGTACTCGTCCTGGGCGCCCATTTGCTCGCTCTCCAATTCGGTCAACTCAATTCTACGGCGTCGCCGGGCCGGCGAAAAGTGCATCGCGGGACTACCCCTCGGGCTGACTTTTTTCTTTTTAATTTTTCTGAGTCCGATTTCTTTTCTTCTTCTTTTGCGGGTCCAATTTCTTTTTATGAAAATTGGAAGTGATGGGGCGATTCAATGCCCGTCACTGCCCACCAGAAAACGCCGTCGAAGCGCTTGTAAATGTCCAACCATCGCCTTCCGTCCGGACTTTCGAAGTGTTTCAACAAATCCCGGCCAAAGTCACGCGCTCCCCCTATGCCCCTTCTGATGGCCACGCATGCCCGACTTATTCAAACTGAGACATTACCAGCTGATGCAGCGGTCCACAGGACTTCCACAGGATATCCGACAGAAAGTCACAAAAGCTGCATGTTCTAAATCAATGGCGCTGCGTGATTTTTGAGCTTTGTCACACGTTCGATCAAGATTTCACATGCAATGTGACAGACGAGTATATGTGCTTGCGTCAGACGCCGGTCGTGCAGCTGTCATGGCGGCAAGGCAAACTACCAACTGTCACGATATGATAGCTTCTTAGCCAAGACTTTTGAGCTTCGGCCCTAACCAAGCCGGGGCTCATCTTTTTGGTTGTGTGGCGCATGCGCGCTTTCATAATGCTGCATGGCTGGTCAGCAAAATGTTGGCGGTTAATCCGACACTTCAGCGCAAGCGTAACCGGATTGAGTGAAACGAAATCCGGGGGCAGAGGTCCAACCGATCCCGGATTTCGCTGACGCTCAATCCAGGCTATTCGGCTTCAGGCGGCGCAGACAGCGGCGAGGAATTTTTCCATTTCCGCCGCTAGGCGGGTGCCATCCTGCGACAGTGTCTGCGCCGAGGAGAGGAGCTGCGACGACGCCGTGCTGATGGCGGCCGCGCTGTCGTTGACTTCGCCGATATTGGCGGCGACGTGCGCGGCGCCGCCGGCCGCGGCGTGAATATTTTCGGCGATGTGCTGGGTCGTCGCCGCCTGCTCGTCGACGGCGGCCGTGATCGCGGCGGCGATGTCGGAAATGCGTCCGATGGTGGTGCCGATTTCCTTGATGGTTGCCACCGAGTCCCGGGTCGCCGCCTGGACGCCGGCGATCTGCACGCCGATCTCTTCGGTCGCCTTCGAGGTCTGCGACGCGAGCGCCTTGACCTCCTGCGCGACCACGGCAAAGCCGCGGCCGGCCTCGCCTGCGCGCGCCGCTTCGATGGTGGCATTGAGCGCCAAAAGGTTGGTCTGCTCGGCAATGTCGGTGATCAGCTTGACGACGTCGCCAATCCGGCCGGCGGCGCGCGTGAGTTCGGCGATCCGCCCGTCGGTCTGCTCGGCCTGGGCCACGGCTTCAAGCGCGATCCGGGCCAATTCCTGCACCTGTCGGCTGATCTCGCCCGCGGATGCGATCAGCTCTTCGGTCGCCAGTGACACCGAATGCACGCTCTCCGAAGCCTGCGTGGACGCCGACAGCACTTTGCCGGACAGATCCCGGGTCGCGCCGGCTGTCGTGCTCAAAGCTTCGGCCGCCGCTTCCAGCTCGACCGATGACGACGATACTGACCGCACCACGCTCGCCACAGTGTTCTCGAAGGCGCCGGCGAGCCCCTGCATGTCGGCCCGCCGCTGTTCGGCGGTGCGACGCGCAGTCTCCTTCTCGGCGGCTTCCAGCTGCTCGATGCGGATGAGTTTTTCCTTGAACGCCAGCGCTCCACGGGCGGCGTTGCCGACTTCGTCGGGGCGCTCGGTGTAGGGCACCTCGACGTTTTTGTTGCCGGCAGCGAGCTGCAGCAGCACGCCGCCAATGCGATGGATCGGCCTTGAGATCGCGACCGCGCCGAGCACGGCGACAAGGCCGAGCAGCGCGGTAATGAACAGGCCGATGCCGAGGTCGAGCCGGCTGACGGACGCCATCTCGGCGTCCGCTTGCTCCTTGCGCTCCCGCGCCGCTGTGATCAACGCGGCCGTCGTCCTTTCGATCAGGGCATTCATCCCGTCGCCCAACCCGCCGGTGCGTTCCACAGTGTCAGCGGTATCGCCGTTATCCTTTGCGGCCCTGGCGAGTTGGCCGCCGACGGCCGCATAAGCCTTGATCAGTTCGGCGAGCCGATTGAGCCGTTCTTTATCGGCCGGCTCGTTGGTCAAATTGAGCGCGGTCTCGATATGCTCCGCCGCCGAGGCTTGGTCAGCTTGAAGTCTGAATAGGGCGCGATCGACCTCGTTTGGTGCGATGGCAAGGCGCATTTCGCGCGTCTCGATCTGCATGCTGCGCGCGTCGTCGGCAGCGCGTAGCGCTTCCACGGCGGCGAGCTGCCTGCTGTCGGCGTCAGCCCTCTGCTGCGCGGCGTGCCGATCGCCGATCTGCTCGTTGACCAGCATCCCGGCAACCAGGAGCACACCGGCGCTGGCGCAAAGAGCGAGCTTGTTGCGAATAGATAGATCGAAATTGGCCATCGAGGGGCCCTGTGGCAGTTAGGGCATCATTAACGGCGGTGGTTAATTCGCAGTAAAATCGGCCGCGCGCCGCGGGCAAAATCATTGGTTCAGCACAGGAAATTCAAGACTACGGTTGCGCAAAAATGCGCACTGCTAAAATTGTTTTACCCAAGCGTCTAGGCAATCTTGCGGTTCCCTAGCTTTGATTTCCCGGATTTTCCGACTTCGGCCAGCGACTTGATCGGCACGACTTTGTCGGCGTCGCTGCGGAAATAGCTGACGCGTTCGTTCATCTGCGATGCCTGGTGCTCCAGTGTCTTGGCCGTTGCGGCGTTCTCCTCGACCAGGGCTGAATTCTGCTGGGTGACCTCGTCCATCTGGGTCAGCGCCTTGTTGACCTGGTCGATGCCGGCCGCCTGCTCGGCGCTCGCATGGGCAATGTCGGCTACGATGTCCGCTACGGTCTCGATCGATTCCACGATCTCTTTGAGCGCCACGCCCGCCCGGTTGACCAGTTCGACTCCGTCCTTAACTTGCGCGCTGGAGTTGGTGATCAAGTCCTTGATGGTTTTTGCGGCTTCGGAGGAGCGCTGCGCCAGGTTGCGGACCTCAGCTGCCACCACTGCAAAACCGCGGCCGGCGTCTCCAGCGCGGGCGGCCTCGACCGCGGCGTTGAGCACCAACAGATTGGTCTGGTGGGCGATCTCATCAATGACGCTGATAATGTCGGCAATCTTGCCGGAAGATTCCTCGATTCGCGACATAGCGTCCACGGCCTGCGCGGCGACGGCGCCGCCACGGCTCCCCACCTCGCGGGTCGCACCGGCCGATTGGCTGGCCTGCTGGGCATTCTCCGCGTTCTTCCTAACCGTGGCAGAAATTTGCTCCATCGAAGCCGACGTCTGCTCCAGACTGGCGGCCTGTTCCTCGGTGCGTTGCGACAGGTCGGTCGTTGCGCTCGAGATTTCCAGCGCGGCATTTGCGACCTCCTCGGCCACTGCCTTGATTTCGGCAATGGTCTCCAAAAGGCGCTGCGCTGTTGCGTTGGCATTGTCTTTTAAACTCGCAAAAGCACCCTGATACTCAGCCGTAATGCGGGAGGTGAGGTCGCCCTGCGCCAGTGCGCCCAGCATGCGCACAACGTCTTCAAACACTTTTCCCATGTTGTCGCACATCGTATTCATCGATTCGGCAAGGTTGCGGATAACGCCCCCCTTGCCGTCCAGCGGCACGCGCTGCGAGAAATCACCGGCCATCGCCGCTTTGACAACGCCGCCGACCGCGGCATCAAACTCGTTCATGACCTTAGCCGTGGCTGCCTCCCGTTCGGCGGTGGCCCGGCGATCCGCTTCTGCCTTCTCCTCGACAGCCCGGCGCTCCCGCTCCGCCTTTTCGGCGGCTGTCCGTCGCTCGCGCTCGACGTTTTCCGTCTCCAAGCGCGTCTTCTCGATCGCGGCGTCGCGGAACACCAGTACTGCTTTCGCCATGGTTCCAATTTCGTCGCCGCGATCCGTCCCGGGGACTTCAATCGAGGTGTCGCCGCCGGCGAGAATGCCCATTGCACTGACCAGCTGTGCGACCGGCCGGATGATCGACAAGGCCACGAAGACGCTTAGTCCGGCGGCAGCCGCCAGCATCGCCGCGAACAGCGCGAGAATTCCCCAAAAGCTCCAGCGGGCTTCACCGGCAACACCGCGTACCGTCGCGACAAGGTCATCCGACAGCCGCGCTTCGACTGGTCTGAGCGCATCGATATACTTGGTTGTAGCGTCAAACCATTGCGAGGCGCCGACGCCGCCCGCATTGCCCTTGAACGGAGAATCGGCCCCGGCTGCGCGCAGGCGCGCGAGCTCGTCCATGCCGGCGGCTTGCAAGGCTTGCCTGGCAAATTCGATTTCGGCCGGCGTCGCGCTGTTTTCGAACGCCGCCATTTGTGCGTCCTGCATTGCGCTCAAGCGAACGAAATTGCGATGAACGTCGGGTGAGAACTCGCCCTTGGTGAATCCGACCACTCCGGTCGCGCGTTCCTGGCCGGCAAATTCCTTGCGCTTTAGCATGGAAGACAACGCGGCCGACGCGCGCATGATCCGTGCGTCGTCGCTCATGCTGCTAATCGACTCAATCATGCTGACCAAATGACCGATAGCGCTGGTATAATAGCTCGTTGTCGACTGTGGCGTCATGCTGAAGCGATCGGCGCCGGTGCGGGTATTGTTCAACGTATTGAGAGCCGAGTGGGCGCCGTCGAGATCGGCTTTGAACTTTGCGCTCAGCGTGGACGGATCAAGCGCGTCCATGGCGTGCCGCCAATCAGCGTTCGCCGTGTCCGTCAGCACGCGTTGCGCTCGCAAAGTGTCCGCAAACGCCGCGCCTTTGGAGTTGACGTAGCCTGCGGTAGCGCCCCGCTCCTTTTGCAATTCGTGAATCAGACCGGAAATTTTGGGCGCGGTGTTTGCAATCGCGACAATTCGATCCGCCGTTGAATAGATCGAATGTTTTTCGACAATGTCTTTCAGCGCAAACGCTACAAATGCCAGCATCGGAACCAAACACGCAATCGCGATCCGAGCTGGAATTTTGATGTTGTTCAGGCGCAACATGGTCCTCACCTCAAACTATCCGTCGCACGCGTTGGGGGAAGTAAATTCAAGCCCGGTCAGGCTAAGCGTCCCAGCAATCTGGACGAATTACCGAGCGGTCCCCCATTGCATAAGAATTGAGCATTTCGATTTACGGACCGTTAAGCCCGCTGACGACGAACTGTTGGGGAGACCAGCCGACTGCACACCCGCCATCAGGCGTGCCTAATCCCGACCGAACTGTTTGCGCAGCTCGGTTTTAGCCCGCTCCAGCACCCGCCGCCGGCTTGCCGGAAGCTTCTTGCCGGCGCGATTGATGTAGAAGACCAGCATCGACAGCGCCGAGCGGAACGGCTCCGACTTGCGCCGTTTGCTCCGCTCTGCCGAACGCTTCAGCGACGCCGCGATCCGCTTCGGGTCGTTGCCGCTGAAGACTCCGCTCTCGAGATCGAGCGCGTTGGACTCGCTGGTGACCCGATCCGACCAATAGTGCGTTGAGCTGCGACTGGTGCGCTTTCGCGCGGCCGCCTTTTCGCTGACCGTCTTTCGCCGCGTGGTTTTGCGCCGGGCCGCAGTCCGCGTCATGGGCAAATATCGCTCAATAACCGAAATAGATAAAAATCGCCTGGCCGCTGTTTGTTCCTGCAACGGCCAAGTCAATCCCGGCTTTCAGCTGGCCTTTTCGAGACTATTGGGAAGATCGGGCGCATCGGAATCGTGCACCGCCACGCCAACCATCGGATCGATCGGCACCTCCCACGGCCGGCGATCGAGAGTGCGTGCGGTGTCGTCATAGCCGGAACGCCACCGCTTTTGGATGCCCTCGGCGGAGAAGTCGATCTCACGCAGGTAATCTTCGTTTTTGAGCGGAGTCGCGTTGATCCGCACGATGTGCATCAAGGTGCCGCAGCCATAGCCCGCCATCTCCTTGACTTCCGGAGACTCGCGCTGGCTTTCCGGCAGCATGCGCACCAGTTCGCGCACCATATGTCGAAGCTGATGAATATGCTCCTGCCGCGGAATGTGGCTGTCGGCGCGGCTGGCGTATTGAATGTCCAGCTGCCGGCTCATCACCTGCCACACCGATTCCGGCTCCGGTCCGGCAATTGGAAATATCTGCACCGAGAACACCACGGAATCGCGCCGCGGATTGTCATCGAACACCACCTCGATGGGCGTGTTGGAGTAGAGACCGCCGTCCCAGTAAGGATCGCCGTCGATCCGGATCGCCGGGAATCCCGGCGGCAATGCACCGGAGGCAAGAACGTGATCGATGGTAATGGGGAGGCTGCGGCTGTCGAAATAGTGCATCTTGCCGGTTCGCACATTGACCGCACCGACCGTCAGACGCACGTGCCCGGCATTGAGGCGCCCGAAATCGACCAGGTTGCTTACTGTCTTGCGCAGGTCGTCGATCGTGTAGAAGGCTGCCTTATCAACGCCGACCAGCGCGTTGAGTCCGCCCCAGGCGATCGCCCGGTTGGGTGCATAATATCCGGAAATGCCGTTGAAAATCGAAAGCAGATATGAGGCAGTATTTCCGGCCAGCTGGCCAAAGGGCGTGCCATCCCAGAGCGGCTTCCGCCCGACCCGATCCCAGAATTCGCGCAGGCGATCGAGCCGCGAACCGACCTCATTGCCGGCAATAATGGCGCCGTTGATGGCGCCAATTGACGTGCCGACCACCCAATTCGGTTCAATGCCGGCTTCGTGCAGCGCCTGATAGACGCCGCCCTGATAGGCGCCGAGCGCACCGCCGCCCTGGAAGACCAGAACCACCTGGCCCGGCAGCTTGGCCGGCTCTTTGATCGCGCCTGCGGGTTGGTGCTTGACGTAGATCTGATCCATGACCTCACCGACACAAACGATTAGGTCTGTCGCAAACGAACGAACCTGTAATTTGTGTATGGCCCGGCCCGATGGCAACGGCGGGTGGAGGCGCGAGCCAGCCGATCAGGCCGCGCTCGTCAGCGCCCGCTCGACCAGAGCGCCGAGCAGCGCACGCCGATAGGCGCCGCCGGCGTGGATGTCGTCGGGCGGATTGACGCTGGCGCTTGCGGCTTCGGCCACGGCAGCGATGGTTGCGTCATCGACCGGCTTGCCGTTGAGCGCGTTCTCGGCGGCGGCCAGGCGGAGCGCCCGGTCGGCAACGCCGATGGCGCCGAGATGTGCGCTACGAGCTTTGCCGCCGTCATCCAGATCATAAAACAACGCGACGCCCGCAATGGCAAAGTCGCCCTTGCGGCGGGCGAACTCCTGAAAACCGAAACGCCGGTGCGCCGGCCATGGCGGCAGCCGGATTTCAGTGATGATCTCGTCGGGCTTAAGCGCCGTCATCAGCGGGCCTTGAAAGAAATCGACAGCGGCGATGGTGCGCGTCGCAGCTTCACTGGCGACAACGATCTCGGCATCGCAGGTCACGGCGATGCTAGGCATTTCGGCGGCGGGATCGGCGTGCGCAAGACTGCCACCGACGGTGCCGCGATTGCGGATCTGATAATGCGCGACGTGGGAGATGGCCTCGACCAAAAGCGGATGCGCCGTGCGCAGCCGCGCATCATCGAGGATGTCCCGCCAGCGCACCATGGCGCCGAGCGTGACGCCTTGGCCGGAAATTGTGATCTGCCGGAGTTCCTCGACTTTGCGCAGATCGATGACGAGCGAGGGTGAGGCGACGCGGAATGCCAGCATCGGCACCAAGCTCTGGCCGCCGGCCAGCGGCTTTGCTTCGCCGCCGTGCACCGCCAGCAAAGCGATCACATCAGACAGGCTGGTCGGACAGGAATATTCGAAGGGGGGCAGTTTCATAGCCGGACGATCCACTTCGAACGAGGAAACAAAATCCCTGCCGGATTTCGTAACATCGGTCCAGTCGAGTGGTCAACGTGTCGGGCCATGGGGCTTGTCCGCGAGCATTTCGCGGGCGAGCGATTACTGATATTTTGCCGCCTGGCCGGAGGGGCGGCTACGTGCCCGCTCCGCGATCGGAGGAAACCATGCCGAAGCCGGCGCCTCGCAATGGCAAGAACGGCAAGCGTGCTCCACAGGTGCGCGAACTGCCCAAGATCAATATCCAGACCGACACACGCGACATTCTCGCCCACGCCGCGCGGGAAGCGCGGTTCGACGATTATTTCATTGTCGATGTCGACGCTCATGTCACCG
Organism: uncultured Alphaproteobacteria bacterium; assembly: GCA_963759345.1. GTDB lineage: Bacteria > Pseudomonadota > Alphaproteobacteria > Rhizobiales > Xanthobacteraceae > BOG-931. The sequence continues at coordinate 189,638 of CAVWYW010000019.1, forward strand.
AGACGGCATTCTGGTCGGAAATCGTCGATCGCATGGACAGCGACGTCTACCGGCAGATGGCGAGCGCGTTCAAGGATCGCGGCGGCTCGCCGCCCGGGCTCCTCAATGCCACGCCCGGCATGTTGTACCAGGACGTGTTCGGCCGCATCCCGCATCAGCAGCGTTTGGCCGAAGCCGTTCCGGGTGGGCGCACCCACGCGCAGGTGACGCTGGTGCAGCGCGCCATGGATTCGATGGGCATCGACTACATGGTCGTATTCCCGACGCCGATGCTGGTGCTCGGCATGCACCCGCAGGCGGACATGGAAGTCGCGATCGGCAATGCGTTCAACCGCTGGCTCGCCGAAGAGATCATGCCGCAGGACGCGCGCATCAAGGCGATGCTGTATCTGCCGTTCAATCATCCCGAGGCGTGCGTCAAAGTCGTCGAGCAATATGCCGACAATCCTTCGGTCATCGGCTTCACGGTCACTTCGACCCGGTTCCGGCCGGTGCACCACGACAGCTACATGCCGCTCTATTCCGCGATCCAGGCGACCGGCAAGCCGCTCGGCTTTCATTCCGGCTTCCACTGGGGCGACCAGTCGATGCAGCAATGCAATCAATTCATTTCCATGCACGCGCTCTCGTTCGTGCACTTCAATCTGGTGCATCTCACCAACTGGATCATCAACGGCATCCCCGAGCGCTTTCCGAAGCTGAAAGTGATCTGGATCGAGAGCGGGCTCGCCTGGGCGCCGTTCCTGATGCAGCGGCTGGATTCCGAATACATGATGCGCTCATCGGAAGCCCCGCTGCTGCGGCGCCGGCCGAGCGAGTATATTGCCGACATGTACTTCACCAGCCAGCCGCTGGAACGCTCGAACCTCAAACTCACCGAAGCGACGTTCGACGCGATCAAAGCGGAGACGCAGCTGTTGTTTGCCTCCGACTGGCCGCATTGGGATTTCGACCTGCCGAGCGCGATCACGACGCTGCCGTTCCTCAGCGAGCAGGCGAAGCGCAACATTCTCGGGTTGAATGCGGCGCGGCTGTTCGGGTTGCCGGTTCCGCCGCACAAACAGATCGAACAAGCACCGGTGCGGCGCGAGCCAGTTCCGGCTTAAGCCGTCAAACAAAGGACGTCACGAAATGGCGCGAGCTCTGGCGCGAAAGACTGCCAAGCCGGCGAAAGCGCATCGGGCGCCGACCCACGCACGCGGCAACCCGCCGGCTGCCGATTTCCCCGCGCGTGTGCAGGCCGCGCTCGACTGCGGCGAGCCGGACGCAATCGCCGACGACGTGTTGCAGAAGGTTCTGGCGGCAGCGGTGAAATGTTACGCGGCGAAAGTCGAACGGCGCGGAACCGGGCTGGAGCCCTTTCCGGACGGCGTCATCACCGCGACCGAAACGGTGGTGGCGGCTTGCGCCATGATCCGGGCGGCCGATCTCAACATCTTCGACGTGGCGATGTGGTTTCATCGCCCGGCGACCTAAACGTTGCACCAGGCGAAATACGGAAACAGTCATGGACGAAATCGCGGTCGCCAAGCTCGCCGACGTTCCCGATGGCGATTATCGCATCTTCGCGCTCGACGCTCTGGAAGTCGGCATCTTCCGCTTCGGCGACCGGGTGGTGGCGTACGAGAATGTGTGCCCGCATGCCGGCGGGCCGGTCTGCCAGGGCAAGATTTTCCATCAGGTCGAGGAGCTGATAACCGAAGACAAAAAGAGCGCGGGCCTGCGGTTCGGCAAGCAGCGGCACATTGTCTGCCCGTGGCACGGCTACGAGTTTGACCTGGAGACCGGCTGCCATCCGGGCGATGCGTCCGTGCGGCTGACGCCGGTGAAGGTCGCAGTGCGCGACGGCCAAGTGTTTGTCAGCTTGCCGCGATAAATGTCGCTCAAGTCCAAGCGATAACGAAATCACGCCGCAAAGCGCCGCTTGCCTCGACTTTTGCCCACTTCCCGGCTAAGCGGGCCGCGGTAACCGGCGCCCGAGCATGTCACCAGGTCACACATTATCATTTGGCAGAACCGCCGCTTTCCGGCTGGCCGGCGCCTTTGCCGTTATGTGTCTCGTGATCCTGACCGGGATGCATCCGGCCGCGGCGGCAGGAGAGGGCGTGGCGCAACCGCGCGCCGTCGTGGTCCCCGGCTTCTGGGATCCGCGCCGGCGGCCGGAACGGCCCGATCTGTCGCGCATCGGCACCATCCAATTCCTCACCGAGCTCGATTATCCGCCGTTCGATTATCCCGGCGCGGACGGCAATCCGGCCGGCTTCAACGTCGATCTCGCCCGCCTGATCTGCGATGAGATCAAAGTCAGCTGCACCATTCAGGCGCGGCCGTTCGCGAGCCTCCTCGACGCGCTCAATGAAGGCCGCGGCGATGCCGTGATCGCCTCGATCGCGCCGACGCCGGAAATCCGCCGCCGCGCCGATTTCACCAATCCGTATTACCGCACGCCAGCCCGTTTCGTGGCGCGGGTCGACAGCCCGATCGGCGACCTGCTGCCGGAACGGCTCGAGGGCAAGAAGATCGCCGTAATCGCCGGCACCGCCCACGAAGCTTTTCTCAAGGCGATGTTCACCGAGGCCGAAGTGCGGCCCTATCCGAACGCCGAGGCCGCGCGCGAGGCGTTGCGCAACAAAGAAGTCGATCTCCTGTTCGGCGACGGCATTGCGCTGGCGTTCTGGCTCAACGGCACCGATTCCGGCGGCTGCTGCGCATTTCGCGGCGGGCCGTTTCTGGAAAGCCGCTATTTCGGCGAAGGCATCGGCATTGCGGTGCGTCGCGGCAACGATCTCTTGCGCCTGGCGATGAACTGGGCGCTGTTCCAGATATGGGAGAAGGGCAGCTACACCGATCTGTGGCTGCGCTATTTCCCAATCAGTCCATTTTGATTTGATCGAAACAGCCAAGCGTCTAAGAACGAAACGATGACGACCGCCACCATGGAACAAGCGTCAGACCTGCGCGCCGTCGCCGAGCAGTCGCATGCCTGGCCGTTCGAGGAGGCGCGCAAGATTGTCGCGCGGCTGAAGCGAAACCCGAAGCCGGAAGTGATCTTCGAAACCGGCTACGGCCCGTCCGGCCTGCCGCATATCGGCACCTTCGGCGAAGTCGCCCGCACCACCATGGTGCGGCATGCTTTCCGCGTGCTCACCGACGATAAGATCAAGACCCGCCTAATCGCGTTCTCCGACGACATGGACGCGCTGCGCAAGGTGCCGGACAACATTCCCAACAAGGAGATGATCACCCAGCATCTCGGCTGGCCGCTGACCAAAATACCCGACCCGTTCGGCACCCACGACAGCTTCGCCGCCCACAACAACGCGCGGCTGCGCGCGTTCCTCGATCAGTTCGGCTTCGACTACGAATTCATGTCGTCGACGGCCTGCTATACATCTGGCCGGTTCGACGCGTCGTTGCTGAAAGTGCTGGAGCGTTTCGATGCGGTGATGAATATCATGTTGCCGTCGCTCCGCGAGGAGCGCGCCGAAACCTATTCGCCGTTCCTGCCGATCTCGCCGCGCACCGGTCTGGTGCTGCAGGTGCCCGTGGTCGGGCACGACGCCAACTCCGGCACTATCACCTACGACGATCCGGATACGGCCGAGCGCGTCACCACGCTGGTCACCGGCGGACGCTGCAAGCTGCAATGGAAGCCGGACTGGGCGATGCGCTGGGTCGCGCTCGGCGTCGATTACGAAATGGCCGGCAAGGACCTGATCAATTCCGTCAAACTGTCGAGCGAAATCTGCCGCGCGCTCGGCGGCTCGCCGCCGGAGGGCTTCAACTACGAGCTGTTTCTCGACGAGAACGGCCAGAAGATTTCCAAGTCGAAGGGCAATGGCCTGACCATCGACGAGTGGCTGCGCTACGCCAGCCCGGAAAGTCTGTCGCTGTTCATGTACCGTGAGCCGAAGGCGGCGAAGCGGCTCTATTTCGACGTCATCCCGCGTCACGTCGACGAGTATCAGCAATTTCTCGAAGCCTACGAGCGGCAGGCGCCCAAGGAGCGGCTGGCGAATCCGGTCTGGCACATTCACAGCGGCGCGCCGCCGAAGGCCGACAACCCGGTGACGTTCGCGATGCTGCTTTCGCTCGTGACCGCGTCGAATGCCGAGAACGCCGACACCCTGTGGGGCTTCATCGGCCGCTACCGGCCCGGCGTGACGCGGCAGACACATCCGCGGCTGGCGGCACTGGTCGACTACGCCATCCATTACTTCCGCGATTTCGTGCTGCCGGCGAAGAAATTCCGCGAACCAGGCCCGGGCGAACGCGTTGCGCTGATGGATCTGCGCGATGCGCTGTCGCAGCTGCCGTCCGACGCGTCGGCGGAAACCATCCAGAACGTGGTCTATGAAGTCGGCCGGCGCGAACCGTTCCTCGACCAGAAAAAGAAAGCCAAGGACGGCAAGCCGGGCGTGACGCTCGACTGGTTCAACATGCTCTATCAGGTGCTGCTCGGCCAGGAGAAAGGCCCGCGTTTCGGCTCCTTCGTCGCCGCGTACGGGATTCAGAACACCATCGACATGATCGACGGTGCGCTAGCGCGGAGTGCGTGATCACCAGTTGACCGTCACCCTGAGGTGCGAGCCATCAGCGCGGTTACGCGCGTCTTCGACGCTATGGCGAGCCTCGAAGGGCGACGGTCCGGGCGCGCCTCGGCCGCATCCTTCGAGGGCCGCTTCGCGGCCGCCTCAGGATGACGGGTCTTGGATTAGCGCCTACTGACTCGCCCACAAAATCCGCGCGATCCACAACACCTCCGCCGCCGCGAGCGTACGGTCGGTGTGTTCGGGATTGAGCGAGCGCAGCTCGATCGTTTTCGCGGTGCGGCGCTTGAGCTCTTTCGCCATCACCTCGCCGCTTCGGGTTCGGACCACGACGCGATCGCCGCGGCGGATCGGCGCCGCCGGCGACACCAGGATCACGTCGCCGTCGCGATAGGCCGGCTCCATCGACTGGCCGGACACTTCCAGCGCGTAGGCATGCTCGTCGCTGACCGCGGGAAACGCGATCTCGTCCCAGCCTTCGCCGACCGGGTAGCCGCCGTCGTCGAAATAGCCGCCGGCGCCGGCCTCGGCGAAGCCGAGAAGCGGCACCGCCCGGGTCGAGGGACCGCTGCTCACGTTGATCAGCTCGACGAATACGTCGATGGGCGTGCCGGTCGCGGCAAGCGCTTTGGCGATCGACTCGGTCGACGGCCAGCGGGCGCGGCCCTGCGCCGTGACGCGCTTCGATCGGTTGAAGGTGGTCGGATCAAGTCCGGCGCGCTTGGCGAGCCCCGAAGCCGACAAACCGGCGCGGGTCGCCAGACGATCGATCGCTGACCAGACCTGCGCGTGGGTGAGCATCCCTACCCCTCAACTTGCGAGGGATGGTAGGGAATTATTCCTGCCCGCTCAAGTCCACGCCCGGCAAGGCTTTGTTGGTAGACTTTTGCCGAATGCGGGCGCTGTTCGCCTTGAACGGGCGAAACCGCGCCGATAGGGTCGCGGCGGAGTGCGCGCACAGGTGACGACAATCTACAAAATCTGCGAACAGGCCGTCTGGCGCGCGGCAGAGGCCGGAGACCAGTTTTTCGGGACCGAAGCCGACGATCGCGACGGCTTCATCCATTTCTCGACCGCCGCGCAGCTTGCCGAGACACTGGCGAAGCACTACGCCGGAAAGATCGATCTGGTTCTCGTTGCCGTCGATGCCGAGGCGCTTGCCATGACACTGGTCTGGGAGCGATCGCGAGGCGGCGACATGTTCCCGCATCTCTATGCCCCGCTGCCGCTCTCGGCGGTGAAATGGGCGCGACCGCTCGCCGACGAGATCGACGGCCGCCGCGCGTTGCCGGAGCTGGAATCGTGATCAGCCTGTTCGACGGGCTTATTCGGCCGCTGCTGCGAACGCTGGATCCCGAAGACGCCCACGGCCTGACGCTGAAAATGCTCAAATTTGCTCCGCGGCTCGGGATTGTTGCCGATGACAAACGGCTCGCGGTGCGCGCCTTCGCGTTGAATTTTCCCAATCCGGTCGGGATGGCGGCGGGCTTCGACAAGAACGCCGAGGTGCCCGATGCGCTCCTGCGCGTCGGCTTTGGCTTCGTCGAAGTCGGCACCATCACGCCGTTGCCGCAAGCCGGCAATCCGCGGCCGCGGGTCTTCCGTCTTGACGCCGACGGCGGGGTGATCAACCGGCTCGGCTTTAATTCGCAGGGCGCCGATGTGGTGCTGAAACGGCTTGCCGCGCGCGCCGTAACCTCCTCCATTTCCTCCGCCGCACGCGGGGGAGCGTGGGGCGGCGGCATTGTCGGCATCAATGTCGGAGCCAATAAAGATACGCCGGATCGCGTCGCCGATTATGTGCGGCTGATCGAGCGCTTTGCCTCGGTCGCGAGCTATGTCGCCGTCAATGTCTCGTCGCCCAACACGCCGGGCCTGCGCGATTTGCAGCAGGCCGCCGTGCTCGACGATCTCCTCGCCCGGGTAGTCGATGCCCGCGAGCGGGTGGCGGAGCATGCCGGGCCGACGCCGGTGCTTTTGAAGATCGCGCCCGATCTGTCGCTGTCCGATCTCGACGACATTGTTGGCATCGCGCGCTCGCGCCGGGTCGACGGCATGATCGTCAGCAACACCACCTTATCGCGGCCTAAAAGCCTGCGCGAAGCCGAAATGGCGAAACAGGCCGGAGGCCTGTCTGGCCGGCCGCTATTCCCGCTCGCGACCCGCATGCTGGCCGAAACCTATGTGCGAGTCGAAGGCGTGTTCCCACTCATCGGGGCGGGCGGGATCGATTCCGGCGCCGCCGCGCTTGCCAAATTTCGCGCTGGCGCGAGCCTCATTCAGCTTTACTCGGCGCTGGTGTTCCGCGGCCTCGGCCTGGTCGCCGAAATCAAGAGCGCACTCATCGCAGCGCTCGATCGCGACCGC